>NZ_JANIAA010000038.1 GCF_024505145.1 Streptomyces rugosispiralis | reverse complement strand
GGCCTCCGCCCGCCCGCCTCACTCGGGGAACGGCGGTGGCTCCGCGACCGGAAACAGCAAGGTGAAGGTGGTGGGCGCCTTCCGGACGAGGGTGAGCCGCCCGCCGGCCGCCTCGGCCATTTCCCGCGCCAGCGTCAGCCCGATGCCACTGCCGGCCCGCGATGTCGTCGCCCCCCGTTCGAAGACGGCCCGCCGGTCGAGCGTCAGCGTCCCCTCGTCGGACACGTCGATGGCGAGGGCGCCGCCCATCTCGCGCACGGTGACCTCGACCGTGCCGCGGCCGTGGCGCAGGGCGTTGTCCAGGAGGACGTCCAGGATCTGCTCGGCGGTGCGCTCGGGGATCTGCAGGCCCCCGCCGCCGGGCTCGACACCGAAGTCCAGGCGCCGGCCCTCGGCGGCGAACGTGCCGTGCCAGCGGCGCTTCACCCGCTCGACCACCTCGGCGGCGGGCCGGGCGGCCGCGGGCACACCGGTGCGTGGCGTCGCCCTGGCCAGCCGGAGCACCTCGTCCACGGTCCGCTGAAGGTGCCGGACCTGCTCCAGGGCCTCCAGCACGGCCGCCCGCAGCTCCGTGTCGGGACCGACGGCGGCCGCATCCAGCCCCAACCGCAGACCGGTCAGCGGGGTGCGCAGCTGATGGGAGGCGTTGGAGGTGAAGTGGCGCTCGTGCTCGAGCCACCTGGTCAGACGCTCGACCATGGCGTTCTGGGTGCGCGCCACCTGGTCGATCTCGGCGATCGCGCTGCTCTCGGCACGCGCGGTCAGATCCCCGTCCGCCACCGCCTCGGCCTTCGTCGACAGTGCCTCCAACGGTGCGGTGAGCGTGCGCGCCTGTCTGCGTGCCACCACGACGGCCGTGGCCAACGCCACCAGGGCGGTGCCGGCCAGTCCGAGCCAGGCCAGGGTGACGCGCTGCCAGACCTGCGGTGTCCCGGTCGAGGCGCGGACCACACCGATCACCTGTTCTCCGGTCGCTATGGGCACGGCCACCACGATCTGGTGGTCGCCGTGCCCCCGGGTCGCCGTCCCGCCCTTGGCCGACCGGGTGATCGCGTCCGCCTTCCTGGGACCGCTGCCGTCGCGCAGCCGCCCGGAGAGGTCGTACACCCCGACGTCGGTTCCCCGCTCATGGCCGGGCAGTTCCACGTGGTCGCCCGCCACGAACTGCGCGGGCACATGGATGGCGGCCGCCAGCGCCGTACGCTCCAGCTCATCGTGCTCGTCCGCGAAGAAGGACGTCTGGATCCCGAGCGCCAGCGGCGTGGCGAGGAGGACGAGGGCCACCAATACCGCCATCACGGCCACTCGTATCACGCGCTTTCTCATACACCCATCATGAGCGCGGGCGCGCCCGGCCAGGCCGGGACAGGGACGGCACCGGCCGGTTTTGCCGTCGTCTAACCGTCGTCGTGGCGAGCGTTTACCGCCTCCTCCCTAGCGTCGGGGGCACCAGCGGTTCGCCCTATGTGGAGGACATCATGAGCAAGCGAGCCATCCTCGCCGTTCCCGTCGCCGTCGCCCTGACCGCCGCGGTGGTCGCCGGCTGCTCCGGCTCCGGCGGCGGCTCACACAGCGGTTCCAAGGCATCTTCCGGCTCGTCTCCCACCCAGCGAACCGGCCCGGCTCCCACCGAGTCCAACCCGCCCGGAGACATCCCCGACGATCAGGTGTACGTCGCCTACCGGCCGCCCGCCGGCGGGTTCACGATCAAGGTGCCGGAGGGCTGGTCCCGCTCCTCCACCCACGGCACCACCACCTTCAGCGACAAGCTCAACATGGTCGAGGTCTCGCAGAGCTCCACCGGGGCCGCGCCCACCGTCCGGTCGGTGAAGGAGGGCATGGTCCCCGCCCTCCGCAAGCAGGCCGAGCACTTCGCCCTCGGCGGCGTCACGGCCGTCCATCGGAAGGCCGGACAAGCCGTCCGGATCAGCTACCGAACGGACTCGCCCCCCAACCAGGTGACCGGTAAGAGCGTGCCTGACTCGGTGGAGCGGTACGTGTTCTTCCACAACGGCCGGCAGGTCGTCCTGACCCTGACCGGCCCGACCGGCGCCGACAACGTCGACCCCTGGCGCATCGTCAGCGATTCGCTCCGGTGGCAGCGATGACCACCGCCTCCGTGGCAGCCGCTCGGGCGGACGAGGCGACCGCCCTCGACGCCAGGGAGCTCTACCGGTTCTTCCGCACCGGCGAGGAGGAGACCCTCGCGCTGCGCGGGGTGTCCCTCCACGTCCGGCGCGGCGAGACCGTCGCCGTCGTCGGCCCTTCCGGTTCGGGCAAGTCCACCCTGCTCGCGTGCCTGGCCGGGCTGGACGAACCGGCGGGAGGCTGTGTCCGCGTCGGCGGGGAGCGGATCAGTCATCGCCCCGAAGCTCAGCGGGCCCGGCTGCGCGCCCGCCGCGTCGGTGTCCTGCTGCAGTCCGGCAACCTCATCGCCCATCTGAACGTATGGGAGAACATCCGCCTCGCTCAGGCCGCCGCCAGAGGGCGCCGGAGCGGTGCCCCCGATATCGCCGCCCTGCTCGACGGGGTGGGCCTGCGTGGCCGGGCCCACGCCCTGCCGCATGAACTGGCCGGCGGTGAACTGGCCCGCGCGGGGCTGGCCGTCGCCCTGGCCAACGACCCCGATGTGCTCCTCGCCGACGAGCCCACCGGCGAACTGGACGGACGGACCGAACAGCGCGTGCTCGACCTGCTCAAGAGCCGGGCCGACGCCGGTCGCGGCGTTCTCGTCGTCACCCACAACACCGAGGTGGTCGGCTTCGCCGACCGGGTACTCGTCCTGCGCGACGGAAGGATCCAGCCGTGAACCCCACCGGCCCCGGCGCCCCCCTCATCGACTGCCGTGACGCCGCCCGCACCTACGGCCAGGGCGAGCACGCCGTCGTGGCGGTGCACGGCGCCACCTGCCAAGTGCGGGCCGACGATCGCATCGCCATCATGGGCCCCTCCGGATCCGGCAAGTCCACATTGCTGCATCTGATGGCCGGGCTGGAGCGGCCCACCAGCGGGGAGATCACCTGGCCGGCCCTCGGCCGCCCCGCCACCGCCCGGGACATCGGCGTGGTCTTCCAGTCCCCGAGCCTGATCCCGGCTCTCGACGTGGTGGAGAACACCGCACTGCCGCTGGCTCTGTCGGGCACCTCGGAGCCCGAGGCCCGCCGCCGCGCGCTGTCCGCCCTCGACGCCGTCGGCATCGGGGACCTCGCCGACAAGCTGCCCGAGGAACTCTCGGGCGGCCAGGCGCAGCGGGTGGCGGTGGCCAGGGTGCTCGCGCTGCGCCCGAGGGTGGTCCTCGCCGACGAACCCACCGGACAGCTCGACCGCGCCACCGGCCGCCACGTGGTGGACGTCCTGCTGGAGACGGCGGCCGAACTGGGCGCCGCGCTCGTGGTGACCACCCACGATCCCACCGTCGGCGAACGCCTCACCGAGCGCTGGCCCATGCACGAGGGGCGGCTGGCCACCACGCTCCCCGCCCCCATCTCCGGACCGCGCACCGCCCCGCGAGCGCGGCCGAACGCGACTCGAGGAGAGACGTCGTGATCATCACCTGGCTGTCCGGGCTCGTCCGGCGCCGCAGTGGCCGGCTCCTCGCCGCCGCGCTCGGCATCTCGCTCGCCGTGGCGCTGGTCGCCGCGCTCGGCTCCTTCCTGACCGCCTCCAAATCCACCATGACCGACCGCGCGGTGCGCTCGGTCGCGGTCGACTGGCAGGTCCAGGTCCAGCCGGGCGCCAAACCGGCCTCGGTGCTGCACACCGTACGGTCCGCGCCCGGCACGCGCACCGCGCTCCCCGTCGGATTCGCGCACAGCACCGGTTTCCACGCCAGGACCGGCGGATCCACCCAGAGCACCGGCCCCGGGGTCGTGCTCGGCCTGCCACCCGGCTACCGCACCGCCTTCCCCGGCGAGATCCGGCAGCTCACAGGCAGCACCTCCGGAGTGCTCATCGCCCAGCAGACCGCGGCCAATCTGCATGCCGCCCCCGGGGACACCGTCACCATCGGCCGCCCGGGAGGCGGACCGGCCCGGGTGAAGGTGGCCGGGGTGGTCGACCTGCCCCAGGCCGACTCCCTGTTCCAGAAGGTCGGCGCCCCGCCCCAGACCCAGCCCACCGCGCCCCCCGACAACGTCATCCTGCTGCCCGCCGCACAGTTCACCAGGACCACGGCGCCCATCAAGGCCGCCGACCCGACCGCGGTCACCACACAGATCCATGTCGCCCGGGACGCCCGGCTGCCTGCCGACCCCGCCGCCGCGTACACCGCGACGACCGGCGCGGCCCACAACACCGAGGCGCGCACCGCCGGCGGCGGGCTGGTCGGCGACAACCTCGGCGCCGCACTCGACAGCGCACGCCAGGACGCCCTCTACGCCCAGATCCTCTTCCTCTTCCTCGGCGTGCCCGGAGCGGCCCTGGCCGCTCTGCTGACGGCGGCGGTGGCCGGCGCCGGAGCCGACCGGCGACGGCGCGAACAGGCCCTCCTGCGCACCCGCGGACTCGGCGTCCGCCAGGTCGTCGGCCTCGCGGCGACCGAGGCGGCAGCCGTCGGCCTGGCGGGTGGCCTGCTGGGCCTCGGCATCGCCGCGGGCGTGGGCCGGGCCGCCTTCGGCACGGTGTCCTTCGGCTCCGCCGCGGTATCGACGGCCGGCTGGTTCGCCCTCGCCCTGCTGCTGGGGCTGGTCATCGCCGCGGCGGCCGTCCTGGTCCCCGCGGTGCGCGATCTGCGGCAGGGCACCGTGGCCGAGGCCCGCCGGGTGGTGGGCCGGGCGGGCACCCCGCGCTGGATGAAGTTCTACCCCGACCTCATCCTGCTGGCTGTCTCCTACTTCGTCTTCCGCGCATCCAGTTCCAACAACTACTCCCTGGTCCTGGCCCCGGAAGGCGTCCCCACCATCTCCGTGTCCTACTGGGCCTTCCTGGGACCGGCCCTCCTCTGGTTCGGCTCCGCCCTGCTGCTGTGGCGGCTGGTGACGCTCGCCCTGACCTACGGGCGGCGCCCCCTTGCCCGGCTGGTCCGGCCGCTGACCGGTGCCATGGCCGGAACGACCGCCGCGAGCCTGTCCCGGCGGCGGCGCCCACTGGCACGCGCCGTCGTCCTGCTCGCGCTGGCCCTCTCCTTCGCCGCGTCCACCGCGTCGTTCAACTCCACCTACCGGCAACAGGCCGAGGTCGACGCCCGCCTCACCAACGGCGCCGATGTGACGGTGACCCAGTCACCCGGCTCCCGCGTCGGGCCCGGCGCGGCCAACCCCCTGGCGGCGATCCCGGGGGTGCGCCACGTGGAACCGCTTCAGCACCGGTTCGCCTACGTCGGAGCGGATCTGCAGGACCTGTACGGGGTCCGGCCGTCCACCATCACCTCCGCCACCTCCCTGCAGAACGCCTACTTCGCCGGCGGCAGTGCCAAGAGTCTGATGTCCAAACTGACCGCCCGGCCCGACTCCCTCCTGGTCAGCGAGGAGACCGTCAAAGACTTCCAACTGGCCCCCGGCGACACACTCAAGCTGCGGCTCCAGGACACCCGCACCAAGACGTTCCACACCGTGCCCTTCCACTACGCGGGCGTCGTCAAGGAATTCCCCACCGCGCCACGCGACAGCTTCTTCGTCGCCAACGCCGCGTACATCGCCAAGACCACCGGCAGCGACGCGGTCGGCACCTTCCTGGTCGACACCGGAGGCGCCAACCAGAAGACCGTCGCCACGCGGCTGCGCCACCGGCTCGGCACCACCGCGAAGGTCACCGACCTCACCCAGACCCGGTCTCAGGTCGGATCCAGCCTCACCTCCGTGGACCTGTCCGGACTCACCCGGATCGAACTCGCCTTCGCGGTCCTGCTGGCAGCCGGCGCGGGCGGCATCGTCCTGGCCCTCGGCCTCGCCGAACGCCGCCGCACCTTCGCCATCGCCACCGTCCTCGGCGCCACCCGACGGCAGCTCAGGGGACTGGTCTTCAGCGAGGCCGCCACGTTCGCCGCGGCCGGGCTGACCGGAGGCGCGCTCATCGGCTGGGCCCTGACCCAGATGCTCGTCAAGGTGCTCACCGGTGTCTTCGACCCACCACCGGAAGCCGTGGCCGTGCCCTGGCCGTATCTCGCCCTGACCCTGGCGACAGCCCTCGCGGCCATCGTCGGCGCGGCCCTGAGCGGCATCCGCAGATCCACCCGGCCGGCCGTGGAAGAGCTGCGTGAACTCTGACAGCGGACCGTCCGTGCGCCTCCGTACGGTCACTCGCTCTACCCTTCGGCACATGCGGACGACAGGGGCCAAGGACGCGGTATCCGTACTGGTCGTCGAGGACGACGAGACCATCGGGCGGCATGTGGCGGCGGGGCTGCGCTCCCACGGCTACGCCGTGACCTGGACCCGGACCGGCGGCTCCGGCCTGACCGAGGCCGCCCGGCTCCCCATCGACGTCGTCCTCCTCGACCTCGGCCTCCCCGACATGGACGGCATCGACGTGGCCCGGCAACTGCGCGACGAGCACTCCGATGTCCTGATCCTCATCCTGACCGCCCGCAGTGAGGAGATCGACGTCATCGAGGGCCTGGACGCGGGCGCCGACGACTACCTCGCCAAACCCTTCAGCATGAACGTGCTGCTCGCCCGCCTCCGCGCCCATCTCCGCCGCCGCCCACCCACCCCGGTGGGACCGGACGAACCCATCCGCATCGGCGATCTCACCGTGGACACCGCCGCCCGCCGCTGCCACCTCGGTGACCGGGAGGTCGACCTGCGTCCCAAGGAGTTCGAGCTCCTCGCCGTCCTGGCCCGGCACCCGGGGGAAGCGGTTTCCCGGGAGTCACTCATGGCACAGGTGTGGGACGAGAACTGGTTCGGGCCGACCAAGACCCTGGACGTCACCATCTCCTCCCTGCGCCGCCGACTGGAAACGACCGCCTCCGCGGCCCGCACCCCCATCGCCCTGCCCGCCTTCACCACCCTGCGCGGACACGGCTACCGACTCGACCCACCCGGGCCGCTGGATGGCGACTGACCGTCGGACTGGCCCCCTGTTCGGCTCGATCGAGCTGGGGGGACTGCGGCCCGCCGGTCGGGCAGCCGAGGACCGGGGTTTCCTGTGAGACCGGGTGGCGCAGGGGCCGGGGGAGGCGTATGCAGTACAGATGGATGCTCGGCAGGGATCTTCGGAGTTCAGCCGGCCAGGGCAGGGAAGTCGGGTCCTGGTCGCGATTCCTCTGGCGCTCATCATCCTGATCACACTCGGCGATGTGTTCACCCCCGCGGGCGTCCGCCTCTCACCGCTGCTGATCGCCGCTCCCGCCCTGACCGCGTCCTTCGCCGGACCACTGCTCACCAGCGGTATCGGCGTGGTGGCTGCGGGTGCCCAGATGGGGATCAACGTCTGGCAGCATCGTCTGACCACGTCCAGCCGGCTGTTCGAAGTCCTCACCCTGATCCTGGTCTCCGCCCTGATCGTGCTCTTCCGCGGCGCGCTCGACCGGCATGGCCGCGAACTGAGCCAGGTGCGGGTGGTGGCCGAGGTGGCGCAGCGGGTCCTGCTGCGCCCGCTGCCCGAACGCATCGGTCCGCTGCGCGTCGCCTCCGTCTACCTCGCGGCCGAGCCAGGGGCGGAGATCGGCGGCGATCTGTACGCGGCGGCTCACACCGTGCACGGCACCCGCCTGATCATCGGCGATGTCCGCGGCAGCGGGCTCACCGCCGTCGCGGACGCCTCACTGGTGCTCGGCGCCTTTCGTGCGATCGTCCACTGGCCCGTACCGCTGCCGGAACTCGTCGCGCAACTGGACGCCACCGTGTCCGCGGAACGCGCCGAACCCACCGATCCGGGGGCGGGGGAGTCGTTTGTCACCGCAACCGTGCTGGAGATCCCTGACGACCAGCCCGTGATACGCATGGTCAACTGCGGACACCCCCCGCCGCTCCTGCTGTGTGACGCCACCGTCAAGGAACTCGAGGGCCGTGCCCCCGCGCTGCCGCTCGGCCTCGGAGACCTGACGGTGGGCCGCTACCGGGCCGAGGACTACCCCTTCGGACCGGGTGATCTGCTGCTGCTCTACACCGACGGCGTGATCGAGGCACGCGACACGGCCGGCACCTTCTACCCGCTCATCGACCGGCTCCACACATGGGCCGACAAAGGGCCCCAGCGGCTCGTGGAATACCTGCGCCATGACCTGCTCACACATATCGGCCGCCACCAGGGCGATGACGTCGCCCTGGTGGCCCTCGAACGCCATCATCCGGAATGCTGATCCTCACCGTCTCACCGATGGAACGCATCCGCCTCGGCCGGCTCGGCGCCGGACGCCCGCGCACCCGTCCGGACCACCTCCAGCAACGAAGTCGAGCGCACGATCAACGCCCTCAAGAACTTCCGGGCCGTTGCCACGAGGTTCGACAAGCGTGTCTATGTCTTCCAGGGCATCGTGACCGTCGCAGCGATCCGGCACGGAGATGGCTGCGGCCGATCACCAGTCCGCGGTCCGCGCGAACAGCGATGATCCCGCCGAGCAACTGGAGTGGCGGCGGCTGACCGCCCGGCACGGTGACCGGCTCGGCGAGATCATGGAGGAGTGCGGCTGGCCGACGGCGGAACTGGTCGGCGAGGGGGCCGCACGCGCGGCATGGCTGATCGCTCAGCACGCCGACCGGCAGCTCGACATCCAGCGTCGCGCCCTCCAGTTGATGCAGCAGGCGGTGTCGGCAGGCTCGGCCGGCCCGCGCGAGCTGGCCTTCCTGCGCGACCGCACGCTGGTCAATGAGGGCCGCAAGCAGGTCTACGGAACTCAGATCGCCGGCGTGAAGGACGGGGCGCCGGTTCCGTGGCCCTGTGAAGAGCCCGAGCGCGTGGACGAACTCCGTGCGGAAGTCGGCATTGAGCCCTTCGACGAGTACGTCGCCAAGTTCTCCGTGGCCTGACGCCCCTTCCCAGTCGCGCCCAGTGGGTCACTGCCCGGACTCACCTGCCGCGAGCATGTTCCGCCGGACAGGCACTACTCACTGGCAGTCGGAGGGCAAGCGGCGCGTCGTGCGGTGGGCTGCGTCGGCCGAGTCCTCAACGGGCTCGTTGGGTGACCGGTTGCCTGTCGACATGACCACGACCGCGATGAGTGCGAGTGCACCGGACATGGCGCCGAATCCGGTCGAGAAGGTGGCGATCTGTGCGGCGAGGCCGAGCAAGAGGGACCCGAGGCCGGTTCCGCTGTCGTAGCCGATGTTCCAGGCAACGGAGGTGGTGTGCCGGTTTTCGGTTCCGGCCTGGTTGAGCGCTTGAACGAGGGTGATGCTCTGCAGCCCACCGTACGCCGCTCCCAGCAGGACGAGGCCGCCCAGCAGGCCGGCGATGGGCGGCTGGCCGGAGCGGACGGCGACGGTGATGAGTATGAGCCCGGCGCAGGCGGCGGCCAGGAGCGTACAGGTCAGCGGGCGCGACGAGAAGCGATCTGCCAGGACTCCGCAACCCCAGCGGGCCGCCGCGGCGCCGGCGGTGAAGAGGAACAACGCGCTCGCGGCCAGGGCGGGCCGGCCCGCGAACTGGGGTGTGAATGTCAGGACGGCACCTCCGGCCGAGGTCACCAGCAGCAGCGTGATGAGCGGCAGCAGGATGCGGCGGAGCACTGTGGACGCAGGGGCCGCGCCCACTGAGGTCTGTTCCGACGCCGGAACCTCGGTGCGGGTCTCGACCGCGCGTCCCAGGGCGCGGGTGAAGGGCAGGGCGAGGACGGGCAGCGCACCGCATGCGATGATCGTGGGGAGGGCGAGTGCTGCGGTCAGGGCCGAAGTGGCCGGGGTGAGCACCATCTGAGGCAGAGCGATCGCCAGGCCGTACACGCCGATGGCGGCTCCTTGGCGTCCACGGGGAGCGATGATCGCGACAGCGGTGGAACCGCAGACGGTGACGATGCCGAACCCCAGCCCTCGCAGGGCGGTGGTGGCCAGGACCGCCCAGAGACTGTCATTGAGGGCCTGCAACGGCGCCGGCAGGCCGAGAAGCAGGGCCCCGAGAGCGAGCGTGCGCGGCCACCCCAGCCTGCGCAGGGCAGCTTTGACGAGCAGTTGGGCCAGCACGGTGGTGGCCATCAGCACGGCGGTGACGAGTCCGGCGCCGAACTCGTTGGCGCCTCCGTGTACCGCCCACTGCGGTGAGACGGGCAGCAGAAGGGCGAAGCCTGAGAAGCAGAAGAGCACCAGCAACAGCAAGTGCGCCATGCCGGGGGCGGTGATCACGGACGACTTCGTGCGAGTCATGGGCAGCAGTGCTTTCTGCGCCGCCGCTATGGGCTGCGCTATGGGCGGGCGTAGGGGGGGCGGGTGGGGTTGATGCGGTTCAGCCGCACCACACGGTCCGGGTGAGGGCGATTCTGTCCACGCCGATGCTCCTGGCAGAACGCCAGGTAACCGGCGTCGGTTGTCTCAGGATGTCCGGGGCCATGCTCATGAATGTATGGGATGGCAGTTCGCGGACCACAGGGGCCCGTGTGGAACGTCTGCATCTGCGTCAGCGCGCGGGTCCGCCGCCGTTCGCTTGCTGTCCACTGGCGTACGGATCGCTGACCTGCGGAACGCCCATGACCGTCGAGTGCGTACCCTCGGCGGCCGCCGGATTTCCGTCGCCGGACCCGCTGCCCTCATGGGTCTGAGTCTGAGTTGGGTAGGGTGTGCTGCCGGTCATGTGATGGGCGGTGTGGTCGTGGCGTCGGTGGAGCGGACGGCGTATCCGAGGTTCAAGCGGATCGTTTCCGACCGCGAGCTGATGCAGTTCTTCACCCCTGATGAGGCCGAGATTGCCCGGGCGGCGAAGCGGACCCATGAGCGCCCGGAATCGTTGCTCACGCTTCTGGTGTTGCTGAAGTCCTGTGCCCGGCTGGGCTACTTCCCGGGTCCGGGCGCGTGAGATCGCCGCTGGAGCGGATGGCGGTTCGGCGACTACACCACCGGCCAACTCCACGTACCACCACCCGCCTACACCCCGGCCCTCCGCGCCCCGGCCGAACCAGTCAGCTGACGGGCGACGAAGACCACAGAGCGAGCAAACGGCATATGAAGATGAGGGCATGCCGGCAATAGACAGTGTTCCCAGGCCCGGCCCGTCGAGGGAACCAACGTCACCGTCCGGACTGCCCGGTCCGCGATCCGCTATGGGAAACCTCGTCATCGTCTTGGTCGGGCTTGGCGCCCTGGTGGCAGGGACGCTGACACGCGGGGCCGAAACCATGGTCGACTCTCCGCTGTGGTTCGGGCTCTGGCACGGGCTGGCATTGTGGGGCATGATCACGATCGGCGTGGGGCTCGTCTTCCGGAGCCGCTGGAAGGCCGCGGCCGCAGCCGGGCTGGTCACGCAGCTCGGTTTGGTGCTCGGCTACTACGGGGCCGACCACCTCGACACGGGCATGCTGGCTTCAACACAGGTCATCAGGTACTCCCTGGTCGGCCTGTTGACGGGCCCGTTCTACGGAGCCTTCGGCGCAACGGTCCTGGTGGCAGGGGCCATCTCGGCCCTGGACTGGCTGCCAACGATCATCTGAACCCGGCCGACCGCTTCAATTTCACTGTCACTGTCCGCATCCAACAGGCCAGGTACCCTGCGGCTACAGAACCTCTGACCGATACCCCGCAACGGTGTCCATCCGGCCCGGCCGAGGACCGGGGGCGTCTTCGGCCGCTCGTGAAGCTCGTGATCAGCGGGGGCGTTCGCAGTGGCGGCGTGCGTACTTCGAAAACTCGTTCTGGATCACTTGCGCGGCTAGGCGGCGGGCGTACTCAGCGGTCGAGGCCAAGGTGGGACAGCGCCATTCGCCGGTTTCTGATCTGAAGTCAATATCCGTCCGGCCGCGTCGCCGCCGCTCGAGCCGACTCGTCCGCCGCCGCGCCTGGAACGAAAGACGCCGAGAAAACCCCGAGGGCCCGGGACAACCGATATTGGCGCAGAAGGCCGGCGAAGAAGGCTGGTTCAGGGTAGTTCCTTTCACTGCGGCGGTAGTATCGTTTTGCGGAAAGCATCGAAGCCGTTCTGCTTGAGCCCGGGAGTGGACTCTCTTGATTACCCATGTCCGGAGTGTGGCGCTCGGTGTACCCGACCTCGCCGCCGCGCGCGAATTCTTCCAGAAGCACTGGCAATTGGACCTCGTCGATACGGACTCGGACCGGGTGTTCCTCGGAGCCGGGTGCCAGGAGAACCAGGTGCTGCGCTTACGGGCCACCGCCAAGCCCCGGGTCGACCTGCTGTGTCTGGCCGCGGCCACCGACGCGGACGTGGACGCGATCGCCGGGCGAGTGGTGGCACACCCGCTCGGCCGCCTCGTCAGCGAGCCCGCCACCTGCGACGATGCGGGTGGCGGTTACCGGTTCCGGTTCCTTGACTGCGAGGGACGCACGGTCGAGGTGTCGTCCCGGCTGGACGTGCGGGCGTTCCGGCCCGTCGAACCGGGTGAGGGCAGACCGACCGGGATCAGCCATGTGGTGCTCAACACCTCGGATCTGCCGACCGCACTGGCCTTCTATCAATCGGTTTTCGACCTCAAGGTGAGCGACTGGGTGGAGGACATCATGGTATTCCTCCGTTCCGGTACGGCCCACCACATGCTCGCGTTCACCCGGGCACCGCATACTTCGCTCAACCACATCGCCTTCGAATTACGCGGGATCGATGAATTCATGCGGGCAACCGGTGCCATGGTCAGGAAAGGTTACACTCCGCTGTGGGGGCCGGGCCGGCACGGTGTCGGGGCGAACACTTTCACATATTTCCAGGAGCCCGCATCGAGATTCGTCGCCGAATACACCACGGGAATGCTGCGGATCGATCCCGACCACGAGTGGACTCCCCGCGTCTACCCGGGCAACGCGCAGACGAGTGACACCTGGGGGGTGGCGTCGGCGCGCGACGACGCGGTGTCGGCGAGCCTCCTGGGCTGCCCGGACACGGGGCTGTGGCAGCCGCCGCCGGCGTGACCTGGACGAGGAGTGAGGGGACGCGGCAGATGGGAGGAGACAGCCGCATGGGACGCGAAGACGGTCGGCGGGTGGAGCGGGAGCCGGTTGCCGTGGTGACGGGCGGCGCCTCGGGAATCGGTCGCGCCGTCGTGGCCGACCTGGCCGCACACGGCTATCGGGTCGCCGTGCTCGACCGCGACGCTCCCGCGGACGGGGACTCGGACCGGGTGCGGTGGGTGGTCGGCGACGTACGTGACCCCGATGCCAACGACGGGGTGGTGGACGTCGCGTTGTCCCGCTTCGGCGGGCTGGACCTGTTCGTCGGCAACGCGGGGGTCCACGACGGCGGGATCGGGATACGCGACGCGGGCGGCGCCGAACTGGCCGAAGTGACCCGGTATCTGCTCGATGTGGACGTCGTCGGCTACCTGCTCGGGGCACGGGCGGCTGTCAGGGCCCTCGCCGACAGCAAGGGCTCGATGGTCTTCACCCTGTCCGACGCGTCCTACCTCGTGCGCGGCAACGGCGCGGGCATCGCGTACGCCGCCGCCAAGCACGCGGCGCTGGGGGTGGTGCGCCACCTGGCCGCCGACCTCGCGCCCGCGGTCCGGGTCAACGCCGTGGCCCCGGGTGGGATCGTGACCGGACTGCGCACGATGGACGGTCTGCGGGTCTTCGCCGGTGCCGACGAGATCACGGCGACGGTGCGGGCGTTCAACCCGCTGGGCGTGGTCCTGCGCGCCGAGCAGGTCGCCCCCCTGTACCGGTTCCTGGCGTCCCCCGCGGCAGAGGGCATGACCGGTGAGGTGCTGCGGCCCGATGGTGGCCTGACCGTGCGGTAGGGCGTGGCTCACCCGTCCACCACCACCTCGAGCACGTACGGGCCGGTGGCGGTGAGCGCGGCCCTCAGCGCGGACACCAGTTCGGCCGGATCGACGACCCTTTTTCCCACGCAGCCCTGGGCGGTGGCGAGTGCGGCGAAATCCAGCCCGTCGAGCGTCGTGCCCACCGGTTTTCCCATGCCCAATCGTTCGGCGAACCCCTCCACGGTGGCGTAACGGCGGTTGTTCACCACGATGACGGCGATCGGGAGACGAAGCCGGGCCGCCGACCACAGCGCCTGGATGGCGTACATGGCGGAGCCGTCGCCCACCACGGCGACCACTCGGGCTCCCGGCCGCCCCAGCGCCATGCCGACCGCCGCGGGAAGTCCGTGTCCCAGCGCGCCGCTCGCGGTCGTGTAGAAGGTTTCGGGCCCCGGATTGGGCAGGTACTCGCACATCACCGGCCGGGTTCCCGGAGCCTCCTCCACCAGGACGCACCCCGCAGGCCGTGCTTCGGCAAGGGCGTGCACCAAGTGCGCCTGGGAGATCCGGTCGGCGCAGGGCGTGGGCGGTTTCGGGGGCTGCCGGGCGGGCGGCGGGGTGCGCGGCCTCCTTGGCGGGTGGGCGCCGAGCATCCGCAGGGCGGGCGCCAGCCCGGTGATGACAGCGGTACCGCTCGGGCACCAGGACGCCTGCTCGGGGTCGTCGGTGAGCAGATAGAGGTCGGTCCCGGGCGGGAGATGCGGGCCGGTTCCCGGAACGTGGTACGTGAACACCGGCGCACCCACCGACAGCACGAGGTCGTTTCCCGTCAGCGCACGCACGATGTCCTCGCGCACCGGCGGCAGGAAGCCGGCGAACAGCGGGTGAAGTTCGGGGAAGGCGCAGCGGTGGGACATCGGTTCCGCCCAGACCGGCGCCTGGTGTGCCTCGGCCAGCGTCACCAGGTCGGGCACGGCCATCTCGCGGTCGACCCCGGCCCCCGCGATCAGGACGGGCGACTCCGCGAGCGCCAGCGCCTGGCCGACGCGGGCGAGCAGGCCGGGGTCCGCGGCCACGGTGGTGCTCGTCAGCCTGGCCGTGACGGGGGGTTCGGCGGGCTGGTCCCAGTCATCCCTCGGGACGGACACGAGCACCGGCCCCGCGGGCGGAGCGGTCGCGAGGTGCCGGGCGCGGGAGATGGCCGACGGCACGTCCTGGGCGCGGGCGGGCTCGCGACTGAGCTTGACGTACGGGCGGGGCAGCGTGGCCGGGTCCTCCGACAACAGATACGGGTGGCCCTCCAGCAGGGAGCGCGCCTGCTGGCCGGCGACGACCACCAGCGGCGTCCGGTTGCGGCGCGCGGTGAACAGCGCGCCCATCGCGTGCCCCACCCCGGCTGCCGAGTGCAGGTTGACCAGCACGGGGCGGTGGGTGGCCTGCGCGTACCCGTCGGCCATCGCCACCACCACCGACTCCTGCAGGCCCAGCACGTACCGGAAGTCGTCGGGGAAGTCGCGCAGCATGGGCAGTTCCAGCGACCCGGGGTTGCCGAAAACGGTGGTCATGCCCTCCGCGCGCAGCAGGTCGAACACCGCCTCGCGCACTGTCGTCGTCTCGCCGGAGAGTGTCATCGGAGGCCGCCTTCCGCCGTGATGCCCGCTGCTCGGAGCGCCGCACGGACGCGCGACGGAGTCAGGGGGAGCGAGGTGAGGGTGTGCGCGATCTCGGGAACCGCGGCGGCCACCGCACAGGTGACCGCCGCGGGCGGCAGGAGGGTGCCGCCCTCGCCGAGACCCTTGAACCCCCCGGGAATCGCCGTGCTGGGAGTGCAGGTGTGCTCGATGACGAGGTCTTCGGGAACGTCCTGGGCCGCGGGGACGGCGTACTCGCGGAACGACCGGGTGACGGGGACACCCTCGGCGTCGGCCCTGGCCTCCTCGCTCAGCGCCTGTCCCAGCCCCTGGGCGATTCCCCCGGCGATCTGCCCGTGCGCGATCAGCGGGTTGACCAGCACGCCGCTGTCGTGAACGGCCCAGTAGCCGGTCACCGTGACGCGTCCGGTGCCGACATCGACCGTGACCTCGGCGGCGTGCGCGCCGTGTGCGAAGGTGATCTGCGGCGGGTCGAAGTCCACCGCCTCCTCCAGCCGTATCCGGTCGGTGTCCTTCCTGTTCCCCCATCCCCGGTAGCCGCGATGGGCGACCTCGCGCCAGGTGATCCTCGCGCCGTCGGTGCCGTGAAAGGCCGCGTCCGGGGACGACGGGTCGGCACGGGAGCCGATCCGCTGGGTCACCCGGTCGGGATCGGTGCCCAGGAACCCGGCGGCCAGCGTTCTCATCCGGTCGGCGAGCCGCCGAGCGGCGATGAGCAGTGCGCCGCCCGCGAGCGTCAGCGCCCGGCTGGCCTGGGCGGAGAGGTCGGAGTGCGGGGCGGTGTCGGTGTCCCCGAGTTCGACCCGCACCCAGTCCAGGGGTACGCCCAGCCCTTCGGCCGCGATCTGGGCCAGGCTGGTCTCGATGCCCTGGCCGACCGCGATCACCCCGGAGTAGGCGGTGACGGTCCCGTCGTGGTTGATCCGCAGCCGCACTCCCTCCCAGCCGCTCCACGCGATCCCGAACGTTTCGAGCAGAGCGGAGGGCGCGAACGCGGTGATCTCCACCGCGGCCACGACGGCGGTGCCCCGGCGCACCCACGGCGGGTCCGAGGGGGGTGGGCGCTCGGCCAGGGTGGCGGCACGGCGCAGTGCGGCACCGTAGTCGCCGCTGTCGTAGGTGAGTCCGGTGTGCGTGGTGTGCGGCAGCTCCTCGGGTCGGATCAGGTTCCGCAGCCTCAACTCCAATGCCGGAACGTCGAGTTCACGGGCCGCTTCCTCGATGAGCCGCTCACGGATGAACGCCGCTTCCTGCATGCCGTACCCGCGGTAGGCGCCGGTGGGGACGCGGGTGGTGTACACCCCGGTGACGGTGGCCGCGGCGGCGTCCACGTGGTACGGACCCTGGAGGGTCAGGGCGGTCACCTGATGCGGTCCGCTGCCCGCCTGGGTCGCGTATGCGCCCAGGTCCGCGAGGATGTGCGCGTCGAACGCCAGGAACCGGCCCTCGTGGCCGACGGCCAGGCGAGCGGTGGTCCGCTGGCCCCGCCCCTGGTAGGCGCCGTCGAAGTTCTCCGCGCGCGACTCCACCCAGCGCACCGCGGCGCCCAGGGCGACCGCGGCCGCGCACACCATCGCCTCGTCCGGGTAGAGCACGACCTTGCTGCCGAACGACCCGCCTATGTCCGGCGCGATGACGCGCACCCGGTCCGCGCGCATTCCCAGCACGGCGCAGAGGTCTTGACGCATGGAGTGCGGGGACTGGCTGCCGGCGTGCACGGTGAGCAGTCCGGTGCCCGGGTCGTACTCGGCCAGCACACCGCGCGGCTCCAGGGGGGAGGGGTTCACCCTCGGCAGGGTGAACTCTCGTTCCACGACCAGTTCCGCTCGCGCGAAAGCCGCGGCGACGTCCTCCTCGGGAGAGCCGAGGCGAATGCTCCCGGCCTCGTTGCCCGCGGCACCCGGCACGATGGGCGGAGCGTGCTCGGCCAGCGCATCGGCGAGGGTGGCTGCCGGGGGCAGGGGATCGAGGTCGAGCCGTACGGCTTCGGCGAGGTCCTCGGCCGCGGTCGGGGTGTCCGCGACCACGATGCCCAGCGGCTGCCCGGCGTAGCGAGCGGTGTGCGCGGCGATGGGAATGCGGTCCTCCGGCTGACCGGGCAACCGCCAGGCGGTCGGGATCGGCGCCGTGCGCTCGGCGAGGTCGTCGGGGCCCAGCACGAGTGCGCAGCGTGGGTCGCTCCTGGCGGCGGAGGCGTCGAAGCCGACGATCCGAGCGTGTGCGAGCGGGCTTCGCACGAGCGTCGCGTACAGCACTCCCGCCGCGCGCAGGTCGGCGAGGAAGCGGCCGTGCCCGCGCACCAACCGGTCGTGGTGGCGAGGCGGAACGGGCCTCCCGATGTGCTGGTGCGCCCCGCTCACCGGTCGCCCCCCGAACCGCCGGAGAGCTTGCGCAGTGCGGCGCGGATGCCGTCGTAGCCGGTGCACCTGCACAAGTGCCCGGCCAGCACGTCCGCTTCGCTCCCGCCGCGGCCGGCGGCGTGGGCCATCCGCACCACCAAGCCGGGGGTGCAGAATCCGCACTGGAGGCCGTGCTCCTCGATGAGGGCGCGTTGAGCCCTCGTCAGGTCACCGCCGCCGGCGACCCCCTCCACCGTGCTGATCTCCCGGCCGTCGGCCTGCACCGCGAGGACGAGGCAGGAGCAGACCGGCTCCCCGTCGAGCAGCACCACGCAGGCGCCACAGTCGCCGGTACCGCAGCCGACGTGTGTGCCGGTCAGCCGCAGGCCGGTGCGCAGGTGTTCGGCCAGGGTGGTGTGGTCCCAGGCGTCTTCGGTGCGCACGACCCCGTTGACCCGCACCGTGACTGTCCGGACGCTCATCGTCCCTCCCGGGCGGCTCGTGCCGTGAGTGCTCGCAGAAGCAGCACACCGGCCGCCTCGGTCCGGTACTCCTGGTCCTCGGGTCCAGGGCCTCGGGCGACCTCCGCTGCGACCGAGGCGACCAGCCCCCGGTGCGGTCCGGCGACGGGGCGGTCCGCCAGTTCGGCCTCGACGCCGGGCAGCCGAACGGGGACGGGCCCGCATCCGGCCACCACCACACGTGCGGCCCGGACGAGACCGTCGGCGACGTGGAGCCCCAGGCACACGCCGACGACGGGGTACCCGGTGCTGCCGCGCGTGCCCAGCTCGCTGAACTCGTACGCGAGCCCGTCGGCGCGGGGGAAGACGACCTCGGTCAGCACCTCGTCCGGCGCGCGGACGGTGGCTCCGGCACCGGTGGCGAACCGGGCCGCGGGTACGGACCGCGCTCCGCGTACCGACCGCAGCACCACGTCGGCGCCGAGAGCGACCGCGACCGCCGGGAGTTCGGCGGCCGGGGCCGCATGGCACAACGAACCGCCCAGCGTGGAACGCCCGCGGATGTGCGGATGGGCCACCGAGGCGGCGGCGGAGGCCAACACGGGCAGTGCGGTGGCCAGTTCCGCGTGCTGCTCCAGATCGCGCAGTCTGGTCATCGCGCCTATCCTGACGCGGTGGGGAGACACCTCGATCCCCGCCAGGCCGGGTATCCCGTTCAGGTCCACGACCAGGTCCGGGCGCACCTCACGGCGGGTCAGCAGGGGCAGCAGGCTCTGCCCGCCGGCCAGCGGTGTCACTGTCAGCCCGGGGGAGTGAAGCGTGCGCAACGCCTCGTCGACGGTGGTGGGCGCGGTGTAGTCGAAGGCGACGGCCGTCATGTGGGCGCCCCCTCCTCCACGGCGGCGCGCACCACGGCGGTGACCGCCGTGGGAGTCAGGGCGCACAGCGCGTCCAGGGCCGTGGCGTCGAGCAGTGCACGGTGTCCCGTGCGCTCGGACACCAGCAGCAGTCGCCGGCCGTTGCCGGTCGGGTGCAGCAGGACGTCGACCGATGCCGACTCGCACGAGACCCTGCACAACAGGACATCCTCCTGGTGTTCGCCTTCAGAAGATGACGGATAGCTGTTCATGGGTGGCGACCTCCACGTCTAGCAGGACACACCTGCGCAGCAGCAGCCAGCGCCCGTGATGCTCGCGGAGCAGGTCCCGGCGCGCGGCGCTGACGAGCGCGGTGTGCTCGACTCCCCGGTTACTGGTGACCAGGAGGTTGGCATCGGCCCGCACCACCCCGGGGGCGGGTGCGTCGAACACGCGGACCGACCCCAGGAAATGACGCGTGGTGGTGGCGGGTCGGTCCGACCACGCCGGGACCAGTCCGACACGGCCGAACTTCAGCTCGAGTACCCGCTTGGTGGCCTCGAAGAGCACGGCGGACCGGCTGTGCCGGGGCAGCGCGGGGTCCTCTCGCAGCAGCGGCACCGGGATCTCGTAGCGGAAGACGGGATCGAGCATGTCCAGCCACCGCTGGTGCTCGCCCTCGTCCAGCGCGGCGCTCTCCTCCGTGAGCACGGCGGTGATCTCGGCGTCGAGGCCGGGGAGCCGTGGGCCCCGGTCGGGGAACGGGCATCGGGCCAGCTCCTCGGGGCGGGCGGTGGACTGCGCCGGAGGGCGCGGGTCAGGCCGGTCGATCACGGCAGTTCCCCCATCAACGTCGACCAGCGCCGGTAGAAGGCGCGCTGGTTGTGCTCGCTGAGAGTGGCTGCCTCGGCCCGCGCCGGCCCCGGGAAGTTCCGAGCCGGGGTGGACCGGCCGACACCGAGGGTCAGGTCCACGGGCCCTCCTCGTCCGGGTGCCGAGCGGGCGAGGGCGGCATCGATCCGGGCGAAGTTCTCGAAGTCGTCCATCTCGAAGA
This sequence comes from Streptomyces rugosispiralis, assembly GCF_024505145.1. Classification (GTDB taxonomy): domain Bacteria; phylum Actinomycetota; class Actinomycetes; order Streptomycetales; family Streptomycetaceae; genus Streptomyces; species Streptomyces rugosispiralis. The sequence continues at coordinate 78,810 of NZ_JANIAA010000038.1, read as the reverse complement.
GGATGCCACCCGCGGACTGGGTGCGTGCCTGGAAACGGTAGGAGCGGCGCTGCCACTCCCGGTCCATCGCGGTGGGCACGAGCGTCCAGTACAGGCACTCGGTCTCGCGGGCGCTGACCGGCACGTGGGCGCGGACCACCAGATAGCGGGTCAGCGGATCGGCGTCCTCACCCACAGCGCGGTCGTGCGCGACGCTGAGGAACACGGTGTTCGGAAACACCACCCCGTGCGCCACCTCGCAGTGCGAGGTGAACCGCACCTGTTCCGGGGTCTGCGCGGCGGTCAGTGCGGGCCACCGCTCGGGCGGGTAGCCAGGGAACTGCGGGGCGGTGAGATCCCGCTCGTCGATGGAACGCCCGCTCTCGACGACGTAGCCCGCGCGCAGGCTGTGCCCGGCCGGGGTGGCGATATTGACCGCGACCAGGTCGGTTCCCGCACGCCCCCGGGTGCCGTTGGCCAGGGTGTCGCCGTAGATCCCCTGGTCGAGCGCGATCTGGTGAGTGGTCCGCATGTGGTACCCGTCGCCCGCGAAGTTGTCCGTGGGGATCTTCCAGTTTCCCTTGGCGCGCACGCGCTGCGGGGGGCCGCACACCTCCCACTCTCCCGCCCCGCAGTCGAGGATGGCGTCGAGGTACCAGGCGATCTCGCCGAGATAGTCCTCCAGGTCGGGGGCTTTCGCGTCCCAGGTGGCGAACAGGAACCCGCGCCGGCAGGCCACGCGCGCCGAGGGCAGGCCGTGCCGGGTGTGGTCGAAGTCCGGTGGGTACCCCGACCGGAGCGCGGGCACGCCGACCAGCCTGCCGTCGTTGGTGAAGGTCCAGCCGTGGTAGCTGCACCGGAGGTGCGCGGTGTTGCCCAGGCTCGCACGGCACAGGCGGGTGCCCCGGTGGGTGCACGAATTGTGCAGCGCGCGTATTTCGCCGTCTTCTCCACGGACGACGACGACCTCGTCCCGGCCGAGCATACGCAGGACGTAATCGCCCGGCTCGGGCACCTCGCCGGCGAATCCGAGGAATTGCCAGGAAGGATGGAAAACGCGATCGTATTCAGCATCGAGGATGTCGCTGTCAATAAATGCACGGCGACCGATCGCGCGCACCGGACCATCGACTCCGAACGACATTCATCCCTCCCAGAGGGCAATTTCGCGACAGGGTGGACCGCGCATCATGCATCGAGGGCCGCCCGTACCGGAAAACGCGGATCGCACAGCGCCGCGAGGGCCAGGTCGACTAAGGAGGACAGGTGGGCAGCACACACGCGAGCCCCGCCAGGCAGTCGCGTCGTAGCTCCACTACCGGATGAGGGCTGCGGGTCCCGCCAGACCACGGAGTGCCGCTCATCGGCAAGCAATGCTAAATGCGGCGACTTGGGCGTGCAAGGGCCGGTCCCCTGGGCCGGCGGCCACCCGTCCCGTCCGCCCGGCGCGCCCCCGCTCCCGCGTGGCGACCCGGGTTTGACGTCCTTTCCCCCGGTCACGAGGGGTGTCGCGGTGGACTCAGGGGTTCTTGGACGGCAGGCCGCCGCGACGGACCATGGGCTGCGCAGGAGCGGCAACCGCCTCAACTGAGCCAGGGAAACCGGCCCTTCTTCGGCGGTATCCGGCCGCTTTCACTTCGCATCGGCACCTCCCGTCACGGGTCTTCGGCCTCGCCGGCGTACACCTCCCGACCCCTGTCCCGCTCCCGCGACGCAGCGCCCGCAAGCCTCTGTCGAAGCTGGCCGAAAAACAACCGAATTTCCGCTTGGAATCCAAAAAAGGAAGACCGAATCCCACCGCCTTGTAACACCGCAGAAAAATACATTACGGTGGCACCGCGAGAGCCACGGATTCATGCCCCGGCTCCGAGTCCGGTGTCACCCCCGGCGCTATCGGATGCCCAGTGCCCTCCCGCCTACCTCTTGGGAGCCCTTCCTGTGCCACTCGACCTCACCACCATCGATAACTTCTCCCACAACAACTTCCAGTACATCGAGGACCCGTTCTCCTTCTACGCGCTGATGCGCGAGCGCAGCCCGGCCCACCTGTCCGGAACGATCTTCGGCGGCACCTGGCTGATGTTCCGGTACGCCGACTGCGCACGCCTGATGAAGGACGAGCGGCTGTCCAACGCACGCTCGGCGGTCCCGTTGCGGTTCCTCGCGCCGGCGCAGCGCGAGGAGTTCGCGGACATGCTCGACATCTACGGCCGTTGGCTGGCGTTCCACGACGGCATGGAGCACACCCGTAGCCGCCGACAGGCCAACCGGGGCTATGTGCCGTTCACCGACGAGTACCTCGAGCCGCGCATCCAGGGCATCGTCGACGGACTGCTCGATCGGGTCGACCCCACCGGGTTCGACCTCATATCGGACTTCGCCTTCCCGCTGCCCGCCATGGTGATCGCCGATGTGCTCGGCGTCCCGGCCGAAGCGCATGCCGACCTCAACCGCTGGACGGACGACATCGCGCACCTGTTCGGCTCGACCTCGGTCTCGGTGGAGCACCTGCGCCGGACCAGGAAGAGCACCCGGCAACTCGCCGACTTCCTGGCGTCCGAGGACAACGCGCGCCGCTCTCGCGCCGCGGGCGGCCTGCTGCACCGATTACGGGAGACCGAGGTCCACGGACACCGCTTCTCCGAGCACGACGTGGTCGCGCAGGCGGCGCTGCTGCTGTTCGCGGGCGTGGCGTCCATCCGGTACCTCATCGGCAACAGCGTGCGCGCCCTCGCCGCCGTCCCCACCGCCGAGCGGAATCTGCTGCTGGATCCCGCCACCGTGGGTCCCGCCGTCGAAGAACTGCTGCGCGTGTGCACACCGGTCTCGTTCGTCGGCCGGGTCGCGGGCGAGGACTTCGAGTACACCGCCGGCGACGGGACCGTCGTCCCGCTGCGCAAGGGGCGGCCCCTGCTGCTGTACGTGGCCTCGGCCAACCGCGACCCCGACGTCTTCGAACGCCCGGACGAGCTGGTCCTCGACCGGCCGCTGCCCAACCAGCACCTGACCTTCGGCACCGGCCGGCATCTCTGCTTCGGCGACCCGCTCGTGCGCCAGACGACCCGGATCGCGCTGAGCACCCTGTACCGGAGATGGCCGGCTCTGTACGTGCCGCCGCAGGAGACCAACTGGAACAACAACCTCGGCTTCCATGGCTTCACATCGCTCTGGGTCACCGGCGGCGATTGAGCACCGGAGCGGCCTGGTCGCCGCGCTCGTCCGCCACCAGCGGCAGATCTCCACCTCACCACACCCAGTACGGGCTCTTGCCAGCGGACAGGAGAACACCACCGTGACAGCACCCAACGTGCGCAATGTCATCAACGGCAAGCGGGTCGAGCCGGTCCCGGGCACCGAACACATCAAGGTGCTCGACCCGTGTACCGGCGAACCACACTTACGCGTGCCGTGCACCGGAGCGGAAGACATCGACCGCGCCATGCGCGCGGCGGCGTCGGCCTTCGAGGAGTGGTCGCGGACCACCCCCGGATACCGCCAGTCCGCGCTGCTGGAGCTGGCCGACGCCGTCGCCGGGCAGGCCGCCGAGTTCACCAAGGCGGAGCTGGGTGACACCGGAAGCCGGGACGCCGCGGGCGAGATCAGCGGGATCGTCGACGAACTGCGCTTCTTCGCGGGGGCCGCGCGGCTGCTCGACGGTGTGGCGGGTGGCGAGTACGTGCCGGAGCACACCTCCTACACCCGGCGCGAACCGGTGGGAGTGTGCGCGCAACTCGCCCCGTGGAACTTCCCGCTGCTGATGGCGGTGTTGAAGGCGGCTCCGGCGATCGCCGCCGGGAACACCGTCGTGTTCAAGCCCGCCCGGACCACCCCCTCGTCGGCGCTCATGCTGGCGGATCTCGCCGCGCGGATCCTGCCGCCCGGCGTGCTCAACGTGGTCTGCGGCGGCCCCGCGACGGGACGGCTCATGGTCGAGCACCCGGTGCCCGCCGCGGTCTCGCTGACCGGATCGGTCGCGGCCGGTGTGGACGTGGCCACCCGCGCCGCCGCCACGCTCAAGCGCACCCACCTCGAACTGGGCGGCAAGACCCCGGTCCTGGTGTGCGCCGACGCCGATGTCGCCGACGCCGCGCGGACCATCGTCAACGCGGCGGTCGCCAACGCCGGGCAGGACTGCACAGCCGCCAGCCGGGTCCTGGCTGTCGACGCGGTGCACGACCGGCTGCTCGAGTCACTTGTGGCGGAGGCCTCCGCACGGCGCCCCGGGCCACCCTCGGAACCCGACAGCGCGTACGGCCCGCTGAACAACCCCGAGCAGCTGGTGCGCGTGCGGGGATGCGTCGACGCGCTGCCGTCGCACGCACGGGTGGTCACTGGCGGCCACAGGGTGGGCGACCGGGGCTTCTTCTACGCCGCCACCGTCATCGAGGGAGTGCGCGGGGAAGACGACATCACACGTACGGAGATTTTCGGCCCGGTGATCACCGTCGAGCGCTGCACCGATGAGGCGGACGCCCTCCGGTGGGCCAACTCCTCGCCGTACGGGCTCGCTTCCGCCGTCTGGACCACCGACCACCGACGGGCGATGCGGCTTTCGGCGGAGCTGGCCTACGGCACCGTATGGGTCAACACCCATCTGCAGTTCCCGTCGGAGCTGCCGCACGGTGGCTTTCGCCAGTCGGGCCACGGCAAGGATCTGTCACGGTACGGTTTCGAGGCGTACACGCGGATCAAGCAAGTGACGCACCACCTGTAGCAGTTGGGTTTGGAGATCGTGGAACGTTCCGCCGGGGTTTTCGCGCCGCAGTGGCGGCTCACCAGCATCGGCATCGCCGTGGCCATCAGCCTGTTCGCGTTCGAGGGGCTGGCGGTCGCGACCGCGATGCCGTCGGCGGTGCGCGAGCTGCGCGGGCTCGCCTACTTCGGCTGGTCCTACAGCGCCTTCTTGGTCACGAACCTGATGGGCCTCGGCGCGGCGGGCCAGTGGTGCGACCGCGTCGGTCCGCGCAGGCCTCTGCTCACCGGCATCGCCGTGTTCACCGCCGGACTGCTGGTGGCGGGAACCGCCGTGAACATGGCGATGTTCGTCCTGGGCAGGGGCGCGCAGGGGATCGGCGTCGGGCTGGCCTCGACCGCGGTGTTCAAGATCGTGGCCACCGCCTACCCGCCGGAACTGCGCCCCCGGGCCCTGGCCATCATCTCCGCGGCCTACGTCTTGCCTGCGCTGATCGGGCCGGTCCTCTCGGGCACGATCACCGCGCACGCCGGGTGGCGCTGGGTGTTCCTCGGTCTGGTGCCGCTGGCGCTGGCCTGTGGAGGGGCGCTGCTCCGCGCCCTGCGCATGTCGGCCGCACCCGGTAACGCCCCGGCGGGCGGGTTCCGCAGCGCCCTGTTCGCGCTGCTCGCGGGGGGTGGAGTCGTCGTGCTCCAGGCGGGAGGGGACGCCGCCGTCGCGGGGCGGACGCCGCTGGCCGTGCTGCTGCTGGTGGCCGGTCTGCCGGCGCTGGTGGCGGGGCTGCGGGAACTGTTGCCCCGGGGGGCGGCACGGCTGCGCCGGGGAGTGCCCGCTGTGATCGCGGTGCGCGGCATGCTGGCGGGGGCGTTCTACGCCTTGGAGTCCGTCGTGCCGCTGACCCTCGCCACGCTCCACGGTTTCGGGACCGCGGCCGCGGGCCTGCCCCTGCTGGCGGGATCCATCGGCTGGTGGGCCGGGGCTCAGGCGCAGGGCCGGATCACCAAGATGGCCAGGCCGTCGCTGCTTCGGCGAGGTCTCATCGCCCTGGTGTGCTGTTTCGTGGGCATGACGGCCCTGTGCCTGGACGGGGCTCCGGGGTGGCCGGTGTACCTGCTGTGGATCGTGGGCGGCCTGGGCATGGGGGTGTGCGTTCCCACCACCGGTGTACTCGTACTCGAACAGTCGGCCGAGGACGAGACGGGAGCGAACTCGTCGGCCCTGCAGATCAGTGACGTGACCGCGGCCGGGCTGGGGACGAGTGCGGCCGGGGTGCTCGTCGGCGCCAGCGAGGCCGGGCACCTGGGGTTCGGCGCCGGGATGGGGGTGCTCGGCCTGGCGGCCGCGGCGGTCTGCGCCGCCGCGGCGGTGGGCGCCTCGCGCACCGCCCCCGCGAGGCGGAGTACCGCTGTGGGCTGAGCCGATGGGCCCGTGCGCACGAGGAATCGGCTGGCATGTCTCGCCGTCAGGTTGCTAGCATGACCCGCATGTCTACTCCGCGTGTTTCCTAGCGACCGATCCCGCCTCAAGGGACAGGTCTGCCTTCAGGAAGCCACGGAGAGTATTCATTGATTACAATTTCGCATGTGGATGTGCGGGTCGGTGCACGTCTGCTGCTGTCGGACGTCAACTTCCACATCTCCCCGGGAGACCGGGTCGCCCTCGTCGGGCGCAACGGAGCGGGCAAGACGACACTCATGCGCACGGTGGCGGGTGAGCTGCGGCCCGCCACCGGGACCGTCAAGGCGACCGGGCCGGTCGGATACCTCGCACAGGACCCGCGCGGAGCCGATCAGAACCAGAGGGTCATGGACCGGGTCCTGGCCGCCCGCGGCCTGGACCGTGTCATGGCCGCACTGCGCGCCGCGGAGACCGCCATGGCCGAGGCCCGGTCCGACACCGAGCGGGAGCGGGCCATGCGCGCCTACACCAGGGCGCAGGACGAGTTCGACGTCCTGGGGGGATACGCGGCCGAGGCCGGCGCCGCGCAGGTGACCGCCGGCGTCGGGCTGCCCGACCGGGTACTGACACAGCGGCTCGGTGAACTGTCCGGCGGGCAGCGCAGGCGGGTGGAGTTGGCGCGAATCCTCTTCGCCGAGCAGGACACGCTGCTGCTCGACGAACCGACCAACCATCTCGACGCCGACTCCGTCGCCTGGCTGCGTACCTTCCTTTCGGGGTTTTCCGGCGGCCTGCTGATGATCAGCCATGACACCGGCCTGATCGCGGCCGTGGCGAACCGGGTCTTCCACGTCGACGCCGAACGGCTCGCGATCGAGGTGTACAACACCGGTTGGCGGCGCTACCAGGCGGACCGCGAGGCCGCCGAGCGCAGGAGGCTCAGGGAGCGCGCCAACGCCGAACGCAAGGCGGCGGCGCTGCGTGCGCAGGCGGAGAAGATGCGGTCACACGTGGCGACCGCGGTGGCCGCGCGGAACATGGTCCGGCGCGCGGACACCATGCTGCGGGAGCTGGAGCCGGCCCGCAGGGCCGAACGCGTGGCCCGGGTGCGGCTGCCCACCCCGAAGCCCTGCGGTCGCATCCCGCTGGCGGCGGTCGGCTTGGCCAAGTCGTACGGCGAGCACACGGTCTTCGACGGAATCGACCTGGCGGTCGACCGGGGCAGCCGGCTGGTCGTGCTGGGACTCAATGGCGCGGGCAAGACCACACTGCTGCGCGTCCTGGCAGGCGAGGAGTGGCCCGACCGGGGGCGGGTGGTGCCGGGACACGGCCTGCGCCTGGGGTACTTCGCCCAGGAGCACGACGCGCTCGATCCCGCCGCGACAGTGTTCCAGTCGCTGTCGTCCTCGGCCCCGGGGCTGACCGACGGCGAGGTGCGACAGGTGCTCGGCGCGTTCCTGTTCCGGGGCGACGACGCCGACAAGCCCACCGGTGTGCTCTCCGGCGGCGAGAAGACCCGGCTGGCGCTGGCGTGTCTCATCCACTCCGGCGCGAACGTGCTGCTGCTCGACGAACCCACGAACAATCTGGACCCGGTCTCCCGCGACGAGGTCCTGGCCGCCGTGGGCGAGTATCCGGGCGCGGTCATCATGGTCACCCACGACCGCGGGGCGGTGGAGGCACTCCGCCCCGACCGGGTCCTCCTCCTCCCCGACGGGGAGGAGGACCTGTGGAGTGAGGAGTACGCCGACCTGATCTCCCTGGCCTGATCCCGGACCACGGCACGCCGCCCGGTCCGGAGGGACCGTGTCCCTCCGGACCCGTACCGGCGGAAGACCATTCGGCCATACCCGGTCCTTGTGGACCGGCCGATTAGCTGAGGGAGCACCATGCTCGACCTGAAAGGCCGCACAGCACTGGTCACCGGTTCCTCGCGCGGGATCGGCCGCGGCATCGCCGAACGGCTGGCGGCGGACGGCGCCCTTGTGGCCGTCCACTACGGACACGACGAGCAGGCGGCCCGGGAGACCGTGACGCACATCCGCGAACGCGGCGGAGAAGCGTTCGCCGTCGGCGCCGACCTCTCGACGGTCGCCGGAGTGGACGGCCTGCTGGCCGAGGCCGGCTCCCGGTTCGCCGACGGCGGCAGGGACAGACTCGACGTGCTGGTCAGCAACGCGGGCTTCAGTACGACGTTCTTCGAGGCCACCACCCCCGAGATCTTCGACACGCTGTTCGCGGTGAACGCCCGGGCACCTTTCTTCCTGGTGCAGCGTGCGCTGCCGCTGCTCGCCGACGGCGGCAGGGTGGTGGCGGTCTCTTCCGCGGCGGTCCGGGTGGCGGTGACGGACGTGGCGTACACGATGGCCAAGGCCGCGGTGGTGGCGATGAACCGGACCCTGGCGCACCTGCTGGGCGAGCGGGGCATCACGGTGAACACCGTGGCCCCCGGGGCCGTGGACACCGACCTGACCGCGGCGGAGCGGCGGGAGCAGCCGGAGACCAGGCAGGTCATCATCGACATGACCGCGCTCGGCCGGATCGGTACCCCCGCTGATGTCGCCGACGTCGTGGCGTTCCTCGCCTCGGACGACGCGAGGTGGGTCACCGGACAGCTCATCGAGGTCAGCGGTGGCCTGTTCCTGGGGCTGCCCCCCGGTCTCGCACACTGACCGCGTCCGCCAACCACGGAGAGGAGGGCCCGTGTTCCTGGGTCATGTCCGCGAAGTCCCGCCGAGCCGCCCCCGGCACCAGACGCCGCGCGCTGATCCGCGGCGACTTCGCGGACACGACCTAGTGGGACTCGCCGAGCCAGCCCGCGTCCGACGGTGCGTCACACCCGACGAAGGAGTTGACGAAGGCCTCCACGGCCCGCTCGTCGGCTGCGGTCCGCGCCAGGTCGTCGAGGAACTCGGCGGTGAAGGGACGCAACTCGGCTTGCTCGCAGGTGTAGGCGAAGGCCGCGAGCCGCTGCGCATCGCGGGTCGCGGCATAGCCGGCCAGCGCCTCGTCGAGCCCGACCGCACCCGAGAGCCCGGCGTCGAGGGCGTCGGCGAGCACGGCGGCGTCGGCGAAGGCGTCGGAGATCCCCTGAGCCGAGACGGGATCCTTGTGGTGGCCGGCGTCCCCGGCCAGGACCCATCCCGGGCCGTGGGTGTGCCTGCGGGCATTGCGGACGGCTGCGGACCGCGGCTGGGACACCAGGTCCGCGCTCGCCAGCACCTGGCCGACCTCGGGGACCTCCGTCAGGGACGACATGTAGAACTCATCCAGCGCCGAACGCCCCGGGCCGGGTGCCTCCTCGGGAGGGAAGACCAGCGAAACCACGGTGAGATCGCAGTTCGTCGGCCACAGGGAGATGCCGCGCCGACCGCGGAACACTACCCGCACCCCCCGTTCCGCGACCCCCGTCCAGTAGCCGTAGAGGCTGCGTGCGAGAACCCCCCTGTCCTCCAGGACCGGGGCCTTCACCAGGCGGGCGACCGTCGAGTTGCGGCCGTCGGCCCCGACCACCACGCGGGCGTGCAGGCCGGCGGGCCCGTCCGGGCCGGTTCCCCGTACCCCCGCCACCCTGCCGTCGACGACGATGAGACCGGTGACCGCGAAGCGTTCCCGCAGCCGCGCCCCCTTGGCGCGGGCCTCGGTCACCAACAGGGCGTCCAACTCGGTCCGCCGGGGTGCGTAGGTCACGGCTTCCGCCCCCGCGGCCCTCGGCCCGCCCGTCACCACCCGGCCCTCGAAGTCGAGCGAGGCACTTGCGATGGGCGGGCATCCCGTTTTCTCCAATGCCGGAACAAGACCCCAGGCGCGGAGTTGTTGAACGCCCGGCCACCGGATCCAGTGCGTGGATACCGTATCGGTTCCGATGAGATTTTGATCAACCAGCTCCACCGCGTAACCGCGTTGGGAGAGAAGCATTCCCAACGGGGCACCAGCACACCGCGCGCCCACGACCAAGACATCGTAAGGGTGATCTTCCGTGCCTAATTGATTAACGCTCAACACTTTCCTTTCTTCGCGACAAAGTCGACTCCAGCGTTCGCGCAACTCGCACCTGTCGATGGGCGATGCAGTGAAATCATGCATAAAACAGCAGGTCAGATGCGCTATTGGGGTGCAGTCGACTTGTTGAAAAAGTTTCCGTCGCAGATGACTGATTCGCGCCCAGAAAACCGCCCCCCGCGCGACCACAGTTACCCGTCCGGCTACGGGCCGACACTCCGCCGCAGGGCCTTGGCTCAAATTCTTTTATTGCTTCGGCATTCCGTTGACGCCTCTCGGTGAGCCAACCTAGCATCGCGTTATGGTCAGCGATTCGATTCCGCTAATTGCGGCGCGATGTCATCAGCAGACAGATCCCATACACCTGCTCTGTTACTTCGCCCCCGAGGTCGAACAGGAGTTGACCTCCGCGGGACTCCAGCCAGGGCACATGGCGTATTTCGCCGGCCGCGCCGCTGCGCTCGGCCGCGCCTCGTCCGCCGCGGTGGCAGCCATGCTCTACAACTTCAACCCCGCCCTCGTCGCCCGCCATCTGCCCAGGGCGTGGGACCTGGCCTCGCCGGAGCGCGTGACCGAGGCCCGTCTGACCGCCGTGGACCGCGCGTTGAGCCGCATCCTCGGCGACGAGGCGGTAGGCAGCCCGGAGGTCGCCGAGGCGGCCGCACTCGCCCGAGTCGCCGCCGAGGCATGTTCCCCCGAGGGACGGCCCCTGTACGCCGCGCACGCCGAGCTGCCGTGGCCCCGTGAACCGCACTTGGTGCTGTGGCACGCCATCACGCTCCTGCGCGAGCACCGGGGCGACGGCCACATCACCGCGCTGGTCGGCCACGGTGTCGGCGCCATCGCGGCGCTGGTCACCGACACCGCCACCGGCGGAAGCCTGTTCGGGGCCCAGCAGATGCGCGAGCACCGCGACTGGTCGGAGGGGGAGTGGGACGCGGAGGTGACGGCGCTCACCGAATCGGGCCTCCTGGACCCCTCCGGACGGTTGACCGAACCGGGCAGACGGCTGCGTTCCCGGATCGAGGACGCGACCGACGCCGCCGCGGCTCCCCCCTACCGAGCCTTGGGGGCCGAACGCGCGGAACGGCTGATCGCGCTGTGCAAGCCGCTCCACGACGCCGTGGTCGCCTCGGGCGACCTGCCCGCCAACGACGCGGCGGACCAGTTCGCCCACGGGTGAGATCGCGCCCACCCCCGTCCACTCGCGCCGGTAGTTCCCGCCGACCACCGGTGCCGACCTGAAAGGAGCATCCCGCACACCACCCGCCAACCTCTGCCCACTCCACCACCTTCCGCTCGCCGTCCCGCCGCGGGTCGTGTCCGTACCGCCATCCGGACGCGACCCGCTCCTCAGCCGGGAACGCCCGGGACGTGCCGCCGGTACCCCGCCACGCGACTAACCCCCAGCGGAGCTATACGACTCACGCAGTGGAAGTGATCCATGGACGTCACCACACTCATCGACGCGGTCGCACAGATCAAGAGTCAGGCCGACGAACTCACACACCAGGAGATCATCGACAGCCTCTCCCGCCCGCTCGCGGAGTTCACCACCTCGGCGGAGAACCAGGGCTTCGCCGAGGCGTACGGACCGAGCGGGAACTACACGCGGCTGCTGCTGAACGACCCGCGGGAGCCCTACCAGATCGTCCTCGTGTTCTGGGGTCCGGGACGGGGGAGCCCGATACACGACCACGACGACACGATCGGCGCGGTCAGCGCGCTCACCGGCGAGGCGAAGGAGATCAAGTACGGCGTCACCCGGTGCGAGGGAGAGCGTGTCAAGCTCACCCAGGGCAGCGAGTTCACCATCGCGCCCGGCCGGGTCACCCCGATCCTGCCCGAGGCCGACAAGCAACTGCACCTGATGGTCAACGAAGAGACGCGCTGGGCGGCCACCGTCCATATCTACCTCACCGCGATCCACCGCTACCGGCAGTACGAGCCCACGCCGGACGGCGCTTTCCGCACGGCCGAGACCTCGCTGTGGTTCGACGAGTGCCGGGTCGGGCGCAGGATGCCCACGCGCACCCGTATCTGACCCCGCCGGGGCACACCTCCCGGCCGCCGGGGGCGCGCCACGCCCAGCGTGCGCGTCCGGTCCCGAAGAAAAGGGGGTAACGATGGACATGCTCGACGCCGTGGCCCGCCAGGTCCGCCGGGCGCCGGACGCCCTGGCGCTCACCGACCACCGGGGCACCCGGTTGACCTACGCCGAACTCGACTCCGCCGCCCGTACGGCGGCCGGAGCCCTGACCTCCCTCGGTATACGCCCCGGGGACCGCGTCGGGCTGGTGTTGCCCCGCACCGCGGACCTGTTCGTGCTCGAACTCGCCGTGCTGCTCGCGGGTGCCTGCTTCACCCCGCTGGACCAGGCCCAGCCGGCGGACCGGCTGCGCCTGCTGGTGCGGCGCGCCTCCGTGGCGCTGCTCATCACCGACGACGAGGAACTGGCCGGGGCCGCCGGCGTCCCCACGGTCCGGCCCGATGAACTGCCCACCCGGGACGGTCCCGCCCCGCGCGATCCGGGCGCCCGCCCGGAGGACCCCGCCTACTGCCTGTTCACCTCCGGATCGACGGGGACGCCGGTGGGCGCCCTGATCAGCCGTGCGGCCCTGGACGTGTACGTCGCCGCGTACGCGCGGCTGGTGGGCGCCTCGCCACGGGAGCGCGGAGCGCAGATCGGCTCGCCCGGGTTCGACGTCACCATCGACGAGCTCTGGCCGTTCCTGAGCACGGGCGCATCCGTGCACATCACATCCGATGCCGACCGCTCGTCGCCCCGCGCGCTGGTGGACTGGCTGCGCGCCAACCGGATCACCCAGACCTACGTCCCCCCGCTGCTGCTGGAGTCGATATTCCGTCTCGACGGCGTGGACCTCGGTGAGGTACGGCTCATCCGCACCGGCGGGGAGCGACTCGCCGCCTACCCACCGCCGGGATTCCCCAGCCGCGTCCTCAATGAGTACGGGCCGACCGAGACCGTCGCCGGCGCCGTGTTCTGCGATGTCTCCGCGTGGCCCGACCGCGGCATCCTGCCGCCGATCGGGACCCCGCTGCCGCACATCAGGGCCAGTGTCCGCGACCCGCGGGGAGCGCCGGTCCCGCCCGGCACACCGGGCGAGCTGTACCTGGGCGGCCCGACCGTCGGCATCGGCTACGTCGGCGACGAGAAGCGCACCGCGCGCAGGTTCGTCGAGGTGGGCGGGGAGCGCTGTTTCCGCACCGGCGACCTGGTCCGCGAACTGCCATCAGGCGACCTGGAGTTCCTGCGCCGCCTCGACGACCAGGTGCAACTCCTCGGAAAGCGCGTCGAGCCGGGCGAAACGGAGAGCGCGGCGGTCGCCCATCCCGCAGTCCGGCGGGCGGCGGTGGCCGCCGCGACGGACGACGCGGGCCGTGCGGAGCGGCTGGTGTGCTTCGTGGAGTGGCACCCGGGGCACGGCGACGCGGACACCGCCGACCTCCGCGCCCACCTGAGCCGGCTGCTGCCCGGCCACATGGTGCCCACCGAGGTGCGCACGGTCGACCGGCTGCCCACGACTCCCGCCGGCAAGATCGACCGGAGGGCGCTGCTGCGCGCCCGGTCGGGTCCGGCACGCCCGGCGCCGACCCCGCAGGCGCTGGTGCCGGTGTGGGAACGAGTGCTGGGCGTCACCGGCCTCACCGTCCATTCCGACTTCTTCCTGCACGGCGGTGACTCGGCGCGGGCGGTGACCGCGGTGACCGAGATCGGTCTGCGGCTGGGCCTGCGGGTCAGCGTACGCGAAGTGTTCGTCCACCCCACCCCTGCCAAGCTGGCCGAGCGGCTGACGGAGGATAAGCAGTGAGCGCAAGCCCTGTGCTCGACATGGTCACGACCACCGCGACCGCCCACCCCGAGACGACCGCCATCGTCCAGGGCGAGCGGTCGCTGACCTACCGCGAACTGGCGGCGGCGGTGCCCCGCTTCGCGGCGGCGCTGACCGGCGCGGGCGCGTCCCCCGGTGCCCACGTGCTGATCGTGCTGGACAACCGGCCCGAGTTCGCGATCGCCTACTTCGCCACGGCCGAGGCGGGCTGCACGGTGGAGGCCATCGATCCGGACCAGCCGGACGAGGTACTGCGGCGGAGACTGGCCGGCGGCCGGCCGGCCGCCGTGGTCACCACGTTTGGACACCCCGTCGCCGCACTCGCCGACTGCCCCGTCCTCACGGTGGACGCCCCCCTGCCCCGGGCGCGGGGGGCGGCGGAGCGCCCGCCGTCACAGGCCAACGGCCCGTGGGTGACCGCCCTCTCCTCCGGCAGCACGGGCGAACCCAAGCGCGTCGTCCGCAGCCAGGCCCACCAGGTCGCGGAAGCGACCAACATCACCGCGACGGCGGGCATCACCGCCGCAGACGTCCTGCTCTGCCCGCTGCCGCTGTTCCACGCCCTCGGACAGTTCTGCTGCCTGCTTGCGGCGGTGCGCTCCGGCGCCACGTTGGTGCTGCCGGACCGGAGCGCCGGCGCGTCGTCGGTGGACGCCGTGGCGCACGCCCTGGACCGGCACCGCGTCACGCTGTTGATCGCCGTGCCCCAGATCTTCGACGCCCTGGCCGATCTACCCGCGGACACCTCGGCCGACCTGGGCACGGTGCGCCTGTGCCTGTCCGGGAGCAACTTCCTCGATCCCGCCGTGGCGCGGCGCTTCCAGGCGCGCTTCGGCGTCCCCCTGCGCCAGACCTACGGCAGCACGGAGGCGGGCAGCGTCTGCTGGGACGTCGGCGCGGAGCCATCCCCGGGCACGGTCGGAACCCCGCTGAAGGGCGTACAGGTCCAAGTGACCGACGAGAGCGGCGCCCCACTGCCGCCGGGTGCGACGGGCGAGATCGTGGTGTCCGGTCCCGCCGTGGTCAACGACCCCGGAAGCGACCACCACAGAACAGGCGACCTGGGCAGGCTGGACGCACGCGGCAGGCTGACCGTTGTCGGGCGGTCCCGGGTGCTGATCGACACCGGCGGGCACAAGGTGAATCCGGTCGAGGTCGAACAGGTGCTGGCCGACCACCCGCTGATCGCCGACGCCGGAGTGGCCGGCATCCCGCTGCCCGGCCGGGGAGCACTGCTGGTGGCCGCGGTACGGCTGCGCGACGCGGCCCGGCCCGAACCCCCCGACGTGCTCGCGCACTGCGCACGGCGCCTGCCCCCCTACGCGGTGCCCCAGCGGGTGCGCGTGGTGGCC
This sequence comes from Streptomyces rugosispiralis, assembly GCF_024505145.1. Taxonomy (GTDB): domain Bacteria; phylum Actinomycetota; class Actinomycetes; order Streptomycetales; family Streptomycetaceae; genus Streptomyces; species Streptomyces rugosispiralis. The sequence continues at coordinate 63,532 of NZ_JANIAA010000038.1, read as the reverse complement.
GAGGTGCCCCGCACCCCGCTGGGCAAGATTCGCCGCGCGGTGCTCGCCGCCCGGCTCGCGGAGGAGCGGGAGGAGGCGGCGGCCGGCCTACGGGAGCGGCTGGCAGCGCTCCCCCCGGACCGGCGGCGCACCGAGGTGTGCGACCACCTGCGCCTCAAGGTGGCCGAGGTGGTGGGCACGACACCCTCAGCGGTGGACCCCGGCGCCCCGGCCCGGGCGGCCGGCGTGGACTCCCTGGCCGCGCTGCGGCTGCGCATGACCGTGCACAGGGAACTGGGGGTGAGGCTGCCGCTGCCCTCTCTCCTGGGTCCACGCGCGCTGGCGGAGCTGACCGACGAACTCGTGAAACGGCTCGACGGACCCGAGGACGACCCCGATCCGGTTTCGCACGGACCTGTCGAGGGCCGCTTCCCGCTGGCACCGAACCAGCTGTCGCTGTGGCACGCCGACAACCTCGACCTGGGCGGATCGGCCTACGTGGTGGCCTTCGCGGCGCGCCTGACCGACGGCTGCGACGTGGAGGCACTGCGGCGGACGTGGACGACCCTGGCTCACCGGCACCCCGTTCTGCGCACCTCCTTCCCGCTGCGCGACGGCACCCCCGTTCAGCAGGTGTCCGCCGAGCCGGAGGTGGACTTCGCGGTCGTACCGGTGCCGTCGACCTGGGACCGCACGAACCGCGAGGACCTGGTCCGTACGGCGTTCCAGCCCTTCGACCTGGCCGCGCGACCGCCCCTGCGCGTCCGGCTCTACACCGGATGGGCCAAGGGGCCGGTGATGGTGGTGTCCCAACACCACCTGATCACGGACTACTGGTCCATGATCACCATGCTGCGGGAGCTCGCGGTGGTCTACGCGGCGGAGAGCACCGGAGCCGAGGCGTACCTGCCCGCCCCCGCGCACACCTACACCGACTTCGCGGCCTGGTCGCTCACACGGTCCCGGACACCCCTGGGTGCCGAGGACCTCGAGTACTGGGTGCGGCATCTGACGCCCCCGCCCCTACCCGCGGACCTGCCCACCGACCAGCCCCGACCGGTGGTGCGCGGGCAGCGCGGCTCGACGGTGCGCACGGAGCTGTCGCCGGCTCGGGCAGCCGCCGTCCGCACCCACGCCCGCGCCACCGGCACAACCCCGTTCGCGGTGCTGCTCACGGTGTTCCACGTGCTGTTGCACGCCCACACCGGACGCGCCGACAGCGCCGTCGGGGTGAACACCGCGGGCCGCGAACGGCCCGAGTTCGCCGATGTGCTCGGCTACTTCGTCAACCCCGTGGTGCACCGGGTCCGGCTGGCACCGGACCAGACGTTCTCCGCCCTGCTCGACTCGGTCACCGAGACGCTGCTCGCGGCGCTCGGGCACAGCGGCCCCACCTTCCAGGACCTGCTGCAACCGGTGGGCGCGCCCCGCGACCGAAGTCGCGCTCCACTGGTGGAAGTCGGCTTCGGGCAGAACACCGCGCACGACCCCGCGCTGAGCGGAGTGGGCGCACTGCTGTTCGCCGACCGCGACGGGGTACGCGTGCCCCTGGGCCCGCTGACCCTGGAAACGGTCGCGCTGCGCCGCACGGGAGCCGTCTACGATCTGTCGGGCGCGGTCTTCGACGGCGACGACTCGATCTCGATCACCTGGGAGTACGACGCGGACCTGTTCACCCGGGCCACGGTGCGCCGGCTGGCGGCCCGGTTCGAGACCTTGCTGGACACCCTGCTCGCCGCACCCGACACCGAGCTGGGGACCCTGTCCGCGCCGGCCTCGCGCCCGGGTGGGCTCACCGGAGCGTGCCCCGGTGAGCCGATCGCCGACCGCGTACGACGGTGGGCCGAGGCTGACCCCGCGGCCCTGGCGATCGCCGACGGCACGGATACGGCCACCTACGGCGAGATCGACCGGACCGCGAACCGGGTGGCGGCCGCTCTCGCCGTCCACACCGATCCAGGCCGCTCCGCCGTGGTGGCCGTGCGGGCCGAACGGACAACCGACCTGGCCGCCGCGTGCCTCGGGGTGCTGCGCGCGGGCCTGGTCTGCGCCCCCGTCACCGCACAGGACGACTCCGCCCCCGCCGAGCCGTCCGATGCGGGGGCATCGGCCCTGGTGGACATGGCGGAGTCCGCGGATGCCCCGGGCCCACCCACGGTGCGCGTCCACGGTACGTCCACGGCGTCCGCGCCCCCGGCGGAGCGCCCCTACGGTCCGCGCGCCCCCGCGCTGGTGGTACGCACCAGCGGCACCACCGGCGCCCGACGGCCGATGGTGCTCACGCACCGGGCGCTCACCGGCGCGGTGCGCGACGACGAGCGCGGCGAGGTGCTGATCGCCCATGGCACGGCCGACAGGCTCGCGCTCGACCTGCTCACCGCCCTCGCGGCAGGGAGCACCGCGGTGCCCCTGTCTCCCGCCACGCGGCTGGCGGAGCTCGCCCGGGGGCGGGCGGCGGCCTCCGCCCAGGTCACCCCCACCGAACTGGCCGACCTCCTCCGCCGCCTGGACGAGGGCGGCGGCACCCCGCTGGTGCGGACCCTGGTGGTCAGTGGCGAGACCCTCTGCTCGGACCTCGCCGACCGGTGGCGGCACCACGCTCCGCGAAGCCGCCTCGTGCACAGGTACGGCGGTGCCGAATGGGGACCGGTGGTCGCCGAGGAGGAGGTGCCCGCCGGCAGGGCCGCGGCGGTCGTGGAACCGGCCACCGGCATCGTGCCCGTGGGCAGGCCCTCGGCCGATCCACTGCTGTGCGTGGTGGACCCGTGGGGCCGTGCCTGCCCGACGGGAGTGCCCGGGGAGATCTGTGTCGGCGAGACGGACGCGCCGACCCCGCTCGGCGCGGCACGGGAGAATCCCTCGCTCCGGCACCCGCTGATATCCGATGCCCGGGTACGGCGGACGGGGGACGCCGGGGTGCTCCTCCGGGACGGCAGGCTGGTCGTGCTCGGCCGGATCGCGGAGATTCACTCCGGGCACGGCTACCACCATGCCCCGGCCCGGGTCGAGCGCGTGCTGCGTGGCCACCCGGCCGTACGGGTGGCCACGGCTCCAGGAGGCGGAGCCGGACGGTCCATCGCGGTGGCGGAGACGGACGGTTCGGTGTCCGAGGGGGAGCTGATGGACGTGCTGCGCCGCGAGTTGCCCGCCCATCTACTGCCCGGACAACTGCGGTGCGAGGCGCGGCTGGCGAGGACGCCGGACGGCAAGGCCTCGCGCGTCCTGCCGACACCCGCGGACGCCGGCGCTCAGACGCCCACGCCCGTCCAGGACATGACCGAGGTCGAGGCCGCGCTGGCGAGCGTCTGGCGCGATGTCCTCGGCGTCGGACATGTCGGCCTGGATGACGACTACTACGCGCTGGGCGGCGACTCGGTGCAGGCCGTGCGGATCGCCACGAAGGCCGCCGAAAAGGGACTGCAGGTCACCCGCCGACAGCTGTTCACCCACCCGACCGTCCGGTCACTGGCCCGGGTCACCACCTCGGCCGCCGGGGCGACAAAAGTGAGCGAGACCTTCGCCCGGCGCAGGTCCATCCCCCTGACCCCGGTGCAACGCTGGTTCTTCGAGCTGGAACTGCCCGACGCGAACCACTGGAACCAGTCGGTCGCGGTGCGGGTGCCGCGGTCGCTGGCCTCGAAGACGCTGCTGACCGCCGTCCAAGCGGTGGCCGACCACCACGGCGTACTGCGTCACCGCTTCCGCAAGCGGGCAACGGATTGGGAGCAGGTCAGCGATCCGACAGCACAGACCGTCGCGATCGAGGACGTGACGGCATCCGACGACGATGCCGTGTCCGCCGCGATCGACCGGGCCAGACGGGGTGTCGACATCGCCGGGGGCCCGCTGCTGCGCGCCACACTGATCCGAAAGGGAGCAGGCCGGCGCCTGCTGGTCCTCACTGCGCACCACCTTGTGGTGGACGTGCTGTCATGGGGAGTGTTCCTGGACGACCTGCGGACCGCCTGCGCCAGCCGCGCCGCGGCAGACCCCGTCCGGCTGCCCCCGGTGCCCGTCGCCTACCACCAGTGGGCGCGTTCCCTGCAGCAGCACGCCGACGACCTCGCCAGGCGCCTCGGCCCAGCCGTGCGGGACGGCACGCCCGGCGCCCTCCCCGGCCCGCCGCCCACGACGTACGAAGGCAGCACCCACGTCGTCGAGCGTGCGCTCGACTCGGCGCACACCCGTCCCCTGCTGAAGGGCCTGCGAAGGCGGGGCGCGCACCCGGCTGACGCGGTACTGGCAGCCGCGGCGAGCGCTGCCGCCGCCGACCTGGGCTGCCGCGAGGTCCGCGTCGTGACGGAACTGCACGGGCGCGAGGAGGACGTGGTCGGCGGTGCCGACCTGTCGCGGACCCTGGGCTGGTTCACCACCCTGGCCCTCGTACTGGTCGACGCCGCGCCGGACGCCGAGCCGCGCGAGGTGCTCGACCATGCCCGGCAGGCCCGTGCACGCCATGCCCTCGAACACGCCCTGGTGTGGCACGGCACCTCCGACACCGCCGTCCGATCCCGGCTCGCCGAGGCGGAACGCCCCTGGGTGAGCGTGAACTACCTGGGCAGGCTCGGATCGGTGTTCGCGGGTACGGCAGGACGGGACGACGACGGCCTGGTGGAGGTCCCGCTGCCGTACCGGGGAGACCGGGGCCCGGTCAACCCCAGGCCATTCCACTGGGAGTTCAGCGCTTACGCGGAGGGGGAGGAGCTGAGGTTGCGGCTGGCACACGCGGGCGACGGCGGCGAGGCGGAACGCCTTCTGGACACCGCCTGCGACTACCTCCGTTCCCTCGCCGCCGTCCTGGACCAGGCAGCGCAGGGGGAGTCGCGGTGAGCGAGAACTGGCTGGTGGACCTCGTGCCCGCCGAGCGGCCGGAGCGGGTGGCGTACCTGTTCCCGCACGCGGGCGCGGGCGTCAGCGCGGTGCTGGCACTGGGCCGGGCCCTGGCCCCGGACCCCCACCCGGTGGCGATCCGTCTGCCCGGCAGGGAGGCGCTGCTCGACCACGCTCCGATCGCCGACCTCCCGGCCGTGGCCAAGCGGCTGGCGGACGCCATTCGTACGCACGCGGGCGAGGCGCGGATCATCCTCTACGGCCACTCGTCGGGGTCGGCGCTGGCGTACGAGACAGCCCGTGCGCTGGAGCCGGAGACCGCCCTTCTGCTCGCGGTCTCGGCACAACAGGCGCCGGGGACACCCGTCCGCATGGCCGCCGGGTGCTGGGACTTCCCGGACGACCGGTTCTTCGCCCAGGTCGTCGCGGACGGCTACCTGCCCGCCGCACTGCTCGACGACCCGGACGTCCTGGAGATGGTGGCCCCGGCTCTGCGCGCGGACTACCGGGCGACCTACGAGTACCTCACCGGAACCACCCAGTGGCCACCCGTGGCCTCCCCGATCCTGGCCATCCGCGCCACGGAGGACGAGACCGTCGCCGAGGAGGACATCACTGCGTGGTCGGCGCTGACGACGAGCGGCCTCACGACCGCGCTGATCACCGCCGGGCACAACCTGCTGCGCGACCGCCCGTTGGAACTGGCCGCCGCGCTCCGGCACGCGCTGCCCTGAGCGCCGGGGTCCGGCGGCGGGCGGTCAGGGGCCGCGGTGGACGGAAACGGCGTACTCTCCGCCGGTGTAAGGATTCCGGGACCAGGTGGCGTATCTGGCTTCGAGGGTGAGTCCCGCCGCACGGCAGTGAGCGTCGTAGTCGTCCAGCGTGTAATCGCGGTTCAGCGAGAACCCGGCGACGAGGCGCCCACCTGGACGGACGTGACTCGCCGCCCCGGTCACCAGGGCCGGTTCCGTTCCCGCTGGGGTGAACAGGGGGACGTTGCCCGCCATCACCACCACGTCGAATGACTGTCCGAGGTCGAGTCCCACCAGGTCGTGCTGGTACCAGGTGATCTGCGGCGCCCGGCGCCGGGCGGTGGCGAGCATCGACTCGTCGACGTCCACGCCCGTCACGGCGATCCCGTGGCGGGCCAGCTCGATGGCCACCCGACCGGTGCCACAGCCCGCGTCGAGGACCGTGGTGGGCGCGAAGGAACGGACCAGCGCGGCTTCACCATGGACATCCCCTCCCTCGACTGCGATGCGGTCGAACCGGGCCTGGTACTCCTCACCGTTCCACGTCATGGGATCACCATGGCACACCCGCTGCATCGCCCCAAGGCGGATTTCCGGTGCTTCCGCCGGAACCCGACTGGCTGAACAATCGCCGCCGCTCGAGGAGGAGCGGCTGGTGGTGCGGCGCCGCACGTGCCCGGCCGGGACGGCCACGAGGACTACAAGGCCCGGCACGCGGTCGAACGCGGGATCAGCCGTCTTGAGCAGCACCGGGCCGTGGCGACCCGGTTTGACGAACTCGCGGTTCGGTTCGGGGCGACGGTTCAGGTCGCGGCGATTCATCAGTGGCTGTGAACCCTCAGCCTGCCGTCGTGCGGATGCCCCAGCAGGAAACGACGGCCCTGCCGTCGTTACGGCGTCGTTACGGAGGAGGGGCGCATTTCCTGGCATGGGCGCGGGGCGGTGTGTATGGGGTTGCACCTTCCGTAGCGGCATGTGATCCGGTGGACTTACGTCGCGATCCCTTGAGGAAAGGTCCCTGCTCATGCATTCGTCTTTCATGCCACCCCGGCAGGTCAAGATCGGTGACGCGGCGGCCTTCGCCGGCAGCACGCCACGGGCGATTCGCCATTACCACGAGATAGGCCTGCTCCCGGAGCCTGAGCGGGGCGGCGATGGCCGCCGCCGCTACGGGTACGAGGACATGATCCGCCTGCTGTGGATTCGCAAGATGGCCGACGCCGGGATCGCCCTGGACGACATCCGTGACGCCTTGACCACCGGCATGGCTTCCGCCGGTGCGGACAGCGGAGACGGTATCGCGGACACCCTGGAACGGTTGGAGGAAACCCTCGCCCAGCAGGAGGCGGAATTGCGGCGGCAACGGACCGCCGTGCAGCGGATGCGCACCGAAGGCAGCCGGCTGGGCCTGCTCTCCGACTTCGTCACCGAACGCCTCAAGAGCCTGCCCGAGGGCTCCCTGCGTCAGGCGGACCTGGACAGTCTGCTGGTCACCGAGCGGATCTTCGGCCCGCTCGGCGCGGCCGTCCAGGCCACCCGCTTCGTCGTCCTGGCCACGCATCCCACTCTGCGGGAGGATTCCGACCGCATCGATGACGCCGAGGAGGCACTCGATGACAGTGTCGCCGTCGATGATCCACGGGTGGCTCAAGTCGCCGTCGAGCGGCACGCCTTCGAAAGCGCCCTGCAGGCCGTCATCGAGGAGTCCGGCCTGGGTAAGGAGGACGATGCCCTCTTCGACGCCTGGGACACTTTGCACCCTGCCACCGCCGATGACGGCGAGGACGAGGCCGACCTCGGCTCCGGCAGGCGGGAGGCTGACTCCATGAGCGTGTTCGAAGCTATCGGCAAGATGCCCTACGACTTCTCTCCAGCCCGCCTGCGCTGTATGGAACTGGCCGAAGAGCTATCCGCCCAAGACTCACCCGCTACCTAAAACACGGCCGTAGTGGCCGTCGTACACCACAGGGTTGAGTTCCGTTTGGGGTACCTGGCCGACAGGGTTGTGGCTGCCGCGGGCGAAGGCCAACGGGCCCATGTCGAGGGGAGTCTCCTGCAGGGGGAGCCAGACGGTCACTGTGCGGTCGGAGGACAGCGGCCAATAGTACTGGCCACCGCTGGGCTCCTTGTACAGGGCTTGGTCGTGATAGACGCGCACGGCACGCACACCAAGGAGCCGGGCCGCGATGCCGGCGAGACGGCGTGAGAAGACGAGCCGCCGTACCTTCTCGTTCTCCCGCCAGAGGTTCGACACCTGCAAGAAGGCCATGCCGTAGGTGTCCCGCTCGGCGAGCGGGAGGTGCTGGGTGTTGAGCCGGAGGACTTCGGAGGTGAGCGTCGGCTCGTACTGCCCGATGGTCTCGGGGGAGAGCACGTCGGAGAGGTGGACGAAGCCGTCACGGTTGAAGTCGGCGGTGGCCGTGGGCGACAGGCCTTCGAAGGGGGTGTCCAGCTCATCGGCCGGTTCGGGCAGGGGTGCCGTCATGGCGTGTGGGCTCCTCGGGCGTTGGCTCGGGGCGGATCGGTCGTTCAACCGTGGCAGGGCGGGGCCGGACGCTGCCACGTCTGTGTTTGCCACTTCTGGTACTGGATTGACATCGGCGCGGTCCCGAGGCGGAGAGCTACGATGCGCTTTGTGCGGCCACGTTATGAACAGCCGGGGGTTCGCGTCGGGACCACGTTCTTCGGATTCGTCCGTCGTCAGGGAACATTCGACTTCGCCTGGCACTACCACGAGGAATACGAGCTGACGCTCATCGCTGAGGGCACGGGAACGCGCTACGTCGTCGGTACCACCGTCGAGCGTTACTGCCCGGGGGTCCTCGTCCTCCTCGGCCCGGACCTTCCGCACACGTTCGCTTCCGAGGCGGGGGAGGGGGCCGCGGAGGCGGTGGTGGTGCAGTTCCGGCACGGCTTCCTCGGCCCTGAGTTCTTTGCCCTGCTCCAATTCGCCGACGTGAAAGGCCTGTTGGGGCGCTCCGCCCGGGGGGTGCGCTTCGACCGTGCGAGGGACGAGATACGGGCAGATGTGGCCGCGCTCCCTGGGTTGGCAGGCGCGGCCCAGACCGTTGCGGTGCGGCCGAAGCCGGCCTGCACCTCGTCGGAGACGACGAAGCCGCCCTGTGCTCGTACGGCGGCGCCCGCTCGCTGGGGCCTGTCGGCGGATACCGGGTGCAGGTCGACGAGGACCGTGATCAATCGAAGAAGTCGCGGTTCTGGCGCACGAAATCGGCGAAGCCGAGGGCTGGACGGCCCGTCAGGTCGGCCACGGTTGAAGTGACCGACTCGGCACCGCCGTCGCGGTAGGCGCGGGCAACTCCGATCAGGGCGTCGACGTGGAACTCCGGCGTTCCGCGATCCAGCATGGCCGCGCGCACTTCGTCGTCCGGCAGGCCCACGTAACGCACCGGCTTGCCGAGGACGTCGGAAAACTCTTCGGCGGCTTCAGCGTAGGTCAGGGCCTTCGGTCCGGTGAGGTCGTAGACGCAGCCGTCGTGGCCATCAGTGGTGAGAACCCTCGCCGCGACACAGGCGATGTCGCCGATGCCGATGAAGCTTATGGGCGCGGTGATCAATGGGAAGCTGAACTCCCCGGCTTCGCGGATGGACGACTGGCGCAGGAAGTTCTGCAGGTAGAAGTTGGGCCGCAGGATCGTCCAGGGCAGACCGGACGCAACCAGCGACTGTTCGACGGGCTGATGCAGCCGGGCGATCGGTGAGAGTCCTTCGTCGGCCCGCCAGACCGACAGCTTGACCACCCGGACGCCAACCGCACGGGCGGCTTCCAGCATGTTGAGTTCGTGCGTCGTTTGGGCGGGACTTGTCGCGCCGAGAAGGAATACGGTCTCGATGCCATCGAGCGCGGGACCGATCGTGTCCGGTATGGCCAGATCGAGCGTCACTGCCTGACCGCCCGACTTGATCACCTGAGCCGTGGTGCGCGGATCACGATAGGCCGCCCGCGCGGCTACGCCGTCGGCACGAAGACGGGTGAGGAGAGCCGTTCCGACGTTCCCGCCCGCGCCAGTCACCAGAATCATCGTCACACCCTCCCAGGCGGTAGCGGCGAGTAGGCCAAGAACCGGAACGTAGCATCCTGGGATGGCGGCGAGGCAGGCCAATAGTGATCTTCAGGCTATGGCGTTCAACGGACGTTCGCCCCAGCGAATGCCCTTCTCGCCGCGGATGCGGGTGTGTTCCTTGCGTTGGGCGGTGAGCAAGTCGGGATGGCGGGCGTGGGCGTTGCGCCGGCGCAGGCAGGCGTGCGGGGCCCGGGTCTGCGCGGGATGGCTGCGGTGGTAGGAGTTGACCAGGGTGAACTGCCGCAGCGGACCGAAGTGCGCCTCAAACGGGTTGGCCCAGGAGGCGTAGGCCGAGATGGGGCACCGCTCGGCCTTGTTCTGCTCCGCCCAGCGGCGGATGTCCGCTCCGGTGTGGGCGGAGAGGTTGTCCGGGACGATGGAGATGGCGGCGCCATCGGGGTCGGGCGCGCGGATCAACTTCGGTGCGGCCAGGGTGTTGGCGGTGCCTTTGTTGCGGGGGTTGACGCCCACAGCCGGCGATCGTGGATGGATTGACAGCCGTGGAAGTAGAGGTTACGGCGCGGGTGCGGCGGTAGGCCGCTGGCAGACGGTTTGGCTTGCCCTGCTTCGCCCAGCGGGAGCCTGCCGGTGGGGCGGATTCCAAGGGGTCCGAACTCGTCGAAGGCGAAGACCCGGTCCGGGAGCCGCCCAGCACCTGTTTCGATGCGCGGTCCAGCTCGGCGTCGCGCTCGGGGCCGGGGGACTCCTTCTGCGCGACCACCGGGACCCGGTTCCCGCCGGGCCGAGGCCAGCCGCATCATCGCCCGGCGGTAGCACACCGAGCCGGCGCTGCCCGGCACGGAGTGCTACGAGCCAGAGCCGAACGTCTTTACAGTCCCGACAGGCCGGAAGGCCCCTGGACGACTGGTTACTGAACGGCCGACTGGACAGTGGCGGAGGACAAGAAGTCGACCAGGAGCGCATTGACCTCGCTGGGACGCTCCTGTTGGATCCAGTGGCCGCAGCCGGGCAGGACCACCGGACCACGAAGGTTCGGCACATACTGGCGCATGGCATCCGTGTCCATAAAGCGTGTGGCAGTGTCCAACTCGCCGGTGACGAACAGCACTGGCCGGCGGATCGGGGTCGCGCCCAGGGCAGGCAGTTCCTCCCAGTCGCGGTCGACGTTGCGGTACCGGTTGAGCGCGCCGGTGAAGCCAGTGCGGCGGAATTCTTCCGCGTAGTAGGACAGGTCGGATTCGGCCAGCCAGGACGGGAGGCGCGCGGGCTCAGGGATCGGGTCGAGCAGCCGGGAGCCGGCGGGCAGGCCGGTCAGCAGTCTGATCGCCAGACCGTCGGGAGCGTCCCCGGACAGCGCGGAGAAGATGAGGCGCATCGAGCGTTCGACATCGGTCTGCAGCTCGGCTTCGGCGACGCCAGGAGCTTGGAAGTGCAGTAGCCAGTTGAACTTGCCGTCCGCCCAGCGGCGCAGGGCCTGGGTCATGGGGGCGGGGGGCCGCCGGTGGTATGGCACGCTGAGCGCGGCCAGGGCAGGGAACCGCTCGGGGGCCAGTTGGGCGCACGCCCAGCCGATCTGGGCACCCCAGTCATGACCGACCAGCGCGGCGGTCGGCTCGTCCAGCGCATCCAGCATGCCCACCACGTCGTCCACCATCGCCTGCATGCCGTACGCCTTGACGTCGGGCAGGACGGTGGTCTGACCGTAGCCGCGCAGGTCAGGGGCGATGACGTGGAAACCGGCCGCGGCGAGGGCACCCAACTGGTGGCGCCACGAGTACCACAGTTCGGGGAAGCCGTGCAGCAGGATGACCAACGGACCCTCCCCGGCTTCGGCGATATGGATGTTGATGCCGTTGGCGTGCAGCGTGCGGTGTCTCATGGCCTCGATAGTGGCGAATGCATGGGGAGCAGGCGTCGTACGGCGGGCGACTTCTCGCGTACACCCGGCGGAGTAGCGCCAGGGCTGGTGAAGTGCTCGGGGAGCTGGCTCGGGCGTTCAGGTGGCGGATCGCCTCGCGACACAGGGCCGCGCGCATGTCATCGAAGGAGGCGGTGGTCTTGGCGGTGAACCACGGGGACCGCGCGCGGCGCTGTCCGAGGTAGGCCTGGTGGTGGTCGTGGAGGGCGCACCAGAAGAGGGTGAGGGTGTGGACGGCCCGCCCGAGGGGCACGGTGCGTTCGGCCGCGCGCTTGACCCGGTTGGGGGCTTCGCCTGCCCCCAACACCTGCTTGAGCTGCGCTCTCGCACGGCGGCGGCGCCTTCTCTCAGCCGGCGCCGCGCCAGGGCGCGCAGTCGCTTCACCCCGGTCAGCCCCCGCTTGCCGCCGGGATCAGGCCGAGCGGCGAACCGAGTTGGGCGAAGGCACCGAAGAGCGTCTTGCGGCGCGGCTCGGCGTGTTCGATGCCGATGAGGGCAGCGCCGCCCCACTCGCCGCCGACCGCCATGCCCTGCACGATGCGCAGCAGCAGCAGCAGGAGCAGGATCGGTGCCGCTGCGCCGACAGTGGCGTACGAGGGCAGCAGGCCGACGGCGACGGTGGCGCCGCCCATGAGGAGCAGGGTCACGACCAGCGTGCGCTTGCGCCCGGCACGGTCACCGAAGTACCCGAAGAGGATGGCCCCGAGCGGTCGTGCGAGGAACCCGGCGGCGAAGGTGGCCAGTGACAGGAACGTGCCTACCAGGGTGGGGAGTTCGGGGAAAAAGACGTGGTTGAAGACGAGGGCCGACGCGGTGCCGTAGATGAAGAAGTCGTACCACTCGATCGTGGTGCCGATCATCTGGGCCGAGGCGAGCCGTGTCGCCGAGGGTGCGTCCGGAGGTCCCGATGGCGCGGCGTCGGGCGCGGTTCCTTGGCGCATGGCGTACTCCTGGGGGCTGGGAGAGGCAGGCATACGGGGGCGTAGGGACGGAATCCGGGACGCCCGGGGACGAGGGCGTGCGCTCCGGCCCGGGGGGTATCAGCCGGGCCGGTGGTGGTGGACGACCCCGTCGCGTATGTCGGCTTCGGACCGGTGCCGTTCGCGGGTGGCGGGTGAGCCATGCCCTCCGCCGCCGCCGGTGACCACACTCACGCGGTCACCGGCGTGCAGCTTTTCGTGGAAGACCACGGGAAGCCGCTCGACGCTCCCGTCGACGCGGGTGACGGTGAAGGCGCCGGTGTCGCCGGGACCGCCCCCGTCCACGCCCGATGCTCCGCTGCGGTGGCGGTCGGCGTAGCCGGCGATGTCGACCTCGTCGGCGACGGCCTCGTAGGTGCGGCGGATGCCGAGTCCGCCGCGATGCCGGCCGGGGCCGCCGGAGTCCTCGTGGAGCGCGTACTCGACGACGCGGAAGTGTGAGTAGTCGGATTCGAGGGCTTCCACCGGGGCGTTGGCGCAGTTATCGATGGCGGTGTAAGCCGGAACATGTCATAACGGATCTGTCAACTTCCGGCCTGATATTCATTAATGTCCGCAAGAATCGGCCGTGTTCTCCACTAACCTTTCCTGACGCACTTCCTGACCCAACGTCACCAACGCTCGATGGGTGGGGAAGCGCGCTCTACGGGGGAGGAGTTCGTGTGTGAAGACCTGGGGTTCGAGAAGCTGCTCAGCGAAGAGGGCTTCTTCGCTCGTCTGCTGAGCCGGTCGCCGTCGGGCGCCGGCCGGGAACCGCTGTACGGCCCCGAGCTGCCCGTGGTGCTGCTCACCGGTGGTCCCGGCATGGGCAAGGGACGGCTGCTGCGCGCGGTGCGGGACCACTTCGCGGCCAAGGTGCCGGTGGTCTATCTGGACTGCGGCTCGCCGGTGTACGCACACCGCGCGGCGCCGGAGCCGGACGCCCGTTCGGATGCGACCGAGGCTCTGGTCGAGATCGCCCGGCGGCTCTGCACCTGGCAGGGGACGGGCGGCGCGTTCGCCTTCCCCCGGCTCTTCGCGGGCCTCGCGATGATCGCGACCGGTGCCGCGGACGGCGGCCCCGCGGCGGTCGCGACGGAAGTCGAACGGTACGAGGAACTGCCCCAGAAGCGGGCCCTGCCCGGTCTGCGGACAGGTGACTTCTGGCGGGGCGTGATTTCCGGATCCCTCAAGAACCTGCTGACGACCCTGGCCGGACAAGCGCTCAACCCGTACTCCGCGGCGGTGAGCAACGCGCTGGTGGAGGCCCTCTTCCAGTCCTTGGCGCCCCGGGGCAGAGTGCAACTGGAGCGGATCTACGGGGGGTATCCCGGCGCGGCCGGCAACCCCCAGCACGGGCTGAGGGACCTCGCAGCCGACTTCCAGGCCCACGGCGAGGGACGGGAGTTGGCGGAGGGGTTCCTCTTCCGGGCGCTGCGCGAGGACCTCGAGGCGGCGTACGCCTCGACGGCCGGCTGGCTGCGCCGGGTGGGCCGCCCGGGACTGCTGCTGGACCACGCCGAGTCACCGCTGGGGGAACGGCTGCTGCGCGCCGTGCTCACCGACCGCCGGGGCGGGCAGCGCGACCGCGTGGTGATCGTGGGCACGGCTCGTCGGGCGGACGGCGGCGCCTTCCTGCACGGCGGTCTGCGGCCGGAGGAGGTGGTGCCCCCGGCCGAGTTCCGTCCCGCCGACGGCGCCCCGCCCGCCTGGCCCCGCGACGGGGAGGGAGCGGCGGACCAGGCTCCGCTGGCCAACGGGGTGCTGCTGCTGCGGATGCCGCTCCTCACCGGCGACCAATTACGCCAGGAGACCGAGCGCAGGCAGATGCGTGTGGAGCCGGAGGGCGGCGAGAACCGCCGCCGCATCGACGCCGCCGTGGCGCGACTGAGCGGCGGCCGGCCGCACACGGTGATCCGGCTGGCCGCCGCCGCGGCCGCCTTCCGGATGCCGGCGGACGCCAACGACCGGGACGTTCTGGAGGCCCCGCTGCGGCTCCCAGGTGACGGCACCCCCCAGCGGCCGGTGGTGGACGTGCTGCTCCAGGAGCTGATCATGGACCAGCTGCCGGTGAAGCTGCCGACCGAGCACCACGGCGAGTGGCTGGATCTGCTCACCCATCTGTCGGTGGCGCACGACGAGGAATGCGCCGACGTCCTGTTACGTCATCATCAGTCGGGCCACGTGAACCCGTTGACCGCGCACCATGTGTCGACGCTGCTCACCGACACCGGCTGGCCCAGCTGCGGACGGCACTTCATCGGGGACTTCGGGCTGCGCCAGATGCTGGTGCACCGGCTGTACGGGCTGCGCCCCGGCGGCGCCGCCTGGTACGCCGACCATCACTTCCTGCGGGACCACTACGCGGGGCGGACGGCGGACGAGGGGCCACCGGGCGAAGAGGCGTTCGGTTCGGTCATCGCACACCATATGAACCACCATCTGGTGTCCGGCGGTGCGGGCGACGTGGTCGGCCATCTCGCCGACACGCTGCCGGGACGCCCCCGGGAGTGGTGCGCGGAGCTACTGGAAATCGCCCAGGCGCCGTATCCGGGCGGCGCGGACGCCCGGCGGGAGCGAGCCCAGGGCCTGGTGGTGGCGGAGGGACCGGCGCTGCGCCGCACCGTCGACCAGCTGCTGCACGCGGTATGGCTGTGTGAGGAACGGACCAGGCCGACCGGGCAGGAGACCGCCCGCACCCTGTCCAAGCTGCTGGACCTTCTCTCGATCATGGAGTTCGAGGGGGCGGGACAGCTCGGCAAGGTGGCCACCCACTGGAGCGATCTGGCGGCGAACGAGCAGCCGTTGCTGCGCTGCGCCTGTACCGAGCAACTGGGTCGAAGGAGGTAACGGGGATGCCCAGGTGGAAGAAGTTCCTTTACGCGCTGCTGGCCGTGGGGGCGGCCGTGGCGCTTTCCTGCTACGTCTGGTCCCTCATCCAGAAGACGGACACCTGTGCCGACGGGGTCGAGCGGACCGGCGGCGAGTGCATCGGCGTCAGCGGCACCGGCTACGATTTCGGCACACCGGAGATCCGAGAGGTGTCCCGGGCCATCGCACAGGAGAACAAGAAGATCGACGGCCGGCCGCATGTCACGGTGGCGTTGATGCTGCCGCTCCAGTCGGACAAGCCCGCGCTGCGCCGGCAGATGCGCAGCGACCTCCAGGGCGCGTATCTGGGGCAGCGGCAGGCCAACGAGGGCGAGGGAGAGCCACCGAAGATCCGGCTGGTGCTGGCCAACCCCGGACAGGCGTACAAGCAGCAGAAGAAGGTCGTGGACATCCTGCTGCGGATGGCCGACTCGCCCAAGGACCGGCTGCGCGCGGTCACGGGCTTCAACCTCAGCCTCGATGAGACACAAGAAGCGGTCGAGCGGCTGACGAAGCACAAGGTCCCGGTCCTCGCCTCGCGGATCAGCGGGGACGAGATCGCGAACGAGGACCGGACGGACGGGACGGGGAAGGCGCGGTTCCCCGGCCTGGCCCGGTTGATCACCACCAACCATGACGCGGCCCAGGCCCTGGCCAACTTCAACGGCGAACGGGGCCGGGAGAACCGGAGGACGGTGCTGGTCTACGACAAGCGCAGCGACGGCTACAACGAGTCGCTGGCGAAGGCGTTCAGTGGCATCGAGGAGAAGGGCCCGCCCGGTCCCGCCGCGATGCCCTTCGAATCCCCGGCCATCGACGATCCGGGCTCGACCGGCAACCAGTTCACCCAGACGGCCAACAACATCTGTGACTCCGGCGCCGACATCATCTACTTCGCGGGCCGCACGCTGCACCTGCGGCTCCTCGCGCTCAAGCTGGCCCAGGTGGACTGCCGAAACCGGCACTACACGATCATCAGTGGCTCCGACGCGGCCTCGCTGCGGCAGGACATGACGGAGAAGGACTGGCAACAGCTGCGCGGCGAGGACGGCAAGGCGAAGGTGACGGTGCAGTACGCCGCCCCGGCGCACCCGGACGCCTGGAGCACCGAGCTGGCCGACTGGAAGAAGCAGTGGCACGACCACCACGACCGCGAACCCACCAAGAATGACCTCCCCCAGTACCTCACCGAGCCCGAGACGGCCCTGGAGATCCTGAAGAAGCGCATCGAGACGACGCGCGGCGAGGGCATCGAACTCGGGGCGACCCCGAATCTGGAGGACTCCCGGACGATGCTGGTATACGACGGTCTCATCACCATCGGAAAGGCGCTGCACCAGGCGCAGGAGGGCAGCGCCGAGGCGGTGCCCAGCCGGGAGGACGTCGGCGGGCAATGGCCACTGCTCCAGTCCCGGCACCGGGTGCGGGGTACGAGCGGCCTGATCTGCCTGACCAGCAGCGGGAACCCGTACGACAAACCGATCGCGGTGGTCCAGCTGGATCCGGGCCAAAAAGGCCTCGGCAGGCTGAAGTTCGTCGGCCTGGGCTGGCCCACCGGCCAGGCCCAGCCGAAGAACTGCGTGATTCCCAGCCGCGTGCCCTGACCGAGTGCCGCTCTCGGCCTCGGCGGGTACGCGGCCCGGTCCTGTGCGGCTCGTAAAGTCACGACGGCGACTCGCCGGTCCGGTCCGCTACGAGCCCGCGGACCGGTTCTGGCCGGCCGTGCTGTCGTCGCTGAGGTCGCGCCGGCGCTGGAGCTGTGTCTTCCCGGTCACGCCGGGGGGCGCCGCCGGCCTGGCACCGCAGGCGCCCCAAGAGCCGGTACGCAGCGTGAAAGCCACCTCTCGACTCTCGACGACAGGGCACAAGGCAGTGAGTTCCGCGCAGAGGTTCCACTTGGCCGGTTGCCCTGCCGGACGATTCGTTCACGGTCGGCGGCCTCCAGGGCGGTGGGACGTCGGCTCACCAGGCGGGGCGGATCGGTCCCGGCGGTGCAAGTAGTGTCAGGTCGGCGACGAGTTCGCTGAAGCGCGCCTCGCCCAGTACTTCTCGCCACGGTGCGACGGCAGCCCGGGCCGCCTGGTCGGCGGCGCGCGTGGCGGCCCAGCCGGTCTCGGTCAGCCCGAGGAGGCGGGCGCGGGCATCGTGCGGGTGCGGACGCCGCTCCACGTACCCCTTTCGGACCAGCTCCTCGACCAACTGGGCAGCGGCCTGCTTGGTCACCCCCAGGTGCTCGGCCAGGTCAGCCGTGGTGGCGCCGCCCGCCGAGACGCGGGCGAAGGCGAAGCCGTGTGCAGGTCGTAGGTCCTCGAATCCCTGCTGGGACACGCTGGTGTGGATTTCCTGCACCAGCTGTCCGCTATCTAGACAAGTAGCTTGTCTAAATGGAGGCTGGTGCATGCGGCGGTCGCCAACACGACCGGCCAGCCCGCTCATATGTGGGTCACCACACGTGTTGGGCTCACCGCCAAACTGGCCGACGGCAACACCATCACACCGCCCTGGGCTCGCTAGTGTGCTGTGACCGCGTAGGTTCACCGGATTCGGTCAGGCGGCGACTTTGAGGGGGGCGTCCTCCTCGGCGGATGCCCTTCTCGCTGCGGACGCGGGCCTGTTCCTTGCGTTCGGCGGCCAGGATGTCGCGGTGGCGGGCGTTGGCGCTGCGCCACCGCCCGCCACCGCGGATAGGCGTGCAGCGCCCGGGTCTGCACCGTGTGGTTGAGGTGGTTTGAGTTGGCGATGGTGAACTGCCTCAGCGGTCCCAAAGGTGTCCTTCGGCTTGGACTTGGCGATCTTCTTGATCTCGCGACGCTCCGGGAGCGTGAAGGGGCACGTCCCGGACCCGGTCCGCGCTGGTGAACGTCACCTCCGCGATCTTCAGCCGTAGCCCTTGTGGGAGAGCACGCTCACCGAAGCGACCAAGAGAGCGAGCAGTGGCGGCGGCTTCAGCCCGGCTGGCCGAGGCCCTGGTCCGTCCATCGCAAATCCCACAAACCCATCCGGCCCATGACAGGCCGCGCTTGGGGCAAGGCGAACGTTGGCTGATGCGGAACTAGGCGCGCTCGGGCGGCCTGGCCTCCAGCGTCACCCTTGGTAGCCCCCGGGCCAAGGGGCCCGGGAGCCACCAGGCGTGGCGGCCCAGGAGGTGCATGACGGCCGGGACGACGAGGCAGCGGATTACGGCGGCGTCCAGGAGGATCGCCGTGGCGAGGCCGAGGCCGAACTGTTGGAGCATGCGGCTCGGGCTGAGGACGAAGGCCGCGAAGACGACGATCATGATGGCCGCGGCGGCCGTGATGACCCGGCCGGTGGCGGCCAGGCCCTCGCGGACGGCGAGTGCGGGGTCACTGGTTCGTTCCCACTCCTCGTGGATGCGGGAGACCAGGAAGACCTCGTAGTCCATGGAGAGCCCGAAGACGATCGCGAAGATCATGACCGGGATGAAGGCCTCCACCGGGCCGGGCTGAACGCCGAACCAGCCGTGCTGGAAGACCAGTGTGATCACGCCGAGCGCCGCCGAGATGGAGAGGAGGTTGAGGATCGCCGCCTTGACCGGGATCCAGAGCGAGCGGAAGACGACGAGGAGCAGGAGCGAGGAGAGGCCCACGACGATCGTCACGAAGAGCGGGATGTGGGAGGCGACCGAGTCGGCGAAGTCCTGTGCCGTGGCCGTCGGACCGCCGATCAGATAGGTGGCGCCGGTGCGGTCGGCCAGGCCGGGCAGCACGTCGTCGCGCAAGGTGTGGACCAGGTCGGCGGTGGGCTCGGCCTGGGGCGCGGTCGAGGGGAAGGCGATAACCGTCGAGACCGCGCCGTCGGAGGAGGCGAGCGGCGGGGTCGTCGCCGCGATGCCCGGGGTGTTGGTGAGCGTCCTGCGCAATGCCGTCGCCGCCTCCTCATTACCCTGGGACACGGCCACCAAGGGGCCGTTGAATCCGGGGCCGAAGCCCTCGGCCAGCAGGTCGTAGGCCTTGCGGCTGGTCGACGTCGCCGGGTCGTTGCCCGCGTCGGCGAAGCCCAGGCGCATCCCGGCGGCCGGCGCCGACAGGGCGAGCAGGACCACGACGGCCGCCAGCAGGGCGGGCAGTGGACGGCGTTGTACGGCGGTGGCGAGGCGACGCCAGCGGTGACCCTCCTCCGTGCCCCGGGCCTCCGCCTTCGCCGCCTGCTTCAGGACGTGCCGCTGGATACGGGCGCCGAACAGGGCAAGCAGCGCGGGCAGCAAGGTCAGCGAGGCGGCCATCGTGACCAGGACGGTCAGCGCGACGGCCAGTGCCACGCCCTGGAGGGCGCCGAGGCCCAGGGCGACCAGGCCCAGCAGGGCGATGATGACGGTGCAGCCGGCGAAGAAGACCGTACGGCCCGCGGCGTCCAGGGCAGTGCGGGCGGCCGTGTCGAGGTCCGTGCCGCGGACGAGTTCGTGGCGGTAGCGGTGGAAGATCAGGAGCGCGTAGTCGACACCCACGCCAAGGCCGACCAGCATCATGATCGGCGGGGTGAAGTCGGCGACGGTGAAGACGTGCGAGGCGAGGGCGATCAGGCCGACCGCGCCGCCGACCGCGAACAGCGCTGTGACCAAGGGCAGCGCGGCGGCCATGACCGACCCGAAGAGCAGGACGAGGATCACCAGGGCGGCGAGCATGCCCGTGCCCTCGGCTGCCCCGCCGCCGCCCTCCTCGGCGCCGCGCACCGTCTCACCGCCGAGTTCGACCGTCAGTCCGCCGCCGGCCGCCGACCGCGCGGTGTCGATGATCCGGGTGATGTCCTCCTTCGGGACCTCCTCGACCCTGGCGTCCAGAACGACGGTCGCGTAGCCGATGGTGCCGTCCTCGGAGACGGCGGACGGGTCGGCGTACGGACTGCGGACCTCGGCGACGGAAGGGAGACCGCTCACCGTTTCGAGGGTCCCTTCCACTGCCGCGCGGTCGCCGGTCAACCCGGCGGGGTCCTTGAGGACGATCTGCACACTGTCGCCCGCCTGCCGGGAACCGTGCCGTTCCAGCAGGTCGGCGGCGGACTGGGAGCCGGTGCCGGGGACGGTGAAGTCGTTGCGGTAGGCGCTGCCCGCGGCCTGGGAGCCGACGGTGATGACGGTGACCACGGCCAGCCAGAGCAGCAGGGCGCCCCAGCGCCGGCGCCGGGACCAGCCGGCGAGCCGGCTGAAGACACCGGGGCCGGCCACGGGCGGCGGAGAGAGATGATGTGGGTGCATGTCCACAGCATCCGGACCCGACGCGGCGCGGGGCGTCGGCCCCGGGTGGGTATCTGCCGTACCCCGTGGGTTGCGCGGGCCGTGACGCCGTACGCCCGCCGCGTTATCCGGTGGCAGGTCCGCGGCTCACCCCGTCAGCCAGCCAGGCTCACCCCGCCAGCCAGCCCGGGGTCACCATCCCGGACTCGTAGGCCAGCACGACCAGTTGTGAGCGGTCGCGCACGTCCAGCTTGGTCATGATGCGGCTGACGTGGGTCTTGACGGTGGCAGGGCTCAGTACGAGGCGGGCGGCGATCTCGTCGTTGGCCAGACCGGCGGCGACCAGGCGCATGACCTCGCGCTCGCGGTCGGTGAGGGCGTTCAGCCGGGGGCCGGGCTCGGGGGCGCGCACCCGGCCGGCGAACTCGGCGATCAGACGGCGCGTGACTGAGGGGCTGATCAGCGCGTCGCCGCGGGCCGCGACCCGGATGGCGTGCACCAGCTCCTCCGGCTCGGTGTCCTTGAGCAGGAAGCCGGTGGCGCCGGCGCGCAGCGCGCCGTACACGTAGTCGTCGAGGTCGAACGTGGTCAGAATGACCACGCGTACGTCGTTCAGGCGCGCGTCGGCGGCGATGTCCCGGGCCGCCTGGAGGCCATCGACGCCCGGCATACGGATGTCCAGCAGGACGACATCGGGGCGCTGGGCGCGGCAGGCGGCCAGGGCCTCGGCGCCGTCGCCTGCCTCACCGACGACCTCGAAGTCGTCCTCGTCCTCCAGGATCGACCGGAATCCGGCGCGCACCAGGCGTTGGTCGTCCGCCAGCACGATTCTGATCTTGGTTGTCATGGTCGAGGGGGTTCTCCGTTCGCCATGGCGGATCCTGGTCCTGGCAGGTGGGCGAGTGGGGCCGCCGGACACGGCAGCGTCGCCCGGACCGTGAAGCCGCCGTTCAGGGTGGGCCCCGTGGTCAGTTCGCCGCCCAAGGCGCGGGCCCGCTCGCGCATCCCGGTGATGCCGCTGCCGGACCCGCCGCCCAGGGGGATGGGCCCGCGGCCGTTGTCGGTGACCTCGACCGTGAGGTGTCGTGGCCCGTGCTCGGTGCGGACGGTCACCGCGGTGGCCTGGGCGTGGCGGGTGACGTTGGTCAGCGACTCCTGGACGATGCGGTACGCGGCCAGGTCCACCTCGGCGGGTAGTCGGCGCCGCTCGCCGTCCGTGCTTACCCGGACGTCGAGACCGGTCCGTCGGGCCGCCGCCGCCAGGTCGCCGAGTCGGTCGAGCCCGGCCACGGGCGCGGTGGGCGCCGACTCGTCAACCTGCCGAAGTACGCCCAGGGTCGTCCGCAACTCGCGCAGCGCCTCCCGGCTGGCATCCTTGATGGCGCCAAGCGCCTCCTCCGCCCGCTCCGGGCCACCTTCGGGATCTTTGCGCAGCCGACGCAGGGCGGCGGCGGACTGGACGTTGATGAGCGAGATGTGGTGGCCGACGACGTCGTGCAACTCCCGCGCGATGCGCAGACGTTCCTCGCTCGCCGCCCGCTGCTCCGCCTCCCGGGCGAGGGCCAGCCGGTTTTCGCGCACCCAGCCGAGGGCGACCACGCCCACCAGCCAGCCGGTCATCATGAACAGGGCGACACCGTTGACGTCGTGGTTGCCGAGTAGCGTGCCCGCCCCGGTGAGCAGCAGGCCGAGCGCCGCCAGGAGGATGGCCATCCGCAGTCTGCCCTCGGCCGCGACCGTGTACAGGGCGACGACGAAGGCCACCAAGAGGGGGCCGTCGTAGGCGCTGACCAGGTAGTACGCGATGGTGGCGGCCAGTACGAAGGTAGCGGTCGGCACAGGGTGGCGCCGACAGGCGTAGAGGGCGGCGCAGGCGGCGACGAGCAGGGCCCAGGCGAGCGCGGTGGTCTCCCAGGACTCCTGCCGCTCGCCGATCAGCGAGCGCAGGCTGCCCACCGCCACCAGGACCAGGACCACAGCGGCCAGCGCGGCGTCCGCGGCACGGCCACTGGGCAGTCGCGGCCGGCGGGGACTCGGGACGCGTGGAACCATGCCGCCAGCGTAAACAGACCGCCCGCACCGCGCAGTCCTCCGCGCGGCGGAGGAACCCGACGTCCACCCGCAACTCCTGGTGTAACGGGGCGCAGGGCACGTCAACCGCTGGGGTACGGCACCTGTCGGCCCCGGTACGACGCCCCCGTGTCCGTCGACCACCGACGCTGGGGCCATGAGCACCGACCCCGCCCCCAGCCTGCCCCTGTCCGTACGCCTGCGTCGCCTGAACCGGCCGCTGGTGGCGCTGCTGACCGCCGTCGCGCTGGTCCGGCCGCTGTTCTCGGTCACCGGACTGTCCGAGGCACTCGGCAAACCGCTTACACCGCTGCTGCTCACCGCGTTCATCAGCCTGACCTGGATCCTCGCGGTGGGGCTCAGCCGGGTGCGTGAGCCGTTGCTCACGCCGGTGGCCGCCGGAGTGGCCTACGCGCTGGCCGCGTTGGTTCTCAGCGGCATTCTGTCTCCCCTCCTCGAAGGTGACTTGCGGGGTCCCCTCGCGCACCCGCCGGCCATCCTGCCGTTGTTCCTGGTCAATGGGGTGTGGGGCGCGGTCTGCGGGGTGTGCGCGTTGGGTGTGCGTCGGATGCGCGGGGCTGGGCTTTGAGTGACCGACCCGCTACCGCTCCACCCGTATCCGCCTCGACTCTCGACGCCGTCGCTCGCGGTGGTAAGTGACGGCGGCGGGACCAGCGTCTCAATACCGGCCCCGGCGTGTCTTTCGACCGCGGCGGACGGCCGGCGAGGGACAGGGCCTCGTCCATGGCCCGTTCGACGGTGCCGTTGTGCGCGATGTTGTGCGCGATGGTGGTACCGGCCATGTCGAGTACGGCCAGGTCCATCGCTCGGGGGGCTGTCGTGGTGGGGCACAGGTCTGTTCCTTCTACAGGGAGTGTTCGATCGTGATATCGGCCATCACGTCGAGCGCTTTGGTCGATGCTTTGGGACGGCGGACCGCGATGCCGACGAAGAGTGCGTCGACGATCCCCAGGTGGGCGAGGCGGCTTGCCATGGCTTCGAGTCGGAAGCCGTACTCGGGTCCTCCCGCGATCAGCGCGGCGTCCGCGACACGGGTCAGCGGCGACTTGGTGTAGCTGGTGATGGCGACGACGAAGGCGCCTGCCGCCCGCGCCGCCTCGGCGGCCAGCAGCGACTCGCGGCTGGCGCCGGTGTGGCTGATGACCAGGCACACACAGGAGTCGTCGAGATGCCGTGCCGCGAGATGCTGGGCCATCACATCGGCGGGGCACGTCGTCACGAGGCCGAGCGCGGACAACCGGTAGGCGGCGTCGTGGGCCGGCGCGGTGGAGGTGCCGTTCCCGATGACGAGGACGCGGCCGGCCACCGCTATGCGGTCGATGGTGAGGGACAGCAGTTCGGGGTCGACGCTCTGTGCCGCGTCGACCAGGGCCCGGCCGCTGCGGCGCAGGATGCGGTCCAGGATCTCGCCGGCCGAGGTCCGGCTGTCGATTTCCTCTTCGTGGGCGAGTTCCTGCTCCTGCTCGTCCCGCTGGGCGAGATCGCGTGTGATGGCGAGCTTGACGTCCTGGTAGCCCCGGTACCCGATGCGCTGGCAGGCACGGACCGCGGACGACTGCGCGACGCCGGCCCGCTGGGCCAGCTCGGTCACCGAGCCGCGCACGACCGCTTCGGGGTCACCGAGGATCAGCTCGATGACCCGCTTGTCTGTGGCGCCCAGGTTGGGCAGCGCCGTTTGAGCACGGGTGACGAACTCGCCGCTGACCAGGGACGACTTGGCTGCAACCACGGGACCTCATTTCGCCGTGTGAACACAATTCGACTGTCGATGCGGGCAGGAGGCTAGCACGACTCGGATATTCCATCCCAGGCTTATGGATGAACTGGATAGTTCATCCTTCGGTAACTCCGGCTTGGTTCCCACGCCATCCCCGTCTCTGAGCCTGACACCGCCAGTACAGGCCGGCAGCAGTTGCACCGGCCGCTGAACTGGTCGGCCACACGGCGCGGCGTGCCCCGCAGTGGCCCCCGAGGAAGGAGACAACCATTCCTGACACACCACTCACCCTGATCGCGGTCATCGACGGCCTTCGGCCGGCCGCTCTGAGCGCCTCCACCGCCCCGTTCCTGTCGCGATTGGCCGACGAGGGCTGCTCCTACGACCACGCCGTGGCTGCCTTCCCCGCGCTGACCCGTACCAACGCCGCGACACTGGCGACGGGATGCCACCCCGGGCGTACGGGGGTCTTCGGAAATCGGGTGTGGCATCCCGAGCTGGGCCATCTGGACACGGCAGTCGCCGATGACGTGCGCCGATTGCGTGACGCCGGGGCCATGCCGCAGATGTCCGTCGCGGAGCGGCTCAGCGCCTCCGGCCGCAGCACCATGGTCGTCGGCAACGGCTCGGCCGGTTGCACCTACCTGCTCAATCCCGGCAGCGACGCCGGACACGGAGCCAGGATCGCCTCGGTCGGTCCGGAGCACGAGGTCCACCGTTCCGTTCCCTCCGACGTCAGGGCCGCGATCGAGGGCTTGGGACCGCGCCCCGCATCCGACGACGAGGCGCTGGAATGGGCGGTCGCCGCAGGGGTGGTCTCGATCACGACGCGCGCTCCCGACCTGCTGATCTTCTGGTCCGGGCAGCCCGACACCGCCCACCACGCCACCGGATTGACCTCGACGGCCAGCATTGAGGCGATCCGACGAACCGACCGGGCCGTACGCACCTTGCACACCGCCGTGCTCGACACGGGACGGGAGTGCAATCTGATCCTCACGGCCGACCATGGCTTCTGCGAGACGATCGAGTCGCTGGAGCTGACCGAGACGCTGGACAGGATCGCCGAACGCGCGGGTCTGCCTCCGAACGGATTCGTGCCCACGTTCAACAGCGGCGCCGTCTTCGGCTACTTCGAGCCCGGCACGGCACCCCGTCTGCGGGCCGACATCGCGGCCCGGATCGTCCAAGAGCCCTGGGCGGGACTCGTTTTCTGCGCGGACGCCCATTGCCCCGATGACGCGTTCCCGCTGTCGCTGGTCGTGACCGGAGACTCGCCATTCACGCCAGACCTGATCATCACCATGCGCACCGAACCGACCGACCAGCGCGAGCCCGCGGACCCGCCGGCCCGTGCTCTGCACGCACGGGCCTCCGGAACCCGGCCGTACAGCGGTGTGCACGGCACGGTCCACCCGGCTGACATGCGCATTCCGCTGATCCTGCATGGGCCGGCCTTCAAGCCCCGCACCCGGCGCGCCGAACCCGCGGGCCCGGCCGACATCGCCGCCACCGCGTATACGCTCGTCACCGGAGCACCGCTCGACGACGTCGACGGCCGTGTGCTGACCGAGTCGCTGCGCGATGTCACCGACGGCCCCGAACTTCTCGTGGAAGAACGGACGATCCGGCGCGGCGACGCGTCCGTCAGCGTGCGCCGGACCGGGAGCCATTCCTACCTGGTGGGCGGCGTGTCGGGCCATCGGACGCCGCCCGAGCACCGCGATCCCGCGCGGCAGGGCCTCGCCGAACCGGCCGCCTTCGGGCGGCAGGGCGACAACGACTGGGACGACTGACCCACCAGGCCGCCCCCGCACCAGCAACCCTGGTTTCCGAAACCGCCGGTACGGCCATCATCCGCGCGCACCGCGCACTCGTCAGGCCGTTGTCGCGGGCCGCGCCCGCCCCGGTCTCCTTCCGGTGGCTCACCGATCCCTCCATCGCCCGGGTTACCCATCTCAAGGAAGCAGCCCCTCATGACCTCACTCATCGCCTGCGACCACAACCCCGACGACCTGCGCCGCCGTGAGAGCCCCGTCTTCATGAGCGGCAACCTGCCCCCCGACGTACCGGAGGTGTTCGACGCACGGTACGGTGCGGCGCTCGACTCCGCGCTCTCGCGGCGGTCGCCGTCCCGCCTGATCGGCGCCCACCAGTACCGCGGCTCCGACCGCGATCGGGCCGCCGGTGCCGCGTTCACCGCCCAGCGCCTGGGAACGACGCCGACCCCGGAGCGTGTCGTCGTGGCCAACGGCACCCAGAGCATCCTCATCCAACTGCTCCCGGGACTGGTTCCCCGCGGCGGGCTGCTCGCCGTCGAGGAACTGACCTACCCGACGATCCGCACCTTCGTCCAAACCCTCGGCATCGACGTCGCTCCCGTGGCGATGGACGGCGAGGGGATCGATCCGGACGCGTTCGAGCAGGTCTGCCGAACCCGACGGCCCGCCGCCCTGTACACCATGCCGACGTTGCAGAACCCCACCACCGTCACCATGAGCGCCGACCGCCGCCGCGCGATCGCCGACCTCTGCCGCCGGTACGGCGTGTCCGTGATCGAGGACGACATCTACAGCCTCCTCCCCACGGACGCGCCCCCGCCGCTGTCGGCCTACCTGCCGGAGCTGTCCTGGTACGTGCTCGGCACCGCCAAGAGCATCGCGGCCGGGCTGAAGGTCGCCTACGTCGTCGCGCCGGACGAGGAGTCCGCCAAGGCACGGTTCTGGCCCGGCGTCCGCAGCACCTACTGGATGGTCGCGCCGATCAACGCCGCCGTGATGAGCAGCCTCGTCGAGGACGACGGGGCCACCGCCATCATCGACGCGGTCCGGGTGGAGATCCGCGCCCGTCACGAGTTGGTGGCGGACGCGCTGGCAGGGATCGACCTGCGCACGACCCCCGAGTCGCTGCACGTCTGGCTGCCCCTGTCCCCGGGCCGTACCGCTGCGGACCTCGCGGCCGACGCGCTCGCCGCGGGCGCGTCCATCGGCACCAGCGACACCTTCTACTTCGGCACCGGGACCGCCCCCGAGGCGGTCCGGTTCGGTATCGGCGCGCCTCCCGACCGCGCCGCCCTGGAGCGCGGCCTCACCGCCGTCCGCAACGCCTACCACCGCTGATCGTCAAGGAGACCCGAAAGATGCCCAAGGTACTCACCGACACACAGGTCGCCGGATACCGGTCCGACGGCTACGTATGCCCGATCCGCGCTTTCGAAGCCGACGTCGCGGCCGGCTACCGCGACCGGATGGACCGGCTGGAGGCCGACCATCCCGGCCTGTGGACACGCGCCAAGGTCAAGCCCCACCTCCTCATGACGTGGCTCAACGACCTCATGCGCGAGCCGCGGATCCTCGACGCCGTCGAGGACGTGCTCGGCCCCGACATCCTGGCCTGGGCGACCGGACATTTCGATAAGAAACCGCACGACCCGGGTTTCCTCGCCTGGCACCAGGACGCCACCTACTGGGGGCTGTCCGAGCCCAGCGTCGTCACCGCCTGGGTGGCGCTCACGCCGAGCAACCGGCAGAACGGCTGCATGCGCGTCGTCCCCGGAACCCACACCCGGGGTCAGCTGCAGCACACGGACACGTTCGCCGCCGACAACATGGCCAGCCGGGGCCAGGAGATCAAGGTCGACGTCGATGAGGCGGCCGCCGTCGACCTCCAGCTGGAGCCGGGCGAGTTCTCACTGCATCACACGATGCTGGTGCACGGCTCCCTGCCGAACACATCGGACGTGCGGCGGTGCGGGATCACCATCCGGTACGTCGCCGCCCACGTCCGGCAGACCACCGGCTTCCAGGACAGCGCCACGCTGGTCCGCGGCACCGACCGCTACGGGCACTTCCGCCCGGAACCCCGTCCGAGCACCGACTTCGACCCGGCCGCGTCCGCCTTCTACGACGAGGTCGTCGGTGAGACCGAGCGGCGCAAGGCGGCCATCGCCGCGCAGTCCGGCTCGGTGAGGAGCGAGCGATGACCACCGCACCCACCCGGATCTTCACCGACATCGACCTGGACTCCGACGGCGAGGCGCGCGGCTATCTGCGGCTGCCGCTCGCCGTGCACACCACATCCGACGGCGACGCCGGCTACGGCTACACGGGCATCCCGATCGTGTCGCTGCGCAACGGCGACGGTCCCACCGTGCTGCTCATGGCCGGCAACCACGGCAACGAGTACGAGGGCCAAGTGGTGGTAATGCGGCTGCTGCAGCGGCTGCGTGCCGCCGACCTCACCGGCCAGGTCATCATCCTGCCGGCGGCCAACGCACCCGCGGTGGCGGCGGACCAGCGGACCTCACCGCTCGACGGCGGCAACCTGAACCGCAATTTTCCGGGCCGGCCCGACGGCCCGCCCACGGAGATGATCGCCCACTTCATCGAAAGCCACATCCTGCCCCGTGTGCAGTTCGCCTTCGACCTGCACTCGGGTGGCAAATCCATCGAGTACCTCCCCGTCGCCGTCGTAGCGCGGTCGGACGACCCGGACAGGTTCGCCCGCTCCCTGGACATGCTGCGCGCGTTCGGCATGCCCACCTCGATGATCATCGACCATTCCACGGGCGGTGACGCCGCGCTGATCGGCGCCTGCCGGCGCGCGGGCGTGTTCCATCTGTCCACGGAGCTGGGCGGCGGCGCGTCGGTCGGCCGCGAAGAGGTCCGGCTCGCCGAGCACGGTGTGCTGCGGCTGCTGCATCACATCGGCCTGTTGCGTACGCCGCTCACCACCGAACCGCCCGCCACGACGACGATGCTGCACCGGACACCGGCCCATGAGTACATCTACGCCGGTTCCACCGAACGCGGCCTGTTCGAGCCCCTGGTGTCGCTGGGCGAACGGGTCGACCGCGGTCAGGTCGTCGGGCTGATCCGTTACCCCACCGCGCCGTGGCGGGAACCGGATCCGGTGGTGTCCACCCATGACGGCGTCGTCCTCGCACGGCGCATCCCCGCGCGCACGGGCCTCGGGGACTGCGTCTTCGTACTCGGCCGACCGTGGGAAGGCGGTGCGTGACATGCGGTTGAAGTCACCGGCGCGGCCCACCCGCCGGACCGCGCCCCCGGCACTCGCCGGAGACACCGCGGCGCCGACACCGTCGGCGGTGCGGGTGTACACGGCGACCAAGCGGTTCGACCGCTCCGAGACCGATGCCCTCAGCCATGTCGACCTCACCGTGCCCGCCGGATCCATCACGGTGCTGCTCGGGCCGAGCGGCTGCGGCAAGACGACCTTGCTGCGCTGCATCGCCGGTCTCGAGACGCTCACATCCGGCCGGATCGAGATCGGCGACGTCGATGCCACCGACATCTCCGCCGAGGACCGCGGTGTGGCGATGGCCTTCCAGAACTACGCCCTCTACCCGAACAAGTCGGTCCTGGGCAATATCGAGTTCCCGCTGCGGATGCGGCGGGTCGACCGGGCGACCCGCCGCGAACGCGCTCTGCGGGCTGCCGAGCTGATGCGTCTCGACGGGCTGCTCGACCGCAAACCGAGCGAGCTGTCCGGTGGGCAGCGGCAGCGGGTCGGCATCGGCCGTGCCCTGGTCCGCGACCCCGCGGTGCTGGTCATGGACGAGCCCTTCTCGAACCTTGACGCGGCCCTGCGGGACACCATGCGCGCCGAACTCGTCACGTTGCAGCGGCGCCTGGGCATGACGGTCGTGTTCGTCACGCACGATCAGGTCGAGGCCTTGGCCCTCGCCGACCAGCTGGTCGTCATGCGCGCGGGCCGCATCGAACAGGCCGGGCCTCCCGAGGATGTCTACCGGACCCCGGCGACGACCTTCGTGGCCACCTTCCTCGACGGGATGAACACCTTCGACGCCGAAGGCCCGTTCGCAGCAGGATCGGCCCCCGGTGCCGCCACCGTCGGCTGCCGGACGGACCATCTGAGGATCGGCACGGGGGACGGGGACGACATCGATCTGCGCGGCCAGGTCCTCATGGCCGAACTGCGCGGACGCGACCGCCTCGTCCACCTCGACATCGGCGGCCGGCGCGCCCGGATGCGGGTACCTGCGGACACCCGGCCGGACGGGGAGATCGCGCTGCACGTGCGGCGGTCCGATCTGCACTACTTCACCGCCGACGGGGTGCGTTGCCCATGACCGCACTGCTCGAGGCCTCCGTACCGCGGCGCTTGCGGACACCACGGCGGTATGTACCGGCGCTGCTGGTGACGCCGGCCGCGACCTTCCTCATGGTGTTCTTCATCGTGCCGCTGAGTACGGTGATGGCGCTGACCCTGTTCGACTACCAACCGCTCACGCGTTCCATCCGTTTCGTCGGGCTGCGCAACTGGGACCGCATCCTGACCTCCCCCGAACTGCAGCAGGCCACGGTCAACACCGTGCTGTACGCCGTGCTGACGGTTCCGGTGATCGTCGGCCTCAGCCTGCTCGCGGCGCTCGGCATCCATGCCCTGCCCCGCTGGGGCGGACTGTGGCGCACGGTCTACTTTCTGCCGACGATCGCGACAATGGCGGCGATGTCGGTGGTGTGGCGCTGGCTGTTCTACCCCGGCACGGGACTGGTCGACTCCACCATCGGGCGGCTGACCGGTGCCACCGACTGGCTGCACTCCACCACGCTCGCGCTGCCGGCCATCGCCGTGATCGGCAGTTGGGCGGGTATCGGCTCGTCGATGGTGATGTTCCTCGCCGGTCTGTCCAGCGTGCCGCAGCACCTGCATGAGGCCGGCCGGCTGGACGGCGCCGGTCCCTGGCACAGGTTCTGGCACATCACCTGGCCCGCGCTCGGGCCGTCGACCATGTTCGCCCTGATCATCGCCACTCGCGACGCGCTGCGTGTCTTCGATCAGGTGCATGTGATGACCGACGGCGGACCACTGGGGTCGACCGAGACCCTGGCGGACCTGCAATGGCGGTACGGCGTCAGCTATCTCGACATCGGCAGCGGCTCGATCGTCAACACCGTCCTTCTCGGCCTCGTACTCGTCACCGTCGCCGCGCAGTACCTCGCCGGCGGACGCCGGCTCGAGAGGGCGGGTGCGCGATGAACACGACGATTCGGCGCCGCATCGGTGTCCACACGGCGGTCGCGGCCGGCGGCGTGATCATGCTCGGGCCCCTGGTGCTGATGCTCGCCGGCACGTTCCTCGTGGGCAACCCGTTGAACGGGGACCTGACGCCGCACCTCACCCTGGACCATGTCCGCGACGCCTGGGCCGCACTGGACTGGCCGCGCGTGTACGGCACCAGCGTGCTGGTGACCGGGGCGATCTTCCTCGCACAGGTGGTGACGTCGCTGCCGATCGCCTACGCGCTGGCACGCTGGGAGTTCCGCGGCCGAACGCTGACGTTCAAGCTCGTGTTGGTCTGTCTGGTCATTCCGGTCCAGGTGACCGCGATCCCGATCTACTTCCTGCTGTCGGACCTCGGTCTGCTCGACAGCTACTCGGCGTTGATCCTGCCGAGCATCGGCAGCGGATTCTGCATCTATCTGTTCCGCCAGTTCATCCTCGCCATCCCGGCGAGCATGTTCGACGCCGCCCGGCTGGACGGCGTCGGGCCGGTGGCGATGCTGTGGCGGGTGGTGCTGCCGCACGTCCGTCCCGCTCTGGTCGCCGCCGGTGTGTTCAGCGTCGTCTCGCACTGGAACGACCTGTACTGGCCGTCGGTCGTCCTGACCACCGACCACGTCGCGACTGTCCCGTACGCGGTGGCCGGGGTCTCCGGCCCGGACAGCACCGTGCCGCTGAGCGTGCAACTGGCGGTCGCCGCGCTGGCGGCGCTGCCGCTGCTCGTCTGTTTCCTCCTGGTCCAGCGGCACCTGGTCCGCGGACTGGTTCTCACCGCCGACGGCGAATAGCCATGGTCCGTATTCCGTATCCACGCAAGGACAGCACAGCCATGACCAGCATCGTCTCCCGGCGGAAACTGCTGCTGGCCGCGGGTGCCGCCGCGGTCACGACCGCCTGCGGCCGCGACACCTCCGGCACTCTGAGGTTCCTTGTCCCGAGCGGCACCCGCGCGCAGGCCGCGGGTGCCACGCTCGGCAAGGACTTCACCCGGCGGACCGGCATCTCCTTCGAGATCCAGCTCAGTGGCGGCGGCGGCAACTGGCAGGATGTCGACGGCCGACTGGCCACCGCGTTCGCCGCCGGTACTCCGCCGGCCATGGCCATGGTGGGGGCGAATGCCGTCCTCACCTACGCCGCGGCGGGCCTGCTGCAGCCCCTGGAACCCCTGATGGCGGCGGGCGGTTTCCGGCCGGACGACTACATCAGGCCGTTCCGACGGGTGAACCGGTACGACGGACACACGGTCGCCGCCCTCTACAGCCTCGGCGCGATGGTGTTCTCGTACAACGCGGATGCCTTCCGCAAGGCAGGGCTCGACCCGGACAGGCCACCGACCACCTGGAGCGAGATGCGGTCCGCCGCTGCCGCCGTGGTGGGCAGGCGGGCGGCACGTTACGGGGTGCTGCACTCCTACGACGCGGACTCCAACTGGACGTTCGAGAACTTCATCGGCTGGGCCGGCGGATCCCTGATGGACGCACGGCGACGGCGCATCACCTTCGCCGGCCGTCCCGGCGTCGACGTGCTCACCTACTGGCGTGGGCTGATCACCGACAAGCTGAGCACCCCGACGACCACGCTGGAGATGGACGACGCGTTCCTCCGCGGCGACGCGGCCATGGTCTTCGGCCCGTCCACCAAGCCGGTGCGCTACGCCAAGGAGGCGTCGTTCGACTGCCGGACTGCCATGGTCCCGATCCCGGACGGTGGCACCCGGCGGCTGCCACCGGGCGGAGGATCGCTGGTGATCTTCACCAAGGACAAGCGGGAACAGCGGGCCGCTTGGCAGATCATCCAGGCCCTCATCAGCGCTCCCGGGCAGACCGAACTGTGCACGAACACCGGCGAGATCCCCGTCAACGTGCACGCCACCGGCGCCCGGTACCTCGGCCCGATCATCAAGGAACAGCCGTACCGCCGGCCGGCGCTCGACTCCGTCCCGGACCTTGCCCAACGCTTCCAGTTCCCCGGCCTGCGGGCCGTTCAGATCAACGACCTGCTGCGGCAGAACATCTACGCCGCCCTCGCGGGCGCGAAGGAACCGCGGCAGGCGCTCAGCGACGCGGCGAGCCGGGCAGAAGCCCTCCTCGCCTGAACCGATCTCGCCCACTCCCCGGGCAAGGAGATCACCACCGTGCCGATAGCCCATGCCCGAAGGCAGCCGACACCCGAACCGGAGGACGCCGCCCGGCACACCCCGTGGATGCCCGCGGCCCCGACCACTGTGGAGGACTGACATGCCCGACCGACCCGAGGTCGACTGGACGGCGGTGCCCTACCGAGGGCTCAGCGACGGGACGCGGCCCGAACCCGTGGACCTGGCGGCGGTCGTGGCCGAGCTGCCCGACGGACTGCGCAACCGGCTCGCCGAGCGGGCCGACCGGCTCGGCTACATCAACGGGTTCCTCGCCGTGGGCCTGCACCATCCCGGCGCCGTCCTGGCACTGCTGGAAATGACCGAACAGCTCAAAGCCGCACTTGATCCCACCCACGTGCTGATCGTGGCCCTCGCCACGCACCAGGCTCTGGGCAACGAGTACGAGCGTGCCCAGTACCTGGACGTGGCCCGCGACCACGGCATGAGCGAGGCGTGGATCAACGCGGCTCAGGGGCGCGCCGTCCACGTCCTCAACTCCGCCGAGGAAGCCGTGCGCAGGCTGACACTCACTGTCGTGTTCGCGTCGCCTCCCATACCCGCTATGACCGCGGCCGGAGAGCACCTCGACGACCCCGCGCTGGTCGCGATCGTCCACCTGGCCGCACGGTTCGTCGCCACCTCGCGCATCAGCCACGCACTGGGCCTGCGGCCCATGACCGGGCACTCCCCAACACCCGACACTGATCTCGGCTCGCTGGGGTGATGTCTGCGGAACGTCCTGATGCCGGGGCGGTGTCGCCTGTCGCCGCGCTGTCCGGAGAAGCTCGCCGGGTATCTCGAGCAGGGGCCGACCGCGCACGGCTGGACGGCTGCACGGAAGGAAGCGACCTGGGCGGAAGTAAACGGGCCCGGGCGGCCTGCGGGGGCTATATCTGCTTTGAGGACGAGGCGGGCTTCACCCGCAGGCCGCCCAAAGGACGCACCTGCCACCGGTCCCGCCCCTGCCGGGCAGGTGATCGTCTTGTGCCGCTCCCGCAGTGCCAGCAGTCCGGCCAGGTACTCGCGAAACCCTCGCCACTGGGCCAGACGATGATGGTGCCTTCGATTACCGGCGGCTCTCCTTCGGGATAGTCGGTCCAGGCCGAGCGCCGAACCAGCAGCGGGTGCAAGCGGTCCCAGGCAGTAGCGACGGCCTTCCCGTATCGCTGACACGGGGATGCAGATTCCGTGGGCTTGCCGGAGTGGACGGACGTTTTTCATTATGGCCTGCGCCCGCTGCGACTTCTTATTGCCCAAGACCTCCAGCAAAGGCCGGCTCCTGGAGGCCAAGGACAACCTTCAGCGCATGCTGGCGAGCGTCCCGCTCAGCGACGAGGAACGCGCCGCTGTCGACGATGGCCAGTCCGCGCTCGACCAGCTGCTGGAACGGCTGGTCGACATCCCCACGCCGACCGGGACGACACCCCGCGAGATCGGTGTTCCGGCGACTGCGACGCTCCTGCCGATCGTCGCAGTCAACCAGATGCCGTCAACGAACGGCGAGTGACGATTCTCGGACGGACTTCACGACGGGCGGCACCCCGGGGTGCCGCCCGAGCGGGCGCCACAGGTCCGTGCATTCGAACTAGAATCCGAATCGTGGATGCGGAGGAGAGGCGGTCGAAAGCTGGGCCGTGGGCGCGAGCCGTGCTCCCAGACGGCCAGGAACTGGACGTGATCGCCACCGGATGGATCCGCAGCACAGACGGACAGTGGTGGCTTGAAGCCGAGGCGATCCTCCCTACCCGCTTCGAGGACACCGAAGGCCGCAGCCGCCCGACCGGGGCACCCACCGCGATCACTTTGGCCGCCGACCAGGTCACCCCCATCCCCGGCGAGGACTACGGCACCGTCCCCCGGGATGGCGCGATCGCCGGGCGGCAGTGGGTGCTCGAAAAGCTGCACCAGTACGCGGACGACGATCCGGCGCGCCGTCTTCACCGCCGCGACTGCTGGCAGGCCAAAGGGGAGCACGCACGGGTCACCACCGAGGACGCGATCGGTCTGCTCACCCAGCACGGCGTAGATATATGCGACGTATGCCGCCCGGATCGAGCACTCCGGCGCTGAACTCGTGCCGTACTACCCCTGCGCCCCGCTGGCGGCCGGTTCTCGACCGACTCCTGTGGCCGAGACACTGGCTGGATCGCCTACTGGGCGAATGCGGGGTTCCCCCACTCAATAAAGGAGTTGATGTCTGAAGACAACAAGGGAGACCAGGAGGATCATGTCGGACCACGGCGACAAGATCACAGAGGAGCAGGTGCAGAAGAGGGCCGCCCAGATCCGGGAGCGCCTGAACCGTGTGAGGAAGATCGAGGGTTTTGATCTGGTGGCGGCGCTGGACGTGGAGGCGATGGCGCGCCGGTCGCTGGAGGCGCGGGCCAGGCCGAAGCCGTCCGCGCACGAGGTGCTGAAGGTCATCCGGCCCGAGTGGGAGAAGGAGGCGGCGCAGCAGGGGCTGACCGGCGAGGCGCTGAGCGCGTTCGAACGGCAGATCCTGGCCGAGGACGGCCCGCAGGTCTACGGCGAGATGACGGACATCATCTACTACGTGATTCACCTCAACAGGGCCGCCGTCGAACAGATCGACCGGGACTCGGAGATCGTCTTCCAGGCGCTGGAAGTGGCCGCGCTGGCCGTCCCGGAGATCGATGAGATTCTCTCCCCGCTGGAAGCCTTCATCAGGGCCGAGGTCACAACGATCCAGGCAGTCGGCTCCACCGTGAGCAACGGCCAGGTCAAGCTCGTAGGGGTCTGGCCGGTTCCCGTCGTCATCGCCGAGTCCGACGAGGACTACAACTGGGACGCCGAGGATGCAGCCAAACGCCTGCGAGACCGAATCGGCGGCTAGACCGTCGCGGCGCGGTCCTCCGCCCGCCCGGGCAGGGGGCCGCGTCGGCTTCCCCGGCCTCCGCCGCCGACGTCACCAACCGCTGACACCGGCTCAGCGCCGCCACTGACGTGACCCTGCGTTCCCCGCCGACATCAACCCGACGCGCTGCTGGCCGACTTATCTCTGCCCACTGAAGTCTTCGGAGCGATCATCGCAGTGACCGTTCAGGTCAACGAGACCCGGGGCATGGTGCCGGGCAGCACTGCCTCGGTGAAATGGCCCCGGCAAAGACGCATGCCGCTCGGCCGGGACGGGATGCTCGGCGTCGCCGAGTACGTCGTCATTGCTGACGCCGACCCTCCGTACATCGTCCTCACCCGCCTCCAGCCGTACTGACCGTCCCTGACGGCCGAGAGGCCTGGCCGCCGCGGTGGTCAGCTAGCGCCCAGTGCTGGTTCACGGCCGGGTGAGCGTCCTGTGGCCGCCGCGACCGTCGGTTTCGCCTTCCTCGGCACCGCCCCGGCCCCACCGCGAGACACACCAGCTCGGAGTCGCTCGACTGCGGTGGTCCGCCCAGTCATCGGGTCTCCGTGAGCTCGTCGTCGATCTTCACGTTCAGTCCGGTGATGAAGGTGTCCAGGAGCTCGTTCGGCATGGGTGTCCCCGTTGCGACGTGCGCTGCTGGGCCGGGGTGTCAGGCATCGCGGTATGGCGATGCCTGACGCCTGACGGACGATCCGCCAGTTGTTACGCACGGTCATCAGACGGCGACGGTCTCCGTGGTCTCCGCCTCGTCCGTGATGGTGGGGTCTGAGCCCTGGGGCCCGGGCAGGGCGACGTAGACGAGCAGCACACCCATGACGGCGACGCCTGCCCACATGGCCTGCTGCCAGCCGTCGACGAAGGACTGTTGCGCGGTGTGGATCAGGTCCTGGGCGTGGCTGCCAGTGCTCGGGGCCACCTCGACGGCGTTGGCGATGCCTTCGCGTGCGGTGTCCGCGGCCCCCTGGGGGATGCCGCCGAGCTTGTCGTCGATGGCGCCGCGGTAGCCGTTGGCCAGGAGCGCGCCGAGCATCGCGACGCCCAGGGCGGTGCCGAATTCGCGGGTGACGTCGTTGAGGGCCGAGGCAACGCCCTGCTTGGCGCGGGGCAGGGAACTGGTGATGGCCTCGGTGGAGGGTGTCATCGACAGGCCCATGCCGATGCCCATGGTGAGCATGCCGGCGAGGATGGACAGGTAGCCGCCGTCGATGGAGACGAACAGTGCCATCAGCGCGAGGCCGAGGGCGGACAGGGCGACACCCACGGTCATGGTGGAGCGGGCGCCGATCTTGGCGGCCATCTTGGGGGCCAGGCCGGACGTCATCATCATCATGATGGCCATGGGCATCATCGCCACGGTGGACAGCAGGCCGGACCAGCCCAGCACGGCCTGGAAGAAGGGGAAGAGGACGACGGCGATACCGGCCTGGACACCGAAGACGACGAGCAGCGTGATGGAGCCGCTGGCCAGGCCGCGCTCGCGGAAGAGGCGTACGTCCAGCAGGGATGCGTCGCGGCGGTGCAGTTCCCAGGCCACGAAGACAATGGCGGCGGCGACGCCGACGGCCAGGCTGATCAGGGGGACGGGGTCGGTCCAGCCGCGCTCGGGGCCTTCCTGCAGGGCGAAGATGAGGCCGATCACGGCGATGGTGGACACCAACGCGCCGATGGTGTCGAAGGAATGGGTGGAGCGTTCGCGGGAGTTGGGCACCGACTTCAGGGTCATCGCCAGCGCGGCGACGACCAGGACCACGGGCAGCACGAACAGCCACCGCCAGTCCGCGACGTCCACGAGGAGCGCGGAGAGGAACATGCCCAGGATGCCGCCGCCCCCGGCGACGCCGGTCCATACACCGATCGCCTTGCCCCGTTCCTCCTCGGGGAACGTGGAGGTGATGACGGCCAGCGTGATCGGCATGATCATCGCGGCGCTGATACCCGCGGCCACCCGGGCGCCGATCATCACTGCGGCCGACGGGGCGAGCCCGGCGACGACGCTGGCCGCGCCGAAGATGATCAGTCCGGTGATCAGCATGGGCTTGCGGCCCCATCGGTCACCTATCGCACCCAGCGGCAGCAGCAGGGCGGCCAGGGCGAGGGTGTAGATATTGATGATCCACAGGACAGTGGTCTGTGAGGCGCCCCACTCGACGGCCATGTGGGTCTGGGCGACGTTCAGGCCGGACACCGACGCGATGACGGCCATCAGCGCGATCGACACGGTGATCAGGATCGCGCGCAGCTGACGCGCGTCCGGCGTGCCCCCGTCGCCGACTGGTACGGCTGCCGCCTGGGGAGGCTGGTTGCTACTCATGATTTCCTCTCAAAAAGGGCATGCGGGATCAGCGCGCCGGCGCGGGGCCGATCGCAAAGGGGTGGTGAAGCAGGAGGTCGCGCGGACCGCTGGGTGCGGTCGCGCGATTCGGCTACGGCAGCCGGGGTGTCAGGCGGGGGTGTTCGCGGCCTGGGCGGCGGCGAGGGCCGCGTCGGTATCGGCGGTGGCCAGCAGGGCGTTGATGTGGGATCCGGCCAGGGCGCCGGCCGCGGCGGACGCACCGACCTGCGCGGTCAGATCGGTGGCGTTGCCCGCCACCCACACGCCGGGGACGTCGGTGGTGCCGGCCATGGCGGAGGCGAAGCGGCGGCCCATGTTGTCGGGCAGGTCCTCCATCGGCAGCTTCAGCCCGTCCAGGCCCTCGGTGCGGGCCTGCAACTGGGTGGCCACCGCGATCACGCGCCGGGCGGCGAAGGTGCCGTCCGCCAGGCGCAGACCGGCCAGGGTGCCGTCCTCCTCGACGGCTTCCTGTACCTCGGTCTCGACGATGCGGATGCTGCGGGCGGCGAACCGGGCGCGCGTGTCCTCGTCCAGGTCGGTGCCGTTGGTGAAGTACACGAGGTCGTCGGTCAGCTGACGGAACAGCAGTGCGTGGTGGAGGGAAGCGGGGCTGGTGGCGAGGACGCCGATGGGCTGGTCGCGCACTTCCCAGCCGTGGCAGTAGGGGCAGTGCACGACGCTGTGGCCCCAGTGCTCGGCCAGGCCCGGCACCTCGGGCAGTACGTCGCGCAGACCGGTGGCCACCAGGACGCGGCGCGCGGTCACACCGCGGCCGTCGGCGAGGGTTACGGTGAACCGCGGATCACCCTCGACCGGTTCAGCGGGCTCGGCGGAGGCGACTTCACCGAAGACGATCCGCCCGCCGTATTCGCGGACCTGCCGGCGTCCGCGCTTGAGGATCTCGGGCGGCGGGGTGCCGTCCAGGACGATGAAGCCGTGCATCGCCGCGGCAGGCGCGTTGCGCGGGGTGCCGCTGTCGATCACGACGACCGACCGGCGCGAGCGCGCGAGCATCAGCGCGCCGTTCAGGCCCGCGGCGCCGCCGCCGATCACCACCACGTCCGTCTCGGCGGGCAGGGTGTCGCTCTCGTAGCGGGAAGTCTGCGCAGACATGTCGCGCCCTTTCGTCGTACCTGGCCCCCGTGCTGGACCAGCTGTATTTCGACGTTAAGGCCGCCTTGCGGCAATGGCATACCCTGTTGCCTATGACGCAAGAAGATGGGACGCTGGACAGCCTCGTACGCAAACGGATCCGCGCACTGCGCGTCGCACAGGGCTGGTCCCTGGAAGAACTGGCCACCCGCGCCAACCTCAGCCCGTCCTCGCTGAGCCGGATCGAGAACGGACAGCGCCGCCTGGCCCTGGACCAGCTCGTCACCCTCGCCCGCGCCCTGGACACCACCCTGGACCAGCTCGTGGAGAACGCCGCCGATGACGTCGTCATCAGCCCAATGATCAACGGTGCCCACGGCCTGATGCGCTGGCCCATAAAGGGCGACCCCGGCATGAGCGTCATGCGTCAGCGCATGACCGATCCGCCGCCCGACAATCCCGCCCGCATGCGCGCCCACCCCGGCCGCGAATGGCTCGTCGTGCTCTCCGGCACCGCGATCCTCATGCTCGGCCACCGCCGGTTCCGCGTCGAGACCAACCAGGCCGCCGAGTTCCCCACCATGATGCCGCACGCGATCGGAGCCGCGGGCGGCCCGTGCGAGATCATGGGCATCTTCGACCGCGACGCACGCCGCGGCCACCAGCGGGACACCGACGACAGCGGCGAGTGACGGCGCGCAGGGGCCCTGCGAGTAGCGGCTCCCGGCAGTGCCGAGGGGCCCTGCGGGTAGCGGCCCCCGGCAGCGCCGAGCGTCCGTGCGAGGGTGCGATCTTGCGTGGCGGGCAGCGCGCCAAGCCATCTCCTTGCGCATACCGCAAGACGCTGTGCGTTATGCGCATGACGGTCTTACGGTGGCGCCATGACCCAAGCGCATCAGCACACTCCCCACGACGACAGCGGCCACCACCACGGGCACGGCCACGGTGGTGGTCATGGTGGCACTCAGCAGGACGGCGACAGCGGGCAGGCGGAGATCCTCGACCTGGACGCCGAGGTCCTCGCCGAGCACATCGCATCCATCACCGCCTGGCTGCCACTGAAAGCCGAGCCGCGCCAGATCGTGGACCTGGGCTGCGGCACCGGCGCGGGTACCTTCGCGCTCCTCGAACGCTTCCCCGAGGCGCACGTCACCGCGGTCGACGCCTCCGCCGGCCACCTGCAGCTCCTGCGCGAGAAGGCATGCGCCCGCGGCGTCTCGGACCGGGTGCGCACCGTGCAGGCCGACCTCGACACCAGCCATTGGCCCGACCTCGGCACACCGGAACTTGTGTGGGCCTCCGCGTCGATGCACCACATGGCCCACCCCGACCGCGCACTGCGCGGCGTCCACGGACTTCTCGCCCCGGGCGGGCTGTTCGCCGTCGTCGAGCTGGACGGCTTCCCCCGCTTCCTGCCCGCCGACGCCCCTGAAGGCCGACCGGGACTCGAGGAGCGCGCCCACCGGGCGACCGACAGCTTCCACGCTGAACACGTCCCGCACCGCGGCGCGGACTGGGGGCCGATGCTGACCGCCGCCGGATTCGCCGTCGAGGACGAGCGCACCATCACCGTCAACATCGAGGGCAACCGCGGCGAGGCCATCGGCCGCTACGCCCACGGCAGCCTGCGACGCATCCGCGGCGCCGCCGCACCCGCACTCAGCTCTGAGGACCTCGCCGCCCTCGACGAACTCCTGGACGTCAACAGCCCGCACGGCATCCTGCACCGCGACGACCTCGCCGTACGCACCGAGCGCACCGTCTGGGCCGCCCGCCGCGCCTGACGGGCCTGTCAGTGGGCTGCCTGGTCTTCTGGCGGTGGCTGTTTGGGTGTGTCGGTTGCTGTCAGTGGTGCAATGACAGTGTGAAGGTGTCGGTGCTGGTTCCTCCTCCGCAGGTGGGGGAGCCGCCGGCGAAATAGGCTTGGCCGTTCAGGTGTGCGGCGCCGAAGCCGTGCCTGCTGCCTGGCAGCGCGGTGAGGTTCTTCCAGCGGTCGAGGTGCGGGTCGTAGAGGGTGACGTCGTCGAAGGTGTCGGTGCTGCTGCCGGGCCGGCATTCCCCGCCTGCGTAGATGACGCACCCGTTCATGACGACGGCAGCGCCGGCGGATCGGGCGGCCGGCAGGGGCGCGGCGCGCAGCCAGCGCTGGGTGCGGGTGTCGAAGACGTCATGCCGGGTGAGGTTGTCGCCGACGTCCTCCACGCGCCCGCCCACGACGTGGATGCGGCTGGCGAGCACTGCTGTGCCGGCGTGGTCGCGGGCCTCGCCGGGCAGTGGCGGGGCCTGGCGGTAGGTGTCCGTGCCTGGTTCGTAGACGTGATGGGCCGAGACGGTGCCGAATCCGAGTGACACCGGCGATCCGTGTGGGGTGACGATGCGGTGGGAATCGCGTCCGCCGATCAGGTGCAGCCGTCCGTGTACGGCGGCGACGGCGATGGAGCCGAGGGCGGTGGGCATGTCCGGCAGCCGATGCCAGTGGTCTTGGCGCGGGTCGTAGGCGTAGGCGTCCGGCTGCGGGTTCAGGTGCACGGCGTCGGTGAATCCCCCGAACGCGTACAGGCGTCCGCCCGACGCGGCCACACCCACGTGCGTGAGGGGTTTGGGCAGGGGAGCGTGGACCGACCACCGATCGCGTCGGGGGTCGTAGCTGTGGACCGCGG
Organism: Streptomyces rugosispiralis; assembly: GCF_024505145.1. Lineage (GTDB taxonomy): Bacteria > Actinomycetota > Actinomycetes > Streptomycetales > Streptomycetaceae > Streptomyces > Streptomyces rugosispiralis. The sequence continues at coordinate 21,032 of NZ_JANIAA010000038.1, read as the reverse complement.
TCGATGCCCAGAGGGGGCTGGCTTCCCCCTCCTGCACGGTGCCGCCCACGACGAACAGCCGCCCGGCGAGAGCAGCCGTGCCTACCTCCCCCCGTCCCACCGGCAGTGGCGCCCGCGGCTGCCAGTGTCCGGTCGCGTGCCGGGCGGGCGAGTCTGGCCGGGCGGCAGCCGAACCGGCGGTGTTGGGCAACGCCGCGGTCCCGCCCGCGCCGGCCAGCACAGCCGCAACGAAGCGACGTCGTCGCATGCCGGGATCCTTCATCATCCGACTCCATTTCCGAAGAGCGAGGAGCGCATCAGCCGGGCGCCACCTGCGTGAAGAAAATTGCACCAGCCGGACGCGGAGGCGGTCCAAGACCTCTTCGGATGCCGCGATACCCGCCGAGTATCGTGCCAGGAATGGAGTGGCGCCTGGTGGGCTGCTTCCTCGTCGTGGGCGGGGAGTTGCGCTTCGGGTGCAGCAGCGGCCCGCCCGTACAGGGGTCAGCCGCCACTCAGCGTGCTGTCCAGCGGCTCGGAGCCGGTCCGCAAGCCTGCCTCTTCGAGCGCGGTCCCGCCGGTGTGGCGCTGACGCCCTCCGGCGCGGTTCTGGAGACGGAGGCACGCGCGGTGCTGGGCCGGGCCGAAGACATGCGTCGTACGCGTCGTCGGCGGCCATGGGTCCCGGCCATCTCGTCATCGGCACGATGGCCGGCGGCAGCGTCCTGGGCGGCCACGGCCCTCGTGGTCGCGTTCGGCAACCGCCGTCCGCAGGTGGGGGTTCGCATTCGGGCAGTCGGCTCGGTGTGTGGGGCTCCATGCTTGCGGGCCGTCGATTCGATGCCCTGATCACAGGCGTATGCCGGGCGGCGGCGGGCTGGGGTGGCAGGACTGTTGTCTTCGGTTTCAGCTCGCCGTTTATCCACTTGTGTGGTGCGGGATGCTGGGTGACATCCTTGGGTGGTGCTACTCGCTGATCACGAACATCGCATCGAGCTGCGTCCGCTGCGCTATCAGTTCCCGGTGGTCAGCGGCGACCAGTATGACGACAACTGGCTGGTCATCGGGGGTGAGGTGACCACGCTCGAGGGCAGTTGGTCCTTCACTGACCCCTGCCTTCTGACCGATGAGGCGCGTCAGATCTCGCCGTGGCTGCGCGCTGTCGGTGGAGCAATGTTGACGGGCACGCAGCCGGACCTTCACTTCCTGGAGCCTGTTGTGTCCTTCGGCCGCACTGGTTCGGGCTTCGTGCGAGTCCATCTCTCTCAGGAGGCGGCGCCCCCGTGGCTGGATGGCGATGAGCGCTTGGACGAGTTGGTCGTCGAGATCAAGGCCACTGCCGCCGGCCTGCGCCAGGCGGCGGAGGAGTGGGATCGTTGTCTGGCTCCGTTCCCACCGCGCTGAGGGTGCTCTACGCCTTATCACCTGCGTTTCTTCTTCGAGGTCGGTGTTCCGCACACTCCTTTGTGGCCGGAGGACGTCGAAAGTCCCCACGGTTCCCCCCTGCGTGCTGGAACGACTGCCTGTCAGCGCGGCCACGCGGGAGGAGCTGGAACGACTGTGCGAGTGGTACCAGTCGTCCATCGACTGGGAGTCCCCATCGGGCCCGTCGCCGTGGACCGAGGAGCAATGGGTCCTGTGCAGGCAGCAGGCGGACGCTGCGCTCGCTGGAGGCTCCGCGCCGCGAACTGGGCGGCGACTGGAGAGTCGAGGACCGTCGCGACGGCTCGTGACACCGGTACTCAGCGGTGGGCCGGCCCGTCAAAAGGGCACGCACACCACTTGCACGCGCACCACTTCGTTCGAGGGATGAGCCTTCTCACTGCTGCGGGATGGAGCCTCAGCTTCGCCGGATTGGCAGCCGGACCTGGTCAGCTACTACTGCACGTACGCCCGTGCGTGGAAAGCTGCGCGGAGGTATTCCTCAACGTCCGCGATTACGTGGAACACCGTGCCGGCGGCCACTTCGCAGCCTGGGAACAACCCAAGGCCTACGCCGCTGACCTATGCCGTGCTGTCGGGCTGGGTGGCTGAAGCCGGGCCTGCAGATGCTCGTTCCACCAATCCGGTGCCGTACGCCCGGCACGGCCCGTGGCCTGGCGGCCCGGCACCGTGAAGGTTCATGCTCAGGGCATCAGTTCCCATCGGGTGGCGGAGCTCTTTGTTCAGGTCCGTTCGATGCCGAGTTCGGCCAGAGCGGCGCGCTGCGGCCCGGTGAGTTTGTCGCGGCGGGTTTTGGTGTTGCTCATGAATACGCCCAGCCGGACTGGTACGGGGGTGTGGTGGCCGTCGGCCGGGTTTTCCTCTACGTGGCTTCTGGGGACGCGGTGGTGTCCTTCGCGGGAGATGTACTGTGCGAGGGCCGTTACGCTGCGCTGGAAAGCTGCTGGCAGCTTCCCCTCCGGCTTCCCGTCGTTCTTGGCCGCGGGGCCGGGGCGTTCTGCGGGTGTCACCCCCAGTGTGGTCAGGCGCTGCTGCTGCTCGGCGGAGAGGTCTGTCCAGTTGTGGGCTTGCTGTTGGAGCCATCGTCCGAGGTCGTTGCCTTCGAACAGTACGCCGGGGGCGATGCCGGGCAGGCGGTTGCCGGGTTCGTCTTCGGCGAGTTGGGCCAGGACGCGGTAGTGGCGTTGCCAGTCCAGGGGCCAGGGGCAGTTCCAGTCGGGGTCGAGCGCGGTGAGTTGTGCGGCGCGGGTCGCGGCGCGCTCGGGGTTTTTGCCCAGGCCGTTTTTTTCTGCGGAGGTTGGCGATCTGCCGGCCGATTGGCCGGGTGTCGGTTTCGGTGTCGCCCCAGTGGGTGTTCTGCCGTGGGGCGAGGTGTCCGTGTGTGTGGTGGTAGGAGCGGAGGAGGGCCAGTTTGGTCTCCCAGGCTTCTTCTCCGGGTTCCCATACCATGCCGTTCTCGTCCAGGAGTTCGCGGCGCCAGGTGTCGAGGTCTCCGGTGCGGGCCGCGCGGCGCTGCTGGGCTTCCCAGCGTCCCACGGGGAAGCGGCCCAGGTTCCCGCCGGCCGTGGTGTGCGCGTCGTAGGGGGTCGGGTGGAGTCCGGTGATGCCGTTCTCCTCCCGCCAGCGCCGCCTGGCCTGGTGGCCCTCGAGCCATACCAGGGACTGTGGGCGGTAGACCCGGGTGCGCAGGAACGCGGCGATGGTCGCCGGGTCGCGTGGGCTGGAGAAGTGCAGCAGCGCGGCCTCGGCAGCACCGTCGGTACCCTCCTCACCCTCCTGGCTTTCCTGGCCTTCCTGGTGCTCGCCGCGGCTGTGGCTGATGGTGCCGATGATCCGGCCCTGTGTGTCGCGCTGGATGTGTATGCGCCGCTGCCGGTGGCTGCGGGTGAGGGCGCGGGAGGCGAGTTGTTCGACCAGTTGTTCGGAGTGTGAGCGCAGGCCTTGGAGTACCGCGGCCAGGGGGCGGTACGAGGTGCTGGCGATCATGTTTTCCGGGTCTTCGCCGGGCTGGAGGAAGACCGGCACGATGATCCGTGCGGTCTTGGTGGTGCCGTCCGGGTTCGGCCGGAGTGCGCGGCCGATGTTCTGGACGATCTCGACCTGGGAGCCGCGGGTGTCGGCGAAGCAGACGGCTTCCACGCCCCGGGTGCCGGCGATGTCGGTGCTCTGGCCGAGTACGCGGACGCTGGCGAGGAAGGCCCGGTGCACCCGGCGGCCGGATGCGTTGAGGCCGTGGGCGAACTGGCGGATGGTCTCGCGCCGCTCGGCCACGAGGTGGTCACCGCACAGCCAGGCGGACCATACCCGGTCCGGGGGGTGTGCCTCCAGTTCGTAGAGTTACGCGCCGGTTGAGGATTCCGGCAGCTTCTCGGCTTCGGAGAGGGCCTGGCCGGATGCTTCGGTGGAGTACAGTTCGGCGGCGGTCTCGGGCAGTTTCTCCGCGAACGCGGCCGCCTCTTCCACTCGTTGGTGGAAGGTGATCACGGTCTTCAGGTTCCATCTGGCGGCGTGTTCCAGGAGGGCGGCCTGCAGCAGCGCCAGGCGGCGCCCGCGCAGCGCCTCCTGCGGCAGTTCCGGAGCCGGCTGGGGGTCGCGGATCTCCAGGACGTCGATCTCGAAGCCGGCGAGGATGTTCCGCTCGACCGCCTCCGCCAGCCCGAGCTCGAAAATCCTTCGCCGTAGGTGCCGTGCGGATCGGAGGTCATCGACGCGATCTCCGGTTCCTGGCCGTCCTTGTCCTTCTGCGGCCGGGGGAGGCGAGGATGCGCGGGGTGGCCCTGCTCCGCACTCAGGTTGAGGAAACCTCAGTGGGTGTGGGCGTGAGGGAGCGTGCGGAAGAGTTCGGCGCCGATCACGAGCGCGGGACGTTGGTCGAAGCGACACCGATCCCCTTCGTGCCCGCGTCGTGCTCGGCTACCTGCGAGCCGGGCGCGGGCTGGATCCGGCCGAGCTCGCGGCTCAGAGCCGGCCCGGACTCCTTCCGGTGTGCTCAGCTGTGTTCAGCGGGGAGCGGTACCGCCCGGGGACTCTGAGCCCAGGAGCGTGAGCAGCCCGGGGAATCTCTTCTCGATGTCCGCGCGTCGTAGTCGGATGCCCTTGCGGTTGCCGTAGTCGATCTCGTCAATGAGACCTGCCTCGCGCAGGACCCGGAAGTGGTGGGTCTGGGTCTGCTTCGAGATCGGAAGATCGAACGAGTTGCAGCCCCGCTCGCTGTCGCTGCGGTCGGCGGCCAACTCCGTCATCACCGAACGACGGTGCTCGTCGGCGAGGGCGCGAAACACCGCACCCAGATCGAGCGCATCGACCTCCGGGCCGACCAGGTTCCTCCCGGCCACGCCGCACCTCCTTCAGGTATGACTTGCATCGTACCTGAAGGGCGTGCTTCCCTGAATGAGGTACGAAAATGATCGTACCTTGGTCCGGTGCGCCGCCCCGTGCCGCCGCTCCCTCAGGCCCGGCCCGGCACTCACCGGGGACCTGGTCATCGACACTCCGAGAGGTCATCGTCATGAAGAAACCCGAGGTGCTGATAGTCGGTGCCGGAATCGCAGGGCCCGCACTCGCCTACTGGCTCTCCCGGAATGGATACCGGCCAACGGTCGTCGAACACGCCCGGCAGCTGCGCTCCGGTGGCAGCGCGATCGTCGTGAAGGGGCCCGCGATCCCGGTCGCCGACCGCATGGGCATCCTCCCGCAGCTCCGCGGGCTCGCCACCCGCAACCGGTCACTGACCCTGCTCGACCCCGGCGGCAGGCGAATCCTGCAACTCCCGCTCACCTCGGACAAGACTCCGACCGTCGAAGTGACCCGAGCCGACCTGTCCGAGGTGCTCCACCGGTCGGCGCAGACCGAGGCCGAGTTCTTGTTCGACGACACGGTCACCGCTCTCGACCAGGATGAAGGCGGGGTGGACGTCACCTTCCGGCGGTCCGCGCCACGGCGCTTCGACTTGGTAGTCGGTGCCGACGGGATGCACTCCACCGTACGGCGCCTGGTATTCGGACCCGAGCGGCAGTTCGCGAGCGACCTGGGCCTGTACGGCGCGACCGTCCCGCTGGAACCCGACGCCATCGAGGACCCGACCGAGATGACGATGCTGACCGTGCCGAACCGGATGCTGGTCCTCCACCCCTCACGGACCACTCCGCTCGCGATCTTCACCTTCCGGGCCGCACAGCTAGCGCCCCACGACCGCAAGAACATCGCCCTTCACAAGCAGACCGTGGCCGACGCCTACGCCGACGTGCGGTGGCGGGCACCGGAACTCGTGGCGGCGTTCCTCGACCACCCGGCTCCGTTCTTCGACCCCCTGACCACCGTCCGGATGCCCTCGTGGTCCCGCGGACGGGTCGTACTGCTCGGGGACGCGGCGGCGGCGACAGCCCTGCTGGGCGACGGGTCCAGCATGGCGATGGCGGGCGCGTACGCCCTCGCAGAACAGCTCGCCGCCCATCCCGGTGATCACGCCCGCGCCTTCGCCGCCTACGAGTCGCGGCTCCGCCGTGAGGTAGGCCCGCGGCAGCGACGCGTCGGTCTGCTCTCCAGGCTCATGGTGCCCCGCACCCGGCCGGGCCTCGCGGTGCGCAACGCGATGGGCCGCGCGGTCGGTCGCACGAACCGGATCGCCTCTCGCGAAGCCGCGAACCGGTAAACCGGGCCCGCACCGACCGGTCGCCGGTCGGTGCGCAGCTCCGCGGCAGCTCCAGGGTGTGTGAGGGGGGAAGACTGCGGTGCTGCCTCGCGAGACTGCGGTGCTGCCTTGCGTAGGGTTGCCCGGCCGATGTCGTGACGTCGTCGCGGGGCCGGTGATCAGCTGCGGTCTTCGGTGCTGCTGTCGGTGATCGCTTGGAACAGGTCGCGAGCCCGTCCGCGGAACTGTTCGACCTCTGTGATGTCCGGCTCGTCACCGTCGGCCAGCATCCGGGCCTGGAGTTGTTCGGAGCGCGGTCCGCCGTAGCGGGCCCGTACCTCAGCGGTCACCGGCTGGACCGCGATGTGCAGGTGTTTGCGCATGTCGCGGCCGTGCGACCACATGCGGACGTAGGTCTGCTCGGGCCGGCACAACGGCTCCACGACACGAGCGGTGTCGCGCAGCAAGGGGCCGAGTTCCGCCGCCGCCGTGTCGTCGGGTTCCGCGATGGCCACGACGTGCTCGCGCGGGCCGACGATCAGGGTGCCGGGATTCATCGGACTGACGATGTGGTTCACCGTCCATGCGCGGTCTCGTGCAGGACGCCCCCGGGCAGTTCCCGGCGCCCGGTCAGAAGGTCGCGCCCAAGACATCCCGTCACATCCGCGCGCATCAGTCTATGCAGAGCCCGTAGCGGTGGTGTCGAGGGCCAACGTGGTTGATGAGCCGGCCGGTTGGCCTGCGCACGCGGTGATGCTTCTGGTGGACGGGTTCACGACCGAGGTCACCGGTGCCGCCGGGGGCTTCATGTGCTTGTCTATCCGGCTGCCTTCGATCTTGTATACCCGGCATCTGCGGTTCGTGACCGGCCGGTCGGCCGCGTATCGGGCGGCGCGCGGGACTCGGTGGCGCCGGCGGTCCGCCGGCCGCCAGGCGCTGCTGGTGCTGGCACACCTGCGCCCTGGGGCCGCACCTGCGCGCAGTTCGCGGCCGGGTTCGAGGCGGGCGTGAGCGCGGTGTACCGGGTGCCTCACGGAGGCCATCGGACTGCTCGCGGTGTGGCGGGCGCCCGGCCTCGCCACGGCGGGGACGGCCGCTTCGGCGAGGGCATTCGTGATCCTGGACGGGCCGCTGTTGTTGCCGAGCGACCGGTTCGCCGCCGACCGGCCCTTCTGTTCCGGCAAACACGAGAGGCACGGTATGAACGTGCAGGTCATCGCCGGTCCACACGGGAAGCTGCTGCGACCCTGCCCTGCCCCGCCCCGCCGGCGCCGTGCACGGCAATTGAGGCCGCCCGAACCCGCGGCATCATCGACGCCCTCACCGAGGCGGGCCCGGCCTGCTGGACGGGCAAGGGCTGCCGGGGCGCGGGCGGCACCGCGGGGGTGCTCTTCCGCGGCCGGTGGGACCGGCTCTCGACAGGTCAACGCGCGGTCAACGCCGCGCCCGTCCGCATCCGTACCCTCGGCGAGCAGGCCATGGCGGCCTTGAAGGCCTGGCGCCTGCTGCCGAAACTCCGCTGCAGCACTACCCGAATCACGGCAGCCACGCCCAAGCCGTCCTCACCCTCCACCTGACCTGCTCAAACTGAGGTTGGCAAAGGCTCACCGGTTCATCGGCCCTCCGTCTGCATGCTCCGCTCGTGGCCGTGGCCGTGGCCGTGGCCGTGGCCGAACGCGGCTACGTCTTCCCCGGGGCCGCCGCCCCCGTGGCCCTCGTCACTCGTATCAGGGGCGGATCCAGGTCCTCACAGGGTGATCGGCCGGTATGCCAGGGCCTGTTCGACTACGTCGTCAGCCGAGAGTTCCCGGCCGGGCGGCGGCCAGAAGATCAAGCCGGTGACGTGCCCGGTCGGGCATTCCAGGGCCCGGTCGAGCAGGTCCAGCCAGCTGTCCGCCTCGTCTTCGGAGGCGTAGTCCGCGTCCATGATCCGCTGCACGAGCGCAATCGCCTCGGCCCGGCTCATCTCCGTGCCCCTCATCAGGCCCCTTCCGTCGAGGACACCGCAACGAAATCCATGATCGGTCGGGGGACACGTCCTGACGGACGCGGCCTCGCGCGGAGTTCGGCGACCGCGGCATCGGCCTACGGCGCCATCCCCGGCCGCCCGGTTGTTCCTTCTGCTACGGTCTCACGCCCGCGGAGACGGCCGCCCTGCGGGCGTGGGCCGGGGACTGGGTCGGCAATCTTGCACAGGCGCCTCCACGAGGAGGCCATGGACGACTGTGCACGGTGGTGGGGGAGACCTGGCGGGAATGCCCGCCGGCCCGGCCCCTGTTGCTCCATGGCTGCCGGGCAGGCGGGTTCGCCGATTCCGCGCCACGGACACCGGGCCGACGACGCCCTGGCCGCCCCGGCGTCCCGCGCGCCGCTGCCCCGGCGCGCCCCGCGCGTCGCTGCCTGGCGTCCTGCGCGTCGCCGCGCCGGCGCGCCCCGCGCGTCGTCGGCCCGGTGTCCCGCGCGTCTGCGGCTCGTCCCGCGCGTGGCCGCCCCGGCGCGCGTTGTCGCCTCGGTGTCCTGTACGTCGGCGGGTTCGTCCCGCGCGTGGGCGCGTCGCGTGGGCCGGCTTCAGGGTCAGGCGGGTGATGGCCTGCTCCAGTACCAGGACACCCCCGCTCACTGGATTGCCCGCTCCGTGCCCGGCCAGGGGCAACGTCTTGTCCGGCGGGGCGCGGCGTTGACCGTGGCCGGGCACGGGCGGCAGGCAGTGCCGATCCCTGTGTTCGGTGAGGCTGTCTGGCTGATGTTCTTGCTGGTCGGGTTCTCCGTCCGGAGCTGTGTGAAATCCACATCCGGTTTCGGGCCGTACGCTTCCGGCTGGATGCCGGGCTCGTGGGTTGGACAGCTCACCGGATCTCTTTGATGTGCTCGGGCAGGTACGGCGAGACCTGGGCCAAGTCCTCGGGGTCGATCCCGCAGCCTTCCTCCAGCAGCCAGCAGCCAGCAGCCAGCAGCCAGCAGCCAGCAGGCGATCTCCGCGATGTCCGGGGCGTTGTGGAAGATCACCGCGTTCGTGAGCGGGGCGTTGAACTTCATCGCCTTCTCCTGCCCGCCGCGGTCGTTGTCGGTGGCCGCGGTTGCCGAAGCAGGCCCACTGGGAGAGCCGGTTGAACGACTGGACCTTGTTCGTGGCCGCTGTCACCGGCCGCGCTGGAGAGGGTTGCGGAGGCCGGGCCGGTACTGGCCCTGACCGGGTGAAACCGGCTGAGGGCAACGTCCGGGGCGTGGACAGCCATCGGCGTGATCTCCGTCGCCTGCCTCTCCGGCAATAAACTGAGCAGCATCGCCCCCTGGCGTGACCCGGCTGGAAAGGCATGAAGCGGGCTCGCCATCGTGCGGAAGGAGCGAGATCCGCATGAGTACACCACCGCTGCCCGGGGTGCTCGGTGACATCGCGCCGGTCCTGGATCACTGGGGTTACTGGGCTGTGGGCGGCCTGATCTTCGTGGAGGACTTCGGCATCCCCTCGCCGGGCGAGACGATCCTGATCGCCGCGGCGGTGTATGCGGGGGCCGGGCAGCTCAACATCGTCGCTGTCATCGCCATCGGCATCGTCGCCGCTGTCCTCGGCGACAATGTCGGCTACCTCATCGGGCGCACCGGTGGACACGCGCTGGTACTGCGCTATGGCAGGTACGTCTTCCTCTCACCCGAACGCTATGAGAAGGCCCAGAGGTTCTTCACCCGTCATGGCGGGAAGGTCGTAACCGTGGCGCGCTTCTTCGAAGGCCTGCGTCAGGTCAATGGGATCATCGCCGGTACCACCAGGATGCCCTGGCCGCGTTTCCTCGCCTTCAACCTGCTGGGGGCAGCACTGTGGGTCGGGCTCTGGGCGGGTGTCGGTTACGCCGCCGGCAGCCACATCACCGCGATCTACACCGAGGTCACCCGCTATTCGACCTACCTGCTGATCGCCCTGGGTGTGCTGGTTGTCGCGCTTGTGGCCCGTGCCGTGCTGCGCCGCCGCGCGGGTGACTGAGCGCTCTCCCCGGCGGGGGATGGCGAACCGTGCGGGTCGCCGGGGGAACGCCTCTCACTCAAGCCGTCGAAGTTTTACAAGATGCAGTAATCCCCGGTCCGGCCGGAGCCGCCGGAGCCGCCGGAGCCGCCGGAGCCGCCGGTGCGGTCGCGTGTGTCGCCCGGAGTCTCGTCTCTGCGCTCCGGGCCCAAGGTCGTGCTTGTCCGTCCTGGCCTGTCCCGAAGCCGTGGGCGTCGGCCTGCCTGCTGCAAGAGGTCACCGGGCTGTTCCCGGTCTCCAGCCCTCGGGTACGGCGTCGTGATACCCGCGCTGTTCGGCACGTATGGGAAGCATGGCCTGGGGGTCAGCGCCGGCGGGTCCTTGTGTGCTCCGGGACCGGCGCCGACAGCCGCGGGCCACCGGGAATGACGGTGAACACCGTGAGTGCCGCCACCCGCGGACCGTGCTGAAGCGCCACGCACTGCCACGGTAGATGGCTCCCGCTCACACCGGTCACGGTCGCTCGGGGGGTCACGGCAGCCCTGCCCGATGGGCTGGGACCGCTCACCCACCGGCCGGGGGCAGGTCGCGATCCGGTCCCGCGGGCCTGACAACGGATCCCGCTCCGCATCGAACCGGTCACCGCACCGGCGGCCAGCCCCGTCACCTCACAGGGGCCCGCAGCATGGGTGTGTATCGCGGCCTCGGACAGATGCTCCTGTCGTGCTTCGTCGGCCACGGCCGGACCCCCGCCCGCCGCGGTGCACCGGCACTCCCCGCCGGGCATCCACCAGTGCCCGTCCCCGACGCCAGGACCCCACCCCGTCAGGCTGGCCACCACGATCAGCACCATTCCGGCGCACGCCGCGGCGACCTTCCGGTTCACCGGATCCTCGGCCGCGAGCACGCTCACCGGCCACCGCCACGGTCACGGCCCCTGCACCGCCATCAGCGGCACCTGTCCCACCGCGGCGAACCCCAGGATCACCGGCTCGGTCACCCACGGGCGCCGCCCACGCCACCCGCCCACGCCACCCGCCCACGACGGCCGCGCACGCCACCCGCCCACATCCCGCGTACGCCACCCGCCCACGACGGCCGCGCACGCCACCCGCCCACATCCCGCGTACGCCACCCGCCCACGACGGCCGCGCACGCCACCCGCCCACATCCCGCGTACGCCACCCGCCCACGACGGCCGTGTACGCGATCCGCCCGCGTCCCGCGCATGCCCGGCAGCGCCGCGGCCGGGCAGCGCACCGCGAGCGCTCGGCGCGGATCGGGTACTGCTGCGAGGTGACGCGGCAGGTCGGCGGAAGTACCGGCGGTGACGGGAACGGCGGCGGGTCCCGCTCGGTCGGGCGTGGAGGGTGGGCGCGATGGTTGAACGGGCAGGGACGGTCTTGCTTGGCGGTCATGGGCTTCGGCACCCGCGTGATCACTGACGCCGTGCGTCTGCCCGCCTTTCCGGCCGGGGCCTCTGGGACTTTCACTTCGAGGTGATGTGCTGGTGGGGGCGGGGGTCGCCCGCGGCCCTCGCCATTGGCCCGCCCTTCCGTCGATGCGTTCGCGCAACAGGTCGGCGTGCCCGCAGACGGCGTGCCCGCGGACGGCGCGTCCCGAACTGACGCCGGCACAGCGCCGGTGTGTCGGTGGTCGTGTCCGGCTGGTAACTGGCAGGCCGGCGTCTTGGGTCCGGCAATCCGCGAGGGGGTGAAGCGGGCCGGGGTGCCCTGGGCGTTTACGGTCGGCCTGGGCCGGCGGGCCGCGGTGAGCGGACCGGCCGCGCCGGGCGTGAACGGTGTCCAGGTGCAGGGGCGGTCCCGTGTGCGATGGGCGCGTCGGCGCACCCCCCTGGTGCCGCGTGCAGGACCGATCTGCGCACGGCCCCGTGGCCGGTGCTCGGCCCTGTGGCCGTTGGCCGCCTTCTTCAGTCGCTCGCGCTCGGCGGCGGTCAGGACGGTCGGGCAGGCCGCGGGGTAGCGGGCATGACAGGCAGGCCGACCGGGAGAAGCGGGACACGACGGGGCGCAGCCCTCCGGGCTCACGCCAATACCCAACAGAACTCAGCCTTCAGTGACCGCCGCTTCGGTCAGGGACAGTGTCTGGTTGTCGGCGTCGATGTGTGCGCGGACGCCGATGGGCAGGGGCAGGTTCGGCGAGGTGTGGCCGAAGTCGACCTGGGCGAGGACGGGGATGTCACGCCGGGCCAGGACATCGAGTACCACGTCGCGTAGGCCTGCGCGGTCTCCGCCGCCCTCGTGGGGGGTGACCTCGGTCGGGATGCCGATCACCATGCCGGCGATCCGGTCCAGCACACCGGAGAGCCGCAGGGTGTGCAGGTCGTTCCAGATCCGTGAGACCGGCCGCTGCAGTTCCTCCCAGAACAGTACGGCGCCTTCGAACTGTTCGGCGGCCGGGGCGAACGGTGTGGCCTGCAGCAGGACCAGGCGGTTCAGCAGACCGCCGAACAGTGGTCCCTGCGCGCGGCCCGGCCGCCAGGTTTCCCAGGCCCCCTTCGCCGGCAGCAGGCCCGGCGCCTCGGTTTTGGTGAGGACACGGGTGTAGAGGTCGACGAGCTCGGAGCGGCGGGCCTCGTCGCCCAGTGTGTACCAGTCGCTGCCGAAACCGTGGGTGGCGATGTCGGCGTGGAAGCCGACGAGGCCGGTCTTGGCGTGCAGTGCCATGTGCAGCAGCGAGATATCGCTGTAGCCGAGGATCGGTTTCGGGTCGGCCCGGATCGCGTCCAGGTCGATCAAATCGAGATAGCCGATGGTCGTCTGTCCACCGGTGTGCGCGACGATGGCCCGCACTTCCGGGTCCCGGAGCAGACCATTGAGTTCGTCGGCCTGCTCTGCCGGAGTGCCCGACGCCCACCAGCGATGCCGCGCCGGGTTGACCATCGGGCTGACCCGCACGCGGAATCCCATCCGCTCCAGTATCGCCACACCGCGGGCGAGCAGTGGTTCCTCACCCGGCTCGAGCTGGCCCGAGGGGGCGGTGACGACCACGAGATCGCCGGAACGCAGCGCGCGGGGCCGAAGGATCGCAGGCATAGGGGGCTTCCTCCTTATTGATCAACAAAGGCGGGAAACAAGACCCGCGCCGCCGGTATTCCGCCTCACCGACACGGCCCGGGCGAGGCCCCGGAACCCCGGCCGGGCCCACCCACCGCCTCCACACGGACAACGGCGGGCGCCGATGACGGGTGCGCCGGTACCCCCCAGGACTCCGTCCGGCAGGAGCGGCCGGTGCCGCCTGGACTTCAGTCCAGGCGGCACCTCGGGCTGCTCTCCGTTCACCGGGCAGCGTCCGCGCGCTCTGCCCGGCAGATGATCCAGCACTACGACGCGCGGGCGCTCGGCGTGGCCCGCGAGGGCGCCGCCTGCGTCGAGTTCACGGGTGTGAGACCGTTCCGCCACCGGTCTTGGCGCGGGCCCTGGGCCGGCCTCCCGGCGATCCGTGTGCGTCGGGCGGCTTCGACGCTCGAGATGTAGGTCTGCACACGCCGTTCCTCTACGGGCCGCACGCTGCCCAGTGCTGCAAGCCAGCGCTGGGCAGCGCCTGGATCCACCCTGCAGGCGTGGAGGACGGCCACGAGGATGTCAGTGGTCACTGGCCGGTCGCCGCGCAGAACCGCGCCGAAGGTGTGGTGGGAGAAGCCACCGCTCCGGCGCGCCAGGTCCCGCAGGCTCAGGCCGCAAAAGCGCCGCATGTGGTCCAGGAGTTCTGCCAGCTCTGCCTCGCTCTTCACCCACTGAGGCGGAGTGAGCTGCCGCGTGCGGGCCCATTTGCTGATCAGGGCAGCGTGGCGGTCCTCGGCCTGGCCGGTGCGCTGGGCGAGTTGGACGCCTTCCCACCGGGAGCGCCGGCGCGCCGGATCACCGCCACAGGCCCGGACGTATCCATACACGGTGCGCCAGGTGGGCAGCCCGCGGCCGTTGTGTGCGTCGGAGAGCGAGGCGGTTCAGACGCCGGAGCGCTGCGCCATCTCGGCCAGCGTCGGTGCTCCCGCCCGGGAGCGCAGGGCGCGCAGGGCGGAGGCGAAGTCCACCAGGAGGCTGTTCTCGCCGTCAGTGGCGGGCAGTGGGTTCATGGGGCGGGCCACCGTGTCTCCTTCCGTGAGCCCGCGGCCCGGGGCACTGGGCCCCGGGGCCGGTGGGATGGGTCAGGACTGGGTGAAACGGCGGCGCATTTCGGCGCTGACGAGCCCGGCAACGCCTACCACGGTCACAGGGCCGGATTGCTGTGGACGTGTCCTGGCCCGGTTGCAGCCGGGAAACAGGACTGTTTCTCACGCTACTGAGAGCAACGCGCCTGTGGGCGGCGGCAGTTGCGGCCCTGGCACACGTGGTCAACCACGTCCCGGGCCCGCGGCACGCGTGACACGCTGCACAGTCGGCCGGATTGGGTAGATTCGCCGGGAAGGTGGGTTTTCCGGAGGCGTGCGGGCGTTGTCTCCGCAGGTCATACCCGTCATCACGGCGGAGGGAAAAAATCTTGAAATCCTCCGACGGCGGGCAAATAACTGTGCGGGCTCCGCTTCTCGGGTTGTTTACGAGCTGTCGCGGATGTGCCGCGAATAACCCACCATGGTTGCTCGCACCGGACCAGGGTTCCCGCAGGTCACAGGGGTAAGTTTTTCGTGTGGTGTAATCACCGGCGCTCAGGGATTGCTATTGATCACTTCGGCGGGCGACACTCTTACCCGTTGAAGCGCGCACTCAGCGCGCTGCCCGGGCGACGATCCGTATTGCTGTGGACGCACCAGGGACAAACGGGGATCTTCCGTTGCAGCGGAACCCCCACCGACTTCTCAGTATGCATTCCGTACAAGGATGCGAAGCTGAGGACAGCGTGTTGTGGCCCGGTCAGATCTGGCCGGGCCACAAGTGCGTCAGGAACCGTCCGCGGAAACCGCACCTTCCGCGGCAGAGCTCCGGGAAACCGCCGGCGGGGAGCTCCGCCCGATCAGACAGGAGGTCCGGGCACCGCCCGCGGCAACTGCAGACGGTCAGGATGCGCCGGCAGGCACCGGCCGGTCGTCCAGGACGATGGTGGTGACCTCGGCGCCGTCAGGCCGGGTGTGCTTGGCGTCGGCGACCGCCAGTTGCGTGCGTCGGTAGACCGCACTGGCCGGCACCCAGGTCGCCACCTCGGTTTCGTCTGCGGCGAGGCCGTCCAGGATCTTCCGCATGGTGACCAGCACCGCCAGCAGGGACCGGCCGGACAGGAACGTCTCGATCTGCCCGTCCTCGAGTTCGCCGACGCGGTCCGGATGGCGGAAATGCGGGTGCTGGGAAGTCTGCTCGATCACGAACGTCCAGGTGTCCCGATGGCACACCAGCCGGGCCGACGCGATGGCGGCTGCCTTCAGCACGCTGTCCACGTACCGGCGGTAGTCGTCCTTCTTCTCGCCCCCCCGGTCCTCTTTGCCTGCTGACGTCGCCGCAGCCTCGACCGCCGGCTCATCGGGCGCAGGAACAGGGGCCGACGGCGACGGCTCCTGCGCCGTCGCCGGGGCAGGAGGAACTTCGTCCTGGTGCCGCTCCTCGCGCGGCGCGCCCTGCCGGCCACCACCCTCGTCAACCGGTTCCGTGCTCGCGTCCACCGCTTCCTCCCGCCCCGCCTCGCCGCCGCCGTCGGTGCCGACGGCCTCCAGAACCCGCTGCTCGCGCCGCGCCAACTCCGCCGCCACGCCCGGCACGGCCGCCGCGGTCGACGCACTGATCGTGTGCGCCCAGGCCTGCGCGATCTCCCGCCGCAGCGCCTCGACCGCGGCCCGCGTGTCCGACAGATCGCCGGGCATCTTCTCCTGGCGGCGCCGCAGCTCCCGGTTCTCCTCACGCAACCCGGTCGTGCCGAGCTGGATGTTCTCCAGCACCTTGCGCCGCAGCTCGTCTTGATCCTGGTGGAACGCCGCCAGACCGGCAGCGGGGTCGTCCAGCACCCGCCGTACCTCGTCCAGCCTCTCCACGACATCGCCCACCGACTCGGCTGCTCCGACTGGCGACGCCGCCATCAGCAGCGATCACGCACCAGCCATTACCAGCGACAAGCCGCATCCCAGACATGAAGATCACGATCTACAGCTGGAGTACTACATAGGCGCCCGCAGTTCGATGGCGTGGAGGGCGGCGTACAGCTCGTCCACGCGCAGGGGCGTGTCGTCTCCGCCGTCGCGGCGTAGGCGGTAGAAGGTGACGCACAGGGCCAGGAAGCGGTCGTAGACGACTGCCCGGTCCTCTCTGCGCCCGTGGCGTACTGCCACCAGAGAGTTTGTTGCGGCCTGAGCCATCCGCATCGCTTGGGTTGTCGCCCGCATTGCTGCGCCTGTCACCGGTTCCACCATCCGCGGACCGTAACAGCTCCTGGGATCCGTGCCTGGGGCTCGCACGCCCCCGGACCCCTGATCCTCGCGATCAACCTTCGGTGACACGGATCGTCGTCCGTCAACCTTGAGTGGCCATCGGTCAAAGATCGATGGCACGGGACAACAGCGAAGTTAGTCGGTTGCGATGCCCTGGCCTTGAGCGACTGGGTTCGATGGGTAAACGAGCTGTCGCTCTCGGTGGTGCCTCTCGTGTTCCGTCTCAAGTGATCTGGTCCGAAGTCGCGGCTCTGACCTGGGGCGACCAGGACGGTTCAGGCACCTGGGTGGCCGAAAAAATCTCAGTTGATCTGGGACCTGGCGTCTGAATACTGGTTGTCGTCTCAGTTGAT
This sequence comes from Streptomyces rugosispiralis, assembly GCF_024505145.1. GTDB lineage: Bacteria > Actinomycetota > Actinomycetes > Streptomycetales > Streptomycetaceae > Streptomyces > Streptomyces rugosispiralis. The sequence continues at coordinate 4,299 of NZ_JANIAA010000038.1, read as the reverse complement.
CTGGACTGCTTCCGTCGTTTCGAACTGGATTAGTGGAAGGGCTCGCGAGATTGCCCATGCACGATGACCAAGTGGACGTGACAACCGATATCGTTGCGGCCTTGATCCAAGAACAGTTCCCTCAGTGGAGTGGCAAGGCGATCCGACTCCTGTCGTCGACCGGGACGGTCCACGCCATCTTCCGCATCGGGGACGACCTCTCCGCGCGTTTCCCGCTGCGTCTGACCGATGCCGCGGAGGCGCTGGCGGTTCTGGAACGGGAAGCCCAGGCGAGCGCGGAGCTGGCACAGGTGTCCCGGTTCCCCGTTCCGGAACCCGTCGCCCTGGGAAAGCCTGGAGCGGGTTACCCCATGCCGTGGTCGGTCCAGACATGGCTGCCGGGAACGGTCGCCTTGGATGCCGACCCGAGTGGGTCGGACGCTTTCGCGGAGGACCTTGCGTCCTTCATCGCAGCCCTGCGGGACGCCGAGACGCGGGGGCGGCGTTTCAGCGGCGAGAACCGCGGCGGCGTTCTCGCTCACCACGACGATTGGATGGCGAAGTGCTTCGAGGAGAGTAAGGGGCTGCTCGACGTGCCCCGGCTGCGTCAGGTGTGGAGCCACCTCCGGGAGTTGCCACGCACGGCTGCCGACGTGATGAGCCATGGTGACTTGATTCCCGGCAACGTACTGGTCACGGGAGACCGGCTCAGCGGCGTACTCGACACCGGCGGCTTCGGCCCGGCCGACCCCGCACTGGATCTGGTCAGCGCCTGGCACCTGTTGCAACCGGGCCCAAGGGAAGTGCTCCGGCGGAAACTGGCCTGCGACGATCTGGAGTGGGAGCGCGGTAAGGCATGGGCCTTCGTGCAGGCGATGGGTCTTGTCTGGTACTACGTCGAGAGCAATCCGGCGATGAGTAAAATGGGGCGTCGGACACTCGACCACATTCTGGAGTCGGCGAGGTGATGTCGCCCCGATCGTAGGCCGCGGCAGAGGCGATCGCTTGCCGGCCCACCGACACAGCGCCAACGTGGACAGATCGGCTGAGATGGTGGCCCGCTCCTGCTGAGCCGGCGAGTTCCGTTCAGGCTTCCGTCCGCCATGCGCACGATGGTGGACGGCCCCAGCAGCCCGACCGACGGACCCTCGGCAGCCAACTCGCGCAGCCAGAGGAGATGGAACAGGACGGGAAGCGTCTCAAGCCGGTCACCCACCGCATCTGCGCCGGCCATCAACCGGACCGGTGCCGCGAAGATCTTTGGGAGGCGGTCCACGACCGCCCCGCGCCGGCACCGGGGGTGCCGGTAGCGCGACAACCACCGCACGTTCGCCAGCAGCACCTCCTCCGGAACCCCGACCCGCTCGAAGCCCCACCCCGCCTGGCGGCAGGCCAGGCGCGTCACCTCGAAACGCCTCCGCGTCCCTTGGCTCGATCCGTTCATCGGCACGGACATCGACGACCACCGCAGAGCCGTCCGCGCGGCGCACGAAGTAGTCCGGAGCATGCCGACGCTCACGCTCACCGTCGTGCCAGTGCAGCCAGAACGGCCGCGAGGCGATCCCCACCACCTCGGGATCGAAGTCCATCAGCACAAGCCGGTCCCGCTCCAGCCACGACTCGAAGCCGACGTGCTGCATGGTCGTCGCCGCCCAGTACCAGTCCGAGAAGTGACGCTCACCGCGCGACCAGCGAAACGGCCGTACCGCGGCCACGTCCTCGAACCGCGCCGTTACGCAGTCCAGCAGCGGACGCCGCCGAGACTCGCGTACCGCATCCACGTACGACAGCTCGACGTACGGATCCGTAAGATCCGCCCCGGCCGGCACGGCCATCCAGCACCCCCAGCACGTCACCTCGTAGGACTGGGTTCGCTGTCAAACGCCTCGATTGGATGACAGGGGACAGCTGCCCAGATGTCCCGTGACGCTGAGCCTTGAGCGTGTGCCAACGAAGTTTGACCGGTGGCCCCACTGCTCTTCGGCTGAACTGCCGCTCCACCATGTTCACAGGGACATGGTTGCTGCCCGCGAGAGGCAGCAACCATCTGTTCAACCCGCCCGCATTGGCTTCTATGCGAGCGGCTCAGGGTCGCCTGGTGCGGTAGACGGCGCTCTCCCAGCCGACGCCGTACGAGCACTCGGCCTTGGCGTACCCATAGCGCCAGGCGCTGGTGTTCCGCTGTCCGTCTACGCAGGTGATCGTCATTCGCACGTAGAAACCAGGACATTTCGCGTGGGCTCGGCCAGCGCCGCCGGGCCCGGCCCTGTCGAACCACGTGCTGCAGTTGGCGGCGGCCGCCGTGGGGGACACGAAAACGGCAGCAGTTCCGGTTCCGGAGGCGGGGGTGGCGGTCGCGGATGGCGCGGCAACGAAGAGACTGGTGGCGAGGCCAGTTGTGGCGGCCCCGAAAGCAAGCAGCGTGCATGCTTTCACGTGCGGTCCTTTCTCCCGGGCTCAGATGCTCATTGCCCTCCCAGCGTGGGCTGTGCACCAGTAGGGATTTAGCGACTTCACCGCAGACGTCCGAAAAAAAGGGCTATGTCGTCTGAAACCACCGCCCCCACTGTCACCCCCGACCATCAGCACCCCGTGCCGGTCAAACTTGGTGGCAAATATCAAACTTCGATGGCACAGGACACCAGAGGCGATGCGTGTGCGGGCGGCCCGGCGGGTGTCTCGTCTCGAAGGATCCGGTCTCCGTCTCAAGTGGCCTGGTCTGATTCGTCGTTGATCTCAGTTGATCTGGTTCGTCATCCTGATCGCTGCACTACTCTGTCGAGCCATGAACGCGGACCGCTGGTTGGCAGACACCCGGACCTCCTACGACACGGTCGCGGTCAGCTGTGCCGACCAACTACGCGAGGCTCTGGCCGGGGCGCGGTATCTTCGGGCGGCTCTGGCGCTGTTCGCCGACTTGGTGCACGCCGCTGGCGGTGGGCCGCTGGCGGTGGGCCGGTGGCGGACGTGGGCTGCGGACCTGGACACGTCACCGCTCACCTGAACGAGCTGGGTGTGGACGCTTTCGGCATCGACCTTTCATCCGTGATGATCGACGTGGCTCGGCGTGACCACCCCCGCCTGCGGTTCGAGGTGGGCTCGATGACCGACCTCGACCTCGCCGATGCTTCAGTCGTCGGCCTGCTCGCATTTTGGTCGTTGATTCACGTCCCCGACGAAGCAGTGCCCACGGTCTTCGGCCACCTCCGGCGCGTGTTGCGTCCCGGCGGACTTCGAGGACAAGCGGGACGTGCACTATGCCGCGATCTGTCAGCCGCAGGACGCCGGGGAGTTCATCGCCGCCCTGCAAGGCAAGCTCCGCACCTCGCTGGACCGCTTCGAGCAGGTGTCGGCGGCGGGTACGACGGGCGGGGTGGCGATCGTCAAGAAGCACGGCGAGCCGTGGATCAGGGTCTCCTCGCGGGCGGGCGAAGCAGGAGGAGCCCGAGAGCCTGGTGGCCGGTGCCCGGCCCGCGCACCCCGCAGGAGGAGGCAGCCGCAGCCCCGGCGTGATACCCGGGCTCCGGGCCAGGCCCGGAGCCCGGGTGAAGGCGATGTTGCCCGGGGCGCTGAAGGCGCCCCGGGCAACGTGGGTGAGCGGCAGCGGCGGGCTGACTGGCTCGGTCTCCTGTCTGACCTTCTGTAAAGTAGCTGGGGTGTTCCCGGATGGCCTCTCGTCGGACTGTTATGGCTGCTCGTTCCAGGGCCTTGTCGGCGTTATGGCCGGACGACGCGGCGTGACCGGGGTATCGGTTCCCGGTCCCCGTGTGAGGCTTTCGTTATCGCCCGGGGCGGGTACCTGGCCCTGGGCGTCCTGCTCAGTCTCGCAGGTGCTACGCCGTGGCCTGTGGAGCCAGCGGCTCGGGGTGGAACTGCTTGACGTGGTCGCGCTTGGTGTGCATGTTCCAGTAGTGCTCTGCGAGGTCGTCGGGGTCGACGGCCGGGAGCTGCGGACCGTCGGCCGGCTCGAAGGCGGCCTGGGCCGCGGCGGACACCTTGCTGCGGGCGATCAGGGACGTGATGGTCGGGGCGCCGATGTAGGTACCCGTGTGAGCCAGTTCGGCGTTGGGGGAGTACAGGTAGTTACGGGTGGCGGACATCACTGGGCCCGGGCGGCTGAGGTGGGGCATCGGCTGCGCCGCTGAGTAGCCCTGAGCCGGCGGGAAGGTGCCTTCGCCGTGCTTGCTCCACTCCGGCAGCACAGCTTGGACTACCTCGAGTGGTGTGAACAGCGGCAGCGGGGTCAGGCCCTCCAGAGTGGCCGTGTCCAGCTTGGCGGCCGGGGTGAAACCCTGGTCGCCGCTGATCGGCCGGTACGCG
>NZ_JANIAA010000037.1 GCF_024505145.1 Streptomyces rugosispiralis | reverse complement strand
TCCCACACCCGCCCCACACCGCGCCTCCCCCGGCCGAGGCAACAAGACCGCCCGCCCCACCCACGGCGGTCTCGACGGTCGGATCACCGTCCACCCCCACGACGGCCGCCGACGACCCGACGGCGCCCCCAGCACCGCCCTCGCCCCCAACAGCGGCGAAACCGTCCCCGGCACCGATGCCACTGCCCCCGGCGGCATGGCCCGCCACGGCGCCACCCGCCACGGCGCCGCTCATCAGTGCGGCGGGAGCGGGGATGGGAGTACCCCAGCCACCTGCTCCGGAGCCGCCACCGGCCCCAGAGCCCTCGGCGGACGAGCCGCCCGCGCCGCAACCGCCCGCCCAGGAGCCACCCCTCGCCACGACGGCCGTGCCCCGGCAGTACCGCGACTGCCATGAAGCATCGCCGGACAACCGCCCCCGCGAGGTGGGCGCCCGCGAGGCCGGCGCCCGGGAGGCCGGCGCCCGCGAGGCCGGCGCCCGCGAGGTCTGCGCGGATCCGCTCGACGACCCCGACCCGCAGATCGCGGCCGACGCCGCTGCCGTCGAGAACCTGTTGCGCTGCTGGGTGCGCGAGAGCGGCCTCGTGCGCCCCGACGGGGACACCCTGCGCATCCCCCTCGCCGCCAGCGGAACCGTCCTCCTCGTCCCGGTGCGCTATTGGTCGCCCACCGGCTGGCACCGCTTCGGTCCGCCGCTGCTGGAGCACGGCCCCCATGACGCGCCCGCTGTCGGCGCCGTCACCCTCGCGGCCCTGCTCACCCGCGAGGCGACGTACAGCGTGCGGGGGGACGATCCCGACGCGGACGCCACCGAACTCGTCGGCCGTGTCGCGGACTCCGTACGCCGCACCGCCCTCTTTCTCACCCTCCGCCGGGCCACACCCGCCGATCCGAGTACGAGCACCCCCTTCCTCAGCGCCGAGCAGTCCCTTCTCTTCGGTCACCCCCTGCATCCCACGCCGAAGAGCCGTGAGGGCCTCTCCGACTCCGAATCCATCCTCTGCTCACCGGAAGCGCGTGGCTCCTTCCCCCTTCACTGGATCGCGGTCGGCCGGTCCGCACTGGCCTGCGAGTCGGCTTGGACGGAGCGCGGCCGGACCGTGCCCGCCGAGCGGCTCGCCCTCTCTCTGGCGGGCAGTGGCCTCCAACTGCCCACCGGTACCGTGCCCTTGCCCCTGCATCCCTGGCAGGCTCGTGAGATCCGGCACCGTCCGGAGGTCGCCGCGCTCTTCGACGCCGGTCTGCTGCACGATCTCGGGCCGTCCGGTGGGTCCTGGCACCCCACCTCCTCGGTCCGCACCGTCTACCGGCCCGGCGCTCCGGCCATGCTGAAACTCTCCCTCGGTCTGCGGATCACCAACTCCCGTCGTGAAAACCTCCGTAAGGAACTCCGCCGCGGTGTCGAGGTGCACCGGCTGCTCCGCAGCGGACTGGCCGAGCAGTGGCGGGCGGCCTTCCCCGGATTCCCGGGCTTCGACATCGTCCGGGACCCGGCCTGGCTCGCCGTCGACGGACCGGATGGCGAGCCCCTGATCGGCCTCGACGTCGTCATCCGGCACAACCCGTTCGGCCCCGGCGACGACGCCGTCTGCGTCGCCGGGCTCCTCGCGCCGCGCCCCTGGCCCGGACAGCCGGTGATGCGCTCCCGGCTCGCCCACCTCGTCGCCCGGCTCGCCGCTCGAACCGGCCGTTCCAACGCGGCCGTCGGCACGGAGTGGTTCCTGCGCTATCTCCACACGGTCGTACGCCCCCTGCTGTGGCTGGACGGAGAGGCCGGCATCGCGCTCGAGGCGCACCAGCAGAACACCCTGGTGCTGCTGGACCCCGACGGCTGGCCGGTCGGCGGCCGTTACCGGGACAACCAGGGCTACTACTTCCGCGCGTCCCGGCACGCCGAACTCCAGCGTCGGCTGCCCGGTATCGGCGGCCGCAGTGACACCTTCGTCTCCGACGAGGTCACCGACGAGCGGTTCGCCTACTACCTGGGTGTCAACAACGTCCTCGGACTGATCGGCGCCTTCGGATCCCAGCGACTCGTCGACGAGCGTGTCCTGCTGGCCGCGTTCCGCCGCTTCCTCGCCGAGGCCGCGTCCGGCCCCGGCAGAACCGGCTCACCGCTTCCCGCCCGGCTCCTGGAGACACCCACCCTGCGCTGCAAGGCCAATCTGCTCACACGGCTCCGCGGCCTGGACGAGCTCATGGGACCGGTGGACACCCAGTCCGTCTATGTGACCATCCCCAACCCCCTTTCCAGGTCTGTCTCGCCTTCCGGCTCCACCGCTGTCACTCCCATGGCTTGACCCCGCGACCCGCGATCACGCCCCTCACCCCTCACGTCCCTCCCGACGTGCCCAGACCCCTGAGAGGAGAGCGTCGCCGTGCCGCACACCGACTCCAGTACGAGCTCCAGCACCGACGACACCATCGACATGCGGCTGCGCCAGGAAGAGGACATCGCACGATGCATCAACCTGGACTCCACCGGACCGGCAGTCGACGACCGGCCGGATCTGCTCGACCACATCGTCGATTGGGGGCCCACCGACACCCCGTTGGGCACCTTCCAGCTCGTCCCCGTCCGCATCGGGCGCGATCTGCGGCTCATCGCCCAATGGATGAACGACCCGTCCGTGGCCGCCTTCTGGGAGCTCGACGGCCCGGAGGAGGCCACCGCGAGCCACCTCGGGGACCAGCTCGACGGCGATGGGCGCAGTGTGCCCTGTCTGGGCGTCCTGGACGGCGTCCCGATGAGCTATTGGGAGGTGTACCGCACCGATCTGGACCCGCTCGCCCGGTACTACCCGGCCCGGCCGCACGACACGGGTATCCACCTGCTCATCGGCCGGGTCAGCGATCGCGGCCGTGGCCTGGGGACGACCCTGCTCCGCGCGGCCGCCGATCTCGTCCTCGAGCACCGTCCGTCCTGCACCCGGGTCGTGGCCGAACCGGATCTCCGCAACACCCCCTCCGTGGCCGCCTTCCTCGGCGCCGGCTTCCGCTTCTCCGCGGAAGTCGAACTTCCCGGCAAACGCGCCGCGCTGATGCTGCGCGACCGTGCCCTGCGACACGTCCTGTGAGCCTCCGCAACCATCCGTACCCCCGGTGATCCAGCTGCCTCGATGCGAGATTCCACTGTTGATACACCGCTCGCCCGGTCCCGGTTCCCGCCCGGCGCGGATCCGTCCGTGCCGGTCCCGCCCGGCGCGGATCCGCCCGTGCCACGAAGCGAAGATCCGCCCGGACCCCGTCCCGGCCGAAACCGTCCGTCACCGACCACACCGACAGGAGTGATGTCGGTGCCGCCCCTTAGGCTGGCAGCCCTATGACTGAATCGTCCTCGCCTCCACTCGAAGATCTGCTGCACGCCGCCGTAACCGCCGTCGGCGGCACCGAGCGCCCTGGCCAGACAGCCATGGCCCAAGCGGTGGCGGAGGCGATCGACGACAGCTCCCACCTGCTGGTCCAGGCCGGCACCGGCACCGGAAAGTCCCTGGGCTATCTGGTGCCCGCCCTCGCCCACGGCGAGCGCGTCGTCGTCGCCACGGCGACCCTCGCCCTGCAGCGGCAGCTCGTCGAGCGCGACCTTCCCCGCACCGTGGAGGCGCTGCACCCGCTGCTGCGCCGCCGTCCCGAGTTCGCCATGCTCAAGGGCCGCTCCAACTATCTGTGCCTGCACCGGCTCCACGAGGGCGTTCCGCAGGAGGACGCGGACGAGGCCGGGCTCTTCGACCCGTTCGAGGCCGCCACGCCCACCAGCAAGCTCGGCAAGGACCTGCTGCGGTTGCGCGACTGGTCGGACGACACCGAGACGGGCGACCGGGACGATCTGACCCCCGGTGTCTCGGACCGCGCCTGGTCCCAGGTGTCGGTCACCTCCCGGGAGTGCCTCGGCGCGTCCAAATGCGCCTATGGTGCGGAGTGCTTCGCGGAGGCCGCCCGTGAGCGGGCCAAGCTCGCCGATGTCGTCGTCACCAATCACGCGCTGCTCGCCATCGACGCGATCGAGGGCGCCCCCGTGTTGCCCAGCCATGAGGTGCTGATCGTCGACGAGGCCCATGAGCTGGTCTCCCGGGTCACCGGCGTCGCCAGCGGCGAGCTCACCCCGGGCCAGGTCAACCGCGCCGTGCGGCGTGCCGCGAAGCTGGTCAACGAACAGGCGGCGGACGCTCTCCAGACCGCGTCCGAGGGCTTCGAGCGGCTGATGGAGCTCGCCCTGCCCGGCCGCCTCGAGAAGATCCCCGAGGACCTCGGGTATGTGCTGATGGCGCTCCGCGACGCGGCCCGCACGGTGATCTCGGCGCTCGGCGCCACACGGGACGCCTCGGTCAAGGACGAGGACGCGGTCCGCAAGCAGGCGCTGGGCGCCGTGGAGAACATCCACCAGGTGGCCGAGCGGATCGTCGAAGCCTCCGAGTACGACGTGGTCTGGTACGAGCGGCACGACCGCTTCGGCGCCTCGCTGCGGGTCGCCCCGCTCTCGGTGTCGGGGCTGCTGCGCGAGAAGCTGTTCGAGGACCGTTCCGTCGTCCTCACCTCCGCCACGCTCAAGCTGGGCGGGGACTTCAACGGGGTGGCGGCCTCACTCGGTCTCGCCCCCGAGAGCCCGCAGGACCCGGAGGACGGCGAGGAGGCCGCGCCGCGCTGGCAGGGCCTCGACGTCGGCTCGCCCTTCGACTACTCCAAGCAGGGGATCCTCTACGTCGCCAAGCATCTCGCACAGCCCGGCCGCGAGGGCAGCCGCGCCGATATGCTCGATGAGCTCGCCGAGCTGATCGAGGCCGCGGGTGGGCGCACGCTCGGGCTGTTCTCGTCCATGCGCGCCGCCCAGGCGGCCGCGGAGGACCTGCGCGGGCGTCTGGACATGCCCATCCTCCTTCAGGGCGAGGAGACGCTGGGCGAGCTGATCCGCTCCTTCTCCGCCGACGCCAGTACCTGCCTGTTCGGCACGCTGTCCCTCTGGCAGGGCGTCGATGTGCCGGGTCCCAGTTGTCAGTTGGTGGTGATGGACCGGGTGCCTTTCCCTCGTCCGGACGACCCTCTGATGAGTGCCCGCCAGAAGGCGGTGGAGGAGGCCGGTGGCAATGGCTTCATGGCCGTCGCCGCGACACATGCCGCGCTGCTGATGGCGCAGGGCGCGGGCCGGCTGGTGCGGGCTTCGGGTGACCGGGGCATCGTCGCCGTCCTGGATCCGCGGGTCGAGCGGGCCCGCTATGGCTCGTTCCTCCGCAAGTCCATGCCGGAATTCTGGTACACCACCGACCGCAACCAGGTGCGCCGCTCGCTGGCCGCCATCGACGCGGCGGCCAAGGCGCAGGAGGGCTAGCGGGGGCGCGGTCGTCTCATAGGACAGGGCCTCGACGGTCGGCCAGACACAGCAGGGCCCCGGAACCGGCGCAGTGGTCCCGGGGCCCGGTCGTAGGGCACGCTAAGGGCGCACCTCGATCCGGCGCGCTCAGACGCGCCGCAGCACCGCGACCACCTTGCCCAGAATGGTGGCCTCGTCACCGGGGATCGGCTGGTAGGCGGCGTTGTGCGGGAGCAGCCACACATGGCCGTCCTCACGCTTGAAACGCTTCACCGTGGCCTCACCGTCGAGCATGGCGGCGACAATGTCGCCGTTCTCCGCGACGGGCTGGCGGCGCACCGTCACCCAGTCGCCGTCGCAGATGGCGGCCTCGATCATGGAGTCGCCGACCACCTTCAGCACGAAGAGCTCACCGTCGCCGACCAGCTGCCGGGGGAGCGGGAAGACATCCTCGACCGATTCCTCGGCGAGGATGGGGCCACCGGCCGCGATCCGGCCGACCAGCGGCACATAGGAGGCGGCGGGCTTGCCGGTGGTGTCCGGGGGCTGAGTGCTGGACTGGTCGGAGCCGCGGACCTCGTAGGCCCGGGGCCGATGGGGGTCGCGCCGCAGAAAGCCCTTCCGCTCCAGAGCCATCAGCTGATGGGCGACGGACGAGGTGCTGGAGAGGCCCACCGCCTGACCGATCTCCCGCATGGACGGCGGGTAGCCGCGTCGCTGCACAGAGTCGCGAATGACCTCGATGACGCGCCGCTGCCGGTCGGTCAGCCCTGAGCTGTCCGCCCGGATGCCTGGAGGTCGCCCTGGTAGCGAGCGCGCGGGCTTCTGCCCCTCCGGGGTCGTGGCGTCATCGTTCATCGGGTGGGTCTGGTTCATCGCGTGTGTCTGTTCGAGTCGGCTCTGGGAGCGCTCCTGGGCGGTAACGGTTGCGCTCTCTGCGGTGGTGGTCACGACGGCCCCTCTCGAGATGTTCTCCCTAGTTGGACAACGGTAGTTGCTTTCGAAAGGTTGCGCCAAACACACGTTCGAGTGAAATTTCGCAGATGGACTGACGTGATCACAGGGTTGGGTGTATGGGCCGTTTGGTCCGGTCGCCGTGGGGCGGCCCCAGTCTTGCATCCCGACCCCTGTGAATCCGGGACGCACGGGGTTCGCGTAGTCTCGTGCCTGCTCCCGGCCCGTGACACGCCATCCGGCTCGGTTGAGTGCCGGACACCAGATCTAGTGGTTTGATGGATGCAAGCCACCCACAGGTTGTGGTCCCTGGTGGATCCGCCGACAGAGTTTTGGCCTATGCTTGTGGCCGCCCCGGAGGGTCTTACGGCCCCGGACGGGGCTCATCAGGCATGTTCAGGCATGTTCAGTCATGCGCCGTTTTTGAGGGTGAGGGAGGGATCGGAGTCATGCACTGCCCCTTCTGCAGGCACCCCGACAGCCGCGTCGTCGACAGCCGTACCACGGATGACGGCTGCTCGATCCGCAGGCGCCGCCAGTGCCCCGACTGCTCGCGTCGCTTCACGACCGTGGAGACCGCGTCACTCATGGTGATCAAGCGGAGCGGGGTCACCGAGCCCTTCAGTCGCGACAAGGTCATCTCGGGGGTTCGCAAGGCATGCCAGGGCCGTCCGGTCACCGAGGACGCCCTCGCCAAGCTCGGTCAGCAGGTGGAGGAGGCGGTCCGGGCCACCGGCAGCGCCGAGCTGTCCACCCACGACGTGGGGCTCGCCATACTCGGCCCGCTGCAGAAGCTCGACCTCGTCGCCTACCTCCGTTTCGCCTCCGTCTACCGCGCCTTCGACTCCCTCGAGGACTTCGAGGCCGCCGTGGCGGAGCTGCGTGACCAGCAACGGCCTCCCGCGCACGACCGCGGGCCCGGCGCCGAAGGGGCCGCGGAGGCCCCCGCGCCGGCCATCGCCGCCGACTGACCGGCGGCCCACATACCCACCCGGGGCGCTCGCCGCGTCCGGGTGAAAGAACAGACACACCGTGCCCGGGGAAGAAATGGGCACATCAGGGCGTTTTCGCCCGTACAGGGAGGCGGAATGACAGAGACGACGAGCGGCCCGGCACGAGGCTCCCGCTCCAAGGGCAGCAAGGCGAACAAGGGTCTGCGTATCGAGCGCATTCACACCACCCCTGGCGTGCATCCGTACGACGAGGTGGTCTGGGAGCGCCGTGACGTCGTCATGACCAACTGGCGCGACGGTTCGGTCAATTTCGAGCAGCGCGGCGTGGAGTTCCCCGATTCCTGGTCGGTGAACGCGGTCAACATCGTCACAAGCAAGTACTTCCGTGGCGCGGTGGGCTCCCCGGACCGCGAGGCGAGCCTGAAGCAGCTCATCGACCGCGTGGTGCGCACCTACCGCAAGGCCGGTGAGGACAATGGCTACTTCGCCTCGCCCGCGGACGCCGAGATCTTCGACCACGAGCTCACCTACGCGCTGCTCCACCAGGTGTTCAGCTTCAACTCGCCTGTCTGGTTCAACGTCGGCACCAAGCAGCCGCAGCAGGTCAGCGCCTGCTTCATCCTCTCCGTGGACGACTCCATGGAGTCGATCCTGGACTGGTACAAGGAAGAGGGGATGATCTTCAAGGGCGGCTCCGGCGCCGGTCTGAACCTCTCCCGCATCCGTTCCTCCAAGGAGCTCCTCTCCTCGGGCGGCAACGCCTCCGGCCCCGTCTCCTTCATGCGTGGTGCCGACGCCTCCGCCGGAACGATCAAGTCGGGCGGCGCCACCCGCCGGGCCGCCAAGATGGTCGTGCTCGACGTCGATCACCCGGACGTCGAGGCGTTCATCGAGACCAAGGTCAAGGAGGAGGAGAAGATCCGCGCCCTGCGCGACGCGGGCTTCGACATGGACCTGGGCGGCGACGACATCACGTCCGTCCAGTACCAGAACGCCAACAACTCCGTCCGTGTGAACGACACGTTCATGAAGGCGGTGGAGTCCGGCTCCTCGTTCGGGCTGCGCAGCCGGCTGACCGGTGAGCCCATCGAGGAGGTCGACGCCAAGTCCCTCTTCCGTAAGATGGCCGAGGCCGCCTGGGCCTGCGCCGACCCGGGCATCCAGTACGACGACACGATCAACCACTGGCACACCTCGCCGGAGTCGGGCCGGATCACCGCCTCCAACCCGTGCAGCGAGTACATGCACCTGGACAACTCCTCGTGCAACCTCGCCTCGCTCAACCTGATGAAGTTCCTCCAGGACGACGACGCGGGCAACCAGCGCTTCGACGCCGAGCGCTTCGCCAAGGTCGTCGAGCTGGTCATCACCGCGATGGACATCTCCATCTGCTTCGCGGACTTCCCGACCGAGAAGATCGGCGAGACCACCCGCGCCTTCCGCCAGCTGGGCATCGGCTACGCCAACCTGGGCGCGCTGCTGATGGCCACCGGCCACGCCTACGACAGCGACGGCGGCCGGGCCCTGGCCGGGGCCATCACCTCCCTGATGACCGGCACCTCGTACAAGCGCTCCGCGGAGATCGCCGCCGTGGTCGGCCCGTACGACGGCTACGCCCGGAACGCGGACGCCCACAAGCGCGTCATGAAGCAGCACTCGGACGCCAACGCCGTCGCCAAGCGCATGGACGACCTGGACACCCCGGTCTGGGCCGCGGCCACCGAGGCCTGGCAGGACGTGCTGCGCCTCGGCGAGAAGAGCGGCTTCCGCAATGCCCAGGCGTCGGTGCTCGCGCCGACCGGCACCATCGGCCTGATGATGGACTGCGACACCACGGGCGTCGAGCCGGACCTGGCCCTGGTCAAGTTCAAGAAGCTGGTCGGCGGCGGCTCCATGCAGATCGTGAACAACACGGTCCCCAAGGCGCTCAAGCGGCTCGGCTACCAGGAGGAGCAGGTCGAGGCGATCGTCGCCCACATCGCCGAGCACGGCAATGTGATCGACGCGCCGGGGCTGAAGCCCGAGCACTATGAGGTCTTCGACTGCGCGATGGGCGAGCGCTCCATCTCGCCGATGGGTCATGTGCGGATGATGGCGGCCGCCCAGCCGTTCCTGTCCGGCGCGATCTCCAAGACGGTCAACATGCCGGAGTCGGCCACCGTCGAGGAGATCGAGGAGATCTACTTCGAGGGCTGGAAGCTCGGCATCAAGGCGCTCGCGATCTACCGCGACAACTGCAAGGTCGGCCAGCCGCTCTCCGCCAAGAAGAAGGAGGAGAAGGAGCAGGCCGAGCCCGAGGTCGAGAAGGTCGTCGAGTACCGCCCGGTCCGCAGGCGCCTCCCCAAGGGCCGTCCCGGCATCACCACCTCCTTCACGGTGGGCGGCGCCGAGGGCTACATGACCGCCAACTCCTACCCGGACGACGGTCTCGGTGAGGTCTTCCTGAAGATGTCCAAGCAGGGTTCGACCCTGGCGGGCATGATGGACGCCTTCTCGATCGCCGTGTCGGTCGGTCTGCAGTACGGCGTGCCGCTGGAGACCTACGTCTCGAAGTTCACCAACATGCGCTTCGAGCCGGCCGGTATGACGGACGACCCGGACGTGCGGATGGCGCAGTCGATCGTCGACTACATCTTCCGCAGGCTGGCGCTGGATTTCCTGCCCTTCGAGACCCGATCGGCGCTCGGCATCCACTCCGCCGAGGAGCGCCAGCGCCACCTGGAGACCGGGTCCTACGAGGCCGCCGACGACGAGGTGGACGTCGAGGCCTTGGCCCAGTCGGCCCCGCGCCATGTGGCTGCCCCGAAGAGCGACGGGTCGTCGTCGCAGTCGCGGAACAGGTCCGAGTCGGCGAAGGAGGCCCACAACTCCACCGAACTGGTCGAGATCCAGCTGGGGTTGAACGCGGACGCGCCGCTCTGCTTCTCCTGCGGCACCAAGATGCGCCGTGCGGGCAGCTGCTACCTGTGCGAGGGCTGCGGTTCGACGAGCGGCTGCAGCTGATCGTGAGCCCTTACGGATGGCATCCGGGGGGATGACATCCCAGGCGGGGCGCGGGCCTTCGGGTCCGCGCCCCGCCGTCGTTGTTCCCCCGGCGGCGTACGGCGCGATGGCGAACCGGGGGCGGACTCTCCGGTATGTGATGGGGGCCACCGTACGGCCGTAGGATGGCGCGGTGCTGGTCAAGTGGATTCGCTGCACCGTGGTGGACCGCCCGGGTTTCGAGCGGGGGCAGCGGAAGTGGGCGGGGTTGCCCGGCGAACCGGGATTCCGGGGGCAGGGCGGTGGCTGGAGCCGGGGGCGGCCGAATGTGGCGCACGTCTTCTCGTTCTGGGAGAGCCGGGCGTTCTACGACTCCTTCATGGCGCGCTCGCACGATCGGCTGGCGGCCTCGCAGTCGGGCACGTACCGGGATATGCAAGTCCGGCTGTTCGAGCACCGATTCGATGTGAAGGTCGGCTTCGAGCCACGGTTCTCCGACGCGGACGTGGTGCGTGTCGCGCACTGCCGGGTGCGTCCCGACCGGGTGGATCACTTCACGCTGGTGCAGGAGAAGGTGTGGAATCCGGCCATGGCCGGGTCGCCCGGGATGCTGCGCGGGGTGTTCGGGGAGGCGCCGGGGAACGAGTTCCTGGTGTTGTCGATGTGGGACTCGGCGGCCGAGCACGGGAAGTACCGCGTGGAGCGGGTCGAGCGGCTCGGCCTGCGAGCGCAGACGGAGGCGGATGTGGCCGCGATCGCCGGCGATGTCGTACGGGTCGAGTCCGCCTGGACGGTGTGAGGCGGAGGCTTCTGCGGGGCAAACGGTGGCCCTGATCAGCGGCGGGTGGGGAGATACGCTCCGGCCCGGACCGCGGCGGCGACGGCGGCCGCCGTCTGGTCGGCGAGCGGGGTGTCGATGGGCTCGCGGGTGATGAGCGCCCGGAAGAACAAGGGCGCGGAGACGGCGCGTACGACCGCCGCGGCGTCGGTGCCGGAGGGGGCCTCACCTCGGTCGACGGCCCGCCGCACCACGGATTCGCAGCGCGCGAAGCGCTCGGTGTAGAAGTCGCGCAGGGCCTGCGCCGCGCGCTCGGACTGGAACGCGGCCGCGATGAAGGCGGTCGGCGCGGCGGCGGCCGACGCGCTGCCGAAGGTCTCGGTCACCTCGCGGGCGAGGGCGCGCAGATCACTCTCCAGGGTTCCGGTGTCAGGCGGCGTCCAGGCGTCCTCTCCCGCCAGGTCCAGCGCGTCCGCCACGAGCCCCTCGACGCTGCCCCAGCGCCGGTAGACGGTCGTCTTGTGGATGCCGGAGCGCTCGGCGACGTACTCCACGGTCAGACCGGGATAGCCGTGCTCGGCGAGGCCGGTGAGCACGGCGTCGCGCACCGCCGAGCGGGTGCGCGCGGTGCGCCCGCCGGGGCGGACGGTGCCCGGGGTCGGGGCGGCGCTCTCTGTGGACAAGTGCAACTCCAGTTGTGTTAGCGGGTTCGCTGTGTCATGCTGAGGGTAACGCAACTTCAGTTGTGTTTGGAATGTGCGGTCCGGATGGCCGCTCACGTGCTCGGAGGTGCGCCCTTGCCCACTCAGATCTCGCTGCGAGGCGTCACGCTGTCCCGGGGCGACCGGCTGCTGCTCGACGACGTGTCCTTCGCGGTGCGGCCCGGGGAGCGGATCGGCGTCGTGGGGGAGAACGGGGCCGGTAAGTCCACCCTGCTGCGGCTGCTGGCCGGGCGCGAGTCACCGGACGACGGTGCCGTGGTGACGGTGGCCGACGGTGGCGTCGGCCACCTCGGCCAGACGCCCGAGCTGCCGCCGGACCACACCGTGCGCGACGCGGTGGACGCCGCCCTCGCCGAGGTGCGCGCCATGGAGCGCGGGCTGCGCGAGCTGGAGGCGGATCTCGGCGGTGGCGCCCCCGATGTGCTCGCCGCGTACGGCGACCTGCTCACCGCGTTCGAGGCCCGCGGCGGCTATGAGGCGGATGCCCGGGTGGAGAAGGCCCTGCACGGCCTGGGGCTCGGCGGCATCGGGTACGAGCGGCGGCTCGGCAGTCTGTCGGGCGGTGAGCAGGCCCGGCTCGGGCTCGCCTGCCTGATCGCGGCCGCCCCCGAGGTGATGCTGCTGGACGAGCCGACGAACCACCTCGACGGCGCGGCGCTCGGCTGGCTGGAGGAGGCGCTCCGGGCGCATCCGGGCACCGTCCTCGCGGTCTCCCACGACCGGGTCTTCCTGGAGCGGGTGGCCACCGCGATCGTCGAGGTGGACGCCGACCGGCGCACCCTGGTGCGGTACGGCGGGGGGTACGGCGGATTCGTCGCCGAGCAGACCGCCGCGCGCCGTCGCTGGGAGCAGGCGTACGAGGAGTGGTGCGCGGAGACGGCCGCGCTCGCGGAGGCCGCCACCACCGTCGCCCGGCGGGTCGCTCCGGGCCGCGGTATGAAGGACGGCAACAAGATGGCCTACGACCGGGACCGGGGACGTGTGCAGTCCTCGGTGTCCAGCAGGGTGCGGAACGCGCGGGAGAGGCTGCGCAGACTCCAGGAGGACCCGGTGCCACGCCCACCGGAGCCGCTGCGGTTCTCGGCGCTCCCCGCCGCGGGCACGGCGGACGGTCTGCTCATCGACCTTCAGGAGGTCCGCGTGGGGGCCCGGCTGGCGGTCGACCGGCTCACGGTGGCGGCCGGAGAGAGACTGCTCGTCCACGGTGCCAACGGCGCGGGCAAGTCCACGCTGCTGCGGGTCATGGCCGGGGTGGAGAAACCGGAGGCGGGCCGGGTGGTCCGCCGGGGCAGGATCGGCTACCTCGCCCAGGAGATACCGGTAGTCCGGCCCCGGGAGCGGCTGCTGTCGGCCTTCGGCCGGGGGCTGCCGGGGACACCGGAGGAGCAGGCCGACCTGCTGCTGTCGTACGGGCTGTTCCGCCCGGATGCCCTCCACGTCCCGGTGGGGTCGCTCTCCGCGGGCCAGCGCCGCCGGCTGGCGCTCGCCCGGCTGCTGGCCCGCCCCGCCGATCTGCTGCTGCTCGACGAGCCGACCAACCATCTCGCCCTCGGCCTGGTGGAGGAGCTGGAGGAGGCGCTGGCCCAGTGGACCGGGGCGCTGGTGGTGGTCTCGCACGACCGGCTGCTGCGCAGCCGCTTCACCGGGCGGCGCCGCGAGATACGAGGAGGCAGGCCCCTGGCCGAGGAGGGGGGTGAGGCACTGGCCACGGCCTCGATCTAGGGTGGCGCCATGGCACGACCCCGGCGCATCGTCCTCCTACGGCACGGAGAATCGGAGGGGAATGTCGATGACTCGGTGTACGAAAGGGTGCCCGACCATGCTTTGAGGCTGACCGAGACCGGGCGACGGCAGGCGGAGGAGGCGGGCGAGCGGCTGCGCGCCACCTTCGGCGAGGAGCGCGTGTCGATCTATGTGTCGCCGTACCGCCGCACCCACCAGACCCTGAAGCTGCTCGATCTCGACCCCTCCCGTACCCGGGTCAGGGAAGAGCCCCGGCTGCGGGAGCAGGACTGGGGGAACTGGCAGGACCGCGAGGACGTGCGGAAACAGATGGCGTACCGCGACGCATACGGGCACTTCTTCTACCGGTTCGCACAGGGTGAGTCGGGCGCCGATGTCTATGACCGGGTGGACGCCTTCCTGGAGAGCCTGTGGCGCAGCTTCGAGGACCCGGCCCATCCGCCGAACGTCCTGCTGGTGACCCATGGGCTGACCATGCGGCTGTTCTGCATGCGGTGGCTGCACTGGAACGTCGCCGAATTCGAGTCGTTGTCGAACCCCGGCAATGGCGAGATGCGGAGCCTGCTGCTCGGCTCCGACGGGCGCTACCACCTCGACCGGCCCTTTGAACGCTGGTGCACCCCCAAGCCCTACGGCCACACCGGTTAGAGTGCGCAGCGATGACCGCTGACCGTTTCCACCGGGCTCTGCGGAGCCTGCGCGGGCTGGCCGTGGGCGACGCCCTCGGCTCCCAGTTCTTCGTCCCCGCCAACTATCCCTACCTCAAGCGCCGCGAGCTGCCGCCCGCCCCCTGGCAGTGGACCGACGACACCGAGATGGCCTGTTCGATCCTGGCCGTCCTGGTGACCCACGGCCGGATCGACCAGGACGATCTCGCCCGCTCCTTCGCCGACCGCCATGACTTCGACCGGGGCTACGGCCCCGCCGTGAACCGGATGCTCCGCCTGGTCAGGGAGGGCGGGGACTGGCGCGACCTGGCCGCCGGGCTGTTCCAGGGGCAGGGCTCCTGGGGCAATGGCGCCGCCATGCGGATCGCCCCCCTGGGCGCCTGGTACGCGGGCGATGTGGAGCAGGCCACGCATCAGGCGGAGATCTCGGCGTACACCACGCATCAGCACCGCGAGGCGGTGGCGGGAGCCATGGCGGTGGCCGCGGCCGCGGCGCTGGTGGCCGATCCGGCGGGCCACGGCGGGCCCGGGGAGCTGCTGGACCGGGTGGTCGAGGTGGTGCCGCGCAGCGCCGTCCAGGCGGGGCTGCGCCGCGCCCGCGACATGCTCGACTACGCGGACGCCGGGACCGTCGCCGCGGTGCTCGGCTGCGGCCGCCGCACCAGCGCCCATGACACCGTGCCGTTCGCCCTGTGGGCGGCCGCCCGTCACCTGGGTTCCTTCGAGGAGGCGTTCTGGAGTACGGCCTCGGCCGGCGGGGATGTGGACACCACCTGCGCCATCGTCGGGGGAGTGGTCGCGTCCGAGGCCGCCGGTGCGCCGCCCGCCGACTGGCTGGACCGCACCGAGGCGCTGCCGGAGTGGGTCCCGGCGGGCGCCGACTGACCCCTCGCCTGGGCGTGATGCGGTGCGCCGTCCGTTTTGCCCCACCCGTCGAACCCGCCGTGCGCCGCGTCGTGTTGAGCGGAAACGGCCACCGGCTCCACGAGGACGGCAACCACCCGGAGCGGTCGGTGATCACCGCCGGGGATCCGGGTTCCGAACGCAGGTAAGAGCGGCGTAAGGTTGTCCTCGCCATGGCCTATGAACCGCCCACCCACAGTGTCGAGCGCTCGCTCCGAGCCACGACGGGAGCCAAGATCGTCGTTGGTGTCGACGAGGTCGGGCGCGGGGCATGGGCCGGTCCGGTGACGGTCTGCGCGGCGGTCACCGGTCTGCGCCGTCCGCCGACCGGGCTCACCGACTCCAAGCTGCTGAGTCCCAAGAAGCGCACGGCATTGGCCCAGGAGTTGGACTCGTGGGTCACCGCACACGCCCTGGGTCACTCCTCTCCCGAGGAGATCGACAACCTGGGGATGACGGCCGCCCTCCGGCTCGCCGCCACGCGTGCGCTGGAAGCGCTGCCGGTCCGGCCGGACGCGGTGATCCTGGACGGGAAGCACGACTACCTCGGCGGTCCCTGGACGGTTCGTACGGTCATCAAGGGCGATCAGTCCTGTGTGTCCGTCGCCGCCGCCTCGGTGATCGCCAAGGTCCGCCGGGATGCGATGATGGCCGAACTGGGAGCCGAACACACGGACTTCTGCTTCGGGGACAACGCCGGATATCCGTCCCCCACGCACCGCGCCGCCCTGCGGGAACTGGGGCCCACGCCCCACCACCGGCTGTCCTGGGCCTATATGGACGGGCTGCCCCGCTGGCGGCACCTGAAGCGGTTCCGCAGCACATCCGAACCGGTCGGGCTGGAGGACGAAGGCCAACTCGGTTTCGACTTCTGATCAGACCAAGCGGTCAAAACCGCCACCCGCCGATGCGACTCGCACCGACGTTTGATAGACATCAGCCCATGCCTCTCATCCCCGAGGAGCCTCAGATTCACGAGAGTGTCCCGGGTCCCCGCGCGACACCGGCCGCAGGCCGTACCGCGCCGACCCCTCGTCCTGTCCCTGGTCCCGGCCCCCGGCCCGCACCGCGGCGGCCTGGAAGCCCCGGTCCCAACCGTGGCTCCGCCGGAACCTCGTCGGCCCAGTCGCAGCGCACCACGAGCGATGCGACGAAGCCCGTGCCGACCGCCCCGGCGGCTTCGGCTGCCAAGGCCGCACCCACCGCCACGAAGGCCACGCCCCAGATCCAGCTGATCCCCGCCACGGTGGACGGCGCCCTGGACGCGGCGGACGAGGCGGTCGACCTGCTGCTGGATTCCGGCCGGGCACCTGGTGACATCCTGGTGCTGACCACCGGGGAGCAGCATCCGTGGGCGGCACATGAGTTGTCCTTCGGTGAGGCGTCCTACTGGGCGCAGCACGACGCCGGAGACGATGTCTTCTACGCCGGCGCGGACGCCGACCGCCTCAAGGGCCGTCCGGTCGTGGTCGTCGCCGTCAACGGCGGTGCCAACGACGCCGTGGCCCGCGCGCTGCCCGAGGCGATGGGCCGTGCCGGGACGCTGCTGATCGTCTGCGGCGATCCGAAGCGCATCAACACCCTCATCGGTCCGGGCGTCTGAGGCCGCACGTCCCCGAACGCCCGGTGTCCGGCAGTCTCTGTCCCCCGTGGCGGAGCTGTCCGGCGTCCGGACGGCCGGTGGCCGCGCGGCCCGGGACCGGTCAGACGGCGGCGGAGTGGCTCAGCGCCTTGCGCCGCCCTCCGAGGCGGGGTCGCGGCAGCGCCGTGGCGTCGCCGTCGCCCTCGACGGCCACGCCCAGCTCGGTCGGCAGCGAAGCGGAGTGCGGCCGACGGCCGCCCCGCCCCTCGCCGAGGACCCGCCATCCGTCGTGGGTCAGCGTGATGTACGCACCGCAGCGCAGGCCGTGCAGGGTGCAGGCGTCGCGCAGCCCCCACATCCAGGCGCCGTCCTCCTCCGTCCACCGGCTCTCGCCCTCGCGGCAGTAGAGCAGCACGGCGGTGCGGATCGGTGTGCGGCGCCGCAGATCGTGCGGGATCACCCGGCGCAACTGCGCCAGCAGCGCGTTCCGGAAGTCCCAGCCGTCTATGGCGGCGGTGCCGCGGCGGACGAACGAGGCGCTCGCCGTGAGGCGTTCCTCCGGATCGAGGACCGCGACGACGGCGGTCGAGGGCGTCGGCAGATGGCGGATGTGCAGTCCGGTGACCACCTCGCGCGGATTGCGCAGCAACGGGATTCCCGCGGCCGCCCACTCGGCGGGCTGGAGCATCCGGCCGGCTCGGGAAGCGGAATCGGCGGACGGTGGCGGAACGAAGCCGAAGGTCACGGTCCTCCCTTCGTCTGCGCCCACGGTCCGTGCGAAGGGTCGGGCACGGGCGCGGGCCACGACACAGCCCCGTCGGTACCACGGCCGGACCGGGGGCGGGGGAGCTGCTGACAATTCTCGCGGTAGCGCCCGCGTGCGGCAATGCGCAGTCGGCACCACTGACCGTTTTACCTGGATGTGCGTTCTATATTCCTGGCCGGTTCGCGCCCCGCAGCGGCCTCGGCCCTCCCTACCCCTGCACGGCCAGGACCAGCGGAAACACTCCCGCCGCCCCGGACCGGCGGAGCAGCCGGGAGGCGACGGCCAAGGTCCAGCCGGTGTCCGCCAGGTCGTCCACCAGCAGCACCGGTCCACCCGCTTCGGCAAGGGCCGCCGCCAGCGGCGGCGGCACGGTCAGCGCGCCGTGCAGCGCCCGCAGCCGCTGGGCGCTGTTGGTGCGCGGCACCCGGGTGTCGATCTCGCCGTCGTGGTACGCGACGCTTCCGAGCAGGGGCAACCGGCCGACGGTGGCGATCCGTTCGCCGAGTGACTGGATCAGCCGCGGGCGGGTGCGGGAGGCGATCGTGACCACGCCCACCGGGCGGTCCGGGGCGTCCGGTGCGCCCGAGGCCCAGCCGCCGGGGCCCTTGGCCCAGTCGGCGAGCACCGTCACCACCGCACCGGCCACATCGTCGGGCACCGGGCCGTCCTGGCTCTGCGGGGCCAGCAGCGGCCGCAGCCGGTTTCCCCAGCCGATGTCGGACAGGCGGCCCAGAGCTCGGCCCGGAGCGGCCTGCTCACCCGCCGGAATGCGGCCCTTGAGGTCGACGCCCACCGCGGGCAGCCCGGTCGGCCACATACGGCGCGGCTCCACCTCGACACCGGGCCGGCCCAGCTCACCGCGGGCCGCGTCCAGCGAGGCGGCGGACACCTCGGTGGTGAACCGCGCCCCCGCACAGTTGTCACAGCGGCCGCAGGGCGCCGCCTTCTCGTCGTCCAGCTGCCGCCGCAGGAACTCCATCCGGCAGTCGGCCGTCGTGGCGTACTCCCGCATGGCCTGCTGCTCGGTCTCCCGCTGGCGCGCCACCCACGCATACCGCTCCGCGTCATACGCCCAGGGCTGCCCGGTGGCGGTCCAGCCGCCGCGCACCCGCCGCACCGCGCCGTCCACGTCGAGCACCTTGAGCATGATCTCCAGACGCGACCGCCGCAGCTCGACCCGGGGCTCGAGCGCGGGCAGCGATACCGGCCGATCCGACGCCGCGAGCACGTCGAGCGTCCGGCGCACCTGCTCCTCGGGCGGGAAGGCCAGCGAGGCGAAATAGCGCCAGATCGCCTCGTCCTCGCGGCCGGGCAGGAGCAGCACCTCGGCGTGCTCCACACCGCGGCCGGCGCGCCCGACCTGCTGGTAGTAGGCGATGGGGGAGGACGGCGAACCGAGGTGCACGACGAAGCCGAGGTCCGGCTTGTCGAAGCCCATGCCCAGCGCTGAGGTGGCGACCAGCGCCTTGACCCGGTTGGCCAGCAGGTCCTCCTCGGCCTGCTGGCGATCCGCGTTCTCCGTCTTGCCGGTGTAGGAGGCGACGGTGTGGCCGCGCTGCCGCAGGAACGCGGTCACCTCCTCGGCCGCGGCCACGGTGAGGGTGTAGATGATCCCGGAGCCCGGCAGCTCGACGAGGTGGTCGGCGAGCCAGGCGAGGCGATGCGCGGCGTCCGGCAGCGGCAGCACGCCCAGCCGCAGGCTCTCCCGGTCCAGCGGGCCGCGCAGCACCAGCGCACGCCCGGTTCCTTCGCCCGTGCCCAGCTGCTCGGCCACATCGGCGGTGACCCGCGCGTTCGCGGTCGCGGTGGTGGCGAGCACGGGCACGCCCTGGGGCAGATCGGCGAGCATGGTGCGCAGCCTGCGGTAGTCGGGCCGGAAGTCATGGCCCCAGTCGGAGATGCAGTGTGCCTCGTCGACGACCAGCAGGCCGGTGGCGGCGGCGAGCTGGGGCAGCACCTGGTCGCGGAAGTCGGGGTTGTTGAGTCGCTCCGGGCTCACCAGCAGCACATCCACCTCGCCCGCGGCCACCTCCGCCTGGATGGTGTCCCACTCCTCGGTGTTCGCGGAATTGATCGTGCGCGCCTGGATACCGGCGCGTGCGGCGGCCTCGACCTGGTTGCGCATCAGCGCGAGCAGCGGAGAGACGATCACGGTGGGACCGCTGCCGCGCTCGCGCAGCAGCGCGGTGGCGACGAAATACACCGCCGACTTGCCCCAGCCGGTGCGCTGCACGACCAGCGCCCGGCGGCGCTCGGCGACGAGCGCCTCGATCGCCCGCCATTGATCCTCCCGGAGCCGGGCGGAGCCGGTGGTGTCCCCGACGAGGCGGGCCAGGACGCGGTCGGCCGAGAGGCGCAGGTCTTCGTCGCTCATGCCCCCATGCAACCCGATCCCGCCGACATCGCGCCAACGCTCCCGGCAGCCTGTGGATAACGTTATCCACAGGGGTGGCGGGGTCGGCGGGGCTGAGGGACCGTCGGGCCATGACTCGACACAACGAAGCGGCCGGTCTGCCCGGCGAAGATCAGGTCACCCTCCGCAGCCCGGCCGAGCTCGCCGATGCCCTGCCCTATGTCCTGGGCTTTCAGCCGGACGACAGCATCGTGATGATCGCGCTGCACGGCGCCCGCGGCCGGTTCGGCGGCAGGCTCAGGCTGGGCATTCCCCGGGTTCCGGAGGGGTGGCCCGAGGTCTGCGATCAGCTCGCCGAATGCCTGATCAGCGGCAGCGAGCGGCGTGGCGTGCGGCCGGACGGGGTCGTGCTGTTCCTGTGCCAGGAGCCGGCCGGGGGTGAGTCCGCGCAGGAGGCGATGGAGCGGCTGCGGCCCCTCGCCCAGCGGCTGCGCATCGCGTGCGGCGGGCTGGAGGTGCCGGTGTTCGAGGCGCTGTGCATCTCCGGCGGCCGGTTCTGGTCGTATGTCTGTCCCGACCGGCGCTGCTGCCCACCGGAGGGCGTTCCGCTCGCCTTGCCGGGCACCTCGGTCATGGCCGCTGCGGCGACCTTCGCGGGGGTCCAGGTGCGCGGCTCGCTGCGCGAGATGGAGGCAAGGCTCGCCCCGCTGGACGCGCCTCGGGCGGATGGGCAGGAGCGGGCGCTGGACACGGCCGGGGCCGATCTCGTGCCGAGGATTCTGGACGGCGCCGGCTCCGCGACGGTGCGTGCGCAAACCCTCGGTCTGGTGGGCCGGATGCTGGACACGTTCCAGGCCGCGCCGCCGGTCGCCGAGGCCTGCGCGGCCGACCTCCGCGACGACGGTCTGCTCGACGACCAGGAGGCGGCCGCGATGATCATCGGGCTGCAGGACCGGCGGACCCGGGACCGGGTGGCCGGATGGATGGAGGAAGCGGACGCCGACGCGGCGCTGCGGCTGTGGCGAGCGCTGGCCCGTCGCTGTGTCGGCTCCTACGGAGAGCATGCGGCGGCACCGCTCACCCTGGCGGGGTGGGTCGCCTGGTCGGCGGGTGATGAGCTCATGGCACGGGTGGCGCTCGGCCGTGCCCTGCGGGTCGATCCGGACTATCTCTTCGCGAGGTTGTTGCACCAGGCGTGCAATGAGGGGGTCCATCCGAAACTGCTGCGTCAATGCCTGCGCCGGGAGGACTCCGAGCGCTCCGACCCGGCCGACCGCGCCGACCGCGCCGACCGCGCCGACCGCGCTGTGCACGCCGCGGTGCACGCGGAACTGGAGCGGCTCGGCGACTTGGCCGCCGCCGATCCGCTGGGCGCGGCTGGAGCCCCGGCCGAAACGGCTTTGGAAACGGCCGGACCTGTCGAGTCGGCCGAGCCCGCCGAGTCGGCCGCCCGCGCGGAAGCAGAGGAATTGGAGGGAGCAGAGGAATCGGAGGAAGCGGAGGAAGCGGAGGAGCTGGGGGAAGCGGAGGACCCTCTGGAGCGGCAGTCGGCGCGGGAGCGGCCGAGCGGGGCGGCGGGCCGGGGCGGCAGGAGCGGCTCGGCAGGGTCGAGCACCCCGGGTGGCAAGCGCCGCCCGGAAGGGCGGCCGCGCACCCGACGCCGGACCAGTGGCCGGGGCACGCGCAGCCGCCGCTGACCCGGTCGGGCCGCGGGAGCCCTGGGGCGGGGGCCAGGGGCGGTCTGTGGACTGCCTTCGGGATCCCGATCCGCCGGCTGGCTCGCGCCTAAGACGGGCGGCCCGGGCCCGGGGCAGCCGACGGGCGGCAGCGGGGTGGGCCGAGGCCCGACGGCCGGGGGTGAACAGCGGGCGGCGAGGCAGGTCGGCCGAGGTGTGACGGTCGCGGGCGGGCGGTGGATGGCGAGGGAGGTTTGCCGAGGCGCGGCGGCTCGGGTGGCCGGTGGGATGGGGTGGCGAGGTTCGCCCGCGTGGGCGGCTCGGGGGATTCGGAAAGGGGTGCGGGAATCGTGCAGGCGAGCGCTTGAGAGAGCGATTTCACGAACATCGGTGATCATGCTCAAGAGCCTGATTATCGTCAGGCAGACGACTATGATCGCGTCATGCCCTACGACCCGTCGGCCTTCCCGGCGTTCGCCGTCACCGTTGATCTGGTCGTGCTCACCGTGCGGCGGCATTCGTTGTGTGCGCTGGCCGTTCGCCGCGGGGAGCCGCCCTTCAAGGGGCGGTGGGCGCTGCCCGGCGGTTTTGTGCGGGCCGATGAGGATCTCGCCGCCGCCGCTGCCAGGGAGTTGGCTGAGGAGACCGGGCTGCTCGCGCAAGACCCCACGCTTCCGGTTCCGCCGAACGCGGCCCATCTCGAGCAGCTCGCCACGTACGGCGATCCGAAGCGGGACCCCCGGATGCGCGTGGTCAGCGTGGCGCATCTCGCGCTGGCGCCCGATCTGCCCGCGCCCCGGGCCGGGGGTGACGCGCACAGCGTGCGCTGGGCGCCGGTCGAGTCGCTGCTCGACCAGGATGGGGCCTTCGGACGGGACAGCGATCTGGCCGCCCCGCTCGCCTTCGACCATGCCCGGATCCTCGCGGACGGGGTCGAGCGCGCCCGCTCCAAGATCGAGTACTCGTCGCTGGCCACCGCCTTCTGCCCGCAGGAGTTCACGGTCGGTGAGTTGCGCCGGGTGTACGAGGCGGTGTGGGGCGTGGCACTGGACCCGCGGAACTTCCACCGAAAGGTCACCGGCACCCCGGGATTCCTGGTGCCCACCGGCGGTACGACGACCCGTCAGGGCGGCCGTCCCGCTCAGCTGTTCCGGGCCGGAGGGGCGACGCTGCTCAATCCGCCCATGCTTCGTCCCGAGGTGTGACGGGGCGTGACACGACGACTCCCCGGGGGTGCTATGTCCTGAAGAAATAGGACATAGCGGGTTACCGTTCTCCGGTACGCCACCAGTCCCCACGTGCCATCGAGCGGTTCCATGCCCCGCGGGAGAAGCCATGATCCAGGCCACCGGACTGACCAGCACCCCCCGCCGCAACCAACCGCCCGTTGTCGACGACCTCACCTTCGAGGCCCCGGCGGGCCGGGTCACCGCCCTGCTGGGCGGCCCCGGCGCGGGCAAGACCACCGCGCTGCGGCTGCTGCTGCAGCTCGACCGGGGCCATGGCTCCGCCTTCTTCCGGGGCCGCCCCCTGCACCGCATCCGGCGCCCGGCTCATGAGATCGGCGTTCTCCTCGAGGACGTCCCCGGTCACCCGGGCCGCACCGTGCGGGGGCATCTGAGGATGCTCGGTGCCGCGGCCGGGGTGGCCGCTGTCCGCGCCGATGTCGTGCTCGACGTGGTCGGTCTCACCGATCTGGCGGACGAGCGTCTCGGTGATCTGTCGACCGGGGCGGAGCGTCGTCTCGGGATCGCCACCGCGCTCCTCGGGGACCCGCACACCCTGGTCCTCGACGAGCCCGCACGGGGCCTGTCGGCCCGGGAGACCGCTTGGCTGTACGGGCTGCTGCGCCAATTCGCCGCTCAGGGCGGCGCCGTCCTCGTCGCCACCGAGGACGCCGAGGGCGTGATCCGTCTCGCGGATCAGGTGCTCACCCTGGAATCGGGGCGGCTGGTGGCCGATCAGCCGGTGGACGAGTTCGCCCGCACCCGGCTGCGCCCCCGTGTCGTGGTCCACTCGCCGCTCGTCAGCCGCCTCGCCGCCGTCCTGGAGGAGGAGGTCGAGGCCGCCCGGCAGTTGGCCGAGGCCCAGGCGGCGGAGGAGGCCCGGGCGGCGGCCGAACTCGCGGCCAATACCGAGGCCGCCCAGGCCGCCGATGTCGTCCAGCCCGACGTGGCCGACGGGGGCGACGTCGTCAAGGCCGAGAGCGCCGGGCCCAAGGCCAGGAAGAGGGCGATCTGGCGCAAGGTCAGGATGACCCGGTTCGCCTCCCGGGGCTCCGCCGCGGTCGAGGCGAAGAAGGCCACCGCGGAAGCCACGGCCGGCGACAAGACAGCCGACGACATGGCGGTCAGCGATAAGGCGGACACGGCGGACACGGCGAACCCGGCGAACTCGGCGAACTCGGCGGACAAGGCTGTCCCCGCCCCCGCCCCCGCCTCCATCCCCGCCCCCGTTGCCGACACCGAAGCGGCAGGCGCCGAAGCGGCCCGCGCGCGGAACGGGGCCGGCGTCGGCGGCGGGATCGCAGCCGGGACCGAGGCCGAGGAGGAGCCGGTCGCCGCGCACGCCGACCCGTTCTCCGTGGTGCGGGACGACGAGACCCATATCTCCGTCTACGGCCTGTCCCCCGCCTCCGTCGGGGAGACCGCCTACCGCCACGGCATCGTGGTCCACCGGCTGGTCGAGGAGACCGCCGATCTGGGCCCGGGGACCCCCGCGGCCGCTCGCGCCCGCGATCCCGAGGCGCCCCCGCTGCGGCTGCTCCCCAAGCTCCGCTTCCCCGGCCCCGCCTGGCCGATGCGCTACGAGATGCGCCGCGCCACCGGTGTGCGGACCGGCTGGCTGATCGGCGTCGCCTCCATCGTGGCCTCCCTCCTCGCCTCCGTGCTGCTCGCCCGCGCCGGTGATACCGGGGAGCTGCACCGGCTCACGGGCTGGCCCGCCGACCTCCCGCTGCCGCCCGTCGCCATCGCGGCCGGTCTCCTGGGCGCCCTCGCCTTCGGCGACGAGTTCCGTTTTCCGGCACTGGCCGCGACCCGGGACGCCGTGCCCCGCCGACTCGGGCTGCTGGCCGCCAAATTCGCGGTCTGCGCGGCCGGTGCCGTCCTGCTGTCGCTCGGCGTCATCGTGCTCGACAGCGCGGCGCTCCTGCTGCTCGTGGGCGGCAACGCGGTGCCGTTGCCCGGTGACTGGCCCGCGCTGGTGGTCGGCGTCTTCGGCCTGACCATCGGCTCGTCGTGGGCCGGGCTGCTCGCCGCCGGAGTCTTCCGTTCCACCGCGCTCGGGCTGGCCACCCTGCTCGCCGTGCCGATCCTCGCGGTGCCCGTCATCCAGCGCGCGGGGCAGGACCCGTCGCTGCGTTCGCTGGTCATGCTGCCGCACCGGCTGCGCGCGGCGATGCTGGACCGGTCGCCGTCCATGATCGACCGAGCGCTGGCGGTCGCGCTGCGGCTCGCGTCCCAACCGGTCGGGCAGGCGCTGATGTTGTCGGTGGCCGTCCTGCTGTGCGCCTACGCCCTCACCGGTCTGCGCGGCAAGAGCACCCGCCAGTAGCGCAGCTCCGCACCAGGCGTCCCGCACCAGGCGTCCCGCACCAGGCGTCCCGCACCAGGCGCTCCGCCCGCCCCGTCGACCACCCGCCCGCCTGCTCCGACACGCTCCGACACGCGCCCGCTCCGACGCACGCACGCCCACCCCGTCGCCCGCTCTCGGCCCGGAAGCGGCCCCGGCCCCCCAACCGCCCGGCCCCCCAACCGCCCGGCTCGCGCGCGGCCAGCCGCCCGTCCCCAGCCAGTGGATCAGGCCAGAAGCCGATTCGTACAGCCAACGCGCGAACTGCTCGCAACTCCCCGAAGGATGCTTCTTTCTGTCCGATTGAGCGTCAATTATGAGGTAATGGGCGATCACCCTTTCGTGTGCTTTTCACCAAAGACCTCAAGGGCTTCCGAGGCGTCGCCGACAAAGGATGCGTGAGTACCCTTGCGCACACCACGATGACCGCGGCTCGCCCCGCCGACTCCGGCCTGGCCGGTTCGGGCGAGCTTGACCGCTACTCCTACGCCGAAGCCCCCGGCGCCGACCGCGGCAGCGCCCCCTCCTCCTGGGACGGTGCCGAGGCGGAGATCGGCCGGGTGGGCCGACGCGCGGCCGGCAACCGGGGCCGCGGGCTGCACGGCCAACTCGTTCAGCAGCTGGGCCAGATGATCGTCTCCGGTGACCTGGGCGCGGACCGTCCGCTCGTCCCCGAGGAGATCGGTCAGCGCTTCGAGGTCTCCCGCACCGTCGTACGGGAATCGCTGCGCGTCCTCGAGGCCAAGGGCCTGGTCAGCGCCCGCCCCAACGTGGGCACCCGGGTCCGCCCGGTCAGCGACTGGAACCTGCTCGATCCGGACATCATCGAGTGGCGCGCCTTCGGTCCGCAGCGCGACGACCAGCGCCGTGAGCTGTGCGAGCTGCGCTGGACCATCGAGCCGCTGGCCGCCCGTCTCGCCGCCGGGCACGGCCGCGAGGAGCTGCAGCAGCGGCTCGGCGACATGGTCGAGATCATGGGCCACGCGCTGGCGCAGGGCGACGCCCTCACCTTCTCCCGCGCCGACGCCGAGTTCCACGCGCTGCTGCTCCAGGCCGGGGGCAATCGGATGCTGGAGCACCTGGCGGGCATCGTCGCCGCCGCGCTGCATGTCTCCGGGGCCCCGGTCTCCGGCTGCGACCGCCTCACCGAGGCGGGGGTCGCCCACCACCGCCGGATCGTCGAGGCGATCGGCGAGGGCGACGCCGCGGGGGCCGAGGCGGCGATGCGCCAGCTGCTGACCGTCCACCCGGATCTCGATCATGCCGAGGTCGGGGTGCCCGCGCCGCGCGAGCACTGATCCGCGGCGCGTCCGGTTGCCTGGAGTGCCGGGTATCCGGAGCGTGCGGTGTACGAGGTACGGCGAGGCGGTGCCAGTAGGCGGCGAGTTCCGGCCCGATGGATGCCGTACGGCGTACGAGAGGGCGTCGCCGGATCCCGCGCCGCGGGTTCGGCGGCGCGGCGCGATCTGATCGATCGGCGCCGTGTGACTCCCTTCGGTGTGCGACTGGGAGTTTTCTGTCCCGTTGGATGGGCATTAAGACCGTTATGGGGTGTGACTCGGGCCACGAGTATTGGGCGTAACGCTCTTTGGGGCAGCGCGATGATTAAAGAGGTGGCAGCCGCGGAGGGAATACGGATGTCGCTCAAAACGCTGTACTCCTCCGCACTCCGCCCGCGCCGTCGGTTCATCCCTGCCGGCGGTCGTCGGCTCCAGTCCCCCACCGGACTGAGCCGGAAGCCGTTTCCAACGTTCCGAGAGGTTGTTCGTGTCGGCCAGCACATCCCGTACGCTCCCGCCGGAGATCGCCGAGTCGGAGTCTGTCATGGCGCTCATCGAGCGGGGAAAGGCTGAGGGGCAGATCGCCGGCGACGATGTGCGCCGGGCCTTCGAGGCTGACCAGATTCCGCCAACCCAGTGGAAGAACGTACTGCGCAGCCTCAACCAGATCCTCGACGAGGAGGGTGTGACGCTGATGGTCAGTGCCGCAGAGGCGCCCAAGCGCACCCGTAAGAGCGTCGCAGCGAAGAGCCCGGCAAAGCGCACCGCCACCAAGACTGTCGCGGCCAAGACGGTCACCGCCAAGAAGGCCCCCGCCGCTCCGGCCGCCCCCACCTCGGACCCGGGCGCCGCCCTGGCCGGTGAAGCCGCGGCCGCTCCCGCGAAGAAGGCCGCCGCCAAGAAGGCCGTGGCAAAGAAGGCGGTCGCCAAGAAGGCCACCGCCGCCGCCAAGAAGACGGTCGCGAAGAAGACCACCGCCAAGAAGGACGTCACCGACGAGATCCTCGAGGGCGAGGACGTCATCGAGGAGGTGCCGGGCAAGCCCGGCCCCGAGGGCGCCGAGGCCGAGCCGGAGAACGCGGGCTTCGTGCTCTCCGACGAGGACGAGGACGACGCCCCCGCGCAGCAGGTGGCCGCGGCCGGTGCCACCGCCGACCCGGTCAAGGACTACCTCAAGCAGATCGGCAAGGTCCCGCTGCTCAACGCCGAGCAGGAGGTCGAGCTCGCCAAGCGCATCGAGGCCGGTCTGTTCGCCGAGGACAAGCTCGCCAACTCCGACAAGCTGGCCCCCAAGCTCAAGCGCGAGCTGGAGATCATCGCCGAGGACGGCCGCCGCGCCAAGAACCACCTCCTGGAGGCCAACCTCCGTCTGGTGGTCTCGCTGGCCAAGCGCTACACGGGCCGCGGCATGCTCTTCCTGGACCTCATCCAGGAGGGCAACCTCGGTCTGATCCGCGCGGTCGAGAAGTTCGACTACACCAAGGGCTACAAGTTCTCCACGTACGCCACCTGGTGGATCCGTCAGGCGATCACCCGCGCCATGGCCGACCAGGCCCGCACCATCCGTATCCCGGTGCACATGGTCGAGGTCATCAACAAGCTGGCGCGCGTCCAGCGCCAGATGCTCCAGGACCTGGGCCGCGAGCCCACCCCGGAGGAGCTGGCCAAGGAACTCGACATGACCCCCGAGAAGGTCATCGAGGTCCAGAAGTACGGCCGTGAGCCGATCTCGCTGCACACCCCGCTGGGCGAGGACGGCGACAGCGAGTTCGGTGACCTCATCGAGGACTCCGAGGCGGTCGTCCCGGCCGACGCGGTCAGCTTCACCCTGCTGCAGGAGCAGCTGCACTCCGTGCTCGACACGCTCAGCGAGCGCGAGGCGGGCGTGGTCTCGATGCGCTTCGGCCTCACCGACGGTCAGCCGAAGACCCTCGACGAGATCGGCAAGGTCTACGGCGTGACGCGTGAGCGCATCCGTCAGATCGAGTCCAAGACGATGTCGAAGCTGCGCCACCCGTCCCGCTCCCAGGTTCTCCGCGACTACCTGGACTGATGCGGACCGCCGCCCCATAGCGAAGCGGTACGGCGAGAAGGCCGGGCTCCCTCCGAGGGAGCCCGGCCTTCTCGTCGCGCGGCGCCAAGTCCTCCGGCGTCATGTTCCCCGCTTGGCCCACTCGGGATGCGCTTCGCGACAGAGGGGGTAACGCTGAGTATGCGTCTTGCTCCGTATGGTCAGGAGGCCGCATGCCTAGGTCCCCCCGCTCGCTCCTCGTCGCCCTGGCGGTGCCGCTGGCCGCCGCGCTCGCGATAGTGCTCACCGCGCCCGCCCCGGCGACGGCCGACCGGGTGGTGATCGGTGGGCATCCGGCCCGTACGGTCGAGGCGCCCTGGGCGGTGGCCGTGGCCAGCCGTGAGATCTTCGGGGACAAGAGGGCGGGCCAGTTCTGTGGCGGGGCGGTGGTGGGCGCCACAACGGTCGTCACGGCGGCCCACTGCCTGAGCCGTGGGGTGCTCGGCAAGGACTGGCGGGACGTACGGGACCTGAAGGTGATCATCGGCCGTAACGACCTGCGGAAGAAGGACGGGGTGGAGTACCCGCTGGCGCGGGTGTGGGCCAATCCGGCGTACGAGGGCGACAACCGGGCCGGGGACATCGCGGTGCTCACCTTGGGGGTCGCGGTGCCCGCGGCCTACACCATCCGCATGGCGGGCGCCGGGGACCAGGCGTACCGGCCGGGTGAACGGGCCGCGGTGTACGGCTGGGGCGATACGGAGGGCGATGGCACCTATGCCTCGTCGCTGCGTACCGCGACGGTCCAGGTGCTGGCCGACAGCGTCTGTGAGAGGGCCTATCCGGGCAACGCGGAGGGGGACTACGACCCGCGCTCCATGGTCTGTGCCGGGCTGCCGGACGGGGGCCGGGACGCCTGTCAGGGGGACAGCGGAGGGCCTCTGGTGGCCCGTGGACGGCTGGTGGGCCTGGTGTCCTGGGGGAGTGGATGCGCCGTGGCGGGGCGGCCGGGCGTCTACACGAGGATCTCCTCGGTGGCCGATCTGGTGGCCGCCCATGACTGAGGCGGAGCCCGACGATACGAGCATGGGCGGCCGCCCCGCTCAGGGGGCAGACCGCCCGGATTCCGGCCCTGGGCCGGCGTCGCTCGTCGTCGTGGGTATGAGGCGTCAGCGTTCGTCTTCGGACGCGGACGCCGGAACGGCCGTGAGTCGCTCGGTCTCGTCCTGTATTTCCGCGGCGATCTTCTTGAGTTCCGGCTCGAACTTGCGCCCGTGGTGGGCACAGAAGAGCAGTTCACCACCGCTGATCAGCACGACGCGCAGGTACGCCTGGGCGCCGCAGCGATCGCAGCGGTCAGCGGCCGTCAACGGGCTCGCGGGGGTCAGAACAGTAGTCACGTCGCCTCTTCTCTAGCTCGACGAGCTGTCGTACCAGGGTCAACATCCAACCAGCCTGAAATCGTTCCCGCTCGTGGCTTTTTCCCAAAAGTTGCTTCTGAGTAGGCCGGATGGTGACGTTTGGCGGCGAATGAGCCGTATTGCCTAGCTTTGATGCTTCGCGTCGATTGTCTGGTTTGTCCTCCCGGCCGGGTTGCCGGTTGTGAATGAGGACGTGCCCGGAGCCTAAATGGTTCATGCCTGAAAGGGAACGTGATGTGTGCGGCACCGCCGCGAGGTATCGAACGTACGAGCGAAACGGTTGCCGGTGCGACTAGCATGGACGTTTCAACGGGTGGCGGCACAAAGGCTCTATCAAGCCTCGGTACGCTCTGACGGGCGACCATGCCACCATCGTGCCCACAGCCGGGCCAACCAGAAATTCAGCGAGGAGCGAACCGCGTGACCGCCGACACGTCCGTGCCGTCCACTGCGCTGCTGACCGGAGCAGACCGGGGCGGCGGTAACTACACCGCGCGGCACCTTCTCGTCCTCGAGGGGCTCGAGGCGGTGCGCAAGCGCCCCGGCATGTACATCGGCTCCACCGACAGCCGTGGTCTCATGCACTGCCTCTGGGAGATCATCGACAACTCGGTGGACGAGGCCCTGGGGGGCTTCTGTGATCACATCGAGGTGATCCTCCACGACGACGGATCCGTGGAGGTGCGGGACAACGGCCGGGGTATCCCGGTGGACGTCGAGCCCAAGACGGGGCTGTCCGGCGTCGAGGTCGTGATGACGAAGCTGCACGCCGGCGGAAAGTTCGGCGGCGGCGCGTACGCGGCCTCCGGCGGTCTGCACGGCGTCGGCGCCTCCGTGGTGAACGCGCTGTCCGCCCGTCTCGACGTGGAGGTGGACCTCGGCGGCAAGACCCATTCGATCAGCTTCCGCCGCGGCGTCCCCGGGATCTTCACCGAATCCGGGCCGGACGCCCCGTTCGACCCGGCCAGCGGCATCCTCAAGGGCAAGAGGGTCCCCAAGACCCGCACCGGCACCCGCATCCGCTACTGGGCGGACCGCCAGATCTTCCTCAAGGACGCCAAGCTCTCCGTGGAGACGCTGTACGCCCGCGCCCGGCAGACCGCGTTCCTGGTGCCGGGGCTCACCCTGGTGGTCCGGGACGAGCGGGGCCTGGAGGGGCAGGAGGGGCCGGTCGAGGAGACCTTCCGCTACGACGGGGGGATCAGCGAGTTCTGTGAGTACCTCGCCCAGGACAAGGCCGTCTGCGATGTGCTGCGGCTGTCCGGGCAGGGCACCTTCAAGGAGACCGTGCCGGTCCTCGACGACCGCGGCCACATGACCCCGACGGAGGTCACCCGTGAGCTGGGCGTCGACATCGCGCTGCGCTGGGGCACCGGCTATGACGCGACGGTGAAGTCCTTCGTCAACATCATCGCCACCCCCAAGGGCGGCACCCATGTCTCCGGCTTCGAGCGCTCGATCACCAGGACCGTGAACGAGGTGCTGCGCGCCACCAAGCTGCTGCGGGTCGCCGAGGACGACGTCGTCAAGGACGACGCCATGGAGGGCCTCACGGCGGTGGTGACCGTAAGGCTGGCGGAACCGCAGTTCGAGGGCCAGACCAAGGAGGTGCTCGGCACCTCGGCGGCCTCCCGCATCGTGGCCAATGTGGTCGCCAAGGAGCTCAAGGCGTTCCTGACCTCCGCCAAGCGGGACGCCAAGCAGCAGGCTCGCGCCGTCCTGGAGAAGGTCGTGGCCGCGGCCCGTACGCGCATCGCGGCCCGCCAGCACAAGGAGGCGCAGCGCCGTAAGACCGCGCTGGAGTCCTCCTCACTCCCCGCGAAGCTGGCCGACTGCCGCAGCGACGACGTGGGCCGCAGCGAGCTGTTCATCGTCGAGGGGGACTCGGCGCTGGGTACGGCCAAGCTGGCCCGGAACTCCGAATTCCAGGCGCTGCTGCCGATCCGGGGCAAGATCCTCAACGTGCAGAAGTCGTCGATCTCCGACATGCTCAAGAACGCCGAGTGCGGC
Organism: Streptomyces rugosispiralis; assembly: GCF_024505145.1. Taxonomy (GTDB): domain Bacteria; phylum Actinomycetota; class Actinomycetes; order Streptomycetales; family Streptomycetaceae; genus Streptomyces; species Streptomyces rugosispiralis. The sequence continues at coordinate 72,018 of NZ_JANIAA010000037.1, read as the reverse complement.
GCGATCATTCAGGTGATAGGGGCCGGATCGGGCCGGACCTTCGACATCGACCAGGCGCGTTACGGCAAGGTGATCTTCCTCGCCGACGCCGATGTCGACGGCGCCCACATCCGCTGTCTGCTGCTGACCCTCTTCCAGCGCTATATGCGGCCGATGGTCGAGCAGGGGCGGGTCTTCTCGGCGGTGCCGCCGCTGCACCGGGTGGAGCTGGTGAACCCCAAGCGGGGGCAGAGCAAGTACCTCTACACCTACTCCGACCAGGAGCTCCAGGAGACCCTGCTGGACCTCCAGCGCCGGGAGATCCGCTACAAGGACGGCATCCAGCGCTACAAGGGTCTCGGTGAGATGGACGCCGACCAGCTCGCGGAGACCACGATGGACCCGCGCTACCGCACCCTGCGGCGCATCAACATCAGCGACCTGGAGGCCGCCGAGCGCGCCTTCGACCTGCTCATGGGCAATGAGGTCGCGCCCCGTAAGGAGTTCATCACCAATTCGGCGGCGACCCTGGACCGGTCGCGTATCGACGTCTGACGCCCGGCACCTCGGCATGGTCGGTTCGGCAGGTCCGGTTCGGCAGGTCCGGTTCAGCGGGCCGGTTCAGCGGGGTCTCCCACCCGGGGGACCCCGTTCGGCGTTTGCCGTCCGCCCGTTCCTGTGGTGCCGTTTCCGGGCTGTTCATCACCTGAGTCACCTGATGGGGTGAAGGTCCGGTATTGAAGGGTCCTGGATCTTTCTGATCTGCCAATCCTTGGTCACGCGGCGAATGCGGCAGTGAACAAGGAGTGTTCGGGGTGGACATGCACAACGCGGGCGACACGGGAGCGACGCGGCTGGAGGACCCGTGGTACGACGCGCTCGCGTCCGGCTGGGGTGAGGCGGACGACACGGGGGGCGAACCCGGGCGGTCGCGTCCGCCCGCCGCCCAGGCGGTCTACACGGAGGTGCACGGCAGCGCCGCCTTCCAGGAGGTGCGCCGCCGTTACCGCCGGTTCGTGTTCCCCGCGACCGCCGCGTTCCTCATCTGGTACCTCGCGTATGTCGTCGCGGCCACCACCGCACCTCATCTGATGGCCCGCCCGGTCGTGGGCACGCTCAATGTGGCGATGGTCGCGGGGCTCGCCCAGTTCGCCACCACCTTCCTGCTGACCTGGGCGTACGCCCGGCACGCACGGCTGCACCGGGACCGGGTCGCGCTCGAACTCCGCTGGGTGACGCAGGAGATGATGCGGGGGCACGGGCGGTGACCGGCGATCAGCGGAACCTGGCGCTGCTGCTGTTCGGCGTCTTCGTGGCGGCCACCCTGGCCATCACCACCTGGGCGGGGCGCCGGCGGCACGGCTCGCCGGAGGAGTTCTACGCGGGCGGGCGGCTGTTCTCCCCGATGGAGAACGGCTTCGCCATCGCCGGTGACTACATGTCCGCCGCGTCCTTCCTCGGGATCTCCGGCCTGATCGCGCTCTTCGGCTATGACGGGGTGCTGTACTGCGTGGGGTTCTTCGTGGCCTGGCTGGTGGTCCTGCTGCTGGTGGCCGAACTGGTCCGCAACTGCGGCCGGTTCACCCTGGCCGATGTGCTGGCCGCCCGGATGCGGGAGCGCCGGGTCCGGATCGCCGCGGGCATCTCCTCGGTCACGGTCTGTGTGCTCTATCTCGTGGCCCAGATGGTCGGCGCGGGCAGTCTGGTCGCCCTCCTGCTCGGTGAGACGGGCGGCCGCGCCCGCGCCTGGACGGTGATCGGCGTGGGCACCCTGATGGTGGTCTTCGTGGCGCTCGGCGGAATGCGCGCCACGACCTGGATCCAGATCGTGAAGGCCGTACTGCTGATGGGCGGGGCGATCGCGCTGACCGCCCTGGTCCTCGTCCGCTTCCGCGGCGATCTCGACGCCCTGCTCAGCACCGCCGCGCGCAACAGCGGCCATGGCGTGGACTTCCTCGCCCCCGGGCTCAAGTACGGCGGCGGCTGGACCGCCCGGCTGGACTTCGTGAGCCTCGGCCTCGCCCTGGTGCTGGGCACCGCCGGGCTGCCGCACATCCTCTCGCGCTTCTACACCGTGCCCACCGCACGGGCCGCCCGCCGCTCGGTGATCTGGTCCATCGGGCTGATCGGCGGCTTCTACCTGATGACGATCGTGCTCGGCTTCGGCGCGGCCGCCGTGCTGGGCGCCGATGCCGTACGGACTTCCAACGCGGCCGGGAACACGGCCGTTCCGCTGCTCGCGCTCGACCTCGGCGGCGGTGCCGGATCGACCGGGGGCACGGTGCTGTTCGCGGTCGTCGCCGCGATCGCCTTCGCCACCATCCTGGCCGTCGTCGCCGGAATCACCCTCGCCTCCTCGGCCTCCGTCGCCCATGACCTCTACACCTCGCTGATCAGGCGGGCGGGTCGCACCGCGCGCGGCGAGGTGGTGGTCGCGCGGATCGCGGCGGTGGGGATCGGGGCGGCCGCGATCGGGCTGGGGCTGCTCGCGGAGGACCTCAATGTGGCGTTCCTGGTGGGGCTCGCGTTCGCCGTCGCCGCGTCGGCGAACCTTCCGGTGCTGCTGTACTCGCTGTTCTGGCGGCGGTTCACCGCGCGCGGCGCGGTCTGGTCGGTCTATGGCGGGCTGCTTCCGGCGGTGGTGCTGGTGGTGCTGTCCCCGGTGGTCTCCGGCGGTCCGGACGCGATCTTCTCCGGGATGGACTTCCACCTCTTCCCGCTCCAGAACCCGGGGCTGGTCTCGGTGCCCCTCGGGTTCCTCGCGGGCTGGTTCGGGACGGTCACCTCACCCGCCCCCGCGGACGTGCCCGGCCATGCCGCCGAGCACGCCGAGACGGAGGTGCGGGCGCTCACCGGGGCGGGCGCGGCCTAGGGCCTGCCTGGGGTTGTGATCCAGATCACAGCCCCAGGCAGGCCCTAAAAGGCGCCAGACGAGGCTCAGACCCAGTCGTAGCGGTGCTCGGGGCGGCCGGTCTCGCCGTATTTGAGGCTGAGCCGCACCCGGCCCGTGCGCTCCAGCAGCTTCAGATAGCGCTGTGCGGTCTGTCTGCTGAGCGAGGCGCGCTCGGCCACCTCCTGGGCCGACAGCGGGCCCTCAGCGCCCCGCAGCACCTCCCGTACGAGATCGGCGGTGAGCGCCGAGTGGCCCTTGGGCAGCTCGGCGGGGCCGGCCGAGGCGCCGCCCAGGGCGCCGAAGATCCGGTCCACCTGGTCCTGCCCGGCCTCGCCGTCGCCCTCCAGGGCGCGGCGCAGCGCCGCGTACCCCTCCAACTTGGCGCGCAGCCCCGCGAAGGTGAACGGCTTGACCAGGTACTGGAGCGCGCCATGGCGCATGGCCGCCTGGACGGTGGCGATGTCGCGGGCCGCGGTCACCATGATGATGTCGGTGTGGTGGCCGAGCTGCCGCAGCCGCCGCACCAGCGACAGCCCCGTCTCGTCCGGCAGATAGTGGTCGAGCAGCACCAGGTCGACGTGGGCGCCCTGGGCGCCCTCCAGGAAGGCCAGCGCCTCGGCGGCGGTGTGCGCCTGCCCGGCGACGCGGAATCCGGCCACCTTGCCGACGTACGCGGCGTTGACCCGGGCGACCCGGACGTCGTCGTCCACGACCAGCACCTCCAGGGGCCCGCCCGGTCCGGTTCCAAGGGTCATCGTGGCTCTCCTGTCGCGGTCAGCGGCGCCCCGGCCGGCTGTTCGGCCAGCGCCTCGGGGAGGACGACGGTGAACTCCGCGCCCCCGCCCTCGCGGTCGGACACGCGGACGCTGCCGCCCTGGCGTTCGGCGAGGCGGCGGACCAGCGCGAGCCCTATGCCGCGCTTGCCGTGCGCGGGCGGCGCCTTGGTCGACCAGCCCTCGGTGAAGACCACGTCGCGCCGGTCGGCGGGGATCCCGGGGCCGGTGTCGGAGACCCGCAGCAGCACCGTACGGTCGTCGGCGCACAGCTCCACCTCGACCCGCGGCTCCGCCGAACCGACCGCCGCGTCCAGGGCGTTGTCGATGAGGTTGCCGACGATCGTCACCAGCCCCGGCGGGTCCACCAGCCGGTTGGGCAGCAGGCTGTCCTCGGCGACGAACAGCGAGACGCCGCGTTCGGTGGCCACCGTGGCCTTGCCGACCAGCAGGGAGGCCAGCAGCGGATCGTGCACCCGCTCGGTGACCTGCTCGGCGGTGGCCCGGTGCACCCCGATGGCCTCGGTGATGAACTCCATCGCCTCGTCGTGCAGTTCGAGTGCGAGCAGGCCGAGAAGGGTGTGCATCCGGTTGGCGTGCTCATGGTCCTGGGCCCGCAGGGCGTCGATCAGACCCCGGGTGCCGTCCAGCTCGCGGCCCAGCCGCTCCAGCTCGGTGCGGTCACGCAGGGTGACCACCGCGCCGCCGTCGTCCGTGGGCATCCGGTTGGCGACCAGCACCCGGCCGCCGCTGACGGTCAGCAGATCGGCGCCGGTGACCTGCCCGGACAGCACATCGGTCGTACGGCCCGGGGCCAGCACCGCATCCAGGTGCTGCCCGGTGTCCTCGGGGCGCAGATCCAGCAGCCGCTGGGCCTCGTCGTTGATCAGGCGGATGCGGCCGTGGGCGTCGAGGGCGACGACGCCCTCCCGGATGCCGTGCAGCATCGCCTCGCGCTCGGCCAGTAGCGCCGAGATATCGGAGAAGGCCAGGTCATGGGTGCGTCGCTGGAGCCGACGGGAGACCACGTACGCGGCCAGCGCGCCGACCGCGAGCGCGCCGCCCGCGTAGGCGAGCATCTCCGGGCCCGCGGCGACGAGCCGGGCGCGCACGCTCTCGTAGGAGATGCCCACGGAGACGGCGCCCACGATGCGGCCGTCCTCGGCGCGCAGGGGCACCTTGCCGCGGGCCGACCGGCCGAGGGTGCCGTCGTCGATCTCCATGACCTCCCGGCCCTCGAGGGCCTCGGTGGGGTCGGTGGAGACATGCTTCCCGATCTCGCCCGGGGAGGTGTGGGACCAGCGCACCCCGCGCCGGTCCATGATCACGACATATTCGGCGCCGGTCGCCCGGCGGATGCGCTCCGTCTCGGTCTGCACCGGACCGCCGGGGGTCGGCCGGGTGTGCTGGAGCGCGTCGGCCATCCGGGGTTCGGCGGCCGTGGTCTGGGCGATGGCGAGGGCGCGGCGCATGGCCTGGTCGTCGAGGTGGTCGCTGAGCGGCGCGAGGAAGAGGCCGGTCGCGAGCACGGTGACACCCGTGGCGATGGCCAGCTGCATCAGCAGAACCTGGGAGAAGACGCGTCGGGGCCAGCCGATGCGCCACCTTGTGGCCGTGGCTGCCGGCCCCGGCGGTGTCGCGGCGCTCATGGCAACGAAGGGTAACCAAGGGCGGGCTGGGGGAGGTGGCCGGGAGCGGCGGTCCGGGGGGTCGGAGGCCAGCGGCCCCGCGTCGGCCGGCTTTCCGCAGGGCGGCCGGAGTAACGGGGCTACGGGGGTGGGCGCGGGCTTACGGGAGCGGGGCCCGGGGCGTCAGAGGCGCCCGGCGGCCATCGCCCGTACGGCTTGTGCGGGCCGCCGGGCGGTCCGGATCCCGACGACCTCCATCCGGGCCGGGGAGCCCAGGGGGAAGCCGCAGCTCTCCGGCCGCGGCGGCGCCCCGGCGAGCTGCCCGACGCTCACCAGCCAGGCCCGGCCGTCGCGGTGCGCCACGGTCACCGCCCAGACCGGGGCCTCGCCCTCGGTCCGTACGACGGTCAGCGCGTCGGCCCCGTCCTCGCCGGTCAGCTCGCGGACGGCCAGCTCCGCCGCCTGGCCGGGGCGCTCCCAGGCGGAGCGGCCGCGGCAGCCGTCGGTGACCACCCGGCCGTGGCGCAGCGCCTCGATGACGTCCTTGACGCCCTGCGCGGTGGCACGGCCGTAGGTGTAGCCGTGCGGCAGCACGACGAGGGTGGGGGAGAAGCGATGGCCGCCGATATGGGTGATCTCCCAGGTGCTGTGGACCCCGGAGGCGGCCAGCTCACCGGCCAGCGGGCGGCCGAGGAGGGCGCAGCAGCGGTCGCGCTTGCCGTTGGTGCACACCAGTACCAGCGGGTCGCCGGTGTACTCCTCCCAGGCGGCGGGGTCACGGGGCTCGTGGGGCTCGTGGGGCGTGTGTGGCGAGTGGGGTACGTGGGGTACGTGAGGCCGCAGGGTGAGCCCGCCGGGGGCGCCCGCGCCCAGCGCGGTGAAGTCCAGGCCGAGCAGCCGTGACGGGTCGTCCAGGGCGGTGGTGCGGATCCAGGAGCTGCCGGGCCGGGTGTGGGCCACGAACACCCGGTGCCGGGCGCCGGTGTGCAGATCGGCGTGGCGGCCGGGGCGGCGGATCAGCGCGACCCGTACGCCGGTGCCCTCGGCGGCGCGCTGCAGGGCGCGCCCTACGGCCGGGTCGAGGCGGCTGGCGGTGAGGGCCTCGGTGCCCCAGGGCCCGGGCTGTTCCACCAGCAGCCAGGTGGAGGCGGTGGCCGCCGTCCCGGCGAGCGGCTCGGACAGGTCGCGGGAGGCGGTCGCGCACGTGCTCACGAAGGTAAGCCTAACCTCTCTTGATCGAGAGTGCGCGCCGGGCCGTGCGTACGCGTCGGAGACGTGTGGAGGGACGAACCACCGGAGCCGAACGACATCTCACGGACCCCGGGCGGTGGAGCGTGGCAGTCCGTATTCCGCCGCGTACTCGCCGTTCCATGGAGTGGGAACAGGCGGGAAACTGGCACCCAGGGGGCGGAGGGGGCGGATATGGGTGGCTTATGGGCTCGGTGGCGCAGCCGCCGGGGGAGACGCCGGGGGAGGCGCGGGGCGCGCTCGCTGGACCCCGGGCTGAGGGCCATGGTGAGGGCGGCCTACGACGAAGGGCGGCCGATTCCCGAATCGCTCGCCCGTAAGGCGGCCGAGTCCGGTGATCCGCGGGGGATGACCGTCTACGGCATCGGGCTGGGGCAGCGGGGGGCGCACGCCGAGGCCGTCCACTGGCTCGGTAAGGCGGCCGCGACGGGTGACCTCTCGGCCATGGTGGTGCTCGGCACGGTCCACCTGGACCGTGGCGAGCTGGGCGAGGCGGAGCGGCACTTCCGGCGGGCGGCGGACCGCGGCCACGACGGTGCGCGCCTCGCCCTCCGTCAGATGCGTGCCCGGCGCAACGGCAGCGGCCACTGAATCCTTTGGCGTGGCCTTCCGCGGCCCCCGGCGGCTGGCTTCACCGGGGGGTGTCCGGCCGCGAGCAGGAGGCATCTCCCGGCGGCGGCCCGGCGGCGGCCCGGCGGCGGCCCGGTGGCGGCCCGGTGGCGGCCGGGGGAAGCGTGGCGCGGTCGTCGCGTCCGGCGGAGGATCGCCCCGTCGTGGCCGGGGCGTACTCGGGCCACTCCGACAACGCGGCGAGGAGCGGTGGCGGGCGCCGGGGGCGGGGCGGCCCGTGTGCGGACGGACCGGAAGGGCGTGAGCGGGGCCTGTGCCCGTGAGCGGCGCGGTGCCCGCGAACGCCGCAGGGCGCGGCGCCTCGCGGTGCCGCGCCCCTGCGCGCTCGTCCTGCTCGTACGGGCCGGACGGGCCGGACCTACTCGTCGTCCGAGCCGGAACCGGCTCACCCGGCCAGACCGGCTCACCCGGCCAGACCGGCTCACTCGGTCCGACGACCGGCCCGTCCCGGCTACACCGGCCCCGCCACCACTGTCACCGGCTTGGCGAGCGGTTCGCCCGAGCCATCGCGGCGCGGGTCGATCTCCGGCAGCGCCGCCGGGGTGCCGTTCGCCCCCGCCGCGCGGGCCGGGACCGTGCCCGCCCAGGCCATGACCAGGCAGTCCTCGCCCTTCAGGAACCGCTGGCAGCGCACCCCGCCGGTGGCCCGGCCCTTGCGCGGGTACTGGTCGAAGGGGGTGAGCTTGGCCGACTGCTGCACCGAGTCGTCGAGGGTGCCGCTCGCGCCCGCGACCGTGAAGACCACCGCGTCGCTCGCCGGGTCGACGGCCGTGAACGAGATCACCTTGGCGCCGGAGCCGAGCTTGATGCCCGCCATACCGCCCGCGGCACGGCCCTGTGGCCGCACCTGGCTCGCCGCGTAGCGCAGCAGCTGGGCGTCGTCGGTGATGAAGACCAGGTCCTCCTCGCCGGTGGACAGCTCCACCGCGCCCACGACCCGGTCGCCGTCCTTGAGGCCGATGACCTCCAACTCGTCCTTGTTGGCGGGGTAGTCCGGGACCACGCGCTTGACGACGCCCTGCTCCGTGCCGATCGCGAGTCCCGGTGAGGACTCGTCCAGGGTGGTCAGGCAGATCAGCTCCTCGTCGTCCTCCAGCGAGAGGAACTCGGCGATGGGCGCCCCGCCCGACAGATTCGGGGGCGAGGCCGACTCCGGGAGCATCGGGAGGTCGATCACCGAGAGCCGCAGCAGCCGCCCGGTGGAGGTCACCGCCCCCACCGAGCCACGGGCCGTGGCCGGGACCGCGGAGACGATCACATCGTGCTTGGCGCGCTTGGCCTTCCCCTCGACCGGGAACGGCTCGCCGTTGGCGGTACGGGCCAGCAGCCCGGTGGAGGACAGCAGCACCCGGCAGGGGTCGTCCGCGACCTCCAGCGGCACCGCGGTCACCGGCGCGTTCGACGACTCCAGCAGCACCGTGCGGCGCGGGGTGCCGAACTTCTTGGCCACCGAGGCCAGTTCGGAGGAGACCAGCTTGCGCAACTCGGCGTCGGAGTCGAGGATCCGGGTCAGCTCCTCGATCTCGGCGTTGAGCCGGTCGCGCTCCGACTCCAGCTCCAGCCGGTCGAACTTGGTCAGCCGGCGCAGCGGGGTGTCCAGGATGTACTGCGTCTGGACGTCGGAGAGGCCGAAGCGCTCGATGAGGGACCGCTTGGCCTCCGCCGCGTTCTCGCTCTGCCGGATGAGGCGGATGACCTCGTCGATGTCGAGCAGGGCCACCAGCAGACCCTCGACCAGGTGCAGCCGGTTCCGCCGCTTGGTGCGCCGGAACTCGCTGCGCCGCCGGACCACGTCGAAGCGGTGGTCGAGGTAGACCTCCAGCAGCTCCTTGAGGCCCAGCGTGAGCGGCTGGCCGTCCACCAGTGCCACGTTGTTGATGCCGAAGGACTCCTCCATCGGCGTGAGCTTGTAGAGCTGCTCCAGCACGGCCTCGGGGTTGAAGCCGTTCTTGATCTCGATCACCAGCCGCAGCCCGTGCTCGCGGTCGGTGAGGTCCTTGACGTCCGCGATGCCCTGGAGCTTCTTCGCGCCGACCAGGTCCTTGATCTTGGAGATGACCTTCTCGGGCCCCACGGCGAAGGGCAGCTCGGTGACGACGAGGCCCTTACGGCGGGCCGTCACGTCCTCCACGGCCACCGTGGCGCGGATCTTGAAGGTGCCGCGGCCGGTCTCGTACGCGTCCCGGATGCCGCTCATGCCGACGATCCGGCCGCCGGTGGGCAGATCGGGCCCCGGCACATGCCGCATCAGCGTGTCGAGGTCCGCGTTCGGGTGCCTGATCAGATGGCGGGCGGCGGCGATGACCTCGCCCAGGTTGTGCGGCGGCATATTGGTGGCCATGCCGACCGCGATTCCGGACGTGCCGTTGACCAGCAGGTTCGGATAGGCGGCGGGGAGGGTGACCGGCTCCTGCTCACTGCCGTCGTAGTTCGGGGAGAAGTCGACCGTGTCCTCGTCGATCGACTCGGTCATCAGCGAGGTCGCCGACGCCATCCGGCACTCGGTGTACCGCATCGCGGCCGGCGGGTCGTCGTTGCCCAGCGAGCCGAAGTTCCCGTGGCCGTCGACCATCGGCAGGCGCATGGAGAAGGGCTGCGCCATGCGCACCAGCGCGTCGTAGATCGACGCGTCGCCGTGCGGGTGGAGCTTTCCCATCACCTCGCCGACGACGCGGGCGCACTTCACATAGGAGCGCTCGGGGCGCAGGCCCATGTCGTTCATCTGGTAGAGGATGCGGCGGTGCACGGGCTTGAGCCCGTCACGGGCGTCGGGCAGCGCACGCGAGTAGATGACCGAGTAGGCGTACTCGAGGTAGGAGCCCTGCATCTCGTCGACGACGTCGATGTCGAGGATGCGCTCCTCGAAGTCGTCCGGCGGCGGGGTCTTCGTGCGGCGGCGGGCCATCGCGCTTGGGGCTCCTTCAACTGCCGATGCGGGATCTGACGCGGACCATTGTGGCCCGGCCCACCGACAAGTGTGGAACGGCCCGGGGCGAGAGCGGCCCGGGCGGGCCCCGGAACCCCGCCCGGCGGCACCGTGCGAAGCCCCCTCGAAGGGGCCGGATCCGGCGCCGGAAGGCTTGCGGAAACGGTTCGGGACAGCTCGGCGGGACGGGAGTGGACCGGAACTTCGCCAGATGTCCGTCCCCTTGCATACAGTGACAGAAGCGCTGCGCAAGCGGCTGGCGCACGCTCCATCACGCGATCGAAGGGACGTACATGCCCATGGGTCACACGGCCACGCAGCAGGCCGGCTCCGGCGGCTTGAAAGCGACTGAGCACCGCCTGGCCAATGGCCTGCGCGTGGTGCTCTCCGAGGACCATCTGACCCCGGTCGCCGCGGTCTGTCTGTGGTACGACGTCGGCTCGCGCCATGAGGTCAAGGGGCGCACCGGCCTGGCGCACCTCTTCGAGCACCTGATGTTCCAGGGCTCGGCGCAGGTCACCGGAAACGGCCACTTCGAGCTGGTGCAGGGGGCCGGCGGCTCGCTCAACGGCACGACCAGCTTCGAGCGCACCAACTACTTCGAGACCATGCCCGCCCACCAGGTCGAGCTCGCCCTGTGGCTGGAGGCCGACCGGATGGGGTCTCTCCTGACCGCGCTGGACGAGGAGAGCCTGGAGAACCAGCGCGACGTCGTCAAGAACGAGCGCCGCCAGCGGTACGACAACGTCCCGTACGGCACCGCCTTCGAGAAGCTCGTCGCCATGGCGTACCCCGAGGGCCACCCGTACCACCACACCCCGATCGGCTCCATGGCCGACCTGGACGCGGCATCCCTGGAGGACGCGCGGGAGTTCTTCCGCACCTACTACGCCCCCAACAACGCCGTGCTGTCGATCGTCGGTGACATCGACCCCGAGCAGACGCTCGCCTGGATCGAGAGGTACTTCGGCTCCATCCCCTCCCACGAGGGCAAGCGGCCGCCCCGCGACGGCACGCTCCCGGAGGTGATCGGCGGTCAGCTGCGCGAGGTCGTGGAGGAGGAGGTCCCGGCCCGCGCCCTGATGGCCGCCTACCGGCTGCCGCACGACGGCACCCGTGAGGCCGACGCCGCCGACCTGGCGCTGACCGTTCTCGGCGGCGGCGAGTCCTCCCGGCTCCACAACCGCCTGGTGCGCCGCGACCGCACCGCCGTGGCCGCCGGGTTCGGCCTGCTGCGGCTGTCGGGCGCCCCCTCGCTCGGCTGGCTGGACGTGAAGACCTCCGGCGGTGTCGAGGTGCCCGCCATCGAGGCCGCCGTCGACGAGGAGCTGGCCCGCTTCGCCGAGGAGGGGCCGACCCCGCAGGAGATGGAGCGTGCCCAGGCGCAGATCGAGCGCGAGTGGCTGGACCGGCTGGCCACGGTCGGCGGCCGGGCCGACGAGCTCTGCCGTTACGCGGTGCTGTTCGGCGACCCGCAGCTGGCGCTGACCGCCGTGGAGCGGGTGCTCGACATCAGCCCCGAGGAGGTGCGGGCCGTGGCCGCGGCGCGGCTGCGTCCCGACAACCGCGCCGTGCTGGTCTACGAGCCCGTCCAGGGCGCCGAGGACGCAGCCGACACCGCCGACGAAGCCGCCGAGACCGACGCAGAAGGGGAGGCGGCCCAGTGAGCGACGCCGTCACCGCGACCATGACCTTCCACCCGCAGCCCAAGGGTGGCGCCCCCAAGCCGTGGGCGTTCCCGGCCCCCGAGCGCGGTGAGCTGCCCAACGGCCTCACCGTGCTGCGCTGCCACCGCCCCGGCCAGCAGGTCGTCGCCGTCGAGATCAACCTGGAGGCGCCGCTGGACGCCGAGCCGGCCGGGCTCGAAGGCGTCGCCACGATCATGGCGCGTGCCCTGTCGGAGGGCACCGACAAGCACGACGCCGAGGAGTTCGCCGCCGAGCTCGAGCGCTGCGGCGCCACGCTGGACGCCCACGCCGACCACGCCGGTGTTCGCGTCTCCCTGGAGGTCCCGGCCTCCCGGCTGCCCAAGGCGCTCGGTCTGCTGGCCGACGCGCTGCGCGCCCCCGCCTTCCCGGACGGCGAGGTCGAGCGGCTGGTGCGCAACCGGCTTGACGAGATCCCCCATGAGCTGGCCAACCCGGCCCGCCGCGCCTCCATGGCCCTCTCCGCGGAGCTCTTCCCGGCCGAGTCGCGGATGTCCCGGCCGCGCCAGGGCACCCAGGAGACCATCGAGGGCATCGACGCCGCGGCCGTGCGGGCCTTCTACGAGGCGCATCTCCGCCCCTCCACCGCCACCGCCGTCGTCGTGGGCGACCTCGTCGGCGTCGACCTGGACCGGGCGCTCGCCGACACCCTCGGCGCCTGGACGGGCGGGGCGGGCGCGCCGCGCACGGCTCCGCCGATCGTCGCGGACGACACCGGCCGTGTGGTGATCGTCGACCGGCCGGGCGCGGTGCAGACCCAGTTGCTCATCGGGCGCGTGGGCGCCGACCGCCACGACCGGGTCTGGCCCGCGCAGGTGCTCGGCACGTACTGCCTGGGCGGCACCCTCACCTCCCGCCTGGACCGCGTGCTGCGCGAGGAGAAGGGCTACACCTACGGGGTGCGCGCCTTCGGCCAGGTGCTGCGCTCCGGGCCCCCGTCGCCCGCGGGCGGCTCCTCGGGCGCCTCGATGCTGGCGATCAGCGGCTCGGTGGCCACCGAGGTCACCGGCCCCGCGCTGGACGACCTCTGGAAGGTGCTGCGCACGCTGAAGGAGGAGGGGCTGACCGACGACGAGCGCGATGTCGCGGTGCAGAACCTGGTGGGCGTCGCCCCGCTGAAGTACGAGACGGCGGCGGCCGTCGCGAACACTCTGGCCGACCAGGTCGAGCAGCACCTTCCGGACGACTTCCAGGCGCAGTTGTACGCCCGTCTGGCGGAGACCGGCACGGTGGAGGCCACCGCCGCGGTGGTGAGCGCCTTCCCGGCGGACCGGCTGGTCACGGTGTTGGTCGGGGACGCCTCGGCGATCGAGGAGCCGGTCCGGGCGCTGGGCATCGGCGAGGTGCGGGTCATCTCCGGCTGAGCCGGGGAGAGTTGGCCGGATCCGTGCGCGGCACCGCCGGTCCGGCCGGCTCACTGACATCCGGCGGGCGGTCCGGCGGGCGGTCCGGTCAACGAGTCGGCAGTGGAAGGACCCCGGCCCCCGTAAGGGCGCCGGGGTCCTTCCGACATGCCCGATTTATGGGATTGGCTGCTTGTTTGGTTTGTGGGGAGAGCAACAAAAAACCGGAACCGTTTGGTGATCGAAAGCGGGCGCGTTTAGCGTCAGTCCGGCTGTTCGCCAGCAACCCGCCGCACCCGCGGCACCGGACAGTCATCGCCGAGTCCCCGTACGGCGCGAGCCAGGGGAGCCGGGGACCCAACACGTCCCCAGGGGTGAATCGGGCGCCTTCCCCGGCCGGGGGAGGGGCTCGTAGGAGACCTTCCTGCTCCGAACCCGTCAGCTAACCCGGTAGGCGAGAAGGAAGGAAAGGAGTGCGCCTCAGTATGGCGTCCACCCGCACTGCCACCGGGAAGCACCGCCGCACCACCAAGGTCAACGTCCGTACGGGCGCGAACGTCGTGGGCATCACGACCGTCGCCTCGGGCGTGGTCGCCGGGATCACCGGACAGGCGTTCGCGGCCGACGGGGGCCCCAACGCCCAGCAGACCGGTCTGACCCAGGCGATCGTGATCGGCGATGGGATCGCGGACCACATCGAGGCCCAGGCGCAGTCCCAGGAGACCGCCGCCGAGCAGGCCGCCGCCAAGGCCAAGGCAGAGGCGATCGCCCGCCAGGAGGCCGCCAGGAAGGCGGAGGCCGCGGCGAAGAAGGCCAAGGCCGAGCGCGAGGCCAAGGAGCGCGCGGCGCGCGAGGCCGAGCGCAAGCGCCTCAACACCTTCGTGTCGCCGATCAGCGGCTCCTACGTCTCCACCGGCTACCAGGCGTCCAGCGGGCTGTGGTCCTCCGGCAGCCACACCGGCATCGACTTCCACGCCTCCACCGGCACCACCGTGCACTCCGTGGGCATGGGCGAGATCGTCGAGGCGGGCTGGGGCGGCTCCTACGGCAACAATGTCGTCATCAAGATGAACGACGGCACCTACACCCAGTACGGCCACCTGTCGTCGATCAGCGTCTCGGTCGGCCAGAAGGTCACCCCCGGCCAGCAGATCGGACTGTCGGGCGCCACCGGCAACGTCACCGGACCGCATCTGCACTTCGAGGCCCGCACCAGCGCGGACTACGGCTCGGACATCGACCCGTCGGCGTACCTGCGTACGCACGGCGTCAACATCTGACCCGTCGCGCGTCCGACGCGAACGCCGCGCGGTCTCGCGATCCCGGGGTCCTGGGGTCCCGCGATCCGGCGATCCCGCGAGACTTCCGAGAAGGCCCCGTCCGCCGGACGGGGCCTTCGGCGTGCCGCCGTCCGCCTGACCAAAAAATATCCATGAAATGCTTCCCGCCATCGGAAAAGGCGTCCGCGTGGAATAGAGTCGTTCAACGCGCGTTCCATGACCGCGTTTCGCGGGCGTTAAGGCGGAGGTTCGACAATGCGGGACCGTAAGTGAGCGGGGATACGAACGCGGTCCAGGGCGGTCGCCGGATTTCGGCACACGCGGTCTGCGGTGCGATTCGCGACGACATCGTCTCCGGTATATATCGGCCCGGCAGCCGCCTCACCGAGGAACTCCTCGCGCGGCGCTACGGCGTCTCCCGGGTGCCGGTCCGCGAGGCCCTGCGCACCCTGGAGTCCGAGGGCTTCGTGACGACCCGGCGGCACGCGGGGGCCTGCGTCGCCCAGCCCTCCGAGCGCGAGGCGGCCGATCTGCTGGACATCCGCGCGCTGCTGGAGCCACTGGGCGCCGCGCGGGCCGCACAGCGCCGCACCGAGGCCCATCTGAAGGTGCTGCGCGGACTGGTCCGGCTCGGCCGGGAGCGGGCCCAGCGCGGTCAGCTCGGGGAGCTGCGGCCGCTGGGCGACTGGTTCCACGAGACGCTCGCCCAGGCGTCCGGCAGCCCGAGCCTGGCCGCGCTGCTCGTCCAGCTGCGCCGTAAGACCGTGTGGGTGTACGCGGCCGCTCCCGGGTCGCGGCCCGCGCCGCCCGAGGGCGCCGTGCGCCCCGACCCGGCCGCGCGGGCCATGGAGTCCTGGGCGGAGCATGGCGCGCTGGTGGACGCGGTGGCGCGCGGCGACGCCGACCGTGCGCGGGCGCTCGCCACCACGCACACCGAGCGTGCGCTGTCGGAATACCGGCTGCGCCCGCCGATTCCGGTGAGGACTTCGAAACATTCCGTCAACATGGCGAGCGGCCGGAATTAACAGAACTCCCGTATACAACTCCCTGGGAATTCTGTGCACGGGAACTGAAAAACGGCGGGGCCGCGGTGACCAATACGGCCACCGCGGCCCCGCCGCGCCGAATCCCTGAAATCACCCGGGGATCGCCCGGGAATTCCGGACCGGACTCGCCCGGATCAGACGGTCTCGGGAAGCTCCTCGAGCCCCTCCGCCACCAGCTTCGCCAGACGGTCGAGCGCGACCTCGGCGTCGTCCGCGTCGGAAGCGAGGACGACCTCCTCGCCGCCCTGGGCGCCCAGGCCGAGCACGGCCAGCATGGAGGCGGCGTTGACCGGGGTGCCGTCGGCCTTGGCGATCGTGATGGGGACGCCGGCGGCGGTGGCCGCCCGGACGAAGATCGACGCAGGGCGGGCGTGCAGGCCCTCGGCCCAGCCGATGGTGACGCGGCGCTCAGCCATGGTGTTGCCCTTCAGGTGTGACGGTGCTGTTGTCTAGACCAAAATCATACGGTGTCCGGATTCACCCGTACGATGTCCGGGTGAGCCCGACCATGCCCGGACTGGCCCGATACGGACCTTCCCCCGACACTCGGCCCCGACGCAAGGGCGTCCACCATCCGGACCGGCCGGGCCCGTACCCTGGCTCCCATGCGGAGCCCGTCGGACCATCACGCCTACCCGACCCACTGGGAAGCCGATGTGGTGCTCCGGGACGGCGGTACGGCCCAGATCCGTCCCATCACCCCTGATGACGCCCAGCGGCTGGTCAGCTTCTACGAGCGGGTCTCGGACGAGTCGAAGTACTACCGCTTCTTCGCGCCCTACCCCCGTCTCTCGGACCGCGATGTCCACCGCTTCACCCACCACGACTACGTCGACCGGGTGGGCCTGGCGGCCATCGTGGGGGATGAGTTCATCGCCACCGTGCGGTACGACCGCATCGACGGCCGGGGGATGCCGGCCCGCCCGTCTCCCACCACCACCCTCAACGGGCGCTTCGCGGCCCCTTCTGATCCTGCCCCCGCCGACGAGGCCGAGGTCGCCTTCCTCGTCCAGGACGCCCACCAGGGCCGGGGGGTGGCCTCCGCGCTCCTCGAACACATCGGCGCCGTGGCGCGCGAGCGGGGCATCCGGCGGTTCGCCGCCGAGGTGCTGCCCGCCAACAACAAGATGATCAAGGTGTTCACGGACGCGGGCTACACCCAGAAGCGCAGCTTCGAGGACGGGGTCGTCCGCCTGGAGTTCGACCTCGAACCCACCGACCGCTCCCTGGCCGTCATGCGCGCCCGTGAGCAGCGCGCCGAGGCCCGGTCCGTCCAGCGGCTGCTCGCGCCCGGCTCCGTGGCCGTCATCGGCACCAGCCGCACGCCCGGCGGCGTCGGCCGCACCGTGCTGCGCAACCTCCTGGACGGCGGTTTCACCGGGCGCGTCCACGCCGTCAACCACGCGTTCCCCGACGACCTGACGCGCCTGGAGCCCGAGGGCGTCCCGGCCCACCGCTCGCTGCGCGCCATAGAGGAGCCCGTGGACCTGGCCGTCGTCGCCGTCCCCGCCGAGCGGGTCCCCGCCGTCGTGGCCGAATGCGGCGACCACGGCGTCCAGGGGCTCGTCGTGCTCTCCGCCGGATACGCCGAGAGCGGGGGCGAGGGCCGCGACCGGCAGCGCGAGCTCGTCCGCCAGGCCCGGTCCTACGGCATGCGCGTCATCGGCCCCAACGCCTTCGGCGTCATCAACACCGCCGACGGCGTCCGGCTGAACGCCTCCCTGTCCCCGCAATTGCCCAACCCCGGCCGGCTGGGCCTGTTCACCCAGTCCGGGGCGATCGGCATCGCGCTGCTGTCCGGGCTGAACCGGCGCGGCGCCGGGCTGGCGAGCCTCGCCGGGATCGCGGGGATATCGACCTTCGTCTCCGCCGGGAACCGCGCCGACGTCTCGGGCAACGACCTGCTCCAGTACTGGTATGACGATCCGCTGACCGACGTCGTCCTGATGTACCTGGAGTCGATCGGCAACCCCCGCAAGTTCACCCGGCTCGCCAGGCGCACCGCCGCCGTCAAACCGGTGGTCGTCGTCAAGGGCGCCCGCCACACCGGCAGCGCCCCCACCGGCCACGCCGTGCCCACCACCCGGATCCCGGACGCCACCGTCTCCGATCTGCTGCGGCAGGCGGGCGTCATCCGGGTCGACACCGTGACCGAACTCGCCGACACCGGGGTGCTGCTCGCCTCCCAGCCGCTGCCCGCCGGTCCGCGCGTCGCCATCCTCGGCAACTCCGAGTCGCTCGGCCTCATCACCTACGACGCCTGCCTCACCGAGGAGCTCCGCCCGCTGCCGCCCCGCGACCTGACCACGGACGCCACCCCGGACGACTTCCGGCGCGCCCTGGCCGAGGCCCTTACCGACGACACCTGCGACGCCGTGGTCGTCACCGCCATCCCCTGGGTCGGCGACGGCAGCGCGCAGGCCCTCGCGGCGGCCGTGCGGGAGGCGGCGCAGGCTCCCGGGCCCGGTCCGGCCAAGCCGGTGGCGGTGGTCCACCTGGAGATCCAGGAGCTCGCGCAGGCCCTGGCCGGCACCGGCGACGAGCCCGCCCCGGGCACCCGCCGGATCCCCGCCTACCCCGCCGCCGAGCGTGCCGTGCGTGCGCTCGCCGAGGCCGTACGGTACGCGCGCTGGCGGGAGGAGGCCGCCGAGCCCGGGCGGGTCCCGCAGTACGACGACATCGACGAGGCGGGCGCCGCCGCCGACATCCAGGTGCTGCTCGCCCCGGCCGACGGCGCGAGCGGGGACGGCATGGGAGTCGGAACCGGCCACGGCACGGGAGTCGGTACCGGCCATGACATGGGCGTCAGTACCGGCCATGACACGGGCGGCGGAACCGGCCACGACATGGGCGTCGGAATCGGCCATGACGTGGCCGTCGGGATCGGCGAAGCCACGAGCGGCGGGGCCTTCGACGGCACCGGCCCCGGCGTCGAGCTGTCCGCCGCCGACACCCAGCGCCTCCTGGCCCGCTATGGCGTCAGCGTGCTGCCCGCCCTCCCCGCGCCCGATCCCGACGCCGCCGTGAGGGCCGCCGAGCGGCTCGGCTTCCCGGTCGCGCTCAAGCCCACCGCCTCCCATCTGCGTCACCGCGCCGACCTGGGCGGGGTGCGGCTGGAGCTGGGCAGCGAGGCGGAACTGCGCCGGGCCTACGCCGAGTTGACCGACTATCTGGGCCGCCCCGAGGAGCTGGGGCTGGTCGTCCAGCGGATGGCGCCGCGCGGCGTGGACACCGTCGTACGGGCCGCCATCGACCCCGCCGCCGGGGCCGTGCTCTCCTTCGGGCTCGCCGGTGCCCCGTCCGAACTGCTCGGCGACACCGCCCACGGCCTCGTCCCCGTCACCGGCCGGGACGCCGCCGAGCTGATCCGGTCCATCCGGACCGCGCCGCTGCTCTTCGGCTGGCGCGGCTCCAAGCCGGTGGACACCGCGGCCCTCGAGGAGCTGCTGCTGAGGGTGTCCCGCCTGGTGGACGACCATCCCGAGATGGTCGCCGTCGACCTCGAGCCCGTCGTCGTCGCCCAGCACGGCCTGTCCGTGCTCGGCGCCTCGGCGCGGCTCGCCCCGCCGCCCCCGCGCACCGACCTCGGCCCCCGCCACATGCCCGCCTACTGAGCCGCCCGCCGAGCCCCCGCCGAGCCGTCCGGACCTTGGCGGGGGTCGTCCCCACCTCGGCGGGCAGTCGTCCCAGCCTTGACGGGCACGGGCGCCCGTGTCGGCGTCGCCCCGTAGGATGGTGCACATGGCGAAGACCGGTACGACGACCCAGGGGCTGCGCGCGGCGATCGAGCGCAGCGGCTATTACCCGGCACTCGTGGCCGAGGCGGTGGAGGCCGCCGTGGGCGGCGAGCCCATCGTGTCGTACCTGGTCCACCAGGAGACCACCTTCGACGCCAACGAGGTCCGCCGCCATGTGACGGTCCTCGTCCTCACGGACAATCGCTTCATCGTCAGCCACACCGACGAGCAGGCCGCGGACGGCACCTCCCCGTCGCCGTACGCCACCACCTCCACCGAGTCCGTGAAGCTCCAGCGGATCTCCTCGGTCGTGCTCAGCCGCGTCGTCGCCAACCCCGAGTCGTACACCCCGGGCACGCTGCCCCGCGAGGTCGTGCTGACCATCGGCTGGGGCGCCGTCAGCCGCCTGGACCTGGAGCCCGCCGCCTGCGGCGACCCCAACTGCGAGGCCGACCACGGCTACACCGGCTCCTCCACCGCCGACGACCTCAGCCTGCGCGTCAGCGAGGCCGGGGACGGCCCGGACACCGTCCGTCAGACCCTCGCCTTCGCCCAGGCGCTCTCCGAGGCCACCGCGGCCACCCCGGACGCCGGCCGCTGATGTCCGGTTCCGCCACCGGCCCGCTGCCCTCCACCGCCTCCTTCTGGCCCGAGCCCACCCCGCTCGATCCCCGCTCCGCGCCGCTGCCGCGGTACGGCACCGGCTCGCTCGCCGATCTGCTGCCCGCGGTGGCCGCGGGCCAGGAGGTCCCGGGGCTCTCCTCCGGTCTGGCGCTGGCCCCCGCCGACCGCGTCTGCGTCTTCCTGGTGGACGGCCTCGGCTGGGAGCTGCTGCGCGCCCACCCCGCCGAGGCGCCCTTTCTGACCTCGCTGCTGCCCAGTTCGCTGAACGGTTCGGGGGAGCCGCTCACCGCGGGCTTCCCGTCCACCACCGCGACCTCGCTCGCCTCGGTCGGCACCGGACTGCCCCCCGGCGCCCACGGCCTGCCCGGCTACACGGTGCTGGACCCGGAGACCGGCCAGCTGATGAACCAGCTGCGCTGGCAGCCCTGGACGGAGCCGCACGCCTGGCAGCCGTATCCGACCGTCTTCCAGCTCGCGGACGCCGCGGGCGTGCACACCTGCCAGGTCTCCGCGCCCACCTTCGCCGAGACCCCGCTCACCAAGGTCGCGCTCAGCGGCGGCACCTTCCACGGGCGGCTCACCGGTGAGGAGCGGATGGACCTCGCGGCCGAGCAGCTCGGCGCCGCGGGCCGCTCGCTCGTCTACACGTACTACAGCGAGGTGGACGGCAAGGGGCACCGCTTCGGCGTGGACTCGTCCGAGTGGCGTGAGCAGCTCCGCTATGTCGACGGGCTCGCCCAGCGGCTCGCCGAGAGCCTCCCGCCCCGCTCGGCGCTCTATGTCACCGCCGACCACGGCATGATCGACATCCCCTTCGACCCGGAGTCGCGCATCGACTTCGACGAGGACTGGGAGCTGCGCGCGGGCGTCTCGCTGCTCGGCGGCGAGGGCCGCGCCCGCCATGTGTACGCCGTTCCCGGCGCCGCGGGCGATGTGCTGGCCGTCTGGCGCGAGGTGCTGGGGGAGCGGATGTGGGTGGCCGGGCGTGACGAAGCCATCGAGGCGGGCTGGTTCGGCGGGCCCGGCGGTGCCGATGGCGGGGGTAAGGGCGTCGACGACCGGGTGCACCGGCGGATCGGCGATATCGTGGCCGCCGCGCGCGACGACATCGCGATCGTCGCCTCGCACACCGAGCCGAAGGAGTCCGCCATGGTCGGGCTGCACGGTTCGATGACCCCTCTGGAGCAGCTGGTGCCGCTCCTCGAAGTACGCTCCTGAGCGCCCCCGTTCACTCCTGCCCTGCTCACCCCCGCCCCGGTCACCCCCGCCCCACGAAAGGCCCCGCCTCCTCATGCCCGAGCTGGTGTTCTTTTCCGGAACGATGGACTGCGGAAAGAGCACCCTCGCTCTGCAGATCCAGCACAATCGCTCGGCGCGCGGGCTGCAGGGGATGATCTACAGCCGGGACGACCGGGAGGGCAAGGGCAAGCTCTCCTCACGGCTCGGGCTGGCCACCGAGGCCATAGAGGTCGCCGACGACCTCGACTTCTACACCCATGTGGTCCAGGCGCTGACCGCCGGGGGCCGGGTCGACTACGTCATCGCGGACGAGGCGCAGTTCCTGACCCCGCCGCAGATCGACCAACTCGCCCGGGTGGTGGACGACCTGGAGGTGGACGTCTTCGCCTTCGGCATCACCACCGATTTCCGCAGCAAGCTCTTCCCCGGCTCCCAGCGCCTGGTGGAGCTCGCCGACCGGGTGGAGGTGCTGCAGGTGGAGGCGCTGTGCTGGTGCGGCGCCCGGGCGACGCACAACGCCCGTACCGTCGGCGGCCAGATGGTCGTCGAGGGCGCCCAGGTGGTCGTGGGCGACGTCAACCGGCCGGGGAGCGAGGTCGGTTACGAGGTGCTGTGCCGGCGCCACCACCGGCGCCTGATGACGGCCGCCCGGGCGAGCGCCGCCGCCCTGTCGCCGGACGTGCTGCCCGTCGACTGACGGCGTCCTCCCGTGGACCGGCCCCGGCCCCCCGGCCCCCGGCTCATCCCTCCGTGCGCCGTACGACGGTGAAGGCCGCCCCCTCCGGGTCCCGCACCGTGGCCCGATGGCCGCTCGCTCCCCGCGACGGCGGCCGGACCACCTGACCGCCCAGCGCGGTCACCCGGCGGACCGTTTCCTCCACGTCGTCCACCGCGAAGTGGGTCATCCAGTACGGGCCCCGGCCGCGCGGCAGTGCGTCGCCCACGCTCCGGATCGCGCAGACCGGCCGGCCGTCCAGCCGCAGGGTGCGGCAGCCCGGCTCCTCCGGGGCCGCCGTCTCCGTCTGGTAGCCGAAGACCATCTTGTAGAACTTCAGCACCCCGGTGCCGTCACGGGTCAGCAGCTCGTGCCAGACCGGGGTGCCCGGCGCCCCGGTCTCCGCCGCCGCGTACGTGCGCTCCTGCCACACCCCGAACACCGCGCCCTCGGGGTCGGCGGCGATCAGCATCCGCCCGGCCTCGTCGGCGTCCAGCGGGCCCACCGCCACGGTGCCGCCGCACGCGCGGATCATCTCGGCGGTCTCATCGGCGTCGTCGGAGGCCAGATAGGTCATCCAGGCCACGGGCAGATGGCGTTCCGGAGGCAGCTCGCTCAACCCGGCGACCGGCCGGCCGCCCCGCACCGCGCGGACATACGCGCCGAGCTGCTGGGGGCCCGGGGTGAACTCCCAGCCGAACAGGGAGTGGTAGAAGTCCTGTGTCGCGGCAAGGCTGTGCACCATCAGGCTCGTCCAGCAGGGCGTGCCCGGTGTGCGCCGAGTCGCTGCCTCGGTCATACGTCATTCTCTCCTCGGACCATCGTGGTGGACGTACGGGCCCCGGGCCGGTCGGCGGCGCGGGACGGTCGTGCGGAGGTGCTGATGCGGGGGGCCCGACAGATGTTTGCACCACCTGTCGCACATAGCGCCCTGGCGGAGCCGCAATTCGCCGTGTCTCGCAGCAGAATGCCCGAATTATTACCGCGCATCCGTTTCGGCTTCATTGCGCTCTGGTGTCACCCGGACGTACACCGGGTGACCGGGTGGTCCAATCGACGCAGAGATACCTACGCAAGGATGATCCCTATGCATGCCATCATCACCGCATCCGATCTCATGAGCGAGCTGGCGGAGGATCATCCTCCGCTCCTGCTCGATGTGCGTTGGCAGCTCG
This sequence comes from Streptomyces rugosispiralis, assembly GCF_024505145.1. GTDB lineage: Bacteria > Actinomycetota > Actinomycetes > Streptomycetales > Streptomycetaceae > Streptomyces > Streptomyces rugosispiralis. The sequence goes on along the minus strand of NZ_JANIAA010000037.1, from coordinate 49,076 downwards.
GCGGGCCTCCCGGCCGCCCCGCTTACGAGGCGGGGCATCTGCCCGATGCCGTCTACGTCGACCTCGACACCGAGCTCGCGGGCCCGCCCGGAAAGTCCGGCCGCCACCCCCTGCCCGATCTTTCCGCGTTCGCGGCCGCGATGCGCCGGGCCGGGGTGAGCCACGACCGGCGCGTGGTGGTGTACGACGGCGGACAGGGGTGGGCCGCGGCGCGTGCCTGGTGGCTGTTGCGCTGGGCGGGGCATCCGTCCGTCCGGGTGCTCGACGGGGGGCTGCCCGCCTGGACGGCGGTCGGCGGCTCGCTGACCACCGAGGTGCCGGACGCGCCCGAGGGCGACTTCGCCCCGCGGCCCGGGGCCCTGCCGCTGCTGGAGGCGGACGACGCGGCGGCGCTCGCGCGGCGCGGGGTGCTGCTGGACGCCCGCGCGGGCGAGCGCTACCGGGGGGAGGTCGAGCCCATCGACCCCGTCGGCGGCCATATCCCGGGCGCGGTCTCCGCCCCCACGGCGGAGAACGTCACGGACGACGGCCACTTCCTGCCCGCCGAGCGGCTGGCGGAGCGGTTCGCGGCGCTGGGCGCCACCGGGGACGCCGAGGTCGGGGTGTACTGCGGCTCCGGCGTCTCGGCCGCGCACCAGGTGCTGGCGCTGGCGGTCGCGGGCGTTCCGGCGGCCCTGTACGTCGGCTCCTGGAGCGAATGGTCCTCGGACGCCGCCCGTCCGGTGGCCACCGGCCCCGAGCGGGGCTGAGCCCCGCTCGGGGCTGACCACGGCGACGGGCTGACCACGGCGACGGGCCCTGCCACCGGCATCCGGTGGCAGGGCCCGTCGGCGCGACAGCGGCGGCCGCTACTCCTGCTTCTTGCGGCGGGTGCCGAAGACGATCTCGTCCCAACTCGGCACCGCGGCCCGGCGGCCCGGGCGGACGCCGTCCGCCTCCGCCTGGCGGTCCGTCGTACCGGTCAGCCGGTCGCGGTGGCCCGCCACCGAGCGCGGCATCAGCACATCCGCGTACGCCGAACCCGCGCTCGCCGCGGAGGCGGGCGGCTCGACGGCCTCCGGCTCGTCGGCGGGCTCCTCCGGGGGAGGGGCCGCCGACGCGACCGGCGCTTCGGGCACGACCATGTCGCCACGGAAGTTGGGCACGGCCTCCAGCAGGCTGGTGAGCGAGTCCCGCTCGCCGAGGCCGTCGTCCACCAGCGAGGCGGACGCGGATGCCGGGGCGTCGTCGTCGCCGAGGCGCTCGGGCGACGTCCGGTCCCGATCCCTGTCGCGATCCCGGTCCCGCGGCAGCCGGGCGATCCGCGGCACGAAAGGGAAGCTGGGCTCGGGCGTGTCGTCGGCCTCGCCGATCAGCGCCCGTGCCTCGTCGTCCACCGCCTGGACCAGCCGCCGGGGCGGGTCGTAGGTCCAGCTCGCCGAGTGCGGCTCACCGGCGACCCGGTAGACCAGCAGCACTTCCCAGGTGCCGTCGTCGCGCCGCCAGGAGTCCCACTGCGTGGTGTCCTTCTCGGCGCCGCGCAGCAACAGCCGCTCCGCGACGGCCTCGCCGAGCTGCGGTCCGGTGTTCTCGCCGGGGCGGCGCACGGGAGTCTTACGGGCGCGCTCGGCCATGAAGGCGCGCTCCGCGAGCACCGGGCCCTCGAAGCGCCGCACGCGGTCGACGGGGATGCCCGCCATCTGCGCGACCTCTTCGGCGGTGGCGCCGGCACGTATACGGGCCTGGATGTCACGGGGCCGCAGATGGCTCTCGACCTCGATCTCGATCTGGCCGAGCCGAGCGCGGTCATTGCGCACCGCGGCGCGCAGTCGCTCGTCGATGGGAAGTGTGTACTCCGTGCTGTCCGCAGCCTTGAGCACCAGCCGTGTGCCGTCGTTGCTGACGGCCACGACACGCAGTTCGGGCATGGGGACCTCCCGGGTGGTGCCTGCCGACGTCACGGTTGCGTCGCTGCTCTCCCGCTAGACGAGTGTGGCCTGCCCGGGTGCAGCCTGCCACAACTTTGCCGAGTTGCCCGGCCGGTTGATTGCCGCCCTCTGACCCCTCCCGTTGGGTCCGGGCGGCCGGACGGGAAAGCGGGGCCAAGGCTCGCCACAGTACTCCATTCGGGCCGCTCGAGTGGAGCGGCACGCCAGCCGAGTTCATGCCCCGGAGGGGGATGGCAGCCTTAATCCTTCGAAGTGAGGCCCAATTTGGGTGGCAAGTTTCACAGAAACGACAGAATCGGAACGATCTGCTTCGTTTATCGGTCACTTCTCCCTACAGGCTGGAACGAATGTCCAAGCGAGGCGGGAGATGCGCGGCAAGGCGGACGGCGACGGACAACACAAGAGCGGGCGGATGGACCTGAGCGTGGCCCATGTGGCCGCCAGCGCGCTGGCGGCCGTCGCCGCCGCGGTGCTCGCGTCCAAACTGGGCGTCTACGGGACGATCCTGGGGGCCGGTGTGGTGAGCGTGGTGGCGACCGCGGGCGGCACCGTCATCCAGCATCTGTTCCGGCGCACCGGTGAGCAGATCAAGGAGGTGCGGGTCCAGACGCGGCCGACCGGGCGCCGGCGGTACGGCGCTCCCGGCGCTCCCGCCGAGCCGGTCGCGCCCCCGCCGGCCCCGGCCCCCGGCGAGTACGGCGAGCCGACCACGCACGGCGCCCGGCCGCGGGTCCGGCGGCGCCACGCCGTCGGGGCGGCCGCCGTGTTCATCGCCGCCATGACCGTGATCACGGGGATCGAGATGTTCTCCGGCGGCCCGGTGTCCAACGTATGGGGGGAGAACCGGACCGGAACCACTGTCAGCGACAGCGTGAGCGGCTCCTCGGGGCCGAAGTCCACCCCCGGCCCCTCCCGCCGGGACCCGACCTGGCCGTCGCACGGCCCCGGCTCCTCGCGGGGCGGCGAGGCGCCGTCCCCGGGCATCTCCCGCGGGGGCGGCGTGGCCGACGCCTCGGCCACGCCCGACGCATCCGGATCGCCCGGCTCCGGCAAGAGCTCCGGCAGCGGCTCCGGCCAGGACGGCGGCACCGGTGGCACGACCGCGCCCGGCACCTCCGCACCCGCCACCCCGGGCCCGTCCCAGACCCCGTCCGGCGGTGCCACGGAGGGCGGAACGGGCGCTTCCGGCGAGGCCACGCCCACGCCCGGCGCCACCGGCGCGCCATGACCCGCAAGCCGCCCGGCGCGCCATGACCCGCAAGCCGCCCGGCGCGCCGTGACCCGCAAGCCGCCCGACGCGCCGTGACCCGTCAGCCGCCCGGCAGACCGTGAGCCGTCAGTCGCCCAGCACCCGCCGCAGATAGTCGTTGGTGAACAGCCGGTCCGGGTCCAGCCGGTCGCGTACCGCCGCGAACTCGCCGAACCGGGGGTAGACCCCGGCCAGATAGTCGGCGTCGCGGCTGTGCAGCTTGCCCCAGTGCGGACGGCCGCCGTGCGCGATCATGATCTGTTCGGCCGCCGTGAAGTACGCCCGGTGCGGGGTGCCCCGGTACAGATGGACGGCGATGTACGCGGTATCCCGCCCGGAGGCGGTGGACAGCGGGATGTCGTCGGCGGGCGCGGTGCGCACCTCCACCGGGAAGCTGACCCGCAGTCCGGACCGCTCGACGGTCGCCTTGAGCTCGCGCAGCACGGTGACCGCGGCCTCGCGCGGCACGGCGTACTCCATCTCCAGGAACCGCACCCGGCGCGGAGAGGTGAAGACTTTGTAAGGGATGTCCGTGTAGGTCCGGGCGGACAGGGCGCGGCTGGAGATTTTGGCGATTCCGGGGATGGTGGCGGGGACCGCCCGGCCCACCGAACAGGCCACCTGGAAGATGCCGTTCGACAGCAGTTCGTCGTCCACCCAGCCGCTGACCCGGCCCACCGGGGCGGCGGGGCCGGTGCTGCGGTTGTTGCGCTTGGTGTTGCAGTTGCCGGTGTGCGGGAACCAGTAGAACTCGAAGTGCTCGTTCTCGGCCACGAGCTGTTCGAAATCGGCCATCACCCGGTCGAAGGGCATGGGCTCCTCGCGCGCCGAGAGCAGGAACTCCGGTTCCACCCCGAAGGTGATCTCGCTGACCACGCCGAGCGCGCCGAGCCCGATCCGGGCCGCCGCGAAGATCTCCGGGTTCTCCTCGGCCGAGCAGCGCAGCACCGAACCGTCCGCCGTCACCAGCTCCAGACCCTTGATCTGGGCGGCGATCGAGGCGCTGTCCCGGCCGGTGCCGTGGGTGCCGGTGGAGGTCGCCCCGGCCACCGTCTGCTCCATGATGTCGCCCATATTGGCCAGCGAAAGACCATGGGCCGACAGCGTCTCGTTGAGCTGCCGGAGCGAGGTGCCGGCCGCGACGGTCACGGTCCCCCCCTCGCGGTCAAGACCGCGCACCCCCACCATCCGGTGGGGGCGTATCAGCAGCCCGTCGGTGGCGGCCGCGGTGGTGAAGGAGTGCCCGGTGCCCACCGCCTTCACCTTCAGCCCCTCCGCCGTCGCCCGGCGCACCACCTCGGCCAGCTCCTGCGTGGACGACGGGGCGACGATCCGCGTCGGGCGGGCCATCACGTTCCCCGCCCAGTTACGCCACACGCTGCTCCGTACGGTCTTCACGGTCCTGACGGCCATCCGCACCCGACCCCTCCCGCTGTGGCGCCGGCCGGAGCCGGCGGTACCCGAGGAACGCCACCGCGGCCGCGAGCGCCCCGGCCACGGCCGGCACCGCGTACCCCGCTCGGGCGCCGGCCGCGTCCACCACCCATCCGGCGGCCGACGAGCCGAGCGCCACCCCGACCGCGAGCCCGGTGCTCACCCAGGTCATGCCCTCGGTCAGATGCGCGCGTGGTACGTGCCGTTCGACAAGGGCCATGGTGGTGACCATCGTGGGTGCGATGGCCAGGCCCGCGACGAAGAGCGCCACGGCCAGGAACGGCAGGTTCCCGACCAGTTGGAGCGGGATCATACTCACGGCGATCGCACAAATACCCCACAACCAACGACGGGACACCGGACCGCTCAGCCGCAGCACCCCGAAGACCGCGCCCGCGAGGCAGGAGCCCGCCGCGTACACCGCCAGGACCAGACTGGCCGCGCCCTTGTGGCCCTCGTCCTCGGCGAAGGCCACCGTCACCACGTCGATCGCCCCGAAGATCGCGCCGGTCGCCATGAAGGTGACCACCAGCACCTGGAGCCCGCGCGAGCGCAGCGCGGAACCGCCGGTGTGCTGCCCGCGCGGATGCGGTACGGGCTCGGTGGCCCGCTGCGCGGTCAGCGAGAAGACCCCGGCCGCCAGGAAGCAGGCGGCCAGCAGCGGGCCCGCCTCCGGGAACCAGGAGGTGGACAGCCCGATCGAGATGACCGGCCCGACGATGAAGCAGATCTCGTCGACGATGGACTCCCACGCGTACGCGGCGTGCAGCTCGCGCGGGGAGTCCCCGTAGACCGCCGCCCAGCGGGCCCGCACCATGGAGCCCACACTGGGCACACAGCCGGACGTGGCGGCGAAGACGAACAGCGTCCAGTCCGGCCAGCCCCGGTGCGCGCTCAGCAGCAGCCCGCAGATGGCCGCGAGCGCCACGAGCGTCGCCGGGCGCAGCACCCGGCGCTGGCCGTGCCGGTCGACCAGCCGGGAGATCTGCGGGCCGATGACGGCGGCGGAGAGCGCCAGCGTGGCCGACAGGGCGCCCGCGAGCCCGTACCGGCCGGTGAGTTCGGAGACCATGGTGACCACGCCGATGCCCGCCATGGACAGCGGCATCCGCCCGAGGAAGCCGGCGGCGGAGAACTCCTTGGCGCCGGGGGCGGCGAAGATCGCGCGGTAGGGGCTGGCACTGGGCAAGGCAGACTCCGCCGTGAGCAGGGTAAGGATCGTCGAGCGCTGATACAGATTACGGCCCGCGCCCGGTTCGCACAGGGCCGTTTCCCGCCCGTCAGCGGCGGGTGGCAGGATCGGAAGCATGCCGGATCAGTCAGTACAGCCTTCCCCCGACCCGTATGACGCACTGCTGTTGCTCTCCTTCGGCGGTCCGGAGGGTCCCGATGACGTCGTGCCGTTCCTGGAGAACGTCACGCGCGGGCGGGGCATCCCCCGCGAGCGGCTGAAGGAGGTCGGCCGGCACTACTTCCTCTTCGGCGGGGTCAGCCCGATCAACGCGCAGAACCGCGAACTGCTGCACGCGCTGCGCAAGGACTTCGCCGAGCACGGCCTGGACCTGCCGGTCTACTGGGGCAATCGCAACTGGGCGCCGTATCTGACCGACACCCTGCGCGAGATGGCCGCCGACGGCCACCGCCGCATCCTGACGCTGGCCACCAGCGCCTACGCCTCGTACTCGGGCTGCCGGCAGTACCGCGAGAACCTCGCGGACGCGCTGGCCGCCCTGGAGGGCGAGGGCCTGCCGCTGCCGCGGGTGGACAAGCTGCGGCACTACTTCAACCACCCCGGCTTCGTACGGCCCATGGTGGACACCACGCTGGCCGCCCTCGCGGAGCTGCCCGAGGACCGGCGGGCCGGGGCCCACCTCGCCTTCACCACCCACTCCATCCCGACCGCCGCCGCCGACACCTCGGGCCCGGTGGAGGCGCACACCGAGGACGGCGAGGGCGGCGCGTACGTCGCCCAGCACCTCGACGTCGCCCGGCTGATCGCGGACGCGGTGCGCGAGGAGACCGGCGTCGAGCGCCCCTGGCGGCTGGTCTACCAGTCGCGCAGCGGCGCGCCGCACATCCCCTGGCTGGAGCCGGACATCTGCGATCACCTCGAGGAGCTGCACGGCGAGGGCGCGTCCGCCGTCGTCATGGTCCCGATCGGCTTCGTCTCGGACCATATGGAGGTCAAGTACGACCTCGACACCGAGGCCACGGCCAAGGCCGCCGAGCTCGGGCTGCCGGTCTCCCGCGCCTCGACCGTCGGCGCCGACCCGCGGTTCGCCGCGTGCGTACGCGACCTGGTGCTGGAGCGCGCGGCCACCGAGCGGTTCGCCGAGGGCCGGGCGGCGGCCGCCCCCGAGCGCTGCGCCCTGGGCGCCCTCGGCCCGAGCCATGACGTGTGCCCGGTGGGCTGCTGTCCGGCCCGGTCGCCGCGCCCCGCCGCCGCGGGCGCCGACTGACCGCGCCCGCCCTCACGCCCCGGGCATCGACCGACCGCGCCCGCCGTCCCGGCCCGCCACCGCCGCTCGCCCCTCCGGGCAATCCGCTAAGGAGCACGATGACCGACCCGCTCATGACCGAACTCCTCGAGACGGCGCTGGAGGCCGCCCGCGGCGCGGGGGACCTGCTGCGCGACGGCCGCCCGGCGGACCTCGGGGTGGCGGCCACCAAGACCAGCCCGATCGACGTCGTCACCGAGATGGACATCGCCGCCGAGAAGCTGATCACCGACCTCCTCGCGCGCCGCCGCCCACGGGACGGGGTGCTGGGGGAGGAGGGCTCCAGCAGCGAGGGCAGCAGCGGGGTGCGCTGGGTGATCGACCCGCTCGACGGCACCGTGAACTACCTCTACGGCCTGCCGTCGTGGGCGGTCAGCATCGCCGCCGAGAAGGACGGCGAGGCGGTCGTCGGGGTGGTGATCGCCCCGGTGCGCGGCGAGACCTTCCACGCGGTCCTGGGCCAGGGCGCCTGGCGGAACGGGGAGCGGGTGCACTGCCGCCCCGCGGCCCCGCTGGAGGAGTCGCTGATCGGCACCGGTTTCGGGTATGTGCGCGAGCGCCGCGTCGGACAGGCCAGGGTCCTGGGCGGGGTGCTGCCGCGGGTGCGGGACATCCGGCGTGGCGGATCGGCCGCCATCGATCTGTGCGATGTGGCCTGCGGCCGGCTGAACGGCTACTACGAGCGCGGGCTCAACCCCTGGGACTTCGCGGCCGGAGCGCTCATAGCCCGCGAGGCGGGCGCGCTCACCGGAGGGCGGCCGGGCGTCCCGGCCTCCACCGAGCTGACCATCGCCGCCGCCCCCGGCCTCTTCGAGCCGCTGCGGGGGCTTCTGGACGACCTGGGCGCCTGGCACGACTGATCCCGCCGCCGCCCACGGCCCGAACACATCCACACACGAAAGCGCCCCGGAGTCACGAGGACACCGGGGCGCTTCGGCGTGGTTACCGGAGGTTTTCTGGATCACCATCCGGAGGTGAATAGGAAACGGTCACACGGTCACATGGAATCCGGATCTGGATCGGGTCCGGAATCCACAAGGGATCAGGCAAACGAGGCGCTTACTTCGACGCCGTGCTCGGCGGCGAGGCGACGGAGGTCTTCCAGCTCCGACTGCTCCACGTCCACAAGAAAGTCGTCGCCCGTCTCACGGGCGCGAATGAGATCGGACTTGGTGTTCTCTATGCGCTGCAGAATGCCTGCGGTGAACGCGTCCATGTTGCGCCCCCTCGTCGTGGGTCGGTGGCACGGGGGTGTGCCGACGGTGGGTTGATCACGTGAGTGGCCCCTGCCGATGGCAATGCCAGCCAGATATGCCGGGGACAGGGCGTGATCGCGGGTGTGCAGTCGTCCTCCCCACCCCGTCTTCGGGGGAAACCTCCGGACCCGAAAGAATCTGAATTCGGTGTTCCGGCCGCCGCGTGCCCCTCCGCCGCGGCCATGATCCGCACTCGGGATCCCGCGGCGACCCTCTTACCGCCGGTTTATGAGACTTCGAGGCAGGATGGAGGCGCCGAACACCCATCGAGTTTGGCGAGATCACCCCGCCCACTGCGGCAATCAAGGAAGGACCAACGACGTGCGCGTACTCGTCGTCGAGGACGAGCAGCTGCTCGCCGATGCGGTGGCCACCGGACTACGCCGGGAGGCCATGGCCGTCGACGTCGTGTATGACGGGGCCGCCGCCCTGGAGCGGATCGCCGTCAACGACTATGACGTCGTCGTCCTCGACCGGGACCTGCCCCTCGTGCACGGCGACGACGTCTGCCGCAAGATCGTCGAACTCGGCATCCCCACCCGTGTGCTGATGCTCACCGCCTCCGGCGACGTCAGCGACCGCGTGGAGGGCCTGGAGATCGGCGCGGACGACTATCTGCCCAAGCCCTTCGCCTTCAGCGAACTGATCGCGCGCGTCCGGGCGCTCGGCCGCCGGACGACCGTGGCCCTGCCGCCCGTCCTGGAGCGCGCCGGGATCAAGCTGGACCCCAACCGCCGCGAGGTGTTCCGGGACGGCAAGGAGATCCAGCTGGCGCCGAAGGAGTTCGCGGTGCTGGAGGTGCTCATGCGCAGCGAGGGCGCCGTGGTCTCCGCGGAGCAACTGCTGGAGAAGGCCTGGGACGAGAACACCGACCCGTTCACCAATGTGGTGCGGGTGACCGTGATGACCCTGCGCCGCAAGCTGGGTGAGCCCGCGGTGATCGTCACCGTGCCCGGCTCGGGTTACCGGATCTGATCAGGCATGGCGACGACTCCGACCCCGCTGCCGCCGACCGTGCCGCCCAAGCCCAGCTGGGACCCGCAGGCCGGCTCGCGCCAGAACCCCTGGCTGCGCCCCACGATCCGGATACGGCTCACCCTGCTGTACGGCGGGATGTTCCTGATCGCCGGGGTGGTGCTGCTGACGATCATCTACCTGCTGGCCGCGCAGGCCCTGCACGTCGGCAACGAGCTGCCGTTCAAGCTGGTCGGCGGCAGTGTCCAGCCGACCAACAACACCTGCCCCGAGATCATCGGCCAGAGCAGCCCCGACCAGTTCAACGCGGTCCTGAACACCTGTATGAAGGAGCAGCGCCAGCTGGCCCTGGACGGGCTGCTGCGCCGCTCCCTGATAGCCCTCCTGGGGCTGTCCGTGATCGCCTTCGCCTTCGGCTACGCGATGGCCGGGCGGGTGCTCTCGCCGCTCGGCCGGATCACCCGGACCGCGCGCCAGGTGGCGGGCTCGGACCTGTCCCGCCGGATCGAGCTGGACGGTCCGGACGACGAGCTCAAGGAGCTCGCCGACACCTTCGACGAGATGCTGGAGCGCCTGGACCGGGCGTTCACCGCCCAGCAGCGGTTCGTCGCCAACGCCTCGCATGAGCTGCGCACCCCGCTGGCGATCAACCGCACCCTGCTGGAGGTGCAGCTCTCGGACCCCCAGGCGTCCCCCGAGCTGACCCAGCTGGGCAAGACCCTGCTGGCCACCAACGAGCGCAGCGAGCAGCTCGTGGAGGGCCTGCTGCTGCTCGCCCGCAGCGACAACGAGATCGTCGACCGCAAGCCGGTGGACCTCGCCGAGGTGGCCTCCCAGGCGCTGGAGCAGGTGCGGGCGGAGGCGGAGGACAAGGGCGTGGAGCTGCGCGGGCAGCGCGCCCCCGCGGTGGTCCAGGGCAACGGGGTGCTGCTGGAGCGGATCGCGCTGAACCTGGTCCAGAACGCGGTGCGCTACAACGTGGCCCAGGACGGCTGGGTGGAGGTCACCACCGAGAGCCGGCAGAGCCAGGCCGTGCTGGTGGTCGCGAACACCGGCCCGGTGATCCCCGCCTACGAGATGGACAACATCTTCGAGCCGTTCCGCAGGCTCCGCACCGAGCGCACCGGCAGCGACAAGGGCGTCGGCCTCGGGCTGTCGATCGCGCGCTCCGTGGCACGCGCCCACGGCGGCCGCATCGCGGCGGAGCCGCGCGAAGGAGGTGGCCTGGTGATGCGGGTGGTGCTGCCGGTGTGACGCCGGAGAACGCACGGCCGGGGACCCGCCGGGATGTGTTCGCTTTGGGCGGAATTTTCGTGATCCGCCCACCCGATGTAGGGTGTGTGATCGATCACATGGGCGATTTTCCGGCCACATACTCTGTGTGATCGTCACGGTTGACGGAAAGCCGGGAAAATCCGGGTTTTCAGGGGCCGTGATCACGGGAAGTACACGTCATGGCGCATGTGAGTGCGACATTCGGACCGTGTACGGTCCCGATGGCCATCCAACCCGATCACCTCTTCAGGGGTGCGGTTGGGTGTCGATTGAGTAACAGACCTTGATGTGAGGCAAAATCTCCGCCTCGGGTCGGGCACAAGTCCGGCCTCTCACGCGTTACGTGCGCTGGAGACACCACAGACACCCAGAGGGGGAGAGCGACATGGCAACGGATTACGACACCCCACGCAAGACCGACGATGACGTCAACGAGGACAGCATCGAGGAACTGAAGGCCCGGCGGAACGACAAGTCCGCGTCCACCGTCGACGTGGATGAGTTCGAGCAGGCCGAAGGCCTGGAGCTGCCCGGTGCGGACCTCTCCAACGAGGAGCTGTCCGTCCGGGTCTTGCCCCGCCAGGCCGACGAGTTCACCTGCATGAGCTGCTTCCTTGTGCACCACCGCAGCCAACTGGCCGCCGAGACCAAGAACGGCCAGCCGATCTGCCGCGACTGCGCGGCCTGAGCCGCGGGGTCGGCGTGGAGGCGGAACACGACGACATGAACGAGACCGAGCGAGGCCGGATGGCCTCGCTCGCGACCGCTGTCGGCCGTGGTGTGCGACGAGGCGGTGAGCGCGCGAGAGCGGGGGTCTACGCGGTCGCCGACCGGATCATCGCGAACGCTCCACGCATTGCTGTCCGCGATCTCGCGACGCTGCGCAGGCAGTTCCCGGGGCTGGGCCCCGAAGAGCTCGCGGACAAGCTGGTGGCCGGTGCCGCGGGCGGCACCGCCACAGTGGGTGCGGGCGTCGGTGCCGCGGCGATGCTGCCGGCCCCGCCCGCCATGCCCACCGAACTGGCCGCCGAGATCGTCGGCGTGGCCTCCATAGAGTTCAAGCTGATCGCCGAGCTGCACGAGGTCTACGGGGTGCGCGCACCCGGCTCCACGCGGCAGCGCGCCGTCGCCTATCTCGGCGCCTGGGCCGAGGAGCGCGGTATCGACGTCGCCCAGCCGGCGACCGTCAACGCGGCTCTCGGCGTCCAGATGAAGCGCGAGCTGCGCCAGCAGGTCCTCAGACGCGGCTTCCGGAACATGCCGTCCCTGGCGCCCTTCATGGTCGGCGCGGCCGTGGGAGCCGCGATGAACCGGCGCGACACCAAGAAGCTCGCGCGCAAGGTCCGCAAGGATCTGCGGGCCAAGCAGATCCCCTGGGACCTCCCCGTGCCCCTGGAGAAGTGAGCCCCTCGCCCGCCCCCGTCAGGCCGAGTGAACGGCCGTGAGCGCGGCGGCGAGCCCCTCCGGATTCCGTGTGGACACATACACATACGGTGTCGGGTCTTCCGGATCGGTGACCTCCACTCGCAGCGCCGTCGGGATGTAGCTGCGCAGCAGCATGAACGCCCGCGGATCGGCCTTGTAGGACCGCCAGGCGGCCGCCTCGGCGGCGTCCAGCACCTGCGGGGTCCCCAGCGCCGACACCGGGATCTTCGCCTCACCGGCCACCAGTGAGTCCGCCACCACGCGCACCCGCGCCGAACCGTACGAACTCACCGCCACACAGGCCAGCGCCGCCCCGCCGATCAGCCCGCCGAGCATCGGCAGGGTGCCGAACGGCAGCATGATCAACCCCACCGAGACCCCGATCAGGACGGCGATGAACCACCAGGAACGGGGCGCGCTGAGGCGTTCTTCGTAAGGCTGCATGCGTATCAGCTTGGCACGGCCGCCGACCCGGACTGTTCTCGCGGGTAAGGTCAGCCGTTGTGAGTGGACGAACGACAGGGCTGACGCCGCCGGAGGGCTCCAAGGCACCCGTGCGCCACCCCGACGCGCCCGCGCCCGGGGAGACCCTCGGCGCGCACTACGACCAGTGCTTCGGCTGCGGCGACCAGGCGAGCGGCCTGGGGCTGACCACACGGGCCGGCGAGGGCGTGAGCGTCACCGCCGAGTTCACCGTGCGCGGCGGCCACCAGGGCGCGCCGGGCCTCGCCCACGGCGGGGTGCTGGCCGCGGCGCTGGACGAGACGCTCGGGTCGCTCAACTGGCTTCAGCGGGTGATCGCGGTGACCGGGCGGCTGGAGACGGACTTCGTACGGCCGGTGCCGGTCGGCACCGCGCTCCACCTGGAGGCACGGGTGACCGCCGTGCACGGCCGCAAGATCTACTGCTCGGCCACGGGCCGGATCGACGCCCCCGACGGCCCCGTCGCGGTGCGGGCGCAGGCCCTCTTCATAGAGGTGCGGGTCGACCACTTCATCGAGAACGGCCGGGCGGAGGAGATCGACGCGGCGCTCGCCGACCCGGATCAGGTGAAGCTCGCACGCGCTTTCGAGGTGAACCCATGAGCCCGCTGCCGGTCGACGTGCTGATCCGCAGGGTGGACCCCGAGGTGCCGATCCCCGGCTACGCCCACCCCGGCGACGCCGGGGCCGACCTGGTCACCACCGAGCCCGCCGAGCTGGCCCCCGGGGAGCGCGCGGTTCTGCCCACCGGAGTGTCTATCGCGCTCCCGGAGGGGTATGCCGCCTTCGTGCATCCACGGTCCGGACTCGCCGCGCGCTGCGGCGTCGCCATGGTGAATGCCCCGGGGACCATCGATGCCGGGTACCGTGGAGAGATCAAGGTGATCGTGGTCAATCTGGACCCGCGCGAGAGCGTGCGGTTCGAGCGCTTCGACCGGATCGCCCAATTGGTCGTCCAGCAGGTCGAGAAGGTGCGCTTCCAGGAGGTGGCGGAGCTTCCCGGGTCGGCGCGGGCCGAAGGGGGCTTCGGGTCCACCGGCGGTCATGCCGCCGTGGACGGCACAACGGGTGGGAATGGATACGCTTCGGTCGGTTCCGACCGGGAAGGACGATGACGTGTTCGGACGTCGCCGCAAGCGCAGCAAGGAGGACGTCGAGTCGCTCGACGTGACCTCCGACGAGTTGGCCGAGGACGCGGAGGACGCGGACGGCGCTGAGGACACCGCCGCACCCGTGGAGAGCGAGCGGGTGAGCCTGCCGCCGGCCCCGCGCCCCGAGGGCCCCTGGGACGTGTCCGAGGTGCGCGACCCCGGCGAGGGCCGGGTGGACCTCGGTGGTCTGTTCGTGCCCGGCGTGGAGGGCATGGAGCTGCGGGTGGAGGTCGCGGGGGACGCGATCGTCGCCGCGACCGTGGTGCTGCGGGACAGCGCCGTGCAGCTCCAGGGGTTCGCCGCGCCCAAGAAGGAAGGCATCTGGGGCGAGGTGCGCGACGAGATCGCCACCGGCATCACCCAGCAGGGCGGGATCGTGGACGAGGTCGAGGGCCCGCTCGGCTGGGAGCTGCGCGCCCAGGTGCCGGTGCAGCTCCCGGACGGCAAGAACGGTGTGCAGGTGGTCCGCTTCGTCGGTGTGGACGGGCCCCGCTGGTTCCTGCGCGGTGTGATCTCCGGGCAGGGCGCGGTGCAGCCCGAGACCGGCAGTCTCCTGGAAGCGATCTTCCGGGACACGGTCGTGGTGCGTGGCGAGGGCCCGATGGCCCCGCGCGACCCGATCGTCCTCAAGCTGCCGGACGACGCGCAGATGGTGCCCGACGGGGTGCAGCAGGACGAGGCGCAGGGCTCGCGGTTCGCGGGCGGCGCCGACCGGCTCCAGCGCGGCCCGGAGATCTCCGAGGTGCGCTGAGCCGCCCTCGCGTACGAGAACTCGCGTAACCGCGTACGAGGGCGTGCGTACCGCGTACGAGGGCGTGCGTACCGCGTACGAGGGCGTGCGTACCGCGTACGAGGGCGTGCGTACCGCGTACGAGAACTCGCGTACGGCAGCTCGCGTACGGCAGCGAGCCAAGGCCCGGAAGGGGCCCGGGGCAGGGCCCCCGGGCCCCTTCGGCGTGTTCCGGAGCCTTCTCCCGGGGATTTCGGGTTTTCCCGGAACCCGTTGAACACACCCGCCGCACCGGCCGTACTCATGGGCGCGAGACCTTGTGACGCTCCGAGGGGGAGAAGGCGCGTCGCGAGAGACACCCCCTGTCCGACCTCAACGAGGTGAGTGATCAGATGTCGCGTGGCCTTCCGTTACTCCACCGCCGGAGAGTCCTCCTCTCCGGGGCGATCGGCGGTATCACCTGTGCGGCCGTCGCGGTGGGAGCCGCCATGGCCGGTCAGGACGGCGGCGGCGACGCCGGTGCGTCGACCAAGGCGGCCTCGGCCATCAGCTGCCCCGCCGTCTCCGGTTCCCTCCCGGAGATCCCGGCGGAGGCCAGGGCCGAGGTGGACCGCAACCTCGCCCTGCTGGACACCCAGCTGGCGGAGGCCAACAAACGGCTCAGCACCAGCCAGGGCGAGGGCGGCCCCAACTTCGTGCAGAACGCCATCCTCGGGCCGCTGGCGGACAAGCGGAAGTCCACCCTGGACCGCATCGCGATCTCCATAGGACGGCATGCCGAGAAGCCGGCGGGGCTGGACGCGCTCGCCGAGTGCACGCTGTCGGACGGCGGGGCGGGAGCGGGCTCCGACACCGGCGCGGGCGGCGAGGCGGGCGGCGCCGCGACTCCGACCGCCGCCGCGTCCCAGCCCGCGGACGAGCAGGGCGGGGGAGCCGACCAGGGCGGGGGAGCCGAGCAGGGCGGCGGGGCCGGCGCGGGCTCCGGCCAGACGATCAGCTGCCCCGATGTCGCCTCCGAGATCGGCGACGTACCGGCCGCCGCCCAGGCCGAGGTGGACCGCAATATCGCGCTGCTCCAGACCCAGCTCGACGAGGCCAACAAGCGGCTGGCCTCCTCCGCGGGCGAGGGCGGCCCCAACTTCGTGCAGAACGCGATCCTCGGCCCGCTGAAGGACAAGCGCGCCTCGACGATCGACCGCATCGAACTCTCATTCTCCCGCCAGGGCTCGACCGCCCCCTCCGGTCTTGACGCCTTGGCGGGCTGCTCGCTCGCGTCCGGCTGAGCCGACGGCGTAAGGCCCGGCCCGATGTGAGCGTCTGCCGGTGGGCCGTACTCTTCTCTGCGGAGTACGGCCCACCGGCTTTTTCCTGCTGGTTTGCCCCCAGGTGTGCGGGCGCCGCGCGTCAGGGAGGCGTCAAGAGGCCGCCGATGGCCGTAAGGGAGGCGTCAAGGGACGGCCGGTCGGGCCGGGGGCGGGGTTTGCTCGACGGGTATCGCCCGCCGGCGGCTCGCCGAGCGTTCAGGCGCCGTCCAACAGGGAAAATAGGGGCATGGGACGCGGAAAGTTGCGGATCTACCTCGGTGCGGCACCGGGCGTCGGCAAGACCTACGCGATGCTCTCCGAGGGGCACCGCCGGGTCGAGCGGGGCACGGACCTCGTGGTCGGCTTCGTGGAGCACCACGGCCGCCGGCGCACCCAGGTGATGATGCACGGGCTCGAGGAGGTGCCCCGCCGGGAGGTGGAGTACCGGGGGTCCACCTTCAGCGAGATGGACGTGGACGCGGTGCTGGCGCGCCGCCCCGCCGTCGCGCTCGTCGACGAGCTGGCCCACACCAACGTCCCCGGCTGCCGGAACGAGAAGCGCTGGCAGGACGTCGAGGAGCTGCTGCGGGCGGGCGTCGACGTCGTCTCCACCGTCAACATCCAGCACCTGGAGTCGCTGGGGGACGTGGTGGAGTCGATCACGGGGGTGCGCCAGCGGGAGACCGTCCCGGACGAGGTGGTGCGCCGGGCCGACCAGATCGAGCTGGTCGACATGTCGCCCCAGGCGCTGCGCCGCCGCATGGCGCACGGCAACATCTACGCGCCCGACAAGGTGGACGCCGCGCTGTCGAACTACTTCCGGCCCGGGAACCTGACCGCGCTGCGCGAGCTGGCCCTGCTGTGGACCGCCGACCGGGTGGACGAATACCTCCAGCAGTACCGCGACGAGCACTCCATCCGCTCCACCTGGCAGGCCCGTGAGCGCATCGTCGTCGGGCTGACCGGCGGCCCGGAGGGGCGGACGCTGATCCGCCGGGCGGCCCGGATGGCGGCCAAGGGGTCCGGCAGCGAGATCCTCGCCGTCTACATCGCCCGCAGCGACGGCCTGACCTCGGCATCCCCCAAGGAGCTGGCGGTCCAGCGCACCCTCGTCGAGGACCTCGGAGGCACCTTCCACCACGTCATAGGGGAGGACATCCCGGGCGCGCTGCTGGAGTTCGCGCGCGGGGTCAACGCGACCCAGGTCGTGCTCGGCTCCAGCCGCCGCAAGACCTGGCAGTACATGTTCGGACCCGGGGTGGGCGCCACCGTCGCCCGGGAGTCCGGGCCGGACCTGGACGTCCACATCGTCACCCATGACGAGGTCGCCAAGGGCCGCGGGCTGCCGGTGGCGCGCGGCGCCCGGCTCGGCCGCTCCCGGCTGATCGCCGGCTGGGTGGTCGGAGTGGCCGGACCGGCCCTGCTGACGCTGCTGCTCACCGCCACCGGCGCCACCCTCGCCTCCGAGGCCGGGCCGGGTTTCGCCAACGAGGTGCTGCTCTTCCTGTTCCTCAATGTGCTGGCCGCCCTGCTGGGCGGCATGGTGCCCGCGCTCGCCTCGGCGGCCGTCGGATCGCTGCTGCTCAACTACTACTTCACCCCGCCCACCCACACCCTGACCATCGCCGACCCCGAGAACATCATCGCCATAGCGATCTTCGTGGCGGTGGCCGTCTGTGTGGCCTCCGTGGTGGATCTCGCCGCCCGCCGCACCCATCAGGCCGCCCGGCTGCGCGCCGAGTCCGAGATACTGTCCTTCCTCGCGGGCAGCGTGCTGCGCGGCGAGACCAGCCTGGAGGCGCTGCTGGAGCGGGTCCGCGAGACGTTCGCCATGGACTCCGTCGCGCTGCTGGAGCGGGAGAGCGACGTCGCCCCCTGGACCTGCGCGGGCAGCGTCGGCGGCCACGGCGGCAGCCCGCCGCCCGAGCGGCCGGAGGACGCCGAGGTGGACATGCCGGTCGGCGACCATATGGCGCTCGCGCTCTCCGGCCGGGTCCTGCCCGCGGAGGACCGCCGGGTGCTCGCCGCCTTCGCCGCCCAGGCCGCCGTCGTCCTCGACCGGCAGCGGCTGGCCCAGGAGGCCGGGCAGGCCCGCGAGCTGGCCGAGGGGAACCGCATCCGGACCGCGCTGCTCGCCGCCGTCAGCCACGATCTGCGCACCCCGCTCGCGGCCATCAAGGCGGCCGTGAGCTCCCTGCGCTCCGATGACGTGGCCTGGTCGGCGGAGGACGAGGCCGAGCTGCTCGAGGGCATCGAGAGCGGCGCCGACCGGCTGGACCACCTGGTGGGCAACCTCCTGGACATCTCCCGGCTGCAGACCGGCACCGTCACCCCGCTCATCCGGGAGATCGACCTGGACGAGGTGGTGCCGATGGCGCTCGTCGGCGTCCCCGAGGCCGATGTCACCCTCGACATCCCCGAGGAGCTGCCGATGGTCGCGGTCGACCCCGGGCTGCTGGAGCGCGCCGTGGCCAACATCGTGGAGAACGCGGTGAAGTACAGCCCGCCGGACCGCCCCGTGCTGGTCTCCGCGAGCGCCCTCGGCGACCGGGTGGAGCTGCGGGTGGCCGACGGCGGGCCGGGCGTGCCGGACAGCGAGAAGGACCGTATCTTCGAGCCCTTCCAGCGGTACGGGGACGCCCCGCGCGGCGCCGGGGTCGGCCTCGGGCTCGCCGTCGCCCGCGGCTTCGCCGAGGCCATGGGCGGGCGGCTGACCGCCGAGGACACCCCCGGCGGCGGGATGACCATGGCGCTCACGCTGCGTGTCGCCCGCGACCGCCCGCCGGCCGATCCCGGCCTCCCGGTCCAGGTCGGCTCCACGTCAGGCACAACGACACGGAAAGGCAGGCCCACCAGATGAACCGGGTGCTCGTGGTGGACGACGAGCCGCAGATCGTGCGCGCCCTCGTGATCAACCTGAAGGCGCGCAAGTACGAGGTGGACGCGGCCTCGGACGGCGCCACCGCTCTCCGGCTCGCCGCCGCCCGCCATCCCGATGTGATCGTGCTCGACCTCGGCCTGCCCGATATGGACGGGGTGGAGGTGATCAGGGGGATCCGGGGCTGGACCCGGGTGCCGATCCTGGTCCTCTCCGCCCGTCAGACCTCGGACGAGAAGGTCGAGGCGCTCGACGCCGGGGCGGACGACTACGTCACCAAGCCGTTCGGCATGGACGAGCTGCTCGCCCGGCTGCGCGCGGCCGTCCGCCGCGCCGAGCCCGTCGGGCGGCCGGAGGACTCGGTGGTGGTGGAGACCGACGCGTTCACCGTCGACCTGGCCGCCAAGAAGGCCCATCGCGACGGCCGCGATGTGCGACTGACCCCCACCGAATGGCATCTGCTGGAGGTCCTGGTGCGCAACGCCGGCCGTCTGGTCAGCCAGAAGCAGCTGCTCCAGGAGGTGTGGGGCCCCTCGTACGGCACCGAGAGCAACTATCTGCGGGTGTACATGGCGCAGCTGCGCCGCAAGCTGGAGGCCGACCCCTCGCATCCGCGGCACTTCGTCACCGAGCCGGGTATGGGGTACCGGTTCGAGCGATGAGCGCGGGGACGGCGTTTCGGGGATGGCGCACCGGTACGCTGGCCGTATGAGTTCCGTACGCCACCCCTCCGATGGGGGAGACAGGCCCGGGAAGCCGGGCGGCCGGTTCCGGCGGATGCTGGACCGGCTGTCGAGCTCCCAGGAGGAGCTGCACTCCGCCGAGTTGCAGCAGGACGCGGAGGCCGCGGGCTGCACCAAGATCGGCGACTGCGGTGACCGTCAGATCGTCAAGGTGACGGGCACGCTGCGCACGGTGACGCTCAGGCCGCGGGCCGGAGTTCCCGCACTGGAGGCGGAGCTCTTCGACGGCACCGCCGCGCTGGACGTGGTGTGGCTGGGCCGTCGCTCCATCATCGGGATAGAACCGGGGCGCAGGCTGATCGCCTCGGGCCGGATCTCCATGAGCCATGGGCGCCGGGTGCTGTTCAATCCGAAGTACGAACTCCGACCGCTCGGACAGGAGTAGCCGGTGACACCAGACGACAAGACGCCCCCGACCGGGCACCGACGTACCGCCGCCGACAGCAGGGCGGCGGCGGACACCGCGCTCATGGAGGCGTTCGGCGGGGTGCGGGGCATGGTGGACACCACCGTCCCCGGTCTGGTCTTCGTCCTGATGTACACGATCAAGCGGGACATCCACCTCGCCGCGATCGCCGCGCTCGGCCTCACCGTGCTGCTCGGGCTCGCCCGGCTGGTGCGCAAGGAGACCCTGAAGCACGCCTTCAGCGGGGTCCTCGGGGTCGCGTTCGGCGCGATCTTCGCGATGATTTCCGGCGACGCGAAGAACTTCTATCTGCCGGGCATGCTCTACACCCTGGGCCTGGCGATCGCCTACATCCTCTCGGCGATCTTCCGCTTCCCGCTGATCGGCGTGCTGCTCGGGCCGATGCTGAAGGAGAACCTCTCCTGGCGCACCCGCAACCCGGGCCGGTTCCGCGCGTACACCCGGTCCACCTGGGCGTGGGGGCTGATCCTGCTGGCCAAGTCGGCGGTGCTGTTCCCGCTGTACTGGTGGGGGGACGCCACCCAGCTCGGCTGGGTCAAGGTGGCGCTCGGCATTCCGCCGTTCCTGCTCTGCGTCTACTTGACCTGGATCTTCCTGGCCAAGGCCCCGCCGCCGATCGACGTCATCGCGGAGATGGAGGCGGAGGAGAAGGCCGAGCGGGAGCGGGAGCGGACGAAGGCCGAGGCCGACAAGATCGCCGATCCGCTGCTCTCGGAGTGGACCGGCCAGATCGTGTCCGAGGCCCGTACCGAATCCGCCGACCGGCAGCCGCCCCGGCACTGAGGCGTTCACCGAGGCGCTGTGCCCGCCGCCCGGTCTCCCGGGTGGCGGGCACAGTCCTGGGCAGGGCCCGGCCCCGTCAGCCCGAGACGTCCCTCGTCAGCCCGCGGTGTCCTGGCGCTGGACGGACAGCAGCGCCTCCAGCTGCTCCTCGCGCGCCTGCGCCGCGACGAACAGCAGCTCGTCCCCGGCCTCCAGCACATCGTCCTTGTTCGGGGTCAGCACGCGGGTGCCGCGGATGATGGTGACCAGCGTGGTGTCCTCCGGCCACTCCACATCGCCGACCCGGGTGCCCACCAGCGCCGCCTCCGGCGGCAGCGTCAGCTCCACCAGGTTGGCGTCGCCGTGGCTGAAGCGGAGCAGCCGCACCAGATCGCCGACGCTCACCGCCTCCTCGACCAGCGCCGACATCAGACGCGGGGTGGAGACGGCCACATCGACGCCCCACGCCTCGTTGAACAGCCATTCGTTCTTGGGGTTGTTGACCCGGGCGACCACCCGGGGCACCCCGTACTCGGTCTTGGCGAGCAGCGAGACGACCAGGTTGACCTTGTCGTCACCGGTGGCCGCGATGACCACGTTGCAGCGCTGCAGCGCGGCCTCGTCCAGCGAGGTGATCTCGCAGGCGTCGGCCAGCAGCCACTCGGCCTGCGGCACCCGCTCCACCGAGATGGCGGTCGGCGCCTTGTCGATGAGGAGCACCTCGTGCCCGTTCTCCAGCAGCTCGCTCGCGATGGAACGCCCCACGGCGCCCGCACCGGCAATGGCGACCCTCATCGGCTTGCCTCCTCGGGACCCTTTTCGAACGCCGCCTCGACCTTCTCGACCTCGTCGGTGCGCATCATCACATGCACCAGGTCGCCCTCCTGGAGCACCGTCCCGGAGGTCGGCAGCATCGCCTCGCCGAGCCGGGTGAGGAACGCGACCCGCACCCCGGTCTCCTCCTGGAGCGTGCTGACCTTGTGGCCCACCCACGAGGGGGAGATGTGCACCTCGGCCAGCTGGACCCCGCCGCTCGGGTCCCGCCACAGCGGCTCCGCGCCGGACGGCAGCAGCCGCCGCAGCATCTGGTCGGCGGTCCAGCGCACCGTGGCCACGGTCGGGATGCCGAGGCGCTGATAGACCTCGGCCCGGCGGGGGTCGTAGATCCGGGCCGCCACGTTCTCCACGCCGAACATCTCGCGGGCCACCCGGGCCGCGATGATGTTGGAGTTGTCGCCGCTGCTGACCGCGGCGAAGGCCCCGGCCTCCTCGATGCCCGCCTCGCGCAGGGTGTCCTGGTCGAAGCCGACGCCGGTCACCCGGCGCCCGCCGAAGCCCGCGCCGAGGCGGCGGAAGGCGGTGGGGTCCTGGTCGACGACCGCGACCGTGTGCCCCTGTTGCTCCAGGGTCTGGGCGAGGGCCGCGCCCACCCGGCCGCAGCCCATGATCACGATATGCATGCGTCCTACCCCGCACTCCTGATGACCGTGCCGACCTGCGCAAACACCCTGCTCACATCTTCCTTCCAGGACCTACGGGGCGACAGCGGGGCGGAACCCCGATGCCGGTGCCAGGGGACGACGGGAGTCGGCCGCCGCGGCACCTCTCCCCACCGTATCCGTACCGGCGGCCCGCTCCCCCGTCCGCGCGCGACGGTCCGGAAATGAAGGTGGTGACGTATGACATAGCCCGAAAGTTCCCACGGTGATCGGTGATGAGCGGAGGTGGCCGGAGGCGATCGCGGACACGCCCGGAGGAAAGAGGTAACGATCATTTCCGGTTGCGGATGGAGAGTGAAAAAGCTGTCGGTGATCAGCCGTGACCACTACGGTGGGCCCGGGTTGCGGCGCTCCTCGGGTGGTCGAGACCCTTCATCTTCGCCTGAAATCCCGGATCTTCACCGAAACCACATGACAAATGACCGGTGATTCCCGCTGGTTCGAACTTTGTCACGGGTGTCGGACGCTAGGTCACGACATGGCTAAGATGATCGTCGTATTCCGTTTCCGGACGGGACATCAGGGCTCTGAACGTTCCTTCCGCGCCCGCGTTTCTCCTGCACGAGGTTCCTGATGACTGATCACATATCGGAGGCGGTGAGCTGGTGTCTGGCCGCCGCGCTTCTCGTCGTCCTGGTGCTTCTGATCCGCCAGCGGCAGATCACCGCCGGAGTCCGCAGGCGCAACGCCACGCTCGAGGACAGCCTGCGCGCCCGTGACGAGGAGGTGCGCCACCTCGTCGACGTACGCCTCCCCTCGATCGCCGACGCGCTGAGCCAGGCCGGCCCGCTGCCGGGCCTGCGCGACGAGAAGCTGGCCGGTACGGCCTTCGCGCAGAGCCTGCACGCCGTCATGGAGCAGTTCACCCGGGCGGTGGACAAGGCGCAGACGCGCGCCGACGCCTCCGCCAAGGCGGCGCTCAAGGCGTCCATGCGAGCCGTCCAGGGACTCGCCAATGAACAGCAGGTCTCCATCTCCGAGATGCAGGAGCGGCACGACAACCCCGATGTGCTGCGGGACCTGCTGGAGATCGACCACGCCAACGCCCAGTTCGGCCGGCGCGCCCAGGCCATCGCGGTGCTCTGCGGCTCCTGGCCCGGCCGGCAGCGGCTGGCCTCCTCGCTGACCGATGTGGTCCGCGGCGCCAAGTCGCGCATCCGCGACTACCAGCGCGTCCAGGTGCACACCCTGATCGACGTCGCCGTGGTGAGCCGGGCCGTGGAGCCCGCGGTGCTCGCGGTCGCCGAGCTGCTGGACAACGCCGCCCGCCACTCGCAGCCCAACACCTCGGTGGAGGTCAGCCTCCAGCCGGTGCACAACGGGGCCTGCATCGTGATCGACGACGCCGGTGTGGGCATGGACGGCCTGGAGGTCCAGCGGGCCGCCAGCCTGCTCTCCGGCCAGCGCGCCGTGGACGTCGCCCGGCTCGGCGACCCGCCGCAGTTCGGCTTCGCCGTGGTGGGCCTGCTGGCCGCGCGGTACGGCTTCAGCGTCTCGGTGGACACCCGGTCCCCGTACGGCGGTGTGCGCGCCGTGCTGTTCCTGCCGACCGAGCTGCTCACCCATGTCGACCCCGACGGGCGGCCGGGCACCGCCGGGCAGGACCCCGAGGGCGCCGAGCCGCTGCACACCCTGCCCTCCCGCAGGACCCGTCCCCCCAGGAGGGCGCAGCAGGCTCCGGCCGCCCCGGCCCAGGCGCAGGAGCCGTCCCCGATCCCGCACCGGGCCCCGGGCTCGTATCAGGCCCCGGCCCCGCACCAGGCTCCCTCCCCGCATCAGGCCCCGGCCCCGCACCAGGCGCCGATCCCGCACCGGGCCCAGCCTCCGGCACCGGCCCAGGCGGCATCCGCCCCGGAACCGGCACCCGCCCCGGCGCCCCAGCCGTCCCCCGACGGCGAGGGCACCGGCGTGTACGGCACCACGGCGGGCGGTCTGCCCAAGCGCCGCCGCCGGCAGGCCGCGGCCACCCCGCCGCCCGGCGACTGGACCACGGGCGCCGGGCAGACCGGCGCCGCCGACCCCGACACGGGCGCGTTCCGCGTGCGGTCCGCGAAGGAAACCGCTTCGCGGATGGGCGCGTTCGCCCGCGGCACCCGCTCCGGCCGGTCCGCCACCCAGGACTCCGCCCCGCACCATGACGAAGGGAATCGCCAGGCATGAACGACCATCTCAACAACGAGCTCGGCTGGATGCTCGACGAGGTCGTCAAGATGCCGGAGGCGCGGCACGCGATCCTGCTCTCCGCGGACGGGATGCTCCGGGCACACTCCCAGGGCATCGCGCGCGA
Organism: Streptomyces rugosispiralis; assembly: GCF_024505145.1. Classification (GTDB taxonomy): domain Bacteria; phylum Actinomycetota; class Actinomycetes; order Streptomycetales; family Streptomycetaceae; genus Streptomyces; species Streptomyces rugosispiralis. The sequence goes on along the minus strand of NZ_JANIAA010000037.1, from coordinate 24,773 downwards.
CGAGGCCGAGCGCCAGGCCGCCGCACTCTCCGGACTGCAGTCGATCAGCCGCTCCACCTCCGAGTTCTGTGATCCGCACGAGACGCCCTGGCAGCAGACGCTGGTCGAGTTCGTCGGCGGGTACGTCTTCCTGATCGCCGCCGGGCCCGGTGCGTATCTGGCGGTCTCGGCCACCGAGGCGGTGGACATGGAGGCGGTCAGCTACCGGATGCAGAAACTCGTCGACCGGCTCGGCAAGGAGCTCACCAGCCCGCCGAGGCAGGGCCTCCCGCGGCAGGGGATCGGCAGCCACGCATGAGCCCGGGGAGGCGCGAACGAGGATTGGTACGGCCGTATGTCGTGACCGACGGCCGTGCCTACCCGACTCGTAACACCTTCGACCTGGTGACCCTGGTCATGGCCCACCCCGACCGGCCGCTCACCGGGCTCAGCCCGGAGAAGCGGCGGGTCATGGAGCTGTGCCTGGGCGGCGCGCTCTCGGTGGCCGAGGTCTCCGGGTATCTGGAGCTGCCCGTCAGCGTCACCAAGGTGCTGCTCGGCGACCTCGTGGACAGTGGCCACATCAGCGCGCGGGCCCCGATCCCGCCCGCCGAACTCCCCGAGGTCCAGCTGCTCCAGGAGGTGCTCGATGGACTCCGCGCTCGCCTCTGACCAGGCGGCCTATCTGCCGGCCACGGTGCGGGTGGCGGCGAAGATCCTGGTCGTCGGGCACTTCGCGGTCGGCAAGACGACCTATGTGAGCTCGCTGTCGGAAATCCGGCCGCTGCGCACCGAGGAGACGATGACCGAGGCCGGTGCGCTCATCGACGATCTGCGGGGCACCGAGGACAAGACGACCACCACCGTCGCCATGGACTTCGGCCGGCTCACCCTCAGCGAGTCCCTGGTGCTCTATCTGTTCGGCACACCGGGGCAGCGGCGCTTCACCCGGCTGTGGCGGGACATGACGCTCGGGGCGCTGGGCGCGCTGGTGCTGGCCGACACCCGGCGGCTGGAGCAGTCCTTCCCGGTGATGGCCGTCCTGGAGGAGCACGGACTGCCGTACGCCGTCGCCGTCAACCACTTCGAGGGCGCTCCCCGCTTCGCCGAGCCGGAGGTGCGGGAGGCCCTCGATCTGCTTCCGGAGACCCCCCTGGTGACCTGCGACGCCCGGGACCGGATCTCCTCCACCCGCGCGCTGATCGCCCTCGTCCAGTACCTACAGGCCCGCCAGACCCGTAGTTCTCAGGAGATTGTGTGACCAACAGTCCAGCCGTCGGACCCGTTCCGCCGCCCGGCTGCCCCGCGCACGCCGCCCCCGCCGAGGCCGGGGGCGCCACCGGGTCCCGCGCGGCCGTGCCGATGTACGGTCAGGAGTTCGCCGACGACCCGCACGGTGCCTATGCGCGGATGCGCGCCACCTTCGGGCCGATCGCACCGGTCGAGCTGTCGCCGGGGGTGTACGCCTCGCTGGTCACCAGCTATCAGCTCGGCCTGGAGATCCTGCGCGACACCGAGCGGTTCGCCAAGGACCCGCGTAGCTGGCGGGCGATGCAGGACGGCACCGTGGGGCTGGACAACCCGGTCGCGCCGATGATGATGTACCGGCCGAACGCGCTGTTCAGCGACGGGGAGGCACATGCCCGGCTGCGCGGGGCGATCACCGACAGCCTGGACCGGGTGGATCCGCACGCCCTCAGCGAGTACGTCGAGCGCAGCGCGGAGACGCTGATCGACGCCTTCGCCTCCCGGGGCCAGGCCGATCTGATCACCGAGTACGCGTCGGTGCTCCCGCTGCTGGTCTTCAACCAGCTCTTCGGCGCCCGCCCGGCGGACGGGCCGAAGCTGGTCGAGACGATGATGAAGCTCTTCGACAGCGGCGAGGACGCGGCGGCGGCCAACGACGAGCTGCTCCGGTGGATCTCCGGCCTGGTGGCGGAGAAGCGCGAGCAGCTCGCCGCCGACGTCACCTCCTGGCTGATCGCCCACCCCTCGCAGCTCTCCGACGACGAGCTGATGCAGCAGATCATCCTGATGATGGCGGCCGGTACCGACCCCGAGCAGAACCTGATCGCCAACGCGCTGCGGCTGCTGCTGTCGGACGACCGCTTCGCCGGTGAGCTGTCCGGCGGCAGCATGCCCGTCCAGGACGCCCTGGACGAGGTGCTCTGGAACGATCCGCCGATGGCCAACTACGGCACCCGGTTCCCCCGGTACGACTGCGAGGTGGCGGGCGTACGGCTGCGCAAGGGCGACCCGGTGCTGATCAGCTACGCGGCGGCCAACCACGAGGCCGCCCTGGCCTCCGACCGCCGCTCCGGCAACCGGGCCCATCTGGCCTGGAGCGCGGGCGCCCACCGCTGCCCCGCCGAGCGGCCCGCCCGGGTGATCGCCTCCGTGGCCATCGAGCGGCTCCTGGACCGCCTCCCCGACATGGAACTGGCGGTTCCGGTCGAGCGGCTGACCTGGCGGACCGGCCCCTTCCACCGCGCCCTGGCCGCCCTGCCGGTGCGCTTCCCCGCCCAGGCGGCGGCTCAGGCCGAGCCGTTCGCGGCATCCGTGTCCAAGTCGGCCCCATTCGACGAGAACCCTGGAGGCAGCCAGTGGAACCCCGTCCCATCGTCCTCGACCCCGCCGGCCGAGACATCGTCGGAGAGGCAGCCCGAGTCGCAGCAGGCGGCGAGGCGACGCTTGTTGAGCTTCCTGACGGCGTGGTGGCGTGGGCAATAACCCGCCAGCGCACGCTCAAACAGCTGCTGACCGACCCACGGGTCTCCAAGGACCCCCGGCAGCACTGGCCCGCGTGGAACAACGGTGAGATCTCGCCGGAGTGGCCGCTGATCACCTGGGTCGCCGTGGAGAACATGTTCACGGCCTACGGGGGTGAGCACCGGCGGCTGCGCACCCTGGTCTCCAAGGCGTTCACCGCCCGGCGCACCGCCGCCCTGCGGCCGCGCATCGAGGAGATCTGCGCCAGGCTCCTGGACGACCTGGCCGCCGTCGCGCCGGGCGAGGTGGTCGACCTGCGCGAGGCGTACGCGTATCCGCTGCCCATCCAGGTGATCTCCGAGCTGTTCGGGCTCGAGGACGAGAACCTGCGCGAGCGGATGCGCCGGGTCGTGGACAGCATCTTCCACACCTCAGCCTCCGCGGAGGAGGTCACCGCCACCTACGGCGAGATGTACGCCGTACTCGGCGAACTGGTGGCCACCAAGCGCGAGAACCCCGGCGACGACCTGACCAGCGGGCTGATCGCGGTGCGGGACGAGGAGAGCGGCTCCAGGCTCAGCGAGAAGGAGCTGACCGACACCCTCGCCCTGTTCCTCTCGGCCGGTCATGAGACCACGGTCAACCTCCTGGACAACGCCATCCACGCGCTGCTCACCCGGCCCGAGCAGCTCGAGCACGTCCGGGCGTCCCGGGCCACCTGGGACGATGTGATCGAGGAGACCCTGCGGCACTCCGCCCCGGTCGCCAACCTGCCGCTGCGCTACGCGGTGGAGGACATCGAGCTGGACGGCGGCGTGGTGCTGCGCAAGGGCGACGCGATCCTGGCCGCCTACGCGGCCGCCGGACGCGACCCGGAGGTGCACGGCGACGCGGACGCCTTCGACGTCACCCGGCGGCTCAAGAACCATCTGGCGTTCGGCCACGGCGTCCATCTGTGCGTCGGCGCCCCGCTGGGGCGGCTGGAGGCCGCGATCGCGCTCCCGGCGCTCTTCGACCGCTTCCCCGGGCTCGCACTCGCGTCCGGGCAGGACCCCCTGGAGCCGGTGGAGTCGTTCATCTCCAACGGCCACCGCACCCTGCCCGCGCGACTGGCCTGACCGCTCGGGGGTCCGTGCTCCCGCCCGCCCCTTTTCCCGGGGGTGGGCGGGTGGGCGGGGGCACGGGCTACCCCTTACGATCCTCTGCGTGTCCAAACTGACCGACCTCCCGAAACGGATCCTGATCGGGCGGGCGCTGCGCAGCGACAAGCTGGGGGAGACCCTCCTCCCGAAGCGCATCGCGCTCCCCGTCTTCGCTTCCGACCCCCTGTCCTCCGTCGCGTACGCGCCGGGGCAGGTGATGATCGTTCTGTCCGTGGCGGGGGCGTCGGCCTACCACTACAGCCCGTGGATCACGATCGCGATCATCGTGCTGATGTTCACGGTGGTCGCCTCGTACCGCCAGAACGTCCACGCGTACCCCAGCGGAGGCGGTGACTACGAGGTCGCCACCACCAACCTCGGCCCCAAGGCCGGGCTGACCGTCGCCAGCGCCCTGCTGGTCGACTACGTCCTCACGGTGGCGGTGTCGATCTCCTCCGGTGTGGAGAACCTCGGCTCGGCCGTCCCCTTCATCGTCGAGCACAAGACGCTCTGCGCGGTCGGGATCATCCTGCTGCTGACGCTCATGAACCTGCGGGGCGTACGGGAGTCGGGCAAGCTCTTCGCGGTCCCCACCTATGTCTTCGTCGGCGGCGTCTTCGTGATGATCCTCTGGGGCGCCTACCGCGGGCTGGTCCAGGGCGACGACATGAAGGCCCCCACCGCGGGCTTCGAGGTGCACGCCGAGCAGACCGGGCTGGCCGGTTTCGCGCTGATCTTCCTGCTGCTGCGCGCGTTCTCCGACGGCTGCGCGGCCCTGACCGGCGTCGAGGCGATCAGCAACGGCGTGCCCGCCTTCCGCAAGCCCAAGAGCCGTAACGCGGCGACGACGCTGGCGCTGATGGGCGGCCTCGCCGTGACCATGTTCGTCGGCATCATCACCCTCGCTCTGGTCACCAACGTCAAGATGGCCGAGAACCCCGCGCACGACCTGCTGAAGAACGGCACCCCGGTGGGCGCCGACTACACCCAGAACCCGGTGATCTCGCAGGTGGCGGCCGCGGTCTTCGGCGACGGCTCGTTCCTCTTCGTGGTGCTGGCCGGAGCCACCGCGCTGGTGCTGTTCCTGGCCGCCAACACCGCGTACAACGGCTTCCCGCTGCTCGGCTCGATCCTGGCCCAGGACCGCTATCTGCCCCGTCAGCTGCACACCCGCGGCGACCGGCTCGCCTTCTCCAACGGCATCGTGCTGCTGGCGTCGGCCGCCGCGGTCCTGGTCTACCTCTACGGGGCCGACTCCACCCGGCTGATCCAGCTCTACATCGTCGGTGTCTTCGTCTCGTTCACCCTCAGCCAGACCGGTATGGTGCGGCACTGGAACCGCCATCTGGCCACCGAGCGGGACCAGGCCGTCCGCCGCCGCATGATCCGCTCCCGCGCGATCAACACCTTCGGGGCCTTCTTCACCGGTCTGGTGCTGGTCGTGGTGCTGCTGACGAAGTTCACCCACGGCGCCTGGGTCGCCCTGCTCGGCATGGTCATCTTCTACGTCACCATGACGGCCATCAGGCGCCACTACGACGGCGTCTCCGAGGAACTGGCGGCGGCCACCGAACATCTCGACGAGGAGGAGGTGCGCCCCTCCCGGGTGCACTCCATCGTCCTGGTCTCCAAGGTCCACAAGCCGACGCTGCGCGCCCTGGCCTACGCCAAGCTGATGCGCTCCCACCGGCTGGAGGCGCTGAGCATCAACGTGGACCCCGCCGAGACGAAGGCGCTCCAGACGGTGTGGCACGAGCGCGGGATAGACGTACCGCTCAAGATCCTCGACTCGCCCTACCGCGAGATCACCCGGCCGGTCATCGACTACGTCAAGAGCCTGCGCCGGGAGAGCCCGCGCGATGTGGTCTCCGTCTTCATCCCGGAGTACGTGGTCGGCCACTGGTACGAGCATCTGCTGCACAACCAGAGCGCGCTGCGGCTCAAGGGGCGGCTGCTGTTCACCCCGGGCGTCATGGTGACCTCCGTGCCGTGGCAGCTGGACTCCTCCGAGCTGGCCCGGAAGCGGGCCCGCAAGCGGGCCGAGTGGAGCGCGCCGGGTGCGGTGCGGCGCGGCCCGGTGATCCCGCCCAAGCGGGAGAAGGGCGAGAAGGGCGAGAAGGGGGCGAAGGGCGAGAAGCCGGGCGTCACCTCGCAGGTGCCGGGTCGCTAGGCCCGGGGATCCGGAGGCTTGGGGATCCGGGGGCCTGGGGCCCGGGGATCCGGGGGCCCGGGGATCCGGGGGTGACGGGGTGAGGTCCGGCGGGACGTAGACTGGTGGGCTGTTGTCCCACCGCGCCCCCTCACACCTTCTGGAGCCTGAGCCCGCCATGCAAAGTGAACCCAAGGCATCGCTGGTCGGCGAGGAGTACGAGGTCGAGGTCGGCCCGGTGGCGCACGGCGGCCACTGCATCGCCCGGACCGCCGAGGGCCAGGTGCTGTTCGTCCGGCACGCGCTGCCCGGCGAGCGGGTCGTCGCCCGGGTGACCGAGGGCGAGGAGGGCGCGCGTTTCCTGCGCGCCGACGCGGTGCGGGTGCTGGACGCCGCCAAGGACCGGGTGGAGGCGCCGTGCCCGTTCGCCGGGCCCGGCAAGTGCGGCGGCTGCGACTGGCAGCACGCGGCCCCCGGCGCCCAGCGCAGGCTCAAGGCCGATGTGATCACCGAGCAGCTGGCCCGGCTGGCCGGGCTCACCCCCGAGGAGGCGGGCTGGGACGGCACGGTCGAGCCCGCGCCCGGCGACAAGGTGGCCCGCGGCGAGGTCCCGGCCTGGCGCACCCGGGTGCAGTACGCGGTGGACGAGCAGGGCCGTCCCGGGCTGCGCCGCCACCGCTCGCACGACGTCGAGCCGGTCGACCACTGTCTGATCGCCGCCCCCGGCGTCACCGAACTCGGCGTCGAGAAGCGCGAATGGCCCCAGATCGCCACCGTGGAGGCCATCGCCGCCACCGGCTCCTCCGACCGGCAGGTGGTCCTCACCCCGCGCCCCGGCGGCCGGCTGCCGATCGTGGAGCTGGACCGGCCGGTCTCGGTGCTGCGGGTCAGCGAGTCCCGCGGCCGGGAGCGGACCCGTCTGGTGCACCGCGTCCACGGCCGCCCCTTCGTCCGCGAGCGCGCGGCGGGCCGCACCTGGCGGGTCGGCGAGGGCGGCTTCTGGCAGGTCCACTCGAAGGCGGCGGACGTTCTCGTCGAGGCCGTGATGCAGGGACTGATGCCCCGTAAGGGCGAGATGGCCCTCGATCTGTACTGCGGTGTCGGCCTCTTCGCGGGCGCGATCGCCGAGCGGGTGGGGGAGAGCGGCGCGGTGCTGGGCATCGAGTCGAGCAAGCGCGCGGTCGAGGACGCCCGGCACAACCTCCAGGACCTGGAGCGCGTCCGCGTCGAGCACGGCAAGGTCGAGCAGGTGCTGCCCCGCACCGGGATCACCGAGGCCGACCTGATCGTCCTGGACCCGCCCCGCGCGGGCGCGGGCAAGGAGACGGTCACCCGCGTCGCGGCCCTGGGCGCCCGTCGCATCGCCTATGTCGCCTGCGACCCGGCGGCCCTCGCCCGCGACCTCAAGTACTTCCGCGAGGCGGGCTACGCCCCGCGCCGCACCCGCGCCTTCGACCTCTTCCCGGTGACGCACCATGTGGAGTGCGTGGCGGTGCTGGAGCCCGCGAAGTAACGGGCGGCGGGCCTGCGGTGGCGGAGTCACCGGCGTCGGGTCCGGCCGAACCGTCCGGCGTCACCCGCCGATCGGTGACTCCGCGACGCAGCCCCCCTCGTTGATCAGGCTTTCGCCCTTCTCCTCGGCGATGACCTTGCCCTTGTGCACGATCTTGCAGGTCACCTCGGAGCCGGTGGAGACCGGCGCGACCGCCGACGGCATGATGCCCCTCAGCGTCACCGTCTTCTTCCAGGGCAGCGCGGGCTTCTCCACCGTTTCGGTCTTCGGGTCCATGGCCTTGCCGCCGCCCCCGTTGAACTCGATCGACTCGACATCCTTCCCCGTCACCTCATAGGTGACCTCGTACGTCTGGTCGACCACCTTGTCGACGGCGTCTACGGCATCCTCGTCCGAACAGGCGGAGACGCCCAGCGCGAGGCAGGTGAGGGCAACGGAAATGACGGCGCTACGTATGGTGCGATTCATGCGGGATCCCCCTGGATTCCAGAAAACGGACGCGCGGCTGACCGTAAATAGACAGTCAAGTCGAGGTGAAGGTTGCCCTATGGAGGCCGCCCTCCCGAGAGGTGGCGCGACCTCGCCTGGACCACGTCCCACACCGGCCGCGCGGCCGAGGCGGCGGGGCCGGGCTCTCGCATGAACTGACAGGCTCGTGACCGCTGACGGGCCCGGTCAGGACCTGCTGACCATCGTCGACGAGCGGGGGCCGCTGCCGCTGGTGGAGGCGGCCAGTCTCGGTGCCCTGCTCGCCGAAGGACTCGGCACCGTATACGAGGCCGGGCTGCTCCACCGCGACCTCAAGCCGCAGACGGTCTGCGGCCGGCGCGGCGACCCGGGCCCGTGCTGCCCTCACCATCACCTGGAACGGGGAACCGAGCCGGTTCCTCCGTCCCGTGGGTGTTCGTTGAGACGCACCTGTCGGCTGGGCGCCGCACCCCGATCCGACGCGCGAGGAGCGCTGAGGCGGAAACCTCCGGCCCCGCACGGCCGTTGGCGCCGGGCGGCTCGGGCGGCTCGGGCGGCTCGGGCGGCTCGGGCGGCTCGGGCGGCTCGGGCGGCTCGGGCGGCTCGGGCGGCGTCAGGTGGGTGGGGGGTGTCAGGCGGGTGGGGCCGTGGCCACGCCCGGGGTGGTCCGGGACGGGGCGCGGGTCAGGGTCCACATCATCGCGGCGCCCGCCGCGACGGCGCACAGGTGGAGGGTGATCGCGAGGCCCAGCCGTTCCGGGAGGACGACGTCGGAGGGCGAGGCGATCGCCACGTACAGCGTGAAGGGCAGCTTCCAGCCGCTCCACGCGAACAGCGAGCCCGAGCCGAGCCAGCCGAGGACCGACGGCAGCCAGCGGGGAAGCCGACCGGGGCCCTCGCGGCCGGGGCGGGCCACGGCGAACGCGGCGACCAGCGCCCAGGTGCCGCAGATCCCGCACAGCAGGCGCCAGGTGGTACGGCCCTCGTCGGGGTGGGCGAGGCCCGCGGTGCCGCCCGCCGCCCAGTACAGCCACATCAGGCCGACGGCGGCGCCGAGCGCCACGGCCGCCCGGCCGAGCGGTGCGGGACCGCCGGCCCGGCCGCTGAACGCCTCGGGCCAGCGCCTGCGCAGATAGGCGGGGAGCGCGAGGGTCAGGCCCAGGCCCATGCCGATGAAGCCGAACTGGATCAGGGCGGCCTCCCAGCCGGGCATCTGCGGGTCGCTGTCGCTCCCGGAGCCGGAGGCGTCCGGCTCCGACAGCAGCGAGTCGGCCACCGCGTACGGCAGCATCGAGACCAGGAACCCCGCGCCGACCCAGGCGCAGAACACCAGTGGCACCCCGGGCAGCCGCATTCCCCACGGCCGGGCCAGCGCCAGTCCGAGAGTGATTCCGATGACCGCCATGCCGACCGTGATCGTGTTGAGCACCACCCATTCGGCGAGCCCGAACCCGGCCCCGACCGGCGCCAGTCCGAGCAGTGAGCCGACCACCCACGACACCTTGATCACGGCGTAGGGGGCCATGGCGGCGGCGCCCCCGTACGCGGCCAGCCGCCCCATCCGGTCCCACCGGTCCATCGAGCTCTCCTTCTGTGCGTTGCGATCATCTTCGCGCCCGGTGCCGGGGGCCGCGTCCGTCTCCGGGACCATCCGGCTCCGCCGTGCGGGGGAGCGGGATTCGTTCCCCGGCAGGACGGGCGGGGAGCGGAAAGCATGGCCGAATTCATTCCCCTGGTGCGGTTGAATTCTTTTATCGCTCAACAAAGAAGGAGGCAATTCATGGCGGTTTTCGGACGATGGCGCAGGTCGAAATGCCTGATGCGGACGTGGTTTTTACCGACTACTGTGACGTAAGGTGCTGAAGCGGCCTGCGGGGGTGTGCCATCGCGTGATCACCGTAGGCAACAAGGTGCCTACGGGGGAGCGGTGTTGACCTCAAGAGGTCATCGGTGTGGCGAAGTGTGATCGTACGCATGCGCATCGGCGTGAAAAGGAGGGGGAGCGATTCCGCTTAGGGGGTCGCAGCGCAGCAACCTGACAGCCGCGGCGCATGGGTGCACGCTTCACTGAAAACGGTCGTTTACTTGTTCTTTGGCCGGTGAGCGCCTTGACTCGCTCACGGTTGACCCAATCTGTTCGCTCAATCTAGTGTCCAATACACTGCTGCGCACGGTGCCATTCCGCTCGGGTGAATTCTCATGGCCCGGCGGATGGCGAAGAACCGGTGCATGCCAATCGACGGGGGATTCGGGATGGGTGTGGCAATTGATCCACGTGGTGTTGATCCACGTGGTGTTGATCCACGGGGTGCCGACGAGACGGCGGAGCGGTCCGACGACCACGCGTCTCATCTGGAACAGGCGCTGTTGCAGGCGCGCAAGCTGATCGAGTCCACGGTTCTGCTGCACTCGCGCAGAAGGACCACGCCCTCTCCGGTGGTGCGCACCGACGGCGCCCGGATCGGCGACTCGCTCGCCCCGCTCATCGTCGGCGCCCGGTACTCGGTGGCCGTGACCCTCACCGGCGCGGGCGCCTTCGAGAACGCCGTGATCGAGGAGTTGGACCGCACCCCGAGCCGGGCGGTGGTCCGGGTGCTGTGCAATGTGCCGGCCGCGGCGGGCGTGGCCGAGCGGCTGCGCCCGCTGACCCGGGTCCGTCCCGAAGTGCGCGTCTCGCAGAGCGAGTTGCGCGGCATCGTGGTGGTCGACGGCGCCTCGGCGCTGGTGCAGACGCAGGACCGGGAGCCGGAGGGGCAGGTGGCCGTCGTCAACGACCTCGGCGCCGTACGGGCCCTGGAGCTCCTCTTCGCCGGTGCCTGGTCCCGGGGCCGCAAGCTGGCGGACCACCTCGGGCTCGCGCCGAGGCTGCGCACGGAGTTCGCCCGCACCGTTCTGGAGGCGCTGCGCGCCGGTCACACCGATGAGACCGCGGCGCGGGCGATCAATGTGTCGCTGCGCACCTACCGCCGCCATGTCGCGGAGATCATGCGCGAGCTGGACGCCAGCTCGCGCTTCCAGGCCGGGGCCCGCGCGGTCGAGCTCGGCCTGCTCGCCGACTGAGGGCGACGACGGGGCGACGGCACGACGCTGTCGGGACCGGGCCGTCACGGGGGAACGCGGCGGCCCGCCGATCCATATCTTCAGGGGGATGGTTGGCATGTCCGGCTCGCGAGCGGACGAACTCGAAAAGGCCCTGCTGGAAGCGAAGGCGCGCATCGAGTCGATGGTCGCGCTGCACCGGGACCGCAGCTCCCAGGAGCAGCTCATCACCGAGGTCGACAACGCCTACGACGCGGTGTTGGAGACGGCCGAGGGCCTGGTCAAGGAGGCGCGGACCAGCATTGACATCATCCACGCGCGACGGCCGTCCCGGGCGGACCGGCTGGGGCGGCGCAGCGACCAGGTCGAGCGGGACCTGCTCTACGGCGCCCATGAGGACGTGGCGATCCGGCTGCTGACCACGCCCACGCTGCTGGACGACGACTTCGTCCGCGAACAGCTGGGCCGGGAGCGGGCCGTGGCCATCCGGGTGGCCCATATGCCGCCGCTCCAGGCGCTCATCGTGGACGACAGCGTGGCGCTGGTGGTGGCCGAGTCGGCGGCCGGGCGGCGGGCGTCGGTGATCCGGGTGGCGGAGCTGCTGCACTCGCTGCGGATGCTCTTCGAGTCCATCTGGAAGGACGCCTTCCGGGCCGGGGAGCGGTTCGTCTTCGGGGACCGCACGCGGGCGGCGTTCGCCCGCCGCATCCTCAAGTACCTCCAGGCCGGGGTCACCGATGAGGTCGCGGCGCGCGAACTCACCGTCTCGGTGCGCACGTATCGGCGCTATGTGGCCGACATCATGTCCCAGCTCGGCGCCAACTCCCGGTTCCAGGCCGGGGTGCGCGCCGCCGAGCTGGGGCTTCTGCCGCCTACGCCGGGGGCGGAGCCGAATGGTCGCGGCTAGGCGGGCGGATGGTGACGCCTGCGGCGGGCTGCTCCCCTCCCCGCCCCTTCCCACAACTGGGGCTCCGCCCCAGACCCCGGATTGGGGCTTCGCCCCCTCCGGCGGTATCGATATGCGGCTCCGCCGCCGGGGGGCTCCGCCTCGGGCCCCGGGGGTCCAGGGGGCGAAGCCCCCTGGTAACGGGAAGGGGCGGGGTGGGGAAAGCATCGATATGCGGTTCCGCCGCGTGGGGGCTCCGCCCCGGGCCCCGGGTAGTGGGTAGCGGGAAGGGGCGGGGCCTGGCAGTTTCCTGTCTCCGGCGTTGCCCGTGCCGGGGCACGTCGATTTGGATGGGGCACATCAGAGCGGGGGACCGGCGAGCCGTAGCTCCCGCCGCGTCCCGGCGGCCGGTTGCCACACCCGCGAGCCGTCGATGTGCGGGATTCCGGTGCCGCGCGGCACCGGAGCCTCGCGCCATCCGGTGTCCGCCGTGCGGAAGGCGAATCCTCCATGAGTCACATGCCGATCGGTCCGGTCTACCGGCGCGCTGACGCCGACGGGGCGGGCACGCTGAGCGTCGCGTCACGGCCGCTGCCGATGAGCGGTGTCGGAGTACTCGACAAGGCGTCCATGATCCTCAGCGTGGTCGAGCAGCGCCCCGCCAGCCTCGCCCAGGTGGTGGCGATCAGCGGGCTGCCGCGCCCCACCGTCTACCGCATCGCCACCGCCCTGGAACGGCTCGAGCTGCTGAGCCGGGACGCCAACGGCCGGTTCCTGCCCGGCGCCAGGATCGGCCACGCGGCGGTCGGGCAGCCGCGCGACCGGCTGGAGCACCTCGCGGAGGGCGTGCTGGCCGATCTGCACGCGCGCACCGGCCTCAACGCCCGGGTGCACCGCCGCCGCGACGCCGTGCACATCTGTGTGGCCAGCTCGGCCGACCCGGTCACCGGGCAGGACGCGGTCCCGCTCGGCACGGCCCGGCCCGCCAAGTCCGGCCCGGTCGCCCAGGTGCTCCTGGCCTGGGAGGACCCGGACGAGCTGTACGCGGGGCTGCGCGGCGCACGCTTCAACGCGGCGCAGCTGGCCCTGATCCGGCAGCGCGGCTGGGCGCACGGGCCGGATGTGATGGTGCTGGACGAGTATGTGCTGGCCGTACCGGTCCGGGACGGCGAGGGGCGGGTGTCCGCCGCGCTCGTACTGTCCGGTCCGCGGGCGAGGATGGCGAAGCCGCCCGAGCGCGGGCTGCGGAACACGGTCATCGACGCCGCGGCCGGGCTGACCGAGACGCTGCCGAGGCCCCCGCTCCGGCCCCGGCTGCGCAGCGTGCCACCCCGATAAGCCCGCCACCCCGATAAGCCCGCCACGCCGGTAAGCCTGCCACGCCGGTAAGCCCGCCACCCCCGGCGGCCGGGCCACTTGCTGACGGCCACTCGCCGACGGTCACCTGCTGACGGGTCGCTCGATGACGGGCCGTCCGTACCGGAGGCGGCCACTCACGGTGTCCCCGGCGGGGGCCGCCACTCCCCGGCGCGGTCCCCGGGGCTCGGCGCACCCGGCCCGCCCGCCTCCCCACCCTGGGCGGCGTCCCCCTCGCCCGGGTCGCCCTCCACGGCTGGGCACGGTCGGCCCGTCAGGGCGTCGACGAATCGCTCGAGCAACTCGCCCCAGGGCGCCCCGCAGTCGCGTAGACACGCCTCCTGGTCCAGGGCGATCTGCTCCTCCAGCCGGGCCAGGAACTGCCATGGAGGCTCGGTCGCGGCCGGAGAGGTCGGGTCGTCGGTCATCGGGCGGCTCGCTGACTGGTGGGTTACGGGCATGAGTACAGAGGATCTCCTGCGCATCCTGCCCCGCCCGGGTGCCGGTGATCCATCGCGACGCGACCTGCGGCGCGCACTGGCAGCAAGCTGTTACCCCGCCCCCTCAACTCCCCTCCGGCCGTGCCGGATCCGCTTCCGGTGCCTGCCCTGGCACCTTCCTGAAAGGGACATTGAGGCGCGGGGCGGGCCTGGTTAGAAAGGTGTCCCGGGTCCTCCCGCCCGCCGCCGAGCGGACAGCGGAGTGCGACCCGGCGGTGGGGCCCTTCCCCGCGACCCGCCGCCGACACCTCACGGGACGCGGGCGGCGAGCCCCCGGAGCGCGTCCGGGTCCGGGAGGCGACGGCCGGTCGCCGCTCCGGTGCGGAAGTCCCCGCCACGGGAGCCCCCGCCCGGGAGCCCCCGCCACGGGAGCCCCCGCCCGGGAGCTCCCGCCACGGGAGCCCCGCCCGCGGGAGACGCGGGAGTCGCGGGAGACAGCCACGAGGAGAGCGACGATGACATCGTCCGGCAGTGCCCGAACCCGGTGGTTCCGGCGGTACCCGGCGGCCGGCCGGCCGCGGGCGCGGCTGGTCTGCCTGCCCCACGCGGGCGGGACCGCGACGTTCTTCCACCCCTGGGCCGGGGCGCTGGGCCCCGAAGTCGAGGTGCTGGCCACCCGGTACCCCGGCCGTCAGGAGCGGATCGCCGAACCGTGCGCGACCACCATGGCGGAGCTGGCCGATCCGCTGGCCGCGGAACTGCTCCCCTTCCTCGACGTCCCGGTGGCCTTCTTCGGCCACAGCATGGGGGCGTCCCTCGCCTATGAACTGGCCCTGCGCCTCCAGCCGGCCCACGCGGACCGGCTGGCCGGGCTCTTCGTCTCGTCCCGCGAGGCCCCCCATCTGGTGACCCCCAAGGAGATCCACCTCGGCACCGACGACGAGCTGATCGCCGAGGTGCTGCGGCTCGGCGGCGCGGATGCCGCGCTGCTGGCCGACCCCGGGATCCGGGACATCGTGCTGCCGTCCGTACGGGCCGACTTCCGGATCGCGGGCACCTACCGGGCCCAGACCCCGCACCCCGTCGGCTGTCCGGTCGTGGCGTACGCCGGGGACCGGGATCCGGGCGCCGGGGAGAACGAGATGAAGCACTGGTCCGAGGTCGCCGGACATTCCTTCGACATGCGCGTCCTGCCCGGTGGCCATTTCTACCTGAATGCCGAGCGGGATTCCCTGGTGAGCGACATCAAAAGGCGCCTGGACGAAGCAGTGTTGGCACCTTCCTGACGCAGGGCGTGCACATCACATAACCGTACTGCGATGGTTTCGAGTGCGGGAACGCAAAAGGAGCGCCGAACGGGGGGATTCCCGCCCGGCGGCAATGACCGAGAGGTTGAATTCATCATGCCCACCCTTACCGAAGAGCGCGCTGAGAAGATCAAGGAAATCGTCTGCGAGATTCTCGAGCTGGAAGAGGACGAGGTCACCGAGACCAGCCTCTTCCGCGAGGACCACGACGCCGACTCGCTGCGCGCCATCGAGATCCTGGCCTCCCTGGAGAAGGAGTTCAAGGTCGTCATCGACCAGTCGGAACTCGCCCGCATGGTCAACCTCAAGGGCGTCCACGAGGTCGTCGCCGAGTCAGCCGGCTGGTAATCCCGTCCGCTGTTCAAGCCGAGACTGGTTGGAGGTTTCGATGACTGCTCCCGTGCGCGACGGTTCCGCTGTCGCGACTCACCGAGTGGTTCTTACCGGGTTTGGCGTTTTCTCCAGCATTGGAGTGGGCGCCGCCGAGTTCGCCGAAGGGCTGCGTTCCGGCCGCAGCGGAGCGAAGCCGATCACCGCCTTCGACACCGAGGGGTTCGCCCACGCCAACGGCTGCGAAATTGTCGACTTCGAACCGGAGAAGTGGATACGCAATCTGGACGTGGCGGAACTCGGCCGGGCCAGTCAGTTCTCGGCGGCCGCGGCCCGTATGGCCGTCGAGGACGCGAATCTCGACGTCGACGTACTGCGCGAGCAGCGCGGCCTCATCTCCATCGGCACCACCGACGGGGAGTCCTTCGATCTGGACCAGCTGGTGGAGAGCCAGATCGCCCACGGGCCGGAGAAGATGGACTCCACCATCGCCCGCCGGGTGCGGGCCGGCCGCCTCTCCGCGGCCGTCGCCCATGAGCTCGGGCTGACGGACGTCGAAGCGGTGACGATTCCGACGGCCTGCGCCGCGGGCAACTACGCGATCGGCTACGGCTTCGACGCCGTACGCACCGGTGAGGTGGACTTCGCCCTCTGCGGCGGCGCCGACGCCATGTGCCGCAAGACCTTCGCCGGGTTCTACCGGCTGGGCACCATCGCACCCGAGCGGTGCCAGCCGTTCGACGTCGACCGCAAGGGCATCCTCACCGGCGAGGGCGCGGGCGTGCTCGTCCTGGAGAGCCTGGAGTCGGCCCTGGCCCGGGGCGCCCGCATCTACGCGGAGGTCCTCGGCTACGGCCTCAACTGCGACGCCTATCACCAGGTGGCCCCGAACCAGAGCAGCGTCGCCCGCTGCATGGCGCTCGCCCTGGAGAACGCCGGGGTCAAGCCCGGCGAGGTGGACCTGGTGTCCGCGCACGGCACCGGCACCAAGGCCAACGACATCACCGAGGCCCGCGCCATCCGCGAGGTCTACGGCGCGGCCCCGCCGCGCACCATCTCCATCAAGTCGATGCTCGGCCACACCATGGGCGCCGCCAGCGCCCTCGCCGCGATCGCCTGCTCACTGGCGATCGTGCACCGCTTCATCCCGCCGACCATCAACCACACCGCCACCGACCCCGAATGCGAGGTCGACTGCGTGCCCAACCAGGCGGTCGAGGCGGATCTGCGGATCGTGCAGAACAACGGTCTCGCCTTCGGCGGCAACAACGCGGTCGTCATCCTGGGCAAGTACGAGGAGCACCGATGAGCCGCTGGCCCATCACCGGAGTCGGCGCCGTCGCCAGCGTCGGAGCCGACCCGGCGGAGATTTTCGACAGCCTCTGCGAGGGGCGCGGCGGGCTGCACAGCCTGCGCGGCTTCAACCGCGACTGGTACAACGCCGACCTGCTGTACGAGGTGGACGACCGGCCGGCGCCCGGCACCGATGTCGTGGGCCGGGCCACCGGCCTGCTCACCACGGCCGTGGGGCAGGCGCTGGACGACGCCGGTCTGCCCCGGGACCTGCGCGGGGTGCCCGTCCTCATCGGCACCGGGCTGCGCGAGCTGCGCTCGCTGGAGCTGTGGTGGCGCGACGGACAGGACTTCGACGCCGGAGGCATGCACTTCGGCACCGCGCTGCGCGAGCGGTTCGGCGCCGATGACACCACCACCATCTCCAACGCCTGCTCCGCCTCGCTGTACTCGCTGGCCCTGGGCGTGGACCTGCTGGAGTTCCGGGCGGCCGACACCGTCGTGGTGGCGGGCGTGGACGTCATCACCGAGTCCATGTTCGGCCTCTCCGACCGGCTCCAGCTCGACCCGCCGGACGCGCTGCGCCCGTTCGACCGGGACCGCAAGGGCACCGTGATGGGCGAGGGCGCCGCCGCGATCGTGCTGCGCCGCGCCGCCGACGGCGGCGGGCACGGCTGGGTGCGGGGCGTGGGCGTCAACTGCGACGCCTACCACGCCACCGCGCCCGACCCCGGCGGTATCGCCCTGGCCATCAAGGACGCCCACAGCCGGGCGGGGGTCAAACCGGAGGACGTGGAACTGGTGATGGTGCACGGCACGGGCACCCCGCTCAACGACGCCGCCGAGGCCACCGCGCTGCGGGAGGTGTACGGCGACCACCTGGGCCGCCCCGTGATGACCGGGATCAAGTCGATGACCGGGCACACCTCCGGCGCCTCCGGCGTGCTCAGCCTGATCGTGGCGCTGCGCGCCATGCGGGAGCACCGGGTGCCCCCGATCACCGGTCTCGACCATCCGGCCGCGGAGACCGAGGGATTCCGGCTGGTGCGCGGCACCGCCCAGCGGGCGGATGTCTCCCTCGCCCAGATCGACGCCTTCGGCTTCGGCGGCATCAACGCCGTGGCGGTAGTGGAGGCGGCCCGATGAGCGCCGTACTGACCGGAGTCGGGCTCGCCCTGCCCGGCGTCGCCACCCCGAAGGACCTGCTGGCCCCGGTGCCCGGCGGCGCGGAGCCGGTGGACCCCGCCGCCCGCATCGGCAAGAAGGGGCTGCGCTTCAAGGACCGCGCCACCCAGCTCGCGCTCGCCTGCGCCGATGAGGCGCTGGCGGACGCGGGGCTGCTCGGCCCCGAGGGGCTCACGGTCCCCGGGGAGACCGTCGCCGTCCTGGTGGCCTCCAACTACGGCAACGTGGACACCGTCTGCTCGGTCGTGGACACCATCGCGGCCGAGGGGACCGCGGGCGGCGTCAGCCCCATGGACACGCCCAACGCGTCCAGCAATGTGATCGCCTCCACGCTCGCCATCAAGTACGGGCTGCGCGGCCCCAACCTGATGGTCTGCAACGGCGCCACCTCCGGCCTGGACGCGGTCCGCTGGGCCGCCGCCCTCGTCGGCGCCCGCCGCGCCGACCGGGCGCTGGTCCTGGCCGTCGAACCGGACAACGAGATGGTCCGCCGCCTCACCGGGGCCGACCGGATCGTGGACGGCGCCGCCGCCGTCGTCGTGGAGCGCCGGGCGGCCGCCGCCGTCCGCGGCGCCGAGGCCCGCGCGGTGGTCAGCTCCGCGGTCCGCGCCGGAAGCGTCGAGGCGTGCCTGGAGCGGCTGGCCGGGGACGACCGCACCCCGCCCGCCGCCTGGTTCGGCCCCGGTGGCGAGCGGGGAGCCGACTCCTCGCTGCTGCCGTCCGGCACCGTCCACCACACGCTGGCCGACACCTTCGGCGAGGCGTCGGCGGTCCTCGGCGTCCTCCAGTGCGCCGGAACCATCGGCTGGTACGCCGACGGCGGCGCCGGACCCGTCTACGCCCTGGCCGGCCGCGACGGCGACGACGCCACCGCCGGACTCGCCCTGCTGGCCCCGGGCCGGTCCTGATGGCCCACGGTGAGACCGGCGCGGCCGGGAGCCGCGGCGCGGCGCGGCAGCCCCTGCTGCTGCGCCACCGCCCCGCGCGGGACGCGACCCGGCTGCGCGCCCTGTTCCTGCACGGCCTGGCCAGCAGCGGGGTGGTCTGGGACGGGCTGGCCCCGCTGCTGCCGCCGGACCTGGAGACCTGGACCGCCGATCTGCCCTGGCGCGCCGACCACGTCCAGCCCTGGAGCCGCCGGCCGGAGCGGACCGACTGGATCGGCACGGCCCTGGAGCGGCTGCCGGACCCGCCCGACGTCGTTGTCGCCCACTCGTTCTCGGCGAACCAGCTGCTGGACCTGCTCAGCCGGGAGGCCGAGGCGGGCAACGACGTGCGCGAGCGGTACGGGATCCGGGGCGTGGTCCTCGTCTCGCCCTTCTACCGGCGCTCACCGGACGACTTCGCCTGGGACTCCGTCTCGGGCATGCAGCGGGACTTCCTCCACATCATGGAGGAGGGGCTGCGCAACCACTCCTCCCGCCGGATCACCCCGACGGTCCGGCGGCACATGGCGGAGCGGGTGTGCGAACGGGTCGGCCCCTACGGCTGGGTGCGGTTCTTCGAGCACTATCTGCGCACCCCCTGGCTCCGCCCCGAACTGATCACCGTGCCCGGCCTGGTCGTGACCGGCCAGGACGACTTCGCCGCCGCCGAGAGCGCCCTGCTCGCGGCCGACCTCCCCGGGGCAGAGCTGCACGCGATCCCCGGGTGCGGTCACTACCCGATGTCCGAGCACGCGGAGTCGTTCTCCGCCCTGGTCGGCGCGTTCCTCCGGCGGCTCCCGGACCGGGCCGCCCCACACCTCACGGAGAAGTGATGTCGCAAGCCGTCAAGTCGCTGCTGAACGAGTCGACCACGGTCGTCCTCAGCCCGGGATACGAGGGTGCCAACATCGGCACCATCATCGGTTTCAAGCATGTCAACTACCTGGTCGAGAAGGCCGTCATCGCGCACTTCCGGCGCAGCGGGCTCCCGGTCGGCGGGCTCTACGAGGAGCACGGCCTCGGATTCGACATCGTCGACATCGACTCCCGCCTCCAGACCGCGCTCGTCGTCGATGACGAGGCGTCCATCGAGGTGACCCCGGTGACCAAGGACGACGCCACCGAGCTGTCGTTCAAGGTCGCCATCACCGTCGAGCGCGACGGCGCCCCCAAGAAGGCCGTCGCCTCCAAGGTCAAGGCCGTGCTGCGGTACGACGAGAACGATGTGCGGATGCCGCGCAGGCTGCCGGTGCCCGAGGGCCTGGAGCGGTTCGTCACGGCGCGCGTCGGCGGCGCCGAGCCGGGGGCGGCCGTGCCCGCGGTCACCGAGGAGCTGATCTCCGGCGCCTGCGTCGAGACCGACGCGGTGCTGGAGCGGCTGCTGGCCGGACAGAACGCCTACGGCTGGAAGTTCCGCATCCCCTACCCGTTCGTGCACTTCTTCGAGCGGCTCCAGATGTCGGGCTATCTGCGGCTGATGGAAGAGGCCAAGCACCGCTTCGTGGACGCGCGCGGCATCTCCATCCGGGCGCTGCTGGCGGAGAAGAACTGGATCCCCGCCGTCACCCACTCCCGGGTGACGCTGCTGGACGAGGCGCTCCTCGAAGAGGACCTCTACGTCGTCTACACCGTCGACAACGTCTTCAAGAACCTGCTCTACACCTCGCGCCTGGACACCTATGTGGTCCGCGACGGCCGCCTGGTGCAGACCTCCACCGGCACCATCACCCACGCCTACGGAGTGGTGGAGAACGGCAAGGAAGGCCGCCTGGTCACCTTCGACGAGCGAGTCCTGAACGCCTTCGGCGACGGCCGGAACCAGCCGTGAGCGCCCCGGCCACCGCGCCGGCCACCGCGCCGCGCGGTCCCGTCATCGCGGGATGGTCGGCGGTGTCGCCGTACGGCATCGGCCGGGACGCCTTCGCCGAGGGCGCCCGGTCGGGCCGGTCCACGGCCACCGTGGCGGAGCCCGGCGGCGAGCCGGTCCCCGACGAGCGGGTGTGCCTGGCCCGGGACCTGGTGATCAAGGAGGTGCTGGGCCGCAAGGGCACCCGGTCCATGGACCGGGTCACCGGGCTGGCCGTGGCGACGGTGCGGGAGCTGGTCACGGGGGCCGACGGCGCCACCGAGAGCGGCGCCGACGTGGGCCTCGTCCTGGGCACCACCACCGGAAGCGCCCAGAGCATGATGGACATCACCCGCGACACCCTCATCCACGAGAAGCCCTTCTACATCGACCCCTCGCACATCCCCAACGCCATCATGAACTGCCCCGCCGGGCAGTGCGCCATCTGGTACGGGCTCAAGGGGCCGAACACCACGGTCGCCGCCGGACGCTCCTCCGGGCTGATCGCCCTCAACTACGCCCGGCGGCTGCTCGCCTCCGGGCGCGCCATGACCGTCCTGTGCGGGGCCGTCGAGGAGTACTCCCCGGCCCGCGCCTGGCTGGAATGGCACACCCGGGGCGAGGACGAGACCGGCGTCGTGCTCGGCGAGGGCTGTGCGGTGCTGCGGCTGCGGCCCGCCGAGGCGGTGGCCGACGGTGAGGGGCTCGCCGAGGTGCTCGCGGTCGAGTCCGGGGTCGCGGGCCCCGACGGGGCGGGCCCCTCGCTGCGGTCCGCCGTGGAGCGTGCGCTGCGCCGGGCCGGGGCGTCGCGCGAGGACGTCTGGGCGGTGTCGCCCTCGGGCCCGGCCGGTCTCCTCGGCGAGCAGGAACGGACCGCGCTGCGGGCCGGGTTCGCCGGTCACGAGGTGCGCTGGATCCCGCAGCCGGAAACGATCGGCGACACCGCCGCCGCGACCGCCGCCTTCCAGATCGTCTCCGTGCTGACGGCGGCCCAGGACGACGACCGGGCCGCCGGCCGGCTGGCGGTCGTGACGTCCGTGGACCGTGACGGCGCGCTCGCCTGCGCACTCCTGCGCCTGTTGTGACCCCCTCTCGCTGTGTGAACCGCTGTGTGAAAGGAACCCCATGTCCGTCACCTACTCCGACGCGGCCGGCGCGGCCCCGCTCGACATGGACGAACTGCGCGGCATCGTCGCCGACATCCTGGAGGTCGACGCCACCGACGTGGCCGACGACGCCGACTTCATGGAGGACCTCGAGGTCGACTCCCTGATGGCGCTCGAGGTCATCGTGGTCCTGGAGAAGAAGTACGGCGTCAAGTTCGCGGAGTCCGAGCTGCGCCAGGTGGTCTCGCTGCGCCAGGCGCACGAGCTGCTGACCCAGAAGCTGCGCGCCCGGTGACCGCGAACACCACCAACAGCCCGGTGCGGGCCGTGCCCGAGGTCGTGCGGCGGGCCTCGGCGGACGCCGGGCAGTCCGGGCTGAGCAGCGAGGTCCGGTTCCGCATCGCACCGGAGGAGCCGGTCTTCGCCGGTCACTACCCGGACTTCCCGATCTTCCCCGGGGTGTGCGTGGTCGAGTGCGCCCACCGCGCGGCCCTCGCCACCGCCCCCGGGGACGGGGCCATCGCGCTGCGGGCCCTGGAGTCGGCCCGGTTCATCGGCCCGGTCTTCCCCGGCGACGTCCTGACCGTCCGCGCCGACTGGAAGGCGGCCGACGGCGGCTGGACGTACACCGCGACGGCCGCCACCGAGCGCGGCACGTCCGCCAAGGTGCGGCTGGGCTTTCGTACGGAGGTCACACCATGATCGACGCGGCCGGGATCAAGCGCCTGCTGCCGCATCGCCATCCGATGCTGCTGATCGACCGGGTGGTGGAGCTCGTCCCGGGCGACCGGCTGGTGGCGCTGAAGGCCATCACCTGCAATGAGCCCTGGTACCGCCACCTCGGCGAGGACGCGGCCCCGGAGGAGTTCGGCTATCCACGGACCCTGCTGGTCGAGTCCTGGGGCCAGGCAGCCGGGCTGCTCGCGGTGTGCGGCGCCGAGGCGAGCGGAGGGCCGACCAGCCAGGTCATGCTGGCCGGTTCGATGTCCGGGGTGGAGTTCCACCGTCCGGTCCAGCCCGGCGACGTACTGGAGCACCGGGTGCGGCTCTTCCGGGCGCTCACCGACACCGTGATCTTCGAGGGCGAGACGCTGGTCGGCGGCGAGGTCGCGCTGACCTTCTCCCGCATGGTGATGGCGTTCCGCCCCGGGGACCAGCTGCGCCCGTCGGCCCCCGCCGACCAGGTCGCGGCCCCCGCCGTTCCATAGCCCGCCGCTTCACGGCCCGTTGGCCCACAAGCCGGCCAGGAGGGCCCGCGGCCCATCAGGAGAGGGAACAGTCGTGCACAACAGTGAGTCCAGGGTCGCCCTCGTCAGCGGCGGATCCCGCGGCATCGGGCGGGAGGTGGTCCTGCGCCTGGCCCGGGACGGCTTCGACGTCGCCTACTGCTACCGGTCCGACGAGGCCGCGGCGAACGTCCTGGAGAAGGAGGTCCGGGAGCTGGGCGTCAGGGCGCTGGCCGTCCGCGCCGACGTCTCCGACATGGCGTCGGTGCGCTCGTTCATCACCCGTACCGAGGAGACCCTCGGCCCGGTCGACGCCGCGGTCACCTCCGCCGGCATCACCCGGGACAACCCCCTGCTGATGATGGCCGACGAGGAGTGGCGGCAGGTCATCGGCACCAACCTCGACGGGGTCTACCACGTCTGCCGCGCCGTCATCTTCGAGATGATGAAGCGGAAGTCGGGCGCCATCGTGAACCTCTCGTCGGTGGCGGGGGTCTACGGCAACCCCACCCAGACCAACTACTCGGCCTCCAAGGCGGGCATCATCGGCTTCTCCCGGTCGCTCGCCAAGGAGGTCGGCCGGTACGGCATCCGCACCAATGTGGTCGCCCCCGGCTTCATCGAGACCGATATGACGGCGGAACTGAGCGACCAGGTGCGCAAGAAGGCCCTGCAGCAGATCCCGCTGAAGCGGCTGGGCCGCCCGGAAGAGGTCGCCGACCTCGTCTCCTACCTGGTCTCCGACCGGGCCGCCTACATCACCGGCGCCGTCTTCCAGATCGACGGCGGTATCACCATCTGACCCCGGCCGGTCCACGACCGGCCCCGACCGACCTCTACCGGAAGGCGGAACATCACCGTGCCCAAGCCCAAGAAGCCACCGAGGTGGTACTTCTCGCTGCGCAGCCCGTACTCCTGGTTCGCCTACCTGGACCTGATCGAGCGCTACCCCGACGTGGCCGACGGAATGGACTGGATCCCCTTCTGGGAGCCCGACGCCATCACGCAGCAGATGCTGGACCAGGCCGATGTGGAGCTGCCCATCGTCGCCATGTCCCGCGCGAAGAACTTCTACATCCTCCAGGACCTCTCGCGGATCTCCAAGGCACGCGGTCTGCGGATGACCGTGCCGGTCGACAAGGACCCCAACTGGGAGGTCTCCCACCTGGCCTACCTCGCCGCCCAGGAGGAGGGCCACGGCCGCCGCTTCATCGAGCTCACCTACCGGGCCCGCTGGCAGGAGGGCCGGGACATCACCCGGCGCGAGACGATGGCCGAGATCGCCGCGGAGCTGGGGCTCCCGGCCGAGCAGCTGGCGGACGCGTCGGACGACCCCGGGCTGCGCAAGCGGGGACTGGATTGCCTGATCCAGTCTTATCAGGACGGCCTGTTCGGCGTTCCGTTCTTCATTCACGGACGCGAGAAGTTCTGGGGCGCGGACCGGCTGGCGCCCTTTGTCGCGGCCTTCCGCGGCCAACCTCTCGAAGAGGTCGAGAAAGGCTGGCAGCATCATGACGAGCTGCCCCGGTTCTCCGCCCCCGGTGGAGATACTGGACACGCAGGAGGCTGCGGCTAGACCGCTCG
The DNA here is from genome assembly GCF_024505145.1 of Streptomyces rugosispiralis. Lineage (GTDB taxonomy): Bacteria > Actinomycetota > Actinomycetes > Streptomycetales > Streptomycetaceae > Streptomyces > Streptomyces rugosispiralis. The sequence continues at coordinate 289 of NZ_JANIAA010000037.1, read as the reverse complement.
GTCACCACACCCGCCGAGAAGAATTCGAGGCCGGGGCGGACGGGTCTCCCGCGGATTGTCCGAGCCGTAGGGGAGGGACCCTCCACCCCGGCCTTGTTGTGCCGTGAATTCCGTACGCAGTTCGTCGAATCCTCCACTGGTCACGCATTTTTCGAGGGGTTCAACTCATGTCCGATCGCGTTCAGACCGCCACACTTCCCGAGTTGTTCGAGGCCCGGGTGCGGGTTTCGGCGGAGAGTGTCGCCGTGGTCTGTGGCGAGGAGTCCCTGTCGTATGGGGAGTTGAATGC
>NZ_JANIAA010000036.1 GCF_024505145.1 Streptomyces rugosispiralis | reverse complement strand
AGCTCCCATTTTCCGTCTCCAGCAGTGCCCGCAAGAGACGTTCCGGTGGGCACGATCGAAGGACATACGTCATGCCGGCCCCACCGGCACCAAGCTGACCGGAAGACCCGGTGGGGCGGGCGTGCCGTCAGTGCGACTCCTGGCCCACCAGGGAGCGATGCGGCCAGCGGGCTCGGGCCTGTTCCTGGGAGCGCATCAGGGCCAGTGTGGGGAGGCCCTGGTCCGTGCCCTGGGCGAGGAGGTCGGGGAGCGCCGGGAGCGGGGCCACGGCGGCGACGTCATCCAGGACGAGGGTCAGTGGTGGGTCGAGCCGACCGGAGGATGACCGTTCGGCCATGCGCCGGCCGTGCTCGACCACGTGTGAGGCGAGTGCGGTCAACAGCGGCATCGCACCCGGATGGGTTCGGGGATCCTCGATGGATTCGCCCATCAGATAGAGCGTTCCCCCTTCGGTGACGAATGACTCCAGTGCGAGCGTGTCGGCGCGTCCCGGATTGCATGCGTCCCGGATATGGATCGACGAGAGCGCGCCGAGGGCACGGGCGGTCAGTTCCTGGGCCATGTCGCGGCGTTCGCGGTGGGCGGTGAGCGTGGCTTCCAGCTCGCCGGCCGCGCCGCCCGCCGCCTTGGGATGCGTACGGAGGATCTTCACGGGCTCGTGGGCCGAGTTGCCCTGGGCCCAACGGTGCACATGGCGGAACGGCCGGCCGTCCACCGCGGCGGCGTGCAGCCAGCAGCGGAGCATCGTCTCGGCGGCTTCCGCCAGGGGCCGGTCCATGGCGTGCATGGGCCGTACGGGGGCGAGGAGGGCGGTGGCGCGGGCGGCCGCGATATCGCGGGAGCCGCAGTCCGCCGCCGGGTTCCAGCGCAGCCGGGCGGGGGTGTCGAGCAGATGGGACGGGTCGAAGACATGGGTGGGGCCGAGCTTGGCGCGGGCGTCCTTGGTCGTGGCCCAGAGCTTGGGATCGCTGGTGACGACGAGGACGGGGCCGACGGCCTCCAGTACGGTGTGGGCCGCGGACTCCCCGCGCTGGGTGCCGAAGAGGACGCGGGACCGGGCCGGCTCGCCGTCGGGGAGCGCGGCCGGCGCCAGCGGGCCGGTGCGGGGAGTGGGGAGCGGCTGTGGCGCGGACGCCGGGTCGAGCGGGGCGTACGGGTCGTCCTGGGCCGGGGGAGTGGTCGCGCTCCCGGTGGGGGCGTCCTGTGCGCCGGCCTTCTGCTCGGTGATGTGGGGGTGCGGCTTGTGGCCCATTCCGGCGGCCGCTCCGGCGGCGACTGCCTCGGTCGGGTGGTGGTGACCGGCGGCGGGTGCGATGACGCCGTCGCCGGGGATCGTCTCGGCCGGGCCCGGTGCGGGGAGCCCGCTGGGGCGGTCGGGAGCGCTGGTGCCGGGCGAACCCTCAGAGGGCCTGGCGGAGGCGGCTCCTGGGGCCGCTGAGGCGTTTCCAGGGCCGGGGGCGGGTGGCGGTGGCGCCTCGACACCAGGGGGCGTCTCCACGCCCGTACCGTTGACGGGCGTGGGCTGGGTGCCGTCCTTCGCGGCCCTCGTGTCCTTGAGGCGGAGCCGCTTCGCCTCCGCCGCCTTCGCGCGGGCGGTCGCGCGGGCGACGCGGCGCTGGGCGCGGACCGTCCGGTAGCGGGCCAGGGTGCCCATCACGAAGATCGTCAGGACGATCAGCACCATCAGCTCGCTGATGAAGATGCCCCAGAACAGCCCGTACCCCGACAGTTGGTCCTTCGGGGTGTCGGGCCAGGCCGCCGCCAGGTTTTGGGGCTCCTGCAGCAGATGGCGGAACGCCACCGGTGCGCGCATGAAGGTCAGGTTGTCCGGCCAGGCGCCGTGGGCGAAGAGCCCGGCCAGCCCGGTCGCCGACCACATCAGGCCGAGCGTGCCCAGGAGGAGGGCGATGGCGCCGATCAGCAGCCCATCCGGAATGCCGCGTTCCGCGGACGGAGGTCTTCCGTGCTCCGCGGGCCCGTCGTGATTCTGTCCCGCTGCCATCTCACGCCACCGTGGATCCGTACGACGGCCCGCCGTAGGTGTCCGCCTCCGCCGCCTCGACCGCCGCGGCGGCGCGCTCCTCGGCCTCCGCCTCGGCCGCCATCTGCACGGCCAGCGCGTCCTCCGTCATCGCCCGGTCGGTGTAGACGAGGGGCCGCTCGGCCTCGGTGATCAGGTGTTTGACGACCTGTACGTTGCCGTTGACGTCCCATACCGCGATACCGGGGGACAGCGTGGGGATGATCTCGACGGCCCAGCGGGGCAGGCCCAGTACGCGCCCTGTGGCCCGTGCCTCGTCCGCCTTCTGGGCGTAGATCGTCCGGGTGGAGGCCATCTTGAGGATGGCCGCGGCCTCCCGGGCCGCCGCGCCGTCGACCACGTCGGAGAGATGGTGGACGACGGCGACGAACGACAGCCCGAGCCGCCGCCCGAACTTCAGCAGCCGCTGGAAGAGCTGGGCGACGAAGGGCGAGTTGATGATGTGCCACGCCTCCTCGACCAGGAAGATGCGCTTCTTACGGTCGGGACGGATCCAGGTGTGCTCCAGCCAGACGCCCACGATGGCCATCAGGATCGGCATCGCGATCGAATTGCGATCGATATGGGACAGGTCGAAGACGATCAGGGGTGAGTCCAGATCGATTCCGGCCGTGGTGGGGCCGTCGAACATACCGCGCAGATCACCGTCGACCAGTCGGTCCAGCACCAGGGCGACATCGAGGCCCCAGGCCCGTACGTCGTCTATGTCGACGTTCATCGCCGCCGCCGACTCCTCCTCGGGATGGCGCAGCTGCTCCACGATGTCGGTCAGCACCGGCTGGCGGTCGACGACGGTCTCGTTGACGTAGGCGTGGGCGACCTTGAGGGCGAACCCGGAGCGCTCGTCGAGCCCGTGCCCCATCGCGACCTCGATGATCGTGCGGAGCAGGGCGAGCTGACCGGTCGTGGTGATCGCCGGATCCAGGGGGTTCAGGCGGATACCGCCGTCCAGGGCCGCCATGGGGTCGAGCCGGATGGGCGTTATCCCCAGCTCCTGGGCGATGAGGTTCCATTCGCCGACGCCGTCCTCGCCCTGGGCGTCCAGCACCACCACCTGGCGGTCGCGGAACCGCAGCTGGCGCAGGACATAGGTCTTCTCCAGCGCCGACTTGCCGTTACCGGACTCGCCGAGCACCAGCCAGTGGGGGGCCGGCAGCTGTTGGCCGTAGAGCTGGAAGGGGTCGTAGATATAGCCCTTGCCGGAGTAGACCTCACGGCCGATGACCACGCCGGAGTCGCCGAGGCCGGGGGCCGCGGTGGGGAGATAGACGGCCTGGGCCTGGCCGGTGGAGGTGCGCACGGGCAGCCGTGTCGTCTCCACCTTTCCGAAGAGAAAGCTGGTGAACGCATCGGTGATGGCGCTCATCGGATCGGCCACGGCGGAGCCCCTATCGTCCCTGTCGTCCCAGTCGTGTCTATCAGCTCTACGGGCTGTATCGGCTCTGTCTGCTCTGTCTGTTCTATCGGCGGATGCCGGTCGCGAACGGCAGCGTGTTCACAAAGGCCCGGTGGTGCTCGCGGTCGCACCACTCCAGCTTGAGGTAGCTCTTCCCCGCCGAGGCCCGGATGGTCCGCTTGTCGCGCGCGAGGGCCTCCGGCGACCGGGAGGACACGGTGATGTAGCCGACGAGGTTGACGCCCGCGGCGCCGCTGGCGAGGTCCTCGCCACGCTGGTCGAGCCGGCCGTGGGCGGCGATGTCGCGCGGATCCACGGTGCGGTTCATCTTCGCGGCGCGGCTGGCCTCGGCCTCGTCGTTGGTCTTCTCGGTGAGCATCCGCTCGATGGCGACCTCAGTGGGCTCGAGGTCCATACAGACGGCGACCGTACGGATGACATCGGGCGTGTGGACGAGCAGCGGGGCGAGGAAGTTGACCCCGACGGGCGTCATGGGCCACTCCTTCACCCAGGCCGTGGAGTGGCACCAGGGCTCGCGGGTGCTGGACTCCCGGGTCTTGGCCTGGAGGTAGGTGGGCTCCATGGCGTCCAGCTCGGCGGGCCAGGCGTTCCGCTTGGTCATGGCCTGGATGTGGTCGATGGGGTGGTCCGGGTCGTACATGGAGTGGATGAGCGAGGCCAGCCGCCCCTGTCCCAGGGGCTGGCGGACCCGGATGTCGGCCTCGGCGAGCCGGGCGCAGATGTCGGTCAGTTCACGGGCCATCACCACGGCGAGGCCCGCGTCCTTGTCGATGCGCCGGCCGCCGCCGCTGTGGCGGGCGGCTCGCGCGATGGCCTGGGCCTCGGCGGCCAGGTCGCGGGTGTAGTGCATACAGGCGACGAGATAGGCGCGGTGCTGCTCGGAGGAGGTGGAGACCATGGACTGCAACTGGTCGTAGGAGTCCTTGAGCCAGTTGGGGGCCTGGTCGTCGCCGCGCCGCTCGACGTCCTTGGCGTGCGCGTCGGGGTCGGCGGGGAGGGTGCGGGCCAGCATCTGCAGCCGGGTCACGAAGCCGTCGCCGTTGGCCACATGCTTGAGCAGGGTGCCGAACCGGTCGACGAGGGCCTCCTGGTCCTCGCTGTCGCGCAGCCCTACGCCGGGGCCCTCGATCTCGATGGCGGCGGTGACGGTGCGGCGGTCGGCGTGCAGGAGCACGGCGATCTCGTCGGGGCCGAAGGGGGCGGCCAGCCAGTTGATCCGGCCGATGCCGGGGGGCGGGCCGACCTCGATCTCACGGCCGTCCAGGCGGGTGCCGGCCTCGGCGGCGCCGGAGCGGTAGGCGGTGGTGCCCTTACGGACGCTGCGCTTGTAGGAGCGGTTGATCTCGAACCAGCGGTAGAACGTCCGCCCGTTGTACGGGACGTACACGGCGGCGAGGGCGAGGGTGGGGAAGCCGACCAGGGTGGTGATGCGGAACATCAGCACCGGCACCAGCAGCCCGCACATCATCCCGATGAACGCCCCCCCGATGATCAGCGCGATCTCGCCGGTCTCGCGGTTCTTGCCGACGATCGCGTTCGGGCGGGGACGCCCGATCAGATATGTGCGACGGGGCGCGATGGAGTGCGACTGGGCGTCGATCGTCACCGCCGGTCACCTCCCGAGTTGTTGCCGGAACTGCGGTTCGTGGTGGAGCCGCCGCCGGAGCCTCCGGTGTGGCCGGTGCGGCTGGCAGGTGCGGGGGAGCCCCCTCCGCCACTTCCGCCGCCGCTGGTGCGGGTGGAGTGGGCCGCCACACCGCCGGAGACGGGGTTGGCGGGCTTGGCCTGCCCCGGGGCGGCGCCGCCCCCGCCGGCCTCGCCTCCGCCGCGAGCGCTGTGGGTGTTGATGCCCTGCTTCACCAGCGCGGCGGGGGAACTGATGACGGCGGCGGCCTGGCGGGACGCGGGGTCGGCGCTGGCGCTGCGGGCCTTGACGATCTCGTCGCCGAAGCCGGGCACGAAGCGGTAGATCATCGCGCTGGCGAAGATGGCGAGGATTATGATCGACAGGCCGGAGACGACGGCCGAGAAGGCGTCGGGCTTGTCGCCGTTGGTGGAGAGCGCGCCGGCGAGGGCCAGGACGGTGATGATCACCGGCTTGACGAGGATCACAGCGATCATGATCCCCGCCCAGCGGCGCACATGGCTCCACATGTTCTTGTCGACGAGGCCCGCGTAGACGGCGGTGCCGAGCAGCGCGCCCACGTAGAGGAGGGCGGCGCGGATGACCAGCTCCAGGCAGAGGACGCCGGCGGCCAGGATCGTCACGAGCGAGACGACGATGAGCATGATCGGGCCGCCGCCGATGTCCTCGTCCTGCTTGAGTGCCTGGGAGAAGGAGCCGAAGAAGGCGTCGTTGTCCGCACCGGTGCCGGAGGCGATGGCGTCGGTGACGGCGTCGGTCGCGGTGACGACCGTATAGAGGACGAGGGGGGTGAAGGCGGAGGCCAGGACCGTCAGCCAGAGAAAACCTATGGCTTCGGAGAGCGCCTCGCCGAGGGGGACGCCGCGGATGGCGCGCTTGGCGACGGCGAGGAGCCAGAGGATGAGGGTGAGGACGGTGGAGGCGGCGAAGACGACGGCGTACTGGCGGAGGAAGGCCTCGTTGGTGAAGTCGACGTTGGCCGTCTCCTTGACGAGCTTGGAGAGCTTGCCGACGAGCCAGGAGGCGGCGTCGGCGCAGCCGCGGGCGAGGGAGGCGGCGGGGTCGAGGGGGTTGGAGGGGTCGGAGGGGCCACTGGAGCCGCCGGAATCCTTGCCACAGGGCGCGGGGCCGATGATGTCGCCGCAGTGACCGTCGTCCGACGGGCTTGGGGTGGGGCTCGGCGCCGCCACGGCGCGGCCGGCCAGCAGAATGGCGGCCGTCTGCACGGACGCCAGGGCTCCGGCGAGGGTGAGAGCGCGTCGGCGGGGGCTAGCGGGCATAGGTGAACCCTCCGTACTGCTCGACTGCCTTGGCGATCTCATCGGCCGTGGACGCGGTGCGGTCGCTGTTGACCGGGGCCGGCCCGGCCTTCTGCGAGTAGCTCTCGGCCTTCCAGTCGTTGTTCACCCACCGCAGCTTGAGCGTCAGGGTGAACCAGTCGTTGGTGACCGGGTTCTTCGATCCCTCTCCGGCCGTGCCGAACACGCCGGTGCACCAGACGGCGACGGTCGCGCTGGTGCCCGAGAACTTGCCGACCTTGGTGCCCAGAGGGGCGGTGCGCGAGACGTAGGTCATGCCGTCGGCGGCCTTACCGTTCGCGTCCAGGCCGATTCTCCCCAGGGACGATGCGGAGTAGGCCTTGTCGAGCCTGGTCTGGAGCCGGTCGGCGGCCGCGGTGGTGAAGATCTGAGGGATGAGCTCATGGCGTTGGTCGCGGTTGTACATCTCGGTGGACCCCAGTGCCACCGCGTAGTTCGCCGCCGCGCTCTGGGCGCCTTGCTCCGATTTGGCGAAGCCCGAGGCGATGCCGGTCGTGGCGTTCTTGCCGTCGACCGGGCGCTCGCCCGTGGGGGCCGTGGGGTGGGCCTCGGTGCCGCCGCCCCCGCCGGTGTCGCCGCTGCTGGAGCCGCCGTCCTTGCCGTCGCCGCGGTTGACGAAGGCGATGGCCGCGAGGAGGAGGACGACGACGCCGACCACGGTGATCACGTTGCGGCTGGGCTTGGCGCGGCCGGGGGCTCGGCGGGGTGGACCGTAGGGGTCGCCGTCGCCCTCGGGCAGGCGGGTGCGCGTCAGGTGACCTTCGGAGGCCGCGCCGCGTCCGCGGCGCGGCTCATGGCCCTCGTAGTCACCGCCGTATCCGTCGTCGCCGCCGAGACTCATCCTGCGTACGCCCCTTCACCCGTGCCGAGCCTGCCAAGCCTGCTGGTACCGCCGATCCCACCGATCTCGCCGATTCCGGCGACCGCGTCATCCATGGTCCCTCTTCCGTCACCCGCATACGACGGTAACGGCGAGGACTGACGCTCGGGCGCTCTGGTGTGAGTGGACATCAAGCTGACACGACCTCAGCGTGGTGAGCGGGAGCGGGCATCAGGGAGCAGCCTCGGGTGCGGGGTGTGGGGCCGGTAGAGGGAATCGGGAGCGGAGGCTTGCGGCCAGGGGTGTGCGCCCCGCGCGGGAGGGGCGGCTCGGGGGCGGGCGGGGACGCGGCTAGATGGCCATGCCGTACACGATGGTGAAGAGCGTGCCCAGAGATCCGATGATGAACACACCGGTCAGGCCCGCGACGATCAGCCCCTTGCCCTGCTCCGCGCTGAAGGTGTCCCGCAGGGCCGTCGCGCCGATCCGCTGCTTGGCCGCGCCCCAGATGGCGATGCCGAAGCACAGCAGCAGTGCGACCGCCATCACGACCTCGATCATGACGCGGGCCTCGCTGCCCAGGCTGCCGAACGGACCCCAGTCTGGGGCGATTCCGCCGATGATGGTGTTGATGTCGCCCTTTTCGGCCGCTAGGAACATGATGAACTCACCGCCCCTTGTGGGTTGTTGTGTCTCCTCGCCGGCATGGCGTGGGTCAGCCTCTATCTTCGCTGATGAATCCGCTTCCGCATGTCGACTTGGCGGCATTTCTTGGCGGATCTCGTGCGTGTTGTGGGACACGCCCGTCCGGCGGCCGTGTGAGGCAGGTCAACGGAGTGTCGTATGGTCACTCTGTGTATCACGCGGGTGGGGGCCGGGCAACGATCCGTGAGGGGTTGGCGGGCAGGCTCCTTGGCGAAGGGTCATCAGCGCGGCTGCGCCCGGCACCTCCGCCCGCTGTGTCCCGCCCCTCACTTCCCCGCGGGCCCGTCGTTTCCCCGCGGCCGCTCACTGCCCCGCGGGCTCGTCCGTCTCCGTGAGGTCCGCGAAGTCGTCGAACTCGCCCGCCTTGACGCCCTTGATGAACGCGTCCCATTTGGCGCGGGTCGTGACGACCACGGTCTCCGGGTCGTTGCTCTCGCGCATCAGGATCTGGTCGTCGGGGCCCACGGCCACCTCGAGGTAGGCGGCGCCCTCCGGAAGGTCGGCGGGTGCGGCCCGCTGCCAGTCGAGGTCTTGCCAGTCGAGCCGTGTCATCTGCGGTCCCCAGGGGTCGTGGTGCTCGGACGGCTGGACTCTACGCGGTCCGCGACCCCGCGAGAGGCGGCCGAGACGGGGCGGTGAGGCGTGCGGGGCGGGTCGGCGGCGCATAAGGGGGCGCGCGTCGTCGGCCGTCGTATGGTTTCGGCTGCGGAGCGGCTGATTTTCGCCGTGCGAGCGGAAACGCGTTCGCATGGCGGGCGAATGGGGGAGGATGGCCGGGTGCGTAAGGTCTGGCTGGGTGTCAGTGTCGGTCTCGGAGTCTCCTTTTCCTTCGTCGCCCTGCTCGTCGTCGGTACCTATATGGTCGCGGCGGACCTCGTCGGCGGTGCCGGCGGTAAGGCCGTCGGGCTGGCCAAGGGCGCCGTTCCCGCCACGTACGAACCGCTCATCCGGCGGTACGGGAACTCCTGTTCGGCCATCAACCCCGCGCTCCTCGCCGCGCAGCTCTACCAGGAGAGCGGCTGGAACGCTAAGGCGCAGAGCCCGGCCAACGCCAAGGGGATAGCGCAGTTCATCCCCGCCACCTGGGCCTCGCACGGGGTCGACGGCAACAAGGACGGCGTCAAGGACATCTGGGACCCGCAGGACGCGATCCCGTCGGCGGCCGCCTACGACTGCTCGCTCGCCAAGTACGTCAAGGACGTGCCGGGCGATCAGACGCACAACATGCTGGCCTCGTACAACGCGGGCGCCTATGCCGTGATCAAGTACGGCGGGGTGCCGCCTTACCGCGAGACCCAGAACTACGTGAAGACCATCACCACCCTCGCCAAGAGCTTCGAGGCGCCGATCCAGAAGGTCCAGCCCTCCCAGCAGTCGGCCGGGGCGATCTACTTCGCGCAGAAGCAGCTCGGCAAGCCCTACCTGTGGGGTGGGAACGGCACGCCGGAGGAGGGCGGGCGGTTCGACTGCTCGGGGCTGACCAAGGCGGCGTACAAGACCGTCGGCATCGATCTGCCGCGCGTCGCCAATGACCAGTGGAACGCCGGACCGCACCCCAAGCGGAGCGAGCTGCTCCCCGGCGATCTGGTCTTCTTCGCCTACGACCTCGACGACCCGAGATCGATCCACCATGTGGGGATCTACGTAGGCGGCGGCTACATGATCAACGCGCCCTATACCGGTGCGGTGATCCGTTTTGACAAGATCGACTCGCCGGACTACATCGGAGCTACGCGGGTGACTCAGGATGGCGCGAAAGCGCTGCCGCGGGCGAACTCCGCGTAAGGATTCCCCCTGAGCTGCGACGATCGGTCACCCTTCGATAACGTCCCGGTGATCGTTGGGTGGAGTACGGAACCCCTGGCGAGAAGAGGGCGTTCCCTGGAGGTGGATCGAGGCGTGGATCAGCGTGGATCGACGGCGGACTCTCCGGCGCCGGTCGCGTTGCCACGGCTCGCAAGGCATTACGGGGGGTCGGCAGCTGCACGTAGTGACAGGCAAGAGATAAGGGGCCACGGCATATGGCTGGACTCGCACTCGACGGGTCGAACCCCGATGTCAGCCTTCTCTACGACATCAACGGGCTGGCGAAGGACGCCCCGCACTGGTTCGACCGCGTCATGGAGTTCGTCGGCGAGTACGGGATCATCATCGGGCTCGCCCTGGTGACCCTGGCCGCCTGGTGGAGTGTCCGGAAGCGGCCGCAGGAGGCGCCGTCCGCCGTCGCCGGGCTGGTGTGGGCCCCGCTGGCCGCCGGGCTGGCGCTCATCGCCAACATCCCCATCCGCGGCTTCGTCGAGCGGCCCAGACCCTTCAGGGACCATCAGGGGCTCGACGTCCTGGTGGCGGGCAAGACCGACTTCTCGTTCGTCAGCGACCACGCGACGCTGACCATGGCGGTCGCCGTCGGCGTCTTCATGGCCCATCGCGCCTATGGGGTTGCCGCCATAGGGCTCGCACTGCTGGAAGGGTTCTGCCGCGTCTACATGGGTGTCCACTACCCCACCGATGTGATCGGCGGGTTCGCCCTGGGGACGGCGGTCACGCTGCTGCTGGCGCCGCTCGCGATGATGCTGCTGACCCCGCTGACCACGGCGGTCGCGGGTTCGCGCGTCGGCCGCCTGATACGGGCCGAGCCCGCCGCCACCGACCAGGACGCGGACGAGGCACGCGCGGAGCTCGCCGAGTCCCGCTCGGTGGGCGGCGACCACGGGAACAAGGACCTGGCGGCGTAGCGGCATCCTTACGGACGCCACGAACGCGGATACGAAGAAGGCCCGGCGGCTGCCGGGCCTTCTGTCATCTCCGCAGATCAGCCGCAGACGTGCGGCGTCGCGCCGAGGGCCTCACAGCGCCTGCGGGAAGTCGAAGAGCCGGTCCGGGTCGTAACGCTTCTTCACCCGCGTCAGCTTGTCGGTGGCCGGGCCGTAGTAGGCCGAGCGCCAGTCCTTCAGCGACGCGTCCGTGTAGTTCTGGTACGCCGCCCCGGAGGCGTACCGCCGCATCGCCTTATGGGCGCCGTCCAGCCAGGCGTTGCCCGCGGTGCCCGAGCCGGCCGCCGCCCAGGAGGCGGTGTACTGCGCGAGGAACCGCGAGCGGCGGTGGACGAAGGACGTGGCCGTGGGCGAGACCCGGTTGACCGCCCCGCCGAGCGCGGTGAGCGCGATGCTGACCGCGCCCCCGCCGCCGGTGCGCCGCCCGTAGCGCTCCAACTGGTCCAGCATCGCCCGGACGCCCGCCTGGCTCAGCGAGCGGTCGAAGAAGTCCGAGCGCGCCGCGTAGGTCTCGCGGTTCAGCACCCCGGAGGTGCTGCGGCCGGGCTTGTCGCCCGGCAGATGGCAGTTGGCCGTGGAGGTGTCGCCGCAGCCCGCGTACATCCGCATGGCGTCGACATAGCCGCGGCGGCGCAGGCTGACCTGCGAGGCGGGGCCGGGGCCGCCCGGTCCGTCGGCGAGCTTGTCCACCGCGTTCTGCAGCGCGCCGTAGGTGCCGAGCGAGAAGCAGCTGATGGAGACGGTGGGGGTGCGTCCGGGGGTGGCCGACAGGTGGAGCGCCGACCAGATCTCGTCCGGCTGGTCCGGGCCCCACTTCTGCCAGGCGCTCAGCACCTTCGCGGCCTTGGACCATGGCCATGACATGTAACAGGTCACGCCGTCGGCCGCGTCATGCGTACGGAAGCGCAGTTCGGTGACGACGCCGAAGTTGCCGTTGCCCGCGCCGCGCAGCGCCCAGAACAGCTCGGCCTCGCGGCTCTTGGAGACCTCCAGGGCCTTGCCGTCCGCGGTGACGATGGTGGCGCCCGTAAGGCTGTCGGCGGTCAGTCCGTACGCCCGGGAGACCACACCGTGGCCGCCGCCGAGGGTCAGCCCCGATATGCCGACGCTCGGGCAGGAGCCGCCGGGGACGGTGACGCCGCGGGCGCCCAGTGTGGTGTAGACGTCGATGAGCTTGGCGCCGGCGCCGATCCGCGCCTCGCCGGAGGTCGTACGGATCGCGGAGAGCGCGGAGACGTCGATGACGAGGCGGCCGTCGCCGCTCGACCAGCCGGCGTAGGAGTGACCGCCGTTGCGGATCGCGACGGGGGCGCCGTGGCGCCGGGCGAAGTCCAGACAGGCGGAGATGTCCGCGGTGTTCTCTATATAGGCGACGCCGGCCGGGCGCAGATGGTCGAAGCGGGTGTTGTAGAGCCGGCTGGCGGAGGTGTAGTCGGAGTCTCCGGGGCGTACCAGGTCGCCCTGGAGGTCCTTGCCGAGCGCGCTCCAGTCCGCGGACTTGGGCTTGCCGTCGACGGCGGGGCGAGTGCCGCTCGCGGAGGCCGAACGGGCGTCCGACGTCGAGGAGGAGGAGCCGACCGGGCTCGTGTCACCGCCGGCCTTCCCCGCGTCGTCGTCGCACGCGGTGACCCCTGCGGCGGTGGCCGTCAGCCCCGTGCCCGCTGCCAGCAGTGTCCGCCGGTTCATGGCGGTGTCCCCTCCCTGTCGGCGCTGCTCTCAACCGTCGGCCGGGCACCGCGAAGGCGGCCCGGTCCCTTGGTCAGAGGGGTGGGCCGGGGGGTGTGGTTCCGCTCGTGGCCGAAGAGTTGTCGGGGGACGGACAACCCGCGCCAATCGGACGAGTCCGATCGTCACTCATCGGACGAGTCCGATGAATCGCTTGTTTCGGACGAGGTGTGACGGATCGTCGCATGGTCCGCCGCGTCATCGCGGGCGAGGGCTCTGGCGCGACGGGCCGGGCCGGACCAGCCGCAGGTGCAGCGGGCGATGGAGAAGGAGCCCCGCTCCACGGTGGTGGTGCGGTTCTGGCCGGGGCCTATGTCGCCTGAGTCGAGCACATGACCACGCTACCGGGCCGTGACGAGCTCCCGGTGTGGATCGTTAAACGAACAAGTACCAAGCGGGACGAGCGTGGCCAGGGGGTCGGCGGTCGATGGTGTTCCAGCAGCGCGGGCTCGGCGTACGGAGACGGCTGAGAGCGGTCGCCGGGGCCGTGTCGGGTGGCCTGCTGGCCGTGTCGCTGGCGACTCTGAGCGGCTGCTCCACCGAGACGGCGGCCGATGAACGACCGGGCGGCACCGCACGCGAGAGCGCGGTCACGGTCCTGCACCGGGCCGCGGATGTGCTGGTCAAGGCGGGCAGCTCACGGGTCCGTACGACCATGGAGACGGCGACGGGCGGCACCCGCGTGTCCATCAGGGGCAGCGGCGCGTACGACTTCGAGAAGCGGCTGGGTCGGCTGCGGCTGCTGCTGCCGAGGGACGCGATGGGGACCGCAGAGCATGCGCCGATCACCGAACTCCTGACCTCCGGGGCGCTTTTCATGCGCAATCGCGGTGCGGGCATTCCGCGCGACAAATGGGTGCGGGTGGATACGACGGACATCCCCGACGGCAATCTGGTCACCGGCGGGGCCACGGATCCGCTGACCGCGGCCGAGCTGCTGCGCGGGGTGCGGGCGGCCAGCCTGGTCGGCGAGGAGGGGCTCGGCGGGGACCTGGTGCGCCACTACCGCGGCACCACCGACATCGGCCGGGCGGCGCGGGCCGCCTCGCGGGGCGCGCGGGGGCCGCTGGCGGCCGCGGCCAGGGGGTTCGACGAGAGCACGGTGCGCTTCGACGCGTATCTCGACGGACTCGGCCGGCTGCGCGAGGTGCGTCACCGGTTCACCGTGACCGGCCGGGCCGACGGCAAGGAGGCGGCGGAGAGCCCGGACGCCGCCGGACGGCGGCGCGGCGAACTGGGGGTCGCCTCGACCACGGAGCTGTACGACTTCGGGGCCCCCGCCGAGGTTGAGCTCCCCAAGCCCACGGATATCTACACAGGGAAGGTCGGATCACCTCAGAAGTAGTCGGAGGGGCCCGCTTTGCCCTTCGAAATGGCCCATCCGTGCCATGCGCGGAGTGTGTACCGATCCCTACGCTGGGAAGCCGCTGCTCGAAAGTGCTCGCAGGTGCTCGCTGGAGGAGGTGAAACACGTGGTTGCGCGTCGCGGCTCGTCGGGCCCGGACCCCGTGGCCCTCGTCGAAATCGATCTCTATGGTGACTTGATGATCGCTGCGTCGAGCGCGGACGAGGACAGGCTCAGTACGGACCGTATCGACGAGGTGCTCCGGGTGCAGGCCGACCGATCAGATTCGGCCGAGGGGACCACGGGTGCCAGGGGAAACGGGAAGGGCGCCGAGGAGGGGAAGCGCCCGGAGAAGGTGAGGCGCGCGGAGAAGGCGCAGGCGGCCGAGAAGGCGCGGGGCGCCGGGAGCGGAAACCCCGCCGAGGACGCGAAGTCCCCCGAGAACGGAAATGCCGCCGAGGACGCGAAGGCCGCCCCGGAGGCCGGTGCCGGGAGCCCGGACGCCCCATAGCGGACGCCCCGCGGCAATGTCGATGCCGCCGTCTCGCCGGCGGGCGCCGGGCGGCCCCGTCCGGCGAGACGTGAGCGGACGGCGACCGATCATGTCCACGCCCGGGTACGGGGCACGGCCCCGTACCGGCGCTGCCCCGGAGACGCGCCCCGCGCCCGCGCTCAGGTCCGCAGCAGCCGGGCGATTGCCGCCGTGGCCTCGGCCACCTTGGCGTCGACCTCTCCCGTGCCCTCCGCCTCGCCCTGGGCGGCGCTCTCCACGGCCGCGCTGGCGACACAGTGGCGCAGATGCTCCTCGAGCAGTTGGAGGGCGAAGGACTGGAGCGCCTTGGTGCTCGCCGAGACCTGGGTGAGTATGTCGATGCAGTAGACGTCTTCCTCAACCATCCGCTGCAGTCCCCTGATCTGGCCCTCGATCCGGCGCAGCCGCTTCAGGTGCTGATCCTTTTGTTTGGCGTATCCATGCCCACCGTGGGGTACGGAGTCCTGGGCGGAGGTGTGCCCGGACGACTGGCCCCGCTCGTCGCCGTCGGTGGACGCGGTGGTGTCGGCCGCCGAGGTCGTCATGGCTTCCTCCCGTTGATTACGCTATGTCCGCATATACCCCCAGTGGGTATATGGTACCGCCTTTTCCGGTCGAACCGGGCCCCCGTGCTGAGCACTCTGCCCGATGGGCGACACTGGGGACGCCGGTTACCGTGGCCGGAAGATGCGCCTAGCATCGTCGAGTCCCCATCCGCTGCATTCCGAGGATCCCCAGTGCGCTTTCGTCTGACCCCCAGGGAGACGAGCTTTTACGACATGTTCGCCGCGTCCGCGGACAACATCGTGACGGGCTCCAAGCTCCTGATGGAACTGCTCGGGGCGGACTCCTCCGCTCGTACCGAGATCTCGGAGCGGATGAGGGCCGCGGAGCACGCGGGGGACGATGCCACGCACGCGATCTTCCACCAGCTGAACTCCTCCTTCATCACGCCGTTCGACCGCGAGGACATCTACTCCCTCGCCTCGTCCCTCGACGACATCATGGACTTCATGGAGGAGGCCGTCGACCTGGTCGTCCTCTACCAGGTGGAAGAGCTGCCCAAGGGGGTTGAGCAGCAGATCGAGGTGCTGGCGCGGGCGGCCGAGCTGACCGCCGAGGCGATGCCGAATCTGCGCACCATGACCAACCTCACCGAGTACTGGATCGAGGTCAACCGGCTGGAGAACCAGGCGGACCAGATCCACCGCAAGCTCCTGGCCCACCTCTTCAACGGTAAGTACGACGCCATCGAGGTGCTCAAGCTCAAGCAGATCGTCGATGTGCTGGAGGAGGCGGCGGACGCCTTCGAGCATGTGGCCAACACGGTCGAGACCATCGCCGTCAAGGAGTCCTGAGCCCGGGCATGGACACCTTCGCGCTTGTCGTGACCATCGCGGTCGCGCTGTTCTTCACCTATACCAACGGCTTCCACGATTCGGCCAACGCCATCGCGACCTCGGTCTCCACCCGGGCGCTGACCCCACGGGCGGCGCTCGCGATGGCCGCCGTGATGAACCTCGCGGGTGCCTTCCTGGGCAGCGGTGTCGCCAAGACCGTCAGCGAGGGCCTGATCGCCACCCCCACCGGCGGCCAAGGCATGATGATCTTGTTCGCCGGCCTGGTCGGCGCGATCACCTGGAACATGGTGACCTGGTACTACGGTCTGCCGTCCTCCTCCTCGCACGCGCTGTTCGGCGGGCTGGTCGGGGCGGCGCTCGCGGGGGCGAGCACGGTCCACTGGGACGGGGTGGTGGAGAAGATCGTCATCCCGATGGTCCTCTCGCCCATCGTCGGCCTGGTGCTGGGCTACTTCGTGATGGTGGTCATCCTCTGGATCTTCCGCGACGCGAACCCGCACAAGGCCAAGCGCGGCTTCCGGATAGCGCAGACCGTCTCGGCGGCGGGCATGGCGCTCGGCCACGGCCTCCAGGACGCCCAGAAGACCATGGGTGTCGTGGTGATGGCCCTGGTCATCGGGGGTGTCGAGGACGAAGGCGACGCGATTCCGGTGTGGGTGAAGATCTCCTGCGCCGCGATGCTGTCGCTCGGCACCTACGCGGGCGGCTGGCGCATCATGCGCACGCTGGGACGGCGGATCATCGAGCTGGACCCGCCGCAGGGGTTCGCGGCGGAGACCACGGCGGCAGGCGTCATGTACACGGCGTCGTTCATGTTCCAGGCGCCGATCTCGACCACCCATGTCATCACCTCGGCGATCATGGGCGTGGGGGCGACCAAGCGGGTGAGCGCGGTCCGCTGGGGGGTCGCGAAGAACATCATCCTCGGCTGGTTCATCACCATGCCCGCGGCGGCCGGAGTCGCCGCGCTCAGCTACTGGATCGTCAACCTGGCCTTCGGCTGACCGCCGCACAAGCTGACCGCCGCACAAGCTGACGGCCGCACAAGCCGGCCACCGCCGCACAAGCCGGCCATCGCACAACAAGACCGGACCCATGAAAGTGGGCCCGCCCCCGGGAGCCAGGGGCGGGCCCTTCGTCTTGCGGTGGCACCGCCATGCAGCACCGCAGGACGTTCTGTCCTCGCCGGTCGTGCGAGGGGCCTGGTCAGCCGAAGCGGCCGGAGATGTAGTCCTCGGTCGCCTGCACCGACGGGTTGGAGAAGATCCGCTCGGTCTCGTCGATCTCGATGAGCTTGCCCGGCTGGCCGACACCGGCCAGGTTGAAGAAGGCCGTACGGTCCGAGACGCGCGCCGCCTGCTGCATGTTGTGCGTCACGATGACGATCGTGAAGCGCTCCTTGAGTTCACCGATCAGGTCCTCGATGGCGAGCGTGGAGATCGGGTCGAGCGCCGAGCAGGGCTCGTCCATCAGCAGCACATCGGGCTCGACCGCGATGGCGCGGGCGATGCACAGCCGCTGCTGCTGACCGCCGGAGAGCCCGGCGCCCGGCTTGTTGAGCCGGTCCTTGACCTCGTTCCACAGGTTGGCGCCCTTGAGGGACTTCTCGACGACGCTCTCGAGCTCGCTCTTCCTGTACGAGCCGTTGAGCTTCAGCCCGGCGGCCACGTTCTCGAAGATGGACATCGTCGGGAACGGGTTGGGGCGCTGGAAGACCATGCCGACCGTGCGCCGCACGGAGACCGGGTCGACCCCAGAGCCGTAGAGGTTCTCGTCGTCGAGCATCACCTTGCCCTCGACCCGGCCGCCGGGGGTGACCTCGTGCATCCGGTTGAGGGTGCGCAGGAAGGTGGACTTGCCGCAGCCCGACGGGCCGATGAAGGCGGTCACCGAGCGGGGCTCGACGGTCATCGAGATGTCCTCGATGGCCTTGTGGCTGCCGTAGTAGGCGGTGAGCCCGCTGACGTCGATGCGCTTGGCCATGTGAATCACTTCTCTTCTTCTTGGCCTCAGCGGCCGGACTTCGGGGCCTTCCAGCGGGCGATGCCGCGGGCCACCAGGTTCAGGATCATGACGAAGGCGATGAGCACGAGCGCCGCTGCCCAGGCCCGGTTGAAGGAGGCCTCGTTGCCGAGCTGCCACTGCTCGTAGATGTAGTACGGCAGCGACGACTGGGCGCCTTCGAACGGGTTGTTGTTGATCCCGGCGGCACCGAAGACCAGCAGCACGATGGGCGCGGACTCACCCGCGATACGGGCGACCGCGAGCATCACACCCGTGGTGATCCCGCCGATCGCGGTGGGCAGCACCACCTTGAGGATGGTGCGCCACTTGGGCACGCCGAGGGCGAGAGACGCCTCACGCAGCTCGTCCGGGACCAGCTTGAGCATTTCCTCGGTCGAGCGGACGACGATCGGCATCATCAGGATGGCCAGCGCCATGGCACCGGCGAAGCCCGAGTAGCTGAAGCCGAGAATGATGATCCAGAAGCTGAGGATGAACAGACCGGCGACGATCGAGGGGATACCGGTCATCACGTCGACGAAGAAGGTGACGGACTTGGCGAGCCGGCCGCGGCCGTACTCCACCAGGTAGATGGCGGTCAGCAGGCCGATCGGCACGGCGATGAGCGCGGCGAGGCCGACCTGCTCCAGGGTGCCGATGATCGCGTGGTACGCGCCACCGCCGGGCAGGATCGTCTGCACGCCCTCCATGGAGTGGGCCAGGAAGTAGCCGTCGAGCACGGTCCGGCCCCGGTCGATGGTCTCCCAGATCAGGGAGAGCAGCGGGACGACGGCGAGCAGGAAGCAGACCCACACCAGGCTGGTGGCCAGCCGGTTCTTGGCCTGTCGGCCGCCTTCGACCACGACGCCGAGGGCGTACGAGGCGACAATGAAGATCAGGGCGGCGAGCAGGCCCATCTGGAACGGGTTGCCCATTCCGAGGGCGGCGCCGACGCCGGCTCCCAGCCCCAGCGAGACCACGACCAGGGCGTACGGGGCCCATCCGGGCAGCCGGGCCTGCTGGAGGCTGGAAGCGCGGCGTGCGGGGTTTTTGTCAACGACAGTGCTCATGCGGCGGTCCCCGAGTACTCCTTGCGGCGGGCGATGATCATTCGCGCGGCGCCGTTCACCAGCAGGGTGATGACGAACAGCACCAGACCGGAGGCGATCAGCGCGTCACGGCCGTCGTTGCCGGCTTCCTTGAAGCGGCTGGCGATGTTCTGGGCGAAGGTGCCGCCGCCCGGGTCCAGCAGACTGGTCTCGATCAGGAAGTTGGGGGACAGCACGGTGGCGACCGCCATGGTCTCGCCCAGCGCACGGCCCAGACCCAGCATCGAGGCGCTGATGATGCCGGAGCGGCCGAACGGGAGGACGGCCATCCGGATGACCTCCCAGCGGGTGGCGCCGAGCGCCAGCGCCGCTTCCTCGTGCATCTTCGGGACCTGCCGGAACACCTCACGGCTCACGCTGGTGACGATCGGCAGGATCATGATCGCCAGCAGGATGCCGACGGTGAACAGGGAGCGCGCGGCGCCGCCCTGGTAGCTGAGGATCCCGGTCCAGCCCAGGTAGTCGTCGAACCAGGTGTACAGGCCGGTCAGATGCGGCACGAGGAAGAGCGCGCCCCACAGGCCGTAGACGATGCTGGGGACCGCGGCGAGCAGGTCGATCACATAGGCGACCGGGGTGGCCAGCCGGCGCGGGGCGTAGTGCGAGATGAACAGCGCGATGCCCACCGCGATCGGGACCGCGATGAGCATGGCGATGATCGAGCTGACGATCGTGCCGTAGGCGAGGACGGCGATGCCGAACCGCATCGGCGAGGAGCCGGTGTTCCACTCGAAGTACGTGAGGAAGTTGGCCTCGTCCTTGGAGATCGCGATGGCGGCGCGGTAGGTGAGAAAGGCCGCGATGGCCGCCATGATCACCAGGAGAGCGATACCGGAACCCCGGGAGAGGCCGAGGAAGATCTTGTCACCGGCGCGGCCGGTGGAGCGGGTCCTGACCTTTGACGGTGACCCTGCGGCTGATGATGTGGGTTCTATATCCGTTTTCATGGGTTCTCCGGTCTGCGGAGCCTGGTGTGGATGAGGCTCCTGGCGCGGCGGTGCACCGGACGATGCGGCTGACTCCGCCGTGGCGATCGCCACGGCGGAGTCAGCCGCACTCGGGTCAGGAGAGGCTCTTGACGCTCTCGCGGACCTTGTTGGCGATCTCGGTCGGCAGCGGGGCGTAGCCCAGCTCCTTCAGCGAGGCCTGGCCGTCCTCGCTGGCGACGTAGGTCAGGAAGGACTTGGTCGCGGGGAGGGTGCTCGCCTTGTTGCCCTTGTCGCAGGCGATCTCGTAGGTGACCAGGGTGATCGGGTAGGCGCCGTCAGCCTTGGTGTCGTAGGCCAGGTCCAGGGCCAGGTCGCTGCCGGTGCCCTTGATCTTGGCCTCGGAGATGGCCTTGGAGGCGTTCTCGACGGTGGCCTGGACCGGGGCGGAGGCGCCGGTGTTCAGGTCGACGGTCTTGATGCTGTTCGCGGTCGCGTAGGAGAGCTCGAAGTACGAGATCGAGCCCGAGACCTGCTTGACCTGCGAGGAGACACCGGAGGAGCCGTCGGCCGACTGGCCGCCCTTGCCCTCCCACGCCTTGCCCGGCTCGTGCGGCCACGCCTTGGGCGCGGCGGCCTTGAGGTACTTGGTGAAGTTGTCCGTGGTGCCCGACTCGTCGGAGCGGTGGAACGCCTGGATCTTGAGGCTCGGAAGCTTCGCGTCCTTGTTCAGCGCCTTGATCGCGGGGTCGTCCCACTTCTTGATCTCGGAGTTGAAGATCTTGCCGAGGACCTCGGCGTTCAGCGTCAGCTTGTCCACGCCGGGCACGTTGAAGCCGACGGCGATCGGGCCGCCGACCATCGGCAGGTCAATGGCCTTGCCGCCCTTGCAGACACTCTCCGAGGACTTGACCTCTTCGGGCTTCAGCGCCGAGTCGGAACCCGCGAAGGCGGTCTTGCCCTGCAGGAACTCCTGGATGCCCGCGCCGGAGCCGGTGGCCTTGTAGTTGAGCTTGGTGTCCTTGCACGCCGCCCCGTAGGTCTTGATCCACAGGTCCATGGCGTTCTTCTGCGCGGAGGAGCCGGAGGCCAGCAGCTGCCCCTTGCCGTCGCACTTGATGTTGGAGGCGGCCTTGGAGTCGCTGCCGCCGCCACCGCTGCTGTTGTCGTCGGAGCCGCACGCCGTGAGGACAAGGGCGCCGGAGACAGCGAGGGCACCGGCGGCGATGGCGCGAAGCCGGTTCTTGCGCTGAAGCTTCACTTTCGGGAGTTCCTTCCAGAAGCCGCCGGTTGGGGGACGGCGCGCGAGTTGGGTGGAGCGCACTTGTTGCGGCGTGCGCCGGAGCCGTACTCGGCTCACGCTCAGTAGGGCCGAAATTAGGCAGATCAGGTGAAGCGGCTTAAGGGGGTGAGTTAACGGATGGTGAACCTCGGCCGTCAGTGTGGTGGCCATGTCACGGCCAGGTCACGGCCGGATCGCGACGAGGGCGACCCCCCTTGCGGAGGCCGCCCGAGGCCCGTCCGACACCTGTGCGGCACCCGTCCGGTGAACCGGATCGGGGGGGCTGCCGGCGTAACCGCCGCGTGTCTCTGTCGGATTGCGGTGCGGCATGTCACTATCCGTCCCTACGTGCCGGTACGTCAGGTCTGGCACGGAGAGGGACAGGAGCGCGCACGGCCGGAGCGGAACGACCGGAGCGGAACGAGAGGAGACCGCGGGTGAGGCGGGACGGGAGAGGGAGGGGTGTGAGCGTCGCCGCGGCCACCGCGCTCGTCTGCGCGCTGGGACTGTCGGCCGTGCCGGAGACGGCGTACGCCGCGCCCGGCGAGCCGGGGCCGACGCCGGGCGGCGGGACCGGCGGCGGGAGCGGGGACCGGAGTCTGGAGGCGGTCCGTCAGGAGGTCGAGGGGCTCTACCGCAAGGCGGAGTCCGCCACCGACGCGTACAACCTGGCGCGGGAGAAACAGACCCGGCAGGAGAAGTCCATCTTGAGGATCGCCCGAGCCGTGGTGAAGGCCCAGAAGGAGATGGCCGGACTGCGCAAGCGGGCCGGGGCGATGGCACGGGCGCAGTACCGCGGCGGCGGGATGCCCGCGGAGGCGCGGCTGTTCCTCAACGGCGACCCGGGTGACTTCCTCGACGGCGTCACGCTCGCGCGCAAGGGCGAAAAGGCGACCCACGGTCTGATCGGCCGTCTGGCGCGCACCCAGGTGGCGCTGGACCGCTACGCCGAGTCGGCCTCCCAGGAGTGGGAACGGCTGGACGGGAGCCGGGCGAAGAAGGCGGCCGCGAAGAAGGAGATCCTGCGCAAGCTGGCGCGGGCGCAGCGGCTGGAGTCCCGGCTGGCGAAGGACGAGCGGGAGCGGCTGCGCCGGCTGGAGGAGGACAAGGCCCGTGGCGCGCAGGCGAAGTGGCTGGACACCGGGATACTGCGGGAGCTCGGCGGCGGCGCCACCGCGAGGGGCGGACGCGCGGTCGACTTCGCGAAGGACCAGCTCGGCAAGGACTATGTGTGGGGCGCGGTGGGCCCGACCACCTATGACTGTTCGGGGCTGACCCAGCGGGCGTGGGCGGCGGCCGGCCGGGCGATCCCGCGGACCTCGCAGGAGCAGTGGCGGCTGCTGCCGAAGGTGAGCGTGAAGGACATGCGCCCGGGTGATCTGATCATCTACTTCCGGGACGCCAGCCATGTGGCGATGTACGTGGGCGGCGGCGCGATGATCCACGCCCCCCGCCCCGGCCGCCAGGTGACGGTCGCGGGCGCGGGTTCGATGCCGATCCTGGGCGTGGTGCGGCCGGACGCGAGGTAGCACCGGCCGCCGAGGGCTCAGGCCGGCGGCAGCTCGTTCAGGGCCGTCTCGAAGGCGTCGTACGCGCGTTGGTCGAAGAGGGTGAAACGGGCCTCGGTGACCGAAGTGTCCGTATCGCGCACGGTGGTGAGCGCGATGCGGGCCGCGTCGTCCAGCGGCCAGCGGTAGACGCCCGTGGAGACGGCCGGGAAGGCCACCGTACGGGCGCCCAGTTCGTCGGCGACCCGCAGCGACGCGCGGTAGCAGGAGGCGAGGGTGGCCGAGCGGTCCTCGGTCGCGGAGAAGACCGGTCCGACCGTGTGGATCACCCAGCGGGCGGGCAGTCGCCCGGCCGGGGTGGCGACCGCCTCACCGGCCGGAAGTCCCTTGCCGTAGCGAGATGCGCGCAGATCGCGGCATTCATCCAGAATGTCGGGACCGCCCCGCCGATGGATGGCCCCGTCGACGCCACCCCCTCCCAACAGGGAGGAGTTGGCCGCGTTCACGACCGCGTCGACGCTCTGCTCGGTGATATCGCCCAACGCCAGCGTGATGTTCGTCATCTCGGGATTGTCTCCCGGGCCGCCAAGTGCCGCATGACGTGCGGCATATGACAAAAGTCGGTGCCTGGAGGCCATTCCGCGAAACGGCCGCCTAGCGCTAAGGTCGCCTGGCAGTATCCGGTACCCGCGCCCTGACGCCGCTGAAACCGACCAGTCGGTGTGCGTACCCGGAATCCCACAGCGCTCCACCGGTCGGCGGGGCGCGCCCTCGGGGGGAGGGAAGGAATCGAGCGATGTCCGTACCCGTGCCGAGGCAACGGGAGGCACCGGCCCAGTCGGCCGGTCCCGCCACCCTGCCCGACAACGGGCTCACCCTGCTGGTGATCGAGGACGATCCGTCCGGTGCCTTCAACGTTCCCGAAATGCTTGATACCGAGGGTAACCGGGTCCGCATCCGTATGGCCCGCAACCTCACCGAGGCCAGCCGGCTGCTCACCGACGGGGTGCAGTGCATCCTCCTGGCCCTGCCGGGCCCGTGCCACGACGGCGTCGACTCGCTGGCCACGCTGCGCGATGTGCTGAGGCTCGCGCCCTCGCACGCCGTCCTCGTGCTCACCGCCGAGGACGACGCCGAGCGCGCCGCCGAGGCGGTGCGGGTGGGCGCCCAGGACTTCCTCTTCCGCGGCGAGCTGGATGGCCGGATCCTCAGCCGCGCCATCCGCTACGCCGTCGAGCGCAAACGTGCCGACCTCGCCCAGCGCCAGCTCACCGAGTCACGGCTGCGCGCCCAGGAGAACGCCCGGCTGGAGCGCGGACTGCTGCCCACCCCGCTGCTGGACGGCTCCGGGCTGCACTTCGCCGCCCGCTACCGGCCCGGCCGCAGCCGCGCCCTGCTCGGCGGCGACTTCTACGACACCGTCCGCACCCCGGACGGCACGGTCCACGCGATGATCGGCGACGTCTGCGGCCACGGCCCGGACGAGGCCGCCCTCGGCGTGGAGCTGCGGATCGCCTGGCGCGCCCTGACCTTCGCCGGGCTCTGCGGCGATCAGCTGCTCGGCACCCTTCAGCAGGTGCTGGAGAACGAACGCGCCGACGATGAGATCTTCGCCACACTGTGCACCGTCGATATCGCCCCGGACGGCCGCCGGGCCGGGGTCTGCCTGGCCGGGCACCCCGCACCGCTGGCGATCCGCCCGAGCATGGCGCCCCGGCTGCTGCCGACCGACGAGAACGGCCCGGCGCTGGGCCTGCTGCCGAACGCCCGCTGGCCGCGCCGCGAGGTCGAGCTCGGCGGGGCGTGGAGCCTGATGATGTACACCGACGGGCTGATCGAGGGCCGCGTCGGGCAGGGGGTGCAGCGGCTCGGCCAGGAGGGGATGGTCGAGATCGTGGCGCGCCAGGTCGCGGAGGGACGGCGCGGCGAGGAGCTGCTGGACGCGACCGTCACCGAGGTGCGGTCGCTGAACGGCGGGGAGCTGACCGACGATCTGGCGGTGCTCTTGCTGGACCGCGGCTGACCGGCCGCGGCCCGTTTGCGATCGTTCGTGATGAGGCCGCTCGTGCCCGCTATCGGCCGTTGAAGGGCCCGTAAGGGCCGTCGGAGCTGGAGCCGCGGCCGCGCGGCCAGCGGCGGCCGCCGCCGGAGACCTGCCGCAGCGCGGGCCGGACGTCGACGATGTACACGATCGTCGCGATCAGCCCGATGATCGGCAGGAAGTCCAGGATTCCCATGAAGAAGTTCACCGCGGCGGCGAGGCCGAGGATGATCAACCAGAATGCCTTGGTCTGCTTGTCCGCCGCTCGATACGCGTCCTCCCGGCGGATCGCCGAGTCGACGAAGGCGAAGAGGCTGAAGAGGAGCAGGGCCCAGGAGACCCAGTACATCAGCTTGCCGAAGCCTTCAACCAGCACGCCGTCCACCGCCTAGAAGATATGTATGGGAAGCGTCTCTGCGGGCCACCGTACCCGCCCACCGGGCCGGGCACGCAGGGTATACCCGGCGTACCCGGCCCGGTCGTGGGTGTGCGCGTCAGCCGGCCGACTTCGGCTCCGGCTTCTTGGCGGCGGTGGCGGGCTTGTTGCCGCGGGCCGGGGCCTTCTTGGCCTGGGAGGCCGAGGAGGCCGCGGACGGCTGAGCGCCCGAGTGGCCGGAGCCGCCCGAGTGGCCGGAGCCGCCCGACGCGGCGGGAGTGGCCGGCTTGGCCGGGGACTTCGGGGTCTCCTTGGACGAGTCCATGGCGACCGAGTGCGACGGCGCCTTGGACCGGGTGGCGTGGCCGTCCCGCTCCCCCTTGGGCTCGATCGCGTCGGCGATGTCGACGACCTCGTCGGCCGCCTCACCGCGCCAGGTCCGCACGACCTCCTGGCCGTGCTCGGCCACCTCGTCGTACCGCTCCCGCGCCTTCACGGCGAGCTCGGCGGCCCGGCCCACACCCTGTAGGGCCAGTTCCTGCGCGGTGTCGCGCAGCCGCTTGATGTCGGTGTCGATGGTGCCCAGCATCTCGGTGAGCTTGTCCTGGGCGCCCTTGGCCTGCTGGGAGACCCGCTCCTGCACGACCTTGGGGTCGGTGTTGCGCACCGCGTTCAGGCGCTCCGGGGCCTCGGCGACGATCTTCTCGACGAACGACGGCACCTCCTTGAGCTTCTGGGCGGCGATGTCGGCCGTGCCCGCCATGAAGTACAGCGGGGTCGGGTCGGTGAGGGTCTTGCGTACGTCGTCGGTGATGGCCATGGTGATGGTCCTCCCGGATCAGTTCGAGGGTGCGGCGACGTCGGCGCCGGTGTCGGGGGTGTCGGAGGCGTCGTCCGAGGCGGTCTGGAGCCCGTTCTCCTTGCGGAAGGACTCGTAGATCTGCAGCAGGACCTGCTTCTGCCGCTCGTTGATCGAGGGGTCGGCGAGTATCACGCTGCGCACCTCGGTCTCTTCGCGGTCCCGCTCGTCGAGGATCCCCGCCTGTACGTACAGGGTCTCGGCGGATATCCGCAGCGCCTTCGCCAGCTGCTGCAGGATCTCGGCGCTCGGCTTGCGCAGCCCGCGCTCGATCTGGCTGAGGTACGGATTGGACACCCCGGCCGCATCGGCCAGCTGCCGCAGCGACAGCTGCGCGGTGCGCCGCTGCTCACGCAGGAACTCGCCGAGGTTGCCGACGTTGAGTGATGCCATGCCTCGATGCTGCAACAGGAGCGCTAACTATTGCAAGCATTTGCTTGCAATAGTGGTGTGTGTCATGCGGGGGCCGTCGGTGTGGGCCTGTCGGCGCACCTCGCCGATCCGGCCTCGCCAAAAAATTTCGTGAGATCTGTCGATCCGGGCGGTGCCCGTTCGACGCAGGGGTGAGAGGCGGGGTCAGCCCCCGGCCTCCGTTCCGAAATCTCGATCTCGTTCCGCATGAGGAGTCACCATGCCGCGCTATCTGTCGATGATCCGCGTCGATGAGCAGAACGCCCCCGCCGAGGGTCCCAGCCCCGAGCTCATGGAGCGGATGGGCGAGCTGATCGAGGAGATGACCAAGGCCGGGGTCATGCTGGACACGGCCGGGCTCACCCCGACCTCCGACGGCACCCGGGTCACCTGGTCCGGCGGAAAGATCAGCTGCACCGACGGCCCCTTCACCGAGAGCAAGGAGGTCATCGGCGGCTACGCCCTGCTCCAGGCCAAGGACAAGGCCGAGGCCCTGGAGTGGACCAAGCGGTTCCTGCGGGTCCATGAGGAGTTCTGGACCATCACCGTCGAGGTCCGCGAGGTGGTCGAGCCCTGAGCCGGTAACGCTTGCTCCGTCCCCTTACGGCTGCTCTCATGGTGGCCGTGACGGCAGCAAACCCGGCCGATGCGGCGAAAGCGGCTGAAAGCGCCCAGGGCGGCGAAACAGCCGGCATCGCCGGAACGGTCGAAACGGTCTTCAGGATCGAGTCCGCGCGAATCATCGCAGGCGTCGCCCGCATCGTGCGGGACGTCGGGCTGGCCGAGGAACTCGCGCAGGACGCCCTGGTCACCGCGCTGGAGCGGTGGCCGGAGTCGGGTGTGCCGGACAATCCGGGCGCCTGGCTCATGGCCACCGCCAAGCACCGCGCGATCGATCTCGTACGCCGTAAGGAGACCTACGCACGCAAGCTGGCGGAGGTCGGGCGGGCCCTGGAGGACGTCTCACCGCCCGATCCGGCGGATCTCGCCGGGACCGCCGAGGACATCGACGACGATCTGCTGCGGCTGATCTTCACGGCGTGCCATCCCGTGCTGGCCACGCAGGCCCGGGTCGCGCTCACCCTGCGGCTGCTGGGCGGGCTGACGACGGAGGAGATCGCCCGCGCGTTCCTGGTCCCGGAGCCCACCGTCGCCCAGCGCATCGTCCGGGCCAAGCGGACCCTCGCCAAGGCCGAGGTCCCCTTCGAGGTGCCGTACGGCGACGACCGGACCGCCCGGCTCTCCTCGGTCCTGGAGGTCATCTACCTCGTCTTCAACGAGGGCTACTCCGCGACCACGGGTGACGATCTGGTGCGCCCGGCCCTGTGCGAGGACGCGCTGCGCCTGGCGCGGGTGCTCGCGGGGCTGCTGCCCCGGGAGCCCGAAGTGCACGGACTGGTCTCGCTGCTGGAGTTCCAGTCCTCCCGGGTCGGGGCCCGTATCGGCCCCGGCGGTGAGCCGGTGCTGCTCGCCGACCAGAACCGCACCAAGTGGAACCGCCTGCTCATCCGCCGGGGCGTCGAGGCCCTGCAGCGGGCGGGCCAGGGCCCGTACTCCCTCCAGGCCGCCATCGCCGCCTGCCACGCACGGGCGATCCGCTACGAGGACACCGACTGGACGGCCATCGCCGCCCTCTACGGCCGGCTGATGGCGCTGACCCCGTCCCCGGTGGTGGAGCTCAACCGGGCGGTCGCCGTCGCGATGGCGGAGGGGCCCGCGGCGGGTCTGAAGCTGGTCGAGGCGCTGGCGGAGGAACCGGCCCTCAAGGGCTACCACCTGCTGCCGAGCGTCCGCGGGGATCTGCTGGAGCGGCTGGGGCGGCATGAGGAGGCCCGCGCGGAGTTCGCGCGTGCGGCGGCCCTGACCCGTAACGCCCGGGAGCGGGCGCTGCTGCTGGAGCGGTCGGCGGCGGGCTGAGCTGGTCTTGTCGTGCTGGGCTGGTCTTGTGGGGCCGGTCCGGTCCTGTCGTGCTGAGCTGATCCGGTCGGGCTGGGCTGATCTTGTCGGGCCGGTCCGGTCCCGTTGGGTTGGGCTGATCTTGTCGAGCCGGGTTGATCTTGTGGTCGGGGCGAAAACATGCGCATGCTGCCCCATGACCTCACCTTTCTCATCCTTGTTCGCATCGTCGTACCCATCGTCACCGGTTGATCGGCTGGGCTTCGGGGCCATGCAGCTGCCGGGGCGGTGGAGCGGTCCCGTCGTCGAGCGGGCGACGGCCGTGGCGGTCGCGCGGCGCGCCGTGGAGCTGGGCGCCCGTCATATCGACACCGCGGCCTTCTACTTCTCGGCCACCGAGCGGGCCAACGACATCCTGCGCGAGGCCCTGCACCCGTACCCCGGGCACCTCACCATCGCCACCAAGATCGGGCCGTTGCGCACCGCGACCGGGGAGATGTACGCGGAGGCGCGGCCGGAGCAGCTGCGGGGGCTGGTGGAGGAGAACCTGCGGCAGTTGGGCGTGGACGCGCTCGACCTGGTGTACCTGCGGGTGGGGCGGCTGAAGGCGGTGGGCGGGGTGCCGATCGGGGAGCGGTTCGGCGCGCTGGCCGCACTGCGGGAGGAGGGGCTGGTGCGGGAGCTCGGGGTGAGCAATGTGAGCGCCGAGCAGCTCGCCGAGGCCCGCGCGATCGCGCCCGTGGCGGCGGTGCAGAACCGGTTCGGGGTGCTCGACCAGGCCGACGGGGCGCTGGTGGACGAGTGCGCCGCGGCCGGGATCGCCTATGTGCCGTTCTTCGCGCTGGGCGGCGGCCACACCGACCTGGAGAGCGAGAACCTGCGGACGGTCGCGGAGCGGCACGGCGCGACCGCGCATCAGATCGCCCTCGCCTGGGGCCTCGCCCGCTCGCCCGTGATCGTCCAGATCCCCGGCACCAGCTCACTCGCCCACCTCGAGGAGAACATGGCGGCGGCGCGGATCGCCCTGGACGAGGACGACATGGCGCTGCTGGCGCCGGTGGCGGACTGACGCCGGGCCGGGCCGTGACCTGGGCGCGAGGCCGTTGTCGTACCCCCGTGGTCGAATGAACGGAAGGCGGGCGCAGGGTGCGCCGACGGCGGGAGGTGGCGCATGTCCGGTGGGGCGAGCGGGGCGCGGATGCGGCTCGAGCCGTGGGAGGACAGCGCGCTCTGCCTTGAGCTGCTGCGCCGCGTCAACAGCCCGGAGATGACGGGCCACCTGGGCGGACCGGAGAGCGAGGAGCAACTCCTGGTCCGCCACCGGCGGTACGCCGAGCTGACCGGGCCGGGCGCCGGGCGGATGTACCGGATCGTGCTGCCGGAGGGGGACGAGGGGGACGAGACGGTCGGCAGCATCGGGTACTGGGAGCGGGAGTGGCGGGGTGAGTCGGTGTACGAGACCGGCTGGGGCGTGCTGCCGCCGTTCCAGGGGCGGGGGATCGCGGCCGCGGCCGCGGGGGAGGTGGCCCGGGCGGCCGCGGCGCAACGAACCCATCGGTATCTGCACGCGTATCCGTCCATCGGCCATCCCGCGTCGAACGGGGTGTGCCGCAAGGCCGGGTTCACACTGCTCGGCGAGTGTGAATTCGAGTATCCGGTGGGGACGATGACGCGGTGCAACGACTGGCGGCTGGAGCTGTGGCCGCCCTCCTAGCCGTTCACGGCGGCCCGCGTGCCCTGTGGGCCCTTTGTGCCCTGGTTGCTCTGCGTGCCCTGGGCGTCTTCGGCGGCCGGGGTGCGGGGTTGTGCGTAGTGCACGGAGAGGCCGGTGCGGCCCGGCAGGAGGTCGGGGCGGAGCACCAGGCGCTCGTCGTAGTCCCCGCCGTTCTGACGGCGGAACGGGATCGGCTCCTCGGTCGGCAGGGCGGCCAGCCGCTTCCGCAGCTCGGCGGCATGGGTCTCGTACACCTCGGCCGGGACCCGGTCCGCGCCGTACACCACATACGGCGGCAGCACGGACATCCCGCTGTACCAGAAGGTGCCGTGGTGCAGCGGGAACAGCAGATCGCCGAGCTCACCGTTGACACCGCGCGGGCCCATGGTGGCCTCGGGCGCCCCGGCGGTCAGGACCACCATGGCGCGCTTACCGGCCAGCTTGCCGTCCCCGTAGCGCAGGGTGCGGCCGTCCGGCCCGATGACCCCGTACGCGAAGCCCTTGACGAAGACGCGGTCGAACCAGCCCTTGAGGATGGCGGGCATGCCGTACCACCACAGCGGGAACTGCACGACGAGCGTATCGGCCCAGGCGATCTTCTCCTGCTCGGCGCGGATGTCCGCGCCGAGCGTCCCCGCGTCATAGGCGCGCCGCGAGGCGGCCCCGACGATGAGGCGTTCGTCCGCGTCATGCCGGAAGTCGGCGCCGTCCACCACGGGGTTCCAGCGCATCGCGTAGAGGTCGGACAGCCGGTACTCATGGCCCGCCTC
This sequence comes from Streptomyces rugosispiralis, assembly GCF_024505145.1. Lineage (GTDB taxonomy): Bacteria > Actinomycetota > Actinomycetes > Streptomycetales > Streptomycetaceae > Streptomyces > Streptomyces rugosispiralis. The sequence continues at coordinate 77,857 of NZ_JANIAA010000036.1, read as the reverse complement.
GCGCAGGGCGCGCAGCCCCTCGTCGCGCAACGCCCCGCTGAGGGAACGCTGTTCGGGGTGGGCGAATATCCACAGCACATTCATGCCCACCATGTTCGGAAACCGGCCCCGGGGCCGACGAGTGGCCGGATGGCCAGGATGTACAAGAATCTGGCCAGTCCGGTGGACCGACGGAGTCCCGAGGGCGTGCGGAGCGCGAGGCCCCGGGCGGTCAGCTACGCCCGCTGATCAGCGCCTCCACACCGTCGAGGATCCGCTCCAGGCCGAAGACGAACTCGTCGTAGGGGGCCGCGTTTCCGGCGGCGCCGTCGACGGGGGTCGGCGCCGCCGGGTGGATCAGCCGCCGTACGGGTGGGTGGTGCGGGCCGTGCGCAGGGCCCGCGCCCACCAGGTGAGCTGGTCGAGCATCGCCCCGGCGGCGGTGTCCGGACCCTCGGGGTCCTTCAGTCGGCCGTCCTCCCCGAACAGCCCGCCGGCGTTGTGGAAGCTGACCGTGTCCCGGACGGTCACGGCGTGGACCTCGGCGAAGACCGGCCGCAGATGCTCGACCGCGCGCAGGCCCCCGGAGATACCGCCGTAGGAGACGAAGCCGACCGGTTTGGCCTGCCACTGGGTGAAGTGCCAGTCGATCGCGTTCTTCAGGGAGGCGGGGTAGCTGTGGTTGTACTCGGGCGTGACCACGGCGAACGCGTCGGCCGCGTCCAGCCTGGGCGTCACGGCCTCCAGGGCCGCGACGTCCTCGGGGCCGGGCCGGTGGGTGAGGTCGGTGGGCAGCGGGGTCTCGGCCAGGTCCACGACATCGACGGCCATATCGGAGCGGAGCGTCGCATGACCGGCGAACCAGTCCGCGACCTTCGGCCCGAAGCGGCCCTCGCGGGTGCTGCCGATGATGATGGCGAGCCGGATGGGGGAGTCGGTGTCGGTGGCGGATACGGGCGTGGTGGTCGCCGTCAGGACGGCGGTGTCTGTCGTCATGGGACGAGCCTCGGACTTAAACAAAGGTTGAAGTCAAGCTACCCTCGGCACTATGACGCAACTGACCTGGAAGACCCATGAGCTCACGGTCGGCGATCTGGCGCAGCGCAGCGGGGTGCCCGCCTCCGCGCTGCGCTTCTATGAGCGCGAGGGGCTGATCCACAGCCGCCGCACCTCCGGCAATCAGCGCCGCTACACCCGCGACACCCTCCGCCGCGTGGCCTTCGTCCGCTCCTCGCAGCGCGTCGGCATCCCGCTGGCGAGGATCCGGGAGGTCCTCGGGCTCTTCCCCGAGGACCATGTCCTCACCAAGGAGGACTGGGCCCGGATCTCGGAGTGCTGGCACGCGGACCTCAATGAGCGCATCGAACAGCTGGAGAACCTCCGCGACCACCTCACCGACTGCATCGGCTGCGGCTGTCTGTCGATCGACAAGTGCGCGCTGGCGAACCCCTACGACCGGCTGGGCGAGCAGGGTGCGGGAGCGCGCCGACTGCTCAAGTCCAGCTGCTGAGCGCCGGGCGCCTCAGAAGCTATCGGGGCACCAGGGGCGGCGCGGGGTCCGCAGCAGCCGGTCCGCCAGCGCCGCGGCGCCCGGGCGCTCCTCGGCTATCCGGCCCAGCGAGGCGAGCCGGACCGCCGACTCGTCGCCCAGCCACAGGGTGCCCAACTCGCCGATGTCCATGGTCAGATCGGCCGGACGGCCCGTGGTCGCACACGCCGCGCCGTCGGGGCCCGCCTCCAGGAAGTAGCGGCCCCCGGCCAGCCCGGCGGCGTCGCGCAGCTCAAGCACCAGCGAGCCCTCGGCCGGGTACGTACGCGTCTCCAGCAGCTGGGGCACATCCAGCGGGCGCAGCCACAGCCAGTCGGCATACATGGTGACCTGGGCCGCGCGGGGGTCGCCGAGCAGCAGCGGAAGCAGATCGTCGGGTGCGCGTCGGCCGGTGTTGACCCGGGTCACCCAGTCGGCCGAGAGCAGGAAGTGCCACAGCGCCCGCTCGGCGGCCGGGGTGACCGTGGTCAGCTCGAGCACGGTGGCGGTGTTGTGCGGTCGTTTGTTGCCCTCCCAGCGGTCGTCCGCCGTATAGGCGAGCAGCCCGTCCACCGAGCCGTCGGGGGAGCGGTAGAGGACATAGAACGGCTCGGTCCAGGGGCGGTTGGGGTACCGCCGCTGACCGGTGTTGATCCGCCACCAGTGGTCCGGGCGGTCGATGACGCCATGCTGCCGGGCGCGCAGCCGCTCATGCAGGGCGGGGCCCAGCTTCCGCACCTCGTCGGCGTCGGCGAAGTCGACCCGGCCGCCGTCCACCGGAGCCGAGTGGCGCGGGTCGAGGCCCGCGCGGGGGACGTCCACCTGCCATTCGGTGATCCAGGTGGCCGGGCCGAAGCCGTACCGCCCGTAGATCGGATACTCGGCCGCGATCAGGGTGGCCACCGCCTCGCCCCGCTCCTTGGCGGCACGCAGATCGTGCTCCATCATCCGGCTGAGCAGGCCCCGGCGGCGGTGGGTGGCCGACACCGCGACATTGCTGATCGCGTCGGCCGGGACATCCGCCCCGCCGACCGCCGTCAGCCGCTGCGCGAAGCTGCGGAAGGTGGCCACGCAGCGGTCCCCGTCGAAGACGCCCTGCGTACGGGACAGGTCGATCTGCTCCCGCCGCAGCTCCACCTCCTCCTTCGGCGCCTCCGGCGGGCGCAGAAAGCCGGTGTTGAGCGCGACGGTCCAGTTGACGAGGTCGGAATCGGCGAGTGGGGTGCGGAGTTCGAGGGCCATGCGCACACGCTAAGCGCCCGCCGCCACCGGCCGCACGCCGATTTCCACACCCCTCGGACCAGGTCTTTTCATCACACCGCACCCTGTGGACAGCTCGGCGAGCACCCCGCGAACCAGCGTCCCGAGCACCTCGCGAACGTGCCCCGAGCGTCTCGCGAACCGTGTCCCGAGCACCCCCCGCGGGCAGCCCCCGGCGGCCCGTCGCCGCCTACGCCAGCAGGTCGTCCACCTGCGCCTCTCCCTCGCGGTACCGGCGGGCGATCTCCGCGCTGCAGCCGTCCGCCGTGCGCTGCAGCTCCTGCCGCCGCCGCGACACCTGCTGCTCATGGCCGACGAGGCGGGCCATCGCCCCGTGCAGCTCCTCGTCCGTACGGGCCCGCAGATCGGACAGGCCCACCTCGGCCAGCATCTCCTCGGCCAGCCGCTCGTACTCCGCGTCCTGCGGCGTGCCGAGCGTGACATGCCGGGCCGAGGAGCGGTGCCGTGAGGGGAGATCCGCGAGGATCTCCGGCAGCCGGTCCACCAGCGCGGCGGGCGGCTGGGCCGCGGCCGCCGCGGGCGCCGGGTCACGGCGGTGGCCCAGCTCGGCGCGGAGGATGTCGATCCGCCCCTGGAGCAGTCTGCGCAGATAGCTGAGATCCGCTTCCTCACGCTGTGCCGAGCGGCGCAGTGCCCGCAGCTCCGGCAGCCGCAGAGCGTCCAGACCGCTCGCGGCCGCGGACGTCACGGTCGGCGCCGTCACGGCGGCGGAGTCCGCCAGCCGCCCGCCGCGCTGGCTCGGCGGCCGCGGCGGCAGCAGGCCCTCGGTGGCCATGGGCTGGCCGGTGCCCGATGTGGTCATTGGTGTCCGTCCCCTCCAGCGATGCGTCGTTCCCGCAGTTCCTGCCCGCCTGCACCGCCTGCACGCATCGTGCCACCAGTGATGCTCCCTGTGCAGCGGCTCTCCACCCGATCGGCCCCGGATGGACGCACGGCATGATGGTCGCCATGCGTGCTGTGGTACAGAGAGTGGACGGGGCGAGCGTCGTCGTGGACGGCGAGACGGTCGGCGAGATCGTCGGCCAGGGGCTGTGCGTACTGGTCGGGGTGACGCATGACGACACCCCGGAGAAGGCGGCCCAACTGGCCCGCAAGCTGTGGTCCGTAAGGATGCTCCACGACGAGAAGTCCTGTTCGGACCTGGACGCTCCGCTGCTGGTCATCAGCCAGTTCACGCTCTACGGCGACGCCCGTAAGGGGCGCCGTCCCACCTGGAACGCGGCGGCGCCCGGCGGGGTCGCCGAACCGCTCGTCGACGAGGTGGTGGCCCAGCTGCGGAAGCTGGGCGCACACGTGGAAACGGGCCGGTTCGGAGCGGCCATGAAGGTCTCGCTCACGAACGACGGCCCGTTCACGGTGCTCGTCGAGGTCTAGCCGAACCGCGGGGCCCGGTGGACCGGCAGCGGGTTCACGGCTCCACGACCGTCTCCTGTGCGGCGGCCGTGGAGTCCGCGATCAGCTCCGCGTCCACCGGCACATTGCGCTTGACCAGCGCCAGCGCGATCGGCCCCAGTTCGTGATGGCGGGCCGAGGAGGTGATGAAGCCCAGTTGGCGGCCCTCCTCGCCCTCCGAGGCAAGCCGTATGGGCGCGCCGTGGGACGGCAGTGCCACCTCGCTGCCGTCGAGGTGGAGGAAGACCAGCCGGCGCGGTGGCTTCCCCAGGTTCTGCACCCGGGCGACGGTCTCCTGACCGCGGTAGCAGCCCTTCTGGAGATGGACGGCCGAGCCGATCCACCCCAGCTCATGCGGGATGGTGCGGTGGTCGGTCTCCAGGCCGACCCGCGGCCGGTGGGCCTCGACCCGCAGCGCCTCGTACGCCAGCACCCCGATCGGCGGGCCGCTCGTCTCGGCGAAGGCGGTAAGGCGCTCACGCGGCAGGAAGAGGTCCCGGCCGTGCGGGGTCTCGCGGACGACGGCGTCCTCGGGGGCGTCGGTGATGCTGCCCGCCGGGAGGTGGACGACCGCGTAGTCCTCGGTGCGGTCCGCGATGTCCACCCGGTAGAAGAACTTCATGCTCTCCAGGTAGGCGATCAGCTCGCCCTGGCTGTCGGGCTCCACATGGGCCCAGGTGGTCTCGCCGTCGTCGACGAGATAGAGCGCGTGTTCGATGTGGCCGTGGGTGGAGAGGATCAGGGCTTCGGTGGCCTGGCCCGGCGGGAGGTCGCTGACGTGCTGGGTGAGCAGCAGATGCAGCCAGCTGAGCCGGTCGGCACCGCTGACCGTGACCACGCCGCGGTGCGAGAGGTCCACGAAGCCGGTGCCGTCGGCGAGCGTGCGCTGCTCGCGGAACAGGTCGCCGTAGTGGGCGGCGACGCCTTCGTCGGGGCCCTCGCCGGGGACGGCGCCGGGCAGCGACAGCAAAGGGCTCTTCATGAACTCAGCCTACGACCTGCGGGCTCGGCCCTCACCGGAGCGGGTTTCGGCGTCGTCCCCATCGAGCCGTCCGGGGTCTCCACCGGCCTCTCCACCGCGCTGCCGGGCGGAGCAGGAGGCACACCGGCCGAAGATCGCGAAGTGCTTCAGATCGGTGTCGAAGCCGAAGTCCGCCCGGAGCTGCCGGGTGAAGGCGTCGGTCACGGAGACATCGGCCTCGATCACATCCGTGCAGTCCCGGCACACCATATGGATGTGATGGTGCCGGTCGGCCAGGTGGTACGTGGGGGCGCCGTGGCCGAGGTGGGCATGGCTGACCAGGCCCAGCTCCTCCAGCAGCTCCAGCGTGCGATAGACCGTGGAGATGTTGACGCCGCTCGCGGTGCGGCGCACCTCGGTCAGGATCTCGTCCGGAGTGGCGTGCTCCAGATGATCGACGGCTTCGAGCACGAGCTGGCGCTGCGGGGTCAGACGGTAGCCGCGCTCCCGCAGATCGCTCTTCCAGTCGGTGGTCGCCACGGTGCAAGTGTAGGCGGGCCCGCGGTGCCCGGCCGGACGCACAGGGGCAGAACCGGACGCGGCACGGAAGAGCCCGCCTCGGCGGAGAGCGGAGAGCAGGAACGGAGAGCGGAGAGCAGGGAACGGAGAGCGGAGAGCGGAAGGCGCGAGCCGGGGGAGCTCAGCGGAAGAAGGCGATCCCGTCGTCCGGCAGGTCCTTGAGGTCCTTGGCCCACTCCCGGGGGTCCACGACCTTCTTCAGATGCGCGGACATGTAAGGGCGCAGCTCGACCTCGGGGGTGGCCTTCTCGCCGACCCACATCAGATCGCTGTTGACGTAGCCGTACAGCCGCTTGCCGCCCGAGTACGGGGCCGCGTGGGCGGTGCGGGCCACCGCGTCCGTCGCCAGGTCGATCTGCGGCTTGCCCTCCGCGAGCTCGCCGTACCAGACCTCGATGATGCCCTGGTCGCGGCTCATCACGACCTCGACCTTACGGTCCTTGTCGATCCGCCAGTAGCCGGACTCGGTCTCCAGGGGGCGGACCTTCTTGCCCTCGGAGTCCAGCACCCAGGTGTGCGAGACGTACTCGATGAAGTCACGGCCGTCGTGCGTGAAGGTGGCTTCCTGGCCGAAGTTGCACTTCTCGGCGCCGGGGAAGTCCGAGACGCCGGCCCCTTCCCAGTTGCCCAGGAGGAAGGCGAGCGGCACGAGGTCCGGGTGGAGGTCGGACGGAATCTGGATCATGAATTCAGGCGATCTGTCGAGAGTCGAGCCGTGGTGGCGGGGCGGGAGTGATTCAGCGCTGGCCCTGGTACAGCTTCTTCCAGGTCAGCGCGGCGAAGCCGAGCGTGGCCACGGCGACCAGGATCATCAGGGTGGTGAAGACTGCCTCAAGCACGAGCGCGCTCCTCGGAACAGATGACGGACGGCACCGAGTCTAGTCGCCGCCGGGACGGCCGGTGGAGACAGGTGGCCGTGCGGCGCCGGGCCCCGGGTGCCGAGCCTATGGTTGACGCATGGCGAAGAAGCTGGTGGTCAAGGTGACGGCGGGCGCGGACGCTCCCGAGCGCTGTTCCCAGGCGTTCACGGTGGCGGCGGTGGCCGCGGCGAGCGGGGTCGAGGTCTCGCTCTGGCTGACCGGGGAGGCGACGTGGTTCGCGCTGCCGGGCCGGGCCGCGGAGTTCGAGCTTCCGCATGCCGCGCCGCTTCCGGATCTGATCGACGGCATCCTTACGGGCGGCGGGGCGATCACGGTGTGCACGCAGTGCGCCGCGCGCCGGGAGATCGAGGAGAAGGATCTGATCGAAGGTGCCCGGATCGCGGGCGCTCAGGTCTTCGTGAGCGAGATCATGCCGGATGGCGTCCAGGCGCTCGTGTATTAGCCCGGGTGTCAGCCCGGGTATCAGCCCGTGTGCGAGGGGGCGTCCGGGCGGTCGTGACGCCCGCGGCGGGCTGTTCCCGGTCAATGTCGGTCAATGGCGGTGGTTGTGCTCGTCCAGCTCCCGCCACCACCGGTCGGACTCCTCGTCCCCCGATTCGTCCCACCACCGGTCGTCCGGGCCGCGGCGATTGGCGACGATCGCCGCCAGGGGCGGGATCACCATGGCGACGATGCACATCGCGACCGCGGCGGGCACGGACCACAGGCGCACAAAGGCCCACGCCGAGATGAAGAGCGTCAGACACGCGCCCATCAGGAAGAAGTATGCGTGGCGGCGTCGCGCGTACATATGTCCAGCGTACGTCCGGGACCGCCGCACCGACAGACGGAGGGCCGCACCCCGCCGAGGCGTCCAACCCCGGGGTGCGGCCCTCCGGCCGTGAGTCACGACGCGCCGTGGCGCGTCAGACGGCGATGGCGACCTCCGCCAGCCCGCCCTTCTGGGCGACGACGGTGCGGTCCGCGGTGCCGCCGGGAACCAGGGCACGCAGCGTCCATGTGCCCTCCGCGGCGTAGAAACGGAACTGTCCGGTCGCGGAGGTGGGGACCTCGGCGGTGAACTCGCCGGTGCTGTCCAGCAGCCGGACGTACCCGGCGACGGGCTCGCCGTCGCGGGTCACCGAACCCTGGATCGTGGTCTCACCGGGCTTGATCGTCGAGGCGTCGGGGCCGCCGGCCTTGGCTCCACACATGGATGTCTGTCCTTACGTTCGGGGGAGAGGGGTCAGCTGTCGGAGCCGAGCTCGACCGGCACGCCGACCAGCGAGCCGTACTCGGTCCAGGAGCCGTCGTAGTTCTTGACGTTGGTCTGGCCCAGGAGCTCGTGCAGGACGAACCAGGTGTGAGCGGAGCGCTCACCGATGCGGCAGTAGGCGATGGTGTCCTTCGACAGATCCACGCCCGCGCCCTCGTAGATCTCCTTGAGCTCGTCGTCGGACCTGAAGGTGCCGTCGTCGTTGGCCGACTTCGACCACGGGATGTTGCGGGCGCTCGGGACGTGGCCCGGACGCTGCGACTGCTCCTGCGGGAGGTGGGCCGGGGCGAGCAGCTTGCCGGAGAACTCGTCGGGGGAGCGCACGTCGACCAGGTTCAGTGAGCCGATGGCGTCCACGACCTCGTCGCGGAAGGCGCGGATGGCGGTGTCCTGCGGCTTGGCCCGGTACTCGGTCTGCGCGCGGGTCGGCACCTCGGCGACCAGGTCGCGGGAGTCCAGCTCCCACTTCTTGCGGCCGCCGTCGAGCAGCTTGACGTCCTGGTGGCCGTAGAGCTTGAAGTACCAGTAGGCGTACGCCGCGAACCAGTTGTTGTTGCCGCCGTAGAGGACGACCGTGTCGTCGTTGCCGATGCCCTTCTCCGACAGGAGCTTCTCGAAGCCGGCCTGGTCGACGAAGTCACGGCGCACCGGGTCCTGGAGGTCCTGCTTCCAGTCGATCCGGATGGCGTTCTTGATGTGGTTCTTGTCGTAGGCCGAGGTGTCCTCGTCCACCTCGACGATGACCGTCTTGGGGTCGTCGATACGGGCCTGGACCCAGTCGGCGTCCACCAGGACGTCACTGCGGCTCATGTTTCTCTCCTCCGGGGCAGTTGCGGCGGTACGGGCACGCTCGCGACGCGGCGCCGCGTCGCGAGCGTGCGGCGAGCGTACGAGCGAAGGTGCGGGAAGGCCCGGCGTGACGGGCCGAAGAGGGGGCCGGTCCGTGGCGTGTGCGGACCACGTCCCATTCAGACGTGGCGACAGAGCATGGCGGCGACGCGGCACAGGTCGACTGCCCGCCGCTTCGTGAGATCCGCCTGTCGCTTCATGGGTCCGATCGTAGGGACGGACAGGCGGGCATGTCACCGGCATGTCGCATGATGAGACGTTATCGTCCGGAGAGTGAGATGAGAGAACCTTGAACGGCCGGACGGCGTGGTCGGAGGGGGCCACGCCGGGCGGGAGCGTCCATGGGTGCGGACATGATCGTCTCAGTGAATGGACCAGAGGCGTGATCGGACGCCCCTGGTACTGATCGCGTCAGCCCGTCAGCTGGACGTTATTACCCGCGACCGAGACGTCTATGCCGTCCTTTGAGGTCTCCACCTTTTCCAGCCGCATGCCGGTGGGCAGGCCCTCGATCTTCCGCTCCATGTCGGCCTTCTCGCGCACCTTGTCCTCCCACTGGGGGATGCTGCCGCCCGGTATGGACTCGGCGTGCAGCCGGATGGTGTTGCCGTTCACGATGGTGACCTGGGAGTGGGCGGAGAGGCTGAGGCCCAGCAGACTGCCGGTGATCTTGACCTTGTTGGTGCCCGACGGGTCGTAGCCGACCGTGATCCCCGGACCGGCGGCCTGTGACAGGTCGGCGTAGCTGATGTGGGCCGAGCCGGTGGCGTGGTCGGCGCTGGCCGACGAGAAGTTGCCCGAGATGCGGACGTTGTGCAGCTGGGCGTCGAGCTCGGTGACCCGGACGCTGCGGCCGTCGCCCGCGTCCGTCGTCAGCCCGTCCACGCCGACGTCGACCTCGTCCAGCTCCTTGCCCACGACCTGGGTCAGGAACGGGAAGCCCTTGATCGAGACATTGGGCGTGGTGGTCAGACCCTGAGAACTCTTGATCTTGTCGGCCGCCTTGGACTCGGCCATGTACACCGCGATGCGGTCGGCGGCCACGAAGAGGCCGCCGAGTATCACGACGACGATCAGTGTGATGCGTAGTGCGCGCATGTGCGTGGGTCCCCCAGGCTCTCGCTCAGGCCCTCGCGCCTGAGACTGCGAGCCTATCCGGAGCGGGTGAGCGGGAGCCGGGGAGTCAGCCCAGGGCGCGGCCGATCACATAGACCACGGGGGCCGCGGCCGCGAGCGGCAGCGCCACGCCGGCCGTCATATGGACGAAGCGCGAGGGGTAGTCGTAGCTGGCGACCCGGTGGCCGATCAGCGCGCACGCCCCGGCCGCGAACCCGAGCAGGGCGGCGGTGGACGTGCCCGTCCCGGTGAGCTGCCCGGCCCCTACCCCGGCGCCCGTGGCGGCCGCCAGCGCGACCACGACGGCGGCGGCGGTCGGCAGCGGCAGCGCCCGGACGAGCACGGCCACGGCGACGGCGGCCGCCCCCACCACCACGGCGTCCGAGGACTCGGCGACGGCGGCCAGATGACCGGCCGCGAGCACGGCGAGGGCCGTGGCCGCCACGGCGGCCGTAAGGCCGTACAGCCGCTCGTCCGGGGAGGCGTGGCTGCGCAGCTGGAGGATCAGCACCAGCAACAGCCAGACGCCGATGGCGCCGATGACGACCGTCGGGGCGTGTGACGGCTCGGTGGCGAGCAGGCCGATGTCGGCGGCCAGACCGCCCGCGAAGGCGAGCGCGATGCCCTGCCGGGCGGGCCACATGCCGTTCAGCCGGAACCAGCCCGCCGCCGTGACCGCCTGAAGCGCCACCACGGCGACGGCGACGGCCGGGCGGCCCAGCGGCGCGGTGGCCGCGAGCAGGGCGGCCAGCACGGAGGTCAGGGCGGCGGGGACGAACCCCGGGTGGACGATCTGCGGACGGCCCTCGGCCTTCGCCTTCTCGGCGGCGGTGAGCGGCCGGTCGGGCTGCGGGGCGGGCGGCTCGGCGGTCGCGGCCTGTGCCTGAGCCTGCGCCTGAGCCGGGGCCTGGGGGTGGGAGGGGGCCTGTGCCTGGGACGGGGGCTGGGGGCGCGGCTGGGACGGGGCGGCGGGCTGGTGGTACGGATGCTGCTGCTGATCCCAGCCCTGGGCGTACTGGCCCTGGTGGCCCTGGTGCGGCTGCTGGCCTTGGTGCCCCTGGTACGGCTGCTGCCCGTGCTGGCCTTGCTGGCCTTGCTGCCCGTGCCGGCCCTGCTGGGCGGCGGCGTAGGGATCCGCGTACGGCTGCTGCTGGTACTGCTGCTGGTATTGCTGCTGCGGGTGTTGGTACTGCGACGGCTGGGCCTGGGCGTACCCCTGCTGCTGCGGATACCCCGCGTACCCCTGCCAGTCGGCCGGCTGCTGGGCACCCTGGCCATTGCCGCCGTAAGCGCCATTGCCGCCGTAAGCGCCATTGCCGCCGTGAGTGCCGTTGCCACCGGGGCCGCCATGGCCACCGGGGCCGCCATGGCCGCCGTAAGGCTGCCCGCTCTGGTCGTACCCTCCGTAAGGAGTCTCGTACGACCCGTACGGGGGATACGGCTGCTGCGGCTGCTGGCCCTGCGGCTGCTGGCCCTGCTGCTGGTGGGGCTCGTGGGGCTGGTGCGGCTCGTTGGGCTGGTGCGGCTGGTTGCTCATGAGCTCGGGGTTCACCCTCCTGCGAACGGCGGGAGCACCTCGACCGTGCCGCCCTCGGCGAGTTGGATCGTCTTGTGGTCACGGGTGCCGGCCGGGGCTCCGTCGACCAGGAACGAACAGCGCAGTAGGACCCGCGCGAACTCCGGCCGCGCGGTGTGCCGCTGCCGGGCCGCGTCGAGCGCCTCCGCCAGTGTCCACGCGGTGTACGGCTCCTCCGCGGTACCGGCCGCGGCGCGGGCCGCGGCCCAGTACCGGATGGTCCCGGCGGGCGTGCTCATCATCGCCATCGCGATCCCTTTCCCGTCATCTGCCGCCTCCATGATGACGGGTGCGGGGCCGCGCCCGGGACCACACGCGGTTCGTCGAAAATACGGCCGGTTCGGGACGAGCGTCACTTAAGGTTTCCGTGTGCTGGTACGACTGATACGGGCGTATCTGAGGCCCTATACCCGAACGATCACGCTGATCGTCTTATTGCAGCTTGTGCAGACCCTCGCCACCCTCTACCTGCCCGCGCTGAACGCGGACATCATCGACAGCGGAGTGGTGAAGGGCGACACCGGCTACATCCTCCGTGTCGGCGGGCTGATGATCGCCGTCACCCTCGTCCAGATCGTGTGCGCCGCGGGAGCCGTCTACTTCGGCGCCCGCACCGCCATGGCGCTCGGCCGCGATGTGCGCGCCGCCGTCTTCGACCGGGTGCAGTCCTTCTCCGCCCGGGAGATGGGCCACTTCGGCGCGCCGTCCCTGATCACCCGCACCACCAACGACGTCCAGCAGGTGCAGATGCTGTGCCTGATGGCCTTCACGCTGATGGTCTCGGCGCCGATCATGTGTGTCGGCGGCGTGGTCATGGCGCTCAACGAGGACGTGCCGCTGTCCGGGCTGCTCCTGCTCATCGTTCCGGCCCTGGGCCTCGTGGTCACGCTCATCGCCCGCCGGATGCGGCCGCTGTTCCGCGACGTCCAGCAGCGCATCGACACCGTCAACCGGGTGCTGCGCGAGCAGATCACCGGGATCCGGGTCATCCGCGCCTTCGTCCGCGACACCCATGAGCGCGATCGCTTCACCACCGCCAACACCGGGCTGATGGATGTCTCGCTGCGCGCCGGGCGGCTGATGTCGCTGATGTTCCCGGCCGTGATGCTGGTGGTGAACGTCTCCAGCGTGGCCGTCGTCTGGTTCGGCGGGCACCGCATCGACAGCGGCGGGATGCAGGTCGGCGCTCTGACCGCGTTCCTCAGCTATCTGATGCAGATTCTGTCGTCCGTGATGATGGCCACCTTCATGTTCATGATGGTGCCGAGGGCCGAGGTGTGCGCCGAGCGCGTCCAGGAGGTGCTGGACACCGGGACCAGTGTCGTACCGCCGCTGATGCCCGTCGCGCCCGCGCCCGCCGACGCCGGACGGGGGCTGCTGGAGCTGCGGGGCGTGGAGTTCCGCTACCCCGGCGCCGACGAGCCCGTGCTGCGCGACGTCTCGCTGACCGCCCGGCCCGGCCGGACCACCGCCGTCATCGGCTCCACCGGCAGCGGCAAGTCGACCCTGCTCGGGCTGGTGCCGCGGTTGTTCGACGCGACCGACGGCAGCGTCCACCTCGACGGCGTGGATGTGCGCGACCTCGACCCCGAGGTGATGACCCGGGCCATAGGGCTGGTCCCGCAGAAGCCGTACCTCTTCTCCGGCACCGTCGCCTCAAACCTGCGGTACGGCGACCCCGACGCCACCGACGAGGAGCTGTGGCGGGCCCTGGAGACCGCCCAGGCACGGGAGTTCGTGGCGGCCATGGAGGGTGGCCTGGACGCCCCGATCGCCCAGGGCGGGACCAATGTGTCCGGCGGTCAGCGGCAGCGGCTGGCGATCGCCCGAGCCCTGGTCCGCAGGCCGTCCGTCTACCTCTTCGACGACTCCTTCTCCGCGCTCGACTACGCCACCGACGCCCGGCTGCGGGCGGCGCTCGCGGACGAGACGGACAACGCGACGGTCGTCATCGTCGCCCAGCGGGTGTCCACCATCCGCGGCGCCGATCTGATCGTGGTCCTCGACGCGGGGCGGATCGTCGGCGCCGGCACCCACGCCGAGCTGATGGCCGGCAACGAGACCTACCGCGAGATCGTGCTCTCCCAGCTCACCGAGGAGGAGGCGGCATGAGCGGCCCCACGGCGCCCCGCAGGGGTCCGGCGCCCGCCGCCGGGCCCGGCCGCTTCATGGGCGGCCAGCCCACCGAGCGGTCCATGGACTTCAGCGGCTCCAGCCGCCGGCTGCTGGCCCGGCTCCGCCCCGAGCGCGGGATCGTGCTGCTGGTGCTCGCGCTGGCCACGGTCAGCATCGGCCTTTCGGTGGTGGGCCCGAAGATCCTCGGCCAGGCCACCGACCTGATCTTCGCGGGCATCGTCGGACGGCAGCTGCCCGACGGCGTCAGCAAGGAGCAGGCCGTCCAGTGGCTGCGCGACAAGGACCAGGGCACGGTCGCCGACATGGTCGCCTCGATGGACGTCACCCCCGGCCAGGGCATCGACTTCCACGCGGTCGGCGTCGTACTGCTGTGGGTCACGGCGCTGTACGCGGCCGCCGCGCTCCTGGGCCTGATCCAGGCGCGGGTGGCGACCGTCGTCGTCCAGCGCGCGGTCTTCCGGCTGCGCGAGGACGTGGAGCACAAGCTGGCGCGGCTGCCGCTGGCGTACTTCGACAAGCAGTCGCGCGGCGAGGTGCTCTCCCGCGCCACCAACGACATCGACAACATCCAGCAGACGCTCCAGCAGACCCTCAGCCAGATCATGGCCTCGCTGCTGACGATCGTGGGCGTGCTGTCGATGATGTTCTGGATCTCGCCGCTGCTGGCGCTGGTGGCGCTGATCACCGTCCCGGTCTCGGTGTGGGTGACCACGCGCGTCGGCAAGCGCGCCCAGCCGCAGTTCGTGCAGCAGTGGAAGACCACGGGCAAGCTCAACGCCCATATCGAGGAGATGTACACCGGCCATGCGCTGGTGAAGGTCTTCGGGCGGGAGAAGGAGTCCGCGCAGGCCTTCCGGGAGCAGAACGACAAGCTCTACGCGGCCGGCTTCCGGGCCCAGTTCATCTCCGGTCTGATCCAGCCCTCGATGATGTTCATCGGCAACCTCAACTATGTGCTGGTGGCCGTGGTCGGCGGGCTCCGGGTGGCCTCCGGCGCGCTGTCGATCGGCGATGTCCAGGCGTTCGTCCAGTACTCCCGGCAGTTCAGCCAGCCGCTCACCCAGGTGGCGTCCATGGCCAACATGGTGCAGTCGGGCGTGGCCTCGGCCGAGCGGGTCTTCGAGTTGCTGGACGCGCCCGAGCAGAGCGTGGAGCCGGTGGACGCGCGGCGGCCGGAGGAGGTGCGCGGGCAGGTCGCGTTCGAGGAGGTCTCCTTCCGCTACCAGCCGGACACGCCGCTCATCGAGGGTCTTTCGCTGTCGGTGCGGCCGGGCCAGACCGTGGCCATCGTCGGCCCGACCGGCGCCGGGAAGACCACGCTGGTCAATCTGCTGATGCGGTTCTACGAGGTCAGCGGCGGGCGGATCACGCTGGACGGGGTGGACATCGCCGCGATGTCACGGGAGGAACTGCGCTCCCATATCGGGATGGTGCTCCAGGACACCTGGCTGTTCGGGGGGACGATCGCCGAGAACATCGCGTACGGCGCGGAGGGGGCGAGCTCCGAGCGGATCGTGGCGGCGGCGAAGGCCACCTATGTGGACCGCTTCGTAAGGATGCTGCCGGACGGCTACGACACGGTGATCGACGAAGAGGGCTCCAACGTCAGCGCCGGTGAGAAGCAGCTGATCACGATCGCCAGGGCGTTCCTCTCCGAGCCGTCGATCCTGGTGCTGGACGAGGCCACCAGCTCGGTCGACACCCGTACCGAGGTCCTCATCCAGCGGGCGATGGCCTCGCTGCGCAGCGGCCGTACGAGCTTCGTGATCGCCCACCGGCTGTCGACCATCCGGGACGCGGACGTGATCCTGGTGATGGAGTCGGGGCGGATCGTGGAGCAGGGCTCGCACGACGCGCTGCTCGCGGCCGGGGGTGCGTATGCGCGGCTGTACGCGTCCCAGTTCGCGGAGCCGGTGGCGGAACCCGAATAGCCGGGGCGGAAACCGAATGGCCGGGGCGGAACCCGAATGGCCGGTGGCGGAACCCGAATGGGCGACCGTTCGGGGACGGGCTCAGGCGTGGGCCGCGGCCCAGTCGGCGATGCGGGCCAGCAGATCGGCGGAGGCGGCGGTCTCGGCGTGGCCGTAGCCCGGCTCGATCCACAGCTCCGAGGTGGACGGGTCCGCCGCCGACGCCAGCATCCGGGGATGGTCCAGCGGGAAGTACGGGTCCCGGTCGCCGTGCACGATCAGCAGCGGCGTCGGCGCGATCAGCGGCGCCGCGGCCACCGGGGACAGCGGATCGACGGCCCAGCCGCGCGGGTCGATCCGGGTGCGCAGCCCGTAGCGGGAGACCAGCCGCCCCGTCGGCCGGGTGATCGCCCAGTGGAGCCGCCGCATGGGCGCGGTGCCCCGGTAGTACCAGCGGGCCGGTGAGCTCACGGCGACGACGGCATCGGGCGCGGCGCCGTCGACCGGCCCGGCGAGGGCGTCGGTCACCTCCCCGGGGGACCCGAGCACCTCCCCGGGGGACCCGAGCACCTCCCCGGGGAACCCGAGCACACCGTCCGTGCGCCCCGCCGCGCGCCCTGTGCGCTCCCCCTGATGTACGTCTTGCAACGGCTGGATTGCATCGGCCTTCCCGTAGAGCGCCGCCTGCCGGATCACCACCGAGCCGCCCATCGAGAAGCCGACCGTGGCCACCCGCCGATGTCCGAGCCGGCGCGCCCAGCGCACCGCCGCGGCCAGGTCCAGCACCTCGCGATCGCCGACCGTGGACCGTCCGCCGGACCGCCCATGACCCCGGAACGAGAATGTGATCACGGCCGTACGCTGGTGAAACGCCGATGCCACCCGTCGCAGCGCGGGGCGCTCCAGGGCGCCGGAGAAGCCGTGTCCGACCACCAGCGCGAGCTGGCCGGAGGGTTCGGTGCCGACCCCCGGGGAAGGTTCGTAGCGCGCCTCGATCGAGACCCCGTCATCGGTCAGCAGCATGGCCCGTTGCCCTCCCGTGGTGACCGCGGAAGGACAACGGGGAGCAGATTGAGCCTCTCCGGCGCATGTCATGTGGGTTATTCTGTCGTGAAGAGGATCCGGGCAACGTAGCCCCCGGGTCCTTTTGTGCTTTCAGGGCGGGAGTGCGCGTTTGAGCGCACCGTCGCTCCAAGGGCGCGGAGCGTGACCGTACGAAGTAGTAGCCGCAGACTCCCCCGGGCACGGCCTGGGAGGTGCCCCTCTCGCAAGGGACCGAGGAGGAACCGACGTAATGGGCGAGCGAAGCGTGCACAACCTCGAGAAGACGGCCGGGGCAGGTGATGGACGATGAGTTCCCTCCTGCTGCTGACCAACGCACTCCAGCCCTCGACGGAGGTGCTCCCCGCCCTCGGCCTGCTACTGCACAGCGTGCGGGTGGCCCCCGCCGAGGGTCCCGCCCTGGTGGACACCCCGGGCGCCGACGTCATCCTGATCGACGGCCGCCGCGATCTTCCGCAGGTGCGCAGCCTGTGCCAGCTGCTGCGGTCCACCGGCCCCGGCTGTCCGCTGATCCTGGTGGTGACCGAGGGCGGGCTCGCGGCCGTCACCGCCGACTGGGGCGTCGACGACGTCCTGCTGGACACCGCGGGCCCGGCGGAGGTCGAGGCCCGGCTGCGGCTGGCCATGGGCCGTCAGCAGATCACCACCGACGACAGCCCGATGGAGATCCGCAACGGCGATCTGTCGGTCGACGAGGCCACCTACAGCGCCAAGCTCAAGGGGCGTGTGCTCGATCTCACATTCAAGGAGTTCGAGCTGCTGAAGTACCTCGCCCAGCACCCCGGCCGGGTCTTCACCCGGGCGCAGCTGCTCCAGGAGGTCTGGGGCTACGACTACTTCGGCGGCACCCGCACCGTGGACGTCCACGTCCGGCGGCTGCGCGCCAAGCTGGGCCCGGAGCACGAGTCCCTGATCGGCACGGTGCGGAACGTGGGCTACCGCTTCGTCGCGCCGGAGAAGGTGGAGCGCGCCGCGGAGGAGGCCCGGGCCAAGGCGGCGGCGCGGGGCGCCGGGGCGGGCGGCGCGGCGCGGGGCGAGCAGCCCGACGGCGCGGCCGGCTCCGCGGCGAGGCCCGCTGCCGCACGACCGGCCAACAGCTAGCTGGACCCGCGTAGACTTCGCGCGTGGCCAAGGTGACGCGGGATGATGTGGCAAGGCTTGCGGGAACGTCGACCGCGGTCGTCAGTTACGTCATCAATAACGGACCCCGGCCGGTCGCCCCGGCCACGCGCGAGCGGGTGCTCGCCGCGATCAAGGAGCTCGGCTACCGGCCGGACCGGGTCGCGCAGGCGATGGCGAGCCGCCGGACCGATCTCATAGGGCTGATCGTTCCGGACGCCCGGCAGCCGTTCTTCGCGGAGATGGCGCACGCCGTCGAGCAGGCGGCCGCCGAGCGCGGAAAGATGGTGCTGGTCGGCAACTCGGACTACCTGGACGAGCGCGAGGTGCACTATCTGCGCGCCTTCCTGGGGATGCGGGTGTCCGGGCTGATCCTTATCAGCCAGGGCCCGAGCGAGAACGCGGCGGCGGAGATCGAGGCGTGGGACGCCCGGGTGGTGCTGCTGCACGAGCGGCCCGAGGCGATCGACGACGTGGCGGTGGTGCTGGACGACGTCGGCGGCGCGCAACTCGCGGTGCGGCATCTGCTGGAGCACGGCCATGACTATGTGGCCTGCCTCGGCGGCACCGAGATAACCCCGACCGTCGGCGACCCGGTCACCGACCACGTGGAGGGCTGGCGCCGGGCGATGCACGAGGCCGGTCGGCCGACGGACGGGCGGCTCTTCCAGGCCCCTTACAACCGCTACGACGCCTATAAGGTCGCCCTCGATCTGCTCGCCGGGCCCGACCGGCCCCCGGCCATCTTCTGCGCCACCGACGACCAGGCGTTCGGGGTGTTGCGGGCGGCGCGTGAGCTGCGGCTCGATGTCCCCGGGGAGTTGGCGGTGGCCGGCTTCGACGATGTGAAGGAAGCCCACCTCACCGACCCCCCGCTGACCACGGTCGGCTCCGACCGCCCCGCGATGGCACGCGCCGCGGTCGACCTGGTCCTGGACGACGGCGTCCGCCTCTCCGGCTCCCGCCGCGAACGGGTCAGGCAGTTCCCCTCGGCACTGGTGGTCCGCCACTCCTGCGGCTGCGCCTAGGGTCCTTCTGGCGCTTCGCGCTTCCGCTCGTCAGGGCCGGGAGTGAACGCCTCAAGGGCGGGAGTGAACGCCGATGCCGCCGGAGACGGTGAGGTTGTCGCCGGTGAACAGCCCGCCGAAGCCGGTGTCTGCGCGCGGGGGTCGCCGCCGTACTGGCCCTGCACGACAGCCGGGAACAGGCCCTGGAGCGGTTCCGCCTCCTGCACAACACCGCCTCGCTGCGTGCCGGTTGGCTCGAAAAGCGACTGCGGTTCCAGGAGGAGCTGCTGCCGCTCGTCGAGGCGCGGATGGGCGTCACCGTCGGCAGTGCGGATCCGAGGGCCCGCGCGGTGCTCGCGACGGCGTTCGCGTGCCTGGACGCCGCGTCGATGGCATGGGTCGACAACGACGGTAAGGGCGACATCCTGGACCTGTACGACGAGTGCCTGGCCGCGGTGCGCGGCTGACCCGCGGCGGCACCCCTGCGGCGGCTCCCCTTATGTCGGGCATACCGACTTCTGGCGGGGTTCTCAGCGGGCCCTCAGCTGACTCTCATACTCCGGCCGCACAGTCATAGACATGACGGACAGCACACGCCGCAGCGGCGCAGACGAGCCCTATCCCTACGCGTACGGTGGCGGTGCGGGGTACCCCGATCCGCCCGCGTACCAGCCTCAGCAGCCGGTCACCACGCCGTCCGGGGTGACCGTATGGCCGGGTGACGGCAGCGGCAGTGGCGGCAGCGGCAGTGGCGGCGGCGCGGGGGAGGACGGCGGCGCGTTCGCGAGTGAGGGGGCGCACGGGGGCGGGGGGCGGCGCAGGGCGCGGGCCTCACGGCCGGTCGTGCTGATCGCGGCCGTGGCGGCGGTCTCGGCGCTCGTGGGCGGCGGGGCGGCCGCGCTGGTCACCCACGCCACCCAGAAGTCCGACACCACGATCTCCACCCCCGTGGTCAACGCCAACTCCACCAGCCACAGCGGGGTTTCGGCCGTCGCGGCGGCCGTCAGCCCCAGCATCGTGGAGGTCAGCGCCGGTGGCACCAGCGGTCAGTCCACCGGCTCCGGCGTGGTCATCACCAGCGGCGGCGAGATCATCACCAACAACCACGTGGTCTCCGGCGCCGACGCGATCAAGGTGACCTTCAGCGACGGCAGCAAGAAGACCGCGACGGTCGTCGGCACCGACAGCAAGAAGGACCTCGCCCTGATCAAGGTGGAGGGCGCGAGCGGGCTGAAGCCCGCGTCGCTCGGCGACTCCAGCAAGGTCACGGTGGGCGACCAGGTCGTGGCCATCGGCTCGCCCGAGGGCCTCACCGGCACCGTCACCAGCGGCATCGTCTCCGCGCTCGACCGTGACGTCACCGTCTCCACGGATCAGGGCCAGGGCCAGGGCGGTCAGGGGCCCGGCGGCGGGCAGTGGCCGTTCGAGTTCGGCGGCGGCCGGTACAACGGCGACGTCGGCTCCTCGACCACCACCTACAAGGCCATCCAGACCGACGCCTCGCTCAACCCCGGCAACTCCGGCGGCGCGCTGATCAACATGAGCGGCCAGATCATCGGCATCAACTCCGCGATGTACTCCTCGGCCTCGGGCCAGAGCTCCGGCGACGCGGGCAGCGTGGGCCTCGGCTTCTCGATCCCGATCAACACCGTCAAGTCCGATCTCGCCTCCCTCCGCGCGGGCGGAAGTGACAGCAACACGTGATGGACGTGCGAGGCTGGCAGCAGCGCCGCACAGCCCGTCGCGGCCACCTCCCCGCCCCACCGTCACCGCCTCATAAGGAAACCGCCCCATGAGCCCCGCCGACCACGGCGATCAGCCGGCCCGCATCCTGATCGTCGACGACGAGCCGGCCGTCCGGGAAGCCCTTCAGCGCAGCCTCGTCTTCGAGGGCTACGCGACCGAGACCGCCGTGGACGGACTGGACGCGCTGGACAAGGTCGGCTCCTACGACCCCGAGCTGATCGTGCTCGATGTGCTGATGCCCCGGATGGACGGGCTGACCGCCGCGCGGCGGCTGCGCGCCACCGGGGTGACGCTGCCGATCCTCATGCTCACCGCGCGGGACACGGTCGGCGACCGGGTCACCGGACTCGACGCGGGCGCCGACGACTACCTCGTCAAACCCTTCGAACTCGACGAACTGCTGGCCCGTATCCGCGCCCTGCTGCGCCGCAGCTCCTACGCCGCCCAGCAGGGCGCGGCGCTGCCCGAGGGGGACGTACTGGCCTTCGGCGATCTGCGGATGGACCTGACGACCCGCGAGGTCGTCCGCGGCGCACGCCGCGTCGAACTGACCCGGACCGAGTTCACCCTGCTGGAGATGTTCCTGGCCCACCCCCGCCAGGTGCTCACCCGTGAGCAGATCCTCAAGGCGGTGTGGGGCTTCGACTTCGAGCCGTCGTCCAACTCGCTGGACGTGTACGTGATGTATCTGCGCCGTAAGACCGAGGCGGGCGGCGAGCCGCGGCTCGTGCACACCGTGCGCGGGGTGGGGTACGTCCTGCGGCCCGCGGAGGGCGAGCCCTCGTGAGGTTCCGCAGACTGCCGCTGCGCTCGCGGCTGGCCCTGCTGACCGCCGTGGCGGTCGCGGTCGCGGTGGCGGTGTCCGCGTTCGCGTCCTGGCTGATCGTCCGGGAGCAGCTCAGCGCCCAACTCGACTCGTCCCTGCGCAATGTCACGGTGGACGAGCGCAATGTGCTGAGCATCATGGAGGCGTGCCAGAGCCCCGACGGCGCCAACGACCGCACCCCGCACGCCCTCGGCTCGTACTCCGTGCAGATCGTGCTGGCCGACGGGAGCCGCTGCACCCAGCCCGGGGCGACCAAGCTGCCGGTGACCACCGCCGATGTGGCCGTGGCCGTCGGGCAGCGGCCGAGCGCGCTGCATGACGCGACGGGCGCGGGCGGCGAGGACATGCGGGTGTTCACCTACCGGCCGGCCTCCGGCCCCGGCAGCCCGCTGCCGCGCGGGATCGCCGTCTCCATGGCGCGCCCGCTGAGTGAGGTCGCGCATCCGCTGGGCACGCTCGCGCTGGTCCTCGCCCTCGTCGCCGGGGTCGGCGTCGTCGGCGCGGGAGCGGCGGGCCTGTGGATCGCCAGAACCGGGCTCAAGCCCGTGGACCGGCTGACCGATGCGGTCGAGCATGTGGCCCGCACCGAGGACCTGGCCGTGCGCATCCCCACGGAGGGCGATGACGAGATCGCCCGGCTGTCCCGGTCGTTCAACTCCATGACGGCGGCCCTCGCCTCCTCCCGCGACCGTCAGCAGCAGCTGATCGCGGACGCCGGGCATGAGCTGCGCACCCCGCTGACCTCGCTGCGGACCAATATCGAGCTGCTCGCGCGCAGCGAGGAGACCGGGCGTGCGCTGCCGCCCGCCGACCGTAAGGCGCTCATGGGGAGCGTCAAGGCGCAGATGACCGAACTCGCGGCGCTGATCGGCGACCTTCAGGAACTGTCCCGCCCCGACGCCGTGCCCGGCAGCGGACCCCCGCAGGTGGTCGCCCTGCACGAGGTGGCGCGGACGGCCCTGGAGCGGGCCCGGCTGCGCGGCGCCCATCTCACCATCAACGCCTCGATCGAGTCCTGGTACGTCCGCGGCGAGGCGACCGCCTTGGAGCGGGCGCTGGTCAATCTGCTCGACAACGCCGTGAAGTTCAGCCCTTCGGGTGGTGTGATCGACGTCGTCCTCAGAAGCGGAGAGGTACGGGTGCGGGACCATGGCCCCGGCATCCCCGCCGAGGAACTGCCGCATGTCTTCGAGCGCTTCTGGCGCTCCCCGTCCGCACGCAGCATGCCCGGCTCGGGCCTCGGCCTGTCGATCGTGGCCCGTACGGTTCAGCAGTCGGGCGGCCAGGTGGGGCTGGAACCGGCCCCGGGCGGCGGCACGGTGGCCTGGCTCAGACTGCCGGGCGCGCCTACGGCTCCGCCGGAGATCGACCTGGGCTGAGCGCGGGCCCATCCGGCGCGGGTCCGGTCCGGCGCGGGTCCGGTCCGGCCTGGTCCGGGTCTTTCCCCTCCCCGCCCCTTCCCGAAACTGGGGCTCCGCCCCAAGCCCCGCTCCTCAAGCGCCGGAGGGGCTGGGAGGCGGGGGCTTCGCCCCAGGTCCCGCTCCTCAAGCGCCGGAGGGGCTGGGAGGCGGGGGCTCCGCCCGAGGCCCTGCTCCTCAAGCGCCGGAGGGGTTGGGAGGCGGGGGCTTCGCCCCAGGTCCCGCTCCTCAAGCGCCGGAGGGGTTGGGAGGCGGGGGCTCCGTCCGAGGCCCCGCTCCTTAAGCGCCGGAGGGGTTGGGAGGCGGGGGCTCCGTCCGAGGCCCCGCTCCTCAAGCGCCGGAGGGGCTGGGAGGCGGGGGCTTCGCCCCAGGTCCTGCTCCTCAAGCGCCGGAGGGGCTGGGAGGCGGGGGCTTCGCCCCAGGTCCTGCTCCTCAAGCGCCGGAGGGGCTGGGAGGCGGGGGTTCCGTCCCAGGTCCCGCTCCTCAAGCGCCGGAGGGGCTGGGAGGCGGGGGCTTCGCCCCCGACCCAGGGGTCCAGGGGCGGAGCCCTGGCCCGGGGTCTGGGGCAAAGCCCCGGCACGGGGCCTGGGGCTGCGCCCCAGTTTCGGGGAGGGGCGGGGAGGGGACAGCCCGCCGCAGGCGTCACGATCCGCCGGACACTCCTCTACCCGGTCAGGGAGCCGCCCAAGGAACCGTGCAGCCGCGCGTACGTCCCGCCCAGCGCCAGCAGTTCGTGATGCGTGCCCGTCTCCACGACCCGCCCGTGGTCCAGCACCAGGATGCGGTCCGCGTCCGGTGCCAGATTCAGATCGTGGGTGATCATGATCGTGGTGCGGCCGGACATCAGCCGCCGCAGCGGCCGGACGACCCGCCGCGCGGCCAGCGCGTCCACACCGGTCGTGGGCTCGTCCAGGACCAGGACGGGCGCGTCGCGCAGCATCGCGCGGGCGATGGCGACGCGCTGGAGCTGCCCGCCGGACAGCCGGGCCGTATGCGGGGCGATCCGGGTGTCGTAGCCCTCGGGCAGCGCCGCGATGAAGTCGTGCGCGGCGGCGTCCCGCGCCGCCCGGACGATCTCGTGCTCGGCGGCCCCGGGGCGGCCGCAGGCGATGTTCTCGCGGATGGTGTCGCGCAGGATGAGCGTCTCCTGCGGCAGCAGCGTCACATGGGTCCGCAGAAAGCCCAGCGGCATCGCGTACAGCGGCACTCCGTCGAGCCGTACGAACCCCTCCGCCGGGTCGTAGAAGCGGGTCAGCAGCTTGGAGACGGTGGACTTGCCCGCCCCGCTCGCCCCGGTGATCAGCACGAACTCACCCGGCCGGGCGGTGAACGAGACCCCGGCCAGGGTGCGCCGGTCGCCCCCGGGGTAGCGGAAGCCGACACCGTCGAACTCCACCGTGCCGTGCACCCGCCACGGCGCCACCGCGGCCCCCGGCGGCGGATCGCTCACGGCGGGCTCGGCGTCGAGGATCTCCGCCAGCCGCTCGGCGCCCGCGGTGGCGGCCGTAAGGGTGAGACCGAGCTGTCCGAGGTTGCGGATCGGCGGGTAGAGGTAGCCGAGGAAGGCGGCGAAGGCCAGCAACTGGCCGATGGTCATCCGGCCCTGGGAGATCTCCCAGGCGCCGAGCCCGATCACGGCGAGCACGCACAGCGTCTCGATGACCTCGACCAACTGCTCGTACAGCTCGCTCATCCGGGCACCGGTCACCGACGCCCGCATCCACGCACCGGCCTCCCGGCCCAGCCGCCGCTCCTCGGCGTCCTTACGGTGGTACGCCTGCGTCAGCACCACGTTGCCGAGCGACTCCTCGACGACGGAGGTGATCGCGCCGTCCGCGACCCGCTCGTCCCGCGCGACCGAGCCGATCCGCCCGGAGAAGCGCCGCGCGGCCAGCCAGAACAGCGGCGCCAGGACGAAGGTGGCCAGCGCCAGGTCCCAGCGCAGCCAGAAGGCGGCCACGGAGAAGAAGACCGTGCTGAAGACGGCGGAGACGGTGCTCACCGCCCCGGAGACCACCATCTGCTCGATGGACTCCACGTCCCCGGTGAGCCGTTCGACCAGATCGCCCTGGCGGTGGCGCTGGAAGAAGTGCGGGGGCAGATCCTGCACATGCGCGAAGACCCGGGCGCGCAGCCGCAGTACGAACCGTTCCGCGGTCCATACGGCGAGCGAGTTGCCCATATAGCCGACGCCCGCGCCGAGCACCGCGACCGCGAGCCACTGTGCGGCGGGGACCCAGAAGGCGCTGAGCGAGCCCTGCCGCAGGGCGTTGTCGGTGAGATCGGAGAAGAGGAGGACGGCGGCGGTCTCGGCGAGCGCCGCGGCGATGACACAGGCGCAGATGAGCACCAGCCAGCGCCGGTCGCCCCTGGTGAGCGGCCAGAACCGGCGGAACGCCTGCCGCGCGGCCAGTCGCGGAGCGACCCCCTCGCCGCTGGGCTCGCCGTCCCCCGCGTCTACGGGCAGGTACTCGTCGGGGAGGTGCGGGGCGGCCTTGGGCTGCGGGGTGGCCTTCGGCTGATGACGGCCGTAAGGACGCGGCCGCCCGGGGCGCCGATGCCGTCCCGGACCGTCGGCCGGGCCGGACCCGAGCGTGCGCAGCTGCATGGTGGGCTGGTCTTCGTATGGGGTCACGGTCGGTCTCTCCCGCTCGGCTCCGGACAAGGCCGAGGCGGGCCCGCGGCGCGCTGCCGCGGACCCGCCTCTCGTGGTGCGGGGTCAGCCGCCGATGGGGCGGCGGTGGGGCTTCTTCGGCGCCTTCTTCGGGGCCGGCTTCGGGGCGTGGTGCTTCTTCTTCGGCTCGGCCTTGCGGGCGGGCTTGACCGGGACGATCTTGTGGAAGCTCATGATGGTGCCTTTCGGAATTCGGTGGTTCTTTTCCTTTGCCGGAGCCGTTCGGCTTCGACACGGAAGACGTTAGGAGCGCTATCCGTGAGGGAGGTCAGGCTGAGCTGTGCGTTTACCAAGAGCGGTCTCAAGCGGACAGGCCCGTTTTCTATGGCCCGGAGAGTGCGGCCCGGGGCGCGAGCCGGGCCGCGCGTACGGCGGGCCACAAGCCGGCGAGCGCGCCGATCGCCATGGTGGCGCCGACGCCGACGCCCAGTGCCCAGGGCGGGACGACCACCTGCCAGTTCTGCGAGAGTGCGTATCCCGCCGACGCTCCCGCACCGAGGGCCGCGCCGCCGATGCCGCCGAGGGCGGAGAGCATGACCGACTCGGTGAGGAACTGGGTGCGGATCTGGCCGCGGGTGGCGCCGAGCGCACGGCGCAGGCCGATCTCACCACGCCGTTCGAGGACGGCGATGACCATGGTGTTGGCCACGCCGACCCCGCCGACCAGCAGGGCGATGGCGCCGATGCCGACAAGCAGGCTGGTGAAGGCCTGGTTGGCGGCCTGCTTGGCGGTCAGCGCGTCGGAGGGCCGGGAGACCGTGACCTCGTTGGGCGCCTCGGGGTTGACGGTGGCGGCGAGGACCCCGCGTACCTGGTCGACCTTGCTGTCGGCGGTGCGGGTGTAGATCATCGTGGGGCGGCCGTCGAAACCCAGATAGGTCTTGGCCGCGTCCCAGCCGATGAGCGCCGCCGAGTCCAGCTCGGGGGCGAGCGGCGCCTTCTTGAGGATTCCGGTGACGGTGAACCACCGCTCCCCGAGCCAGATTTGGGCGCCGGGGGTGGTGATGCCCAGGTTCTCGGCCGCGGTGGTGCCGAGGACGACGGCCGGGTAGCGGCCCTGGGCGCCGTTGAGCCAGGCTCCGGCGGCCATGTGGAGCCCCACGGTCCTGGGCAGGCCGAGTCCGGCCGCGAGGACACCGATGCCTCTGCTGGCGGCCTTGGGAATGTGGTCGTTGCGGTAGACCTTGGCGTCCTTGAGGCTGCCCGTGGCCGCGGCGTTCTCGACCGGGGCGATGTGCCTGACCATCTCGGCGGCGTTTCGCGGCAGTGGCGCGGGCTCGCCGGTGAAGTCCCTTCCGGGCGTCACGGTGAGCATGTTCGTACCCACCGAGGCGAGTTGGGCGTTGAACGCGGCCTGGCTGGAAGCGGATACCGCGACCACCGCGACCATCGCGGCGATACCGATCGCGATGCCCAGCGCCGACAGCAGCACTCGGGCGGGGCGGGTGCGCAGTCCCACGCTGCCCACCCGCAGGGTGTCGGCCAGGCTGAGCCTGCGGGGGGCGAGCCGGGCCGCGGTGAGGTGCCGCGGGCCGGGGCGGCGGCTCACCGCGGTACCCCTTCGGTGATCCTGCCGTCGCGTACGCGGATACGGCGGGGCAGCGCGGCGGCCAGTTCCTGGTCGTGGGTGATGACCAGGACGGTCGTGCCGGCCGCGTTGAGTTCCCGCAGAAGTTCCACCACGGACGCCCCGGACGTGGTGTCGAGCGCTCCGGTGGGCTCGTCGGCCAGCAGCAGCGGCGGGTCCCCGACAACCGCGCGGGCGATGGCGACGCGCTGTTTCTCGCCGCCCGACAGTTCGTGCGGGCGGTGGTCGAGGCGGTGCCCGAGGCCGACCCGGCGCAGCACCCTCGCGGCCCGCGCGCGGCGTTCCTTGCGGGGGATGCCCAGGTAGAGGAGCCCGTCGGCGACGTTGTCCAACGCGCTGACCCCGTCGGCCAGGAAGAACTGCTGGAAGACGAAGCCGATGGACCTGGCCCGCAGAGCGGACAGCCTGTTCTCGGTCAGCCCGGCGATGTCGTGACCGTCGATGCGCACGGTGCCGGACGTCGCCACGTCCAGCGTGCCGATCAGGTTGAGCAGGGTGGACTTGCCGGAGCCCGACGGGCCGACGACGGCGAGGAGTTCGCCCCGATCGACGCGGAAGGACACCTGATGGAGCACCCGCACCCCGCCCGGATACACATGGTCGACGTCTTCGAGTTCCACCAGCGCCGGTTCTGTTGGCGCGGGTCCGGTCGGCGCGGCCCCCGCCGGGGCCGGCGTCATGCGGCGACCCCCACCGTGGTGCCGGCCGTGAGGCCGCCGCCGCTGACTTCGACCCTGCCGTTCGCGAACATGCCGAGCTTCACGGCCCTGACTGTGCCCTTACCGTCGGCGCCGATGACCTCGACGCCGTAGCCGCCCTCACGGAGTGCGAGCAGTGCGGTGATCGGCACGGTCAGGACGTTCTCCTTCTTCTCGCTCTGGATCCCGACGGTGACCGGCGCTTCGGTGATGTCCGCGACGCCGCCGTCCAGCTCGATGTCGACCCCGATGGTGGATTTGTCCGCGGTGCCGTTCGTGCCCGGCGTCTTCTTCACCGTCGTACCGACACTGGTGATCGTGCCCTTGACCGTTTTGCCGTCGGGGAGGGCGACTGTGGCCGTGCCGCCCTTCTTCACCAGTGACCGGTCGCCGATGTCCAGGTCGACATGGACCTGGCGCTTGGACGACGTGCAGGTCAGCACGGGTTGGCCCGGCCGGACGTCCGAGCCGACCGGGGTCTTGTGCCCGCCGATCCTCAAGGCTCCGGGGGCGAACACGACCCGGCCGTTCTCCACCTTCCCGGTCCGCGCGAGGCCGAGAGCCTTCTGCCAGCGTTTGACCGCCTGCGCGGTGAGGTCGGTGAATTCGCTGTCGGCGGTGAAGCCGCTGTAGCCGAGGGCCTGGAGGTTCTCCTCGAGCTGACGTACGTCCTCGCCCTTGTCGCCGCTCTTCATGTCCCGGTACGCGGGCGACTTCCCGTACAGCAGCACCACGGGCTTCCCGTCCACGCCGTAGAGCCGCTCGCCGCGCGAGACGGTGCCGCCGATGCCCGGCAGACCGGTGACGGTCCCGGCCAGGCGGCCCATGACCGAGGTGCTGCCCTTGAAGCCGAGCGTTCCGTCGACCTGCTTGCTGTTGACGAGCGTCTGGCGGGTGACCTTGTCCGTGTGTCGCGTCGGCTTGTCCGAGCCCGCCACCGAGGCGGTGCCGGCGTCGGCGGTCGCGTAGTACACGCCGCCGCCGGCCGCGGCGACCAGGACGGCCGCGATGATCCAGTGGCCGCGGCGCCGGCGGCCGCGTGGCCGGTGGCGCGCCGCGGCTTCATGGGAGTCGCCCCCGCTCTCCTCGCTCCGGGGCGCGGTGCCGCTCTCCGTGGTGGCGGTCACCGGCCGGTCTTACCGCTGGACATGGCGCCGCATGCCTTGAGGGCGTCCTGCGTCTTCTTCGATCCGCCGTCCGGGATGTTCATCCTCCCGTCGTCGGTCGGGTCCTCGGCCTCGATTCCCTTGTCGCGCAGGCACTTGGCCAGCTTCACGTCCTTCGCCTTCTGCTCAGGGGTGTACTCGGGGGCCCGGCCGTCCGCGTTCGGCATGAACCGCTTGCACTGATCGAGCGCCGCCTGGAACTTCTTCGGGTCGGCCGGCATGACGACGTTCGTCCCGTCGGCGTCCGGGTCGGGCATGTCGATGCCCTGTTCGCGCATGCAGGACGCGTACTTCAGCCGGGCCTTCTGCATCTCCTCCGGGCTCTTCTCCTTGTGGGAAGCGTTTTGGGAGGCGCCCGCGGACGGCTTCTTCTCGCCACCGGCGCTGGCGACGTCCTTGTCACCGCCGCCTCCGCCACAGGCCGACAGGACGAGGACCATGCCCAGGGCGGCCGAGGCCAGGGCACAGTGCTTACGCAGAGAGAGGACAGGCATGGGGACCTCATGGTTGGAGTAAGGGGCGGTGCTTGCCCCAGGAGAGAACCAGTAGGCCGTGCGCAGGGAGGTAAGCGCGGGCGGCCGTCGCGCCCCGCCACGCTTATCCCTCTGTAATCGCCTCCCTGCTTGCATGGCTGGGCCGGGGTCCGATCCACCCGGTTTGTTACCTTTCAGTAACTGCCGCGTAGCCACCCCGAGGAAGCTCACCCATGAGGGTCCTGATCGCCGAAGACCACCACATCCTGGCCCGTACGATCGCCACCGGCCTGCGCCGTGAGGCCATCGCGGTCGACCTGGCCGGCTCCGGGGACGTGGCCGAGCGGATGTGCCTGCTCAACGACTACGACATCATCGTCCTGGACCGGGATCTGCCCGTCATGAGCGGCGACGAGGTGTGCCTGGGTCTGCGTGCGCTCAAGAGCCCGCCCCGCATCCTCATGCTCACCGCCGCCGGTTCGGTGGCGGACCGGGTGTCCGGACTCGATCTCGGCGCCGACGACTACCTGGCCAAGCCCTTCGACTTCGCCGAACTCATCGCACGGATCAGAGCGTTGAGCCGACGCGTACCCGCACCCCCGCTGATGATCCTTCGGCACGGCGGCATCGAGCTGGACCGGAGCCGTCGCGAAGTCCGCATCGACGGCAGGCCGGTGGAGCTGAGCCCGAAGGAATTCGCCGTCCTCCAGCTCCTGATGGAGGCGCGCGGCGAAGCCGTGACCCACCGTGCCCTTCTGGACCATGTGTGGGACGAGAACATGGACTCGCGCACCAGCGCCGTACGCGCCACCGTCAGCCGGCTGCGGGGCAAACTCGGCCGCTCCGACGCGATCTCCATTGACGACGGCAAAGGCTACCGGCTGTGCTGAATCCCCTGTCCCTCGTCAGCCCGCGGCACCTGCGGGCCGTGCTGCGCGAACGGCTGACCTTCCGCGCCAAACTCGCCGCCGCCTTCACCGCGCTGTTCTTCTGCGCCGGAGCCGCACTGCTGATCTTCGTGACGGTGCTGGCCCGGCAGGGAACCATGGAGCAGTTCGCGAACATCACGACAGACGCTCCCGCAGGCTGGTCCCCCGCTCCGCAACACACCTCCTCGGCGGCGTCGGGCCCCGCGGCCCCGGCGAGTCCCGCCCCCGCCGCCTCGGCGGGGCTGCGGCAAAAGACCGAGAAGGCCCGGCTGGCCAGGATGGAAGTCACCAACAGGCTCCAGGCCACCGCCGTACGGCAGATGGTGCTGTGGTCGGCGGTCGGGCTGGCCGTCATGGCCGTACTGTCCGGCGCCATGGGCTGGTGGCTGGCCGGCCGGGCCCTGCGCCCGGTACGCAAAGTGATCCTCGCGGCCCGCCGGATGAGCGAGGAGAACCTCCACGAGCGCCTTCAACTCACCGGTCCCAAGGACGAGTTGCGGGAGCTGGGCGACACCTACGACACCATGCTGGGCCGCCTGGAGAAGTCCTTCCTCAGCCAGCGCCGGTTCGTCGCCAACGCCTCCCACGAACTGCGCACCCCTCTGGCCGCCCAGCGCGCCGGCATCGAGGTCGGCCTCGCCGACCCACTGCCCGCCCACCTGATCCCGGTCCGCGAGGACCTGCTCACCACCAACCGCGAGGCCGAACACCTCATCGCCGCACTCCTGCTGCTCGCCCGCAGCGACCGCGGACTCGACGAGACCAAGGACACCGACCTCGCCGAACTCACCCGGCAGGCCGCCGACGAACTCGGCCCCCTCGCCGCCGAACACACCGTCACCACGGCGGTGCACACCACACCGCTGTCCGTGAACGGAGACCCGGTGCTCCTCAAGCATCTGGCCTCCAACCTGGTACGCAACGCCATCCAGTACAACCACCCGCGGGGCACGGTCACCGTGCGCGTCGACGATGCCCGCCGGCTGACCGTGACCAACACCGGCCCTCGCGTCGACCCCACCCGGGTGGACAGCCTGTTCGAACCCTTCCGCCGCCTCGACCGCGATCGCACCGCCGTTCACGGCCACGGCCTGGGCCTGTCCATCGTCCGCTCCATCGCCACCGCCCACGGCGGCACGGTCACCGCTGCCCCGGGCCCCGCGGGCGGCCTCCGCGTCGAGGTACGGCTGCCGGCGACGCGGTGACCGGTGGATCGGGGTTCAGCGGGTCTTCCCGAACTTCAGCGGGTCTTCCCGAACTTCAGCGGGTCTTCCCGAACTTCAGCGGGTCTTCCCGAACTTCAGCTCCGCACCGGTCAGATCGGCCCGGATCCCCTCCGGTGACACGCCGATGTTCGCCAACCTGATGCCCTTGGCCTTTTCGGGCAGCTGGAAGGAGAGCTCCAGCTTCTTCGTCAGCTCCGGCACCTTCATCCGCGCCAGTGCCGCCGCCACCGTCGGATCGATGCCGAGCTTCCTGGCCAGCTGGGGATGGTCGTTGGCCGCCTGGACGAGGTTGACCGCGAGCAGCGCCGGGACGAACCTCGGCGAGCCCGTGATCTCGTCCAGCTTCCGCTCGTCGTTCAGCGCCTGCCCCGCCTCCGCCGGTGGCACCCCGAGCTTCTCCGCCACCGACGGGATCGACAGCAGCGCCTGCGCCTTCTCGGAGTCCTCGCTGATCTGCTTCGCCGCCTTCTTGTGCAGATACAGCCCGGGGCGCGGCTCGGGGCCGGGCCGGTAGGTGGCGATCCCGGGGATGTCCAGCCGCATATCGGTGACGCTCGTGGAGATCCCACGGTCTCCCTGGCGCCGGATATGTGCCTGGGCGTGCAGCGACACCTGCTGCCCCGCGACCGGCAGCTTCCCGTCCGCGCGCACCGAGCTGGGCCCCAGCGCCCGGAACCGCACCTGGGAGGCGCCCAGTTCACGGCTGAGGTCCTCGAAGGACAGCAGCACATCACCCTTCATCCGGCTCACCGTCGCGCCCCTGAAGGAGCTGGGCAGGTCCCCCATGATCCGGATGTCCTGGGCCTGGGCGCGCACCTCGGCGAGCGAGACCCGGTCGGCCGCCACATCCGGCACCACGATGTCGACCTGCTGGAGGTCCTTGCCCAGTACCTGGGTGAGGAACGGGAAGCCGTGGATGGTCACGTTCGGTGCCGTGGCCAGATCCAGCTTCTTCTGCAGCTCCTGCTCGGCCTTGCGCTCGGCGTACATCACCGCGCAGCGGTCGGCCAGCACCAGCAGCAGCGCCAGCACGACCAGCCCGATCAGCGCCTTCGCGGTGCGCGGCACCGCCCGGAAGCGGCCGCGCCGACGACGGGACGAGCGGCGGTGGTTGGGCGGTGACCACTGCTCGCCGTCGTCCCCGGAGCCCGAGGCGGCCGGTTTGTCTCTGCGCCCGCCGAGGTCGGCGTCGTCGTCATCGTCCGACGTCAGGCCGAGGCCGAGCGGGTCGACCGGATCGTACGGGTCGGCCAGCTCGCCGAGTTCCTCGTACGGGTTCCGGTAATGAACACCAGGTGAACCGCCGTGGGGATACGAGGGCTGGGGTGAAGATATGCGGGTGGGGGATCGCATCACTCAATACCACCACGGCACACTGCTCCACCCGCAAGTCCTAGCGGTGATACGTGGCGAACGGCACGTTCCGATTTTGCCTTCCGTACACGTGCCGTTTCTCAGCGTGTGCCGCGTGAGACCGCCCTCGCCTCGGTGACCGTCACCGCCCTGCCGTCCATCTCGCAGCCGTCGAGCTGGGCCATCGCCTTCTCCGCGGCCACCTCGTCCATCTCCACGAACCCGAACCCCCGCGAGCGACCGCTCTCCCGGTCGGTGATCACGGTCGCGTCCAGCACCTCGCCGAACTGCCCGAACAGGGTCGCCAGGTCCCGTGTCGTCGTCTGATAGCTCAGGTTGCCCACATGCAGTCGTTTGGACATGACCGGCTCTCCTTGTTCTCCGTGGTTCCCAGGGGAGCGAACCGGCTCAATCCTCTCAGCGAGGTATAAAACCGGCCATTCGCATAGGCTGAACCGGTCATCCCGTACGGCTGCTCAGCGCAGCGTGCCGAGCTGTTCCATGGAGTACGGCACGAGCTCGTCCGCGCGACCGGTCAGCACCTTCTCGGCCCACTCGGGGTCGGCGAGCAGGGCCCGCCCGATGGCCACGAGATCGAACTCGTCCCGCTCCAGCCGGTCCAGCAGATTCTCGATGTCCGCCACCTGGGCCGGCCCGCCGCCGGTCCCCGGCACGAACGTCGGCAGGAAGTCCTGGTTCAGGCCGACCGAGCCGACCGTGATCGTCGGCTTCCCGGTGAGCTTCTTCGTCCAGCCCGCGAGATTCAGGTCCGTGCCCTCGAACTCCGGCGTCCAGTAGCGCCGGGTGGACGAGTGGAAGACATCCACCCCCGCCTCGGCGAGCGGGGTGAGCAGCGCCTCCAGCTCCTGCGGGGTCTCGGCCATCCGCGCGTCGTAATGGTCCTGCTTCCACTGGGACATACGGAAGATGATCGGGAACTCGGCGGAGACGGCCTTACGGCAGGCGGCCACCAACTCGGCCGCGAAGCGGATCCTCGACGCCGGGTCGCCGCCGTAGGCGTCGGTACGGCGGTTGGTGGCACCCCACAGGAACTGATCAATCAAGTACCCGTGCGCCCCATGGAGTTCGACCCCGTCAA
Source organism: Streptomyces rugosispiralis (assembly GCF_024505145.1). Lineage (GTDB taxonomy): Bacteria > Actinomycetota > Actinomycetes > Streptomycetales > Streptomycetaceae > Streptomyces > Streptomyces rugosispiralis. The sequence goes on along the minus strand of NZ_JANIAA010000036.1, from coordinate 44,030 downwards.
AGCCGATCCGCTCCGCGGCGGCGGCCGCGTCGGCGAAGGCGGCGATCACCGCGTCCACGTCGCCCCGCGTCATCGCCTGCCCGACCGGCCGCCCGTCCAGCCTGACACCGGACGGGCTCAGCACGGGCGCCTCGGGGTACGGGGGCGCCCCCTCCGGCCGCGAAACCCCCACATGCCAGATCTGCGGCGCGATCCGCCCACCGGCGCCATGCACCTGCTTCACGACCTCGGCCCACCCCGCGAGGGCGTCCTCCCCGTGGAACCGCGGCACGCTGTCGCTCAGCCCGGCCGATCGGTGATCGACATAGGTCCCCTCGGTAATGATCAGCCCCACCCCGGCGGCGGCGCGACGCGCGTAGTACGCCACGACATCGGCATTCGGCACCCCGCCCGGCGAGAACATACGGGTCATCGGCGCCATGGCGATCCGATTGCGCACGGTGAGCCCACCCACGCTGAAGGGACGGGCCAGAACCTGGGCCGCGCGCTCGGCGCTACTGCTTATGGACACGTCAATACTCCTTGACCGGACGCCATCGCCACGCGGAATCGCGCGGCCCGGCCACGCTAAAACCTGACGTCGACGTCAGAGGCAAGTACCGGAGGCCGCCTCCGCGAGCCGCCCCAGGAGCGGATGCGCGGCGCCACTGTCCGCCCCCGCTCCGCGCATACGCATGCGTCAGTCGCGCTCATCAGCGGCTCTCGAACGTGCGGTGTCCCTGCTGGCGCCCGGCGGCCGGCCGGTGACGCGTTTGAAGGCACGGCTGAAAGCGGCCTGCGAGGTGTAGCCGAGGCGTTGCGCCACGGACTGGATCGGCAATGTGTCCTGGGCCAGCCACTGGCTGGCGAGGAGCATCCGCAGCTCCGTGGCGTAACGGAGGGGCGGCATGCCGATCGTGGTCTGGAATCGGTCCGCGAAGACGGATCGGGAGACATTGCATTCCGCTGCCAGCTCCGCCACGGTCCAGTGATGCCCGGGTCGCCTGTGCAGAGCCAGGATGGCGCACGCCAGGCGGGGGTCGCGCAACGCGGCCACGAGGCCGGAGGTGTTGTCGCAGCCGCATTCGATCCAGCCCCGCACGATCATGGCCGCCGCCACTTCGGCCAGACGAGCGAGGATGCCGGCGAAGCCCACACGTTCGGCGCAGACTTCGCGCCTCATGGACGCGAGGATCGGCATGAGCCCGGGGTAACGCTTCCCCTCGGCGTCGACCAGCATGACATCGGGCATCAACCGGCTGAGGCCCTGCATTCCGCCGAGGTCGAACTCCATGGAGCCGTTGAAGAAGATCGCGCCGGGAGCCGGGTCGGCGCTCGGGCAGGCATCCACATCGCACACCGAATCGCTGAGAGAGACCGCGTCGAAGCTGTCTATGTTCCGGACCGGTATGTCCGGACCGGAGAGCAGCTGATGGGACTCGCCGTGTGGCATGAATACGGCGTTGCCCGCCGAGAGCTTGTGGACAGTTCCGTCCTCGGTGCGCAGGACGGCGGAGCCGACGGCGAGGAAGTGGAAAGAGGCGCGTCCGGGCTTGGCGTCGAAATTGAGGCCGAACCGCGGGCCAGCATGGACACGACGATACCGAACACCGCTCAGCCGCATGCTGGTCAGCAGTTCGCTGATGAGGTCGGACGACAGGGCGAACTGTGCTGTGGCACCCCCGCCCGGAGCCTCGATCAAATATTGCGGACTTTCTGTCATAGCTCATCCTGAATTTCGCGTGCAGGCTTGACTTGAACGTCTCATGCGATTCAGGGGAAGTAAACAGTTGAGCAGTGATGTATGCGCCACCCTGCCCGATGCCGGCCCCGGCGAAGCGGCCGGTGCGAAACGGATACCGCCCGAACCGGCCTCATCGTCGTGGGCGGCGGTGTTCTCGTTGGCGGTGGGTGTTTTCGGGTTGCTGACGGCGGAATATCTGCCGGCCAGCTTGTTGACCCCGATGGCCGACGACCTAGGAGTATCGGAAGCTCTGGTGGGGCAGTCGGTGACTGTCACGGCGGTGGCGGCGATGCTTTCCGGTTTGCTGACGGCGAGCCTGACCCGGAGGGTCGACCGAAGGATCGTGTTGCTCGGCTTCACCGTCCTGTTGATCGTTTCTAATCTGCTGGTGGCCGTGGCCGCCAACGTCATGGTGCTGTTGCTGATGCGGATTCTGCTGGGTGTCGCACTCGGTGGCTTCTGGAGCATGGCGGCGGCGGTGGCGATGCGTCTGGTGCCCGCGGCTTTGGTTCCGCGTGCGGTAGCGGTCATCTTCAGCGGCATCGCGGTGGCGACCATCGTGGCGGTGCCGCTCGGCAGCTACCTCGGCGAGCTGTCCGGCTGGCGCAGCACCTTCCTGGCGGCGGCCGCACTCGGGGTGGTGACGTTGGTGTTCCAATTGTTCGCGCTGCCCCGGATGGCGCCCCATGGCACGGCAAAGCTGAGCACGTTGTGGGAGGTGCTGCGACGCCCGGGTTTCGGGGTTGGCATTGCGGGGATGCTCCTGGTTCACATTGGGCACTACGCACTGTTCACCTATATCCGGCCCACTCTGGAAAACGTGGTGAAAGTCGACGTCGATGAGTTGGCGCTGCTGTTGTTCGCCTTCGGAGTGGCGAACTTCGTCGGTACGCTGGTGGCCGGATGGCTATTGGAGATCAGCCTGCGCCTGACATTGACGCTGACGCCGGTGCTGATGGGCGTTGCGGCACTGGGCCTGGCCCTGCTTCCCGCCGGGCAAGCCGGGTATGTGGCTCTGGTGGTCCTCTGGGGCCTCGCCTTTGGCGGTGTATCGGTGGCATGGTCGAACTGGGCCACTCGTATGGTGCCCGACCACGCGGAAAGTGCGGGCGGGCTGGTGGTGGTAGGTGTGCAGTCCGCTATCGCCGGCGGGGCTGCCGCGGGCGGTGTGATGTTCGGTATCGGCGGCGTCACGACCGTATTCACCGTTTCCGGCGTGGTGTTGCTCGCCTCCGCGTTGCTGATCGTACTGCGGGTGAAAGCGCCCCGACACCGCGCACTGAACTAATTCGTCGATGCCGAAATTTCCCATGTATACGAGGAGTAATTGATGAGCAATATTGAGCAGACGGTGGAGATACCCCACCTGGGCGGGTCGACCGTCGGGTGCACCTTCGCCAGGCCGTACGACCCCGCGCTGCCGACGCTGGTCCTGATCAACTCGTACACCACCTCGGCCGAGCTGTACCGGCCGCAGTTCGCCGACCCGGCGCTCGGGTCCGCGGCCAACCTGCTCGCCCTGGAGCCCTATGGGCACGGCCGCACGAGGGCCTCGTACCAGCACTTCACCTACTGGGACAGCGCGGTCGCGGGCCTCCAGGCCCTGGAGGCGCTCGGGATCCGTGAGACCTTCGTGCTGGGGACCTCGCAAGGCGGCTGGGTGGCGGTCCGCATGGCGCTGCTCGCCCCGGACGTCGTGAAGGGCCTCATCCCGCTCGGTACGTCGATGGACTTCGAGAGCCCACGCAGCCGCGACCTGGGGTGCTGGGACGGGATCGGGTTCAACACGCCGATCGTCGACGCCTTCGCCGACCGGGTCGGCGAGGACTGGGTCGTGCCGGACCAGTTCGTGGACGACGTGTTCGACGCGGCCCTGGGCGGCGTCTCGGGCGAGGAACGTGAGTTCTGGCTCGCCACCTACCGTGCGAACTACGCCGGCGACGCCGGGCGCCACCGCCTGCGCCTCAGCACGGTGAACCTGCGCGACCGCGACGGGCTCCACGGCAGGCTCGACGATGTCCGCTGCCCCGTCCTGTGGCTGCACGGCACCGCGGATCAGGTGTACTCGGTGGCGAACGCCCAGGAGGAGATCCGGATGTTCACCCGCTCCCCCGAGGCACGTCTGGAAACCATCGAGGGCGGGCAGCACTTCCTGAGCGCCTCGAACCCCGAGGAGGTCGACTCCGCGGCGATCGAGTTCATGAAGCGCTGGGTCTGAGCAGGGCGCGGCGGCCCCCTGGAAATCGCTTGATGTATTAGTTGCGCCAGATCAAGCGATTTCGAGAGGGATACCCAGGAGGGCCGGCAACGTGCCTTGCGCCCGGTTGGTGCATACGCGCTCTACTGTCTCTCGACGGGCGAAGCCCACACTGGTTGCTTGACCACCGATGCAAGGGGGCCCACATGGGAACGCACGGCAAGCCGCCCACACCGAACCCGCAGCCGAAGCAGCCGAGCCCGCGGGACTCGGACGGACAGCATCCGGATGTCTCCAGGCCGGGCGGTGGGACGCACCGCAAGTGACCGACCTGGAAGGGCTACGCGCGAGGGCGGCCGAGACGCTCGACATCGCCGAGCCGTGGGTACGGCGCGCGTTCGGGGCCGTCCCGCGGCACGAGTTCGTCCCCAGCACCGTATGGGTGCTGGGCGGCGGCGTATACCGGCCGCTCCGCCGAGAGGACGACCCGGAACGGTGGGCCCGCATGGTGTACGACCCCGCACAGGCCATTGCCACGCAGGTGGACGACGGTGCCCCCGATCCCGCTGGCGGCGATGTGCCCACCAGCTCCATCTCCGCACTGGCCGCCGTGGTGACTATGCTCGCCGAGCTGGACCTGCGGCCGGGGCATCGGGTGCTGGAGATCGGGGCGGGCACCGGGTACAACGCGGCACTGCTGGCCGAGCGGGCGGGCGCCGGGCGGGTGACCACCCTGGAGATCGACCCGGATGTGGCCGATGGCGCACGGGCCGCGCTGCACCGGGCCGGGTACGGCGAGGTGACCGTGCTCGAAGCGGACGGCGAGCAGGGCTGGCGCAGCTGCGCCCCGTACGACCGGCTGGTGGCGACGGCCTCGGTGATGTCGATCCCATGGGCGTGGGTGGAGCAGATGCGGCCCGGCGGCCTGATCCTGGCCCCCTTCCGGACCGCGTTCTGCTCACACGGACTCGCGCGGCTGACCGTCTCGGAGGGCCGTGCCGAGGGCCGGTTCGCGGGCGCGGTGACGTTCATGGCGGTGCGTGGCCAGCGCGCACATCCGCGTATCGATGAAGTCTGCTCCACGGAAGCGTGGGAGGAGAGCCGCGAGAGCAAAGCGGAGTTGGACATCACCCGGCTCGCCGACCCACACGCCGAGTTCGCGGTCGGGCTGAGGCTTGCGGACGTGGCGCACTGGCCACAGGACGGCGGGCACTGGTGGTGCAGCCGGGACTCGTGGGCGTACGCGAGCGATGGCACGGTGCACCAGTGGGGTCCGCGAGACCTGGCTGACGAGACCGCCGGTGCCCTCGCCTGGTGGGCGGGCACCGGGCGGCCGGAGCTGTTCGACTTCGGCCTGACGGTAACGGCCGACGGCCACCACCGGGTATGGCTCGGCGATCCCTCGGTGGCATGGCCCCTGCCCGCCGCGTAGCCGGAGCGCCGTCTCATCGGCCGGGGCCGTCCCGCTCGCCCGACGCGCCGCCTCCGCCGTGCCGCATCGGTCGGGTGCGGCGCCGTCTCGTGCGCTTCGCGCGATTGAGCAGCGGGGCAGGGGGCGGGGGCGAGGCCCGTCGCCGGACCGCCGGACTCCGCATCCACTGCGACGCTGGATCACCCATCAGCCGCGCCTGGACGCCGCAGGGGGTACCTCTCCCGAAAACCCTTGACAAGGTAGTTGCTTCAGATCAAGCGTTTTCGGAGGGGGTACCCGGAGGCGGTCCCCACCGGCCCGGCAGCCGGCAACGCGCCCTGCGCCCCGGCCCCCGCCGCCGCTGCTCAATCGCGCGAAGCGCGCGAGACGATACCCGCGCCTGGCATCCGGCCTGTGCTCAGAGGGTGCGATCGAGTCGACCGGCCTTCACGGCACGTATGAAGACGCCGAGCGCGGCGGGCGTCGTACGGACCACCGCGTCGGGCTCGTCGCTCTCGCGTATGTGTATGCCGCCGGAGGTGGCGGCGAGTTCCATGCAGTTGGCCGCAGCAGCTTCACTGAACGATGACTTCCGCCAGGTGAGGTCGGACATGATGCCTTCCCTAGAGGGTGTAAAGGATGTGTTGGAGGAGGCCCCACGAGTCACGCTGTTCGTGGAGTTCGGGGGTCGCATCTGCGACTACCGGTGGCAGTGCGCTCTGGCTCAGATCGCTGAATGTGGATTCGTAGCGCGCGATGGACTCGGGATCGCCGAGCCGCAGGTTCGCGGACGGGTGATCCGCGACCACGGTCTCGAGGCCCGGAACTCCGACTCCCAAGACGAGGAATGGCGTGCTGTGCCAGAAGCGTGCGCCGACTTTGAAGGGCAAGACCTGGATGGTCATGTGCGGGTTCATCGATACCCGGATGAGCTGAACCAGTTGCTCCCTCATGACGTGCGGACCGCCCACCTCCATGCGGAGCGCAGCCTCGTGAATGACCGCTTGGAAGGCGACGGGCTGATCAGGTCCCAGGATGGCCTGGCGCGCTCTTCGGAAGCGGACGAGTTGCTCGATCTCCTCGGGTGAGGCGTCAGGGAGTCCGCTGCGGAACAGGGCGCGCATGTACGACTCGGTCTGCAACAGGCCGGGGATCAGAAGGGTTTCGTATGTCTGGACCGTCGTCGTCCGGGATTCCAGCTCGGCGAGGTCGAGTGTGGACTGCGGGAAGGACTTCCGATACGTCGACCACCAACCCTTGCCACTGCTCTCGGCCATGCTGACAAGCTCGTCAACGTACGGTTCATTCTTGCACCCGTAAGCGTCAACGAGATCGCGCAGGCGATCCGCTGGGATGGCAGTCCGCCCAGCCTCGATGTGGCTCAGGTGAGGCGCGCCCATGCCGATCCGCTTGCCGCCGTCGGCGATCGACAACTCTGCCTTGAGCCGTAACTTCTTGAGCTCTGCGCCAAGTCGGCGTTGCCGTTCGGTGATGAGCGTTCGCAGCGCCACGGCCGGTCCTCCAGGGGAATCGGTGTCAGTGTGCCCCGCTCGAGTGGGGCAGTCCAATCATCTTCGCGGATTGGTTGCAACATTGCTGAGATCTGCCATGCCTTGGGTGTTGCCTTGCTCACACAGGGTATTGAGCTACGAGCGCCACGGAGGCGTCGCATGGGAGCACCCGCACACCCGGAACATCCGTACCGCTACACCCTCTCCGCCCCCGCCCTCCCCACTTCGCCCCGGCTGTGCCGCGACTTCGTGCGCGGGGTTTTCACTGCCTCCGGGCTGGATCAACTCGCCGAGGCGGCAGCGATCTGCACCTCGGAGTTAGTCACCAACGTCCACCCGGGCCGACCTCAGCGACCCCCACCAACCGCAACTCGAACTCGGCACCATCCCCCTCGGCGCACCGGCTTCGCGCTGCTGCGCGTGCTCACGGACTACCAGGGCCTGCTGAAGGCCGAGCGGGCCCGGCCAGAGCGGAGAGGTTAGAGCGTCGGATGGCTCTCACCTCGCGAGAACTCGACGAGCACGAAGCGTTTCGGGGTGATCGGGGCCAAGGACGCGCTCACATAGCGGAAGGGCTACACGTGCCGTACCTTCGGCTTCCGCCACCCGCCCCGCGTGAGCAAGATAGTCGGCCAACTGACTGTAGTTCTCCACCAGAACGGGACTGTCGGCTGGGAGCGCTTGCTCACGTCCGGCGATGGCCCGGCGGGTCAGTTCAACCGCTTCTTCCCAGTGCCCGCGCTTCGCAAGTACCTGACTGAGCAGAACGACAACGGTGAGCGTCATGGGGTGGGCGTCGCCCTGTACGCGTTCCCGATCCGCCAGAACTCGGCGGACAAGCGGTTCCGCTTCCGCAGGGTCGCCGAGTCGGGAGACACCAAAGGCGTAAGCGTGCCGGGCGGACAAGGAGGTTGGGTGATCCGTGCCAAGGTGCCGCTCGCAGTCGACCACGATCTCTGGTGATACGCGCGCGAACTCCTCGTTCTCGCCCGATGTGGCCAGTTCTTCGATCAGCATCGCCCGGCTGCGCAGCGCTTTAGGATGCTCCACGCCCAAAGCGCTCCGCAGCCCATTGGCCGCGCGACGCAGCAAAGACAGGGCTTCAGGCCGTCGTCGCATCCTGAAGAGCGGCTGCTGGAGTCCGTGGCAGGACTCAAGCGTGTCGGGGTGATCAGGGCCCAGGACCCGTTCACGTACTCGTAGCACCCGGCTGTGTACGTCCTCCGACTCCACGATGCGACCGAGCCGGAACAACGAGCGCCCAACACGATGCAGCGCGCTCAACGTCAGAGGGTGCTCAGCGCCCAGCATCCGTTCACCCGCCCCCGCGGCCTGCTGAGCCAGGGCCAGGGCGGCGGCGTAATCACCGGTCTCGTGGATGCGTTCCGAGAGGCGTACGGCGAGATCCACCACCTGATCCACCGCGCCACCGTCCACCCGCCGCAGCAACCGCACCGCATGCGGCACGAGCAACGCAACGAACCTATCCCCGGACCCGGCCTCCGCCGGAAGGGCGGCCTCGAGCAACGATGCCGCAGCCTCGGTGAGAGCAGCGCGCTGGTCAGCGGGGATGCCCGAGGAGATGCTGTCGAGGAGCACTCCGTGCACCTGAACACAGCGCACCGGCCGTTCGCCGTCCGCGCCCGGCGGCGCGGAGACGATCGTGGCCAGCGAGTGGTCGATCAGCCCGCGCAGTGCCGGTTCGACGCGCCCGCTGTCCAGCAGGCCCGTTCCGCCCAGCGATGCGGGAGACAGAACGGCGAGCGGCAGTGGATCCGCGCTCCAGCAGGACAGCAGCCGCAGCAGCGTCGTCGCTTCGGGGAGGCCCTGGTCGGCGAGTGCGTCCAGGGACAACTGCCAGGTGCGGCTGACCAGGTGGCGGGAGTCGGAACGGCCGGAGTCGAGCGCCGCTCCCTGGTCGATGAGGCCGATCGGGTCGTCTTCGAGGTGGGTTCGGTACTCGTCCATGGACCAGGACTCCAGTAGCTGCTGGTGTAAATAGGAACCCGCGAGGGTGAGGGCGAGCGGCAGGCAGCCGAGGCGGACCGCGACCAGCTCGGCCGCCGCCGGAGTGCCCGCATGCGGTGCGAGGTCACACAGGACCTGGGCCGCGTCCTCGCTCGGCAGCACGTCGACGGGGTGGAGGATCGCGCCTCGCCAGACGCGCGAGGCCGCGTATCGCGTGGTGACCAGCACCGTGCCGCGAGGGCCGGCACGCAACCAGCCGCCTTCCTCCAGAATCGCCGGATCGTCAGCGTTGTCGATGACCAGGAGCCACGGCTCCGGGGAACGGTCCAGGTGGTGCCATACGAGATCCGCGGCGGCACGCTGCCCGCTGTGCGCGGCGGCAAGTTCGCCGGGACTCGCGCCCCGGTCGGCGGCGACCGCCAGCATGCCCGCGCGCAGGGACAGTCGCTCCGAGGCGTTGACCCACAATCCGATCCGGGCCCGGTCGTGGACTGCCTCCGCGAACAGGGCATGGGCCACCGCCGTCTTGCCGCAGCCGCCCATGCCGTGCAGTACGTGGATCTGTCCGCCGCCACCGTCCAGGGCCGTCCGTAATCGCCGCATCAGGTCCGCGCGGTCGCGCAGGACGGACGGGACCCGGCCGACCAGCGGTATCCGTACGGAGTCCGGGCCAATCCCCGCGGCGGAGAGCGGATCCGATGGGGAGGTCCCGGTGAACAGGGAGGCGCCGGGGCCCGGCGCGTAGTGGTGATGGTGTTCGGTGATGTGCTGGTCGCCGGATGACTGAAAGACCCGGCCCTGTCCCGAGGCGCGGCCCTCCGTGTGCGGAGGCGGCGGGCCGCTCACCACTGGGTGCTGTGCGGGCGGGCCACGACCAGCACCCCGGTGGACCCGGTCGTTCGTGCGAGGTGTGCGTTCTGCGGCCGCATTCCGTTCCGCCCCCTCATCCGTGCCGAAGTCGGCCTTTCACGATACGGCGGTTGTGGTGCGGCCGGTGGGGTCGCCTGGGCGGCCGGTACGCCTTGGCTCGTTGTCGGGCGTCGTCACGGTGACGCCGGGGAGCGCCTGGGGGTCCGTGACCGCCGCGTTGACGACGGTGGCCGTCTCCAGGTCGGGGAGGGCGGCGAGTGGGGACAGGTCGATGGAGTGGTTGGAGCGCACTTTGAGTAGCAGGTTCAGGTGACGGAGACGGGGGAACGCCGTCGCCACCCAGGCGGTGTCCAGGCTCTCCGCCGGAACATGCAGGTCCAGCCAGGTGATCCCGGGCGGGACGAAGCGGGGGTTGAAAGGCGGCAGGCAGTTGTCGAGCTTCAGCCGGTCCAGCGCGGCCAGTTTCTCCAGGCCCTCGGGCAGGGTCGCGTCCGCCGGGCCGGACCATGGCGGCTCGAAGACCAAGGTGTGGATGGGCAGTTCCGAGAGAGGAGTCAGGTCGGACACGCTGATGCAGTTGGTCAGATAGAGCGTGTCGAGACGCGACAGGTGGCTGAGGGCGCCGAGGTCGCCGACGGCGTCGTTGCCGCTCAGCCGCAGCCGGGTCACCACCTCCCCGGCGAGGCTGTCCCTGATCTCGTCCTCCGTGAAATCCCCGCGCAGGATCAGCCATGGACGCGGACCGGTGTCCAGGAGCAGCCGCAGATGCTCCATGGACTCGGCCACGAAGTACAGGTCGTCCCGGTTCAGGCGGAGGATCACCTCATGGAAGTACCGCTCGGTGTCGTACCGCCCCCAGCTCGAGGCCAGTTGGGCGCGTACCCCGACCGCCGGGTGGTCGGCGAATTGGGCCAGACAGGGGATCGCCGCGTCCACCGGTATGCGTGAGGCCGTCACCACGCAGCACTCCGCCACCTCGTCCGTCAGCCCCTCCGGCCCCGGAAGAAGCTCCAGCACCAGCGGGCCCACCGTGGCCAGCTCCCGTGCTCGCGGGATGGTCAAGGGCGGGATGAACTCCATGGCGTGCCGTGTGACCTCGTCCCGTATCCCCGGGTCCAGATCGGGCGCGTGCTCCAGGCAGGCCATGGCCAGCAGACGCAGACGGAGCGACGACCGCGGGTCCCACCTCGTCGCCTCCTCCAGCAACTTCCCCAGCAACTCCGCCCGCTCGCGCGGCCGCCCATGCGCGACCGCCATGCGGATGACGTCCTCCCACTGCGCGTCATGCGCGTTGCGGATCAGCAGGCCGACGTCCCACGCCTCCACCGCCGCCTTCGCGCCCAGATAGTCCTGGAAGGTGCGGTGGACGAAGTCCACCGTGCTCACGGACGGCTCGCGCAACAGCCCGCTGCGCAGCAGCAGATGGCGCAGGATGGCGGGCGCGTCGCCCAGGGCGCGGGCGGCGGGGACGGAGGGGAGGGCCTCCTCGATCAGGTGCTCCGCGCGGTCGCGGTCCAGCTCGGCCTCGCCGTTGCGGATCAGGTAGTAGGCGAGCCGCTGGAGGAGCTGGATCTGCGGCTCCTCGTCGAGCTGGACGTCGCCCGGCGCGTAGATGTGGCGCTCGGTGTCGCGCCGCGTCAGCAGCATCGACAGCGCCGCGTCGTACAGCGCCTTGCGGCCCGGCGGCAGATAGCCGCGGCGGGCGCGGTGCAGGGCGCAGATCAGGCCGCACATCAGGGGGTTGGTAGCGAGCCGGCTGAGGTCCTGTTTGGTGCGGACGGCGGTGTGCAGGGCCGACTGGTAGTCGTCAAGCGCGGCCCGCTCCTCCTCCGTACGGCAGGTCTGGCGCGCCGCCTCGTGCCAGCGGTCGATGAACGCCGCCATGTCCTCGCGGCTCATCGGGGACAGCGTGAACTCGGCGAAGTCCTGCGCCCCCAGCCAGTCCTCGGCGACGGCCGAGGGGCGGGAGGTGACCAGCCACAGATTGTCCGGGTAGGCGATGAGGAGATCGGCGAGCCAGGCGCGGGTGCGCTCGCGGTCGCGCTCGGGGATCTCGTCGATGCCGTCGATCAGCAGCAGCCCGCGCCCCGCGGCCAGGACGCGGTCGGCCCAGCCCGGCGGCTGGGCGCCGCTCAGGGGGTTGTGGACGGAGGCGAGGAAGGCGGCAGGGGAGGGCAGGGATTCCTGGCGGGCGATCGTGCGCAGGGGGAGGACGAAGGGGACGCGGCCGATCAGCTGCTCCAGGCCGCGCAGCGTTTCCTGCCGCGCGGTGCAGACGGCGAGCCACTGCACAAGCGTGGTCTTGCCGGAGCCCGCGATCCCGCGCAGCAGCACCCGCTGATGGCCGGAGAGTGCCCGGTCGGCGGGAAGGGCGGCGTGCTGCGGGGCCTCACCGGCCTCATCGGCGAATGAGTCGAGCGGGCGCTCCTCGCCGGAGGACACCGCCTCCAGGCTGAGATACGCCGCGTCCAGCGGCCACGTGGCCTCGGCGTGGCTGAGGTCGATCCCGACGATCGTCAGCGTGGAGTGCTTGCCGATCATGTACTCCGCGTACCGCCGCTCGAACCCCGCGTCCTGCGCGGACTGCGACGGGATGCGCTCGATCAGGATGTCGATCTTGGTGATGAGATCGCTGAGCTGGCCGCTCTGCTCGACGAGGGAGCGGGCGACAAAGGTCGAGCGCTGGGTGAAGAAGTGCAGGATGTGCAGGCAGGCCGTGTCCAGCAGGCGCTCGTGGAGCGTCGCGCCGCCCTGGCTGAGGTGCAGCGTGTCGCGTCCCCGCGCGCGGGTGGCATGGGTCAGCTCATGGGCCAGCCCGCGGTGGCCGAGCTGCACCGCCTGGATGTCGTTCATATCGAGGTCGCCGAGCGCGTACAGCGTGGTGGCCAGCTTCTCGGCGACGAGTTCGTCCTCGTCGGCGGGGCAGGGCCGCTCGCCGGGGCCGGCGTGCCGGGTGGCCCGTGCGACCAGTTCGGCGGCGAGCTTGTTCAGGTCCTTCTCGGTCAGGGTGCGCTGCTCGCCCCGGAACGAGATGAGGGAGGAAATGCGGACCGGCTGGTTCACCAGCCCGGCGCCCGGCCCCTCCTTGACGAACAGCTTCTTGATGAGCGGTGTGACGACGCTCGACGCGAGGCGAGCGCCAATGGTTGCGGGATCCACGTCCCATTCCCCCCGGTAGTCGTGTGCCCCCCGGCCGCGGAGGGCCGCCGACAGCGTACAGCGGGGTAAGGCCCTTGGTCCCGAACCGGACATCCGAAAGTCCCTGGGAAGGTGACATCCCGCACAGGCCGTCCGGGGGCTACTACGGAAAATAGGGGATCTCGCAGGTCAGAGGTGTGATGGGAGTTTCTGGGAATTCCGCGCGGGATACGGCTCCTCATAACCAATTCGCTACGTACCCACTTAGTAGAACAACGCCTTGGCCTATTAACGAGAACGGGATAACAAGAGGCGTTCCGAAGACGCTTCTGGAGGTACTTCCCATGTCCCCGCGCGCCACAAACCGCCGATTCTCGCTTACGTCCGCGTCCAGGGGGCGCGCCGCCGTGGTCGCCATGGGTCTGGGGGCCTCGCTCGCGCTCGGCGCCGGCACGGCGTTCGCCGTGGGGACCGGCACCGCCGCCTCCGCCCCGTCCGTCAGCCGGGCCGCCGCGAAGGCGCCCGCCCCGAAGGCCCCCGCGAAGGCGGCGGACGCCTGGGAGACCCCGGTCGACAAGTACTCGATAGGCGCCGCCTTCGGCCTGGCGGGCAACCTCTGGTCGCACAACCACAGCGGTCAGGACTTCGTCGTGCCGACCGGCACCCCGGTGCACGCGGCGCACGGCGGTGTGGTCGTCAAGGCGGGCCCGAACGGTGGCGGTGACGGCCCCGCGTACGGCAACGCGATCGTGATCAAGCACGACGACACGACGTACTCGCAGTACGCCCACCTGTCCCGGATCGACGTGCGGATCGGGCAGTCCGTGAGCACCGGCCAGCAGATCGGCCTGTCCGGCAGCACCGGCAACTCGACCGGCCCCCACCTGCACTTCGAGATCCGTACGACGCCGAACTACGGCTCCGCCGTCGAGCCGCTCAAGTTCCTCCGCGACCACGGCGTCAAGGTCTGAGGCATCAAGGTCTGAGGCGTCAACGTTTCCGCGTCAACGTCTGACGCTCACCGCTGACGCGTCATGCGTCGTCATCCGTGGGTCGATGACGACGCATGCGCCTGCGTCAGCAGATCGAGGGCGACTTCCAGGACAGCCTCGCGCTTGTCCTCGGGGTCGCCCTCGACCGTCTGCAGCGCGAACATCCGCGCATGCATGCAGAACAGTGCGGTGACGCTTCGGACCTGGTCGACCATGGGCGCCTCGGGGTCCCGGATCAGGGCGGACATCGCGAGCATCCGGTTCTTGAAGATCTGGCCGATGCTCAGCTCGCGCACCGTCGCCTGGTTCTCCTGCACGAAGCGCATCAGCGGCTCGCCGATGTCCATGGCCGCGCTGTAGCGGCGCAGCAGTTCCTGCTTGGTCTCCAGGGTACGCGGCTGCTGCTCGCCCCAGGCGATCAGCTCGTCCATCGGCCGGCCCAGGTCCTGGAACAGGCTGAGGACGATGTCCTCCTTGGTCTTGAAGTGGTAGTAGAGGGCCGCCTTGGTGACCTCGAGCTGCTCGGCGATCTCGCGCAGTGACGTCTTCTCGTAACCGTGCTCGGCGAAGAGTTCCAGGGCGACGTCCTGGATGCGCTGACGGGTGTCGCCCCGCCGCGGTGTGCTGCCCATGGTGCTCTCCTGTGCTGGTGTGGCTGCCGTCGGCAGGCCGAACGTAACTTACTTGACGCCCGGCTAGTTGGCGCCTTACCTTCTCTACTGTACTGAACTAGCCGGGCGGCAAGTAAGTGGGCGTCAGGGCTCTCATCATCCAGGGGGAGACGGAGAACATGGTCCGTAAACAATCAGACGACGAAGCGCCATCCGCTTCGGAACTGGCTCAGGCCGCCCGGGAGGCCCAGCGGCCCCCGGCCAAGGCCGAGCCCAAGCAGCGCAGCACCAGTGTGGTGATATTCGCGCTGATGATCGCGATGCTCCTCGCGATGCTCGACAACATGATCGTGGGCACCGCGATGCCGACCATCGTCGGCGAGCTCGGTGGCCTCGACCACCTCTCCTGGGTAGTGACCGCGTACACCCTGGCCACCGCCGCCTCGACCCCCATCTGGGGCAAGCTCGGCGACATGTACGGCCGTAAGGGCGTCTTCCTCACCTCCATCGTGATCTTCCTCGGTGGTTCGGCGCTGTCCGGTATGGCGCAGAGCATGGGTGAGCTGATCGGCTTCCGGGCCATCCAGGGCCTGGGCGCGGGCGGTCTGATGGTCGGCGTGATGGCGATCATCGGTGACCTGGTGCCGCCCCGGGAGCGCGGCCGCTACCAGGGCATCATGGCCGGTGTGATGGCCGTGGCCATGATCGGTGGCCCGCTGGTCGGCGGCACGCTGACCGACCACCTCGGCTGGCGCTGGATCTTCTACATCAACCTCCCGCTCGGTGCCATCGCCCTCGCGGCGATCACCGCGGTGCTCCACCTGCCGAAGAAGCGCTCCGAGGGACGGATCGACTACACCGGCGCGGCCCTGCTGACCGTGGGCATCACCGCGCTCGTGCTGATCACCACCTGGGGCGGCAACGAGTACGCCTGGGGGTCGGGCCAGATCATCGGGCTCGGGGTGCTCGGTGTCCTCTCGCTCGTCGCGTTCCTGTACGTCGAGACGCGGGTCGCCGAGCCCGTCCTGCCGCTGCACATCTTCCGGAACCCCAACTTCTCGCTGGTCACCGCGATCGGCTTCCTCACCGGTTTCGTGATGTTCGGCTCGACCACCTTCCTGCCGCTCTACCAGCAGACCGTCCAGGGCGCCACGGCCACCAACTCCGGGCTGCTGCTGCTCCCGATGCTGCTGGGCATGCTGGTCGTCTCGCTGGTCGCGGGCCGGGTCACCACCCAGACCGGCAAGTACAAGATCTTCCCGATCGTCGGCGGTCTCCTGATCACCGTCGGGATGTTCCTGCTGTCCACGATGGACACCGAGACCACCCGCTTCACCTCCGGTCTCTACATGGCGGTGCTCGGCATGGGCATGGGCTGCCTGATGCAGACGACCATGCTGGTGGCGCAGAACAGCGTCGAGATGAAGGACATGGGCGTCGGCAGCTCCTCCGCCACCCTCTTCCGCACCCTGGGCGGCTCCTTCGGTGTCGCCATCCTCGGTGCCCTGTTCACCAACCAGGTGCGGGACACCATGACCGAGCGTGGCGGCGGTAAGGCCGCGGCCATCACCTCCGGGAGCGCCCAGCTCGACCCGGCCAGCCTCAAGCTGCTGCCGCCGCAAATCCGGGACGCGTACACCCACGCGGTGGCCAGCGGTGCCCACCAGGTGTTCCTGTGGGGCGCGCTGATCAGCATCGTCGGTGCCGTCGCCGCCTGGTTCGTCAAGGAGGTCCCGCTGCGCGGGGCCGCCGCCAAGCCGGCCGACGGTGACGGGACCCCGGCGGCCGAGACGGCGCCGATCGCCGAGACCGTCTGACCAACGGTCCAGGGGGGAGCGGGGCCGCCGTCAGGGGCCGCTGTCGGTGGGGCATGACAGCATCGGGCCCATGGTGACCTCGCCGGACGAGGCGCGGCTGGCGCATCTGCGCCGGCTGCGCCTCGCGAAGGACGTGATGGACCGCGACTGGGCCGAGCCGCTCGACCTGGACGCGGTCGCCGCGCACGCCGGCTATTCGCGCTATCACTTCATCCGCGCCTTCAAGGGCGCCTACGGATCCACGCCCGGCCAGTACCTGACCCGGCGCCGCATCGAGCGGGCCGAGGAGCTGCTGCGCTCGGCCAATCTCTCGGTCACCGAGATCTGCTCGCTCGTCGGCTTCAGCAGCCTCGGCACCTTCTCCACGAGCTTCAAGAAGCAGACCGGGCTCACCCCCAGCGCCTACCGGGACCTGCACGTGGGCCGGGCCGCGGCGGTCATCCCGGGGTGTTACGCGATGCTGTGGTACGGCGGGCGGGACGCCAGCGCCCATGGCTCCAAGGACCGCAATTCTCAAGAAGCGGAATGAATCCGCCGCTGCCTACCGTGGCCACGTCGCGCCGACGCGCGCGGCCCACGCCCACCCCGTACCTCACCCCGTACCTCCGGAGGCAGCAATGATCAAGGGGATGTCCATCGTCACCGTCTGGGTCCTCGACCAGGACCGGGCCAAGGCGTTCTACACCGAGAAGCTGGGCTTCGAGGTCCGCACCGATATGAGCATCGGCGGGGACGGCGAGGGCGGCGGTATGCGCTGGCTGACGGTCGGCGCCAAGGGCCAGCCGGATGTCCAGCTGACCCTGATGGTGCCCAGCTCACCCGGGCTCGACCCGGAGTCCGCCGAGGCCCTGCGGACGCTGGTCGCCAAGGGTGTGCTCGGCGCCGGGGTGTTCACCACGGATGACATTCACGGGGACTACGAGGCGCTCAAGGCGAAGGGCGTGGAGTTCGTCCAGGAGCCCCAGGAGCGGCCGTACGGCACCGAGGCGCTCTTCCGCGACGACTCCGGCAACTGGTTCTCGTTCACCCAGCCCCGCGAGGAGATGGACTTCAGCAAGCCCTGGGACGGCTGCGCCTCGAGCTGAGCGCCGCGGGCCGGGTGCCGCGGGCCGGGTGCCGCGGGCCGAGCGCCGCGGGCCGAGCGCCGCGGGCCGAGCGCCGCGGGCCGAGCGCTCCGTACTCCGAGACTCCGAGCCGAGCTCAGCACCTCGAGCCGACCGCTCAGTCCGGCACCTCGATGATCGGGAAGCTGCCGGTGTTGGTGGGCGCGGACTCCGGCAGCCAGAGCACGGCGACCGCGCCCCGGCACTCCCCGTCCGCCTCCTCGCCGCTGTCCATCAGCGGATCGGCGTTGCGGAACGTCAGCCGGGCGCCCAGCACCCGCGCCTGGCCCGCGGCTATGGTCAGCCCCAGGCCGTGCCCGGTGCCCGCGCGGTCCTTGCTGCCGGTGCGGAACCGGCTCGGCCCGTCCTTCAGCAGCTCCTCCGGGAAGCCGGGGCCGTGGTCGCGGACGCGCAGTATCCGCCCTTCGACGATGACCTCGAAGGGCGGTTTGCCGTGCCGGGCGGCGTTGGCGAGCAGATTGCCCATGATCCGCTCCAGCCGCCGGGGGTCGGTGGAGACATGGGCGTCGCGCACCACGGTGACCGCCGCGTCGGGGGCCACCGCCCGCACCCGGCGGGTGATGAACTCGGCCACGGCTATCTCCTGGAGCTCCGCGCGCTCCGCGAAGCCGTCCAGCCGCGCGACCTCCAGGACGTCCTCGACCAGGGTGCGCATCGCCTGCGCCCGGTCCCGTACCAGCTCGGTGGGGCGGCCCGGCGGCAGCAGTTCGGCGGCCGTGAGCAGCCCGGTGACCGGGGTGCGCAGCTCGTGGGCGATATCGGCGGTGACCCGGCGCTCGGCCTCCAGCCGCTGCTGCAGAGCCTCGGCCATACCGTCCACCGCGCGGGCCAGATCGTCGGTCTCATCGCGCACCCGGCCGCCGATCGACTCGCGCACCCGGACCTCGGAGTCGCCCTCGGCCAGCTTGCGGGCGGCGGTGGCCGCCTTGCGCAGCCGCCGGGAGAGCTGATCGCCGACGAGCACACCGAGCGCGATACCGCCCAGCACCACCGCCGCCGAGCCGATGATCAGCACCCGGTCGAGGTCGTCGAGAACGGCGAACCGGTCCTGGAACTTGGTGTGGACGGACAGCACCTTGCCGTTCCGCAGCGGCACCGAGGCCCACACCTCGGGGGTGCCGGTGCCGGAGTCCTCCAGATAGGTGGCGCGCTGACCGCGCCACGCCTCCTTCTTCAGCTGGTCGGGCAGACGGGGGTCGTCCAGTTTGGCGCCGAACCCCAGCACCCGGGACTGCTCGTACCACCGCTGGGCTACCTTCACCCGCTCGTCCATCACGGTGCGGCTGTTATCGAGCATCGAGACGCGGGCCGCGTTGTGGACGACGAGGCTCAGCACCACCGCGACCAGCGTGCTCACCGCGGCGATGGCGAGGCTGACCTTCCACCGCAAGCCGGTGCGCAGTGCGAACCTCCGCAATGCCGCTCAGCCCTTGAGCTTGTAGCCGAAGCCACGGACCGTCTCGATACGGTCCTGGCCTATCTTGCCGCGCAGCCGCTGCACATGGACGTCCACGACCCGGGTGTCCCCGCCCCAGCCGTACTCCCAGACCCGCTCCAGCAGCCGGTCGCGGGAGAGCACGGTGCCGGGCGCGGCCGAGAACTCCAGCAGCAGCCGCATCTCGGTCGGGGTGAGCGCCACCTGATGGCCGCCCTTGCGGACCTCCATGCCCTCGGGGTCGACCTCCAGATCGCCGAAGCGCAGCACCCCGCCGTCGGGCTCCTCGGGGACGGGCTCCGCACCCCGCCCGCCGGGGCCGCTGGCATGGCCGAAGCGGCGCAGCACGGCCCGGATGCGGGCCACCAGCACCGCGCCGTCGAAGGGCTTGGTCACATAGTCGTCGGCGCCGGCTTCGAGGCCGAGCACCACATCGATGGAGTCGGCGCGTGCGGAGAGCATGATCACGGGAACGGTGGACTCGTCGCGGATCCGGCGGCACAGGGAGACCCCGTCCAGGCCCGGAACCATCACATCGAGCAGCGCGATATCGGGGCGGTCGGCCCGGAAGCGCTCCAAGCCGGTCAGCCCGTCGGGCGCGGCCGTCACGAGAAAGCCATCGCGCTCCAGGGCGAGCTGCGTGGCTTCACGGATCACATCGTCGTCCTCGACGAAGAGCACATGGGTCTCGGCCACAGCCTCGCTTCAGCCTTCCGTTCCGTCGTCGGCGCGTGCGGTGGGCACCGGGGTCGCCTCCTGCTTGGGCACATTCTTGCTGTAGTCGTTGTGCTCGCGGGATCGCACCGCGAACGAGCGGTCCGCCCCGGACCAGCCGTAGGTGATCACGGTCTCGCTCGAAGGGCAACAGACCGAGTCCCCGGAGGTGTACGAGAGCTTCGTCACGCGCAGCTCGTCCTTGGCGACGTCGGCGTAGACGGGCGGCTGCTCGTCGCTGAAGACGTTCTCGTACCGATCGCCCACCTTGCGGTACACATACGAGCCGATGCCGAAGCCGTCGGTGCAGCTCATGACGTTGATGACCAGGTCGGAATCGGCGGAGCCGGTCAGCCGGCCGGACGTCACGTCCACCGGATAGCCCTTGATCTCCTGCTTGGTCTCGCGCTCCTTGGCCGTGGGGCAGGGCTTGAGGCTTGTCTTCAGATCGTCGCTGACCTGCGGATCCGCCTTGACCAGCTTGATCACGTCGACCTTCTTCCCGGCAGCCGGTGACGGTCGGCCCGAGGCGCGGCCACCCGCGTACGCACCGGAGTCCGCGGCGGCCGAGGCCCACTCGGTGCTCGCCGGTCCCTCCTTGCGCACCCCCTGGCTCGCGTCACCGCATCCGGCCAGCATCCAGCCGCCGGCGGCCGCGAGGCCCACGACCGCGCCGCCGGTGAGCATGACTGTCCTGCTGGGAGAGGCCCTGGTCAGGCCGCGCACCGGTCCTGCCCCCGCTCCTGGCGGGCGCGCCGGACCCGACCCGTGTGCTGCCGGACGTTGGTGGCCGGCTTGGCGTCCCCGTCCTGACGGCCGAGCGCGCGGGCGTCCAGATCGCGGCTCTCCAGCTCCTGCCGCAGCCGGGCCAGCGCCCGGTGCAGCGTGCTCTTGACCGTTCCGGTCGACATTCCGAGCGCCTCCGCGGTCTCTTCGGTCGTCATCTGCTCCCAGTGTCGCAGCACCACGACACTGCGCTGCTTGGGAGCGAGCACCGAAAGGATGTCCATCAGCAGGGCGCGGTCGGCGTGCTGCTCGGTGCCGTCGTCGACGCTCGCCTCCGGAAGCTGCTCGGTGGGCACCTCGTCCAGCTTGCGGGCGCGCCACCACTCGGTACGGGTGTTGATCATCACGCGCCGGAGGTAGGCGTCGGCGAGCGACTTGTCGGCTATGCCGTCCCAGCGGCCGTAGGTGCGCACCAAGGCGGTCTGGAGGAGATCCTGTGCCTCGACCGGGTCGGGGATCAGCCGGCGGGCGCTGCGCAGCAGCGCGTCCTGCCGATTCCGCACGTACTCCTCAAAGTCCAGAACATTGCTGCTGCTCATGGTGTGCAGCCTCCATCCCGCTGTCTTCCCCGCCGTTGATGTGTCCGGCTTCTCGCTCGGCACGGGAAGGACGCTACGGAGGCGCTGTTGCGGCGCCATACGCAACTACGCCTCGGCAAAGGCACAGCTACCCATAGGTTGTGTAACAACGGAACCCGGCCCGACTGAGTGTCAGAACCGGGTCCTGGGCGTGTCACAGGTCTGTCACAGACAGGGCCGTGACGAGGGATGATCTCAGGTCAGCGGCAGCCGGTAGAGGCCGCCGGAGAGCGGCTCCACCAGTCCGTCGGAGACGAGTCCGTCGAGCGCGCGGGCCCGCTGCACCGGCTCGTCCCACACCTGGTCCAGCGTCGTCTGCGGCACCGGTGTCACAGCCTCCCGCAACACCGCGAGCAGCTTGCCCCGCACCTGGCGGTCCGTACCGGCGTAGGTCTGGCCGCGCCGCGGTGGTCCGTCGTGCTCCGGCGAACCGGCCTGCCGCCAGGCGCACAGCGCGGCGATCGGGCAGCGGGCGCAGTCCGGGGTGCGGGCCGTGCAGACCAGCGCGCCCAGCTCCATCGTGGCGGCCGCCCAGCGCGCCGCGGTCGGCTCGTCCTCGGGCAGCAGGGTGCGGGCCAGCTTGCGCTCGGCGGCGGTGGTGGCGTTCGGCGGGTACTGCGCACCGCCGACCGCTCGCGCGAACACCCGGCGGACATTGGTGTCCAGGACCGGATGGCGCTGGCCGTACGCGAACGAGGCCACGGCCGCCGCCGTGTACTCACCCACCCCCGGCAGCGCCAGCAGCTGGGCGTGGTCGCGCGGTACGTCACCGCCGTGCCGCTCCCTTATGGCGGCCGCGGCGCCGTGCAGCCGCAGCGCCCGGCGCGGATAGCCGAGCCGGCCCCAGGCGCGGACCGCCTCACCGGGCGGTTCCGCGGCCAGGTCGGCCGGGCGCGGCCAGCGGGCGAGCCACTGCTCGTACACCGGCAGCACCCGGTTCACCGGGGTCTGCTGGAGCATGAACTCGCTCACCATCACACCCCAGGCGCCCGCCTCGGGGCGGCGCCAGGGGAGGTCGCGCGCGTGCGCGTCGAACCAGTCGATGACGGGCCGGTGCAGAACGGCTCCGTCGGAGTCGGAGGATGCGGCGGCCGGGACGGCGGAAGCGGAAATGGCAGTCATCGCATCCGATCCTGACATGACGGGACGGCTCGCGGGGCCCAGGGCGCGGGCGTTCGGGTCGAGCCGCGCCAGTCGTTGCCAAATCGTGCGATACGGCGCCCGTACGGGAACGGATGGCCGCTTGCCGCGCCCGGGTGCGGTCTTCCGGTGCCCCTGGGGTGACCTCGGGGCGCCTTGTGGACGCCTGTGGGACCCCTCATGTGCCGGATCCGGTCGGATCATGAGAAAAGTAGGGCTTGGAGCGGGGGTTATTGGCCGGTACTGCTCCCGATCTCTCGTAGAGTTTCCGCGTGGGATCTCTGCGCAATCCGATCGGGCCGCTTCCCTCCTCCATTTACTGGCGGCGGAGGGCCGTTGCGCTGGCCCTGCTCATCGCCATCGCTCTCGTGGTCATCTGGGCCTTCGGCTGGGGTGGTTCGGGCGGTGGCGGAAGTGACGAGGGCAAGGGGGCGGGCGGCGGGGGACCCGCGAGCACGATCACCCCGGGCCCCTCCTCCTCCGGGCCGGTCAACAGCGAACGGCCGGGCGGGCGCGATGAGTCGGACGACGGCGGCTCGGGCTCCGGTGACTCCGGCGGCGGCGGGGGCAGCGGCGGCAGCGGGGGCGGCTCGGACGACGGCGGTTCGGGTGCGGGCGGCGGTGGCGGGGGCGCGGGCGGCGGCTCCGGCGGCGCGGGTGGCGCGGGCGGCTCATCGGGTGGCGGCGCGGGCGGTGGCCTCGGCACCGGGACCGGGCAGGGCCTGCCCGCCGGGTCGAGCCTGCGGGACTGCCGCTCCGGCGACGCGGAGCTGACGGTGCGCAGCGTCAAGGACTCCAAGGTCAAGAACACCTGGGCGCCGGGCGAGAAGCCCAGCTTCGAGATCGTCGTGAAGAACACCAAGTCGAGCCCCTGCAAGGTCGACTTCGGGCGCGCGGCGGCCTCGCTGACCATCACCGACGCCCACAACGCCCACGTCTGGGCCTCCGACGACTGCCCCGAGGGCAGCGCCGCCGCGCTGGTCGAGGTGGAGGGCTCCGGCCAGACCAAGCGCACCGTGGAGTGGGACCGCAAGCGCAGCGCCGAGCACTGCGCCACGCCGTCGGGCAGCGCGTCGGCCAAGCCGGGCACGTACCTGGTCGAGGTGAAGGTGGACGGGCTCGGGACGGCCAAGGTGTCGTTCGTCCTGGAGAAGGACTGACCGGGGGCCTGCGGCGGGCTGTTCCCCTCCCCGCCCCTTCCCGAAACTGGGGCTTCGCCCCAGACCCCGGGCGGGGGCTTCGCCCCAGACCCCGGGCGGGGGCTTCGCCCCAGACCCCGGGCGGGGGCTTCGCCTCGGGCCTCGGGCGGGGGCTTCGCCTCGGGCCTCGGGCGGGGGTTCTGCCTCGGGCCTCGGGCGGGGGTTCTGCCTCGGGCCTCGGGCGGGGGTTCTGCCTCGGGCCCCGGGCCGGGGCTTCGCCCCTTCCCGCGGTGTCGATATGCGGCTCCGCCGCGTGGTAGGGGCTCCGCCCCTGGACCCCGGGGGGCGACGCCGAGCGTCGCCGCCGTGAATACCCGCACCGGCGGGCTGATCGCGGTCGGCACGCCGGTGTGGTGGACGACCGGGTGGACGCCCGAGCCATCCGGGTCGCCCAGCCGGGGTCTGGGGCGGAGCCCCAGTTGTGGGAAGGGGCGGGGAGGGGAACAACCCGCCGCAGGCGTCAAGAGGCGGCCGGACGCACGCCCCTAGACGTACCGCTCCAGGATGGACGACTCCGCCAGCCGCGACAGCCCCTCGCGGACCGAGCGCGCCCGAGCCTCGCCCACCCCGTCCACCATCTGCAGATCGTCCACGCTCGCGGCCAACAGCTTCTGCAGGCCCCCGAAGTGCTCCACCAGCCGCTCGATGATGGCGCCCGGCAGCCGCGGCACCTTGGCCAGCAGCCGGAAGCCGCGCGGCGAGACGGCGGAGTCGAGGGTCTCGGGCGAGCCGGTGTACCCGAGCGCGCGGGCCACGATGGGGAGTTCGAGCAGCTCGGCGTGGGTCAGCCGGTCCAGCTCGGCGAGCGCGTCGGCCACCGTACGGGTGCGCTTGGCGGTCGGCTCGGGCACATAGTCCCGGACCACCAGCTCGCGCTCGGGCTCCACGCCCGCGATCAGCTCGTCCAGCTGGAGGGAGAGCAGCCGGCCGTCGGTGCCCAGCTCGACCACGTACTCCGCGATCTCGGTGGCGATACGGCGGACCATCTCCAGCCGCTGCGCGACCGCGCTCACATCCCGGACGGTGACCAGGTCCTCGATCTCCAGGGCGGAGAGCGTGCCCGCCACCTCGTCGAGGCGGAGCTTGTACCGCTCGAGGGTGGCCAGCGCCTGGTTGGCGCGGGAGAGGATCGCCGCCGAGTCCTCCAGGACCCGCCGCTGACCGTCCACATACAGCGCGATCAGCCGCATCGACTGGCTGACCGAGACCACCGGGAACCCGGTCTGGATGGACACGCGCTGCGCGGTGCGGTGCCGGGTGCCGGTCTCCTCGGTGGGGATCGCCGCGTCCGGGACCAGCTGCACCCCGGCCCGCACGATCTTGGTGATGTCCTTGTCGAGCACCAGCGCGCCGTCCAGCTTGCACAGCTCGCGCAGCCGGGTCGCGGTGAACTCGACGTCGATGACGAAGCCGCCGGTGCACAGCGACTCGACGGTCTTGTCGGTGCCGAGCACGATCAGCCCGCCGGTGTTTCCCCGGAGAACGCGCTCGAGGCCGTCGCGCAACGCCGTGCCGGGCGCGACCGCGCTCAGGGAGGCACGCATCAGACCGTCGGCCTTGCCGGGTGTCGATGCCCGGTCGCCTGCTGCCACTGCACTCCTCCGTCGCAAGGTCTGTCGGTGCCACGAGTCGCCCTGCCATGCCGATGCGCGAGGCCACGTATGGGCGAGACCAGGGCAAAGTCTACCGGCGGCCACCGGCCTCCCGTGGGGTCTCCCGGCGTACGCCCGTAGGCGTGAAGCGGAGTGCGGCTCCCCCTGGGCTCCCCCTGGGCTCCGTCTGGGTTCCCCCTGGGCTCCGTCTGGGTTCCCCCTGGGCTCCCCCTGGGCTCCGTCTGGGCTCCCCCTGGGCTCCCCGCCGGGCTCCCCCTGAACCGTGCGCCACCCGGCTCACCGGCCCCCGTCGTACGCCCTCACCAGCGCACTCGGCCACGCCTCCGCCACCGCTCCGGTGACGCCTCGCCCACCATGTCAGCTCCGGTCGTCCGCCTCCACCCGCGCCTTCTCGCCCCGCTCCCGCCGCCGCGGCAGCATCCGCAGCGCGTCCCCGATGTCCGCCACCTCAAGCACCCGCATCCCGTCCGGGATCCGGCCCGGGTCGCCCGGCACCAGGGCGTGGGTGAAGCCGAGCCGGGCGGCCTCCGCCAGCCGCCGCTGCACCCCGGTGACCCGCCGGACCTCGCCCGCGAGCCCCACCTCGCCGATCGCCACCAGGTTCTTGGGCAGCGGGGTGTCACTGGCGGCGCTGGCCAGCGCGAGCGCCACGGCGAGGTCGGCGGCGGGCTCGGACAGCTTCACCCCGCCCACCGTGGCGCTGTAGATGTCCCGCTTGCCCAGCGCGCTGATCCGGCCGCGCTGCTCAAGCACCGCGAGCATCATCGAGACCCGGGAGGTCTCCAGACCGGAGGTGGTGCGGCGCGGCGAGGGGATCTGGGAGTCCACGGTGAGCGCCTGCACCTCGGCCACCAGTGGCCGGCGGCCCTCCAGGGTGACCGTCAGACAGGTGCCCGGCACCGGCTCGTCGCGGCGGGTGAGGAACAGCCCGGAGGGGTCGGCGAGCCCGGTGATGCCCTCGTCGTGCAGCTCGAAGCAGCCGACCTCGTCCGTCGCCCCGTAGCGGTTCTTCACCCCGCGGACCAGCCGCAGCCGGGCGTGCCGGTCGCCCTCGAATTGCAGCACGACATCGACCAGATGCTCCAGCAGCCGGGGCCCGGCGATGGCGCCGTCCTTGGTGACATGGCCCACCAGCAGCGTGGACATCCCGCGCTCCTTGGACGCGCGGATCAGCGCCCCGGCCACCTCGCGCACCTGCGCCATCCCGCCCGGCGCGCCGTCGATCTCGGGCGAGGCGACGGTCTGCACCGAGTCCAGGACGAGCAGCGAGGGCTTGACCGAGTCGAGATGGCCGAGGACCGCGGCGAGGTCGGTCTCGGCGGCGAGGTAGAGATGGTCGCTCAGCGCGCCGATGCGATCGGCGCGCAGCCGCACCTGACTCGCCGACTCCTCACCGGTGATGTAGAGCGTGCGGTGCTCCTCGGAGGCGGCCTTGGCCGCCACGTCCAGCAGCAGCGTGGACTTGCCGACCCCGGGCTCCCCGGCGAGCAGCACGACCGCTCCCGGGACCAGCCCGCCGCCGAGCACCCGGTCCAGCTCGTCCACGCCCGTGCCCCGCGCGGTGGCCTGACGGCCGTCGACCTGGCCGATGGGCAGGGCGGCCGAGGTGACCCGGCCGGGTGCGGTGGTGCGCACCGCGGGCGCCCCGTACTCCTCGACGGTGCCCCACGCCTGGCACTCGGGGCAGCGGCCGAGCCACTTGGCGGTGGTCCAGCCGCACTCCGTACAGCGGTAGGAGGGGCGGTCCTTGGCGGATGAGCGGGAGGAGCTACGGGCAGCCATGCCGTAACGCTAGCGTCGGCCACCGACAGAGCCGAACGGCGCCGGGCACATAGCAGTTTGCGGCCGCCGGAGGGGGACACCTGTCCCCTTATGAGGGAGATGGTCACCCGTAAGGGTTAAAACAGCGCAAGTGGCGCGAGGAAGTCTGCATCATCCGCCTACCGTCGCCGGGTGATGAGCAGCAGGTCCGAGCACTCGACACAGACCACCGGCGCACAGCGGGCGCGGCGCCGTGCGCCCCGCTCCACCACCACCCGCCCCCAGCGGCCTCCGGAACGCTACGAGCCGTATCTGGACGGCCTGTTCACGTACTGCCTGTCGGCCCTGTGCGAGCACGACGCCGCGGCGGTCGCGGTGGGCGACGTACTGGCGGTGGCCGAGCGCCGCACCGGCCGGGGGCGGGGCCGGGCGACCGCGGAGGGCGAGCTGTCCCGCCCGTGGCTCTACGCGATCGCCCGCTGGGCCTGTCTGCGCGCACTGGCCGAGCGCCGCGGCCGTACGGGGACGGACACCCCGGGCGACGGCGCCGGGGCCGAGCTGCCCGAGCCCATCGCCGCCCAGCGCCGCCGCGAACTGGCCGCGCTGGCCTGGCCGGAGGCGGCCGGGACCTCCGCCGAGCAGCGCGAGGCGCTCGAGCTCGCGGTGCGCCACCGGCTGGGCCCCTCCGAGGTGGCCGCCGTGCTCGGCAAGGACCAGGAGGAGACCCGCGCGCTGCTCTCCAGCGCCGCCTGCGAGGTGGAGCGGACCCGCGCCGCGCTCGCCGTCGTCGAGCTCGGCCACTGCCCGGTGGTCGCGCGGCTCGCGGGCGACACCCAGGTGCTGCTCTCCGCCGCGCTCCGCCGCGAGCTGGTGCGCCATGTGGACGACTGCCGCGAGTGCCGCCGGATGGCCGAGCGCGCCACGGCCGACGGGCCCTGGCCCGGTACGGCGGCCGCGCCCGCCGCGCTGCCGGTGGTGGAGGCCCCCCGTGCCGCCGTGCACGCCGCGCTGCTGGGCGCGCTGGGCGGACGGCCCGCCCGCGCGGCCGCCGGGCCCCGGTTCGACCGGCGCGGCTTTCCGCTGGAGCCCCAGGACCGGGCCGCCCGCCGCAGCCGGATGCGCAGCCGCGTGCTGACCACGACGGTGGTCGCCACAGTCGTGGCGGCCCCGGTGCTCGCCCTGTGGGCCGCCTACCGGGGCGCCCCGCTCGCCGGTGACGAGCGCGACACGGACTCGGTGGCCGCCGCCGACGCGGACGGCGTGGACCAGGCCCCGGCCGGTCAGGACCGGCCCGCCCGGCGCTCGTACGAGCAGACCGGCAGCGCGCAGGACCGTTCCGGCACGCGGATCGGCTCCGGCTCGCACAGCGCCAGGGCGGGCCGCGGGAGGTCGGATGTGTCGGTCGAGGTGATCGACGCGGACGGTGTGGTGGAGCGGCCGGGGCACAAGGCCGGTGAGGCGTCCCGCCCGGACGGCGCCCCGGCCGGCGGCGGCCGCCCCGGGGACGGCTCCGGCCCCTCCCGGCCCGCGCCAGGGCCGGGGCGGCTCACCGTCACGGCCCACCCCGAGGGCGATGTGACGGTCATCACCCTCACCGCGTCCGGCGGCTCACCGGTGCACTGGTCGGCCTCCGCCGGGGCGCCCTGGCTCCAGCTGAACCACCCGGCCGGGGTGTTGCGGCCCGGCGATGCCACGACCATCACGGTCTCGGTGGACCACGATCGGGAGCCGGCCGGTCACTGGAGCGCGCGGATTTCGGTGGACCCGGCGGGCGCGGTGGTGCTGATCGAGGGCCGGGGCGCGTCCCCCGAGCCCACGCCCAGCCCCACGGACCCCTCCGACCAGCCGACCCCGGCCCCGAGCGACCCGTCGCCCACGCCGTCCGGTTCGCCCGCCGCGAAGCGCTGACGAACGGACCGGACGCGTCGAAGACGAGCGCTGCCGGAGCCGCGTCAGTCGGCCTGGTCGGCAGGATCCGCCGGATGCGGTGCCAGCAGCGGCAGCGACGACGCCAGGCGCCGCTCGCACAGCTCGGCCAGCCGGGCGTATCCGGCCTTGCCCATCAGCTCCGTGAGCTCCGGCCGGTACGACCGGAACACCGGCTCCCCGGCCCCGTGCGCCGAGGTGGCCGAGGTGCACCACCAGTGCAGATCGTGGCCGCCCGGCCCCCAGCCGCGCCGGTCGTACTCGCCGATGGTGATCCGCAGCACCCGGGTGTCGTCCGGCCGGTCGATCCAGTCGTAGGACCGGCGCACCGGTAGCTGCCAGCACACATCCGGCTTGGTCTCCAGCGGCTCGCGCCCCTCCCGCAGCGCCAGGATGTGCAGCGCGCAGCCCCCGCCGCCCGGGAAGCCCGGCCGGTTCTGGAAGATGCACGAGCCCTTGTGGCGCCGGGTCTGCCGCTCGCCGTCCTCGTCCTCCTGCACCCACCCCGAGGCGTGCCCCTCGTCGTGGAACTGCCAGATCTCCGGGGTCAGCCGGGCCATATGGCGTCCGACCCGCGCCTCGTCGTCCTCGTCCGAGAAGTGCGCGCCCAGCGTGCAGCAGCCGTCGTCGGCCCGCCCCGCCTGGATGCCCTGGCAGCCCTGGCCGAAGACGCAGGTCCACCGGGAGGTCAGCCAGGTCAGATCGCATCGGAAGAACTGCTCGTCGTCGGCCGGATCGGGGAATTCGACCCATGCGCGGGCGAAGTCCAGGCCGACCTCGTCCTCGGCGCGGGGGGCGTCCTCGGCGCCCTCCGCCCCGGACGGCATCGGCTCCTCGGCCGCCCACTCCAGGGCGGCCTTCCGGCGTTTGTCCTGCTTCGCCTTTTTCGTCTTTGCCACGGTGCAAGCGTAGGCGCCTTCGGTGAAAAGCCGGAGGTGGGGACCGGGCACGTCCCCGGCGCGGCCGAGGTGCCGGAACGTGGCAGGACCTGTGCATGACACCGAGGTGGGAGCAGTAGCGTTCACGTCATGAGACTCGGTGTCCTCGACGTGGGTTCGAATACGGTTCATCTGCTCGTGATGGACGCCCATCCCGGCGCACGCCCGCTCCCCGCGCATTCGCACAAGGCCGAACTGCGGCTGGCCGAACTCCTCGACGGGCACGGGGGCATCGGCCCCGACGGCGTCGACCGTCTGATCGCGGTGGTCATGGAGGCGCTGGAGGCGGCCGAGGACAAGGGCGTCGAGGACGTGCTGCCGTTCGCGACCTCCGCCGTCCGCGAGGCGTCCAACGCCGATGAGGTCCTGGCCCGGGTCGCCGAGGAGACCGGCGTCCGGCTCCAGGTGCTCAGCGGCGCGGACGAGGCGCGGCTCACCTTCCTGGCCGCCCGCCGCTGGTTCGGCTGGTCCGCGGGGAAGCTGCTGGTCCTGGACATCGGCGGCGGTTCGCTGGAGATCGCGTACGGCATGGACGAGGAGCCCGACGCGGCGGTCTCGCTGCCACTGGGGGCCGGCCGGCTGACCGGGTCCTGGCTGCCCGGCGATCCGCCCGACCCGGCGGACGTACGGGCCCTGCGGCGCCATGTGCGGGCGGAGATCGCCCGGAGTGTCGGCGATTTCAGCCGTCATGGGGCGCCGGACCATGTGGTGGCCACCTCCAAGACCTTCAAGCAGCTGGCCAGGATCACCGGCGCCGCGCGCTCCGCCGAGGGGCTCTACGTGGAGCGCCGGCTCACCCGCCGGGCGCTGGAGGAGTGGGTGCCCAAGCTGGCGGTTATGTCCACCCAGGAGCGGGCCGAGCTGCCCGGGGTCTCCGAGGGCCGGGCCGGGCAGCTCACGGCCGGGGCGCTGGTGGCGGAGGCCGCGATGGACCTGTTCGGCGTGGACCAGCTGGAGATCTGCCCCTGGGCGCTGCGCGAGGGCGTGATCCTCCGCCGCCTGGACCATCTGCCCACCTGACCACGGAACGTGACCGGGGCCGGAAAGCGGCGGCCGTTCAGCCGCGAAGGCCGCCGCGGTTCGGTTGCGGAGAGCAGCCGCCGTACGCTGTCCCTCGTGACAGAGCCAGTGGTGCGCATCCCGGATGCGAAGGTCGCGCTGTCCACAGCCTCGGTCTATCCGGAGTCGACGGCGACGGCCTTCGAGATCGCGGCACGCCTGGGCTACGACGGCGTCGAGGTCATGGTGTGGACCGATCCGGTCAGCCAGGACATCGAGGCCCTGCGTCGGCTCTCGGACTACCACCAGGTGCCGATCCTCGCCGTGCACGCCCCCTGTCTGCTGATCACCCAGCGGGTCTGGTCGACCGACCCGTGGGTGAAGCTGCAGCGGGCGCGGGCGGCCGCCGAGAAGCTCGACGCGTCCACCGTCGTGGTCCACCCGCCGTTCCGATGGCAGCGGGCGTACGCCCGCGAGTTCGTCCGCGGAATCTGGCGGATGGCGGACGAGACCGATGTGCGGTTCGCGGTCGAGAACATGTACCCGTGGCGCTATCGCGACCGCGAGATGCTGGCGTACGCCCCGGGCTGGGACGTCACCCAGGACGACTACCGCCACTTCACGATCGACCTGTCGCACACGGCCACCGCCCGCACGGACGCGCTGGAGATGGTGGACCGCATGGGCGACCGGCTGGCCCATCTCCACCTCGCCGACGGCCAGGGCTCCAACAAGGACGAGCACCTGGTGCCGGGGCGCGGCACCCAGCCCTGCGCCGAACTGCTGGAACGGCTCGCGGTCGGCGATTTCGACGGCAATGTGGTCGTCGAGGTCAACACCCGGCGTGCCATGTCCACGACCGAGCGCGAGGCGGATCTGGCGGAGGCCCTGGCCTTCACCCGGCTGCACCTCGCCTCGCCGACCTCGACCACCCGGCGGAGCAGGGCGGTGCCCGGTTCATGACCGCCGCCGCATCCGGGTCCGCCACACCCCCGCGCAAGCGCGGCCGCCCGGCCCGTACGAGCGCCTCCGACGGCCCCGCCGCCCGCGACCGGATCCTGATCGCGGCGCGCAACGAGTTCGCCGAGCGCGGCTACGACAAGACCTCGATCCGCGGCATCGCCAAGGCCGCGGAGGTGGACCCGGCACTGGTCCACCACTACTTCGGCACCAAGGAGCGGGTCTTCGAGGCCGCCATCGAGCTGATCCTCGCCCCCGCCATGGGCGTCCCGGACGCGGTGCACGGCAGCCGGGAGGGCGCGGGCGAGCGGATGGCCCGCTATATGTTCGGCATCTGGGAGAACCCGGTCAGCAGGCTGCCGCTGCTCGCCGTGATGCGCTCGGCGCTGACCAACGAGACCGCCGCCGTGGTGCTGCGCGGCATGATCGAGCGCCGGTTGCTGCTGCGGATGGCGGTTGAGCTGGACGTCCCGAACCCCGAGTTCCGGGCCCAGCTCGCGGCCGGGCATCTGATCGGGATCGCGATGCTGCGCTATGTGATCCGGATGGAGCCGATCGCCTCGGCGGAGACCGACGACATCGTGGCCATGGTGGGGCCCACCCTCCAGCGCTATCTGACCGAGCGCTGATCGGTCCGTTCCGCTCCGTGACCCGGCCGTCTCTGGATCCGGACGGACCATCCGGATCCGTGGACACAGGCGTAGGCTCAGAAGACTCCGATCCGATCCGCAGAACGCACGTATCACGAGGGAGCCGAGCACCGTGCCCGAGCTGAGGTCTCGCACCGTCACCCACGGCCGCAACATGGCGGGCGCCCGCGCCCTTATGCAGGCTTCCGGCGTAGCGCGCGAGGACTTCGGCAAGCCGATCGTCGCCGTCGCCAACAGCTTCACCGAGTTCGTGCCCGGCCACACCCACCTCCAGCCGGTGGGCCGGATCGTCAGCGAGGCGATCCACGCGGCGGGCGGCATTCCGCGCGAGTTCAACACCATCGCCGTGGACGACGGCATCGCCATGGGCCACGGCGGGATGCTCTACAGCCTCCCCTCCCGCGACCTGATCGCCGACTCCGTGGAGTACATGGTCGAGGCGCACTGCGCCGACGCGCTGATCTGCATCTCCAACTGCGACAAGATCACCCCCGGGATGCTGATGGCCGCGATGCGGCTCAACATCCCGACCGTCTTCGTCTCCGGCGGCCCCATGGAGGCGGGCCGGGCGACGCTCGTCGACGGCACCGTCCGCAAGCTGGACCTGATCAACGCGATCTCGGACGCGGTCGACGAGAGCGTCTCGGACGAGGACATCCTCCGCATCGAGAACAACGCCTGTCCGACCTGCGGCTCCTGTTCCGGCATGTTCACCGCCAACTCGATGAACTGCCTGACCGAGGCGATGGGCCTCTCCCTGCCGGGCAACGGTTCGGTGCTGGCCACCCACACCGCCCGTAAGGCGCTCTACGAGACCGCGGGCCGTACGGTCGTGGAGATCACCAAGCGCCACTACGAGCAGGACGACGAGACGGTTCTGCCGCGCTCCATCGGCTCCCGCGCCGCCTTCGAGAACGCCATGGCGCTCGACATCGCCATGGGCGGCTCGACCAACACGATCCTGCATCTGCTGGCCGCCGCCCAGGAGGCCGGTCTCGACTACGACCTCAAGGACATCGACGAGGTCTCCCGCCTGGTGCCGTGCCTGGCCAAGGTCGCCCCGAACGTCGCCCCCGGCGGCACGTACTACATGGAGGACGTGCACCGCGCGGGCGGCATCCCGGCGATCCTCGGCGAGCTGTTCCGCGGCGGGCTGCTGAACGAGGACGTCCACTCCGTGCACAGCTCCTCGCTCGCCGACTGGCTCAAGACCTGGGACGTGCGCGGCGGTTCGCCGTCCGCCGAGGCCGTCGAGCTGTGGCACGCGGCCCCCGGCTGCAAGCGCTCCGCCACCGCCTTCTCACAGTCCGAGCGCTGGGACTCGCTGGACACGGACGCCGCCGGCGGCTGCATCCGCGACATGGAGCACGCCTACTCCAAGGACGGCGGACTCGCCGTCCTCAAGGGCAATCTGGCCGTCGACGGCTGCGTGGTGAAGACCGCGGGCGTGGACGAGTCCATCTGGACCTTCGAGGGCCCGGCCGTGGTCTGCGAATCCCAGGAGGAGGCCGTCGAGCGGATCCTGGGCAAGCAGGTCAAGGAGGGCGACGTGGTCGTCATCCGCTACGAGGGCCCCAAGGGCGGCCCCGGGATGCAGGAGATGCTCTACCCGACCTCCTTCCTCAAGGGCCGGGGCCTGGGCAAGGCGTGCGCGCTGGTCACCGACGGCCGCTTCTCCGGCGGCACTTCGGGGCTCTCCATCGGCCACGCCTCGCCGGAGGCGGCGTCCGGCGGCACCATCGCCCTGGTCCGGGACGGCGACCGGATCCGCATCGACATCCCCGGCCGCTCCATCGACCTCCTGGTGAGCGATGAGGAGCTGGCGGCCCGCCGCGAGGAGCTCGACGGCGTCTACGCCCCGAAGGACCGCGAGCGCAAGGTGTCCACCGCGCTGCGTGCCTACGCGGCGATGGCCACCAGCGCGGACAAGGGCGCGGTCCGCGACATCAGCCGGCTGGGCTGACGTCGCGGGTGGGCCGTCCCGGGTGCGGTCGCGTTGCGTCAGCCGTCCCGGCTGGCCTCGCGCGGCATCAGCCGTCCCGGGTGACGTCCATCCCGGACGCCTCCAGGGTGTCGTATCCGTAGACCGTGGTGAGGGCGTCCCCGCTCAGCGTCAGCTCGGCGGGGATGCCACCGGGGTCCGTACGCGGCTTGGTCCGCCACAGCATCCGGCCGTCCCGGCGGTCCAGGGCGACCACCCGGCCCGCGGCGGTGGCCAGATACAGGGCGTTCCGGCGCCCGGACACCACGGGCGGGCCCAGCCACTCCACCTGCGTCGCCCTGCTCCACAGCCGCTTTCCGGCCGTCGTGACGGCGGTGACCTCGCCGTTCTGCCGGACGAAGTAGAGCGTGTCGCCCACCAGGGTGGGCGTGATCTGCCGGGCGGAGAGCCCCGCGGGCAGCTTCACCCGGCGCTCCCGTCCCCCGTCCGTGCCGAGGAACAGCAGATCGGTGTAGTCGTCGGTGGCGTGCTCGCGCTGCTCCAGATAGAGGAGCCGGCCCGAGCGCTCGGCGAGTGAGGTGCCCGCGGAGAGCGTGCCGATCCGCCGGGCCGCCCCCGTGGTGGGGGCGAGGGCGTAGAGCCCGCTCGGAACGGCCGGGTCGCCCTGGTCCTCCACCGGACCGCAGTCGGCGAGGGGGCGTCCGGACACCACTTCCGGGCCGCAGCTCAGCCCGTGGCCGACCCGGCGCGACCAGAGCGTGCGGCCGGTGCGTACCTCCACCGCCTGGAAGGTCTCGTCGTCCCAGCTCTGGGTGAGCACGGCCGGGTGGCGCCCCCGCTGGAACACCGCCCCCTGGTACGCGCTGCCGATGTCGGTCTTCCAGACCCGCTCACCGTCGCTGGTGCGATAGCCCTCCAGCCGGGCCGTGCCGTCCGACTTCTCCACAGTGCCCAGCACGAGGCCGTCGGCCACTCCGATCAGCTCGCTCGGCTCCGCCGACCGATGCCAGGCCACCCGCCCCCGGACATCCAGCCGGGTCAGGGCGATCCCGGAACCACCGCAGTACAGATCGGTGCCCGAGGGCAGACAGCGGCGGCCGGTCGGCCCGCTGACCGAGCGCGGAGCGCCATTGGCGCTGGTCACGATGTCGGTGTTGGGCCCGGCGAGGGTGCGCTGCCAGGGGCGCCAGCCGGACGGGAACGAGCCGTTCGCCGACGCGCGGGTGGTGGGGCGGGCGTCCGGCTCGCCCTCGGGTCCGGATCCGGCCCGCAGCAAGACGATCGCCCCCACAGCCACGGCGACCAGGCCCGCGGCCGCCGCGGCGGACACCAAGGGGCGGCGCGTCAGATGGGCACGGCCCGGCGCACGGCCGACCTCGGTCGGCGTGGCGGCGTCGCCTTCGTCGCCCTCACCGGTGCCGCCACCCGAGTCCGTGACGTCCTTACGGCCGTCACCGGCGTCGTTACGGCCGTCACCGGCGTCGTTACGGTCATCGCCGTCGTCCTTACGGCTGTCACCGTCGTCCTCACGGTCATCGCCGTTGTCCTCACCGCCGTCACCGTCGTCCTCGGGCAGCGTCCCCAGCCGCTCCAGGAGCTCGTCAAGACCGGGGCGGGCGGGCGGGTCCTTGCTCAGACAGTCCGCGACCGCGGCACGCAGCGGCCCGGTCACCGCGTCCAGCGCCGGGGGCTCGTACACCACGTGATAGGCGGTCATATACGGGCTGTCCGCGTCGAACGGGCTCTGGCCGGTCGCCGCGTACACCAGCACCGTCGCCAGCGAGAACACATCGGACTCCGGCCCGACCTCGCGCGGATCGCGCAGTTGCTCCGGCGACATGAACGGGGGCGTGCCCATGACCCGGCCCGTCATGGTCAGGGTCTGGTGGTCGGCCGCCCGGGAGATGCCGAAGTCGATGACGCGGGGGCCGTCGTCGGACAGCACGATGTTGGCCGGTTTCAGATCCCGGTGCACCACCCCCGCCCGGTGGATGTCCCGTAGCGCCTCGACCAGCCCGATCGCCAGCCGCCGCAGCTCGGCGCCGCGCAGCGGACCGTCCGCCGCGACCTGCTCGGCGAGGGTGCGGCCGGGGACGTACGAGGTCGCCATCCACGGCAGGACGGCATCGGGGTCCGCGTCCACGACGGCCGCGGTGAACGCGCCGCTGACCCGCCGGGCGGCCGCGACCTCCTGCCGGAACCGCACCCGGAACTCGTCGTCGTCGGCGAACTGCTGATGCACCACCTTCAGCGCCAGCGGCCGCCCCGACTGCGACCGGGCCAGATATACGGTGCCCATCCCGCCACGGCCGAGCCGCCGCTCGAGTGCGTAGCCTCCGATGGACTCCGGGTCCCCGGCGCGCAGTGCCATTCCTGCCTTCTCCCACCGACCCACGATCCGGCGGTCACTCTAGGCCCGGCTCGCGCCGGGGACCCGTGACGCCGCTCACCAACCGGCCGGATTCCGCCCGTCCACGGCGAAGAGCGTGCCGTCCGGGGCCGTCGCGAACACCTTGCCGTCCGCCACCACGGGCGCGGGCATCGTGGCCAGGAAGCCCCGACCGGCCGCGCCCCCGCGCGAGCGGGTCTCGCCGATCACCTCGCCGCGCCGGGCGTCCACGGCCAGCAGCCGGCCGTCCGCCGCCGAGAAGTACACCCTGCCGTCCGCCGCCACCAGCGACGAGGCGTTGGAGACCGAGGTCTCCACGCGCCAGAGCCGCGCCCGCGCCGAGCCCTCGCGCGCGGTGTCGACGGCCACCAACCCGCCGTCCGAGCCCAGCACATACACCCGGTCGCCGCTGGTGACGGCGCTGAGCGCGGACACCGGCGTGGACAGCGCGACCCGCCGCGCCGCGCGCCGCTCCGGGTCGTAGCGCACGACGGCGGTGGTACTGGTCCGGGTATCCGTCTCGGTCAGCAGCAGCACGCCGTCGGGGCCGCTTCCGGCCGGGGTGAGGTTGCCGCTGAGCGAGGCGTGCCAGCGCGTCGTACCGCGCACCGTGTCCACCGCCGTGACCAGCGTGTGCGAGCCGTCGCCCGCGGTGGTCACGGCGTACGCGGTGCGGCCGTCGCCGTACGAGAAGAAGACGGGCCGGGCGTGGCCGGGCAGCCGATGGCTCCAACGCTCCTTGTTCGTCGTCCCATTCACCGACGTGACCATGCCGTCCGGCGTGACCAGCAGCACGGTGCCGCCCGCGGAGTAGACCCCGCCCTGGTAGCGGGACACCTCGCGGCTCCAGCGGACGCGGTGGGTCGTGGGGTCGACCGCCCGCAGCCGCTCGCCGTCCGGGGACACCGTCCGCACCAGACCGCCCGCGACCACGGGAGCGGAGATCGTCGCGCCGTCACCGGGGCGTGCCGCCGCGGACGGCCGCGACCAGACCACGCGGCCGTCGTCCGGATCGACCCGGGCGGTCTCCACACCGTGCCGGGCGCAGTACAGCGCGCCCGCTCCGTACGAGCAGAACGCGGGCCGCGCCCCCGAGCCCACGGCCTTTCCGCCGGCCGGCCCGGTCGCCCACGGGCGCCACGCCTCGGCGGTCGCCGCGCTGATCCGCGGGCGGCCGCCGCCGGAGGAGTCCGTGCCGTCGAACGGGCGCAGCGCGACGACCGTGCCCGCGCCGAGCAGTACGACGGCCGCGAGCCCGGAGAGGGCCCACCGCCGGATCCCCCGGCGCCGCGCCCCGGGCTCGCTCGTCACCGACTCGGGCCGGTCCGCGGCCGGTTCCGGCTCGGGAGCCGCCTTCACATGCGTATCGGGCTCCGCCGTTCCGGGGGTCGCGGGATCGGGATCCACATCGTGGGGGGCCGCCTTCACATGCGTATCCGTGGCGCCCTCGTCCTGCCCCCAGCGCATACCCGGCAGCGAGTGCGGCTCCGGCGTCCGCTGCTGCGGCACCAGCGGAACGGGCCCGCGCGGCACCGGCGACCGGGGTCCGCACACGGCGCGCAGGACCGTCATCAGCGCGTCGGGCGTGGGGCGGTCCTCGGGGTTCTTGGCCAGACACCGCTGGACCAGCGGCAGCAGCTCATCCGGCACCCCCGCCAGATCCGCCTCGTCGTGCACCACCTGGTACGCCACGATGTACGGGCTCTCGGACTCGAACGGGCCCCGCCCGGTGGCCGCGTGCACCAGCACCGACCCCAGCGCGAACACATCCGCCGCCGGGCCCACCGCACGCGGCCGCTGGAACTGCTCCGGCGCCATGAACGGCGGAGTGCCGATCAACTTCCCGGTCTCGGTGCGCAGTTCGCTGTCGGACGGCCGGGAGATGCCGAAGTCGATGACCTTCGGGCCGTCCGCCGCGAGCAGCACATTGCTCGGCTTGAGATCGCGGTGCACCACGCCCGCCCGATGGATGTCCCGCAGCGCCTCGGCGAGCCCCGCCGCCAGTCGCACGGTCTCGTCCGGCGCCAACGGGCCGCTCCGCTTGACGTGTTCGGCGAGGGTCGGACCGGGGATGTAGAGGGTGGCCATCCAGGGCCTCGGCCCCTCCGGGTCGGCATCCACCACGGGCGCCGTGAACGCGCCGCTGACCCGCCGGGCGGCCGCCACCTCCTGCCGGAACCGCGCCCGGAACTCGGGGTCTTCGGCCAGACCGGCATGGACGACCTTCACCGCGAGCCGCCGCCCCGAGGGCGAACGGGCCAGATGGACCACGCCCATGCCACCGGATCCGAGGCGCGCCTCGAGCTGGTACTGCCCGGCGTACTCCGGATCCTCCGCTTCCGGGCCCGTCCCGGCTCTGTGCACCGGTGGCATGCCCCACCCCCGTGAATTCGGCCGCCTTCGCGACTCGGCGAGCCTAGTCGATGACACGTGCGAGCCTTGTTAGCCTCCGCATGTCGTGTCACTTCACACGACATGTGCACAACTTCGGAAAGAAGTTCAACGGGGGAGGGGCCGCCATGGCCATTGAAGAGACCGCGGACGCCGTAGCCACCACCGACGCCACGGACACCGTCGCGGACACGGTGGGGACCACCGCCGGAGCGATCACCTATCCGGTCGCGCCCGGCTACCAGCTGAACGTCCGCAGCGGGCCCGGCACCAACCACCGGCTCGTGAAGGTGCTGCCGTACAACAGCCGGGTCCCCATCCGCTGCCAGCGGCACGGCCAGAAGGTCTCGGGGCCGTACGGCACCTCGGACATCTGGGACAACATCGCCCCGGGCCAGTATGTCTCCGACGCGTATGTGAAGACCGGCAGCGACGGCTTCGTCACCGTGCCCTGCGGCTGACCCAGGGCCCGGCCGGAGCGCAGCCGGCCCCCGGCGCCGCGAGTGCGGTGCCGGGGGCCGGGCGACGGAAGGGGCCTTCCCCGGAAGGGGGCCTTCCGCTATCTACGGGTTACGCCTATCCACGGGTTACGCCTATCCACGGGTTACGCCGGGATCCGCTCCTCGTCGAGGGCGGCGCCCCGCTTGACCACCGCGTTGTGCCGCTCGGTCCAGGTGGCCAGCGCCATCTCACAGGCGTGGTCCACATGGCGCAGCCCGGTCAGGTCGAGCTCCACCTCGCGCTCACGGGGCAGCCCCTCCAACTCGTCCAGCAGCTTGGGCAGCCGGAGGAAGGTCGCGTTGCCGCGCACCCGGACGTGCAGGGGCTTGTCGCCGGAGCCGGAGCCGGAGCCGGACCCAGAGTCGGAGTCGGAGTCGGAGCCGTCGTCGTCCTCGCGCCCGCTGACCTCGACATGCACATGCGAGGTCTCCCAGGCGGTCTTGGCCACGGCCATCAGCAGACCGATGATCACACCCTCGAACATATTGGTGACCACGATCGCGCCCGCGGTGACGATCAGGATGATCGCCTCACCCCGGTGGGTCTTCCACAGCGGCACCAGATCCTTGGTCGGGATCAGCTTCCAGCCGGAGTAGACCAGCACACCGGCGAGCGTCGCCACCGGGATGACGCCCAGCGCCGAGGGGAAGAGCACCGCGAAGACCAGCAGCCACGCACCGTGCAGCACCCGCGACGCCTTCGTCTTCGCACCGGCCTGCACATTGGCCGCGCTCCGCACGATCACCGCGGTCATCGGCAGCGCGCCGAGGACACCGCACACCGCGTTGCCCGCGCCCTGTGCCATCAGCTCCTTGTTGTAGTCGGTGCGCGGACCGTCGTGCAGCCGGTCCACGGCCGCGGCGCTGAACAGGCTCTCGGCGGAGGCGATCAGCGTGAACGCGAGCACGGTGCCGATGACGCCCACCTCGGCGAGGGCCTGGAACTCACTGCCGCCGGGCGGCTGGATGGCGTCCAGCAGACCCTTGACCTCGACCCGCGCGATCGGCAGGTCGAAGATCGCGGTCGCGCCCGTGGCGAGCGCGACGGCCGCCAGCGGCGCGGGCAGCGCCTTGGCGCCCTGGCGGAAGCGCGGCCACAGCACCAGGACGGCGATCGTCCCGACGCCCACGGCGACCGCCTTCAGGGCGTCCGCGGAACCGGCCACATCCCCGATGAGCCCGGGAATGTTGAAGATCTTGTCGAGCCCGCTGCTCGGCGCCTTGGCGTCGGCGAGCGCGTACAGCTGTCCGGCGATCAGCACCAGGCCGATGCCCGCGAGCATGCCCTGCACCACGGCGACGGAGATCGCCCGGAACCAGCGGCCGAGGCCGAGCGCGCCCATGGCCAGTTGGAGCAGTCCGGAGATGAGGACGAGGACGCCGAGCGCGGCGACGCCGTATTGCTCCACGGCCTCGTAGACCAGCACGGTCAGACCGGCGGCCGGGCCGGACACCTGAAGGCTGCTGCCCGGCAGGAAGCCGGTGACCAGCCCGCCGACGATGCCGGTGATCAGGCCGAGTTCGGCCGGCACACCGGAGGCGACCGCCACCCCCACGCACAGGGGGACGGCCACCAGGAATACGACGAGAGAAGCGGTGAAGTCGGCGCGGAAGGTTCCGGCGCCGGATGAGCCAGAGGTGCCTCCGGCACCACGGAAACGGTCAAGGAGATTTCGCATGAGGGTTGCCTCCAGTGCGCCCCGTCACCGGCTCATGGGCAGGCGGGGGCACGGCATAGCGCTACGTCAGTGGGATCGATGGAATCGGTCGCTGGCGGTTGAGATCGCTTGCTGCGAGACGCGTGAAAAGCGTTGAGATGTGCGTGAGACGGACCGCCGGGCTACGGCGGTGTAGCTCTCAGCAGCGGAAGATCTGGAGGATGACGGGCAGTTCGCCCGATCTCGTCACCGGAACGGCTTGCCGTCCGGTGACCGAGGTGGAGATGGCGGTACGCGGCACCGGAACACCGGCATCGCAACCGCACACACATCCGTATTTGCCGCTCGGTGTGGGAGCGGTGAGCGGGGCCCTTCCGCGGAGCCCCTTGCAATCTTCAGTTCCGTGGTCGCCGTGCGCGGATACCAACGATTCGGTGGTCGGCCGCGGATCGGCTGATGCGGTGGCGCTGACCGTTTCGGGATGGATGACCTGCGCGGACGCGCAATCAGCCGCGATGAAGAGGGCAAGCAACACGGCAACCGCCGTTACCAGTGCGTGAGCGGTATGCCGGAACGTCCTCACCATCGCCCCCTTCCCGTACGTATAGACACCGAGCCCTATTGTGTCCATGAGACTGTGACCATTTGCAAGTCGATATGTAACCGACTTGTGAACTCGGAGTCATCGAACAGGATCGCTTGGTTCCGGGCGCCCCGGTTGGCACCGGCGCAAAGCGGCTCGACCCGCACGCCGGATGGCGCACAAAATTTAATTCATCGAACAATGAATAAGAAATTCATAAGGGCCATACGGAATGCGCCGCCCGTGCGAGGATGGCCGAGAACATCTACACAGCACACGCATGAACCGCACAGGCATGAGGAGAGCCGCACCATGACGGAGAAGGTCGCCGTGCTCGGCACGGGAAAGATCGGCGAAGCCCTTCTCAGCGGAATGATCCGGGGCGGCTGGTCGCCGTCCGACCTGCTGGTCACGGCCCGCCGTCCCGAGCGCGCCGAGGAGCTCCGGTCGCGCTACGGCGTCGAGGCCGTCTCCAACGCCGAGGCCGCCAAGGCCGCCGAGACCCTCATCCTCACCGTCAAACCGCAGGACATGGGCACCCTGCTCGATGAGCTAGCCCCGCACGTCCCCGCCGACCGGCTGGTCGTCTCCGGCGCGGCCGGCATCCCCACCTCCTTCTTCGAGGCGCGCCTGGCCGCCGGCACCCCGGTCGTCCGGGTCATGACCAACACCCCGGCGCTGGTCGACGAGGCCATGTCCGTCATCTCGGCGGGCAGCCACGCCACCGAGGAGCACCTCGCCCACACCGAGGCGATCTTCGGCGGCGTCGGCAAGACGCTGCGCGTCCCCGAGTCCCAGCAGGACGCCGCGACCGCGCTCTCCGGCTCCGGCCCGGCCTACTTCTACTTCCTCGTCGAGGCGATGACCGACGCGGGCATCCTGCTGGGCCTGCCCCGCGACAAGGCCCATGACCTGATCGTCCAGGCCGCCATCGGCGCGGCGGTGATGCTGCGCGACAGCGATCAGCACCCGGTCAAGCTGCGCGAGGCGGTGACCTCCCCGGCGGGCACCACCATCAACGCCATCCGCGAGCTGGAGAGCCACGGGGTGCGCGCCGCGCTGATCGCCGCGCTGGAGGCGGCCCGCGACCGCAGCCGCGAGCTCGCCTCCGGCAACAGCTGACGGAGAGCCGCTCCAGCCGACGGAGGTCGCTCCGCTCAGGGAGAGCCGCTCCGCTCAGGTGGACGGCAGCAGCCCGACCGCCGCATACGCCTCGTCCACCCGGGGCCGGGCCAGCCCACGCGCCCGCTCGGCCCCGGCCCGCAGCACCCCGTCCACATACGCCGGATCGGCGCACAGCTCGGCGTGCCGGGCCTGAAGCGGACGCAGTACCTCCAGCACCGCCTCCGCCGTGGCCCCCTTCAGCGCCCCGTACGAGGTGAACTCCTCGGCCAGCACCTCCGGCTTGCCATCGGTGCACGACGCCAGCACATCCAGCAGATTGGCCACCCCCGGCTGCTCCGCCCGGTCGTACCGCACCTCGGTACCGCTGTCCGTGACCGCCCGCATGATCTTCTTCCGCACCACATCCGGCTCGTCGAGCAGATAGACGATGCCCGCCGTCTCCGCGTGCGACTTCCCCATCTTCGAGGTCGGGTCCTGCAGATCCATCACCCGCGCCGAGACCCGCGGACTGGTGGCCCGGGGCACGGTGAAGACCGGTCCGTACCGCTGGTTGAACCGCTGCGCCAGATCCCGGGCCAGCTCCACATGCTGCGTCTGGTCCTCGCCGACCGGCACCTCATGCGTTCCGTAGACGAGGATGTCGGCCGCCATCAGCGCCGGATAGGTGAGCAGTGACAGCCGTACGCTCCCCCCTCCGGCCCGCTCCCGCGCGGACTTCTCCTTGTACTGGATCATCCGCCGCATCTCGCCGTCGGTGGCCGTGCACTCCATGAGATAGGACAGCCGCGCGTGCTCATCCACATGGCTCTGCACGAACAGCGTGCAGA
This sequence comes from Streptomyces rugosispiralis, assembly GCF_024505145.1. GTDB lineage: Bacteria > Actinomycetota > Actinomycetes > Streptomycetales > Streptomycetaceae > Streptomyces > Streptomyces rugosispiralis. The sequence goes on along the minus strand of NZ_JANIAA010000036.1, from coordinate 554 downwards.
GCTCGGGATCGAGCCCGGAGGCCAGCAGCAGCGTGGCGGCCTGCCGGGTCAGCCGCCGCACCCGCGCCGGATCGTGCTCCACGGTGAGCGCGTGCAGATCGACGACGCAGAACAGCGCGTCGGCACGGTGCTGGTCCTCCTGAACCCACCGGCGTACGGCCCCGAGGTAGTTCCCGAGGGTCAGATGCCCGCTCGGTTTGATCCCGCTGAAGATCCGGCGCCCCGCCGTCTTCGTCTCTGTCATCGCTCCGCGTCTCCCGCTGTGTCGGGGCCGCCGACCCGGTCGGCCGGGATTCGCGGGAGGGAGAAACGCGAACGGCCGCCGGAGCGGCGGCCGTGGTTGCGCATGTGTGTAAGGGGCGGCCGCCGTCAGGCGGCCCACCACCGTGGGTGAACACATGCGCTCGTCATGCCATAGACAGTACGCCCTGACGGGGGGGTCCGGCCATGGGTTTGGTGGACCTCGGGGCGTCGTGTACTGTTCACCGAGTTGCCACGGAGCCCTACGGGGAAACGCGGCGACCATCGAGCCGCACCGGCGGCAAACCACTACC
>NZ_JANIAA010000035.1 GCF_024505145.1 Streptomyces rugosispiralis | reverse complement strand
CTTATCGCAAGGCATGTAGCCCCGTACCCGCTACCTGGGGAGGACCCTGACGGCAGACCAGATGATCTTCTGGGTTGACCACTCAGCGTTGCTCAGCTACGGCGAGGGCTACCCTAGGCGTGAGGTGAGTGCCGATGTCCGCAGGATTGGCCGACAACATCAGGAAACTCCGCCGCACGGCCGGGCTCAGCCAAGAGGGGCTGGCCGAAGCGGCTGATCTCTCGCTGAGTACCGTTCGAAAAGTTGAACAAGGTGGCCACGTCACCATGGAGACCCTGCACGCTCTTGCACGCGCGCTAGGAGCCTCCACATCCGCACTGTTCGCCACCGAGTCGCCAAAGTCCGTACTGGGTCCGCAGGATAAAGCGAACCGCCGTTACCTCGCTGAGCTGAGGCGCGCCCTCATGCCCCCTATTGGGCTCGCTGCGCCCTTGTCGGAGCCTGGTGAGGCTGAGGAGCCGTCCGGCATCCGGCAGCGCGTTCAGGACGGCCACGCGCTCTACCAGGCCGACCGGTACACGTCCGTTGCGCAGAAGCTCCCCGACTTGCTACGTTCCTCTGAGGCTGCCGTGTCCACCCTTGAGGGTGAAGAGCAGCAACACGCGATGATCGCGCGGGCTCATGCGCTGTTACTCACGGGGAAGTACCTGACGCAGGTTCGTCAATACGACATGGCCTATTACGCACTCGCTGAGGCCATCCGGCTTGCCCGCGAGACAGGGCAAACTCAGGTGGCGGCAACGGGAGTTGTAGGGCTGTGCTGGTTGTTGCTCCGGCAAGACCGGTTTGACGAGAGCGAACACCTTGCAGCACAGACGGCAGCGGAAATTGAACCGCGCATGTCCCAGGCGACGCCCGCGCAGCTTGCTGTGTGGGGTGAGCTGTGGCTCAGGGTTGCCGCTGCTGCCCGGAGAAACAACCGGCAGGATGAGGCAAAGCAGGCCCGACGAATGGCGGCTACTGCTGCGGGGGCGCTGGAACGGGAACACGCCGAATTCCCTTCGCATTGGAGCGCCTTCGGCCCTGTGACCGCTGAGGCGAAGGCGGTTGAGGACCTAGCCCTTGCCGGTGATGCGCGTGGCGTTCTGCGGCGGGCCGACGAAGGTCCACTCAGCCCCAAGGCCGTGAAAAACTTCGGCCGCTTGAACACGAACAACTGGGGTCGCCATCGGCTTGACGTTGCCCACGCTCACGTCCTACTGGGGTCCCACCAAGACGCCATGGATGAGCTTGTCAACCTTCGTGAAACTGGTGACGTGTGGATCACTCATCAGCCCATGGCACGACGCGTGATGGAAGATATCCTCAAGAACCGCAAGCGGACGCTGACGGAAGAGATGCGGAGCATGGCAACTCACCTTGGGATCACTGGCTAGCTACTGCGGAGCGTGGTAGTTCGGCGCGCAGCTTTTTTGAACTGCTCCGCTCTGCGTATGGATTGATGGGCCGTCGGCTCATACGGTCCCCTTTACCGACTGACGGCAAAGGGGGCCGCACCATGCAGAGGACGGAAGGCGACCGATGGCGACGGCAGAACCTTGCCGATATTTCGACGGGGCACGTTCCCCGATTACTCCCCTGGACGACGGACGACGGCAGGCCATGCTTGCTGAGTGGGGCCGATGACGGCGGATACGTATCCAAACTCGCCGACGAAATGGAAGCGGCACAACTCGGCATGGGGACGGACGTCCTTGAGTACGCACTTAAAGTGCTTAAGGATACGAAGGCATCGCACGGAGAGCTGAGGTATGTCGGCACCCGACTGGCCGAATGCCTCAGCGACGCTCTGAGGGTCGCTGAGTCACGCGGAATGCGGCTGCCGGTACCGGACAAAGAAGAGAGTGCCGTAAGCCCCACACCGGCCGCTGAGACGTCCGCATGAGTAGGGCCGGAAGTGGTCGCATGACCGTTCGCGTGTCACGGGACAGCGGGCAGACCTTCGAGCCGACGAAGGTCTACGACACTGCCACTGACGAGCTGGAACCCCTCTTGTCGGACGCGTGGCCACCTTGTGAATGCGCCCGGTGTGATCTGGCCGTAGAACAGCGGTTGCGCAGGGAAATCGAACGGCTTACCGCCGAAGGGGTGCCCCGCGCTCAAGCCGTACGTGACCGGTTGGCGCAGCGGTGAGGCGGGCAGTGCGCTGGCTGGCTGACGCGTCGTTCCATCTGGCCGTTTACGTGGCGTGCTCCGCGCTCATCACGCTCGCTGCCACGGGGAAAATCTGAGAGGGGGAAGACAGTGGCGAAGGAGATCCGACTGAGCAAGCGTCCCGGGCGGGTGAAGGGGGCGCAGCTCGTAGAGAAGACTGGACGCGGCAAGGCGTTGCAAGACTGGGCACACGCTGACCTTGTGGCCAGGATGCGAGCGAAGATCCAAGCCAAGGGTCACCAGCCCCGGTAACACACCTGGCTGCCCCGTCCATGCGCATCCCCCGTTGCGCTGGGCGGGGCTCAGTCGTGCCTGGTCATAGGCGCTGGTCAGGCGTGCGCGGTAACCTAGGGTTCCCTTGGTTCAAGGGCAGTCCTTGATGAACATCAGCCGTACGGAAGTACCCTTCTGAGTGAACGGTTACGATCGCGGGCATCGCAACCGAACTCTGGAGTCCCACCGTGCCCGCCGCCCCCGAACCACGCCTGGGTATCGCCATCCTGACCATGGGCAACCGGCCCAGAGAGGTGGCCGCCCTGCTGGAGTCGGTCGCGAAACAGGACGTGCCTCCGGCCCGCGTCGTGGTCGTCGGCAACGGCTCCCCGCTCCCGGAGTTGCCCGCCGAGGTGACCGCGGTCGAGCTGGCCGAGAACCTCGGGGTCTCGGGCGGCCGTAACGTCGCCTGGCGGCGGCTGCGCGAGTTCGGCGACGTGGACGTGGTGATCGACCTCGACGACGACGGGCTGCTGGTGGACGCCGATGTCTTCCGCCGGGTGCGCGATCTGTACGCCGAGGACCCGCGCCTGGGCATCGTGAGCTTCCGCATCGCCGACGAGACGGGCGAGACCCAGCGCCGCCACGTGCCCCGGCTGCGCGCGTCCGACCCGATGCGCGGCGGCGAGGTGACCACCTTCCTCGGCGGCGCCCACGGCCTGTCGATGGCGATGCTGGAGCAGATCGGCGGCTGGCCGGACGAGTTCTTCTTCACCCATGAGGAGACCGACCTCGCCTGGCGGGCCCTCGACGCGCGCTGGAAGGTCGTCTACGTCCCCGAACTGCTGCTCCAGCACCCCCGGACCTCCCCCGCCCGGCACGCCGTCTACTACCGGATGACCGCCCGTAACCGGGTCTGGCTGGCCCGCCGTCATCTGCCGCTGCCGCTGGTGCCGCTCTATCTGGCCACCTGGACGCTGCTCACGCTCGCCCGCACCCGCTCCCTGACCGGACTGCGGGCCTGGGCGGGCGGCTTCCTGGAGGGGCTGCGCACCGGCTGCGGGGGGCGCCGTCCGATGCGCTGGCGCACGGTGTGGCACATGACCAAGCTGGGCCGCCCACCCATCATCTGACGCCCGGGCAGCCCGGCCGACGGCCTTACGGCGCCAGCCCCAGCGCGGGGAAGACCGACGCCTCGAGGAAGCGCGTCAGATACGCGCGGTCGGCGACCCGCCCCTCGAGCAGATGGCGGACTCGCATCGCGCCGATCAGCTGGGTGGGGACGAACTCCACGGCGGGGTTGTCCGCGGCCACCTCGCCGCGCTCCACGCCCCGGCGGACCATCGCCTGGATCGTCTTCACCTCGTGCTCGATCAGCGCGGCGCGCAGCGCCTGCAGCAGATCGGGGTTCTGCAGCGCGGCGTGCCCGAGGGCGTACACCAGCGCGGTGTCACCGCCGCACACCTCCCCCGCCTCGCCCACGGCCTCCGCCACGGCGCGCAGATCGCCCGCGAGGGAGCCGGTGTCGATGCCCTCCAGCGCGAAGGGGCGCTTGCACGAGCGCAGCGCGGCGACGACGAGCTGGGGCTTGGTGCACCACTGCCGGTAGAGGGTGGAGCGGCTGGCGCGGGTGCGGGCGGCGACCGCCTCGATGGTGAGGGCCTCGTAGCCGCCCTCCTGGAGCAGATCGAGGACCGCCTGGTAGAACTCCTGCTCCCGTTCGGGAGTGATCTTGGAACGGCGCTGCGGCGCGTCCGTCTCCGGGCTCTGCGTCGCCATCGGGTCCTCCTCCTCGGTCCACCGGACTCCGGCTCCCCTCCCCGACCACGCAGTGTACCGACACATCCGCGTACCGATACGCGCTTGTACCGATACGCGCTTGTACCGATACGCCCCTGCACCGGTACACTCTCGTATCGATACGTCTGTGTGCCGATAGCGCCGCTGGCCGGCAGGCAGACAGTGCCCAGAGGAAGGCACGGTGGGATGAACCCGACCGTCATAGCCGTCGCACTCGCGCTCGCCTCGGCCGTCGCCTACGCGACCGCGGCCGTGGCCCAGGAGCGGCTGGCCGCGGGCGGCCGGCGCCGGCCGGAGCGCATGCCGCGGCTGCTGCTGCGCGGCGCCTGGTGGGGAGCGGTCGGCCTCAACTCCACCGGTGCCCTGCTGCATGTGGCCGCGCTGCGGTACGGACCGCTCACCCTGGTCCAGCCGCTCGGCGCGCTGACCCTGGTGGCGGCCGTCCCGCTGGGCGCGCGACTCGCGGGGCGGCGGGTGGTCCGGGACGAGTGGCGGGGCGTGGTCCTGGCGCTGCTCGGCCTCGGCGCCCTGCTGCCGGTCACCGCCGGGGAGGCCCCGCGCGAGACGCTGAGCCTGCCGGAGGCGGTCGGGCTCGCGGGCGTCGTGCTGGCGTTCATCGGGCTGTGCGTCCGGCCGGGGCGCGGGGGACGCGGAACGCCGGGCCGGGGGCTGCGGTTCGCCACCGCGTCCGGGGTCGCCTCCGGCGTCGCCTCGGCGCTCACCCAGACCCTCACGGTCGCGCTCGCCGACTCCCGCGCCCCCGGGGCGGCCCTGGTCTCCTGGCGGACCGCGGTCGTGGCCGTGCTGGTCGCGGCGTTCGCGGTGAGCGGTCTGCTGCTGTCCCAGAGCGCCTACGGCAGCGGCCTCGGCGCGCCCCTGGCCACCCTGACCCTGGCCAACCCGGTGGCGGCGGCCGCCATCGGGATCGTGCTGCTGGACGAGCGGTTCCGGGGCGGTCCGGGCGGCTGGGCCCTGGCCGCCGCGGGCGCGGCGGCGGCCGCCCGCGGGGTGGTCCTGCTCTCCCGGGCTCCGCGGTCGGGGGTGGGTGCGGGGGTGCGCGGGGACACCGTGGTCGTACGAGAGACCGCCGTACCCGAGACCGCCGTACCCGAACCCGCCGTACCCGAACCCGCCGTACCCGAGACCGCCGTACGCGAAGCCCCCGTGGCCGTGCCGGAGACCGCCGCCGTACGGAAGACCGTCGTACGCCAGGCCGTAGCGCGGGAGGCCCTGGCGGAGGCCCTGGCCCCCGGCGAACCCCCGCGCACGCCCGCCGCCGTCCCCCGGGAGCCGGTGCCCACGCCCCCGTGATCCCGGTGATGCCCCGGGCGTCGCCGTGCCCGCCGCCGTAAGGTTGACCGCATGGTGGACGCGAACGTGTCGACCTCGGCCGAGACCGCTGAGCAGCTGCTGGACGAACTGCTCAGGGCCACCCACGAGGCATCACCGGCAGAGCTCCCGGTGGCCCTGGACCACTACACCGAGGCCATGGGCATGGGCCACGCGGTCGTCTACCTGATCGACCTCCAGCAGCGGCTGCTGATGCCGCTCGACGAGGGCGAGCCGCGCCTGGAGCTCGACGACTCCCTGGCCGGATTCGCCTACCGCACCGACTCGGTACGCATCGAGGAGGACGGCACGGGCGGGCTGGCCGTATGGCTGCCGCTGATGAACGGCGCGGAGCGGCTGGGGGTGCTGCGGCTGCGGATGGCCTCCCTGGACGGGCTCACGCTCTGGCGCTGCCGGATGCTGGCCTCGCTCCTCGCCCTGGTCACCACGTCCAAGCGGACCTACCTCGACACCTTCGCGCAGCGCACCCGCACCCGGTCCATGGAGTTGCCCACCGAGATGCTGCGGGCCTTCCTCCCGCCCCGCTCCATCGGCACCGGCCGGGTGGTCTCCACGGCCGTTCTGGAGCCCGCGTACGAGCTGGGAGGCGATGCCTTCGACCACTCGTTCACCGAGGACGTCCTGCACGCCACCATCCTCGACGCGATGGGCCACGACCTGGCGTCCGGGCTGACCACCTCGGTGGCGATGGCGGGCAGCCGCAACGCCCGGCGCACCGGCGCCGACCTGGCGGCCCTGGTCACCACCGTGGACGAGGCGCTGGCCAAATGGCTTCCGGACCAGTTCTGCACCGGCATCTTCCTCCAGCTGCACATGCCCAGCGGGGCGCTGCGCTGGTCCAACTGCGGCCACCCCACGCCACTGGTCATCCGCCGCCAGCGGCTGCTGGGCAAGGAGCTGGAGCGGCCTCCCGAACCGCCGCTGGGGCTGCCCGCGCGGCTGTCGGACGCGCCCCGCCGGATCTATGAGACGACGCTGGAGCCCGGTGACCGCGTCCTGCTCTACACCGACGGGGTCGTGGACTCGCGCGACGAGGAAGGCGAGCAGTTCGGCCTGGAGCGCTTCGCCGACCACATCATCCGGTCGACGGCCGCCGGGCAGAACGCCTCCGAGGTGCTCCGGCTGCTCATCCACACGATCGTCGCCCACCGGCACGGCGACCTCAACGACGACGCCACGATTTTGATGATCGAGTGGCTTCCGCCCCACCCATGAACCCGTCGAGATCCATGAACCCGTCGAGTTCCATGAACCGTCGAGATCCATGAACCGTCGAGACGATGTCCGATGACGCCCCCCGACCCCACCGCCCCCCGAATCCGGCCGGACCCCCCGCCCGGCGCCCTCGGTCTGGCCACCGCCACGGTCGACGACCACGGCGTGATGACCGGGTGGAGCGAGGGCGCGCGGCGGCTGCTGGGCTACCGCGCCGAGGAGGTCGTGGGGCGGCCGGCGGCCGAGCTGCGCGCCGAGCCGACCACCCGGGACAGCGCCGGGGACACCGGTGGGGGCGCCGACGGGGGCGCAGGTGGGGACACCGACGGGGGCGCCGGGCCGTGTCTGGCCCACGGGTCCCGGTGGAGTGGCTCTTCACCACCGAGCTGATCGTCAGCGAACTGGTCACCAACGCGATCCGCTACGGCCGCCCGCCCATCCGGCTACGGCTGATCCGCGACCGCGACCTCATCTGCGAGGTCTCCGCCACCAGCAGCACGGCACCCCATATGCGGCGGGCCCGGGTCTTCGACGAGGGCGGCCGGGGTCTGATGCTGGTGGCCCAGATGGCGACGCGCTGGGGCACCCGGCAGAGCACGGACGGCAAGACGATCTGGGTCGAGCAGGGCGTATCCACGGGCTGAAGGGCGTATCCACGGGCTGAGGGGACCGGCTCCACAGGCTGAGGGGACCGGCTCCACGGGCCTCGTCCCGTGGGCGCATTCGGGCCATCGATATTCGACCCCGGGACACAGGGCCGATTCCTGTCCGATTTGTCACCCTTGAAGGAGAGGCCCCGTTCACCGATCCGCTTCCGCGGCCGACCGGGCGACGCATGTGGCCCGCGGCCGCCCCGGAAGGAGTTGCCATGGCCAAGGCAGTCGGCATCGACCTGGGTACCACCAACTCGGTGATCGCCGCATGGGAAGGCGGTGAGTCCTCGGTCGTCCCGAACTCCGAGGGAAGCCGCACCACACCGTCGGTGGTGGCCTTCACCGACACCGGTGAACGGCTGGTGGGGCAGCTGGCCCGGCGCCAGGCGATCCTCAACCCCAAGGGCACCATCTATTCGGCCAAGCGGTTCATCGGCCGCCACTACGACGAGGTCCCCGCCGAGGCCAAGGCGGTCGCCTACGACGTCGTCCCGGACGAGAGCGGCCTCGCCCGCTTCAAGGTGCGCGAGAAGCTGTACTCGCCGGAGGAGATCAGCGCCCAGGTGCTGCGCAAACTGGCCGACGACGCAGGGAAGCAGCTGGGCGAGCGGGTGACCGAGGCGGTCATCACGGTGCCCGCGTACTTCAACGACGCCCAGCGCAGCGCCACCAAGGACGCCGGGGAGATCGCCGGTCTGACCGTACTGCGGATCATCAACGAGCCGACCGCGGCCGCCCTCGCCTACGGCCTGGACAAGAAGGGCCATGAGACCGTCCTCGTCTTCGACCTCGGCGGCGGCACCTTCGACGTGTCCATCCTCGACGTCGGGGACGGGGTGGTGGAGGTCCGCTCCACCGCGGGCGACAGCCACCTGGGCGGCGACGACTTCGACCGGCGGCTGGTCGACCACCTCGCCGACACCTTCCAGCGGGAGAACGGCATCGATCTGCGCCGGGACCCGCAGGCGCTGCAGCGGCTCTTCGAGGCCGCGGAGAAGGCCAAGACCGAGCTGAGCTCGGTGACCCAGACCCAGCTCAACCTGCCGTTCATCACCGCGGACGCCTCCGGTCCCAAACATCTGACCGAGACCGTGATGCGGTCCACCTTCGAGCAGATCACCGTCGATCTGGTGGAGCGCTGTCTGGGCCCGGTGCAGCAGGCCATGGCCGACGCCAAGGTCGGCGAGAGCGACATCGACGAGGTGATCCTGGTCGGCGGCTCGACCCGGATGCCCGCCGTACAGGCCCTGGTCCGCCGGCTGACCGGCGGCAAGGAGCCCAATATGAGCGTCAACCCGGACGAGGTGGTGGCCCTGGGCGCCGCGATCCAGGCCGGGGTGCTCAAGGGCGAGGTCAAGGACGTCCTGCTGCTCGATGTCACCCCGCTGTCGCTGGGCGTCGAGACCCGCGGCGGTGTGATGACGAAGATCATCGAGCGGAACACCACCATTCCGGTGCGCCGCACCGAGACCTTCTCCACGGCCGAGGACGGCCAGCAGGCCGTGGACATCGTGATCCTCCAGGGCGAGCGCGAGCGGGCCGCCGACAACCGGGTGCTCGGCCGCTTCCAGCTGACCGGCATCCGCCCGGCGCCGCGCGGCGAACCGCAGGTCGAGGTGACCTTCGATATCGACGCCAATGGCATCCTCAACGTCACCGCCCGCGACCGGGACACCGGCAAGGAGCAGTCCATCCAGATCAGCGAGACCGGCAACCTCGAACGCGGCGAGGTCGAGCGGATGGTCCAGGAGGCCGAGCGCAACCGTGGCGAGGACCAGGCGCTGCGCGAGGCCGTGGACGCGCGCAACGAACTGGACACCGGGGCCTACCAGGTCGAGAAGCGCCTCTCCGAACTGGGCGACGCGGTGCCGTCCCATGAGAGATCGCGCGCCGAGATGCTGGTGAACGACGCCCGCCAGGCGGTCAGGAACGAGGCCGGGACCGACCGGACCAGGCCGCTGGCCTCCGAGCTCCAGCAGGTCTACGCGGGCCTGGCCGCCCATGGGACGGCCGGTGCGGGCGCGGGCGGTGCGGGCGCGGGCGGCCCGGCCGGTGGGCCAGGGGCGGGCGGCGCCCAGGACACCGGGGCCGGGCGTGGCGGGGGCGACGAGGACGTGATCGACGCCGAGTTCGACAAGGGCTGACCCATCCGACAGAGGCTCACCGAGAGGCCGCCATGTCCACTCAACCGCAGCAGCCCACTCAACCGCAGCAGCCCGACCCGGTGCCGGAGGGCGCCGTGACGGAGCCCGAGCAGGAGCAGGGCCTGCCCGCCCCGGGCGCCGCGGAGGCGCGCGGCGCGGGCGGCGAGGGCCTCGGCCCGGACGCGGCCGGCGGCCCCGACGTCGGTGAGACCGACGTACGGGCCGACGTACGGGCCGACGAGCGGGCCGCCGAGCAGGCCGCCGCGCTGGCCGAGCTCGACGACCGCTGGCGCCGCGCCCTGGCCGACCTGGAGAACCTGCGCAAGCGCCACGCCAGGGAGCTGGAGCGGGAGCGGGCCGCCGAGCGGGCCCGTACGGCGATGGCGCTGCTGCCCGTCGTCGACAACCTCGAACTGGCCCTCTCCCACGCCGAGGCCGACCCCGGCTCGATCGTGGAGGGTGTCAAGGCCATCCACGACCAGGCCGTGACCGCCCTGGCCCGGCTCGGCTACGAGCGGCAGGGCGAGACGGGGGTGCCGTTCGACCCGGCCCGGCACGAGGTGGTCGGCGTGGTCGAGGACCCCGAGGCCGAACCGGGCACCGTGGTCCAGGTGCTGCGCCCCGGCTACGGGGAGCCCGGCCGCCAGCTCCGGCCGGTGGCCGTGGCCGTCGCGAAGCGGGAGTGAGATGGCCATGGCACGGGACTACTACGAGGTGCTGGGGGTGTCCCGGGGCGCGAGCCAGGACGAGATCCAGCAGGCGTTCCGCACCCAGGCCCGCCGCCACCACCCCGATGTGAACAAGGACCCGAACGCCGAGGAGCGGTTCAAGGAGCTGAACGACGCCTACAGCGTGCTCTCCGACCCGAGGACCCGGGCCCGTTACGACCGGTTCGGCGAGGACTTCCGCAAGATCCCCGAGGACTGGGAGGAGCGCGTCGGGGCCGGTGCCGCAGGCGGCGGCGGTGGCTTCCGCGGCTGGACGACGGCCGGCGACGGCGGCCGGGTGCGGTTCACCCGTGGTTTCGGCGAGGACGCCGAGGGCGAGGGGGTGGACTTCGAGGACCTGTTCGGCGCGTTCTTCGGCGGCGGCGCGGGGCCGGGCGCGGGCGGCGCGGGCCGCGTCACCATCCCCGGGGCCGACCAGGAGGCGGAGCTGCCGCTCACCGTCGAGGACGCCTTCCACGGCGGCCGCCGGGGCGTCACCCTGGCCGGGCCGACGGGACAGCGCGCCTTCGAGGTGAACGTCCCGCCGGGCGTCGTCGACGGGCAGCGCATCCGGCTGGCCGGGCAGGGCGGCCGGGGCACCGGTGACGCACCGGCCGGGGATCTGTACCTACGGGTGCGGATCCAGCCCCATCCGCGGTTCCGGCTGGACGGCCGGAATATCCATGTGACGCTGCCGGTGTCCCCCTGGGAGGCCGCGCTCGGCGCGACCGTCCCCGTGCCCACGCCCGGCGGCACCGCCAAGGTGACCGTCCCGCCCGGCTCCTCCGGCGGCCGCCGGCTGCGGCTGCGCGGCGAGGGCATGCCGGACCCGCGCGGCCCCGACGGCGATCTGTACGCCGAGATCCGCGTCATGGTGCCGCCCAGCCTCGGCGACCGCGAACGGGAGCTGTTCGAGGAGCTGGGCCGTACCTCCTCCTTCGACCCCCGGAGGGAGCGATGAGCACTCACGTACCCGGGTCCTTCACGGCCACCCGCCACCCGCCCGTGGCATCCGTCCACTACGAACTGGTGCCCGCGCGCAGGCTCTCCCTGGAGACCGTGGCCGGCCGCACCGGACTCCATCCCGACCTGATCCGGCGCTTCGTCGCCCTCGGCCTGATCGACGCCGAGCGCGACGCCGCCGGGCGGCTGGTGTTCGCCCTCGACGCCCCGGCGGCGCTGGCCCGCGTCGAACGGCTGCACACCGGGCTCTGCCTCAACTACGCCTCCATCGGTCTGGTGCTCGACCTGCTCGACCGCATCAACCGGCTCGAAGCCGCACTGCGCCGCCGCGGCGCGAGGAGTGAAGAACCGCCATGGACATGAACCGCCTCACCCAGAAGTCCCAGGAAGCCCTCCATGACGCCCAGTCCAGGGCCCAGGGTTACGGCCACACCGAGATCGACGGCGAGCATCTGCTGCTGGCCCTCCTCGAACAGCCCGACGGGCTGACGCCCCGGCTGATCAGCCGGCTGGGCGCCGACCCCGAGGCGGTGCGCACCATGCTGGAGGCGCAGCTGGCCCGCAAGCCCAGGGTCACCGGCCCCGGGGCCACACCGGGGCAGATCTTCGCCACCCAGCGGCTGGCCCTGCTGCTGGACACCGCCGAGCGGGAGGCGAAACGCCTGAAGGACGAGTACGTCTCGGTGGAGCATCTGGTGCTCGCGCTCACCGAGGAGGGGTCCGCCACCGCGGCGGGGCGGGTACTCAAGGAGCACGGCGTCACCAAGGAGGCGTTCCTGGGCGCCCTCACCCAGGTGCGCGGCGGCCAGCGGGTCACCTCCGCCAACCCCGAGATGGCGTACGAGGCGCTGGAGAAGTACGGCCGGGACCTGGTCCTGGAGGCCCGCTCGGGCAAGCTGGACCCGGTGATCGGCCGGGACGCCGAGATCCGCCGGGTGACGCAGATCCTCAGCCGCAAGACGAAGAACAACCCCGTGCTCATCGGCGACCCCGGCGTCGGCAAGACGGCCATCGTGGAGGGACTGGCCCAGCGCATCGTCCGCGGTGACGTCCCCGAGGGGCTGCGCGACAAGACCATCTTCGCCCTGGACATGGGCTCGCTGGTGGCCGGAGCGAAGTACCGCGGGGAGTTCGAGGAGCGGCTCAAGGCCGTGCTCACCGAGGTCACCTCCGCCCAGGGGCGGATCCTGCTGTTCGTCGACGAGCTGCACACCGTGGTCGGGGCGGGGGCGGCCGAGGGCGCCATGGACGCCGGGAACATGCTCAAGCCGATGCTGGCCCGCGGCGAACTGCACATGATCGGCGCGACCACCCTGGACGAGTACCGCAAGCACATCGAGAAGGACGCCGCGCTGGAGCGCCGCTTCCAGATGGTGCTGGTGGACGAGCCGTCCGTGGAGGACACCATCTCCATCCTGCGCGGCCTGCGCGAGCGTCTCGAGGTCTTCCACGGCGTCAAGATCCAGGACACCGCGCTGGTCTCCGCCGCCACCCTCAGCCACCGCTACATCAGCGACCGGTTCCTGCCGGACAAGGCCATCGACCTGGTGGACGAGGCATGTGCCCGGCTGCGTACCGAGATCGACTCCATGCCCGCCGAACTGGACGGGATCACCCGCCGGGTCACCCGGCTGGAGATCGAGGAGGCCGCGCTCGCCAAGGAGACCGACCCGGCCAGCGGCCAGCGGCTGGAGGAGCTGCGCCGGGAGCTGGCCGATCTGCGCGCCGAGGCCGACGCCAAGCACGCCCAGTGGGAGGCCGAGCGGCAGTCCATCCGCCGGGTACAGGACCTGCGCCGGGAGCTGGAGGAGATGCGCCGCGAGGCCGAGGAGGCCGAACGCGCCTACGACCTCGACCGCGCCGCCGAACTGCGCTACGGCAGGCTCCGGGAGCTGGAGCGCAAGCTGGCAGCCGAGGAGGAGCAACTGGCCGCCAAGCAGGGCGCGCACCGGCTGCTGCGCGAGGTGGTCACCGAGGAGGAGATCGCCGACATCGTCTCCGCCTGGACCGGGATCCCGGTCTCCCGCCTCCAGGAGGGCGAGCGGGAGAAGCTGCTGCGGCTGGACGAGATCCTCCAGGAGCGGGTCATCGGCCAGGACGAGGCGGTCAAGCTGGTCTCCGACGCCATCATCCGGGCCCGCTCGGGCATCCGGGACCCGCGCCGCCCGATCGGCTCGTTCATCTTCCTCGGGCCCACCGGCGTCGGGAAGACCGAGCTGGCCAAGACGCTGGCCGCCGCGCTCTTCGACACCGAGGAGAACATGATCCGCCTGGACATGAGCGAGTACCAGGAGCGGCACACGGTCAGCCGGCTGGTCGGCGCCCCGCCGGGGTACGTCGGCTACGAGGAGGGCGGCCAGCTCACCGAGGCGGTGCGGCGCAAGCCGTACTCGGTGGTGCTCTTCGACGAGATCGAGAAGGCGCACACCGATGTCTTCAACACCCTGCTGCAGGTCCTGGACGACGGCCGGATCACCGACGCCCAGGGGCGGCTGGTGGACTTCCGCAACACCGTGATCATCATGACCTCCAACATCGGCTCGCTGCACCTGCTCGACGGCGTCACCTCCGCGGGCGAGCTCAAGCCGGACGCCCGGGGCCTGGTGATGAGCGAGCTGCGCGGCCACTTCCGCCCCGAGTTCCTCAACCGGGTCGATGACATCGTGCTGTTCAAGCCGCTCGGCGAGCCGCAGATCGAGCGGATCGTGGAGCTGCAGTTCGACGAGTTGCGCAAGCGGCTGGCCGAGCGCCTGATCGCCGTCGAGCTGACCCCGGCCGGGCGTGAGGTGATCGCCCACGAGGGCTATGACCCGGTGTACGGGGCCCGCCCGCTGCGCCGCTACATCTCCCATGAGGTGGAGACCCTCATCGGGCGCGCCCTGCTGCGCGGCGACGTCGAGGAGGGCGCCACCGTCAAGGTGGACGGCCGGCACGGCGAGTTGGTGGTCAGCTACGAACGGCACCCGGAGATCGCCGCACTCGGGAAGGCCGCGTGAGCGCGATGCCGCACCGGACCGTCCCGTCCCGCCATCGGCCGCACCGGACCGTCCCGCCCCGCCATCGACCGCGCCCTCCGGACCGCGCCGTCCCGTCGTCGGCCGCACCCTCCGGACCGCGCCGCGGTTCGAGGTGCGGGCCGTCCCGTCCCTGCTCATCCTGGAAACGAGGAAGGGTGAACGCCATGGCCATCGAGCCCGATCCGCACCTGTCGATGGTGCGCCAGGTCACCCCCCGCAGCCCCGAGGGGTGCGAGGAGTGCCTGCGCCTGGGGTCCCCCTGGGTCCATCTGCGGCTCTGCCTGACCTGCGGACACGTGGGGTGCTGCGACTCCTCGCCGCTCAAGCACGCCCGTGCCCACGCGTACGCCGAGGAACACCCCATCGTCGAGCCCATGGAACCGGGCGAGACCTGGCGGTGGTGTTACGCCCACGAGGCCATGGCCTGATGCCGGGCGAGGACCGTTCCCCGGACGCCGCACCGGAGGGAGCGGCACCCGCCGGTCGGTGGCGCCCGGTGAGGCGATCATCCGCGAGGGCGGCCGGGGCACGGACTTCCTCGTCGTCCTCAGCGGCACCGTCGCGATCACCGAGCACCACGGCACCCTGTCGGCGGCGGGTGTCTGGGAGGGCCGGGGGCACCGCTGTTCGGTCAAGCGGGTGACCTCGGCGGCCGGCGAGGGGGCGATGGCCGTCCACCACATCCATGACCACCTCGGCCACACCGCCGACGGCCTCACCCGCCCGAGCGGCGATCCGACACCCAGCCGCCACTCCAGCGCCCCAGGAGGCCGCTGAGGCATCGAAAGGACGAACACGATGGTTGCGACAGGCTTTCCCGCGTTCGACACGACCGTGGACAAGACCAACCGGCTCCTCAAGGAGATCGAGGACGCGTACGGCTGGCCCAAGGAGCGCCGTAAACAGTCCTACGCCGCCCTGCGCGCGGTGCTGCACCAGCTGCGGGACCGGCTGACGGTGGACGAGGCCGTCCAGTTCGGCGCACAGCTCCCGATGCTGGTGCGCGGCGTCTACTACGAGGGGTGGAGACCCGCGGAGACGCCCGTGAAGATGCACAGCGAGGAGTTCTTCCAGCGGATCCGGCACGACTTCCCGTACTCGGTCCAGGGCGGCACCGAACAACTGGTCCACACCGTTCTGGAGGCCCTGCAGCGCCATATCAGCGCGGGCGAGTGGGATGACCTCCGAGGCCGGATGCCCGCCGACCTGGTCACCGTCATACCGGCGTAGCCGACTCCGGGGCCTCGGACCGCCTGGTGGTACCGTCGCACCGATGGGCGGCTTATGCGGTGTGCGGCGAGGAGGACGGCGATGGGGACGGTGGCCGGAGAGGGCGGCGAGGGCGTACGGAGTGTTCTGCGCGCACTGGATCTGCTCGCCCTGTTCGACGAGACCCACCGCTCCCGCAGCGTACGGGAGTTGACCGACGCCACCGGGCTGGCCAAGTCCACCGTGGTCCGGCTGGTGGCCACCCTCGAACAGCGCGGGCTGCTGTGGAGCCGGGGGGACGGCCGGCTCACCCCCGGCGCGGGTCTGCTGCGCTGGGCGGCGCTCGCCCAGGACGCCTGGCGGCTGCCCCCGGAGGCGGTGGAGTGTCTGCGGGTCCTCTCGGTCCGGTCGGGTGGCGAATCCTCCCGGATCTACATCCGCCAGGGGGGCTCCCGGGTGTGCGTGGCCCAGCACGAGGGCACCCAGCAGCTGCGCCATGTGGTGCGCATCGGCGAGGAGATGCCGCTGTGGGCCGGTGCCTCCGGGCACGTCCTGCTCATCGGCGGCTCGTCCCGGACGCTGAGCCGGGTGGCCGCGGCGGCCGGGCGCGGCCCCGGCTTCACCTCCGTCCTCGCCGAACGGGCGCGCCTCGCCGCGGAGCGGGGCTGGGCGGTCAGCCACGGTGAGCGCGAGGACGGGGTGTCCGCCGTGGCCGCCCCCGTCACGGACGCGGCCGGGCAGGTCGTCGCCGCGGTGGGCCTCGGCGGCCCCACCAGCCGCTTCACCGAGGAGCGCGTGGAGTCGTTCCGCCCGGCGCTGGCCGAGGCGGCGAAGCGGCTGTCGGAGCTGCGGTTCCTCGGCGGGAGCGGCTGACGTCGCCGGCGTCGCTGATGTTGCCGGCGTCGCTGACGTCGCTGACGTCGCCGGCGTCGCTGATGTCGCTGATGTCGCTGACGCTGCCGGCGTCGCTGACGCTGCCGGCGTTCAGGCGCTCCCGGTGCTGTGCCCGCCGCTCTCCGGCCGGTTGAGGTCCCGGGGCGCCGGGCCCTCGTACGAGGGCAGCAGCCGCCGGGGCAGCGGGCCCTTGATCCTGGCGCCACCGGACTTCTCCTCCCAGGCGTGGGAGAGGATGCCGACGCTGCGGGAGAGCACGAACAGCCCGCGCCCGAGCTCGGGCGGAAAGCCGAGTTCGCTGTAGACGATGGCGGTGGCGCCGTCGATGTTCATCGGCACGGGTCGGCTGCGGCCCTCCGCCAGCGCCCGCTCCAGGGCCGTCCCGGCGCGCAGCGCCCAGCCCGGCGCCTCGCCGTCCGCCACCGCCGCGCCCACCAGGTCGAGCAGCGGGGTGCGGCGCGGGTCGTAGGGGTGGAAGCGGTGGCCGAATCCGGGGATGCGGGAGCCCGTGGCCCGGTACTCCGCCACCAGGTTCTTCGCGGCGTCGTCGAGGTCCGCCCCCTCGGCCACGGCCGCCTCCAGCTCGGCCAGCACCTCCATGCACTGCTGACCGGCCCCGCCGTGGACGTCCCCCAGCAGGTTCACCCCGGTGGCCACCGCGTTGTTCAGCCCCAGTCCGCAGGTGGCCGCCATCCGGGCGGCGGCGATCGACGGGGCCTGGGGCCCGTGGTCGACGGCGGCGACGAGCGCGGCCTCCAGCAGTCGGCCCTGGGCCGGGGTGGGCAACTCGCCGCGCAGCAGCAGCCAGATGGTCTCGGCGAAG
Source organism: Streptomyces rugosispiralis (assembly GCF_024505145.1). GTDB lineage: Bacteria > Actinomycetota > Actinomycetes > Streptomycetales > Streptomycetaceae > Streptomyces > Streptomyces rugosispiralis. The sequence goes on along the minus strand of NZ_JANIAA010000035.1, from coordinate 93,379 downwards.
GACACCTGGCCGATCAGCTGCTCGACCGGGTAGCCGCGCAGCAGGATCTCGCCGGGGCGGATGCGGCTGATGCCGGTGGCCCACCAGTCGGTGACGTCTTCCGGGACCTCTGCGGATTCCGGCGCCTCTGCGGATTCCGGCGCCTCTGCGGACTCCGGCACCTCTGCGGACCGGTGGGTCATATCGCGCCTCGCTCCTTCATCGCGTCGATCTCCTTCGGGGTGTAGCCGAGTTCGGCCAGGACCTGGTCGGTGTGCTGGCCCAGCAGCGGTGGTGGGGAGGTCGCGGCCGCCGGTTCGCCGTCGACCCGGAACGGGCTGCCCAGCACGCGCAGTTCGCGCGTCCGCCCGTCCGGGAACGGCAGCGTGCGGACGAAGTCCCGCTCCGCGAGCTGCTCAAGGCCCAGCGCGTCGGGTACGGACAGCACTCGCGCGGCCGGTACCCCGGCATCGGCGAGGATCTCCTCCCACTCCCCCGCGGTCCGCTCGGCGAGCCCCTTCTCGATCTCGGCGCGCAGCTCCTCGCGGTGGGCCTTGCGGTCCGCGGGATGCGCGAACCGCTCGTCGTCCAGCAGTTCCGGGCGGCCGATGAGCCGGCACAGGGTGGCGAACTGCCGCTGGCGGTTGGCCGCGATGTTGAGGTATCCGTCCGCCGTGCGGAACGTCCCCGACGGCGCGGCGGTGAAGTTCTCGTTGCCCATGGGCCGCGGCGGGCGGCCGGTGATCAGGTAGTTGGAGGTCACCCACCCCATCGCGGTGAGCGCGGCCTCCAGCATCGAGACGTCCAGATACGCGCCGTGTCCGGTGCGTTCCCGGCGCACCAGGGCCGCCGCCACGGCGAAGGCGGCGGCCATGCCGCCCAGGGTGTCGGCGACCGGGAAACCGGCCCGCAGCGGGCTGACCTCGGGGGTGCCGGTCACGCTCATCATCCCGGAGAGGCCCTGCACGATCTGGTCGTAGGCGGGCCGGGCGCGCAGCGGTCCGGTCTGGCCGAAGCCGGAGACCGCGCAGTAGATCAGCCGCGGGTTCTCCCGCATCAGGACCTCGCGGCCGACGCCCAGCCGGTCCATCACCCCGGGGCGGAAGTTCTCGAGCAGGACGTCGGACTCCCGCACCGCGCGCAGCAGGGCCGCGCGCCCCTCCGCCTCCTTGAGGTTCAGGGTCAGCGAGCGCTTCCCGGCGTTCTGGGCCAGGAACGACGCGCCCAGCAGATCCTCGCTCAGCTGCCGGTCGGCGCCCAGTTGGCGGGCCAGGTCCCCGGCTCCCGGCATCTCGACCTTCAGGACGTCGGCGCCGTGCAGGGCCAGCTGATATCCGGCGAACGGCCCGGCGAGGACGTTGGTCAGATCCAGCACCCGGATGCCGTCGAGCAGGGGTGGCGGGGCGGCGGGGGCGGGCGTGCTCAACGGAGGACCTCCAGCGCGAATCGGGGTGTGACCCCTTGCCACGGGGTGTGTGCCTCCATAACATCACCGAACCACCAAGCGGCACAAGCGAACCGCACAGTGGTACTCGATCCACGGTGACAAGGGAGTCTCCCAATGACGCACACCGGCAGTTCCGCCACCAGAAGGCCGGTCTTCCAGCCCAAGGTCGCCCTCGCCGCCGTCTTCGGCACCACGGTGGAGTGGTACGACTTCGCCCTCTACGGAACCGCGGCCGCCCTCGTCTTCAACAAGATCTACTTCCCGGACAGCGACCCACTGGTCGGCGCGGTCCTCGCCTACGGCACCTTCGCCATCGGTTTCCTCGCCCGGCCCCTGGGCGGCGCCTACTTCGGGGAGCGGGGCGACACCCAGGGCCGTAAGGGCGTCCTGGTCACCACCCTGCTGATGATGGGGCTCGCCACCACGGCCATCGGACTGCTGCCGACGCATGCGCAGATCGGCGTCGCCGCGCCGGTCCTGCTGACGCTGCTGCGCTTCGTCCAGGGCTTCGCCGCGGGCGGCGAGAAGACCGGAGCGCTGATCATCCTCTTCGAGAACGCACCGCCGAAGTGGCGCGGACTGCTCACCTCACTGCCCGCGATCGGCACCGGCACCGGCACCCTCCTGTCCACCGGCGCCTTCGCGCTCACCACCGGGCTGCTGTCCGAGGACGCCTTGCTCAGCTGGGGCTGGCGGATTCCCTTCCTGCTCAGCGCGGGGCTGACCTTCTTCGGCCTCTGGGTGCGCCGCTCGCTGCCGGAGACCGCCGAGTTCCAGCAGGTGCGGGAGGCCCGGCAGCCGGGCTCCACCGTCGCGAAGCCCAGCCGTCCGCTGCGGCAGCGGATCGCCGAGAGCCGCTGCGTGGCCGCCTGGCGCCGCTACCCCAAGGAGATGCTGATCGTGATCGGCGCGGGCGCCGCCGAGAACGCGGGCTACTACGTCTTCGGCACCTTCTCGGTCACCTACGCCGAGGACCGCGGGCTGCCCACCGCCGCGCTCCTCAGCGGCATCTCGCTGGTCGCGGCCGTGAAACTGGTGACGGTGCCGGCCTTCGGCGCGCTCTCCGACCGCGTCGGGCGGCGCCCGGTCTCGATCGGCGGGGCCCTGGTGCTGCTGGCCGCCGCATGGCCGTTCTTCACGGTGATCGACGGCGGCCACACCTGGGCCATCTGGCTCGCGCTCTTCCTCACCCTGGGCATCGGCCAGTCCGCCGTGCTCGGCTCCCAGCCCGCGTTCTTCGCCGAACTCTTCGACACCACGGTCCGGTTCAGCGCGGTCGGCATCGCCAACAACATCGGCACCGTGCTCACCGGCGGCCTCGCGCCCATGCTCGCGTCCGCCCTGCTGCTCTGGTTCGACCACAGCGTCACGGGCGTGGTGGTCTTCATCGCCCTGATGAGCGCGCTCACCGTGGTCACGGTGGCACTGGCGCGGGAGACGCGCGGGGCCGCCGACCCGGCCGAGGAGACGGCCGCGCCGGAGCAGAACCTCCAGGCGGCGCCGTGACCTTGAGGTCAGGCGCCCCCTGGTGCCCGGTCAGCCACTCCCCTGCTCCCCGAGGAACGCCCGCAGCCGGCGCAGCGTCTCGTCCGGCGCCTCCTCGGGGAGGTAGTGGTCGCACGGCAGGGCCTGCCCGCGCACATCGTCCGCGTAGCCGCGCCAGACCTCCGGCACGTCGTAGTGGCGGCCGACGAAACCGTGCGCGCCCCACAGGGCCAGCAGCGGTGCGGTGACGCGACGGCCCGCGGCGGCGTCCGCGTCGTCGTGGACCAGGTCGATCGAGGCGGCGGCGCGGTAGTCCTCGCAGCTGGCGTGGATGGCCGCGGGGTCCGAGAAGCAGCGGATGTACTCGACCTGGGCCGCCTCGTCGAACGGGGTTCCGCCCCGGTGGCGGGCCCCCATCCGGGTGCGGATCCAGAACGCGGGGTCCTGGCCGATCAGGTGCTCCGGGATGCCGTGGCCCGCCGCCAGGAAGAACCAGTGGAAGTAGCCGAGGCCGAAGTCCTTGTCGGCGTGCTGGAACACGTACCGCGTGGGCACGATGTCCAGGACCGCGAGCGCGGCGACCGCGCTCGGATGGTCGAGGGCCATCCGGTGGGCGACCCGCCCGCCCCGGTCGTGGCCGACCACGGCGAACCGGTCGAAACCCAGCTCCCGCATCACCAGCAGCTGGTCGCGTGCCATGGCCCGCTTGGAGTACGGGGTGTGCTCGGCGTCGGACACGGGCTTGTCGCTGTCGCCGTAGCCGCGCAGATCGGTCAGGACCACCCGGTGGGTGGCGGCCAGCGCCGGGGCGATGTGGTGCCAGATCATATGGGTCTGCGGATAGCCGTGCAGGAGCAGGACCGGCGGCCCGTCCCCGGCGGTGCGTACGTTGATTCCCACCCCCTCGACGTGGACGGTACGGCGGTCGAAGTCGCCCAGCAGCTGCTCGCTCATGGTCCGATCCCAGCAGCCACCCGCGGTGCGCGTCCAAGACCCCTTGGCGACAATGCTTATAAGCAACGCCTATGGACGTGTACGGGCGGCGAAAGTGGCGGGAGGAGGCGGCGCGGTGGATGTGCGGCAACTGGAGTACTTCCTGGCCGTGGTGGACCACGGCGGGTTCAACCGGGCCGCCTCCGCGCTGTATCTGTCCCAGCCGTCCCTCTCCCAGGCCATCCGCGCCCTCGAGCGCGACCTGGGCAGCGACCTCTTCCACCGCATCGGCCGCCGGGCGGTCCTCACCGACGCGGGCACGGCGCTGATCGGACCGGCGCGGGAGGCGGTGCGCAGCCTCCAGCTCGCGCGGGCCAGCGTGGAGTCGGTGCACGGGCTGCGCGGCGGCCACGTGGACATCGCGGTCTCGCCCTCCCAGGCCGTCGAGCCGCTGACGGGGCTGATCGACCGCTTCGCCCGCGCCCACCCCGCGGTGTCCGTACGCGTACAGGCCGCGTTCACCCCGCGCGATGTGACGGAGATGGTGCGTACCGGCGTGTGCGAGCTGGGGCTGCTGGCCTCCCCCGACCCCCTACCGCGGGGCGATGTGCGCACCTATCCGCTGTCCGAGCAGCGCTTCGTGCTGCTGACACCCCCGGACGGGCCGTTCCGCCCAGGGGTGCCGGTGCGCCATGAGGAGCTGTCCGGACACCGGCTGATCGTGGGCCAGAAGGGGACGGGGATGCGCCGTTACGTCGACGATCTGGTGGCCGGGGGCGTCGAGCTGACCGTCGTGGTCGAGACCGAGCACCGGGTGTCGATCCTGCCGCTGGTGCTGCGGGGCGTCGGCCTGGCCGTGGTGGCCGACGCCTGGCGCGGCCTCGCCGAGCGGGCGGGGGCCCTGGTGCTGGACCTGGAGCCGAGCACCAGTCTGCATATCGCCCTGGTCAGCAGGCGGGCGCCGCTGACACCGGCGGCGGAGGCGTTCGTCGGCACCGCCATGGGATCCCAAGGAACCTCAGCCGTGGAATCCCAAGGAACCTCATAGGGCGGGCCTATAAGACCCATGCGAACTGCGTCTTGGACGCGGAAGTCGCTCCCCTGCTGCAATCCCCTCCATGACGAACCGCCGCACGGCCACCACCCACCGCATCGCCCTGATCCCCGGCGACGGCATCGGCAACGAGGTCATCCCGGCCGCCCGCCGCGTCCTGGACGCCGTCGCCGCCCGGCACGGTCTCGGCTTCAGCTACGAGACGTTCGACTGGTCCTGCGAGCGCTATGCCGACCTCGGCGCGATGATGCCCGACGACGGTCTCGACCGGCTGCGCGGCCATGACGCGATCCTGCTCGGCGCGGTCGGCTACCCCGGCGTCCCGGACCATGTGTCGCTGTGGGGGCTGCTGATCCCCATCCGCCGGGGCTTCCAGCAGTACGTCAATCTGCGCCCCATCCGCGTCTTCGAGGGCGTGCCCAGCCCGCTGCGCGACGCGGGCCCCGGCGATGTCGACCTCGTCGTCGTCCGGGAGAACGTCGAGGGCGAGTACGGCGAGATCGGCGGCCGTCTCGGGCGCGGGCTGCCGGAGGAAATGGCGGTCCAGGAAGCGGTGTTCACCCGCAAGGGCGTCACCCGCGTCCTGGACTACGCCTTCTCCCTCGCCGAGCGGCGCGGCGGCCGGCTCACCTCGGCCACCAAGTCCAACGGCATCGTCCACACCATGCCCTTCTGGGACGAGCTGGTGGCCGAACGCGCCGCCGCACACCCGGAGGTGGTCTGGGACCAGGAGCACATCGACGCCCTCGCCGCCAAGTTCGTCCTCGACCCGCGGCGCTTCGACGTCGTGGTGGCCTCGAACCTCTTCGGGGACATCCTCAGCGACCTCGCCGCCGCGGTCGCGGGCAGCATCGGCATCGCCCCCGCGGCCAACCTCAACCCCGAGCGCGACTTCCCGTCCATGTTCGAGCCCGTCCACGGCTCCGCCCCCGACATCGCCGGGCGCGGGATCGCCAATCCGCTCGGCGCGATCTGGTCCGCCGCGATGATGCTCGACCACCTCGGCCACCCCGAGGCGGCCACCCACGTCACCGACGCCATCGCGACCGTCCTGGCGAAAACCCCCGTCCGCACCCCCGACCTGGGCGGCACGGCCACCACCGAGGAATTCACCGACGCGCTGCTCGAACTGCTCTCCCGCCGCCCCTGACGGAATAACCGCGGCCGATCACACCTTGCTGCTGAACATGCGCATCCTCCGCACCTACGCGCGCGTCTACGCCACCGACCTGGACGCGGCCCTGACACCGCTCACCGCCGTCACCGGTGAACCGATCACCACCCGCTTCACCATGCCGAACGGTCTGGAGCTGGCCACCGTGGGCCGGGTTCTGGTGGTGGCGGGGGACGAGGGGACGCTGGAGCCCTACCGGGCGACCTCGGCCACGCTGATCGTGGACGACCTGGACGAATGCCAGGTGCGTCTCACCGGGGCCGGAGCCCAGCTCGTACGCGGCCCGCAGAAGGTCCCCACCGGCAGAAACCTGACCGCCAGGCTGCCCGGTGGCGCCCAGATCGAATACGTCGAGTGGGACGAGGCCCAGTGGGAGCGCGCCGGAGGCCGCCCGGACGCCTCGAACCCCTCGTAGACCGACTGACGGGGCTCCCCGTGCCCGGGGCGCGGTGGCGCCACGCGCTCGGGGAGCCCGTCGCTGTCACTCGGCAGAAGCCCCAGGTCAGGACTGGGGGCGGCGGCCGTGGTTGGCTCCGTTCTTGCGACGGGCCTTCTTCTTACGACGTCGCTTCGACGACATGTCGCCTCCTTTCCAGCAATGCGTTTCGCCCTATGTGTACCGATTGCCTCGGCATCTCAAGCGATGATCGCGGCGCGCTTACCCAGCCCCTCGGCACATCACGCCCCTCCGTGAAACACCTCACGCCGCGCATCAGGCCAGGTCGAGGATGGAGCGGTGGCATACGTCGGCGCACCGGGCGTCCGCCGAAACCGGCTACCCCTCGTCGCGGGCGAACAACTCGAGGCGCCCGCACTCGGGGCAGCGGTAGGCCACTATCTGCCGCCGGGTCCGGCCAATCCGCTTGGCGCCCCCGAAAATTCCCCGCTCCATCGCGCCTTCGATCCAGCGCGCGTACCCGCGCGAATGCTCGCCCGCATCCTCGATGAAACCTTCTGCCAGACCGACGGTGCCGCACTGGGCGCACGTGTAGTTGTTCATGCCGTGAGTCTAGGAAACCGTGCGGCCAGGACGAACCCGCGGCCGCCGACTCCCGCCCGGGGCGGCCATCTTGGCTTCGGCGTCCCGGCCGTGAGTTCGGCAGAGACCGGGCGGCGGACGAGTCGGCCTGTACGCCGGGTTCTGTCTCCCGGGGGCCTCGCGGCCCTCGGGGAGGCGGCCATCCATCTAGGACCGGCGTTGCCGCCGGTCTCGTGCGGTCTACCCGCGGACTCGGGCGGGCAGCCCTCGGTCGTCCGCGCAGAGCCGCCGTGCGGCGGCTCCTCTTGACCTTGCTCCAGGTGGGGTTTACCGAGCCGTCCGAGTCACCTCGGACGCTGGTGGTCTCTTACACCACCGTTTCACCCTTACCGGTCGCCTCGCGGCGTCCGGCGGTCTGTTTTCTGTGGCACTGTCCCGCGGGTCACCCCGGGTGGGCGTTACCCACCACCTTGCCGTGTGGAGCCCGGACGTTCCTCGGCGGGGCCCTTGAGGACCCCGACGCGACCGCCCGGCCGGCTCGTCCGCCGTGTTGACCATGATACCCGGCGGGCGGGGCGGCTCAGACGAAGCGGGTCGTCTCCAGTGCGAAGGAGAAGGGAGCGGGCAGGTCGGGCTGCTTACCGAAGGGGACCGTGACGTGCTGACGGTAGTCGCCGTTCTCCGGGTCGCTGAAGAGCGTCACATCGCTGTTGTCCCGGTCGACGAGAAGGTAGAGGGGGATACCACCGCGCGCATAGCAGTGGCGCTTGGCCTTGCGGTCCCGGTCCGGCTTGGTCGAGGTGACCTCGGCGACCATGGACACGCCCTCGCAGGGCATCCAGGGTTCGGCGCCGCGGAAGAGCTCCAACTCGGTTGGGGCGAAGGTACCGTCGGGGATCACATGGTTCCGCACGCAGAGACCGCCGCGCGGGACGGTGAGGCCCTTGTTCCCGGAGAAGTCCATGTCCGCGGCGGACTTCCTGATCACCTGCTTGAGGATCACGTTGATGTGATCCTCGTGGTCCCCGTCCGGCGGCGGTGTCACAACGATTTCCCCCTCGATCAGCTCGGCCCGGAAGCCTTCCGGCGTATCCAGGGCCAAGAAACCCTCCAACAGGACGTGGTCGTGGTCCTGCGTGAGCGGTTCGTGTGCCATGGCGCTCAATGCCACCCTCTTCCCTGTCTCGCCGCCGGCCTAGGTATCGAGGGGGTCGATACCCGGCGGAAAGGGCCTTCCTCACTCGATCGTGTCACAGAAGCCCCCGCGCCGGGCAGTGCGCGCGTCGACCGGGCCGGTGGCGCACGCCATGATGCCGGCGCTCGGCGCGTACACGGTGCTGTGGATACTCGGCCCGCACGCCGCCCGCGTCGTACGACCCCCTGTGCTCGGCGGCCCGCTCACCGGCGAGTACGACGGGATCCGGACGGTCAGGTTTTCACCCGGACGAGCCCCGGGCGCTGCTCGCCGGCGGGGCGGTGCTCCTCGGCGGAATGACGCGCCGGGGAGCCGCCGACGCACGGCGACTCGGCCCAACGGCGCCCTACCCCGTCCCGAGTCCGCCGTGGCATGCTCGGCGGACCATACGCGCGGCATCGACACCGAGGCGTTGACACCGAAGCCCATCCTGGCTCGCGGACCCGCCGTCCACGACGGCGGTCCCGTTCTGACACAACCCATCACCGCGAGGACCCCGTGACCCTTCAGCCCTCGGACCCCAACTGGTGGCGGCAGGCCGTCTTCTACCAGATCTACCCCCGCAGCTTCGCCGACTCCAACGCGGACGGCATCGGCGATCTGCCCGGTGTCACCTCCCGGCTGCCGTACCTCGCCGACCTCGGCGTGGACTGCGTCTGGCTGAGCCCGTTCTATCCGTCCGCGCTCGCCGACGGCGGCTACGACGTGGCCGACTACCGCGATGTCGACCCGCGCCTCGGCACCCTGGACGACTTCGACCGGATGGTCGCCGAGGCGGACCGGCTCGGGCTGAAGGTCATGGTCGACATCGTGCCCAACCACACCTCCAGCGACCACGCGTGGTTCCAGGAGGCGCTGCGCTCGGCGCCCGGCTCCGCCGCCCGCGACCGGTACGTGTTCCGCGACGGGCGCGGGCCGGACGGCTCGCTCCCGCCCACCGACTGGATCTCCTGCTTCGGCGGCCCGGCGTGGACCCGGCTGCCCGACGGGCAGTGGTATCTGCACCTGTTCGCGCCCGAGCAGCCGGATCTGAACTGGGACCACCCCGAGGTGCGCGCCGACTTCCTCACCACGCTGCGCTTCTGGTCCGACCGGGGGGTGGCGGGCTTCCGTGTCGACGTGGCCCACGGCCTGGCCAAGGACCTGGCCGAACCGCTGCGCGACATAGGCGACGTACGGGGCTACGACCCGGACGAACTGCCCGAGGACGGCAGCCACCCGCTGTGGGACCGCGATGAGGTGCACGGCATCTTCCGCGACTGGCGCAAGGTGATGAACGAGTACGACCCGCCGCGGATCGCCGTGGCCGAGGCATGGGTCCGCAACTCCCGCCGCACGCCGTACGCCGGCCCCGACGAGCTGGGCCAGGCGTTCAACTTCGACTTCCTCTACACCCCGCTGTCCGCGCCCGCGCTGCACACCGCCATCGACGGCGCGCTGCACGACGCCCGTACGGCCGGTGCCTCGGCCACCTGGGTGCTCTCCAACCACGATGTGATCCGGCACGCCACCCGGCTGGCGCTGCCCGACGAGCTGAGCCGGGCGGGGCGGGAGGCGTGGCTGCTCGCCGACGGCCGGGAGCCGGAGGCCGACGTGGAGCTGGGGCTGCGCCGGGCCCGTGCCGCGACGCTGCTGATGCTCGCGCTGCCGGGGTCGTCGTATCTCTACCAGGGCGAGGAGCTGGGCCTGCCGGAGGTGGCCGATCTGCCCCGGGAGGCGCTCCAGGACCCGACGTGGGAGCGCAGCGGCGGGCGGGTCAAGGGCCGGGACGGCTGCCGGGTGCCGCTGCCGTGGACGCGGTCCGGCCCGTCGTTCGGCTTCGGCGCGGGCGGTTCCTGGCTGCCGCAGCCGGAGTACTTCGGCGAGCTGTCGGCCGAGGCGCAGAACGGGGTGGCGGGTTCCACGCTGGAGCTGTACCGGGAGGCGCTGCGGCTGCGCCGTGCGCTGGGCGGCGACGAGGGCGTGGAGTGGGTCGGCTCGGTGGAGGAGCTGAGCGCGGGGGTGCTGCACTTCCGGCGCTCCACCGGCTGGCACAGCCTCAGCAATCTGTCGGCGGTTCCGGTGCCGCTGCCGGAGGGGCTGGAGGTGGTGCTGGCCAGCGGGCCGCTCGACGGGGGCCGGGTGCCGGCGCGGACGACGGTCTGGCTGCGCTGACCCCTTACGGGAAGTGCCACGAAGTGCCGTCGTGCGCCTGCGGCCGCGTCGTGGCCGGTCGCGCGGTTCCCCGCGCCCTTTCGGGGCGCGCCCGAACCGCACCGGACTCCAGCGAGGCCGCTCAGCCGGAGGCCGTAGGCTGCGGGGCGGGGCGGGCCCGGTTCTCCGGGCCCGCCCCGCGACCCGTCGCCGACGGCCATTCGACCTCCGAGGAGAGACCGTGCTCGTGCTGCTGCCCCCGTCCGAGGGAAAGGCCACAGGAGGCTCCGGGTCCCCGCTGGACCTGGGATCGCTGTCGCTGCCGGGCCTGGGGGAGGCGCGGGCGGAGGTGCTGGACGAGTTGGTGTCGCTCTGTTCGGGCGACGAGGGGAAGGCCGCGGAGGCGCTGGGGCTCAGCGAGGGGCTGCGCGGCGAGATCGCCAAGAACGCGGCGCTGCGGGAGGCCGCGGCGCGGCCCGCCGGAGAGATCTACACCGGTGTGCTGTACGACGCGCTCGGCCTGGCCACGCTGCCTGCCCCCGCCCGCCGCCGGGCCAAGCGGTCGCTGCTGGTCTTCTCCGGTCTGTGGGGCGCCGTACGGATCGACGACCGCATCCCCTCCTACCGCTGCTCGATGGGGGTGAAGCTCCCGGGACTCGGCGCGCTCGGCACGTACTGGCGGACCCGGACCCCGATGGCCGAGGTGCTTCCGGAGGCCGCCGGGGAGGGGCTGGTGCTGGACCTGCGCTCGGCGGCGTACGCGGCGGCGTGGAAGCCCAAGGGGGCGGTCGCCGAGCGGACGGCGACGGTGCGGGTGCTGCAGTCGAAGATCGTGAACGGGGTCGAGAAGCGGTCCGTCGTCAGCCACTTCAACAAGGCCACGAAGGGCCGGATGGTACGGGACCTGCTGACCTCGGGCGCCGAACCGGACGGCCCCGGCGAACTGGTGGAGGCGCTGCGCGGGCTGGGGTACGTGGTAGAGGCCGCGCCGCCGGAGCGGGCGGGCCGGGCGTGGGGGCTGGATGTGGTGGTGACGGAGGTGTAGGCGGCCCGGTGCGTCGCGCTCGCCCGCCCGTTCCGGGCCGCTGGTGGCGGGCCCGGCCGCTGCCCGCCCTGCCCGCTGGGCGGGGCCGCGGGCCCGGCCCCGCCCGTCCCGCGCCCCGCTCATTGCGACATGCGCAACCACCATTGCGCGGTGCGCCGCGCCGCGGGCAGGATGGACGCCGTGACTAGCACCGTGCCCTCCGGTTCCCCGGACTTCCCGGATTCCTCGCTGCTCGACCTCGCCCCCGTCATCCCCGTGGTCATCGTCCACGACGTGGCCGACGCGGTTCCGATGGCCCGTGCGCTGGTGGCGGGCGGGCTGCCCGCGATCGAGGTGACCTTCCGGACGCCCGCCGCCGCGGACGCGATCCGGGCGATCGCCGACGAGGTGCCGGACGCGGTCGTCGGCGCCGGTACGGTCCTGACCCCGGAGCAGGTGGAGACGGCCGTCGCCGCCGGGTCGCGCTTCCTGGTCACGCCCGGCTGGACGGACCGGCTGCTGGGGGCGCTGGACGCGTCCGGGCTGCCGTATCTGCCGGGCGTCTCGACCACCTCGGAGGTCGTGGCACTGCTGGAGCGCGGGGTCGAGGAGATGAAGTTCTTCCCGGCGGAGGCGGCCGGGGGCACCGCGTATCTGAAGGCGCTCGCCTCACCGCTCCCCCGGGCCCGCTTCTGCCCGACGGGCGGGGTCAACGCCTCGAACGCCCTCGGGTATCTGTCCCTCCCCAACGTCGGCTGCGTGGGCGGCACTTGGATGCTGCCGCCGGACGCGCTCGATGCGGGCGACTGGGCCCGGGTGGAGTCCCTGGCCCGGGAGGCGGCGGCCCTGCGGCGGTGACGGCGGCCGCCGGTCGGCACCGCTACAGAACCGCCGCGACCGGCACCGTGACCGCTACCGCAGATGCGCCGTCTCGTTCAGCAGCCTCAACGACGCGTTCCCGTCCCCGTAGTACGCCACCGCCGTCAGCGACGCCGCCGAGAGTTCCATGCGGAACAGGGACTCCGGCGGGGCGCCCAGGGCCAGCCGGACCAGGGTTTTGATCGGGGTCACATGGGTGACCAGCAGCACCGTACGGCCCGGGTAACGGGCGATCAGCTTGTCGCGGGCGAGCGCGACCCGGCGGGTGACCGCCGCGAAGCTCTCGCCGCCGCCGGTGGGGGCCACCTCCGTGGAGGCCAGCCATGCGTCCAGGTCGTCCGGGTGGCGCTCCTTGACCTCCGCGAAGGTCAGGCCCTCCCAGGCGCCGAAGTCCGTCTCCCGCAGCCCCTCTTCGACGCGTACGTCCAGGCCCAGCCGCCGGGCCACCACCTCGGCGGTCTCCCGGCAGCGCCGCAGCGGTGAGGCGACGACGACCTGGATGGTGCCGCGTGCGGCGAGCGCCGCCGCCACCCGCTCGGCCTGGTGGCGGCCCACGTCGGAGAGTTCGGGGTCGGTGCCGCCGCTGCCGGAGAAGCGCTTCTCGGGGGTGAGCGGGGTCTCCCCGTGCCGGAGCAGGACGAACGTGGCGGGGGTGCCCAGATCCGCCGGGCCCCAGCCCACCGCCGGGGCCGCCCCCGTGGCGGCGGGCTCGGCGAGGGTGTCGTCGGCGGGTGCGGCGGCCTCGGTGTCGTCGGCGGGTGCGGCGGCCTCCGGCGCCCCCGCCGCCAACGTGCCGCCGGGCGGCACCTTCGGCTGCCACCGCTCGCCCCGCTTGCCCGCGTCCATCGCCTCGTTGGCGAGCCGGTCCGCGTGCTTGTTGTGCTCGCGCGGGATCCACTCGTACGTCACCTGGCCGGGCGGGACGATCCCCTTGGCCTCGGCGGCGAGCGGCCGCATATCGGGGTGCTTGATCTTCCAGCGGCCCGACATCTGCTCGATGACCAGCTTGGAGTCCATCCGCACCCGGACCTCGGCCGCCGGGTCCAGGGCGTACGCCGCCCGCAACCCGGCGATCAGGCCCTTGTACTCGGCCACGTTGTTGGTCGCGGTGCCGAGGTACTCGGCCACCTCGGCGAGCGTCTCACCGGTCTCGGCGTCGCGCACCAGGGCGCCGTAACCGGCCGGCCCGGGGTTGCCCCGGGACCCGCCGTCCGCCTCGACGATGAAGCGCCGCGCCATCGGCCTACAGCCCCGACTCGGGCGTACGGACCAGGATCCGGCGGCAGTTCTCGCACCGCAGCACCGTGTCGGGGGCCGCCGAGCGCACCTCGTTGAGCTCGGTGATGGCGAGCTCCTGGCGGCAGCCGTCGCAGCTCCGCTGGTAGAGCCGGGCCGCGCCGACGCCGCCCTGCTGCCCGCGCAGCTTGTCGTAGAGCTTCAGCAGATCGGCGGGGATGGTCCCGGCGATCACCTCGCGCTCCTTGGTGACGGTCGCGATCTCGGCGTCGATCCCCTCGGCCGCCGCGTCCCGGCGCGAGGTGGCGTCACCGATCTTGGCCTGGAGGGACTCCACCCGCTCGGTCAGCTCGGCGGCCCGCTCCTGGACGGACTCCCGGCGCTCCATGACCTCCAGGACGACGTCCTCCAGGTCGCCCTGGCGCTTGGCGAGGGAGGCGATCTCGTGCTGGAGGTTCTCCAGGTCCTTCGGCGAGGTGACGGCACCGGAGTCCAGGCGCTTCTGGTCGCGGGCGGCGCGCTGGCGCACCTGGTCCACGTCCTGCTCCGCCTTGGTCTGCTCGCGGGCGGTGTCGCTCTCCTCGGTCTGCGCGGCGATGAGCAGATCGCGCAGCTGGGTGTGATCGGCGTTCAGCGTCTCGATCTCGGCGTGCTCGGGCAGCGTCTTGCGCTTGTGCGCGAGCTGCGACAGCCGGACGTCGAGCGCCTGGACGTCGAGGAGGCGGATCTGATCGGCGGGCGCGGCATTCAGCGTGGGGCTCCAGGGGAGTCGAGTTGGGGACGGGAAACGAGGTCAGGGCGTCGGGCGAGGGACGGCCGGGGCCGCGGCGTGGGCCGTCCAGGGGTCGGTCACGATACGGGAGACATGCGTCCGCAGACCCCAGCCGTGCCGGTCGGAAATCTCGTCCAGCTGGGCCGCGGCCTGTTCGGTCCAGGGCCATTCGGTGGCCCAGTGCGCGGCGTCCAGCAGGGCGAGATCGCTGCGCTCCCGCGCCTCCGAGGACGGGTGGTGACGGAGATCGGCGGTGAGGAACGCGTCGACCCCGGCCGCGCGCACCGCGTCGAAGAGGCTGTCGCCGGAGCCGCCGCTGACGGCCACCCGGCGGACGTGACGGTCCGGGTCGCCCGCGGCGCGGATCCCCTGCGCGGTGGCGGGCAGCCGGGCGGCGGCGCGCTGGGCGAACTGCCGCAGCGTCTCGGGGCGGTCGAGCTCGCAGATCCGGCCCAGCCCGCGGCGGCCCTCGGGGTCGGTGGCGTCGGGCACCAGCGGGGCGACGATCCGCAGGTCGAGCGCGCCGGCGAGGGCGTCGGAGACGCCGGGGTCGGCGGTGTCGGCGTTGGTGTGCGCGACATGCAGGGCGATGTCGTGCTTGATCAACGTGTGCACCACCCGGCCCTTGAAGGTGGAGGCGGCGACCGTGGTGGTTCCCCGCAGATAGAGCGGATGGTGGGTGATCAGCAGATCGGCGCCGAGGTCCACCGCCTCGTCGGCCACTTCCTGGACCGGGTCGACGGCGAACAGCACGCGGGTGACCTCGGCGTCGGGGTCACCGCACACCGTGCCGACGGCGTCCCACTGCTCCGCCCGCTCGGGCGGCCAGAGGGCGTCGAGCGCGGCGAGGACGTCGTTGAGTGCGGGCACGGGGCAAGGCTACCTCCCGGATCACGGCTGAGCCCTGCCCCGGCCTTCACTCAGCGCGACGACCGTCGCCAGGGCTCCGCCCGGGAGGGAGTTCGCTCCCGGGCGGCACTCCAAGTTCCCGGGCGGAGACGTTCAGCGGAGACGTTCAGCGGAGAGGTTCAGCGGAGACGCTCATCAGCGGACGAGGTAGCCGCGCAGGTCGTCCAGGACCCGGTCGGCGGCGGTGACGCCGAGGCCCAGGTACCAGGTCTCCTCGTCGACGGATCGGGCCCGGCCCGCCTTGACCGCCTTCAGCTTCTTCCACAGCGGATTGGACTGCGCCTGGTCGCGCTTGGTGGCCTTGGGGTCGCCGTAGACACCCGTGAAGATCCAGTCGGCGTCGGCCTCGTTGATCCGCTCCGGGCCGATCTCCGCGGCGAGGTCGTCGATCCGCTGGTTCTTCGGGCGCGGCAGACCGACGTCCTGGAGGATGGTGCCGATGAAGGACGCCTTGGCGTAGAGCCGGGTGGCCTGCGGCATGAAGCGGAGCATGGTGATCGTCGGCTTGTCGGCGCCGATGTCCGCACCGAGCTTCTCGGCCTTCTTCTCGTACGCGTCGAGGGCGCGCTCGGCCTCGGCGGTGCGGTCCAGGGCCGCGGCGTTGAGGCGGTAGTTCTCCTTCCAGGTGAAGCCGGGGCGGATGGTGAAGACGGTCGGGGCGATCTGCTTCAGCTCGTCGTAGAGCGACTCGGCGCGCAGCTTGCTGCCGAGGATCAGATCGGGGTGGAGGGCGTTGATGGCCTCGAGGTTGAGGTTGTTGATGGTGCCGACGTTCTTCGGGTTCCCGGCGTCCTTCTTGAGGTAGTCGGGTATCGCCTGGTCGCCCTCGGAGGGGGCGTAGCCGACCGGCTTCAGCCCCAGCGAGACCACGTTGTCGAGTTCGCCGACGTCGAGCACCACGACCCGCTTCGGCTTGCTCTTGAGCTCCGTCTTCCCCATCGCGTGGGTGATGGTGCGGGGGAACACGCCGGGCCCCGCCTTCGTGCCCAGCTTCGCGGTCTCCTCGGCCGCCTTGCCGAAGTCCTTGCCGCCCTGGGCGACGGACTTCCCGCCCCCGCCGTTGCGCTTGCCGTCGCCCGCGCCGTCCTCCGACGATCCACAGGCGGTGAGGGAGAGCGCCCCGGCCAGGGCGAGGGCGAGGGCGGCGCTGCCGCGGGCGCGCAGGGACATGACGGAGCTCCAGGGATAGCCGGGCGCGCCCGTTCGCACGAGCGCGCCGATCGCACTTAGGTATGCCTTACTTTAATCACAAACCATCCTCGCGTCGCTTACAGCACATTCACCCCCGACCTCTCAGGCGAATCGGGCAAGGGCCACACTTACGGGTGGAGCGCACCCATTACGGCCTTCGGCAGCGAGTGCGAAAACTACGTTCAGTGGCCGGAGGTGACCGACCGATGACTGCCTGTGCCTTCGACACCGCTCTCACCGGGGGCGTCGGCGACCGGCCACGAGGGGGTTTCACCATCGCCTCGGACCGCTCGTACGGCGCGCGGCTCGCGCTCGGCGGGGAGGCGGGCTGCTGGTACCCCGAGCGCTGGACGCTGGACGGCCCGGAGCCCTACGCCGTGCCGCTGCCCGCCGCCCAGCCCGAGGAGCCGGACAGCGAGTTGCTGCCGCTGGCCGACGGGCAGGTGCTCATCCACCGCCGGGTGGCCGGCCACCACGCCTTCTCGCTGCTCTACCCGACCGGCCCCGGCACCGGCGAGCGCCCGCTCGGCGGGATCGACCGCGCCGAGGTCTCGCTGCTGCCGCCCGCGCCCGGCGGCCTGTGCGCGTTCGCGCTGGGGCGCGGGCCGCGGTCCACCTCCGTCTGGCTGCTGTTCGGCGGCGGCGTCCTCGCCCCCCAGCACCTGGCCGAGGTGCCCGGCCGCTGTACGGGCGGCAGTTGGCTGGACCGTACGGCCCGGCTGCTGGCCCTCGACCGCGAACTCGACGGCCGGACCAAGACCGTCGTGGTCGATCTGCGGCGCGGCGGCGAGACCAGCCCGCTGCTCCAGATCACCGAGCGCAGCGACGACCGGCTGCTGCTCGCCGACCCCGACAGCGGTCTGCTGCTCGTACGGTCCGACGCGCCCGGCGAGGAGCGGCTGGGCTGGGGCGTGCTGGGCAGCACCCGGCCGGTGCGGTTCCCGGACTGCCTGCGGCCCGCGGGGTGGTCGGAGGCCACGCCGTTCGCGGTGCAGCCGGGGCAGGTGCTGACGCCCGAGGTGTGCGCGGTGGCCTTCCGCATCGACGGACGAGGCGGTTCCGGGTCCGGGATCGCGGCCGGGGCCGGGCGGCCGTGGGTGGGCGTATGGCGCCCGGCGGAGCGGCGCCTGCGCGAGTTCCCGGCCCCGGAGGGCTGGCTCCCGGGCGCGGGCCTGTGGACGAGGGACGGCGAACTGCGACTGCCGTACGCCACCCCGCAGGTGCCCTGCGGGCTGGCGAGGGTGCGCCCGACCGGGGCGGCGGGGGCGGCGGGGACCGCAGGGGCCGCCGGGTCGGCGTCGAGGCTTTCGGGCGGCTCATGGGCGAGCGGCGCCACGAGCAACGCCGCGCACAGCACCGCGCACAGCACCGCGAGCGCGGCGGAGCCGCCGGGGGTGGGGTCGTTCGGGTCGGCGGAGGCTCGCTGGAGACCCGACGACACGACGGGGTCGTGGCGGCGGGACGACACGACGGGGTCGTGGAGACCGGGTGACGCGGCGGCGGCGTGGGGGTCGGGTGACGCAGCGGCGGCGTGGGGGTCGGACGAGGCGACCGGAGCGCGGCGGAGCGCGCCGGTGGCGCCGGTGTCCGAGCCATCCGGCCAGGTGGCGGAGGTGTCCGGCCCGGCCACGGCCCTGACGCCGGAGGCGCTGTGGCGACGGGACGACACGACCGGGGCCCGGCGGAGCGCGCCGGTGGCGCGGGCGTCCGGCTCGGCCCCGGCCGAGGCGGCCCCGGCCGAGGCGCGGGGCGTTCAGGCGCCGCGGGCGGCGACGCCCGCGGCCGGGGCCGGGGCCGGGGCCGCGACCAGGATCACACCGTGGACCCGGGTCGGCGGGCCCGGCACGGCCGCCCCCGTGCGAGCGTCCGGACCGGCGCCCGCGCCGACGCCGTCGCCGTCCCGGGCACCCGAGCCGATGCCGCTGCGGGAGCGGACGCCGCTGCCCGTACACGAGCCGACCCCGATGGCCGTACACCAGCCGACGCCGCTGCCCGTACACGAGCCGACGCCGATGTCCGTACACCAGCCGACGCCGCTGCCGGTACACGAGCCGACCCCGCTGCCCGTGCACGAGCGGGTGCCGGAGCCCGAGTGCGGGTCCGGGGTGGAGCCGTGGGGTGGGACCGGGTCGTGGGCCGGGGTCGAGCAGGAGATGGGGCCCGAGCCGGAGCCCGCTCCCGGGACCGGTCTGACCCCCGCCCTGCGGCCCGTACCGCTGCAGCAGGCGCCGCTCGCCCGGCCACCGGGGCCCCGGCCACCCCGCTGGGTCCGGGATCACCCACTTGGTTAGACTCGGGCAGGGGCTGCGCATCCCTGCGTTCACACGCGGGACGCCTCGGGTGATGCGCATGGAACGTCGTGCGACATCGTGGTCAGCCCCTTTCGCACAGTACAAAGCGATCTGACGGGGTGACGTACCCACCATGTCCGAAACCCACATCGACACGACCCAGGCGCGCCCGCGGGACGCCGCCGCGGCACAGGCCGATGGCGCTCAGGGCAAGCACCGGGGGCAGGCCGCGTCCGAGGAGACCCAGGCACCGGCCCACGGCCGTCACCGTCGCCCGAACGAGAACGGTTCCTGAGCCCCGAAGGGAGCCCAAGAACCTCATCAGGCCCGTAGGCACCTCGAGGGTCGTCCCCGATCGCGGGACGGGCTGGATTTCCGCCGGAAGTCCGGCCCGTCCGGCGATCGCGGGGTGCCCCGGGCGCCGGGCCCCGGCCGGCGGCGCCTCACCCCCGCTTGAGCCCCAGCACCTCCACCGCCGCGAAGCCCTCCCCGCCCCGCTCCGCGAAGTACGGCGTCAGCGCCGCGTCCAGCTCCTCGAAGCCGAAGGCATCCCCCTTCGCGTCCACCTTCGCCGCGACCTTGGGCCGCTCCAGGATCGCCAGCATGCCGCCGTGCACCACGAACACCTGGCCGTTCACCTTCGCCGCGGCCGGTGAGGCGAGATAGCCGACCAGCGGGGCCACGTGTTCCGGGGCGAGGGCGTCGAGGCGGCCGTCCTCCGGGAGCGCGAAGTCGGCGAAGACGTCCTCGGTCATCCGGGTGCGGGCGCGCGGGCAGATGGCGTTGGCCGTCACCCCGTACTTGGCGAGGGCCGCCGCCGTGGAGGTGGTCAGCCCGACGATGCCGCCCTTCGCCGCCGCGTAGTTCGGCTGGCCCGGCGAACCGGCGAGGAACGCCTCGGAGGAGGTGTTGACGATCCGGCCGTGCACCGGGCCGCCGTCCGCCGCCTTGGACCGCTCGCGCCAGTGCGCGGCGGCGAAGCGGATGGTGTTGAAGTGGCCCTTGAGATGGACCCGGATCACCGAGTCCCACTCGTCCTCGCCCATCGAGAAGACCATCCGGTCGCGCAGGATGCCCGCGTTGTTGACCAGGATGTCCAGCGCGCCGTAGGTGTCGATCGCGAGCCGGACCAGCTCGCCCGCCCGCGCGAAGTCGGCCACATCGCCCGCGTGGGCCGTGGCCCGGCCGCCGGCCGCGCGGATCTCCTCGGCGACCTGCTCGGCGGGGCCCGCCGACGCCTCGCCGCTGCCGTCGCGTCCGCCCTGTCCGTAGTCGTTGACGACGACACTGGCGCCCAGCCGCGCCAGCTCCAGGGCCTCGGCGCGGCCGAGGCCGCGCCCGGCGCCCGTCACGATCGCGGTCTTCCCGATCAGCGGGCCGGTCACATCTCGATGCATGTGCGCAGCGCCTCCCCGGTCCGCATCTGGCCGATCGCGTCGTTGATCTCGCCGAGCCGCACCCGGTGGGTGATCAGCCCTTCGAGGTCGATCCGGCCCGCCCGCCACAGGTCGATGGTGCGCCGGTAGGAGCGGAGCACATCGCCGCCGCCGTACAGCGAGGGCAGGATCCGCTTCTCGTCGAAGAACAGCTCGAACATGTTGAGCTGCAGGAAGTCGTCCAGCGCCCCGGCGCCGACGACGCACAGCGTGCCCCCGCGCCGGGTGATCTCGTACGCCCGGCGTGCGGTGGCGGAGCGGCCCACGACCTCGAAGACGTAGTCGAAGCCCTCGCCCGCCGTGACGCTGTTCTTGGCGGCGTCGAGGCAGTCCGGGGCCACCGCCTCGGTGGCGCCGAAGCGCAGCGCGGCCTCGCACCGCGACTCCACGGGGTCGACGGCGACGATCCGCGCCGCGCCCGACGCCCTCGCCCCCTGGATGACGCTGATCCCCACCCCGCCGCAGCCGATGACCGCGACCGACGAACCGGCCTCCACCCGGGCGGTGTTGAAGACGGCGCCGAGCCCGGTGGTCACCCCGCAGCCGATGAGCGCCGCGATGTCGTACGGGACGTCGTCGGGGATCGGCACGGCACAGGGCGCGGCCAGCACGATCTCCTCGGCGAAGGTCCCGGTCCCGGACATCCCGAAGACGTCCTCCGGACTGCCGCCGGGGCGGCGGAAGTTGGGGGTTCCGGCGTTCATGAACCCGGTCAGGCACAGCTCGGTCTGACCGCGCTGACAGGAGGGACAGCCGCCGCACGCGGGCAGCCAGCACACCAGCACCCGGTCACCGGCGCTCAGCCCGGTCACCCCGTCGCCCACGTCGAGGATCTCGCCCGCGCCCTCGTGGCCGGGGACGAACGGCGCGGGCTGCGGCAGCACCCCGGCCATCGCGGAGAGGTCGGAGTGGCACAGCCCGGTGGCCCTCAGCCGCAGCCGGACCTTGCCGGGGCCGAAGCCCACCGCCTCGATGTCGTCGAGGACCTCGAGCTTGTCCTGTCCCGTCTCGTGAAGTACGGCTGCGCGCACAGCGGCTCCTCATGATGTCGAGCGTGCGTGATCTCAGGCGTGCGTGGCCCGCGTGGTCTCGGGCGTGCGTGGCCCGCGTGGTCGCAGGTCTGCGTGCCCAGGTGGTCTCAGGTGTGTTCGACGACGGTGTCGGTGAGGACCGGTGCGTCGTCCCGCTCGACGGCGGTCGCCGTCACCTGGACGCGCCCCTCGTCCCGCCACATCCGGACGCGCAGGGTCTCGCCCGGGTAGGCCACCCCGGCGAAGCGGGTGGTGTACGAGCGCACCCGGGCCACCTCCCCGTCCAGCGCCGTGTCCACGACCGCCTTGAGCACCATCCCGTACGAGCACAGCCCGTGCAGGATGGGCTTCTCGAACCCCGCCACCTTGGCGAACTCGGGGTCGGCGTGGAGCGGGTTCCAGTCCCCGGAGAGCCGGTAGAGCAGCGCCTGGTCCTCGCGGATGGCCCGCTCCACGGTGCGGTCCGGCTCACGGGCCGGGGGCTCCAGGCGGTCGGAGGGGCCGCGCTCACCGCCGAAGCCGCCCTCGCCCCGGACGAAGATCCGGGTGTCGCAGGTCCACAGCGGGCCGTCCGCGTCGGCCACGTCGGAGCGCAGCACGATGACCGCCGCCTTGCCCTTGTCGTAGACGGCGGCGACCTTCGAGGTCTGGGTGGCGTCCCCGCCGAGCGGGATGGGCCGGTGCAGTTCGACGGTCTGGCCGCCGTGCAGGACGGCGGCGAGGTCGACGTCGATACCGGGTGCGGCCATGCCCCCGGCGACCGCCATCCCGCCGCCCGCGACGGTCGCGAAGCTGGGGAGCACATGGAGCTTGCTCTCCAGGGTGTAGCGGAGCTCCTGGGGGTCGGTGGCGGGGATTCCGGCGCCGATGCCCAGGTGATAGAGCTGGATGTCCTTCTGCCCCCAGATGAGAGCCGTGCTCCGGGGTTCGGCCGAGACGGCCTTCGCGACATCGATGGGCATGGGGCGACACCACTCCTTGGTCCGCTCGCTGGGCCACGGTCCGAAGACCCCGGCCCGCCCGTCCGCACCGTCGGCCGCGCCGGGGTCGTCGCTGGTCGGCAGGGTCGCGTCGTCCGCGTGGACATGTAGAACGCGTTCTAGCCGATGGCACCCTGTATAGCCCAATCGCCCCGAAGGGGGAAGGGTGCGGACAGCCCGTACTGACGGTCCGTCAGGTGGCGGCGGCCGGGGCGCCGAAGGCCCTGGGACACATGTCATGGCCATCCCCCGACATCCGCGTCTGCCCAGCTCATACGGGGATCCGTAAGGTCAGCCGGATGTATGCCACCGCCGAGCGCATCGGGCGAAGCGCGAGGTGCTCTCGGCGGCGGCGGACGGGGCGACGGTCGCGGACATCGCGGCCTAGGCGCGCCTCTCCCCCGCCACCGTGCGCGACTATCCCTCCTCGGCCATCGGCGAGACCCCGACTCGCAACCGCATGGAGGCCGTCCGCGCCACCCGCCGGAACGGCCGGGCAAGTCGGCCGCTAGGAGCCGCGGGTGACCGCGGGCGTACGCGGCAGCAGCAAGGCCATCAGCACCACCGCCGTCGCGATGATCCCGGTGGCCACGACGAAGGCACGGCCGTACCCGGCCGCGAGCGCCTCCGGGCCGGCCCCGCCGTGCGCCGCGATCCGCTCGGCCGCGACCGTGGCCAGCACGGTCAGCCCGAGCGCGCCGCCGATCTGCCGCGAGGTGTTGACCAGCCCCGACACCAGCCCCGCCTCGGAGGGGGTGGCTCCCGAGGTGGCGGAGGCGGCGAGCGGGGTCATCATCAGCCCGCTCCCGAGCGACATGATGATCGCGGGGCCCAGGACCGTCCCCACATAGGTGCCGTCGGCACCCATCCGGCTCTGCCACGCGTAGCCGACGACGGCCAGCGAACCGCCCGCGATCGCCAGCAGCTTGCCGTCCACCCGGGCCATCAGCCGGGGCGCGAGCTTCGAGCCGAGGACGATCGACAGGCTGTGCGGGAGGAAGGCGAGCCCGGCCTTCACCGGGCTGAAGTGCAACACGTTCTGCAGATAGAGCGACATGAGGTACCACATGGCGAACATGCCGCCGCCGCACACCACCATCACCGCGTTCGCCGCCGACACCGCCCGGATGCGGAACAGCCGCAGCGGCATCAGCGGCTCCCGCGTACGCGCCTCGACGGCCACGAACACCGCGAGCAGGGCGACGCCCGCGAGCAGCGGCAGCAGCGAGGCGGCGGCGGTCCAGCCGTGCGGTTCGGTCTGCACGATGCCGTACGCGAGCGCCGCGACGCCCGCCGTGACCAGCACCGCGCCCGGTATGTCGAGCCGCCGTACCACTCCGGAGCGGCCCTCGGTCAGAAACACCGCCGCTGCCGCCAGCACCACGGCCCCGACCGGCACATTGACCAGCAGCACCCAGCGCCAGGACAGGTACTCGGTGAGCACACCGCCGACCAGCCCGCCCGCCGCGCCCCCGCCGGCGCCGACCGCCGTCCAGGTGCCGATGGCCCGGGTGCGGGCCGCGCCGGTCGGGAAGGTGGTGGTGAGGATGGTGAGGGTGGCCGGGGAGAGCACGGCCGCGCCGATGCCCTGCAGCGCGCGGGAGGCGATCAGCTGCCAGGGCTCCTGGGCGACGCCACCGGCGAGGCTGGCCGCGGTGAACAGCCCGAGCCCGGCGAGGAAGACCCGTTTCCGCCCGAAGAGGTCGGCCGCGCGCCCGCCGAGCAGCAGGAATCCGGCGAAGGTGAGCGCGTAGGCGTTCACCACCCACTGCAGCGCGGTCCCGCCGAGCCCCAGGTCCGTACGCATCGACGGCAGCGCGACGTTCACCACCGAGACGTCGAGCACCACCAGGAACTGCCCGGAGCAGGCGGCCAGCAGGACCGCCCAGACCGGGGGCGAGGCGCGCGGGCCCCGGACGGTGGCCGCGGTTTCCGGGGGGAGGGGCGCTGGGGTGGACATGACGGCGATGCTCGCATCCGGAAGCCGCCCTGCGCATCAGCGTTTCCGCGCATTTGGGGAGGGCGTCGGACCTAGGGTCCTTCTGACGGATCTCCGCTCTCCGCCAGAAGGACCCTAGGGCCGGTCCGATGGATCAGGGCCGGGCAGGCCCTGGTACCGCCCCGGTGGGCGCCCGTCGAGGGGCCGTGGCCCCGGGCACGGCGGGCCGGTGGCGGTGCGGCAGGATGAGCGGGTGACTCAGTCTGCTGCCGCCGCCTCCGTGGTCCCCGACCGCACCGTGCTCGACGCCTTCGAGGCGGCGAAGGGCTTCATGCCGCTGGACGAGGGGCTCGCCCTGTACGCCGCGGCCGTGCGGGCTGCGGCGCCGGGGCTGCCGCTGGTGGAGGTCGGCACGTACTGCGGGCGCTCCACGATCCTGCTGGCCGACGCCGCCCGCGCGGCCGGGACGGTGGCCGTGACCGTGGATCACCACCGGGGCTCCGAGGAGCAGCAGCCGGGCTGGGAGTACCACGACCCGGAGGTGGTCGACCCGGAGGTGGGGCGGATGGACACGCTGCCCACCTTCCGCCGCACCCTCCACCGGGCGGGCCTCGAGGACCATGTCATCGCCGTGGTCGGGCGGTCCCCTCGGGTCGCGGCGGTGTGGGGGAAGCCGGTCGGTCTGGTGTTCATCGACGGCGGCCACACCGACGAGCACGCGAGCGCCGACTACGAGGGCTGGGCGCCGCATATCGCGCCGGGCGGGCTGCTGGTGATCCACGACGTCTTCCCCGATCCGGCCGACGGCGGCCAGGCGCCGTACCGGATCTACCGCCGCGCGCTCGCCTCCGGCGCGTTCACCGAGATCTCCGCCACCCGCTCACTCCGCGTCCTGCGCCGCACGGCGGGCGCCCCGCCCGCCTGACCGCGAGCACATGGCCGGGACGCCCGACTTGTCCCGTCGCCGCCCGGGGCCGGGCGGCCAGGCCCGGCGGGGCCGCCACCCGCCCGGCGCCCGTGGCGCATCGGGCGGGCCGCTACCATCGCCCGCGTGTCCAACGGCAGCTTTTTCCCAGAGCCCGGTCGCCGCGGCGGCACCCTCGCCATCGCCCTGGTGGTGCTGATACCGGCCTGTTTCGTCGGCTGGCTGCTGTGGAGTTCCCAGGGCGATTCGAAGGACGACGGCGCGGGCGGGGCGAGCGGGCCCACGACCTCCTCGACCTCCTCCCCGCCGCCCCCGTCGTCCGGCGCGTCCGCACCACCCGCGCCATCCGGGGAGGCCGGAAAGCCCGGAGCGGCCGGGGAGTCCCTGAAGGGCAAGGTCGTGGTGATCGACCCCGGCCACAATCCGCACAACCGCGACCACCCCTCGCGGATCGCCCGGCTCGTGGACATCGGCACCGAGAAGAAGGAGTGCGACACCACGGGCACGGCCACCAACTCCGGCTACCCCGAGGCGTCCTTCACCCTCGATGTGGCGCGCCGCGCCCGCACCCTGCTCGAAGCGCGCGGCGCCACCGTGCGGTTCACCCAGGACGGCGACCGGACGTACGGGCCGTGCGTCGACGAGCGCGCGGAGATCGGCAACAGGGCCCACGCCGACGCCGTGGTCTCCGTGCACGCGGACGGCGCGGCCGCCGGGGAGCGCGGCTTCCATGTGATCCTGCCCAAGTCCGTACGCGGCGGCGGCGCGGACACCTCCGGCATCACCGCGCCCTCCCGCCAACTCGGCGAGCGGCTGCGCGGCGAGTTCGCCAAGGCCACCGGCAGCGCGCCCGCGCGGTACATCGGCGACGGCAGCGGGCTGGACGTCCGGGGCGACCTGGGCGGGCTCAACCTCTCCACCGTTCCCAAGGTGTTCATCGAGTGCGGCAATATGCGCGACTCCCAGGACGCCGCCGAACTGACCGACACGGCGTGGCGCGAGCGCGCGGCGCGCGGCATCGCGCAGGGCATTACGGACTTCTTGAACGAGTAGGGCTTCCACAACCGAACGGGAGGTCACGACCGGGATACCGATGGGACACCCCCGGTCTCCGCAGGCGGATTCACCCGTACGATGGGGCCCACCCCCGACGCCTTCGCGCTATCGCGCCTGGCGGCAGCGCTCGTACAGACGAAACCGACAAAGGACCTCACGTTGAACATCCGCTCGCTCACTCGAGGCGACGGCGTGGTGATCGGAGCAGCGGTGTTGCTGTTCATCGCCTCCTTCCTCGACTTCTACACCGTCGACTGCGGCGGTAGCAGCTTCTGCAAGGACGCCGGTGAGAACGGATGGAAGTCCGACTTCTTCCCCGTACTGCCGTCGATCTTCCTGGCCGGCCTGATCGCGGCGGCGCTCATCGTCTCCGCGCGTTTCCAGCCCGCGCCCCGCAACCTCTTCGGGCTCTCGCTCGACCAGTGGGGTTCGGCGCTCGCGGTCTTCGCGGCCTGGAGCTCGCTGTGGACGATCATCGGTGGCCCGGATGGAGTCGACAAGGGCGTCGGGCAGATCCTCGGCCTGGTCGCCACCCTGGCGATGGCGGCCGTCGCGCTGCTCACCCAGCGCGTTCCGGCCCTGAAGGCCCCGCTGATGAACGCCTCCGGCCCGGCCCCGTCCCCGTACGGTGCCCAGGGCCCGCAGCCGGGGTACGGCTACCCGGGTCCGGGCGGTGCCCAGCCCGGCGCCCCCGCGCCGTACGGCGCCCCGCAGCCCGGCCAGCCGCAGCCCGGCCAGCCCTTCGGCGGCCAGCAGGCTCCGGCCCCCGCCCCGTCGGCCGCGGGTGGCGGGGACTTCGCCCCGTTCTGGTTCGCGGTGCCGGTGGCCCGTCCGCTGTACGCGGAGGACGGCTCGTCCAGCACCATCGCCGAACTGGCCCCCGGCACCTGGTACCTCGCGGTGGAGCAGCGCGGTCAGGCGCTGGTCGCCCAGACGCAGGACGGCCGCCGCGGTGTGCTGCAGGACACCACGGGGATCCAGCGCGGCTGACCCGCGCATGCGCGACTGACCCGTGCCCGCGTGTCGTATGACGCGTCCACGGCCCCTCGCCCGTAACGCTCGGGCGGGGGGCCGTTGCCATGTGCGGCCCCGGCCCGTACAGTCCGGCCGGTGTGCGGCTGACGTGCCGTCAGCCGCCGTTCTCCACTCTGTCCGGCGGAACGAGGGGGCTTCCATGCGGCTCGGTCTGGCGCTCGGCTACTGGGGCCGCGGCCCCGACCCCCGCCATCTGGAACTCGCCCAGGAGGCGGAGCGGCTGGGCTACCACTCGGTGTGGACCGCCGAGTCCTGGGGCTCGGACGCCTTCACCCCGCTCACCTGGCTCGCCGCGCACACCACCCGGATCGCGCTCGGCACGGCGGTGGCGCAGATGGCCGCCCGCACCCCCACCGCCACCGCGATGCAGGCGCTCACCCTGGACCATCTCTCCGGCGGCCGGATGATGCTGGGGCTGGGGCTGTCCGGGCCGCAGGTGGTCGAGGGCTGGTACGGACGCCCGTTCCCCAAGAGCCCGCTGACGGCGACCCGGGAGTATGTCGAGGTCATCCGGCAGGTGCTGAACCGCGAGGCGCCGGTGCGGCTGGACGGGCGCTACCACCCGCACCCCTACGCCGGGCCGGACGCCACCGGCCTCGGCAAACCCCTCAAGCCCATCGTCCATCCGCTGCGCGCCGGCCTCCCGGTGCTGCTCGGCGCTGAGGGGCCCAAGAACATCGCGCAGACCGTGCGCATCGCCGACGGCTGGCTGCCGCTGTACTGGTCGCCGTCGCGGACGGAGCTGTACCAGGCGACGCTGTCCGACGCCCGGGACGGCTTCATGGTGGCGCCGATGACACAGGTGCGGGTGTGCGCCGATGTGGCGGAGGGGCTGAAGCCGGTCAAGGCGATGCTCGGCTTCTACATCGGCGGAATGGGCCACGCGGCCCGGAACTTCCACGCCGATCTGATGGCCCGCTTCGGCTACGAGGCCGAGGCGCGCCGGGTGCGGGAGCTGTTCCTGGGGGGACGGCGCGCGGAGGCGATCGAGGCGGTGCCGGACGCCTTCGCCGATGAGATCTCGCTGGTCGGGCCGCGGGAACGGATCGCGGAGCGGCTGGAGTTGTGGCGCAAGGGCCCGATCACGGATCTGCTGGCGCTGGCGCCGGACCTCGAGACGCTGCGGGTGCTGGCGGAGCTGGCGGGCTGAAGCGCGTCGTACGCGGGCCGGCTGACCGTGTCGTACGGGCTTACCGTCGGCCTCGTACGGGTGTGCGGCCGCGCCGAGTTTGGCTTCGCTTCGCGGGGCAACACGTGAGGCATGTCACGAAGTTATCGCCACGGAAGCAACCAGGCGGCGACCGTCGTGGCGGTCGTCGCGGACGTCATGGCCGTCATCCTCGGCCTCTGGATCCTGTTCGCCCTTCTCGACGCGAACCGCGCCAACGACCTCGTAACCGTGGTCCACGACGCGGCGAGCTGGCTCGCGAGCTGGTCCCATGATCTCTTCACGATGGACACGGACTGGCTCCGGACCGTCCTCAACTACGGCCTCCCGGCCGTGGTGTACCTCTTCATCGGCCACGCCATCGCCGGCCGGCTCCGCCGCGGCTAGCGGGCGTCCGACGGTTCGTGACGCCTGCGGCGCGTCTTTCCCCTACCCGCCCCTCCCCGAAACTGGGGCTCCGCCCCAGACCCCGGGACCGAGCCCCTGCCACTGCCGCCGATCGTCCGCGACGCCGTCGTGGCCGGTCGTGCCCACGCGGCGGAGCCGCACATCGACACAGCCCCGCGCCCCTTCGGGGCACGGAGGGGAACAGCCCGCCGCAGGCGTCACGTCGGACTCACCCTAGCCGCAGCAGTTCGAGTCCAACCCACGCGGCAGCCGCTCGCCGCCGAAGACGGCCGTGGTCGCCTCGTCGCCACCCAGCGCCGCCACGGCGAGCAGCAGCGACCCGGCCGTCCAGGTCGTGCGCTCCTCCGGCCAGACCGCGTCGTCCTCGAAGACGTAGCCGGTCCAGTACATGCCGTCCTCGGCGCGCAGCGTCGGCTGGATCCACCGCAGGATGTCCACCGCGCGGTCGGACTCCCCCATCACCCAGAGCGCGAGCGCCAGTTCGCAGCTCTCGCCGCCGGTGACCCAGGGGTTGGGCGAGATACAGCGCACCCCGAGCCCGGGGACCACGAAGCGGTCCCAGCCCTCCTCGATGCGCTCCTTGGCGGCGGCGCCGGTGACCGCGCCGCCGAGCACCGGGTAGTACCAGTCCATCGAGTAGCGGTGCTTGTCCAGGAACCGCTCGGGGTGGTGGCGTATGGCATGGCCGAGCAGCCCGGCCGACAGCTCCCAGTCGGGCTGGGGTTCCTCCCGGTGCTCCGCGATGGCCAGCGCGCAGCGCAGCGCCTGGTAGACGGAGGAGGAGCCGGTCAGCAGGGCGTCGGGGTCCACGGTGCCGTCGGCGCGGTGCCGCCAGCCGATCTGGCCGCCGCTCTGCTGCAGCCCGAGCACGAACTCGACGGCGGCGAAGACCGTGGGCCAGATCTGGTCGAGGAAGGCGTCGTCGCCCGTGGAGAGGTAGTGGTGCCAGGCGCCGACCGCCACGTAGGCGCAGAAGTTGGACTCCCGGCCGCAGTCGGCGGGGTCGGTGGCGGCGACGCCGTCCGGGGTGTCGGGGTAGGCCGCGTACCAGGAGCCATCGGGGTTCTGGTGCCGGGCCAGCCAGCGGTAGGCGGCCGTGGCGCGCTCGTGCTCGCCCGCCACGTCCAGCGCCATCGCGGACTCGATGTGGTCCCAGGGGTCGAGGTGGTGGCCGCGGAACCACGGTATGGCGCCGTCCGCGCGCTGGACGGCGGCGATGCCCTCGACCGTGCGCAGCACCTGCTCGGGGCTGAGCACCCCGGGCAGCGCGAGCCGTTCGGTGCGGGGGCCGGGGCGCGGTCCGAGCGCCGTCACGCCCGCTCCTCACGCGGGGCGTGGGGCTTGGTCGCGTACGCCACGAAGCTCTTGCCGATGACGGGGTTCAGGGCGCGCTCGGCGACCCGCGTGGCCAGCGGCTTCTTCATGATGTCCCACACCAGCAGCTGGTGGTACGCGCGCACCGGCAGCGCCTTGTCGTTGTCCACCCCGAAGGCGCACTTGAGCCACCAGTAGGGGCTGTGCAGGGCGTGGGCGTGGTGGGTTCCGTACGGCCGCAGTCCGGCCTCGCGCATCTTCTCCAGCAGCTCGTCGGCGCGGTAGATGCGGATGTGGCCGCCCTCGACCTCGTGGTAGGCGTCCGACAGCGCCCAGCAGACCTTCTCCGGACCGTAGCGGGGCACGGTGACGGCGATCCGGCCGCCGGCCTTGAGCACCCGCACCATCTCGGCGAGCACACCCTTGTCGTCGGGTATGTGCTCCATCACCTCGGAGATGATGACCACGTCGAAGCTGTCGTCGGGGAAGGGCAGGGCGAGGGCGTCGCCCTCCATGGCGGTGGCCGTGGCGCCCGCCGGGGCCTCACCGGCCTCCTTCATGGCGGCGAACCAGTTGGCCACCTCGCGTATCTCCTCGCCGTTGCGGTCGAGCGCCACGACCTGGGCGCCGCGCCGGTAGCACTCGAAGGCGTGCCGTCCGGCGCCACAGCCGAGGTCGAGGACGCGATCGCCGGGGGCGAGCGGGAAGCGGGAGAAATCGACGGTCAGCACGGGGGTCTGCTTTCGTCCGGCGGATTCGTGAGGCGGGAGAGGTCGGGGGCGTTGGGGGTGGGAGAGGCGGGGACTCAACGGCGGGCGGCGGCCCGCGCGGAGGCGCCGATGGCCTGGCGGTACTGCTCGACGGTGCCGCGGGCGGCCTGCTCCCAGGTGAAGCGCCGCAGCACCCGTTCGCGGCCGGCCGCGCCCAGCCGCCGTCTGAGGTCGGCGTCGCCCAGCAGCCGGGTGAGGGCCGCGGCGAGCGCGTCGGCGTCGCCGGGCGGTACGGCCAGACAGGTCTCGCCGTCGGCCCCGGCGACCTCGGGTATCGCACCGCCGGTCGTGGCGACCAGCGGGGTGCCGGTGGCCATGGCCTCGGCGGCGGGCAGCGAGAACCCCTCGTACAGCGAGGGCACACAGGCGATCTGGGCGCCGCGCACCAGGTCCACCAGTTCGGCGTCGCTGATGCCCTTGACGAACTCGACGGCGTCCTCGAGCCCGTGGCGCGCCATGGTGGTCGCCACCGGCCCCTCCTGCGGCCGCTTGCCGACGACGACCAGATGCGCCTCGGGGTTCTCGGTGCGGACCTTGGCGAGCGCCTCGATCAGATACACCAGGCCCTTGAGCGGCACATCCGCGCTGGAGGTGGTGACGATGCGGCCGGGGGTCTCCGGGACGGCGGGGTCGGGCGAGAACAGGCCGGTGTCCGCGCCGATGTGCACCACGTGGATCCGGTCCGGCCGCACCCCGAGGTCCTCGCCGATCTCCCGGCGGGAGGAGCCGGAGACGGTGAGCACCGAGGGCAGCCGCCGGGCCACCCGCTTCTGCATCCGGGTGAAGCCGTACCAGCGGCGCACGGAGAGCCGGCGCTTCCAGCCGTCGGCGGCGTCCAGCTCCAGCCGGCGGTCGACGGTGATCGGGTGGTGGATGGTGGTCACCAGCGGGAAGCCGAGCTTCTCCAGACCCAGCAGCCCGTACCCCAGGGTCTGGTTGTCGTGGACGACGTCGAACTGGCCGGGGCGCGCGGCGAGATGGCGGCGGGCGCGCAGGCTGAAGGTGAGCGGCTCGGGGAAGCCGCCGGTCCACATGGTGGAGACCTCCAGGGCGTCGATCCAGTCCCGGTACTCCTCCCGCCGGGGGGTGCGGAACGGGTCGGGCTGGCGGTAGAGGTCCAGGCTGGGCAGCTCGGTGAGGGCGACGCCCGCCTCGGCGTCGAGCACCGGATACGGCTGGGCGCCGATGACCTCGACGGTGTGGCCGAGCCGGGCGAGTTCGCGGGAGAGATGGCGTACGTAGACGCCCTGGCCCCCGCAGAATGGATTCCCCTTGTAGCTGAGCAGCGCGATGCGCAGCGGCCGTTCCTCGGTGGCGGTGGGGGGTGCTGCTCGATCCGGGTCGACCCCGGCCTCCTGCGCGGCCTCTGCGGTCACTCGCGCCCCCTCCTTGGTGCAGTTCAGCGGGAGCGTATCCGCTTCCGTTTATCTAGAACAAGTTTCACTAACGCATCCCCTGAGAAGTCACGAAGATACCTGCCCCGGGTGACCTCTCCAGGGCCGGGGCGGGTGATCCCTACCACTCGGTAGCCGGGATGTCAGGAGAAGTTGACGACCGGGGTGTGCACCGGGTGCGGCCTCGCCGACGCGCGGGCGGGCGCCGCTCGGCAGCAACCTGCCCCGACTGCGCGGACACGGGTGGATCGGGGAGGACCCGCGCTAGCCTAGAACGAGTTCCAGTGACTCGCAGGCCCGGGACGGTCCTGCCATCATGCACGATGTCCGCTTGTCGCCGACCCGCAGACGCAACACATTCGAAGTGGGACAAATGACCGCAGAAGTCAAGCCGGCCGCCCTGCAGCTGACCGAGCGGCAGGAGGCACGCCGCCGGCGCATCCTGCACGCCAGCGCCCGGCTGGCCAGCCGGGGCGGCTTCGACGCGGTCCAGATGCGCGAGGTCGCGGAGAACTCCGGAGTGGCGCTCGGCACCCTCTACCGCTACTTCCCCTCCAAGGTCCATCTGCTGGTCGCCACGATGCAGGATCAGCTCCAGCACATGCACGAGACGCTGCGCAAGCGGCCGCCGACCGAGGAGGAACCGGCCGCCCGGGTCGCGCAGACGCTGATGCGCGCCTTCCGTGCGCTCCAGCGCGAACCCCATCTGGCCGACGCGATGGTGCGCGCCCTCACCTTCGCCGACCGCTCGGTCAGCCCGGAGGTGGACACGGTCTCCCGGCTCACCACCGCGATCATCCTCGACGCGATGGGCCTGGACGAGGCCCCGACCGCCGAGCAGCTCTCGGCGGTCCGCGTCATCGAGCACACCTGGCATTCGGCGCTGATCACCTGGCTCTCGGGGCGTGCCTCGATCGCCCAGGTGAAGATCGACATCGAGACCGTCTGCCGTCTGATCGACCTCACCGCCGCCACCCCGGCCCGATAGCCGGAGGGACGGCACAACAGGGGCGCGCACGCCAATTCCTGCGCCCCTTCAAGCTCCTGGACGTGGTTTATGCGCCCTCACGCCCCCCATTGGCTCAAATTCCGCGTTCACGCCCTGCCCAATCCCGGTATTCATGAACGGCGCGCGACAGAGCGACAACGGCGCGCGACGAGAAAACCGCATCGTGGGGGGTGGAGAAGTTCGTGATCCGGTTACTTCTGGTACACGAGTCAGGATTGCTGCGATCGGCCCTGGCATCCGTGATAGGGGCCGAACCAGACATCGAGGCTGCCGCGTGCTCCTGGCGCGACGCGCGTAGCAGAGCCCGTTCCCTACAGCCGCAGGTGTGCGTGGTGGACACGGACAGCCCGGTGGCCGACAAGGCGGCACGGAAGGGCGAGTGGGGGAAGTTCGTGGCATCCGCGTCTGGGGAGGGCGGGGACTGTGGACTCCTGGTGCTGGTCAACTCTGAGCGGCCGGGCCCACTGCGCCGAGCGCACGAGGCCCGCGCGCTCGGCTACGTCGACAAGGACGCCCCGCCGCAACGGCTGATCGAGGCCATACGGCGGGTGGCGAAGAAGGAGCGGTACGTGGACGACGCGCTCGGCTACGGCTTCCTCCAGGCCGCCAAGATCCCGCTGACCGAACGCGAGTTGGGCGTGCTGTCGCTGGCCGCCGACGGCGCCTCCATACCGGAGATCGCCCGCACGCTGCATCTGTCCACCGGGACGATCCGCAACTACCTGGCCGCGATCACCCGGAAGACCGGGGCGCGCAACCGCGTGGACGCCATACGGATATCGCAGTGCGAGGGCTGGGTCTGAGATCGCGGTACGAGGGCCGCTGACCCGGCGGCGGGCCGCGGGCGACGGGAGGCGGGCGACGGGCCGGGGGCGGCGGCCAGGAGAGCTAATCGTCGGGAGGAAAGACCTGCTCACCGGTTTCCGACAGCCGGATGGCGATCGCCTCGACCGGACAGCCCTCGGCCGCCGCGAGCACCGCCTCGGAAGCATCGGCCTCCGTCTCGACCGGATGCGACTGCCGCGCCCCGTCGAGCCGGAAGCCGCCGGGGGCGGTGCTCACGCACATGCCCGAGCCGATGCAGACGCCGCGGTCCACCTCGATCCGCCAGCGGTCGCCCGTCAACTCGGCTCCCCGTCCCAGCCCTGGGGCAGGTGGATCATCTTGTGCTCCAGGTACGCGGAGAACCCCTCCGGGCCGAACTCCCTGCCCAGACCGGAGTTCTTGTAGCCGCCGAACGGCCCGAGCATGTCGAGGCTGAAGGTGTTGACCGAGTAGGTGCCGGTGCGGACGCGCCGCGCGAAGTCGATGCCGTGCCCGACGTCCGCCGTCCAGACGGAGCCGGACAGCCCGTAGTCGGAGTCATTGGCGATCCGGGCCGCCTCCTCCTCGTCCCCGTACGGCAGCAGACAGATCACCGGGCCGAAGATCTCCTCACGGGCGATCCGCATATCGTTGCCGACGTCTCCGAAGAGCGTGGGCTCCACGTACCAGCCGGTCTGCTGGGCCTCCGGACGGCCGCCGCCGGTCAGCACCTTGGCGCCCTCCCGCTGCCCCAGCGCGATGTAGTCCAGCGACCGCCGCTGCTGCCGCCGCGCCACCAGCGGCCCGACCTGAGTGGCCGGGTCCAGCGGGTCGCCGACGACCAGGGCGGAGGCGGCGGCCGCGAATCGCTCGGCGATCTCGTCGTAGAGGGCGCGCGGCGCGAGGATCCGGGTCTGGGCCACACACGCCTGTCCGTTGTTCATCCAGGCGTTGGGCACGATCCCGGCGACGGCCGCCGCCAGGTCCGCGTCCGGCAGGATCACCGCGGCCGACTTGCCGCCCAGCTCCAGCGTGACCCGGGTCAGCCGGCGCGAGGCCACCTCCATCACCCGCTTGCCGGCCGCGACCGAGCCGGTGAACGACACCTTGTCCACGCCCGGGTGGCCGACCAGGTACTCGCTGACCTCACGGTCGGCCGGGAGGATCGACAGCACCCCCTCGGGCAGCCCCGCCTCGGTCGCGATCTCCGCCAGGATGTAGGAGTCCAGCGGCGTCTCGGGCGACGGTTTGAGGATCACCGAGCACCCCGCGAGCAGCGCGGGCGCCAGCTTCGCGGCCGCCACGAACTGCGGTACGTTCCACGGCACCACGGCCGCGACCACCCCGACCGGCTCCCGCCGCACCAGCAGCGGGCCGAGCGCCCCGGCCCGCCGCTCCTCGTAGACGAAGTCGCGGGCCACGGTGATGGCCGAGTCCCACACCATCATCGCGCCGAGCGCCTGGGCGAGCACGCTCCAGGAGTACGGGGAGCCGTTCTGCGCGCTGATGACCCGGGCGATCTCCTCATGGCGTACGGCGATGGCGTCCTTGATCCGGGTGACCACCGCGATCCGCTCGTCCAGGCCGGTCCGGGCCCAGGGGCCCTCGTCGAACGCCGTCCGCGCCGCCGCGACCGCCCGGTCCACATCGGCGCGGGCGGCATGCGGCACCCGGCCGATGACCTGCTCGGTGTGCGGCGAGACGACCTCGATGGTGTCCCCGCCCGCCGGATCGGCCAGCGCGCCGCCGATGAAGAGCTGCCCGTGCTCGATGAGGTCGTCCATCGCTGATGCCTTCCGGCCGATGACTGAGGGATACATCCGACTGAGGGGGTACGGGTGGGTACGGTCGGCCCGCCCGGGGGCCGTGGGCCGCCTGCCGCACCGAATATCTGACGCGGCATCAGAACTGATACCAGTTCTAGCTATAGTGGGCAATGCTTGTGTCGAGGAGAGGGGGAGCCGATGGCGCAGGTGACGCGCGTGACCGACCATGGCGGCGGAGTGTGGAGCATTCCGGTGCCGATCCCCGACAACCCGCTCGGGCACACCCTGGTCCACCTCCTCGACACCGACCGCGGCCCGGTCCTGATCGACACCGGCTGGGACGACCCCACGGCCTGGGACACCCTCACCGCCGGGCTCGCCGCCTGCGGCGTCTCCGTCTCCGATGTCCACGGCGTCCTCGTCACCCATCACCACCCCGACCACCACGGGCTGTCCGGCCAGGTGCGGGATGCGTCCGGGGCGTGGATCGCCATGCACGCCGCCGACACCCAGGTCGTCCGGCGCACCAGGGAGGCCGAGCCCTCCCGCTGGCTGGACTATCTGGAGGAGAAGCTCGCCGCGGCCGGGGCGCCCGAGGAACATCTGGCGCCGCTGCGCGCCACCCGCGCGTCCGGCCGCACACGTCTCCCGGGGCAGCGGGCCGCCCTCCCCGACCGCGAGATCGTCCCCGGTGAACTCCTCGATCTGGCGGGCCGCCGGCTGCGCGCCATCTGGACCCCCGGCCACACCCCCGGCCATGTCTGTCTCCACCTCGAAGAGGCCCATCCGGCGGCCGGGGAGGGTCTGACCGGCCATGGCCGCCTGTTCTCCGGCGACCATCTGCTGCCCGAGATCACCCCGCATATCGGGCTCTACGAGGACCCCGACGACCTGACCGTCACCGACCCGCTCGGCGACTACCTCGACTCCCTCGAACGCGTCGCCGCCCTCGCCCCCGCCGAGGTGCTCCCCGCCCATCAGTACGCCTTCACCGACGCCCCGGCGCGGGTGCGGGCGCTGCTGGACCACCACGAGGAGCGGCTGGCCGGGCTGCTGGCGCTGCTCACCACCCCGCTCACCCCGTGGCGGCTGGCCGAGGCGATGGAGTGGAACCGCCCGTGGGAGCAGATCCCCTTCGGCTCCCGCAATATCGCGGTCTCGGAGGCGGAGGCGCATCTGCGCCGCCTGGTGAAGCTGGGCAGGGCGGAAGCGGTGCCGGGCAGCGATCCTGTGACGTACCAAGCGATTTGATTGACGTATGGGGTGCCGGTCCGACGGACCGGAAGCTAGCCTTACCCGGCGCCTGGCGCACACGCCCGCACACACCCCGTAACAGCCGTACCAGCAGGAGCATGCGTGACGAGCCCCATCCGCGATTCCGCGCCGACCCCCGGTCCGACTGCCGATCCGACGCCACCCCCGGGCTGCCCCGCGCACTCCGGCCAGGCCCCGGCCGGGCCGGGGCTCGAGTCGCTGCACGGCCCCGAGTTCGCCGCCGACCCGGCCGCCACCTACGCCCGCCTGCGGGAACACGGGCGGATCGCGCCCGTCGAACTGGCGCCCGGCGTCCCCGTCTCGCTCGTCACCAGCTATCAGACCGCCCTGGACATCCTGCGCGCCCCCGAGACGTTCTCCAAGGACGCGCGCCACTGGCAGGCGCTCGCCGACGGCACCATCCCCATGGACAACCCCGTGGTGCCGATGATGATGTACCGGCCGAACGCGCTGTGCAGTGACGGCGAGGAGCACCACCGGCTGCGCTCGGCGATCTCCGACACCCTCGACCGCCTGGACATCCACGCGCTGCGCCGCTACGTGGAGCGGAGCGCCGACTTCCTGATCGACCTCTTCGGCCCCAGGGGCGAGGCCGATCTGCTCAAGGAGTACTCCGCCCGGCTCCCCCTGCTCGTCTTCAACCAGCTCTTCGGCTGCCCGCCCGAGCTGAGCGACAAGCTGGTGCGGGCGCTCTCGGCGCTCTTCGACGTCACCGAGGACTCCGAGCAGGCCAACGCGCTGCTCGCGGAGACCCTCTTCCAGCTCATCGCCCTCAAGCGGGAGGATCCGGGCCCGGACATGACGTCCTGGCTGATCGCCCACCCCGCCGAGCTCACCGACGAGGAGCTGATCCACCAGATCGTCGTCCTCGTCGGCGCGGGCACCCAGCCCCAGCAGAACCTGATCTGCAACGGGCTGTTGCTCCTGCTGTCGGACGAACGGTTCCGGGGCGATCTCGCGGGCGGCACCATGCTGATCGGGGACGCGCTCAACGAGGTCCTGTGGAAGGACCCGCCGCTGGCCAACTTCTGCGTCCACTACCCGCGCCACGACGCCACGGTCGACGGACACCGGCTGGCCAAGGGCGACCCCGTCGTCATCAGCCTCGCGGCCGCCAACAACGACCCGTACCTGCTGTCGAACCGGCGTGGCAACCGGGCGCATCTGGCGTGGAGCGCGGGCCCGCACACCTGCCCCGCGAAGGACCCGGCCCAGCTCATCGCCTCCGTCGCCGTCGAGAAGCTGCTCGACCGCCTGCCCGATCTCGAACTGGCCGTCCCCGCCGAGGAGTTGGAGTGGCGACCCGGCCCCTTCCACCGGGCCCTGGCCGCGCTGCCGGTGCGCTTCCCGCGGACGGCCGCCAAGTCCGACGAGGCGCTGGCCGAGATGGCGGCGGCGGCGACCGCGGCCATCTCGGGGGCCGTGGGCAGGACGCCCACGGTCTCGGGGGCGGACGCCCCGGGCGACGGTCCCGACGAGACCGTGGCGGACACCGCGTCCGCCACCACGGAGCCGGAACCGCGGCCCGAATCCGGCGCCGAGCACGAGGCCCGGCGCCGCTGGTGGAAGTCGCTGGCCCAGTGGTGGCGCCGCGGATAGCGGATGGGGCCGTCAGGCGCGCTGTCCGATTGCCGGGTGGTGCCCGGCCGCGTAGCGTCGCGGCGCATGACCCCGACGCTGCGCACCGCGCGCCTGCTGCTCGAGCCGTACCGGCCCGAGGACGAGGACGCCTTCGTGGCGCTGTTCCAGGACCGGCGGGTGTGCCGCTGGCTGGGGGACGGCAGGCTCGCCACGGCGGCCGAGGACCGGGCGCTGTTCGGGCGGATCTTCACCAAGGTCTACGCCCGGCGGCTGTTCGACGTATGGGCCGTCCGCGAGGACGGCCGGTACGTCGGCCACGCCGAGATCAAGCCGACCGAGACCGTCGGCGGCCACGAGATCGTCTACGCGCTGGCGCCGGAGGCGTGGGGGCGCGGTCTGGGGACCGAGCTGACCGAGGCGGTCGTCGGCCACGGCCTCGGCGCGCTCGGGCTGGACGAGGTGCACGCCACGGTCATGGCGGCCAACGAGGCGTCGCTGACCCTGCTCACCCGGCTCGGCTTCGCGCACCGCCGTGATATCGAGGAGGAGGACGGCACGACGACGCGCTGTCTCTCGGTCGTCCGGGGCGGCAGCCGTTTCGGCGGCCGTGCGCGGTGGGCGGCTGCAGGCGCCCGACAAGTCGGCGGATAAGCTGTCCGTAAAATTCATACGCGTCCGATCGGGGGAAGCCGGTGCGATTCCGGCGCTGACCCGCAACCGTGAGCGCGCCCCGCGGGGCGTACGAGCCGGAACACCCGGGCGGGCGCGACGACGCAGGCTCCCGCCGCCGGACGACCGGTGGCGGCACCGTCGAGGTATGCGGAGCTGAGCCGGGTGCCAGGCGTGCCGCGGAGCGTTCCGCGTGCGGCGCGGCTGGACGGCCGTGCGCGGCTGCGTGCGCCCGTCCACCGACCGAGAGGCACCACAGCCATGAACATTCGCCGCAGCGTGGCGGCTCTTTCCCTGTGCGCCGCCCTGGGCGCGGCCGCCGCGCCTGCCGCCGTGGCCGAAGACGGCCCGGCCGGGCGTGCCGAGGGGCTCTACGGCGCCAAGGACCCGAAGTTCGACGGGGTGTGGCGGCAGTCGCTGGCGCTGCTCGCCCAGGACGCGGTGGGCGTCACCCCGGCGAAGTCGGCCATCGACTGGCTGGCCGGGCAGAGTTGCGCGGACGGCGGCTTCGCGGCGTACCGCACGGACACGTCCACGGCGTGCGACCCGAAGAAGGGCGAGTTCACGGACGCGACGGCGGCGGCGGTCCAGGCGCTGGCCGCGGTGGGCGGCCGCTCCGGCACCGTGGAGAAGGGCATCGGCTGGCTGAAGGGCCACCAGAACGAGGACGGCGGCTGGGGCATGAACCCGGGCGGCCCGAGCGACGCCAACTCCACCGCGGCGGCGATCGGCGCCTTCGCCGCCACCGGCCAGGACCCGGCGAAGGTGACGTCGGCCACGGGCAAGGGCGGCAAGACCCCGTACGACGCGCTGCTCGCCCTGCGGCTGGGCTGCTCGGCGAAGGCGGAGGAGCGCGGGGCGTTCGCGTACACGGCGGCCAAGGGCGAGCCCGTCGCCAATGAGCTGGCCACCGCGAGCGCCGCGCTGGCCGCGCAGGGCAAGGGCTTCGTCTTCGAGACCGTCGGCAAGGACAGCGGCGCCGAGCCCAAGCCGCTGCGCTGCGAGAAGGGGAAGGACGGGGACAACACCCCGAAGGACGCGGAAAGCACCCCGAAGGACGCCGCCGAGGCCGCCCTGGCCCATCTCTCCCGCGTCATGTCCGACAGCGATATGCACCTGAAGTCCGCGCTGCCCGGCGCCAAGGACCAGCCCGACTTCGGCGGCACGGCCGACGCGGTGATGGCTCTCGCCGCCGGGGAGCACAGCGCGGCCGCGGGCAAGCCCCTTCAGTGGCTGCAGAGCGAGGACAGCGGCACGGCTGCCTGGGCCAAGGGCGACCCCGGCGCGCTCGCCAAGCTGATCCTCGCGGCCCACGCGGCCGGCGCCAACCCCCGCGACTTCGGCGGCGCCGACCTCGTCCGGCAGCTCAACGCCACCGGTCCGAAGCCCGAGGCGGCGGCCCCGGGCGCGGAGTCGGACGGGAACGGCGGGAGCGAGGAGAAGAAGGACGACGGCGGCGGGGTCGGCGGCGTCTGGTGGACCGTCGGCGTCTGCGCGGTCGCCGGCATGGGCATCGGCTTCCTCCTGAGCGGCCGGAAGAGGCGACAGCTTTGAGCCCACGCATCCACGCGGCCCGGCTGTCGCTGCCCGTCCTCGCCCTGTTCCTCGCCCTGTTCGCGATACTCGGCACGGGCCGGGCCCAGGCCGCCGACGGATATCGCTACTGGTCGTTCTGGCAGCGGGCCGGGGACGGCGGAAGCTGGAGCTACGCCACCCAGGGGCCCTCCTCGGCGCGGCCCGGTGACGGCGACATGATCGGCTTCCGCTTCGCGGTCAGCGAGGACTCGAACGACGCCACCCGGCCGCGCGGCATGGCCGACTTCGCCGCCGTCTGCGCCGACACCCCGGCCACGGACGGCACCAAACGGGTCGCGGTGGTCATCGACTTCGGTACGGCCACCGACGCGCCCGACCGCCGGACGCCGCCCGCCCCCCGTACCGAGTGCGCACGGGTCGGTGCGGACGCGTCCGCCGGGGAGGCGCTCGCCGCCGTCGCGAAGCCGCTGCGCTACAACTCCGCCGCGCTGCTGTGCGCCATCTCCGGTTATCCGGAGACGGGCTGCGGGGACAAGGTGAGCGCCTCCGTGGACGCCCGCCCCGCCCCGAAGGGCGGCGGCGAGGCGGACGGCGGCTCCGGCCCCTCGGCCGGGCTGATCGGCGGGCTCGCCGCCGTCGTGCTGCTCGGCGCCGCGGCGGTCTGGCAGGCGCGCCGCCGTCGGGTATGAACGTACGGAAGACCGGCATGCCACCGCGCACCACCGCCCCGGCCACGGCTCCGCGCCGCCCCGGCGCCGGGTTCCCCGTCCGGCCGCCCGCCGGTACCCCGCGCGGCGGAAGCGCCCTGCACGCCGGGGCCTGGTGGCTGTGGGCGCTCGGGCTGGCCACGGCCGCGT
This sequence comes from Streptomyces rugosispiralis, assembly GCF_024505145.1. Taxonomy (GTDB): domain Bacteria; phylum Actinomycetota; class Actinomycetes; order Streptomycetales; family Streptomycetaceae; genus Streptomyces; species Streptomyces rugosispiralis. The sequence goes on along the minus strand of NZ_JANIAA010000035.1, from coordinate 51,745 downwards.
CCCGGACCACCAACCCGCTGCTGCTCGGGCTGCTGATCGCGGTCGCGGGCTATGTGGTGGCCGTGCGCCGCACGGACGCGCCATGGGCCCGCTCGTACATCGCGTTCCTCAAGCTGGGGCTCGTCGTACTGGCCATCCGGCTGTTCTTCGCGGTCTTCTTCGGCTCGCCGATCCCCGGGACGCGGGTGCTCTTCACGCTCCCCGAAGTCCCGTTGCCCCACTGGGCGCAGGGGGTGCGCGTCGGCGGCCGGGTGTCGGCCGAGGGGCTGGTGTTCGCGCTGTACGACGGGCTGCGGCTGGCCACCCTGCTGATCTGCGTCGGCGCCGCGAACGCCCTCGCCAGCCCGGCGCGGCTGCTCAAGTCGCTGCCCGGCGCGCTCTACGAGGCCGGGGTCGCGGTCGTGGTGGCGATGACCTTCGCACCCCATCTGGTGGCGGACGTGACCCGGCTGCGCTCCGCCCGCAGGCTGCGCGGCCGCCCCGACCGCGGGGTGAAGGCGCTGCTGCAGGTCGGACTGCCGGTGCTGGAGGGCGCGTTGGAACGCTCGGTGGCCCTGGCGGCGGCGATGGACGCGCGCGGCTACGGCCGCACCGCCCAGGTCCCGCCCGCCGTCGCCCGCACCACCACCGCGCTGACGCTGGGCGGGCTGCTCGGCGTCTGCTGCGGTACGTACGGCCTGCTCGCGGCCGAGGGCGCGGGCTACGGACTGCCGGTGCTGCTCGGCGGACTCGCCGCCGCGCTCGGCGGCCTGTGGCTGGGCGGCCGCCGCTCGGTGCGCAGCCGCTACCGCCCGGACCGCTGGGGCGTACGGGCGTGGCTGGTGGCCGGGTCGGGGGCGGCGGTCGCGGCACTGATGATCCGGGCCGCCTCCTACGCCCCCGAGGCCCTCCAGCCGTCGGTCGTCCCGCTCACCACCCCGACCCTGCCGCTATGGCCCGCGGCGGCAGTGCTCCTGGGCCTCCTCCCGGCCCTCGCCGCCCCGGCCCCGGACCCGGCCCCGACCCCGTCCCCGGACCCGTCCCGCGAACCGCGTCCGGTGAACGAGGCCCCCGCCGCACCGGCCCGAGGGCGAGCCCGGCGGCGCGACCCGCGCCCCGACACGCCACCCGCCCCGCACCCGGCGGACGTCCCCGACCACCACCGCACCGCACAACCCCCGCCCGGCGGCGAGCGCGCTGACGCGCGAGCCGAGGCGGAACCCGAGGAGGGCAGCACGCAGTGATCCGCTTTGAGCAGGTGTCGGTCCACTACGACGGCGCGGCCCGGCCCGCGCTGGCGGGGGTGGACCTGACCGTCCCCGAGGGCGAGCTGTGTCTGCTCGTGGGCCCGTCCGGGGTCGGTAAGTCGACACTCCTCGGGGCCGTCTCCGGTCTCGTACCGCATTTCACCGGTGGCACCCTGCGCGGCCGCGTCACGGTCGCGGGCCGGGACACCCGTACCCACAAGCCGCGCGAACTCGCCGACGTCGTCGGCACCGTGGGGCAGGATCCGCTCGCGCACTTCGTCACCGACACCGTCGAGGACGAGCTGGCGTACGGCATGGAGTCGCTCGGCGTCGCCCCGGACACCATGCGCCGCCGGGTCGAGGAGACCCTGGATCTGCTGGGCCTCGCCGAGTTGCGGGGCCGTCCCATCGCCACGCTCTCCGGCGGGCAGCGGCAGCGCGTGGCGATCGGCTCGGTGCTCACCACCCACCCCCGCGTGCTGGTCCTGGACGAGCCGACCTCCGCGCTGGACCCGGCCGCCGCCGAGGAGGTGCTGGCCGTGCTGCAGCGGCTGGTGCACGACCTGGGCACCACCGTCCTGATGGCCGAACACCGCCTCGAGCGGGTGGCGCAGTACGCGGACCAGATGATCCTGCTCCCCTCCCCCGGCGCCGCCCCGCTGACCGGCGCACCGGCCGAGTTGCTGCCGGTGTCGCCCGTCCGGCCGCCCGTGGTGGCGCTGGGCGCCCTCGCGGGATGGCCCCCACCGGTGCCGCTGTCCATACGGGACGCCCGCCGCAAGGCGGGGCCGCTGCGGGAGCGGCTGGCGCCGCTCGCCCCGCGGGCGGTGGCCGGTCCACCGCCGGGCGGCCCGGTGGGCGAGGTGACGCGGCTGTCCGTACGCCACGGCCGGGTGGCGGCGCTGCGCGGGGTGGACCTGACGGTGCGGCCGGGTGAGACGGTGGCGCTGATGGGGCGCAACGGCGCGGGCAAGTCCACGCTTCTGGCCAGTCTGGTCGGGCTGCACGAACCGGCCTCGGGCTCGGTGCGCGTCGGCCCGGACCGGGTCGTACCGCACCGCACCCGCCCCGCCGAACTGCTGCGCCAGGTGGGCCTCGTACCGCAGGAGCCGCGCGATCTGCTCTACGCGGACACGGTCGCCGCCGAGTGCGCGGCGGCCGACCGGGACGCGGGCGCGGCGCCCGGCACCTGCCGTGAGCTGGTCGGCCGGCTGCTGCCGGAGGTGGCGGACACCGCCCATCCGCGCGATCTGTCCGAGGGGCAGCGGCTGGCGCTGGCCCTGTCCGTCATCCTCACCGCCCGTCCGCCCCTGCTGCTGCTCGACGAGCCGACCCGCGGGCTCGACTACGCGGCGAAGGCGCGCCTGGTGGAGGTCGTGCGGGGGCTGGCCGCGGACGGCCACGCGACCGTACTGGCCACCCACGATGTCGAGCTGGCGGCCGAACTCGCCCACCGCGTCGTCATCCTGGCCGAGGGCGAGGTGGTCGCGGACGGCCCCACGGCGGAGGTGGTGGTCTCCTCGCCCGCCTTCGCCCCACAGGTGGCCAAGGTGCTGGCCCCGCTGCCGTGGCTGACGGTGCCGCAGGTGCGCGAGGCGCTGGAGGGAGCGCCATGAGCGGGACGGCACCGAGCGGGCCGCAGCGGGCGGAGCGGGAACGCGGCGGCAGGACGAGGGCCGTACGCCTCGGCCCGCGCTCGGTGGCGGCGCTCGCGCTCGTCTCGGCGATCGGTGCCGTCGCCTTCGGCTGGCCGCTGTTCGCACCGGGCGACTCCGGGATCACCACCCACGCCGCCGACGCGCCCTGGCTCTTCGCCGCGCTGCTCCCGCTGCTGCTGGCCGTGGTCGTGGCGACCATCGCGGACACCGGTCTGGACGCCAAGGCCGTCGCGATGCTCGGGGTGCTGGCGGCGGCGGGGGCGGCCCTGCGGCCGCTGGGCGCGGGGACGGCCGGGATCGAGCCGATGTTCTTCCTGATGGTGCTGTCGGGGCGGGTGCTGGGCCCCGGTTTCGGCTTTGTCCTCGGCGCCGTGTCGATGTTCGCGTCCGCGCTGCTCACGGGCGGGGTGGGCCCATGGATGCCGTTCCAGATGCTGGCGATGGGGTGGGTGGCGATGGGCGCGGGGCTGCTCCCCGGCGCCGCCCGGCTGCGCGGCCGGGCGGAGTCGCTGCTGTTGGCGGGGTACGGGGCGGTGGCGTCCGTGGCCTACGGAACGGTCATGAACCTCCAGGGCTGGACCCTGATGCAGGGCATGGCCTCGGGAATCTCCTACGTCCCCGGCGACCCGCTCGGCGAGAACCTCGCCCGCTTCGTGGCGTACTGCCTGGCCACCTCGCTGGGCTGGGACCTGCCGCGGGCCGTGGTCACGGCGCTGCTCACCCTCACCCTCGGCGGACCGGTGCTGCGAGCGCTGCGCCGGGCCACGCGCCGGGCGGCGTTCGAGGCGCCGGTGGCGTTCGAGAACGGGTAACCGGGCGGGCCCGGCGCGCTGTCCGCACCGGGCCCGCCCGTCCCGGGTCAGTTCTGGTGGAAGACGGCGGTGTCCCACTGAGCGACCCACCGGCCGTCGCCGAACCGCAGGTTGGCCGTGCACTTGTAAGTGTCACCGTCGCAGTTCAGGCCGGTCACCGGCACCGGGGCGGCGGCCTCCCGCGGAGCCTTGACCGTCTTCGCCGACACGGTGGGCACGGCATTGGCCACGGCCTGGTGGAACACACTGGCGTTCCACTGGGCGACCCACCTGCCGTCACCGAACTGCAGCCCGGCGGTGCACTTGTAGGTGTCCCCGTCACAGTTGAGGCTCGTGACCGGGACCGGGGCCGCGGCCCTGCGCAGCGCGTCCGCCGAGCGGGTGGTCCGCTGATGGCTCGCCGCGCTCTGGTGGAATACGCTCACATTCCACTGCGCGACCCACCGGCCGTCGCCGAACGCCAGGTTGGCCGTGCACTTGTAGGTATCGCCGTCACAGTTGAGGGCGGTCACGGGGACGGGCGCGGCGTTGGCCGCCGGGGCGACCGCCGTGGCGGCCAGGGCCAGGGCTCCCAGCCCCAGGAACGTACCGGTGAGCATTCGGCGAGCTGACATGTCGTCGCTTCCCTTCGACTCCGGCCATCCAAGGCGCAATTCCCCATAAAACACCTCAAGTGGCCAATTCGATGACATCACAGAGATTAGCTGTCCTTAAAGGCTTTTCATGTGCTCGTACTACATGAACACATATACGAAACAGCACCCGTTACGGCGATGGCGGTCATCGTGGATTGACGATTCCAGGCATACGAAAACGGCGGCGCCCCAAGGGGCACCGCCGAGAAATCGATACCGCCGAAATCCAAGCCCGGGATTCCGGTCGATCAGCGCTCGCGCGGCTCGAATCGTCCTCCGGGCTGCGGTCGAGCCAGTAGGGTGCGCGGGGTGAACGAACCTGCTTCCCGTCTGTCGAGTACCTTCCGCCTCATCGTCACGGGCGGAGGTACTGGCGGCCACACCTACCCTGCGTTGACTGCGGTTCGGGCGTTGCAGGCCCGGCTGGCGGCCGAGGGGCGCACGCTCGATGTCCTCTGGATCGGCACGCCTGACGGGCTGGAGGCCCGCGTCGCCCCGGCCGAGGGCATCGCCTTCACGACGGTCGCGACGGGCAAGATCCGCCGGTCCGCGAACCCGCTCAAGATGATCAGCCCGGCGAATGTCAAGGACATGGCGCGGGTACCGCTCGGTGTCGCTCAGGCCCGCAAGATCGTGTCGGACTTCCGGCCGGACGTCGTCCTCGCGACCGGCGGGTACGTCGCCGTCCCGGCCGGGCTGGCGGCGCGGATGTGCAAGCGTCCGCTGGTGCTGCATGAGCAGACCGTGCGGCTCGGGCTGGCGAACCGGAAGCTGGCCGGTTCGGCGGCGCGGATCGCCGTGTCGTCGGAGTCGACGCTCCCGCTCCTCCCGGAGGCTGTACGGTCCGTGGCCGTTGTCACCGGGAACCCAGTGCGGCCGGAAGTGTTGGCCGGCCACGCGGAGAAGGCGGTCGTCGGGCTCGGGTTGGCCGGCTTCGACCGGCGGCTCCCGACGCTGTATGTCACCGGCGGCGCCCAAGGCGCACAGCAGATCAACGATGTGATCCGGGACGCCCTCCCGTGGCTCCTGGAACGGGCCAACATCATTCACCAGTGCGGGCCGACGAACGTCGAGGCCCTGCGCACGACCGCGGCCGGGCTCCCGCAGCACCTCACCGGCCGGTACTTCCTCACCGGGTTCGTCGGCCCAGAACTCCCTGACGTCCTGGCGCTCGCCGACGTCGTGGTCTCCCGTAGCGGTGCCGGCACTCTCGCGGAGCTCACCGCCCTCGGCAAGCCCGCGATCTTTGTGCCTCTGGCCTCCTCGGCGGGGAATGAGCAGGCGCACAACGCCCGGCACCTCGAGGAGGCGGGCGCCGCCGTAGCGCTGGAGGGCGAGGTCACCGCGGCCCGGCTGCAAGACGCCCTGGGGCCGCTCCTGACCGACCCGGCGCGGCGCGCGGGAATGGCAGAGGCGGCCCGGGCGCACGGACGGCCGGACGCGGCGGACAGGCTCGTGGACGTGATCCTGTCCGCCGCGTCCAGCGGGTGACCGGCCGGGGCCGTGTCTACGGGAGGTGCCGCGGGGCGCCGTCCTCGATGAGGCGGACGACGTCGGCGAAGACCTCCTGCCCCTTGCCCCAGGGGTCGGGGACGTCCCGGTCAGCGAGGTAGAGGCCGAGCTTCGGCGCGTCCGTCTCATCGGCCAGTGCACGGAGGGCGGTGAGGATGGCACCGTCCATGGCGAGGACGGTGTCCGCCCAGTCCAGTAGGCCGGGGGTGAGGTGCACGCCGCGGTGGGCGGTGAGGTCGTAGCCGGCCGCCGCCGCGGCGGCCATCATCTGCGCATGTGCGGGCTTGCCGACCCACTTGTCCCGGGTGCCGGCGGACCGGACCTCAACGGCCGGGCCGCCGAGCTCGGCGAGGATGAGTGCGGCGAGCGGTGAGCGGCAGTGGTTCCCGAGGCACACCGTGAGCAGCCGCCGCGGCCGGGCGGTGCTCATTGGCCGGTCCCCGCCGCGAGGATCTGCCGGAGCTCGTCGGTGGCGTGCCGAGCGTCCGTCTCTGTGAGGTGCTGGTGGAATGGCAACGTCATGATCTCTCGGCCCAGGCGCTCGGTGACGGGCAGCGGCCGGTGCCACGGGGCGAAGGCTGGCTGCGTGTGGTTCGGGGGGTAGTGCACACCGACGCCGATGCCGCGCTTCCGTAGCGCGCGGAACACCTCATTGCGGCGGCCGTCGAGGACGCGGACGGCGCACATCGGCGGCACGGTGTGCTCAACGTCGGCGTCGACCAGGACGACGCCGGCGACCCCTTCGAGGGCGGAAGCGTAGGCGCGCCACAGCGCGCGGCGCCGGGTCTCCGCCTCCGCGAAGTGGTCGAGTTGCACGAGGCCCACAGCGGCGTTGAGCGGCGACATCTGCACGCGCATCCCGAAGCCGTCAACTGTGTACGTCGTCGTCTCCGCCCGGCGGGCCGCGGACTCGATGATGCCGAGGCCGCGGAGCCGTCGGCAGGTGTCGGCCTCCAGCGGCGTGCGCGGCACGATCGCGCCGCCGAGCCCGCACGTGAGGTTCTTGACGGGGCCGAAGGAGAAGCACGTCAGTACGCCGGTGGCGCCGACCCGGCGCTCTTCCTGCCAGGAGCCGAACGCCTGCGCCGCGTCTTCGACCACGGTCACACCCTGCTCGTCCAGGGCGGGCCGGGCCGGGGCGAGGTCGATGGCCCGGCCCCCGTAGAGGACCGGAATCACAGCGCGGGTGTCCGGTGTGAGGGCGCCCAGGACCTCGGCGGCCTCGACGCAGCACGTGCCGGGGTCGACCTCGATGAACCGCGGCCGGGCCCCCGTCGCGACGATCGCCTGAACGGTCGCGCAGAACGTGAATGACGGAACGAGCACTTCGTGCCCGGGGCCGATGTCCGCGGCGAGCAGGGCGACGTGGAGGGCGGCCGTGCCCGTGGCGACCGTGACAACGTCCGGAACGCCGAGGAACGACGCGATGCGCTGCTCGAACTCCTCTGTGGTCGCGCCGTGGTTGTACTGCCCTGCGCTCAATGCCGACGCGATGGCGGCCTCCTCGCCGCCGTAGAGGTACGGGCGCGCGTTGTGCGCGATGTCCGGGGATGCGGTGCGGGTCATCGGGCCGTCCCTTCCCTGGTGGTCAGCGTCTCGACGTAGCGCGTGAGGGTGACGTCAGGCTTGTACGTGAGCTGGTCGTGGTCGACGTCCTGGCGGAAGAGGCCGCGCAGGTACTGCCCGACGTAGTCCGCCCCGGCCGCGACGGAAGCAGGAAAGCCTCCGCCGACCCTCGCATTCGCCTCGGTGATGACCACGCGGTCCGGGCCCTGCTCGTCGCGGATGAAGCCCTGCACGCAGCACGCCCCAGTAACACCCGTAGCGGTGAGCGTCGCGCGGACGCACTCGGCCACCTGGGCGTCGGTGAACGTGCGGGAGACGACAGCGAGCCCGCCCTTGACGAGGAGTCGGTACCGGAGAATCACAGATGCCTGGCCAGCACGGTCCACGAGGCAGTCTGCGGTGAACTCCCGGCCGCTCACGTGCTGCTGCACGATCGGCGCCGGAACGAGTTCGCACAACACCCTGGCCTGCTCCCGCGTCTGGCACGCGTGCACACCCTTCGCGCCCTGCCCATGCCGCGGCTTGACGACGAGGAGGCCGTCCGGCGCGCGGTCGAGATCGTCCGGGAGGACGGTGCGCGGCGTCGCTACTCCGTGCTCGGCAAGCACCGCGGCGAACCGGGCCTTGTCGCCGCACGCCGTGACCGCTTCCCGGGTCGGAAGCCAGGTGGTGACGCCGAGGTCGGCCAGCGGCCGGCGGAGGGTGACCAGCTGCGGGAGTTCCCGCTCGACGGTCGAGAGGATGGCGTGCGGGCGGGCCTCCGCGCACAGCCGGACGATAGCCGTGCGGTACGCGGCGTCCGCCGCTGGCGGGAGGACGTGCGCGGTGACCTCCGGAAGGAGGAGCCCGGCCGCGTGCGGGTCCGCGTCGACCGCGAGGACTTTGCAGCCGAGCCTCTGGAGGGACCGGGCGAGTTCGAAGCCGGGGGCACCGCCGACGCCGGTCACGAGGATGCGCTTGGCCACCGCCGGTCACCGCCCGGCCGGAGCGGCGGGCACGGAGCGCCGCGCGGGCGGAGGCGCGGCCTGCGGGTTCCGCATCAGCGGTGCCCACCGGTCGGGGCTGCGGCGGTACCAGTCGACGGCTTCGGCCAGACCGTCCTCCAGGTCCCGCTCAGGCCGGTACCCGAGTTGGGCGGATGCCTTTGACCAGTCGATCGAGTACCGCACGTCATTCGCCGGCCGGTCGGGGATGTAGGTCACCGCCTCCCAGGTGGCGCCGCAGATGCGCAGTAGGTACTCGGTGAGCTCCCGCCCGGTGAGGTCCGTGCCGCCGCCGAGGTTGTAGACCTCTCCGGGGTTGCCGCCGCGGAGGACGGCCTCGATACCGGCGCAGTTGTCTTCGACGTGGAGCCAGTTGCGGATGTGCTCGCCCCGACCGTGGAGGGTGACTGGCTGCCCGCGCAGGAGCCGGGTGACGAACAGGGGGATGATCTTCTCGGGGTGCTGGTACGGGCCGTAGTTGTTCGAGGAGCGGGTCACGCACACCGGCACCCCGTATGTCTGCCAGTACGACAGGGCAATGAGGTCGCTCGCGGCCTTCGAGGCCGCGTAGGGGACGGACGGGCGGAGCGGGAAGTCCTCGGTGGCCGTGCCCTCCAAGAGCGGGCCGTAGACCTCGTCCGTCGAGACGTGCACGAACTTGCACACATCGTGCCGCATCGCGGCGTCGAGGAGGGTCTGCGTGCCGCGGACGTTCGTCTCCAGGAACGCGGCGGCGGCGAAGAACGAGCGGTCGACGTGGGACTCCGCGGCGAAATGCACGACCGCCGCGTGCTTGGCCATGAGGCCGTCCACGAGCTCGGCGTCGAGGATGTTGCCGTGGACGAACGTCAGCTTCGGGCTGAGGAACGCCGTCCCCAGGTTCTCGATGTGGCCGGCGTAGGTGAGGGCGTCGAGGACGGTCACGGACGCGACGTCCTCCGCCGCGAGGATGCGCTTTACGAAGTGGGAACCGATGAAGCCCGCCCCACCGGTCACGAGCACGTGTTCCATGGATGCCTCCCTGGGGGAAGGTGACGGCACGGCACCGGCCGCGCCGTCGGGAGCTCCCCGGCCGATCGGCCGGGCGTGAACTCACCATGCGGGCCCGCTACCGGGGGGCGGGAGGTCACCAGCGCCGACCCGCACAGGGTGTGCGAAGTCCGCATACGGCGTGCATCCGTACGCCCTCCCCACGCCCGGTCGTTGGCGCTACCGTCGACCCCCAGCCGTTCCGTAGGAGGCGCCTATGGACGTCACCAGACCCACGCGAGAGATCGGGGCGGAGCTCCGTGGCGCGCGGTGCCGTGCGCGGCTCACGCAGGCCGAGGTCGGGGAGGCAGTCGGCTACTCCGCTTCCGCCGTCTCCCGGGTCGAGGCCGGCCGCATGCGGCTGGAGTACAACCGGCTCCTTGCGTTCGCCGCGTTCCTCGGTATCCCGCCCGACAGGCTGACCGGGACTCCTGTTCCCGGCCCGGCCAAGGTCGATACGGTGAGGAGTCCAGCGGACGAGGAGGATGCGGTGCGTCGTAGGAACCTGCTCACCGGGGCGTTGGCGGCCGGCGCAACGGCTGCTCTCGGCGCCCCTGCGGCCAGTGCCGCATCCGGCGCGGGTGACCCGGCCGCGCCTCTGGAGGACTTTCTCTTCCGGCTCCCCTCCGCCGCGCCGGTGCCGCTCGCGCGGCTGATGCAGGAGACGGCGAGCGCGCGGGCGGACTTCCGCGCCGCCCGGTACAACGCCCTCGGCCGCGCCCTTCCCTGCCTGCTCGCCGCCGCCTCCGCGACGCGGGAAGAGACGACCGGACACGAACGGGAGAAGGCGAGCCTTGTCCTCGCCCGCTCCTACGTCCTCGCCGCGGAGCTCGCACTCAAGCAGCACTCCGACGCGGCATGGGCCGCCGCCGACCGCGCGCTCACCGCAGCCCGCGCGTCCGGTCACCCGGTTCCGGTAGGGGAGGCATCCCGCGTGCTGGCGATCACCATGCGCCGCTCGGGGAACTGCCCCTCCGCCGTGCGGCTCCTCACCCGTGAGGCCGGGGACCTCGACGCCGGGCAGGAGCAGACGGGGGCGGTTCGTACAACGCTCATGCTCACCGCGGCGTACAGCGCGGCGACGGGCAAGGACCGCACGACCGCCCTGGACCTCCTCGACGCGGCCGAGGAGGAGACCACCCGCCATGAGGCGACACCGTCCGGCCTGTTCACCGTCGATGCGACGCGCACGCAGGTCGACGTCTACCGCATCGGCGTCCTCAACGCGCTCGGCGTCCCGGACGAGGGCGTGAGCGTGGCGCGGCGGATCAACATCGACAGCATGCCGACGCCGGAACGACGCGCCCGCGCCTGGACCGACACCGCCCGCATGTGGCACGCCCTCCGGGACAGTCGGCAGACCTTCGCGGCGCTGCGGCATGTCGAGCAGGAGGCGCCGCAGGAAGTGCGGCGGCCGGCGCTACAGGCGCTGACCACCGATCTGCTATACGCATCGGCCCGCGTGCCTGGGGTGCGGGAGTTCGCGGCCCGTACAGGTGCGATCTCCGCATAGGGTCGTCATCTTTCGCGTACCCGGCGCCACCGGGCACGCTCACGAAGGCCCCCGCCCCCGGGCGTGCGCCGGGGGACGGTCAACGCCCCCGGCGCGACTGCGGCCTGACCGCCTCTAAGGGGTCCTTGCACTATGAGCGCACGCGACCCGGGCGGGCATAGTGCAAGGACCCCTAAAGCCGCTGGATGATCGTGCCCGTGGCCAGCGCCCCGCCCGCGCACATCGTGATCAGCGCGAACTCCTTGTCCGCGCGCTCCAGTTCATGCAGCGCCGTCGTGATCAGGCGCGCCCCCGTGGCCCCCACCGGGTGCCCCAGGGCGATCGCGCCGCCGTTCACGTTCACCTTCGCCAGATCCTGCTCGAAGACCCGCGCCCAGGAGAGCACCACCGAGGCGAACGCCTCGTTGATCTCGATCAGGTCGATGTCCTTCAGGGTCATCCCGGCCTTGCCCAGGACCGCCTTCGTCGCGTCGATCGGCCCGTCCAGGTGGAAGTGCGGATCGGTGCCGACCAGGGCCTGGGCCACGATGCGGGCGCGGGGGCGGAGTTTGAGGGCGCGGGCCATGCGCTTGGAGGCCCACAGGACCGCGCAGGCGCCGTCGGAGATCTGGGAGGAGTTGCCCGCGGTGTGCACGGCGGTGGGCATGATGGGCTTGAGTCCGGCCAGCGCCTCCAGGCTGGTGTCGCGCAGCCCCTCGTCCCGGTCGACGGCGCGCCACATGCCCTCGCCGGCCGTCTGCTCCTCCTCCGTCGTGGGCACCTGGACCGCGAAGGTCTCGCGCTTGAACCGCTCCTCGGCCCAGGCCCGCGCCGCCCGCTCCTGGGAGAGCAGCCCGAGGGCGTCCACCTGTTCGCGGGTCAGGCCGCGGTTGCGGGCGATGCGTTCGGCGGCCTGGAACTGATTGGGCAGATCCACGTTCCACTCCTCGGGGAACGGTTTGCCCGGACCGTGTTTGGAGCCGCTGCCCAGCGGCACCCGCGACATGGCCTCGACGCCACAGCCGATGCCGATGTCGATGACACCGGTGGCGACCATGTTGGCCACCATATGATTGGCTTGCTGCGAGGAGCCGCACTGACAGTCCACCGTCGTCGCCGCGGTCTCGTACGGCAGCCCCATCGTCAGCCAGGCGGTGCGCGCGGGGTTCATCGACTGCTCCCCGGCGTGGGTGACCGTGCCGCCGACGATCTGCTCGACGCAGTCGGGCTGGATGCCGGTGCGGGCGAGGAGTTCGCGGTAGGTCTCGCCGAGCAGATAGGCGGGGTGGAGGTTGGCGAGCGCGCCTCCGCGCCTGCCGATGGGCGTGCGGACTGCTTCGACGATGACGGGTTCGGCGGCCATGGCTGTCTCGTCCTCTCATCGCATCCGCGGGGCTCCCGGCAGCGCCCGCGCCAGAACTAGTACGCGTTCTAGTTATTCAGCTCAGTCTGCTGAGGCCCGGCCCGGCGGCGCAAGGGTTGTGCAGGGGTTGAGCGGACCTCGAGGGGCACTGGTCCCCCGAAACAATGGCCGCGATTTCTCTTGCTACTTGTAGAACCCGTTACTACCTTGCGGACACTTCTGATAGGCCGTCAGATACCTGGAGTGGCCGATGTCCTGCCCAGCGCTCCCCGAAGGCTTTGACCTCACCGACCCCGACCTCCATCAGCATCGGGTGCCACTCCCGGAGCTGGCCCGGCTGCGGCAGACGGCGCCCGTGTGCTGGATCCCCCAGCCACACGGCGTGGCAGGCTTCGACGACGACGGCTACTGGGCCGTCACCCGCCATGCCGATGTCAAGGAGGTCTCCACCCGGCCGGAGATCTTCTCCTCCCACGCCAACACCGCGATCATCCGCTTCAACGAGCACATCCAGCGCGATCAGATCGACGTCCAGAAGCTGATCATGCTGAACATGGACCCGCCCGAGCACACCCGGGTCCGCCAGATCGTCCAGCGCGGCTTCACCCCGCGCGCCATCCGCGCCCTCGAGGACGCCCTGCGCGACCGCGCCGGCCGCATCGTGGCCGGGGCCAGGGAGTGCGGCAGCGGGGACTTCGTCACCGATGTGGCTTGCGAGTTGCCGTTGCAGGCGATCGCCGAGCTGATCGGCATTCCCCAGCAGGACCGGTCCAAGATCTTCGACTGGTCCAACAAGATGGTCGCGTACGACGATCCGGAACTGGCCATCACCGAGGAGATCGGCGCCGAGTCGGCCATGGAGCTGATCTCGTACTCCATGAACCTCGCCGCCGACCGCAAGGCGTGCCCGGCCAAGGACATCGTCAGCCGGCTGGTGGCCGCGGAGGACGAGGGCAATCTGGGCTCGGACGAGTTCGGCTTCTTCGTGCTACTGCTCGCCGTCGCCGGGAACGAGACCACGCGCAACGCCATCAGCCACGGGATGCACGCCTTCCTCACCCACCCCGACCAGTGGGAGCTGTTCAAGGCCGAGCGCCCCGCCACCGCCGCCGACGAGATCGTGCGCTGGGCCACCCCCGTGATGTCCTTCCAGCGCACCGCCACCCAGGACACCGAACTCGGCGGACAGCGCATCGAGGCGGGACAGCGGGTCGGCGTCTTCTACTCGTCCGCCAACAACGACCCCGAGATCTTCGACGGCCCGGAGGTCTTCGACATCACCCGCGACCCCAACCCCCACCTCGGCTTCGGCGGCGGCGGACCGCACTTCTGCCTCGGCAAGAGCCTGGCGGAGCTGGAGATCCGGCTGATTTTCAACGCCATCGCGGACACCCTCCCGGACATCCGGCTCGCGGGTGAGCCCCGGCGGCTGCGCTCGGCCTGGCTGAACGGGATCAAGGAGCTGAGGGTGACCTACACGTAAGCTGATCGTGCCGCGCCAGGAGTCCCACAACCCACCCGGTGGGGGCACACTGACCGCCATGAGCGAGATGTACGTCCCGCACGGCGCGGCGGGCGACCGGCGAAGACTCTTCGACTTCATAGCCCTCACCGCCCGCCTCCGTGAGACCGAGCGCGCCAACAACGCCACCCCGGAGCGCAAGGAGAGCGTCGCCGAGCACTCCTGGCACCTGGCGATGGTGAGCTGGATCCTGCACGCCGAATTCGAGCGCGAGGCCGGACAGCGGCTCGACCTCACCAAGATGCTCAAGCTGTGCCTGATGCACGACCTCGTCGAGATGGACGCGGTGGAGCGGGGCGCCGCGGGCGGTGAACCGCCGCGCTTCGCCTCGCTCCCCGCGCCGCTCGGGGCCGAACTCCTCGCGCTGTGGCGGGAGTACGAGGAGGGCCGTACGCCCGAGGCGTGCCTGGTGCGCGGGGTGGACCGGCTCAACCCCACCCTGATGCGCTGCCTGACCGGCCAGGGCTGGGACGACATGGCCACCGACAGCCACGCGCCCGTGGACGCCGAGGCGCTGGACGGGCTGAATCTGCCGCGGGTGGCCGTGAGCGAGACGCTACGCGCGCTGTACGAGGAGATCAGGGACGCCTCGGTGGAGGGTGGGCTGCTACCGCCGTGAGGCCCGCCGCCCTCCGAAATCCCGAGACGTCCCCGAACGCGGCTACTTGAACGGCACGTTCACACACGCCACCCGGGCGCCGGCCTCCCCGGCCTTGCCCGACGTGGTGCCCGTCGCATGCTTGTGGATCACCACGGAATGGGCCCCACCGGAGCGGAAGTTCCACTTCACCCAGGACTTGGCCCAGCCCTTGCCGTTGCTCTTGGTGGTGATGTCCAGCCACACCTCATTGTGCGGGTTGGCGTACTTCGGGTTGGTCGAGGGCTGCTTGGGGTCCCGCTTGTTCTGGTAGTGCGGCCCCGCCGCGTCGGGCTTGGTGCCACACGGCTTCGTATGGACGTGGATCCCGAAGTGGTGGTCGGCCGCGAGGCCACGCACGCTGATGAACACGAACGTGCCCTTGTGCATCGGGTACTGGCCGTGGCCTTCCCCACCTTCGTGGTGCATCATGCCCTTGCCGCTCAGCCGCGCCTCCGCGATGAACACCGACGCGGTCGTCGGCACCAGCGACTTGTCGTACGTCACCGCATCGGCGTGCTTCGCCTCCGACGCCGGCTGGAACCTGTCGTGGACGAAGACGAAGGGGTGCGGCGGCGCGGCCACCGCGGGTGTCGCGATAGCCATTGAGGCGCCCATCGCGACCGCCGCGGTTACTGCCTTCACCAGGGACATCCTTGATCCCTCCTCGGTCGGGGTCCCCGCTCCCCGTCTCGATTCCCGGATCCCCCCGTTTAACGCGTTTTCACGCCTTCGCGCCCCCTTCTCACCACGCTAGACCCGCTGGTCATGCCGCTCAACGCGAGCCCCAGCCCCCTTTTCGGGGGAGTCACCGGCCCCTGATCGGGTCTTCTCCGCGGGCTCGGCGTCGTCGTGCTGTCCGCTGCGCTGCCGTACCAGCCCCGGTACCAGCCCTCTGGCGCGGGCGACCGCGGCGCCCATCGTCGCCGACAGCGGTGGCGCCTCCTCGTGCGGGCGCCTGCCCACGCCGAGGAACACGTACTGCAGCGCGAACCCGGCCGTGACGATGACCGCGCCACCGATCGCGTCCAGCACATAGTGGTTCGCGGTGCCCACGATGACCGCCGTGGTCAGCAGCGGGTACAGGATGCCGAGCACCTTCGCCCAGACGTACGGCGCCACGATCGCGATGACCACCCCGCACCACAGCGACCACCCCACGTGCAGCGACGGCATGGCCGCGTACTGGTTGGACAGCTTGGTGAGCGCGCCGAAGTCCGGGTTGTTCAGGTCCTGCGGGCCGTGCGCGGTGTCCACGTACCCGAGCCCCATCAGCCGCGGCGGGGCCAGCGGGTAGAGCCAGAAGCCGACCAGGGCGAGCAGCGTGGCGAAGGCCAGCGGGGTGCGGGCCCAGCGGTAGGTCGCGGGGCGGCGCAGATACAGCCAGCCCAGCAGGGACAGCGGAATCAGGAAGTGGAACGTGCTGTAGTACCAGTTCATGAAGTCCTTGAGCCATCCGGTGTCGGCCACGATGGCGTTGAACCAGTGCTCGATGTCGATGTGCAGCCAGCCCTCGAGGGTGAGCACCTGGTGTCCGTGGCCCTCGGCCACGCTGCGCTCGTCCGGGGCATGGCCGCGGATCCAGGAGTAGGCGAAGTAGCCGACGCGGATCAGCACCAGCTCGAGCATCAGGTTCGGGCGGGACAGCGGCCGCTTGAGGATGCGCAGCAGCGACAGCCAGGCGAAGCGGCTCCTGGCCGGTTCGGCGACCGGCGTCGGCTCGGGGTCGTCCCACCGCGGCGAGGTGCGGGAGAGGAACGGCACCAGACAGGCGGCGGCGAGCGCCGCGAGCAGCGGCGCATTGTAGCCGATATGGCCGAGGATCTCGATGTCGGGCAGCAGCGCGGTGCGGTTGAGCGTCATCGCCAGGACGACGAGAACCGGCCACACCAGCCGGTCGGAGCCGCGCCGCCCCACCCGGCCGACCACGGCCAGCAGGATCCACAGCTGCTGGTGGAGCCAGGAGGTGGGCGAGACCGCGAGCGCCACGCTGCCGGTGATGGCGGCGGCGAGCAGCAGCTGCCCGTCCGCCGCGTAGCGCACCGCGCGCCGCAGGCCGATCACCGCCACCGCGACCGCGAGCACGGTCAGCAGCGCGAGCTCCATCGGACCCTCGAGGCCGATGCGCAGCAGCAGCCCGTGCAGCGACTGGTTGGCCAGGCTGTCGGCGGGGGCGCCGAGCCCGAAGCCGCCGATGTGATGCCCCCAGTACGTCCACGAGTCGTGCGGCATGGCCGCCCAGGCGAGCGCGGTGCACACGGCGAACGTCGCGCCCGCGAGCGCCGCGGCCCGACGCCGTCCGATCAGCCACAGCACGACGGCGAACAGCAGCAGCGCGGGCTGGAGCGCCGCGGCCACTCCGATGAGCACACCGGCCTGCCGCCCGGAGGTTCTGGGCAGCACGGTGAGGACGACCAGGAGCACCGGGATGATGCTGGTCTGGCCGAGGGTGAAGGTGTTGCGCACCGGAAGCGACAGCACCAGCAGGCTGATGGCCAGCGGTGCGGCGATCAGCGAGGTGCGCCGGGAGACCGGGCCGGGCAGCGACCGGGCCACGACCAGCCCGAGGACCACGACCAGCAGCAGGGTGCCGAAGGTCCAGGCGACCCCGAGGCTCTGCTCGGCGGCCCGGGTCAGCGGTTTGAGGACCAGCCCGGAGAACGGGGTGCCGGTGAAGGAGTCCCCGTCGTACAGCGACCCGCTGACATGCAGCACCCCGTGGTCGCCGATCCAGGTCTCCAGATCGGTCAGCCGCTCATCGGGCGGCAGCCGCAACACCGCCGCCGCCTGACGGACCGCCAGCAGGCCCGCCAGGAGCCACAGCGCCGCGAGACCCATTCTGGTCCGTGGCGTCCGCGCCCCTACGGCACCGGGGGCCGGCCCCGTGTCCGGGCTTCTCCCCAGTCCGCTCCGCTCAACGTTCGCCACGCCGTGCCGCTCCCCCACTCGCTCTCTTCATCTGTCCCGGATGTCTGGAGACCCTACTGAGCCCACTACTCAGACGCCGAACACCCCCTCTTCACCTGACTGTCGTCCGGGGTTGTCCGAAAGATGTCAGGCTTTGGCAGGCTCCTCGCGGTCCGCGTGGGTCCGTATGGTCCGGGCCAATTTCATCAGGGCCGCGGGGTGTGCCGCGAATCAGGACTCGCCGCGCGCTGAAATGTTCCCGGCGTCACACCGAAGCACCGCACGAACCAGCGGTGGAAATGGCTCTGATCGGCGAACCCCGCCTGGGCCGCGGCCTCCGCCGCGCTGCTGCCCGCCACCAGCAGCCCGCGCGCCCGGCGCAGCCGGAGCTGCCGCTGGAAGTCGCTCGGCGCCATCCCGTACGCGGCGCGGAACGCCCGGTAGAGCGCGAAGCGGCTGCACCCGGCGGCCTCCGCGAGCCGCTCCGCCGGGATCTCCTCCGCGTACGCCTCCTCCAGCAGCGCCCTGGCCCGCCGCGCCGCCCTGGCCTGCTCACCGCTCCCGTCCGGAAGCTCCCGGACCCACAGCGGCCCGGTGGCCCCGCGCCGCACCATCACCCCGACGGCCGCGGTCAGCCGCTCGTCCCGCACCAGCGGCCCGGCCCCGCCGACCAGGGCGGTGTGCAGCCGCAGCAGGGCGCGGGGCAGCAGGGGGTCGGAGACCACGGGCCGGTCGAACAGCGGCAGCGCCGCCCGGCCGTCCGCGCTGTCGGCCACATCGGCGAGGACATCCCGCACCACATCGGGACCTATATGGACGATGCGGTACTTGTAGCCGAGTTCGGCCGCCGCCTCCCCGTCATGCGGATCGTCGGGATTGAAGACCATCACCATCCCGGCCCCGCTGGTCCGCAGCGCACCCCGGCACCGGAAGCGCTGGGCGCCGGCCTCGGTCACGGCGAAGGAATAGGTGTCATGGCTGTGGGGATGGAACCGATGGCTGAAAAAGTGCGCGTGCATGGCCTCCACGGGCCGGTCGGGGTCGCGCCAGTACCGGGCCCAGTCCTCCCGGCCCCGCTCCCCTTCTCCGACGGCACCCACGGATCCATTGTGCCGTGGCGCACGAGCGTTCAAGACCGCAGGTCGCGTCAGTGGCGAGAGTGACGGCATGCGCTTCGACACCAAGATCGCCGTCATTGTCCGCTCCGACCTCGCCGACTGGCAGAAGCTGAACGTGACCGCCTTCCTCTCCAGCGGCCTGGCGCACGCCACGGACGAGATCGTCGGCAAGCCGTACGAGGACGCCTCGGGCAATGTCTACCTTCCGATGTTCCGCGAACCGGTCCTCGTCTACACCGCCGACACCCCCGCCCTCACCCGCACCCACGCCCGCGCCCTCTCCCGCGACCTGCCGATGTCCCTCTACACCGAGGAGCTCTTCGCCACCGACAACGAGGACGACAACCGCGCCACGGTCCGCGCCGTCGACGCCGACGCGCTCAACCTGGTGGGCCTCGCGGTCTATGGGTCGCGCAGCCAGGTGGACAAGGTGACGAAGGGTTTGCGGCTGCACGGCTGAGGGCTCGGCGGCGAAGCCATGGCGTCTCAACGGGCCGTCAGCTTCCGCCAGGCGCCGGGGGTGACGCCCTCCCTGCCCGAGAAGACACGGCTCAACGCGCTGCCGGTGTCGTAGCCAACCCGGACGGCGACCTCCTGGACACTCAGCGGCGTCTCGCGGAGCAGAACCTTGACCCGGTACATGCGCCATGCCGTGAGGTAGCCCAGTGGGGTGTCCCCCGTCCTCTCCTTGAACAGGGCGGCGAACGCCGAGCGTGACATCCCCGCCGTACGGGCGAGTTCGTCGACCGTCCACGGATGGGCCAGGTCCGCGTGCAACTTCTCCATGGCGACCGCCAGTCGCGGGTCCCGCAGCGCGGCGATCCAGCCGACGGTCCCGCCACCGACATCCGCACAACAGGTCCGCAGCGCCTGGACGAAGAGCACATCGGACAGACGGCTCATGATGAAGCCACCACCGAGCCCACCCGCCGCGCTCTCCCGCGCGATGAGGTCGAACGTGGTGCGCAGGAGCTGACTGGACGCGTCGTCCGGATTCAGCCGGAACACCGGCGGCAGAAGCGCGAAGAGCGGTTCCGCCGCCACGGCGTCGAAGGCGAACCGGGTGGAGACGATCTGCGTGAGTTCACCGTCACCACCGACCCGCGCCGAGCCGCCGGGGGCCTGGGAGACCAGTCCGTCGCAGTCCACGATCTCGCTGCCCGCCTCGTCCTGAAGCGTGAATCTCACCCCCGCGCGAACCAGGAAGCAGTCGTTCGCCTCCAGCCGCTGCGGCCCGGCGAGCGTGTCCGCGACGAGCAGGCACGTACCACGGGAGATCAGGACCAGCCGGGCGAGATGCCGGGGAGGGAACGAGATTCCCCACGGTGAGCGGGCGTCCACCCGCACATACCGCGCGTCCTCGATCTTCATCGTGGCGAGAAGGTCGTCAACCGGATCCACATCCACGTCCCTGTACCCCTTCAGCCTCTCCTGGACGATCTGCGCCAAACGCCGGACGCCAAGATACAGATCGTCCAGCCGAGCGTACCTATCGTGGAGGCGACATACCAACGAAGGGTGGGAAATGCGCACATTTCAGGTAGGAGCGGGCGGTGACCTGATCACCTCGGCGGAGCGCCCGGTGCCGAGCCCATCGGCGGGCGAAGTACTCGTACGAGTGAAGGCCAGCTCCCTCAACGCACGCGATCTGCTCATCGTCGCCGGCCGGTACTCCGTCGACGTCCCGCCGGGACGCGTCCCGCTCTCCGACGGCGCGGGCGTCGTGGAGGCCGTCGGGGAAGGGGTCTCGCGTTTCCGCGTCGGGGACCGCGTCATGGGCACCTTCCACCCGACCTGGCTGTACGGCCCGTTCCCCGAGTGGGGGCAGTTGCGCGGCACCCACCGCGACGGCTGGCTCACCGAATACCTCGCCCTCGACGAACAGAGCCTGGTCGCCGTGCCGGACCGGCTGTCCTTCGAGGAAGCCGCCACGCTTCCGTGCGCCGCGCTCACCGCGTGGTCGGCCGTGCACGGGGTCGGCCCGGGGGACGCTCTCCTGGTCCAGGGCTCGGGCGGGGTCTCGGTCTTCGCGCTGCAGTTCGCCCACCTGGCCGGCGCCCGCGTCCTGGCCACGACGTCCAGCGACGCCAAGGCCCGGCGCCTCAGCGCTCTCGGCGCATCCGATGCCGTCGACTACACCAGCACACCGGAGTGGGGCGCGCGGGTACGGGAACTCACCGGCGGCGGCGCCGACCGCGTCGTCGAGATCGGCGGCGCCGGAACGCTCTCCCAGTCCATCGACGCCGTCGCCCACGGCGGCCAGATCGCCCTCGTCGGCAATCTGGCGGCGGGCGGCGGCATGGACGTGTCGCGGTTCTTCCGTCGCGCCGCGACCCTCCGGTCGATCAGCGTCGGAAGCCGGAGCGACTTCGAACGGATGAACAAGGCCATCGACCAACACCGGCTCCGGCCCGTCATCGACCGCGTCTTCCCGTTCCAGGAGGCCCCGGAGGCGTTCGCGCACTTCGAGAAGGGCCCACGCTTCGGCAAGGTCGTCATCACCCACTGACCGTGGCCTTCACACGTCCTTGACCTCTGGATGTAGGAGACTGCGCACAGAGTCCAGACCAGGGCGCCGACCCGGCGCCCGTCGCGTGAGAGGTGTCTAGTGCCCAGCGTAGTCAAGATCAATGTGCTGACCGTGCCGGAGGAACAGCGCGAGGTGCTGGAGAAGCGCTTCGCGTCGCGCGCCGGGGCCGTGGAGGGCTCCGACGGCTTCGAGTGGTTCGAGCTGCTGCGCCCGCAACAGGTACTCAGATGTACCACTAGACCGCGATCACCGTAGCCCCCGGGAGTGGGGCAAGATGAGGGCATGAGTGTTGTCAAGATCAATGTGCTGACGGTCCCGGAGGAACAGCGCGAGGTGCTGGAGAAGCGCTTCGCCGCACGGGCCGGGACGGTCGAGAACTCCGACGGCTTCGAGTGGTTCGAACTGCTGCGTCCCGTCGAAGGGACTGACACCTACCTCGTCTACACGCGCTGGCGCAGCGAGGAGGACTTCCAAGCCTGGATGGAGGGCCCCATGAAGGCCGCCCACCAGCGCGGCGGCGAGGACGCCCCGAAGCAGAAGCCCGCCGCCTCGGGCTCCACACTGTGGTCCTTCGAGGTCGTACAGCAAACCGGACCCAAGCAAGGCTGACACGCGCCCCTTGCAACGATCGCTAGCCCCCTGACCTTGGCCAGAGGGCTAGCGGTTTCGTGCTGTGCCCGTCAGGCGGCCGTGAGCTCGCCTGCCCGTTGGCTGCACCGTCCGGGGCGGCTCATGCGCTGCGAGGATCGCGCCCGCTGACGGCTGAAGCGGCGGCTTCGAGGGCCAGGTGCCACGGATAGTTCTCCGGTCGACCCTGGCCCGGCTTGTTGGGTACGAATCCGCCTTCCCCGTACAGCACGCGTACCCCCATCGCGCGGAGCGCGGCAACGCTGGTGTCGAACTGGGTGTGCTGGACGTAGGCGGCGTTGACGCACGGCATGGTCACAGTGGGGATGCCCTTGCCGATGGCCTCGGCCACGAATCCGACGATGAACTTCTCGGTGATCCCCAGGGCCCACTGGTTGATCGTGTTAAAGGTGGCGGGTACCAGCACAGCTACATCCGCGGGAGGCCAGACGTCCGGCTCCCAGGGCAGCTTGTACTGGCTGCGCACCGGGTGTCCGGTCAGCTCCTCCAGCTCCGGCAGCTCGGCGTCAAGCCAGCGCGCGGCCGTGGGGGTCAACCCGAGGCAGACATCCCAGTCGGCCGCCTGCGCTTGTTCGATGACACCAGCGATGTTCAGCACTGGCGGGGCGGCGCTTCCGAACAGGTAGAGGACACGGTTCGCGGTCATGCGGGCAGTCCACCGTGTGGCACCCTTCATCCGCAAACCCTGTCCGCTCGGGGGTTGAGATCGCCGTTCAACGTCTTCTGCCGTGGCCGGGCGGGTAGCGTTTCCGTTGAGTGAGTCACGAAAGGGAGGCATGCATGCCGCTCCCCGACGACGAGCACACGGGCGCTCGGATCGCACATCACCGGAAACGGGCTGGTCTGACTCAGCGAGGGTTGGCCCAGAAAGTCCCCTACTCCTACAGCCTGCTGACCCAGGTTGAGTCCGGGCACAAGCCAGCCAGCCCCGACCTGGTCGCCGCTGTGGCGAAAGCGCTGTGCATCGACGTCACGGCGCTGACGGGCCAGCCCTACGTAACCGAGCTACAGCAGGACCGGTTGGCCGCGCTGGTCCGCCCGATCCGTGAAGCCCTCGACCTCTACGACCTCGGGGCCGATCCGGCGATCACACCGCGCCCCACTCCTCAGCTCGTCGCCGCTGCCCAAACCCTGTGTCAGCAGGTCCGGGCCACGAAGCTCCATGACGCCGCTCTTGATCTCCCAGGAACGATGGCGGAGATCACCACAGCCGCGTATCGGACGCCGTCGTCAGAGTTGTGGGCTGCCCTGTCGAGTACCTACCGCACCGCGCATGACCTGGCCGTGAAGCTGGGCTACTACGATCTGTCCACGGTGGCTCTGGACCGTATGGACTGGGCTGCCTCGCAGGCATCCGATCCGTTGCTCTCCGCGGTGCGCCAGTACATGCGGGCCCTCGTTTACTTCCGAGAGGGCGAGTACACCATCGGTCAGCGGCTCGTAGCCTCCGGGCAGGGGCTGTTGGAGCAGTCTCCGCAGACGCGAGAGCGGCATGCCGTTGCCGGGCAGCTTCACCTCGGGGCAAGCATCATCGCTGCCCGCGCTCATGACGAAGACGCGGTGAAGAACCACCTCACCGAGGCCCGGTCTTACGCGGACCGGACAGGCGAAGCAACGGACGTGCACTGGCTGTCCTTCGGCCCCACGAATGTCACCGTCCACGCGGTGTCAGCCCATGTCGAGATGCGGCACTACGGCGAAGCTCTGCAAGAAGCCGCGAAGGTGCGGATACCGAAGGACTGGGCTCTTTCCCGCGCCGCACACTTCTACGTGGACCAGGCACGGGCCCAAATGGAAGCGGGGCGCTCTGAAGCGGCCTTGAAATCGATCGTGACCGCACGGAAGCTGGCGCCGCAGCAGACCAGGTACCACGCGGGCGCTCGCGAGACCATCCGGGGCCTGATCCACTTGTCCCGTCGCACCCCGGACAGCCTGGATCACCTGGCCGCCTGGGTGGGCCTCTGACACTTTCACCGCAGTAGCCCCCGGCTTTCACTCAACTGTGAAAGTTGGGGGCTTCGCATGTCACCAGCATGAATACTCAGCCGGTTTTTCATCCGCCACAGGACCCCGGCGACGCGGGCGTGCGCCCCGGGGCGTGGCCAACCTGAGTCAAAGGAAAGCAGGTCGACATGCGGAACTGTATCGGGAGGGTCTTCGAACCGTTGGCGAGAGTACTAAGGCCCGGCCGGGGACGTCATCGCACGGTTGGGGCATGTCGGCCGGTGGACTGTACTGATGCCCCGACGTTGCAACTGCCTCGCGTGCACCAGGTGTCGCGTAAGCCGGTGCTGCGAGGTGAGGACGTGCAGCTTGTCCGGCCGTATCTGGTGGCTCATGAGCGTCGGAAGGACGTGCCTCGGGTGGAGCTGTTGTGCGCGCCGCACGGGATGGTGGTGGTCAGGTGAGTGCGCAACCGCGATTGCTTCCGTGGCCCGGCCCTGCCGGGAAGCCGTGCTACTTGATGTCGGATGAGGACGGCACGGGGTATCTGTCACGGCTGGCCGACGAGATGGAAGCGGTCCAGCTTCAGATGGGCGCCGAACTCATCGGCCACGCTCGCCTACTGCTTCGCGACCGGAAGGCGGACCCGCGAGAACTCCGCTACCTCTCGAACCGTCTGATCGAAGCGCTACAAGACGCTCTCCGGATCGCGGAGAGTCGCGGCGGGCGCCTTCCTGGGCCCGGCGAGTGCGAGAGCGACGGACCGACTCAGACGAGCAAGAAGCCGAATGAGTAGGGCTTCGGAAGGCTGGCAGGTCGGTCCCGCACCGGGGCGCGGTCTGCGTCCCGGCAAAGACGGTCTGTTCGAGCTGCCGCTTCAAGTCCTCCGGCCCGGTCGCGCATCCCTGGCATCGCTAGTGCTGACGGTGGTGGAGGCGGAGCAGTTGCACGCCGCCTTGTGCTACGCGCTCGGCGGCGAGCCCGCGCCCGAGGACGCGCCGGAGTGCAGAAAGCCGGTCCGCTACCCGGGTGGCCGACAGAAGTACTGAGGCCGCTCGGCGGAATCACGCGCAACAACCGAAGAAGCGATACCGGACCACCCCTTCTCGCCTGGACAGCTACCGGGGTGGTCCGGCTGGGGATCGATCACGAACCCCGGTGCCGATGGTACCGGGGTCGTCGTCGTGCTCCCGCTCGACGTGGCCCGGTCATTGATTGTCAGGTGACTTGCAGAGAAGGGGACTTGACCAAATGTGCGGCCATGGCGGCGACGGATTCGAGGGAGATGCGGCAGACCTGGAGGCGGGGATATGGGTGCGCGGAGTGGACTACCTGAGCGGCTGGCGGGACGCCCGGGAAGCGACGGCCGAGCTGGGCGACGCACTGAGCCTCGTCGGCGTGGAGGCGGCAGGGCTGCGGCTGCGTGCCGCTACGGGACCGGACGGGGCTGGGGTGGTGCGGTTGGAGTTGTCTCCGGGGTCGGCGCGTGAGGTGGCGATGCTGGCGCGGGTGACGGCGGCCCGGCTGGGCAGGGCGGGCTGATCGGGGTGGCCGGTGGCGGGCGTGCGGTGCTGGATCGGCGCGCTGTGGGCACGCCGCCGGCCGTAGCGGCTTTTGGGCGGGAGCTGCCACGGGGCGAGAGAACAGGGGGCCTTACGCTGGCCCGGCGAATCGGGCGGGTCTGTGATCCTGCCCGCGTTTGCGACCGATCGGCCCCCTGTTCTTGGAGGCTCGCCCCGTGGTGGCTGCCTAAAAGCCGCGTAGGCCGTCGGCCCCAGCCACAACGCCCCCGCCCCGAACGGCGGTCGGCTCCTCGGCGAACGATCGCGGGTGCGCTGACGGGTGTGGGCGGTGGGCGTCCGCCGGGACCGGCGGCCACGCCGCAGCCCGGCGGGGCGGCCAGACCGCCCGGCGCGCCGAAGGCGCGCCCTTGAGTAAGTGAAGACAGTTTCCGCCACGCTCCGCCCGGTCGTTGAGTGCAGGCGTTGGGTGCACGGTGGCGGTCGGCCGATCAGGGGGTGCGAAGGCACGGGCCCCCGGGAGTGTGGCCGGTGAGAGCAGTGGGCTTGACGGGTGGAAATTCGCTGGCAGTCAGTGGGCAACGCTTGAGAACATGTAGGGACGAGTGAGGGCCCAGTAAGGGCCAACCGACGAACCCAGAGGAGCACGGGCTGACCGCCTGTCAGCCAAAGCGATCGAGAACGATCTGACGTGACGTCAGACGCAACCAGGAAGGGTCACGCCTGAACGGCGGCCCTCCGGCCCGATTGCGCTTGCTCCCCTGGAAGGTGACACTTGTCCGACGCTTCGCGCGTCCGAATCTCCCGATCCCTGTCAACTGCCTGTGCCGACCGCTCGACCGAGCTGGAGCGCAAAAGGCGCCTGCGGCTGCTCTCCGAAGCGGACAGCGACACGATACGGCTCGTCCAAGATCCGGGCTTCGCCCGTTGGCTTGAGCAGATCACCGCTATCGGTGGCTGTGCCCACCCGGTCTACCTGTCCGGCTCCACGATCACCCGTGACGCCCAGACCGGCGAAGTGCTCTCCGCCTACTCCACGGCCGGTGAACCTGGCGAACGGCTGGCCGTACGGTGTCGTAATCGCCGCGCTACCGTCTGCGCCCCCTGCTCACGCCTGCACGCCGGAGACACCTTCCACCTCGTACGTGCGGGGCTTACCGGCGGCAAGACCGTGCCCGGCTCGGTACGCGAGCGGCCCCGGCTGTTCGTCACGCTGACAGCGCCCGGTTTCGGCCCCGTGCACCGCATCAGCGATGATGGCTCCCGCTGCCGACCTCGGCGGGACGATCCCCACTGTGCGCACGGTCTGCCTCTTGGGTGCTCTCGCAGCCACGGTGACGGTGATCCGCTGGCCGGACAGCCCGTGTGCCCGGCCTGCTACGACTACCCCGGACATGCCCTGTGGCACGCGCACGCCGGGCGGCTGTGGGACCGTTTCACCACCGCCGTACGCCGCCACCTCGCTTCGGCTGCTGGCCTCCCCCGGTCCCGGCTGGGTGCTCACCTGGTGGTGTCGTTCGCCAAGGTGGCCGAGTACCAGCAGCGGGCGGCCATCCACTTCCATGCCGTAGTGCGCTTGGACGGCCCCGCCGGTCCCGGCACGGTCCCGCCCACCTGGGCCACACCGGAACTGCTCGCCGACGCCGTACGCGGCGCTGCCACCTCCGCGACCGTCCGGGTTCCCGAGTCCTCCGCCTACGGGACGGAAGTCCTCGACTGGGGGACAGAACTCGACGTCCGGCCGATCCGCTCCTTCGGTGATGGCACGGGGCTGTCGGATGACGCGGTGGCCGCCTACGTGGCCAAGTACGTCACCAAGGGCGCTGCCGACACCGCCGCCGGACTCGACCACCCCGTCAGCGCCGTGGAGGACATCCGCACTGCTCGCCTGTCCGGCCACGTGCGCGCCCTGATGGGCACCTGCTGGCGCCTGGGCGGCCTGCCCGAACTGGAACACCTGCGACTGCGCGCATGGGCTCACACGCTCGGCTACCGAGGCCACATCCTCACCAAGTCCCGGCGCTACTCCACCACGTACGCCGCGTTGCGCGCCGAACGCGCCGAGCACCAGCGCGACGATGCCGGATCGTCCCAGCATCCGGAAGCGGTCACGGAAGCGGCCTGGCGATACGTCGGCTCCGGCCACACCCCCGGCGCCGCGCTCATCGCCGCTGGTATCGCCGAGGATCTCGCCCTGAACCGTGAAATCGCCCGTGAGGAGATCAGGCACAACGGGGGTGATATCCGGTGACCGTTCCGAACGAGGAACTCCGCGAGTGGGCCCGTGCTCATGCCCGTAGCTCTCCGAAGTGGTCCGACCGGAAATGGCGGCGGGTCAACGCGACCTTGCGGATTGAGATCACCCGCCGCCCACGTCCGGGTCAGTCTTCCTCGGACTCCTGAATGTCGTCCTCGGTGCGGAACAGAGGAGTCAAGCGCGTCTGTACCGGCTTGCGTCGGCCGACCGCTGGCGCGACGAGTACCGCAGTCAGTGTCTGCTCCACATGCGAACGCTTCTCGACGATGGTGAGCCCGTCCCAGTCTTCACGGAGATTGCCGGGCTCACCCTGGCTGGCGTAGCGGCGTTTGAACCACTGGTTCCGCTCCCGCTGCAAGCGTCGCTCCTCAGCGGTGTACCTCTGGAGCAGAGAAAAATACTGCTCCTTGGAGATGATGCGCCGTTCGCGGGCTTCCTTGGCTTCCTCGATGTCCTCGCGCACGCGGGCCAGGTCGCTCTCGCCGCTCCACTCCTGGGGCACCGCTGCCGCCTCGCGCCGGGCGGCTTCCTCCTCCCATTTGGCGAACACCAATTCCTTGATCGCCTCATCCGTTTCCGGCCCCGGAATCTTCGTCCCGGCGCATCCGCCCTGCCCCTTGTCGGCGCAGGCGTAGTAGAAGAACCCTTCGGGCTTCTTCGCGCTCTTGGGTGCCTTCACCACCCGTAGGGCTGCGCCGCACTCGTTCTTGTCGCACCGCAGAGTCCCCGTTCCCAAGTACTTTCGGCTGTTGTGGCCGTCGCCGGGGCCCATGCTCTCCCCGATCACGTCAACCAGTGCGCGCCACTCCTCAACCGTGATGATTCGGTCCCACTGACCGACCACGGGGTGCCCATCGTCGTCGTGAACGATCTCCCAGCGCTGCATTTCACCACCGGTAACCGGGTTGGTCTGCCAGACCTTCCGTGACCGGTAGCCGCACAGCCGAGGGTTCCGGAACATCTCCTTTACCTTGCTCGGCGTCCACTTGTTGCCCCTGGGCGTCATCACCCCCGCTTCGTTCCACTCAAGCGGAATCGCCCGGAACGGAGCACCGCCCAATATGCGCTCGACCGCCTTGCGGATGTGCTTCGACTCGTCCGGGTGAAGCGTGCGTTTGTCGTCATTCCAGCCGAACGGCCGGGCGCCTCCGGTGGGTATCCCCTCGCGTTCCAGGGCACGATGCTTACGCCGCACCCGCCGTGCCGTATCGGCGGATTGCTTGTTGCTCATGGTGACCACCAGGCGGGCGACGGCACGGCCGTTCTCCGTGAGCAGATCGAGGCTCCCCGTGATGTCGAGGATCGGGCGTCGGCTTCGCTCTACGACGTCGATAGCGTCTTCGAGGTGGCGCGGGTCCCGCGTAAGGCGGTCGATGTCATAGACGATGAGCCCATCGAGCCGTTCGCCGTTGGGTGCCTGCCCGGCCTTCAAGTCGTCCAAGGCGCCTTCGAAGATCGGCCGCACGACGCGATACACGATCCGGCCATCAGGCTCTCGTACGCGCCGCTTCCTCCATGCCGACGTGTCGGGCTCGAAGTAGGTGTGAACGACGCGCCCACCGCGCTTCTCCACGAACTTCCGCCCGTCCCGGTCCTGCTCTTCGGTGCTCTTGATGTCCCGGCCGGTGAGCGGCGCGCGTCGGCCGTGCTCCGGTACGTCCTCGGCGGCTTCGCCATCACTCTCATCGGTGGACAGCCGGGCGAGTACCGCCCAGTTCTGCCCGGTGAGGTTGCCCCATTGCGCCCGCGTCAGGAGGTCGTCATCTGCCATGCGGGCAAAGGTACATTCGCGAACCTGCTGCCCGGTCGAGGGCACCGACAGGTACCTCGTCTACACCCGCTGGCGCAGCGAGGAGGACTTCCAGGCGTGGATGGAGGGCCCCATGAAGGCCGCCCACCAGCGCGGCGGCGAGGACGCCCCGAAGCAGAAGCCCGCCGCCTCGGGCTCCACGCTGTGGTCCTTCGAGGTCGTCCAGCAGGCCGCGCCCAAGCAGGGCTGACCCGGGCCCCTTGCCACTGCCACCACCGCCGGCCCCCTGGCCAAGGCCAGAAGGGCTGGCGGAGGTCCTCCCGCCGTCCCGCGACACGCGCATGGTCATCATCGCGCGGCCCTTCACCGTGAACAGCGGGGGAGTTCAGCCAGAGAGTCCGCGACCTGATCCGTGACCGGAACATGAGCGTGCGGGCGGTCGCCCGCCACCTGAACTACGACCACGCTTATCTGTCCCGCGTGCTCGGGGGAAAGCAGCAGCCGTCGAGGCAACTCGTCACGGCGTTGGACCACCTGCTCGAAACAAACGGGGAACTGGCCGACATCGCGGTACGAGTAGCACCGCCAACGGATTCGCCGGAAGCGACTGAATCACCGGCCATCACTGATCGGATACTCAGGCTCAACGAGGCGCGTGGAGCCGACTTCGCGCACGCCATCCGGGGGACTTACGATCATCGGTATGAGCGCGTTCCTCGCGAATCTCTCGGGGGACCGCTCCATCGCAAGCGAAGGGACTGGTCGGCACCCGCCGCACCCGGAATCTCCTCGGGTCGGACCACGCTGTGATACGTGAACGGACGTGATGAAGCCGCTCTGGCAGGCGGGGTTCACAGATGTCGACCCGTTCTGCCGAGAAAAGTCAAGGACAACCGCCGCACCCCGACATACGCCATGCCAGTCCCCCTCTGCTCAGACAACAAGGGAACGCTGAACTCGGGCGCGGGCAGGGCGATCTCCTCGCCCTCATGGGAGAGATCTTCCAGAAACGCCAGATCCTCCCGTGAGTGATCCCGCACGCACCACAGCGGGCGACGGCCGCCCGCCGAACTGCCAGCGGTGGACCTCGATGTCCGCGTACCGGTCCGGGGTCAGGACAGCGCGGGCCGTCTCCGGGTCGGGTGCTCGGACCAGTGCCGCCGTACCCAGCCACGTGCTTTCGTCGTCGGACAGGAGTGGCCCGTAGACGATCAGCTCATCCCGGTCGGCGGGCACGGCGACGTCGGCGGGCTCGCCCGAGCCCAGGCCGAGCACCAGGAATCGGTTGCCCCCGGTCCGGCCCCCGGGGAATTCCCACATCGTGCGCCCCAGCACATTGCGCCACCGCCGCAACAGTACGTCCCGGTACACACCGGCCTGGTAGCCCGGCTCGTCGAAGACGAACGAGCGGGCGGCTGCCGGGTCGGGCAGGTCCACGATGTGCACGCTGCCGGTCGGCACCCCGCCGGTGTCGGAGAGGGTCGGTCCTCGGGCGATCATCTCCGACGCATACCGGTCCATGTAGGACCAGTGTTCTTCGACCAGCTCTTGGCGCAGAGCCGGCGAGCCGGGCCGGTCGCGGTGGTAGCAGAAGAACTCCATGCCGGACAGTCTTTCGACGCATGGGCGCCCGGTACAGCGGATATCGGCGGGGGCCGGTCAACGGTCGGGGGTCACATGCCATTCGTGCCGTGGTACGGGCGGCACACTCCGCCGTCGTAGTCGGTCGCGATCTCCAGTAGCTGGTGTCCGTCGGCCGAGGGCAGCAGGCTGGAGCTGTAGTTGGGGCAGAAGTCGACCTTGTCCGACTTCACGGAGACGGGGGCCGGGATCTCCTTCCAGGCGCCCTCTCCGCCCTTGCTGTTGGTCCAGACCGTGCGGCCGCTGCCCTCGGCCTTGCTGCCATCCGCGTTGTACATCACCTGTCCGACCAGCAACAGTTTGCCCTGCGGATTTCCCTCCTCCGGCGTCCAGGCCAGGGTCGGCGCGTGCTTGAAGTACTTGCCGTCCGCCGTCTGGGGCCGGGTGCCGAGGTTGGCGGGGTCGCCCCAGTCCCAGCCGTCGGGCGAGGTGCGGTAGTGGACGACGCAGGAGAACTTGGGGTCGTCGGAGCAGATCTCGTACGTCATGACGTACGTGCCGTTCGGCAGCTTCCGTACGACCGCCATTCCGGGGCGGTCGGAGACCGGGGCACTGGCGACGGTGTCATGCGGGCCGTCCCATGAGACGCCGTCCCGTGAGCGTGCGGCGACGAGCTTCTGACTGTGGTTCGGATCGGTCTCGTCGGAGTAGTGGCAGACCAGGTTGCCGTCGGCGTCGATGGAGAACTCCGGCTCCCACAGCCCGTTGGCGTCCGGCGCGGAGGCGACCGTGGACAGATGGGTCCAGTTGCGTCCCACGTCCGTGCTCTTGAACACGCGTATCGACATGTGGCGGTCGGCTTTGGGTACGTCCTGGCCGAAGGAGGCGGCCCACAGCAGTGTGCCGGCCGGCATGTCGCCGACCTGTTGCGGCAGTTCGTAGAGGACCGAGCAGCACAGCCCCTTGCCGTCGGCGGACGCGGGGTCGGCGATGGTGCCCACCTGGTTGAAGTTCGCTCCGCCGTCGGTGCTCTCCTGAATGGCGCCGATGCCGTTGCCGCCGTTGGGGACGACGGTCGAGGCGAGCACGCGGCCGTTGTCCTTCCCGCTGTGCTCCAGGCGGATCGCCCGGGGGTAGAGGCCCGCGCCGTCGCGCAGCGGCTTGGGGTCCGTCTTCCGCAGGGCCGCCGCGCTGCCCTCCCCGTTCTTCGCCTCCGCGTCGGGGGAGCCGGAGCCCTGGGAGCCGGAGCCCTTGGCGCCGGAGTCCTGGGAGGCGGTGGAGGACGCGGCTCCGGAGGCACCGTCCGACGTGTCCTGGCAGGCGGCCAGCCCGAACGCGGCGACGGCGGCCACCGCGGCGGTGGCGACCTTACGAGCGTGGCGATGTCCGGTGCGGCGTGACATGAGACTCCCTCCTGTTGGCGCGGGTGGCCCCGTCCCTGCGTTTCGGGGGCCCGTGACACCAAGGCTGTCCGCCGCCGCTGATGATCCTCTGGCGATCGGCTAACGCATCGCTAACCGCCTCGGGAGCCGCCGCCCTATGGCCGTCTTCATGGCCGTCTTCATGGCCGTCTTCATGGCCGTCTCATGGCCGTCTCATGGCCGCCTTACGGTCGACACGGCTCACACCATCTCGGGCCGCGGTTCCGGCCGCAGCGCCGGTACGGCCTTCGGCTCCCACAGCCTGGTGGTCCGTACATAGCCATGGATCACCGAGCCCATCGCCAGCAGGAGAAGGGGTCCGAACAGCCATGGGTGTCTGGCCATGTCCACCGGCAGATAGCGGTAGGCCACCAGGAGGGCGGCGAAGACCGCCGCGCCGTGGGCGACCAGTTGGGTACCCGACCGGTCCCAGCCACGTGCGAGCGAGCG
This sequence comes from Streptomyces rugosispiralis, assembly GCF_024505145.1. GTDB lineage: Bacteria > Actinomycetota > Actinomycetes > Streptomycetales > Streptomycetaceae > Streptomyces > Streptomyces rugosispiralis. The sequence goes on along the minus strand of NZ_JANIAA010000035.1, from coordinate 19,184 downwards.
CAGCGCCGCCTCGATCGTGAGCGCGAAGACCACACCGGCGACGAGATCCACGCCGTAGTGGTAGCCGAATCCCAGCGTCGCGCCGAGCGTGGCGACCAGCCAGAACGTTCCCGCGTACCGCAGGATTCGCGGGCCCTGGCGGGAATGGATGAAGATCGAGGTGGCCCATGCCGTATGCAGACTGGGCATGCAGTTACGCGGCGTGACCTCGTCGAAGGGCATCGCATGCGGGACGCTGATGGGCGGCGGGGTGTGCGGCCACAGGTTGGCCAACGCCCAGTGCTCGCCGCCGGTGCCAAAGGCGCCGCCGCCGTAGGCGAAGATCGGTCCGACCACCGGGAAGACCATGTAGATGGCCGGCCCGAGGAGCCCGATGGCCAGAAAGGTGCGCACCAGATGGTGGCGCGGGAAGCGGCGTTCGGCCGCCACTTTGCGCAGTTGATAGATCGAGACGATGACCGCGGCCACCGGAAGCTGAATGTAGACGTAGTCGAGGATATGGGCGCCGACCGGGCCCATGGCCTCGACGATCCGGCCCGCCAGCCACGACGGGTTCCCCAGCGCGTGATCGGCGGTCGCCAGGTACGGATCGAGCACCGCCGGGCGGGTCTTCGCCGTGATGAGCAGCCAGGTGTCGCCGGTCTTACGGCCGGCCACCAGCAGCAGCCCCAGCCCGACGCCCTTCAGCAGCAGGGCGCGTTCCCGGCCGGTACGGCGCGTGACCGCGATGACCGCACAGCCCAGCATCACCCACAACGCGCCATTGCCGAAGGGGTGCCCCTCGGTCACCTTCGCGTCGGCCACCCACCGCATCACGAAGATGACGATGTCGATGCCGATCGCGGCACCGGCCGCGATGAACCGCTCCCGCCAGGTGAGCACCACCATCATCAAGCCCATACCGGCGTACAGCAGAAAGCCCGATTTGGGGGCGAATATCACCTCTCGCGCCTGACCGGCCATCGGCCCCGACAAGCCGTAACGGCGCGCGGTGAACTCCAGCGCGACGAGGAACCCGAGGAGCGCCACACCAGCCGTGGCCCACAGCATCACCCGTGGTCGGCGCCACGCGGTGAACGTTATTCTGCTGTTTATTCGCGAAAACACCCGCGATGCTATAGGAATCAATTGTTTGGCCGATTTGCTAGATGTGGGTTGTAGGTCACTCTTCGCACCGGATAGCACGGTTTTCCGGTGAAGGGCGGGCGATGGGGGCGCTCGTCGTGAGTTCGGATCATGCTATCCGAGCGACGCGGGCGGGGCTCCGCCCAGGACGGGCGGCGGCTGTTGGCGCGGGCGCGGGGCTCGTGCCGCGCCGGCTCCCGTCGGCCCCCAGCCGGTCCGCCCGCGAGGTTCCCCAAGGTTCCGTAAGGTTCCGGCGGGTCCAGCGGGTTCCGGGGTTCCGGCGAGGACGCCCCAGCGGGGTCGGCCACGCTTATTTTCAAAATTGCCTGAAACACGTTCTAGTCAAAGAGACCGCTCTCGACCGGGGGTAAGGTCGATACGTCAACCCAGAAACATTCGGGCCGGGCGAAAGAATGTGCGAAAATAATGGCATCCCCCACTGCCACCGAGAGCAGCACCAAGCGAACGTTCACCGTACGAGCCGAAGCGGCGACCGGTGACCGCATACGCTTGAGCGTCTACGACATGCTCATCGGGTTGGTCTACACCCCCCGTACCTTTTTCTATCGCGAGACGCTCGACGGCGAAGCGCTCCGCGCCTCCCTCAGCAGAACACTGCGCCATTTCCCGATGGTTTCCGGCCGTATGAAGAGGGATCCCGACGGCCGCCTCAGCGTGCTCTGCGACGACTCCGGTGTGCGCTTCATCGAGACATCCGCATCCGTGCCCATGCCGGACCACGGGCCGCACCACACCGCCAAAAAGGGCATCAACCGCTATCTGAGTCATGTCAACCCGCTCCAGCTGGTCGACCACGACACACCGCTTTTCACGGTGAAGCTCACCCATATGAAGGGCGGCGGCTCCGTCCTGGGTTTCACGATGAACCACGCCGTGGCCGACGGATCCGCCTATATGAGGTTCCTGGAGAGCTGGTCGCGTGAGCATCGGGGGCTCGGGTACACCGGGCCCGGCCACGACCGCGGCGTCATCGACGCGCTCGCGGAACCCGTCGCGCGGGACGCCCGGCCGGACAGCCCTCATTTCACGGTCACCCGGCGAGGCATGAAGTCCGTCTTCGTGGGCCGCATCCTTCTGGGCAGCATCGCCAAGACGACGACGATGGTGATCACCCGCTTCACGGCCGCCGAACTGGCCACCATGAAGGACGCGGCGATGGCCGACCTCGCGGGCACCGGGCAGTGGATCTCGACCAATGACGCACTGACCGGCCATCTGTGGAAGGTGCTCGGCGCATTGCGTGCCCGCCCCGACACGAGCGAGGAAAGGCTCGGCCTCCTCGCCGACTTCCGCGCGTTCGCCGGTGGAGCCGTACCGGAGGACTACTGGGGCAACACCGTCACCAACACCCGGCCCGCGATGAGCGCGGCCGAACTGCGCTCACGCCCACTCGGCGAGGTCGCCATGGCGGTCCGCTCGGGCTATGCCGCGAACACGGAGCAGAAAATCCGCCAGGAAACGGCGTTCCTCCGTGCCGAATACGAGGCGGGACGCCTGAAGCGCATCCTTCCCACCATGACGCTCGACAAGTTCGAGAACACCATCGTGATCAACAACTGGTCCAAGCTCCCCTTCTACAGCCTCGACTTCGGGCAGGGCACACCCTTCTGGTACGACGTCCCGGCGCTTCCCACGCCCTGGACCGTGCTCATCGCGCCGACTCCGGCGGATGCGGCCGGTGGCCGCGATGTGCACATGGCGGTGCCCCGCGCACTGGTCCGTACCCTTCAGGAAAAGCCCTGGACCGACCGGTTCCACCAATACGCGGATTCCGGCGAGATCTCCCCGCTCACTTTCGGAGCGGCCAGAGCCGAACGCTGAGTAAGCCGGAAGACCGCTGGAAAACCGCTGGAAAACCGTGGGCCGTGGGGCCGATCCCCACGGCCCGCTCTTCCCATATGCCGGGCTCAGCCGGATGACAGCGGTAGCGCGGTCCGGCCGGCGGCAACTCGCAAGTGCTCCAGTTTTTCCTCGTCCGGAGTGCCCGGCTCTGCCGTATAGGTCACGATCCTCACATCGTGGTCAGGCACCTTCAGTACGTCGTTGTCGAGGCTTATCTCCCCCACCAGGGGATGCCGCAGGCGTTTGTGGCCACCCAGGCGTGAGCCGAGCACCGGGGCATTCCACAGCCCTCGGAACTCCTCGCTATGGCTCATGACCTCATCAATCAGAACTCTGAATTCCTCATCATGAGGGTATGCTCCGCGCGTGATCCGAAGGTCCGCGACGAGAGCCGCCTTGAATTCGGTGGCACCCTGCTCGACAGGAAAGAGCGGATGGCCCGGCCCCGACGGCTCCTGGAACACCGCGCGCACCAGGTTTCGTTCCTCGGGTGGCCGAAGGGACGGGTCACCCAGCAAGGCCGCCCACATGGATGTCCAAGTCAGCAAGGTCCATGAGGCGGAGAACACCCCCACCGGAATGTTCCCCCAGCGGCTGACGAGCCGCTGTACGCCAGGCGGCATCTGGTGCGGGATGCCTTGGGGCGTCGGCGGAAGAAGCCCGGCCACCAGGTGGAAGTGGCAGGTTTCATTCGTACTCAGTTGCAGCGCGCGGGCCAGGGAGGCCACGACGTCCCGAGACGGGCGCAGGGCCCGGCCTTGTTCAAGACGCAGAAGGTAATCCGTGGATATTCCGGCCAGCAGGGCGAGTTCTTCGCGGCGCAGACCGGCGGTGCGTCGCCGTCGGGTGGCCGGCAGTCCAACGTCTGCGGTCGTGATGCGGGCACGCCATGCACGCAGTGTGTTACCCAGCGCATTCTCTGGACGACTCATGTTCCCATTGTCCCCGACCCCGCGGTCGACAGCGTGGGACTGCCGTTCCTGGGATGGCGAACCCGCTGCCGCCTCAGTCGAGGTGACCGAGGTGAGCCGTCAGGAGATTCGCGTCCCCGCCTGTGGTGAGCGCACCGCTGGCGACGTAGACCGTATCGCCGTCGACCGCCACCGCCGTGGTGTTCTGCAGACCATCGCGCTCATCGAGAACGACACGGTCAGCCTTGCCCGGAGTGATGAGGACCACCTTGTTCGGGATATTGAGCGCGGCCAGCAACTGATCCCCGCGACCGGTGAAGGCAAAATCATCGACGCTGTCCAGTCCGGATGCCTTGACCTGATGCGGACCGGCCGTTCCCTTGCCGGTCAGCGGTATACGAAGGATCGTTCCCCGGTCGATATTGGACGCCCATACGGCTCCGTTGTGCACCTTCACGCCATTGGCGCCGAAGAAGTGAACCGGGGCGAGATCCTCTCCCGCGGCCCACAGCTTGGCGGTTCCGCCGTGCGGTCCGACCTGCCAGATTCGGCCCTGTGTGGAGTCAGTGATGTAGAAGTTCCCCGTACGTTCGTCCCTGGCGAGTCCATTGAGGAAGCTCGCGGCAGGCAGAGCGGCGACGCGTTCCGGCTTGCCTCCCGGGCGCAGTTTCCACAGCCCGGTGAGGTGTTCGTCCCCTGCCGAGTAGAGGAAGTAGAGGGTTCCATCTCCGGTTCGTTCGATCCCCGTCACGGAGGCGGTCCCGGTGGCGGGGGTGTTCACGCCCCCATCCGCGGGGAGGGGCATGGTCGCCAATACCTCGACTCGTCCGCCGCGCGTGACGTGAGCCACCTGCCGCGACAGGATGAGGCCGACATCCGCCGACCCGTTCGGCCGCACGACGACGCTCTCCGCCACCTGCCCGGCCGGACGGTCGAAGTGGGCGACGATCCGCGGGTGCGAGAGGGGCGGTGCGGCCGCCTCGGCTGTTGCCGAGACCGCGGTAAGTCCGATCGCCGCGGCGGCGGTGGTCACCGCCAGGCGGAAAACGAGGTGTTTCGGCATGGTCGCCTCCGGGAGATACGCGCTTCGTAGCGGTCAGGCCACCTGGCCCGCCGAAAGCAGCCTCAACGCATCCGCGTGGCCCAGCCAGTACCCGGCTTATCCCTGGAATCGCAGGACCACGATGTGGGTGGTGACGGCACGTGGCTGTGCTTCGCCCTGTCCGGATCTCATCGGTCGCGGTCAAGGCCCCCGTGCCCCGGAACGGTCGGTTCACGTAGTGTCATGGCGTGTACGGGAGTGTCAGCGAGAAACCAGCGCCGGCCCGTGGCAACGGGCAGCGCATCCTGGTCGTCGACGATGAATCGAGAATCGCCGAGCTGCTCTCGACCACCCTCGAACTGGCCGGTTACCGGGTCGGCACCGCGGCCACCGGCGGGGAGGCGCTCGACCGCGTCGGGCGGGACCGGCCCGACCTGGTGATCCTCGATGTGATGCTGCCGGATCTGGACGGCTTCACGGTGTGCCGGCGCCTGGTGGCGGCCGACGAGAACCATCCGCCGGTGCTCTTCCTCACCGCCCGCGACTCGCTCGACTCGCTGGTCACCGGGCTCGGCATCGGCGGCAACGACTACGTCACCAAGCCGTTCCGGATCGCCGAGGTGCTGGCCCGGGTGCAGGCCCTGCTGCGCACCCGCGGCCGGCGGCGGGAGGAGCCGTCGCCGCACTACGCCGATCTGGTGCTGGACGAGACGACCCGTCAGGCCCGGCGCGGGCGGCGGGCGCTGGAGCTGACCCCGGCGGAGTTCCGGCTGCTGCGCTATCTGCTGGTCAACGCGGGGCAGGTGCTGTCCAAGGAGCAGATCGGCGAGCATCTGTGGGTGGCGGACCACCGGCGCTACGGGGACAACGCCATCGAGAAGCTGGTCTCCCGCCTCCGGCACAAGGTCGACGAGGCCGGACCCGCCCTGATCCACACCCGCCGTGGCTTCGGCTACTGGCTCGGCGTACTCGCCTCCGGATGAGCATGCACGAGCGCCAGCAGCGGCTCGAGGTCCTGCTGCACGAGCTGCGCACCTCCCTCACCACCATCCGCGGCTGGGCCGAACTCCCGCTCCAGGGGCTCAGCGACGATCCCGAGCTGATGGTGCGCGCCCTGCGCCGGATCCAGGACGAGGCCGACCATATGCACCAGGCGGTCCAGCAGGTGTTCCCGCGCGCGGACGCCTCCTGGACTCGGCCGCTGGAGATGGAACCGGTCGATCTGCGGGACGTGGCCGACGAGGCGGTGGCGGATCTCGGTCTGCTCGACCCCGAACGCCCCATCGCCCGCGAGAACTCCGGCCTGGCGACCGTCGTCGCCGACAACCGCATGCTGCGGCACGCCGTGCGCAATCTGCTGGACAACGCGCTGCGCCACACCCCCGCCGGGTCGCCGGTGACCGTGGCGGTACGCGGCCCGGTGGCGGGGGCCGGGACGAGGGCCGGAACCGGGGCCGGGGCCGGGACCGGAACCAGGGCCGGGACCGGAACCAGGGCCGGGGCCGGGGTCGGAACCGGGACCGGGGCCGGAACCGGGGCCGGGCCCGGCGGAATACCGCGCGTCGAGCTTTCGGTCAGCGACCAGGGGCCGGGCATGGGCTCGCAGGACATCGCCCGGCTCACCTCCCCGCGCGACGAGGACGGCCGGATCGAGCCGGGCGGCGGCATCGGCCTCACCATCGTGCGGCGGGTGGTCGAGCGGCACGGCGGAGAGGTGAGCGTCAGCAGCGCACCGGGCCGCGGCACCACGGTGACCGTGGCCTTCCCCACTGTCAGCGTTTCGTCAGGAAACTGACCGGAGGGAGTCAGGTCGAGCGGGTTCGCTGGTCACCACGTCCCCCGTAACGAAGTCACCCGTCCCCACCGATCCGAAGGTTCACGCTCCGCTCCCATCGGAACCCCCACCCGAGGAGAGACATGACCGAGACGCTGGCAGCGACCGCGCCCGAGACGGAAGAGCCGCTTCCGGAGTTTCCGATGCCGCGGGCGACCGGCTGCCCCTTCGCCCCTCCCCCGACCGCGCGGGCGCTGCACTCCGAACGGCCGGTCGCGCGCGTACGGCTGTGGGACGGCAGCGCGCCCTGGCTGGTGACCCGGTACGCCGACCAGCGCGCCCTGCTCGCCGACCGGCGGGTCAGCTCCGAGTCCACGCTGCCCGGATTCCCGCACGCGAGCGCCGGCTTCCGTGAGAACGCCGCGCGGCGGCGGTCCTTCATCACCATGGACGACCCCGAGCACGCCAGGATCCGCCGGATGGTCACCGGACCGTTCGCGATCAAGCGGATCGAGGCGATGCGGCCCGACGTCCAGAAGATCACCGACGAGCTGATCGACACCATGCTGGCCGGGCCGACCCCGGCCGACCTGGTCCGGGCGCTCGCGCTGCCGCTGCCGTCGCTGGTGATCTGCAAGCTGCTCGGAGTGCCGTACGAGGACCACGACTTCTTCCAGCGGAACAGCTCGCTGATGATCAACCGGCACTCCTCGGCCGAGGAGGTGGTCGGCGCCAACGAGGCGCTGACCGACTATCTGGACGGGCTGGTCGCCGCCAAACTCGCCGACCCCGCGGACGACATGCTCTCCGAGCTGGCCGAACGGGTCAGGGCCGGTGAGCTGACCCGGCGCGAGGCCGCCAACATGGGCGTGCTGCTGCTGGTCGCCGGTCACGAGACCACCGCCAACATGATCGCCCTCGGCACGGTGGCCCTGCTGGAGAACCCCGATCAGCTCGCCGTCCTGCGGGACGCCGAGGACCCGAAGGTGGTTGGCAAGGCCGTCGAGGAGCTGCTGCGCTACCTGTCCATCGTGCACAACGGCCGTCGCCGGGTCGCGCTGGAGGACATCGAGGTCGGCGGCGAGACCATCCGCGCCGGAGAGGGGATCATCGTCTACACCGGCACCGGCAACTGGGACGAGGAGGTCTTCCCCGAGCCCGATCGGCTGGACATCGGCCGCGACGCCCGCCGCCATGTGGCGTTCGGCTTCGGCGTCCACCAGTGCCTGGGCCAGCCGCTGGCCCGGATGGAGCTGCAGGTGGTCTACGGCACGCTCTACCGCCGTATCCCCACCCTGCGGCTGGCCACCGGAATCGACCAACTACCGTTCAAACACGACGGTTTGGTCTACGGCGTCTACGAGCTGCCCGTCACCTGGACATCATGAGCGGCGAAGGCGACAGCAGCAGCGAAGGCAAGGGAGTCACCATGCGTGTGGAAGTCGATGTGCCCAAGTGTGTGGCGTCGGGGCAGTGCGTGATGATCGCACCCGATGTGTTCGACCAGCGGGAGGAGGACGGCATCGTGGTCCTGCTGGACGAACAGCCCGCCTCCGAACTCCACGCCGATGTGCGGGAGTCCGCGGTGGTCTGCCCGGCGGCGGCGATACGGGTGATCGAGAAGTGAAGCACGTGGTGGTGGTCGGTGGCTCCGCCGCCGGTCTGGCGGCGGCGGAGACGCTGCGCCGGGAGGGGTACGAGGGCACGCTCACGCTCATCGGCGATGAGCCGTACCACCCGTACGACCGGCCACCGCTGTCCAAGCAGATCCTCGGCGGCCAGTGGGAGCCCGACCGGGTGCCGCTGCGCGCCCCCGCCGATCTGGACGCGCTCGGCCTGGATCTGCGCCTCGGCGTCGCCGCGACCGGGCTCGACCTCGCGGGCCGTACGGTCGCGCTGGCCGATGGGGCGCGGGTGCCGTACGACGGCCTGGTCATCGCCACCGGCGTCCGCCCGCGCCGGCTGCCCGGCGACGGCGGGGAGCACGCACATGTGCTGCGCACCCTGGACGACGCCCTCGCCCTGCGGGACCGGCTGGGCCAGGGGCGGCGGCTGGCGGTGGTCGGCGCCGGGTTCCTCGGCGCCGAGGCGGCCGCCGTCGCGCGGGGGCTGGGCGCGGAGGTGACGCTGCTGGAACCGGCGCCGGTGCCGCTGGCCCCGGCGGTCGGCGAGCGGGTCGGCCGGATGCTCGCCCAGGCCCACCACGACCACGGCGTGGATCTGCGCACCGGGGTCGCGGTGGCCGAGGTGGCCGACGGCGGGGTGCGGCTGACGGACGGCACGCTCGTCGAGGCCGACGAGGTGCTGATCGCGATCGGCTCGGTGCCCAACACCGGCTGGCTGGAGGGCAGTGGGCTCACCCTGGGCGACGGCCTGGAGTGCGATGAGTACAGCGCCGCCGCGCCGGGGGTGTACGGCGCGGGGGACGTGGCCCGCTGGCACAATCCGCTGTTCGGCACGGCGATGCGGATCGAGCACCGGACCAACGCCACCGAGCAGGGCATGGCCGTGGCCCGCAACCTCCTCCGCCCGGACGAGCGGCGGCCGTTCGCCCCGGTGCCGTACTTCTGGTCGGACCAGTACGACTTCCGGATCCAGGCGCACGGGTATCTGCGCGGCCATGAGGAGGTCGCGGTGGTGGAGGGCGATCCGGCGGAGCGGAAGTTCCTGGCCGTCTACCGCTCCGGGGACCGGGTGGCCGGTGTGCTGGCCGTCGGGATGCCGCCGAAGGCCGTGCGCACGTGGCGGCAGGCGGTCGCGACGCGGGCGGCGTGGCGGGACGCGGTGGGCGAGCTGCTGCCGGAGGGCGCGTAGCGGTGCCGCGTGTGGCGTAGCGGATGCCGCGCGTGGCGTAGCGGATGCCGCGCGTGGCGTAGCGGATGCCGCGTGTGGCGTAGCGGATGCCGCGCGTGGCGTAGCGGGTGCCGCGTGTGCGGGCCGTGGCCCGGTGTGGCGTACGCCCGGAAAATCGCCGGGCGGGCCGCGCCGGGCCTTGCTACGGTGAGCGGCATGAAGCGCGCTGCCACTGCCGTGACGACGACGCCGGAGAGTGTCCCGGCGCGCTGATCGATGTTCTGATCCGAAGCCCCGGGGCGAGTGCCCCGGGGCTTCGCCGTGCGGTCACTCGCCTCACGTCGACGAGGAGACCGCGATGCCCGACCACCGCAAGCTGGGCCGTGAACTGGGCCTGTTCGACACCGACCCGCTGATCGGCGCGGGCCTGCCGTACTGGCTGCCGGACGGCGCGACCGTACGGCACACCCTGGAGGAGTACATCCGCACCGCCGAGCGGCGGGCGGGCTACCGGCATGTGTACTCGCCGGTGCTCGGCAAACGGGAGCTGTACGAGCTGTCGGGCCACTGGCAGCACTACAGCGACGACATGTTCCCCCCGGTGGAACTGGGCGCGGAGCAGGTCGTACTGCGCCCGAGCCTGTGCCCCCACCACGCGGTCATCTACCGCTCCCGAGGCCACAGCTACCGCGAACTGCCCCTTCGGATGGCCGAGTTGGGCGGGATGTACCGCTCGGAGCTGTCGGGGGTGCTCGGCGGGCTGACCCGGGTTCGGGCCATCCAGCTGAACGACGCCCATATCTTCTGCACCCTGGACCAGGTCGCCGACGAGGCGGGGGCCGCCCTGGAGATGATCCGCCGGGCGTACGAGGCACTCGGCATCACCCCGGCCCGCTATCGGCTCTCCCTCCCGGGCCCCGGCGGCAAGTACGTCGCCGCCCCCGAGATGTGGCGCCGCTCGACCGCCCTCCTGACCGGCGTCCTGGACCGCTCCGGGCTGCCGTACGAGGCGGTGGAGGGCGAGGCCGCGTTCTACGGCCCCAAGATCGATGTGCAGGTCGCCGACGGTGCGGGCCGGGAGTCCACCCTGTCCACCGTGCAGGTCGACTTCCACCAGCCCGAACGGTTCGATCTGCACTACATCGGGCCGGACGGCGCCCGGCACCGCCCGGTCATGGTCCACCGCAGCATCATCGGCAGCGTGGAGCGGGCCGTGGCCCATCTCATCGAGGAGCACGGCGGCGCCTTCCCCGCCTGGCTGGCCCCCACTCAGCTGGTGGCCCTGCCGGTCTCCGAGGCCGAGCTGGCGCGGGCCGAGGAGTTCGTCCGGCGGTGCGATGAACTCGGTCTGCGCGCCGAGCTGGCCGGACCGGACCGCGGCACCCTGGGCGCCCGCGTCCGGGAGGCCCGCCTCATCCCGTACCAGGCCGTGGTGGGCGCGCGGGAGGCCGCGGACGGCCGGGTTGCCCTGCGCCTGCGGGACGGCCGCCGCCTGGACCCGCTACCGGCCGGTGAGGCGCTGGCCCGGATCGACGCGCTGGTGAAGGCGCACAGCCCCGAGCTGTGGGATGCGGCGTAGCGGGTGCCCGGCGGATCGTGCCGCCCGCGGCGGGCCGGGAAAGATCCGCCGGACACCCCGCTGGGCGCTCAGATGCTGATGAGGCGCTCCAGCACATTGCGATAGCCCCGCATCGCCAGGCGCAGCTCCTCCGTCTCCGAGATGACCGCGTCGTCCTCGTGCCAGGCGGCACGGAGGGTGGTGCGGCGTTCGGCGAGGAGGTCGGTGAGGCGGGCGGCCACCTCCACGAGCAGGGCGTCGGCCTCCTCCACGGCGCCGCGTGGGGAGTCCACGAAGCCGCTGACCGCGTACCGAAGCCGCTGGGTCAGCTTGTCGTGTTCGCTCGTGGGCAGCACGGGGAAGCTGGGGCCGTTCGGGGTGTTCGACGGCTCGCCCGACGGCTGGGCGGAGGACCCGTTCGCCGGCGTGGGCCCGCTTCCGTTCGTCGGCGTGGGCCCGCTTCCGTTCGTCGGCGTGGGCCGACTGCCGTTCGTCGGCTCGTGCGTCGGCACCGCCGCGTGCCAGGACGTCATCGGTTCGGCCGCCTCCGCGTTGCCCGGCGGCTGGGACAGCGGATCCGCGTTGCCCGGCCGCTGGGACAGCGGAGCCACCTCGTGCTTCTCCAGCCCATGGCGCCGCTGTCCGTCGTTCTCCGCCGGGCCGGACGGGTCGTTCGGGTCCGTCACCACGCGCCGCCCTTCCTGGTGTGGCCGAACCGCGTATGGCCCGTCCCCATCCCCGTCCCGGACCCCGGCAGCCACTTCCGGTGGCCGCTCCCGCTCCGCCGCTCGCCGTGGTGGTGCTGCCGCGCGGTCTCGGAGCCGGTCGGGGCGCCGTGGTGCGGTGGCCTGACCAGATCCTCGAAGAACGGCCGGGCGTGCACCACGGCCTCGCGCAGCTCCTCGGTGTCCGCGCGCCCCTCACGGGCGCGGGCGGCCGTGTCATGGATCTGCCGGTAGCCCTGGACGTGGTCGGCGTGGTGCACGGACAACGCCGCCACCTGCTCCTCGTAATGGCCCGACGGGTAGCCACGGTCGTGGGCGAGCCGGGCCAGGAGCTGATCGGCGCCGGTCACCGCGTGTTCCGGCGACTCGATGAACATCTCCTGCATACCGGCCCACTCGGCGACGTACCGCTCGCGCAGCTCACCGGGCAGGGCCTCGGTCCTCAGATCGCCGTACAGCCGCAGCCGTTCCTCGAGTTCCCGCTCCGCCGCCTTGGTGTCGCCCGCGTGCTGGGCGACGTTCAGTTCGTACTCGGGCCCGAAGCGGCGTCGCAGAGCGCGTTCCTTACGGCTGGCGCCCGCGCGGACGACGCGGATGATGAGCGCGGCCGCGAGGACGACCGCGACGACAACCACGATGCTGATCGCACCAGTTGACATGGTCTGCTTCTGCCTTCCCGCTGGCTTCCCCCTCCGCGTTCGGGGGGCTCCTCTCTTCGGGTAGCCCGGTCTCCGGCCCTCAAACTGCGGTGCGTCGGAGGTGTGGTGGGTGCCAGGATGCGGACCATGACGAGTACGCCCCATGCCCACGCCGGTTCGCGCGCCGACGCCTCCCCCGCGTGGACGGTCGCCGCGCGGCCCGTCGACGACCCCGTCTCGGTCATGCTGCTGCGCGAGTACCTCGTCGATGTCGCCGACCGCTACTACCGGCTCCACGAGGAGCGGGACTCGACCCCGGAGGAGATCGAGCAGGCGCTCGCCGAGATGCCCAGCGACGATCTCGCCCCGCCGCGGGGCGTGTTCCTGCTGGCGCACCACGAGGGCGAACTCGCCGGATGCGCGGGGGTGCGGCTGATGGACGCGCGTACGGCGGAGCTGAAGCGGGTGTACGTACGGCCCGCCAAGCGAGGCCTGGGCGGAGGCGCCGCACTGCTCGCGGCCGTCGAGGCGGCGGCGGTCGAACTGGGCGCCGGTCGGATCGTGCTCGACACCCGCCTCGATCTGGTCGAGGCGCGTGGGCTCTACGCGCGCCACGGCTACCGGGAGGTTCCGGCCTTCACGGACGGGCCGTACGCCGAGGTCTGGATGGCCAAGGAGCTGGGGTGAGGCCGGGGTGCGCCGGGGTGCCGGCCCTCGCCCCCTGATCCGCCCGGTGGTCCGCCCGCACAATCCACCCGAAACCGCCTAGGTCAAGTCGACGGGGCGCGTCCGCAGCTTGGCGGCCATGCGGGCCAGGGCCCGCTGGTCGGCGGCGGTCAGCGGGTCGAGCACCAGCTGACGCACCGCGCGCACATGCGTCGGCGCCGCGGCGACAACCACCTCGTAGCCGGCATCGGTCAGGGCGGCGATCGTGAAGCGGCCGTCGTCGGGATCGGGGGTGCGTTCCACCCATCCGCGCTGCTCGAACCGTTTGACGACATTGGAAGAGCGTCAGACCGGCCGCACGCTGTCGCGGGGCCGCGGTTTCCGGGCCCGAAGGCCCCTACCCACTACCCACTACCCACGCGGCGGCGGCGGTCTGCGGTGGTCCGGGCGGGGCGCGCCCTGTCTCGGCTGCTCCGCGTCCGAGCCGCACAGCTCGCGCGTCATCTCGTCCACCAGCTCGGTCAGATCGGACGGGCGGTCCGGTGACCACCAGTCGCCCAGGAGGTCCGCGAGGGACGCCTCGCGGGCCCGGTAGAGCCTGGTCGCGATCTCGCGGCCGTCGTCGGTGAGGAACAGCTCAAGACCGTAGCGGCGGCCCAGGCCCCGCGCCTCGATCTGGCGGACCGCCTCGGTGATGGCCCGCAGCGGTACGGGCGTGCGCTCGGCGAGCAGGGCGGGTTCGACCGAGCCGTAGTGCTGGATGCGCAGCAGCATCCAGCTCGCGGCGGGTCCGAGGTCGAGACCGGCGCGCCGGGTGATGTCCGCGTAGACCTCCCGGCGGCCCTCCCGGCTGCCCAGCAGGGACAGCGCGCGGGCGCATTCGTCGCGCGAGCTGCGTTCCACGGGGTTGCTGGCGAGTATCTCGCTGCCGTCGGGCGCGGTGACGCTGCCGCGCAGCGGCTCCTCCCGGAGGAACCAGGCGAGGAGGAAGGCGAGCAGCACGACGGGCACCGCGTAGAGGAAGACGTCGGTGATGGAGACGGAGAACGCGTGCCGGACCGCGGCCTGGTCCGCGGGCGGCAGCCGGCCGAGGGTGCGGGGGTCGGAGGTGAGGGCGCCGGGGGTGACACCGGGTGGCAGACGCCGTCCGGCGAGGGCGGCGGCGATATGGGGGCCGAGGCTGTTGGCGAAGATCGTGCCGAAGACGGAGACGCCGAACGAGGCGCCGATCGAGCGGAAGAAGGTCGCGCCGGAGGTGGCGACCCCCAGGTCCTGATAGCGGACGGAGTTCTGCACGATCAGCACCAGCACCTGGATGACCAGGCCGAGACCGCAGCCGAAGACGAAGAAGTACGCGCTCATCCCGGCCACCCCGCTGGACTCCCGCAGCTGGTGCATCAGCAGCAGCCCGACGGCGGTGACCGCGGTGCCCAGGACCGGGAAGACCTTGTAGCGGCCGGTGCGGCTGACCAGATGGCCGGAGACGGTGGAGGAGACCAGGGTGCCGAGGACCAGCGGCAGCAAATGGAGGCCGGAGGTGGTCGGCGAGACGCCCTGCACGATCTGGAGGAAGGTCGGCAGATACGTCATGCTGCCGAACATCGCGAAGCCGACGACGAAGCCGATGACCGCGCAGAGGGTGAAGGTGCGGCTGCGGAAGAGGGTGAGCGGCAGCACCGGCTCGGCGGCGCGGGTCTCCACCCGTACGAAGGCGGCCAGCAGCACCAGACCGGCCACCGCGAGCCCGACGATCTGCCAGGAGCCCCAGCCGTAGGTGACCCCGCCGAGGGAGGTCATCAGCACCAGGGCGGCGGCCACCACGGCGATCAGGAAGGTGCCGAGGTAGTCGATGGTGTGCGAGGTGCGGCGCACCGGGATGTGCAGCACGGAGGCGACGACCACGAGGGCGACGATGCCGATGGGCAGATTGACGTAGAAGACCCAGCGCCAGCTGAGGCGGTCCACGAACACCCCGCCCAGCAGCGGCCCCAGCACACTGGCGGCGCTGAAGACGGCACCGAAGAGGCCCTGGTAGCGGCCGCGGTCGCGGGGCGGGACGATATCGCCGACGATGGCCATCGACAGCACCATGAGCCCGCCGCCGCCCAGCCCCTGCAGCGCGCGGAAGGCGATGAGTTCCGCCATGTTCCCGGCGAGTCCGCACAGCACGGAGCCGATCAGGAAGATGACGATCGCGGTCTGGAAGAGCCTCTTGCGGCCGTACTGGTCGCCGAGCTTGCCCCACAGCGGGGTGGCCGCGGTCGAGGCGAGGAGATACGCGGTGACGACCCAGGACAGATGCTCCAGGCCGCCGAGATCGCTGACGATCGTGGGCAGCGCGGTGGAGACGATCGTCTGATCGAGCGCGGCGAGCAGCATGCCGAGCAGCAGCGCGCCGATGGCCACCAGGACCGTGCGCCGCGGCCGGCCGTCTCCCGGGCCGGGGGCCACGGCGCCGGGGGTTCCCGGGCCTCCTGGGGCCGGAGCCGGGCTGCCGGCGTCCCGCGCCATGGCGACTCCTCCTCGCTCCCCTCCGTCCCCTCCTCATCCTCATCCCATCCTCACCTTTATGCCCTGTTACGGCCCGCCGGACCGGTCCGCACGGCGGGCGAACACCTGCGCGGAGGGCGATCGGATGCGCATAATCGCTGCGAACTCCAGGGAGGGAAAGTTCCGTGACGGCAGAGTCCTGCCCGCACTGCTTCGCACCGGCGCGTGCCAACGGCCGCCCCGGCTGTACGTGTGCCGAACGTGCGGCCGCGTCCACCGCGACGGCAGGTGAGACCGATGACCAGACCCGGCCGAACCCCCAGGTGACGCTCCCGGAGGAGCGCCCGGCCGGCCCCGATCCACGTGATCTGCGCCTCTTCGACGAGGCGGAGGGGGCGGCGGAGGGGGCGGCGGAGGGAGAGGACGCCGCGAACACCGCGAACACCGCGAACGCCGGGAGCTCCGGGAGCTCCGGGAGCTCCGGGAGCTCCGGCACGGTAGGCGGCGAGGCCACGCGGGTGATCGACCGCGTCGAGGAGAGACCCGGCGGGGACGACGGGGACGAGACCGACGGCGACGCCGACGGAGACGCCCTCGCCCCCGGCCGTCACCGTAAGAGCAAGCGCAAGGTCATGGCGGCGGTGCTCGCGGGCGCGGCGGCCGTGGCGGTGGCCGGTTCGCTGGCGATCGGCACCGGTCTGCTCGGCGGTGACCACAAGGAGGACAACAGCGGCGGCGGCACCGCGAGCGACCACCCACTCGCCGACAGCACCGCCAGCCCCCCGGTCGAGGAGGAGCTGCCGGCCGAGGGGCCCGGCGCGTCGTCCGGCTCCCCCTCGTCGAGCACGACGCCCCGCCCCTCCGCGACCGGCTCGGCGCGGGCCGAGGCGACCCCGAGCGAGGGCCGCCCCTCGGGCTCGGCCCGCCCCTCGGCGTCGGCCTCCGCGACCGGCCCGGCGACGAAGCCCGGTCCGAGCGCGTCCGGCGATCCGACCTCCGCCCCCTCCGCCACCCCGGAGCCGCCCGGCCCGCCGGCGCTGCGCGAGGGCGACAGCGGGCCCGAGGTGGTCGAGCTGCAGAAGCGGCTGACCCAGTTGCTGCAGTACATCGGTGTGGCGGACGGGAAGTACGACGGGGGGCTGCGGAGGATCGTCTCCAGCTACCAGGATCAGCACGACATCACGGGCGATCCGGACGGCGTCTACGGCGAGAACACCCGCCGTGACCTCGAATCGAGAACCGACGAGCCGTAGGGACCCCCTGGCGCATAGCGGCCCCGCTTTGTATCGTGAAGGAACAAAGTGGTTCCGCCCGTTTTCCCTGACCGGCGGGCGGAGCCGCTTGTTTCCCTTTCCGTTGCGTCTTTCCGTGGGCCGTTGTCCGCGCTCGCGACCAGGAGTACCGATGTCCCTCACCGCCCGCGCACTCCTCCTCGACATGGACGGCACCCTGGTGAACTCGGACGCCGTGGTCGAGCGCTACTGGCGGATCTGGGCCGCCGAGCAGGGGCTCGACCCCGAGCAGGTCCTCAAGGTCGTCCACGGCCGCCAGGGCCACGCCACGATGGCCGCGCTGCTCCCGGACCGCCCGGTGGAGCGGAACCTGGCGGACAACCGCTGGATGCTGGAGCGCGAGACCACCGATCTCGACGGTGTCGTGCCGGTACCCGGCGCACCCGCCTTCATGGCCGCGCTGGCCGCGCTCCCGCACGCCCTGGTGACCTCCGCCGACGAGGCCCTCGCCCGCGCCCGCATGGGCGCCGCGGGACTGCCGATGCCGGAGGTACGGGTCACCGCGGAACGCGTCGGCGCGAGCAAGCCCGACCCGGAGGGCTTCCTGAAGGGCGCGGCCGAGTTGGGCTTCGCCCCGGCCGACTGCGTCGTCTTCGAGGACTCGGAGGCCGGTATCGCGGCGGGCCGGGCGGCCGGCATGCGAATCGTCGGCATCGGCCCGCGCGCCGGGGCCCACGCCCCGGACGCGCATGTGCGGGACCTGGAGCAGGTGCGGATCGAGGCCCTGGCCGACGGCACGATGCGGCTGCACTTCTCGGACTGAGCGCCGGGACGCGCCGGGACGCCTCCGGGACGCCTCCGGGACGCCTCCGGGTGCCCAGCCGGCTGGGCACCCGGGCCCGAGTCACCCGCCGGTCAGGCCCCGATGGCCTCGTACAGGCTGAACCCCGCCAGCGCCAGCATCACCAGGGCCGCGACCCTGGTGATCAGCCGCAGCGGTACGTACCGCATCAGGGTGCGGCCGCCCACGATGCCCAGACCCGCGACCGCCCACAGGGCCAGCAGCGCGCCGACGCCCACCGACAGCGGGTCGTCGTAGCGGGCGGCGAGGTTCGCGGTCATGATCTGGGTCAGATCGCCGAACTCGGCGATCAGGATCAGCATGAAGCCCGCCCCGGAGACCTTCCAGAAGCTCTGGTCGGCGGGCTTGCGGACCTCCTCCTCGTCGTCGTCCTTCTTGAAGAGCAGCATTGCCGCTCCCCCGAGGAAGAGCACTCCCACGATCGCCTGGAGCAGGCGGTGCGGCAGCAGGGTGAGCACGCTGCCCGCCGCGATCGCGAGCCCGACGTGCAGGGCGAAGGCGGCGGCCACGCCGACGAAGACGTACGACGCGCGGTAGCGGGTGCCGAGCATCAGCCCGGCCAGGGCGGTCTTGTCGGGCAGTTCGGCAAGGAAGACGACGCCGAAGACCACGGCGGCGACGGTGATGCTGAACACGGAATGGATACCTCGTAGATCGGGCCGCGCCAAGGGCCCCGGGGAGGGATCGCTTCGGCACGGCAGCGTCGGACACTGCGGCCGAAGGTCTCGCTGGCGCACGGCCTCCGCGTCACGCGGTGATCCGTACGCTCCGGGCGCCGGCCCGCACCTCGAGGGGCGGGCAGTATGTCGACGGTCCGGCGAGGAGCTACTCCCCTTCTGCTCCGCCCAGGATACGGGACCTCCCGCCACGCCCAGCCCCCGGGCCGCCACCAGGGCCACTCCCGCGACCGCCCCCGCGACCACCCGCCGGCGGCCCGAACGGCCCCACCGCGCCTTGCCCGCACGGGCCTTCCGCCGCCTCGCCGGTGCCGACGAGGCGGCGGGAGGTGTGACCAGTCCCACAAGCCCACGGCCCGGCCAAGCCCGCCGCCAGCGCGCCTCACGGGGCGCCCGGCTTTCCCCTCCCCGCCCCTTCCCGCAGCACCAATACGCGGCCCCGCCGCGCGGCAGGGGCTCCACCCCTGAACCCCGGGACCCGGGACGGAACCCCGCCACGCGGCAAAGCCACATATCGACGCTTTCCCCTCCCCGCCCCTTCCCGATACCAGGGGTTCCGCCCCTGGACCCCGGGCCCGGGGCGGACCCCCGCCACGCGGCGGAGTCGCATATCGATGCTGCGGGAAGGGGCGGAGCCTCGATCCGGCCCCGGGGTGGAGCCCCCGTTCGGGGTCTGGGGCGGAGCCCCAATCCGGGGCCCGGACCCAGGGCCCGATCCGGGGCCCGGGGCGGAACCCCGGCCCGAGGTCTGAGGCCAAGCACCGATCCGGGCCTGGGGCGCAGCCCCCGTTCGGGGCTGAGGCGGAACCCCGGCCCGGCGTCTGAGGC
>NZ_JANIAA010000034.1 GCF_024505145.1 Streptomyces rugosispiralis | reverse complement strand
CCCGCCACAGCGGGTGCCGCCTCCTCCGCGTCAGCGTTCGGCTGCCCCATCGGGATCGCGTACGTCTCGCCGTCACGGACAAATGCCCCCAGCCGCCCACCGCCCAGGCGCCGTGCTGCGACGACGAGTCCGGCCGCGGTCTGGTGCTGGTCGAAGCGATGTCGGACCGCTGGGGCACCCAATACC
This sequence comes from Streptomyces rugosispiralis, assembly GCF_024505145.1. Lineage (GTDB taxonomy): Bacteria > Actinomycetota > Actinomycetes > Streptomycetales > Streptomycetaceae > Streptomyces > Streptomyces rugosispiralis. The sequence continues at coordinate 110,418 of NZ_JANIAA010000034.1, read as the reverse complement.
GCACCTGGGGAAAGACCGTCTGGGCCGAGCTTCGGCCGAAATGACACCGACTGAAGAAGAAGGGACACGACTGTGAAGACCATCGTTGCTGCCGCCCCCGCCATGGACACCGGCTTCCTGTGGCTGGACCTGACCCGAAAGTGCCAGCTCCGCTGCAGCCCGTGCTTCAACTCCTCGGGGCCGGAGGGAACACACGGCATCATGGAGCGCGATGACTGGTTACACGTCCTCGACCAGGCCGCGGAATGTGGCGTGCGCCGTGTCCAGCTCATCGGGGGCGAGCCGACGCTGCACCCGGACAGCCTGCTCCTGGCCGACCGCGCACTTTCTCTCGGCCTCGGCGTGGAGATCTACAGCAATCTGGTGCGCGTCACCGAAGCCTGGTGGGCGCTCCTCCGACGCGACGGCATGTCCTTGGCGGCGTCGTACTACTCCGACACCCCGGAGGAACACAACAAAGTCACCGGCCGACCCAGCCACGCCCGCACCCTCGCGAACATCAAGAAAGCGGTAGAGCTTGGCATTCCGCTGCGCATCGGGATTGTCGCGACCGCCGAGAGGCAGCGCGTCGCCCAAGCGCGGCAGGAGCTTGAGGCGCTCGGGGTGAAGCGCATCAACGTAGATCACGTCCGTCCCTTCGGGCGGGGAGCGCAGGGGCGCACCCCGGACGTCTCCGGACTGTGCGGCCGGTGCGGCATCGGCGGGGCTGCCGTCGGCCCGGACGGGCGCGTGTCGCCCTGTGTGTTCTCCGCTGCCCTGCTGGGCGTCGGGAACGTTCGAAGCACCCCACTGGCCGCTATCCTCGCCAGTCCTGCCATGGCCGAGGCCCGCGCATCCATCCGGAGCGTCTTCGGCAAGGGCGGCGGGGACGACGAAGACAAAGACTCCTGCGACCCTTCCTGTGACCCCAATGCCGAATGCTCTCCGGGGTACCCGGGAAGCGAATGCGGCCCAAGGAACTGAAGGCGATGAACCGTGAACTGCCAGGACCCGATCTCTGGGCACTGATCCAGCCGCACACGGGAATCCTGTCCCAGGCGCAGCCCACCGCACGGGGTTTCGGCTCTGATCTGACAGCGGTCATCGAGTGCGAGAAAGGCCCTTTCTTCGTCAAGGCCATGCGTAACCGCCCTGGGGGACGCCGGGCCTCGCTCATCCGGGAAAGACTGATCAACCCGGCCGTACAGTCCCTTTCCCCCGCCCTGCTCTGGCACGTGGAAGACGACGAATGGCTCGTCCTGGGATTCGAGGTCGTGGATGCCCGTCGGTCGGACTTCACACCAGCCTCGCCCGATCTGCCTGGAGTGGTCGACCTCGTTGACCAACTCGGGGACCTGCCCCTCCCTGATATCGCCCGAGACTGGCCGGAGAACCGTTGGGACCGGTTCGCGGTTGACGAGACCGAAGCTGAACTGTTCCGGGGTGACGCGCTGCTCCACACCGACATCAACCCCAGCAACCTGATCATCGGGGAACGCGGCCGGTGGATCGTGGACTGGTCCTGGCCGACCCGAGGCGCCAGTTTCATCGACCCCGCATGCCTTGTCGTGCAGCTCATCACGGACGGGCACACCCCAGAGGCGGCTGAGGGGTGGGCGGCCGAGTGCAGGGCCTGGGCGGACGCGGACCCCACCGCGATCGACGCGTTCGCCGCCGCCACCCGCCGCATGCACCGATCGCGCGCCGACCGGCATCCCGAGGCCTCCTGGCTCGAAGCCATGGCCGCAGCCGCAGGGGCGTGGGCCGCCCACCGGGGCGTGGCCGAGGCGCCTGGGCAGGCGACGACGTAGGCATGCATGCTGATCGGCCCGGCGCTCGCGTCACCGGGCGACCGGGCGCCTGGCCGGGGGCTGGGCCACCGGCGGATAGCCGCGAATGCGGCGGGAGGGGGTGGGGTCGGAGGGGTGGTGTCCTGGACGCTCACGCATATTTGTGGCGCCAATCCCCGGCCCACGCAAGCCCCCGGCCAACGGCGCCGTAAATGTGCGGTCCAGGGCGCCGCCCCGGAGGCCCCGCCCCCGCCACCCACCACGAACAGCGGGCGCACCACAGCAACCACCCACGCACCCGCACCGGAGACCCCGCACCCATCGCACCCGTCAGGCCAGCACGTCCCGCCACGTGTCCGTCAGCGCCGTCGACACGTCGTACGCCGCGATGGGCGCGCCGTGCGGGGCCGTGGTGCGGCGGGCGGCCAGGCCGTGGAGGTAGGCGCCCGTCGAGGCCGCGTCGCGGGCGGGGAGCCCCGTGGCGAGCAGCGAGCCGATCAGGCCGGACAGCACATCGCCGCTGCCCGCCGTGGCCAGCCAGCCGACGCCGGTGGGGTTGACGCGTACCGGCTGGTGCTCGGCGGCGATCAGCGTGGTCGACCCCTTCAGCAGTACGGTCGCGCCGTAGCGCTCGGACAGCGCCCTTACGGCGGCCAGCCGGCCCGCCTCGACCTCCTCGCGGCTCACGCCGAGCAGCGCCGCCGCCTCGCCCGCATGTGGGGTGAGGACCGTGGCCGCCTCGCGTTTACGCAGGTCACTGCCGGTGGGCAGGAGGTGGAGCCCATCGGCGTCGACCAGGACCGGGACATCGGAGGCGAGGACGTCCTCCAGGGAGTGCCGGGCCGCCGCGCCGTCGCCGAGGCCGGGGCCGACGACCCACGACTGGACCCGGCCCGCCTTGGCCGGGGGCCCGGAGTGGACGAGGGTCTCGGGGAAGCGCGCGATGACCGTGTCGGCCCCGGGGCCGACGTAGCGCACCGCCCCCGCACCGCCCCGCAGCGCGCCCGAGACCGCCAGTACGGCCGCGCCCGGGTAGCGGGCGGAGCCCGCGACGACGCCCACCACGCCGCGCCGGTACTTGTCGCTCTCCGCCGAGGGCCGGGGCAGCAGCGCCGCCACGTCCTCGTGCTGCAGCGCCTCCACGTCGGGGTCGGCCGGGAGGTGGGCGTCCAGCCCGATGTCGACCAGCCGCAGGGCGCCCGCGTGGGTGCGGGCGGGGTCGATGAGCAGTCCCGGCTTGTACGCGCCGAAGGTGATCGTGGCGTCCGCGCGGACGGCGGAGCCGCGCACCTCGCCCGTGTCGGCGTCGACCCCGCTCGGCAGGTCCACGGCGACGACGATCCCGCGCACCGCCCGGACCAGCCGCTCCGCGTCGGGCCGCAGCCCGCCCTTGCCGCCGATGCCGACGATGCCGTCGACGACGAGATCGGCGCGTGCGACGGCCGCTTCGGCGTCACCGTTCGCCGCTGGGCCACTGCCCGCCGTCGCGCTCCCGCCCGCTGCCGCGCTTCCGCCCGCCGCCGCGCTCCCGCCTGCCGCCGGGCCACTGTCTGCCGCCTCTGAGCCGTCGCCACCCGCCGCGCCGCCACCAGCCGTCGCGCTGCCGCCAGCCGTCGCGCCGCCCCCAGCTGCCGCGCTGCCACCCGCCGTCGCGCCGCCGCCGCCCGCCGCCCCCTCGCCGCCGGCGGTCACCACTCGTCCGCCCGCCGCCCGCAAGGCGGCAAGGCCGCCCCCGTGCGCCCGGTCGGGGCTGAGCAGTACCGCCGTGACGCCCGCGCCGCGGCGGGCCAGGCGGGCGCCCGCGTAGAGCGCGTCGCCGCCGTTGTCGCCGCTGCCGACGAGCAGGGCCACCCGGGAGCCGTACACCCGGCCCAGCAGATCGGCGCACGCGGCCGCGAGTCCCGCCGCCGCGCGCTGCATGAGCGCTCCTTCGGGCAGCCGCGCCATCAGTTCGCGCTCGGCGGCCCGTACGGTCTCGACGCTGTAGGCAATCCTCATACCCATAGTCTCCCGAACGGAGGGCACTCCTTGCGTGGAAGCACACACTCCGGCCGCAGGATCGGCCTGAGAGACTGACCAAGATGGACGAGACACCGATGCGCGCCCGTGCCGTGGTCGATCTGGCCGCCCTACGGGCCAATGTGAGGGCGCTGCGCGCCGCGGCACCCAAGGCCGAGCTGATGACCGTGGTCAAGTCGGACGCCTATGGCCACGGCATGGTCCCGTGCGCCCGCGCCGCCCGCGCGGCGGGCGCGGACTGGCTGGGGGCGGCCACGCCCGAGGAGGCGTTCGCGCTGCGGGCGGCGGGGGACACGGGCCGGCTGATGTGCTGGCTGTGGACGCCCGGCGGCCCCTGGCGGCAGGCGATCGAGGCGGATATCGACGTCTCGGCCAGCGGGCTGTGGGCGCTGCGCGAGGCCGTCGCCGCGGCCCGCGCGTGCGGGCGTACCGCGCGGCTGCACCTCAAGGCGGACACCGGGCTCGGCCGCAACGGCTGCCAGCCCGCCGACTGGCCCGACCTGGTCGCCGAGGCGCGTGCCGCCGAGGCGGAAGGGGCCATCCGGGTGACGGGGCTGTGGTCCCACTTCGCCTGCGCGGACGAGCCGGGCCATCCGTCCATCGCCGCCCAGCTGTCGGTCTTCCACGAGATGGTGGCGCACGCCGAACGCGCGGGGCTGCGGCCGGAGGTGCGCCACACCGCCAACTCCGCGGCGACCCTGACCGTGCCCGAGTCCCACTTCGACCTGGTCCGGACCGGCATCTCCACCTACGGCATCTCGCCGAGCCCCGAACTCGGCACGGCCGCCGACTTCGGGCTGCGCCCGGTGATGACGCTGTCCGCCGCGCTCGCCTCCGTGAAGCGGGTGCCGGGCGGTCACGGCGTCTCCTACGGGCACCGCTATGTGACCCCCGGCGAGACCTCCCTCGCGCTGGTGCCCGTCGGCTACGGGGACGGCATTCCGCGCCATGCCTCGGGCACCGGACCGGTGCTGGTCGCGGGCAAGTGGCGGACCATCGCGGGCACGGTCGCCATGGACCAGTTCGTTGTGGATCTGGGCGGCGACACCGCCGCCCCGGGGGACGAGGCGGTGCTGTTCGGGCCGGGGGACCGCGGCGAGCCGACCGCCGAGGACTGGGCGCGGGCCGTGGACACGATCGCGTACGAGATCGTGACCAGGATCTCGGCCCGTATCCCCCGCGTTTATGTAGGTGAGGACGGGGGCACAGGGAACTGACCATGGGCGACGAGACCACGGCCGTCAGCACGGCAGAGATGGCGACACGAGTCGCGGCGGGGGCCACAGCCGTGAGCTGGCGCCGGGGCGCCGGGTTCGCGGGTGCCGCGATCGGCGTGCTCGCGGCGGGGGCGGCGGCGGGCGTCGCGCTCGAGCGGCTGACGGTCGGCCGCGGCGTACGGCGCAAGGCGCGGCTCGCCCTGGACGCCGAGGGCCCGTACGGCACGCTGCGCGGCACCCCGGGAACGGCGGTCGCCGAGGACGGCACCGAGCTCTACTACGAGGTCGAGGAGGTGCGGGAGAACGCCGCCGCGCCCTCGCCCCGGCGCAAGCGGCGGTTCGGGCGCCGCGCCCCCGCCCCCGTCACCATGATCTTCAGCCATGGCTACTGCCTCGCCCAGGACTCCTGGCACTTCCAGCGCTCGGCGCTGCGCGAGGTGGTCCGCACCGTCTACTGGGACCAGCGCTGCCACGGCCGCTCGGCGCGCGGCTGCGCCCAGGCGGACGGCGAGGCGATCAGCATCGACCAGCTCGGCCGCGACCTCAAGGCGGTGATCGACGCGACGGCGCCCGAGGGGCCGCTGGTGCTGGTCGGCCACTCCATGGGCGGCATGACGCTGATGGCGCTGGCCGCGCAGTACCCCGATCTGATCCGCGAGCGCGTGATCGGCGCGGCCTTCATCGGCACCTCGGCGGGCCGGCTGGGCGAGGTCAGCTTCGGCCTCCCGGTGGTCGGGGTGAACGCGGTGCGGCGGGTGCTACCCGGGCTACTGAAGGCGCTGGGCTGGCAGGCCGACCTGGTCGAACGCGGACGGCGGGCGACCGCGGACTTGTTCGCGGGGCTGATCAAGCGCTATTCGTTCGGTTCGAAGGACGTGGACCCGGGCGTCGCGCGGTTCGCCGAGCGGCTGATCGAGGCCACGCCGATCGATGTGGTCGCGGAGTTCTACCCGGCGTTCATCGCCCATGACAAGGCGGCGGCGCTGCCGCACTTCGACGGCGTGCCGGTGCTGGTCCTCGCGGGCGACAAGGACCTCATCACCCCGATGGAACACAGCGAGGCGATCGCGGAACTGCTGCCGGGCGCTGAGCTGGTGATCCTCGAGGAGGCCGGGCACCTGGTGATCCTCGAGCATCCGGAGGTGGTCAACGGTCACCTGACGGAGTTGCTCTCCCGGGCGGTGGACGGGATCGGCGACCGGGCGGGGCGGGGCGTGACGGGCTGAGGTGAGTCGGCCCGGGGCTGGGCTCTACGTGACGGCGCTTCGCACGGCTGCGAAGCGCCGTCACGTAGAGCCCTGGCGCGAGGCGCCCCGTCGCCGTGGTCCGTACCATCGGCGAGTGTGACTCCGCTCCCTCGCCTGAAGGCGGGGGGCTTCCAACCCGAAGGTCGCGGTCCAGCCCGAACCGATCCCTACCGGGACAGAGGGAAAATATCATGGGCCGGAGAAGCAATGCGGCCGCCGACGGAAGCCGGTGGCCCTCGCGCTAGGAGACAGTAGGAGACAGATGGACGTAGGCACGCGCATCACCGTTACCTCTCCCGACCAGATGCGGGACCTGGGCCGCAGACTCGCCAAGCTGCTGCGCCCCGGCGATCTGCTGCTGCTCACCGGTGAACTCGGCGCGGGCAAGACGACCCTGACGCGGGGCCTCGGCGAGGGCCTCGGCGTCCGGGGCGCCGTCACCTCGCCCACCTTCGTGATCGCCCGGGTGCACCCCTCGCTGGGCGACGGCCCGCCGCTGGTCCATGTCGACGCCTACCGGCTGAACGGCGGCCTCGACGAGATGGAGGACCTGGACCTCGATGTCTCCCTGCCCGATTCGGTGGTGGCCGTGGAGTGGGGCGAGGGGAAGGTCGAGGGGCTGGCGGAGGACCGGCTGCATGTGGTGATCCAGCGGACGGTGGGCAGCGACATGGCCGTCACGGACACGATGGCCGCCGACGTGGACGACGTACGGGACGTGGTGGTGACGGGCGTGGGTACCCGCTGGGCGGGGGAGGACCTGGCGTCGCTCGCGGGGTAGCGCCAGGGCTGCCCGGTCAACCGGTCAAACGGTCAAGCCGCTGGTAGAGCTCGCGTGCAGATGCGGCGTAGTTTCCGACAAGCCGTCGGCATGCTGTTGCATTCCGGGCATCACCCGTGGTCACATGGTGGGAGAAAGCGTGGGTTAGGTCTACCTAACTCCGCTCGACTGCCCCAGGACTCTCAGGAGGCACCCATGTCGGCCCACGATCCTGTGGCCGGGACCGGCGCCGCGCGCGACGACCGGTCACCGTCGATGTCGGAGCTCCTGGCGGCGTGTGCGGCGGCGAGCGCGGTCTCGACGCCCCCGCGGCCGGCCGAGGAGGAGGCCCCGGCGTCCATCGAGCCCGAGGCGGAGGCGGAGAACGAGGCGCGGGACGCGGCGTAGCGGGGCACGGCCACGCCATCGGGGTACGTCACGTCACCGGGGTACGTCACGTCACCGGGCTACGTCACATCGCCTGGCTATGTGCCTGATGGCGTGCCCGGTTACGTACCTGGCCACGTCATCCGGGTCCGCTAGGGGACGACGACCACCTTCGTGTCCGGCTGCGCGAACTCCCACATCGCCGTGCCGTCCACCCGGCTCTCCCGGACGGCTCCGGTCCGCTTGCGCGCGTTCGGGTCCGGCATCGACCCGTCCACCGCCGCGCTGAAACCGAACACGACCCCCCCTTCCGAGTGGAAGACGACGACGTGCTCGACCTGCACTCCGTCCGAGCCGACCCCGCCCTTGTTGCGCGAGGTCACGGAATAGGTCCCCGGGTCGGGGCTGGCCGGGCTGGGGCCCACCTCGAACGTGTGGCTGGCCTTGCCGTCGGCGCCGACCAGCCAGACCCGCTTGTCGCCCAGGGCGTAGACGACCCGTACGCCGGTGCCGGAGCGGGCCGGGAGGGCGGTGGACTTCTTCTTCGCCCCCGTGTCGCCCTTGTTCTTCTTCTTGGACTCGGCGGAGTGCGACCCCGGTCGGGCCTGGGTCGGATGGTCGGGTGCGGTCGCGGCCGCCTGGTAGCCGAGGAACCCGACGACGCCCAGCGCGGCGGCGGTGAGTACGGCCACAGCTGGCCCGGTACTGCTCCTTGGCACGGCGGCTTCCCTCTCCTGCGGTCAGTACGTGCCGACGGCCCGTACACACTTACGGTGACGGTAGCACCGGCGCCCGCCGCCCGGCCGTGCTCCGGGCGTCCGGTGACCGAGCTGTTCCACCGTCGGTACGAAAGCCCGTACCGAGGCCCGTACCGAGGCCGGTACCGAGGCCCGTTCCGAGGCCGGTACCGAAGCCCGTACCGAGGCCGGTACGAAAGAACGACCTCCCGGCGCGCCGTAGGCTGTTCTCGTGCTGTTGCTCGCTCTTGATACCGCCACCCCCGCCGTGACCGTCGCCCTGCACGACGGCTCCACAGTGATCGCCGAGTCCTCCGACGTGGACGCCCGGCGCCACGGCGAGCTGTTGCTGCCCGCCGTCCACCGGACGCTGAAAGCCGCGGGCACCGAGCTGGACGCGGTCACGGAGATCGTCGTCGGCGCGGGCCCCGGCCCGTACACCGGACTGCGCGTGGGCCTGGTCACCGCGGCCACCTTCGGGGCGGCCCTCGGCGTCCCCGTCCACGGGCTGTGCACGCTGGACGGGATCGCGTACGCCGCCGGGCAGGCCGGGCTGGAGGGCCCGTTCGTCGTGGCCACGGACGCGCGGCGCAAGGAGGTCTACTGGGCGCGCTACGACGACGCCCGGACCCGCGTCACCGAGCCCGCCGTCGACCACCCCGCCGATCTCGCCGAGCGGGTGGCCGGGCTGCCCGCGGTCGGCGCGGGCGCGCTGCTCTACCCGGCGGCCTTCGCCGACGTACCGCCCGGGATGCCGGAGCACCAGTCGGCCGGGGCGCTCGCCTCGCTCGCCGCCGGGAAGCTGGCGCGCGGCGAGGAGCTGCCGCCGCCCCGGCCGCTGTATCTGCGCCGCCCCGACGCCAAGGTGCCCGCCAACTACAAGGTGGTCACCCCGAAGTGACCTCCACCGGCACGACCGTGACCCTGCGCGAGATGCGCTGGTGGGACCTGGAGCGGGTGATGGAGCTCGAGGAGGAGCTGTTCCCCGAGGACGCCTGGTCGCGGGGGATGTTCTGGTCCGAACTCGCGCATGCCCGGGGCCGGGACGCCACCCGCCACTATGTGGTGGCGGAGGACGGGCCCCGGCTGGTCGGATACGCGGGGCTCGCCGTCGTCGACCGTACGGGTGACGTCCAGACCATCGCCGCCGCCCGCGACCACTGGGGCACCGGCCTCGGCGCCCGCCTCCTCACCGACCTCCTTACGGCGGCCACCGCCTTCGAGTGCCGTGAGGTGCTGCTGGAGGTGCGGGTGGACAACGCCCGCGCCCAGCGGCTGTACGAGCGCTTCGGCTTCGAGCCGATCGGCATACGCAAGGGCTACTACCAGCCCGGCAATGTGGACGCCCTGGTCATGCGGCTGGCCGACCCGGCGACGGCGAACACCGGCGCGATCGCGAATGGCGAGACCGGCGAGACCGGCGCGTCCGCCACGACCGGCGCGTCCGCCACGACCACAGCGGCCCCCGCGCACGCGGCGAATCCCGCGCACGCGGCGAATCCCGCGCACACAGCCAACCCCGCGAACCCCGCGACCTCAGTACAAGGAACCGAGACCCATGGCTGACGAACCCCTCGTCCTCGGCATCGAGACCTCCTGCGACGAGACCGGCGTCGGCATCGTCCGCGGCCACACCCTCCTCGCCGACGCCGTCGCCTCCAGCGTGGACGAGCACGCCCGCTTCGGCGGGGTCGTCCCCGAGGTCGCCAGCCGCGCCCATCTGGAGGCGATGGTCCCCACGATCCAGCGGGCGCTGAAGGACGCCGGGGTCGCCGCCTCCGACCTCGACGGCATCGCCGTCACCGCGGGCCCCGGGCTCGCGGGCGCGCTGCTGGTCGGCGTCTCGGCCGCCAAGGCGTACGCCTACGCCCTCGGCAAGCCGCTCTACGGCGTCAACCACCTCGCCTCCCACATCTGCGTCGATCAGCTCGAGCACGGTCCGCTGCCCGAGCCGACGATGGCGCTGCTGGTGAGCGGCGGCCACTCGTCGCTGCTCCTCGCGCCCGACATCACCGCCGACGTCCGCCCGCTGGGCTCGACCATCGACGACGCGGCGGGCGAGGCGTTCGACAAGATCGCCCGGGTGCTGAACCTGGGCTTCCCGGGCGGCCCCGTCATCGACCGCATCGCCCGCGAGGGCGACCCGGACGCGATCGCCTTCCCGCGCGGCCTGACCGGTCCGCGGGACGCCGCGTACGACTTCTCCTTCTCCGGGCTGAAGACCGCCGTCGCCCGCTGGATCGAGGCGAAGCGGGCGGCGGGCGAGGAGGTCCCGATCGCCGATGTCTCGGCCTCCTTCCAGGAGGCGGTCGTGGACGTGCTGACCCGCAAGGCCGTCCGCGCCTGCAAGGACGAGGGCGTGGAGCACCTGATGATCGGCGGCGGCGTCGCCGCGAACTCCCGGCTGCGGGCGATGGCCGAACGCCGCTGCGAGGACGCGGGCCTCACCCTGCGGGTGCCACGGCCGAAGCTGTGCACGGACAACGGGGCGATGGTCGCGGCGCTCGGCGCGGAGATGGTGGCGCGGGGCCGGTCCGCCTCGGCGTGGGACCTGTCGGCCGACTCGTCCCTCCCGGTGACGGACCCCCACGTCCCGGCCCCCACCGGGCACACCCACTCCCACTCCCACTCCCACTCCCACTCCCACGACCATGTGCACGAGCTGAGCCGGAAGAACCTGTACGCATGACCGTCGCGTTGATGTGGGAAGCCCGAGCCGTGGCCGGAAAGGGCGAGGCCCTCCTGACCTGGGCCACCCACCAGCCCCTCGACCCGCCCCCGCTCCGCCGCGAAACCTTCCGCGCCCCCGAGGACCGCGTCCTCGTCATCACCTGGTGGCACGGCGCCTACGACACCCCGGGCCTGCCGGAACTCCCCGAGCCGGGGGAGGACTTGGTGCGACGCGCGGTCCACCGCTGGCGCTTCGAGACGGTCGCGGACGGGGGCTGACGGGGGCTAGGGGTACCCCCGGCGGCTCTTGACGCCTGCGGCGGGCTGCTCCCCTCCCCGCCCCTTCCCGAAACTAGGACTCCGCCCCAGACCCCGGACCCGGGACTCCGCCTCTGGACCCCCGGGTCCGGGACTCCGCCGCAGACCCGGGGTCCAGGGGCGGAGCCCCTGGTATCGGGGGTATCGGGAAGGGGCGGGGAGGGGAAAGACCGCCGGACACCCCGTAGCGGTACGGCGCCAGCCGTGCCGTTACCGCAGGGCCTCGGCCAGATCGGCGAGGTGCCGGGAGACCGGGCCCAGGGTGAGCAGGCCACTGCCCGCCCCGGCGAGCTCGGCCGCCGCCGGGGCCAGCGCGGCGCGGGCGCACGCGATCGTCTCCTGGTCGCCGACGGCGATGGCCGCACGCCCGGTGAGGCACCACAGGGCCTCCAGCAGCAGATCGCGGGGCGGCTCCGGGACCGTGCGCAGCGCCGCCGCGGCCTCGGCGCGGCGGTCCTGGGCCAGCAGCACCAGCGGGCGGGCCCAGGGCGCGTACGGCCCCCAGTCGAGGTCCTCGTCGGTCGGGGCTGGGCGCCCCCGCTCCACGCGCAGACAGAGCAGCGCGAGCGGCAGCAGACCGCGCTCCAGGCCGGGCATCCCGGCGCCGTCCAGCCGCGCGGCGGCGTCCCGGTAGGCAGCCTCGGCCCCGGCCTCGTCCGCTTGCCCGGTCGCGGCCTCCCGCAGCGCCCGGTACCACGCGGTGAACACCCCCACCAGCGGCCGCTCATGGCGCTCGCCCAGACGGTCGGCGGCGGCCGCGTGCCGGTCGGCCGCCGCGAAGTCCCCGAGCGCGCTGCGGGCTTGGAGCCGGATGAGATGGCCGAGCACCTCGAAGGCGACCAGTCCGTGCCGCGCCGCAAGGGCGATCAGCTCGGCCCCGGTGGCGTCCCGGCGCGGCGCCAGCCCCGCGCGCTCGAAGCTCTGCATAAAGACGCCGTTCAGCGCGAACGCCAGCAGCCCGGGGTCGTCCAGCCGCCGAGCGATCTCCTCGGCCCGCCGAGCCGCCCACGGCCCCCGCTCGGACCTCCCACCCCGCGACTCGACCGCGATCGTCGCCAACAGCCGAGCACGAATCGCGTCATGGCCGGGGCGCTCGCGGCCGAGAATCCCGTGTGCGGGGGCGCCGTGGTCTGTAACCCCTGGGCCGGGGCGCTCGTGTCCGGGAGCGCCCTGTCCGGGGGCTGCATGACCGCGTACGTGGTGGCCGGGTGTTCCGGGGCTGATTGCCCGGTCCCGGGGCGTCTCGCGGCCGGGTGCGTCGTGGCCCGTTGCCCCGCTGCCGGGGGGGCTCGTGGCCGGGGGTGTCGTGGTCTGTCGCCTCGCTGTCGGGCGCGCCGTGTCCGGGGGCCGTGTGGCGGCGTGCGCGGTGGCCGGGTGTTCCGGGGCTGATTGCCCGGTCCCGGGGCGTCTCGCGGCCGGGTGCGTCGTGGCCCGTTGCCCCGCTGCCGGGGGGCTCGTGGCCGGGGGCGCCGTGGTCTGTCACCTCTGGGCCGGGGCGCTCGTGTCCGGGAGCGCCCTGTCCGGGGGCTGCATGACCGCGTACGTGGTGGCCGGGTGTTCCGGGGCTGATTGCCCGGTCCTGGGGCGTCTCGCGGCCGGGTGCGTCGTGGGCCGTTGTCCCGCTGCCGGGGGGCTCGTGGCCGGGGGGCTCGTGATCGGGCGTACCCGGGGCGGCCGGGGAGTCGGCCGCGAGCGCGGCCAATGTGCGTTCGGCTGCCCTTACGATCGACGCCGCCTGCTCGGGGTCGTCCAGGCGGGTCCAGATCGCGGGGACGTCGTAGGCGCCGATGACTCGGGCGGTCAGTTCCGGGTCGCCCAGTTCCTCCGCCGCCGCGACGGCCGCCACCCGCTGTTGCCGGGCCGTCAGCAGGCCGCCGCCACCGGTCATCGAGAGGTCGCGGAGCAGGGCGGCCGTCGACTCCAGGCGGGTCCGGGCGCCGGAGGCCACGGTGCGGTCGTACGCGGCCGTCGCGTCCGCCCACACCTGGGCCGCCGCGCCGCGCCGCACCGTCGCGGGGTCGAGGTGGGGCGCCTGGCCGAGGATGTCCGTCTCCAGGCGGCGCAGCTCCGGGCCGGGGTCCACGCCCAGCTGCTCGACCAGCAGCGTGCGGGCCCGGCGCAGTACCGCCAGCGCGTCACCCTGGCGGCCGGTGCGGTACAGCGCGAGGGCCAGCGCCCGCCAGGCGCCCTCGCGCCAGGGGTGCTCGGCCAGATGCGCCTCCAGGTCCGGGACCGCCTCGGCGGCCCGGCCCAGCGCCAGCCGGGCCTCCGCCTGCCGTTCGACGGCGTGCAGCCGCAGCTCCGCCAGCCGGGAGCGTTCGCCCCGGGCCCAGCCCTCGTCCGCGAACTCCGCGTACGCGGGCCCGCGCCACCGGCCCAGCGCCTCCTCCAGCCGGGGCAGCGCGCCGTCCGGCGGAAGGGTCGCGGCGGCGGCGACGTCCTGTTCGAAGCGCCACGCGTCCACCGCGTCCGGGCCGGCCCGCAGCGCGTACCCGGGGCCCTCGGTGACCAGCAGCCGGGCCGGGGTGCGCGGCGGGCGCTGCGGCTCCAGCGCGCGGCGCAGCGCGGCCACGAACGTACGCACCGCGCCCACCGCGCCCGGCGGCGGCTCCGTCCACAGGTCCTCGATCAGCCGGGAGACGGGTACGACACGGCGGCGGGCGACGATCAGCCGGGCCAGCACCGCGCGGTGCCGTGGCCCCTTGAGCGCGATCGCGCGCCCGTCGGCGTCCGCGTCCCAGGCGACGACCGGCCCCAGCACCCCGAAACCGACCCGCATGCGGTCACCGTAGCGCGCTGATCGGATGCTCATCCGCACCCGGCAGGCTGACAGCCACCTGGTCAGTCCGCACGTCGTCCGGTCGCCCGGCTTCCCCGTCGCCCGGATCCTCCACAGAAAGCGCGCTCACCCCATGGCCCCTGTCATCCCCGGTTTCGACTACCGCCGCGTCCCCGTCGCCGACGGCGTGTCCCTGAACGTGGCCGTCGCGGGCTCGGGCAGCCCCGTCGTCCTGCTGCACGGCTTTCCGCAGACCCACCTCATGTGGCGGCACGTGGCCGCCGACCTCGCGGCCGATCACACCGTGATCTGCCCCGACCTGCGCGGCTACGGCGCCAGCGACAAGCCGTCCGCCGACCCCACCGCCGACGCCGACCCCACCGCCGACGCCGACCCCGCCGCCGACGCCGACCCCGCCGCCGACGCCGACCCCGCCGCCTACGCCGACCCCGCCGCCTACGCCAAGCGCACCATGGCCGCCGACATCGTCGCCCTGGCCCGAGCCCTCGGCCATGACCGCTTCGCGCTGGCCGGTCATGACCGCGGCTCCCTGGTCGCCTTCCGGGCGGGCCTCGACCACCCCGCGACGATCACCCATCTCGCCTGTCTGGACGTGCTGCCGACCCTCGACATGTGGGACGTGCTGCACGGCACCACCGCCGCCGTCGGCTTCCACCTCTTCCTGATGGCGCAGCCCCCGGGGCTGCCCGAGCGGATGATCGCCGCCTGCCCCGACGACTTCTTCGGCCACTTCCTCGATCTGTGGGCGGGCGATCCGCGGGCCATCCCCGCCGAGGTCCGCGCCGCCTATCTGGACGCCTGCCGCGCCGCGGTGCCGTCGATCGTGGCCGACTACCGTGCCTCCGCCGGTATCGACGTCGATCACGACCGGGCCGACCGGGACGGCGGGCGACGGCTGACGATGCCGCTCACCGTCATCCAGCAGGACTGGGGCGCCGCGCTCGGCTATGACGCGGCGGCGCTGTGGCGCGCCTGGGCCGACGACCTGGAGCACCGTACCGTCGGCTACGGCCACTTCATGGCGGAGGAGGCACCCGCCGACATCGCCAAGGCGCTGCGGGAGCTGCTGGCCCGCTAGAGGTCTTGGACGTCGCCCCTGGGCCCCGGGGTCCGGGGCGAAGCCCCCACGCGGCGGAGCCGCATATCGACGCTGCGTGGGAAGGGGCGGGTAGGGGAACAGCCCGCCGCGGGCGTCACGATCCGTCGGACGCCCCCGGACGGCTCTGGACGCTCCCGGAGCCCCCGGGCGCCCCCGGACGCTCCCGGGCGCCCCTAGAAGACCCCGGGCGCCCCTGGACGCCGACGGACGCCCCCGGGCGCCCCTAGAAGACCCCGGGGTAGTGGTCGGCGATCTCGTCGCTGGTCGTCACCCACACCCCCGGGTGGTTCACCACGTACTCCAGCGCCTCATCCACGTACCTGTGCCGGAAGGGCTGGTTGATCACGAACGGATGCAGCACCAGCGACATCACCCGCCCGCTGTCGGCCGAGTCCGCGTAGAGCTGGTCGAGCTGGTCCTTGACGATGCGGACGAAGTCGGGCCCGCTGAGGCTCTTGCCCACGAAGAGCTGGATGTCATTGACCTCGATCGAATACGGCACGCTCAGCATCCCCGGCACGTTCAGCCGGTACGGCTGGTCGTCGTTGGCCCAGTCCAGTACGTACCGCAGCCCCAGCTCGGCCAGGAGTTCCGGCGTGCGGAAGGTCTCGGTCAGCGCCGGCCCCAGCCAGCCGCGCGGCCTGCGGCCGGTGGCCTTCTCGATGGTGCCGATCACCTCGGTCAAGTAGGCCCGCTCCTCCTCGGGGGACATGTCCGCCTGGAGGATCGAGTTGTTCTTGCCGTGCGCCGCCCACACCCAGTCCCGCTCCCGCCCGGCCCGGATGATCTGGGGGTAGCGCTCGGCGACATCGGAGTTGAGCATCACGCTCGCCCGCACCCGGTGCCGGTCCAGGCTCTCGATCAGCCGCCAGATCCCGACCCGGGGCCCGTAGTCCCGCCATCCGTAGTTCAGCGGATCGGGCGCCAGCGCCCGGGTGTCGGGGAAGATACTGGTCGAGGGGCGGTCAACCGCGTAGTGCTCGACGTTCAGCCCGACGTAGAAGGCCACTCGGGCGCCGTCCGGCCAGTGGATCGGGGCGCGTTCGACGATGGGGCTGTAGTCGAAGAGCTGGTTGTCCATCAGGGCTCACCTCATCTGTGTGGCTCATCTGTACGGCGGTTCGGCTCCGCTCGATGGACATCGTGAAACCCTCACACAAGTGAGAAGGTCAAGTGGCCTGCCCTCGTGAGCTGAGAGACTGCGTCGGCGTACACCGCAGTGCTGTGCGCGCCACGAGCGCCGTGCGTGCCACGAGCGCCGTGCGTGGGATGAGTGCGATGAGTGCCATGAGTGCCATGAGGAAGGACGCCATGACGCTGCCCAACGAGCTTCCGCCACCGCCGCCCGCCCCGGACGAGCGGCCGTGGAAGGACCGCGCCGGGTTGCTCGATGAGCGGGCGCGGGCGATGGAGGCGCTGGCGCGGTGGTACCTGGCGCCGCACCGGGCGCTGCTGCTGTGGCTGTCCACGCTCGTCTTCGCGCTGGGGTGGAGCCTCGCGGTCTCGGGGTTCCAGTTCCTGGTGAAGGGCGAGATCATCGAGCACGTGCTGGGCGTGATCTTCCTGGGGCTCGCCCTGGGCGCCACGGTCCCCTCCAGTCTCGGGGTGGCCTCCGGCATCCGGCGCGATGTCTTCGTGGGCGCGTGCCTCCGGGACTGGGCGGAGCTGGAGCGCGATCCCCAGACGCTGCCGCACTGGCGGGTCTCCGGAGGCGCGCTCCTGTGGCTGGGCCCGTCCATCGTGCTGGCCTGCCTGGGGCTGGCGCTGGGCGGGTTCGCCGTCTTCTCCGACATCGGCACGGAGAGCGTGGGCACCGTCGCCGGTATCGGCCTGGTCTTCGCCGCCGCCGGTGTGCTCGGCATGGCCAAGGCGATCGACTACTACCGCCTGGTCAGCCGCGAACTCCGGCCCCTCCGCCCCGACACCGCCGGTCCGGACGCCCGCCGTCCGGATGCCCGCCGTCCGGACGCCCGCCGTCCGGAAGGCGGCTACGACGACGGCTTCTCCGACGACGGCTTCTGCAGTGACTGAAAGCGGGTCCGCAGCTCCTCGTACCGCTCACCCGGGGTCTCCCCGCGCTCCTTGGCCGCCTCCTCGATACGGGTGAGCAGCTGCCTGACCCGCACGGCGTCCGTATAGGCGTCGCGCTCCAGCTTCTTGTACGCGACGGCGGCCGGGCCCTTGTGATCGTCGGGGTCCACCGACTGCCTCAGATGGCCGAGACGCTCGATCTGTTCCTCAAGGTAACTGAGCATTCCCTCAAGGTCTTTGATGAGATCCGACAGATCCTGGTCCGATACGGACAGTTTGTCATGACTCATGTTTCATCCGTCCCTGCCACCCTCCCAACGGCCCATTAGCGGGATGATCGTGCCATGACCGGGGCCGGTGTGGAGAGCCACCTGGGGTAACTCCTGTGGTTCAGTCCGGCAGGACCGTGCCCGGGGGCAGTTCGATGCCGAAGTCGGCGGCGAGAACGCGCAGCACCTCGCCGTTGTCGGCGAGTTCGCGCTCCTTACGGGTGCCGTCGGACCAGGTGTCGATCAGGGTCCGCCCCGACAGGTGGAGATGGCGGCCCAGGGCGGTGCGCTGGACGAAGAGGGTGTGCTGGAAGGGCGAGCGCGGGTTGGTGGCGACGTGCCAGTTGATGACCCCGTAGTCGGCCGCGTCGAACGGCTCGCGGGTGAAGGCGTACTGGTCCTGCCAGGAGCCGTCCAGGAACGCCTGGAACACCCACAGGTCCTCGAGACCCTCCGGGTACGGCTCGCGGACGTAGCGATGGCGGCGGGTGCCGTCGTGGAGCTCGGTGTCGGCGACGAGCGGCACGGCCTCCAGGAGGCCGCCGACGCCGCCGAAGCCCACATCGGCCACGTAACGCCGCTCCTCGCCGGGGATTCCGACCAGCAGCAGCATGTGGGTGCGCGGACGGACCGTCCCGGGGGCCGCTCCGACCCGGACGCGGGCGGTGAGGCCGGTGACGCGGAAGCCGAGGGCGGTGAGGGCGGCGGTCAGCAGCGTGTTGTGCTCGTAGCAGTAACCGCCGCGCCGGCCGCGGACCAGCTTGGCCTCGAGGTCGGGGACGGCGAGGGAGGGGGCCGAGCCGAGGAGGGGGTCGAGGTTCTCGAACGGTATGGACGTGAGATGCGCCCGATGCACCGCCCGCAGCGTCTCCACGGTGGGGGCGGGGCGGCGGTCGCCCGTCCAGCCGATACGCGTCAGATAGGCGTCGAGATCAAGGGCGATACGTTCCATACCGCCGACCGTAACGCCGGACCACGGCACCGGCCTCCGCTCCTGGTGGGGCCGCGTCTGGTCCCTTGGGCATAGGTCCTTTACGCCGTCCGTTACGTCTTCGGCACCGCCGCGAGGTGATCGAGCGCGCCTGCCTTGATCGACTGGAGCAGGGCTCCCAGCCTCGCGGGGTTCGTGGTGAGGACCGTACGGGGGTCGTCGCTCTCGCGGAGGGCGACGGTGGTGCCTATGAAGGCGAGCTCTATGCAGGAGTTCCCGTCCCCCGCGCCGGAGTAGGACGACTTGCGCCAGTTGATCTCGGACATTCCTTCGCCCTCACATCTGTTGAACGGTCTCGCGGATGAAGTCACGTGACTCCTTCTCGGACAAAGCCAGCTCTTCGGTCCGGTCCATGACCGCCCGGTAGTTCAGAAGCTGGGACGCCCCGTCGAGGAACGCCGCGTCCTGCGCGACGTCGAGTTGAACGGTATCCAACTGCGGCACCGGACCCGTGGCGTAGGTGACGGAGATGCCCGCGAGGTGGAAACCCCCGGCCGCGATCGGGACGACCCGGACGGAGACGTTCGGGCGCTCCGAGGACTCCAGCAGGCTGTCGAGCTGTGCGCACAGCACGCGCTGATCGCCGAACCGTACGCGGAGTGCGGTCTCGTGCATGATGAATGTGCAGGACGGCGGCTGGTCCCGATCCAGGATGTCCCGGCGCTTCATGCGGTGCGAGAGCCTTCGGCGGAGCTCCGTCGGCGACCAGCCCGGGACGGCCGTGCTCAGTACCGACCGGGCGTAGTCCTCGGTCTGCAGGAGTCCGGGGATGTGCATGAGCTCGACGACGCGCAGGCTCGTGGCGAAGTACTCCAGTTCCGCCAGATCGAGACCGGCGGCCCCGAGCGTGCCCCGGTACTCCTCCCACCACCCGCGCTTGCGCTCGGTCGCCATGGCGACCAGTGCCTCGACGTACGCCTCGTCCGGGCAGGCGTAGTTGGCGGCGAGTGTGCGTACGCGCTCTTCGCTGACGCCGAATCGGGCCAGCTCCATATTGGTGACGTGTGAGCGGTTCGTGCCCAGCCGGTCGGCCGCTTCCTGGATGGTGAGACCCGCGTGCTCGCGCATCCTCCGAAGCTCCGTGCCAAGTCGGCGCTGACGTGCCGTGATGGTGGTCCTCGAAGCCATGCCTGCCTTCCTCGTGGGTCGTCACCCAGTGTGGCGTGTGACCACGAATGGGTCTATCTACTCACTAATTTCGACAATCTGGTGGCACTAGTTAGGTGTCGACCTCTACTGTAGGTGTCGTTGCCGCTACTGCGCGTTGATCGCCGTAACGGTATGCGCGCTGTCGGCCCCCTCACAGGGAGTTGCCCCATGGATTCCGATCACGAGTCCGACGACCGCCCCCCACGCCGCCCACCCGTTCCCTCCAGGGATCCGTACGTCTACACCCTGCAGAGCAGTCGGCACGCGACCTCCGCCAAGGTCTGCCGGGACTTCGTCGCCTGCGTCCTGAACTCCGTGGGGCAGGAGGAGCTGGCCGACACGGCGACGCTGTGCACGTCGGAGCTGGCCACGAACGCCTTTCTGCACGCCGAGGGCGACTCCGTGATGCTGCGCGTGGTGATCGAGCCGCCCCGCTTCCGGGTCCTGGTCTACGACGCCTCCGCCGAGCTCCCCACCGCCGCCCGCCTCCCCGAGGGGGATCGCCTCCGCGGCCGCGGCCTCGGGCTGGTGGCGGCGCTGGCCGACGCGTGGGGGACGGCGGAGGGGGACGCGGTGGGCATGTACGCCAAGGGGGTCTGGTTCGAGCTCGCGGGCAAGGAGGAGAGCGAGGCCTAGCCGGCCGCGAGGAAGGTCAGCGGAAATGCCTCGCCGGAATCCGCGTAACGGTGGAACCGCCCGACCCAGGACGGCTCCTGAAGGGCCCGGACCTGGGTGCGGGGCAGCGCGATGTGCACATCGCGGCCACCGCCCTGGTCGGCCGGGGTCGGCGCGATATGTACGGTCCAGGGAATGGGGATGGGGGAGAAGTCGTACCAGAACGGGGCGCCCTGCCCGAAGTCGATGCGATAGAAGGGCAGCTTCGACCAGTTGTTGATCGCGATGGTGTTGTCGAACGAGTCCAGGCTCATGGTGGTCATGACCCGCTTGAGGCGCCCCGCGTCGCGTTCGGCGCACAGGAACGCCGTTTCCTGGCGGATTCGCTCCTCCGTGTTCTCCGCGTAGCCCGCGCGGATCGCCGCGGCGATTTCGCCGAGCGGGCGGGAGCGCACTTCGGCGGCGGTCATTCCGGGGCGGGTGTTGGTGACGGCGTTGCCCCAGTAGTCATCCGGTACCGCCGCGCCGGCGAACGGACGGAAGTCGGCGATGAGGCCGAGCCTTTCCTCGCTCGTATCGGGGCGGTCACGCAATGTGCCGAGCACTTTCCACAGATGGGCGGTGAGCGCGTCATTGGTCGACACCCACCGGTCCGTGCCCGCCAGGTCGGCCATCGCGGCGTCCTTCATGGCGGTCAGTTCGGCGGCGGTGAAGCGGGTGGTCACGGTCGTCACGCTGCCGAGGCTGCCCTTCAGGGCACGTCCGATGAAGGCGCTCTTCTGGCCGCGCCCGATGACCGTGAGATGGGCGTCGCCCGCGATGCCGCCCGTAAGGGCGTCACCGGAGGCCGCGGCGCCGAGCGCGTCGATGACCCCGCGGTCATGGTTGGGCTTGGCGTATCCGAGGCCCCGGTGCTCGTGCGACCAGGCCTCCAGGAAACTCATATAGCTGGATCCGTCGCCCACGGCGTGGTTCATCGTGAGGCCCAGGATGGAGCCGCCGCCTTTCATATGGGTGAGCTTCACCGTGAAAAGCGGCGTATCGCGGTCGACCACCCAGAACGGAATGGCGTGACTGAGATAGCGATCCAGTCCCTTTTTCGCCGTGCGGCGGGGCCCGTAGTCCGGCATCGGCACGGATGCCTGTGCCTCGACGAAGCGCACCCCGGAGTCGTCGCAGAGCACGCTGAGACCGCCGTCGGGGTCCTTCTTGACGCGGCCCGAAAGGATGGGGAAGTTACGCAGCGTCCGGCCGAGGGAGACGCGGAGCGCCTCGCCGTCGAGCGTCTCCCGGTAGAAGAAGGCGCGGGGCGTATAGATCGTGCCGATGAGCATGTCGTAGACGCTCAGCCGTATACGGTCACCGTTCGCCTCTCCGGCACATACGGTGAACGATCGCTTGGCGCCGCTCTCGGTGGCGGAAGCCGTCATACTCACACGCTCTTTCGTCGGGCCCAAACGCGCTGTCACGTCGACGCGTTGACCGTGACCGCCAATGTGTTGACCGTAACGCCCGGACGCGAGCGGCCTCATGAAGTGGAACGGGGTTTAGGGAATTCCCCAACTTCCGTCCGGCCCGGACCTTTCCCCTCCCCGCCCCTTCCCGAAGCATCGATATGCGGCTCCGCGCCGGTACGCAGCCGTGAGCGCCTGCACCGCTGGGCCGGCCGCGATCGGCACGCCCGCGCGGCGGGTGGCCGGGCGGACGCCCGCGCGTGTCCGGGGCGTCCGGCCGGGGGGGGCCGGGGCGGAGCCCCACCACGCGGCGGGGCCGCGGGGACAGCCCGCCGCAGGCGGCGTCACGGTCCGGTGGACAGGGCCTGGGCCGGGTGGCCCAGAAGCATCGTGGGGGCGCCCGCCGACCGCGTCAGCACGATCGTGCAGGCGTTCCCGCCTTCGAGCCGCAGCTTCTTGCGGAGCTGCTCCGGCTCGACCGCGGAACCGCGCTTCTTGATGGTCGCGACGCCGACCTCCCGCTCCCGCAGCAGCGCCTTGAGCTTCTTCAGGTTGAACGGCAGCACATCCGTGATCTCGTACGCGGTGGCGAACGGCGTCGGGCGCAGCTCGTCCGTCGTGATGTAGGCGATCGTCGGGTCGATCAGACGGCCGCCGACGCGGGCCGCCACATCGGCCACGAGATGGGCGCGGATGACCGCGCCGTCCGGTTCGTAGAGCCAGCGGCCGACCGGGCCGGGCTCGGGGTCGGGGAGGAGCGGGGTGCCGATCAGGGAGTGGCCGCTCGGCAGCAGCGTGGCGCGGCGCAGCCCGGGGCGGGCGGTGCCGAACCACAGGACGGCCTCCTTCACATGGCCGTGGTCCGAGATCCACTCGGCCTCCGCGTCCTCGGGGACCGCCTCGTGCGGCACGCCGGGGGCGATCTTGAGGGCGGCGCGCGGAGTGGTGCGGGCGGTCTCGACGGCCCAGGAGAGGGGCGGGGAGTACGCCTCCGGATCGAAGACGCGGCCCCGGCCGCCGCGCCGGGCCGGATCGACGAAGACCGCGTCGAAGTCCCGGGTGCCGACGTCGGTGACATCGGCGCAGCGGACCTCGATGAGCTCGGCCAGGCCGAGCGCCTCGGCGTTGGCGCGGGTGACGGCGCAGGTCAGCGGGTCACGATCGACGGCGAGCACGGAGATCCCGGCGCGGGCGAGCGCGATCGCGTCGCCGCCGATGCCGCAGCACAGATCGGCCATACGGCGGACGCCGAACTCGGCGAAGCGGGAGGCGCGGTACGCGGCCACGGAGGTGCGGGTGGACTGCTCGACGCCGTTCGGCGTGAAGTACATGCGGTGCGCGTCCTCGGGGCCGAATTTGGCCACCGCCCGCTGCCGCAGCGCGGCCTGGGTCAGGGCCGCCGAGACCAGCGCCGGGGGATGGTCGCGGCGCAGCCGCGTCGCGGTGGCGAGCTCCTTCGCCGGGTCGTAGTCGCGGAGCGCGGAGAGCAGCGTCTGCCCTTCGTCGCCGAGCAGTGAATCGAAGGCGTCAACGTCCACATGGCCCATTCTCTCCGCTCCCAGTGGAGCATTCGCACCCCGCTCGGCGCGCGGGTCGGCTCGATAGAGCTGAAGATCGCTTTTGTGATGATGATCAAGACTGGGCTTTCAAGGTGTCTGGTTCTCACCGCCGCGGCGACCATGCTCGCCGGCTGCGGGGCGCTCGGCTCTTCGGGGCCGCACACCCGGACGGGGAAGGCGGCCGATCTGCTGCCGTCGGCCTCCGCCGGTCCGCATACCGAGTCCGGGAGTTCCGGGTCGCCGTCGGGGAGCGGGCACGGGGACGGCGCGCCGCCCTCGGGTCCGGCGGCGACGGGCTCCGCGCCGGGGGCGTTCCCGGACGCGTACCGCCGCTGGGGGCTCGACCGGCCGCTGGCCCCGCCGCCGCGCCCGCCCAAGGTCAAGCCGCCGCTCGCGGCGCTGTGGCCGCCGGTGCCCGAGCTGGCGACGGTCATCCGCCGGGTCGACACCACCGATCGGGTGGTTTTCCTGACGCTCGACGACGGGATCGAGAAGGACCCGGCCTTCGTCGACCAGGCCCGGGACCTCGGTCTGCCGTTCACGCAGTTCCTGGAGGACGAGGTGATCGGCGACCACTACGACTACTTCGGCCGGCTGCGTGAGCTCGGGAACCGGATCGGCAACCACACCCTCACCCACCCCAAGCTCGCGGGCCAGGACTACGAATTCCAGCTCCATGAGATCTGCGGTCAGCAGGACGTCCTCCACTACCGCCTCGGCCTGGAACCCCACCTCTTCCGTCCGCCTTACGGGGACTACGACCGGAACACGCTGCGGGCGGCGGCGGACTGCGGGCTGGGGAAGGTGGTGCTGTGGCGAGCGGAGATGGAGCCCGACGGACTGGTGTACCGCTCGGGCAGCGGGCTCCGGCCCGGGGACATCATCCTCGCCCACTTCCGCGGCCCGGACATGTTGAAGGGCGCGACGATGACGGACATGATCACTTCGCTGCTGCGGGAGATCCAGGCGCAGGGGTTCACGGTGGCTCGGCTGGAGGACTACATCTGACCTCCATGACGACCGTAAGGCGGTCATGACGTGACGACCGTAAGGCGGTGCTGACGGGGGCCGCCACCGCGTCGCTTGGCACTCTAGTTGACTGAGTGCTAACCGCGTCATAATGTCGAGGCTGGCACTCGGGACCGATGAGTGCCAGGGATACAGCGACGGGCAGGTCCGGCACCCGCGACGACGGATCCACCTGGTCGCCACCTCAGACAGTTGACCCCGTGAGATCTCCGAAGGGGGAGGTCGGATCGTGACGACCACCAGCTCCAAGGTTGCCATCAAGCCGCTTGAGGACCGCATCGTGGTCCAGCCGCTCGACGCCGAGCAGACCACGGCTTCGGGCCTGGTCATTCCGGACACCGCCAAGGAAAAGCCCCAGGAGGGCGTCGTCCTGGCCGTGGGCCCGGGCCGCTTCGAGGACGGCAAGCGCCTTCCGCTCGACGTCTCCGTCGGTGACGTCGTGCTCTACAGCAAGTACGGCGGCACCGAGGTGAAGTACAGCGGCGAGGAGTACCTCGTCCTCTCGGCTCGCGACGTTCTCGCGATCGTCGAGAAGTAATCACCGAAGTTTTGCCTATGAGCCGTGCCCCGGTGCCCGTGTCATCTGAAACCGGGGTCGGGGCACGGTTCGTTTGAGAGGACATACGCAACTCATGGCGAAGATCCTGAAGTTCGACGAGGACGCCCGTCGCGCCCTCGAGCGCGGCGTCAACAAGCTCGCGGACACCGTCAAGGTGACCATCGGCCCCCGCGGCCGCAATGTCGTCATCGACAAGAAGTTCGGTGCCCCCACCATCACCAACGACGGTGTCACGATCGCCCGTGAGGTCGAGGTCGAGGACCCGTACGAGAACCTTGGCGCGCAGCTCGTCAAGGAGGTGGCGACCAAGACCAACGACATCGCGGGTGACGGCACCACCACCGCCACCGTGCTGGCCCAGGCCCTGGTCCGCGAGGGCCTGAAGAACGTGGCCGCCGGCGCCTCCCCGGCCGCCCTGAAGAAGGGCATCGACGCGGCGGTCAAGGCCGTCTCGGACGACCTGCTGGCCACCGCCCGCCCGATCGACGAGAAGTCCGACATCGCCGCCGTGGCCGGGCTGTCCGCGCAGGACAAGCAGGTCGGCGAGCTGATCGCCGAGGCGATGGACAAGGTCGGCAAGGACGGTGTCATCACCGTCGAGGAGTCCAACACCTTCGGTCTTGAGCTGGACTTCACCGAGGGCATGGCCTTCGACAAGGGCTACCTCTCGCCGTACATGGTCACCGACCAGGAGCGGATGGAGGCCGTCCTCGACGACCCGTACATCCTGATCCACCAGGGCAAGATCTCCTCCATCCAGGACCTGCTGCCGCTCCTGGAGAAGATCATCCAGGCCAACGCCAGCAAGCCGCTGCTGATCATCGCCGAGGACGTGGAGGGCGAGGCCCTCTCCACCCTCGTCGTCAACAAGATCCGCGGCACCTTCAACGCCGTCGCGGTGAAGGCCCCCGGCTTCGGTGACCGCCGTAAGGCCATGCTCGGCGACATCGCCACCCTTACCGGCGGCACCGTCATCGCCGAGGAGGTCGGCCTCAAGCTCGACCAGGTCGGCCTGGACGTGCTGGGCACCGCCCGCCGCGTGACCGTCACCAAGGACGACACCACGATCGTCGACGGTGGCGGCAAGAGCGACGAGGTCACCGGCCGCGTCAACCAGATCAAGGCCGAGATCGAGTCCACGGACTCCGACTGGGACCGCGAGAAGCTGCAGGAACGGCTCGCCAAGCTGGCCGGCGGCGTGTGCGTGATCCGCGTGGGCGCGGCCACCGAGGTCGAGCTCAAGGAGAAGAAGCACCGCCTGGAGGACGCCATCTCCGCGACCCGCGCCGCGGTCGAGGAGGGCATCGTCTCCGGTGGTGGCTCCGCGCTGGTCCACGCCGCGAAGGTGCTGGAGAACAGCCTGGGCCTGGAGGGCGACGAGGCCACCGGTGTCGCGGTGGTCCGCCGCGCCGCGGTCGAGCCGCTGCGCTGGATCGCCGAGAACGCCGGACTCGAGGGCTACGTGATCACCTCGAAGGTCGCCGAGCTCGAGAAGGGCCACGGCTACAACGCGGCCACCGAGGAGTACGGCGACCTGGTGAAGGCCGGCGTCATCGACCCGGTCAAGGTCACCCGCTCCGCGCTGGAGAACGCGGCGTCGATCGCCTCGCTGCTGCTCACCACCGAGACCCTGGTGGTCGAGAAGCCGGCCGAGGAAGAGGCCGAGGCCGCGGGCCACGGCCACGGTCACGCGCACTGACGCTCCGGCGTTCCGCCACGAGCAGCGCGAAGGCGCGGCCGCCCCACGGGCGGCCGCGCCTTCGTGTGTTCCGGTTCCACCGGACGGCTAGCCCTTCGCGGGAGGGCGGCCGACCTTGGAGGAGATGGAGGAGAGGGCCGACCGCGGGGCCAGCTTCGCCAGGCTCGACATCGCCTTGTAGCGCGGATCCGGGATGGACAGCGACTTGCCCCGGGCGAAATCCTTCAGCGCCGCCGTGACCAGCCGGTCCGCATCCAGCCACATCCAGCCCGGCACGCTGGTGTCCTTGATCCCCGCCCGCGCGTGGAACTCCGTACGGACGAACCCCGGGCACAGCGCCATGAGCCGCACCCCCGAGCGGGCCAGGTCCTTGGCCGCGCCCTGCGTGAACTGCACGACCCACGCCTTGCTCGCCCCGTACGTCCCGCGCGGGAAGAAGGCCGCGACCGACGCCACATTGATCACCCCGCCGCGCCCCCGGTCGCGCATCGTCCCGGCCCCCGCGCTGGTCAGTCGCAGCACCGCCTCGCAGTGCAGCTTCAGCATCCGCAGCTCATCGGCGATCGGCACCTCCAGATAGCGGGCGCGGTTGCCGAAACCGGCGTTGTTGACGAGCAGATCGACCGGGTGGGTACGGTCCTTCAGCCGGTCCTCGACCGCGGCGATCCCGTCATCCTCGGAGAGGTCCGCCACCAGCACGTCGGCCTCCACGCCGTGCCGGTCGTGGAGATCCGCCGCCTGCTCCCGCAGCCGCTTCTCGTCGCGTGCGACGAGCACCAGATTGTGCCCGTCGGCGGCGAGCCGGCCCGCGAAGGCGGCGCCGATGCCCGCGGTGGTTCCGGTAATCAATGCAGTCGTCATACGCGCACGTTATCGGCCATGGCGGGCCCCGGCGGACCGCCGAGCGGCACCGCGAGCGATCTGCGCCGGAATGCGTGCTTCCGTCAGTCCGCTTCCGTCAGATCGCCTGCGTGGACCGGTACTTCAGGGCGGTCTTCCGCGCCTCCGGATGCAGCGCGTCACCGGCCGCCAGCACCCTCGGCAGCAGCTCCCGCTCCGTGGTCTCGGCGCGGAAGAGGAACGCGACCGTCACCTCGTGGTCGGGCCGGTGCACGATCTCGACGGGGTCGCCCGAGCGGATCTCGCCGGGCTCGAGCACCCGCAGATACGCGCCGGGGACGGCGGCCTGGGTGAACCGCTTGAGCCACCCCTGCTCGCCCAGCCAACCGGCGAACGTACGGCACGGGATCCGCGGTGAGGTCACCTCGAGCAGCAGCTCGCCCCCCACCCGCCAGCGCTCGCCGACGAGGGCGCCGTTGACGTCGATACCGCTGGTGGTGAGGTTCTCACCGAAGGCGCCGTTGGCCAGCTCGCGGCCCAGCTCCCGCTCCCAGACGTCGAGGTCCTCCCGGGCGTAGGCGTAGACGGCCTGGTCGTCGCCGCCGTGGTGGCGGAGGTCGCAGACCGAGTCACCGGCCAGACCGCTTCCGGCCCGGCCCTTCGGCCCGGGGGCCGCGACCCGTACCGGGCGGTCGACGGGCCGCTTGTCGATACCGGTGCCGCCGGGCCAGTCGGTGTGGGCGCTCGGCAGCGCGCGGCCGACGTTCACGGTGAGGACGGTTGAGGGGCGTGGAGTATGCGGCATGACCGCACCGTAAGGCAGTGAGGTCAAAGCGTCGACGTAATATCCCGGCCCGTACCCAAGGGTCCCTTATGCTCAAGGCATGATCGAGGCCCGCCATCTCAGAGTGCTGCGCGCGGTGGCCGCCACCGGCTCCTTCTCCGCCGCCGCCCGTGAGCTCGGCTGCACCCAGCCCGCCGTCAGCCAGCAGATGAAGGCTCTGGAGGGCGCCGCGGGCACCCCGCTGCTGATCCGCAGCGGCCGCGAGATGCGGCTGACCGAGGCGGGCCGGGCGCTGGTGCGGCACGCCGGCGGGATCCTGGCCGGGCTGACGGCCGCCGAGGAGGAGGTCGCGGCGATCGCCGGGCTGCGCTCGGGCCGGGTGCGGCTGGTGTCCTTCCCCAGTGGCAGCTCGACCCTGGTGCCCATGGCGCTCGCCGAGATGCGCGCGGCGCACCCCGGGACGCGGGTCTCGCTCGTGGAGGCCGAGCCGCCGGGCTCGGTGGAGATGCTGCGCTCGGGCGACTGCGAGATCGCGCTGGCCTTCCGGTATCCGCAGGTGAGCGCGGAGGCGGAGGCGGCCTCGGGGGGTGGCGGCGAATGGGACGACCTGATCCTGCGGCCGCTGCTGAGCGATCGGCTGGTGGGCGTGGTGCCGGAGGGGCACAAGCTGGCGGGCGCCGGGGCGGTGGGGATCGCCGAGCTGGCCGGGGAGCCGTGGATCGCGGGCTGCCCGCGCTGCCGGGGGCATCTGGTGGAGGTGTGCGAGTCCGAGGGCTTCACCCCGCGGATCGACTTCGCGACGGACGACTATCCGACGGTCGTCGGCCTGGTCGGGGCCGGGCTGGGGGTCGCGGTGCTGCCCGAGCTGGCGCTGGAGTCGGTGCGGACCAAGGGCGCTACGACGGTGGAGGTGGAACCGGCGGTGCGCCGGGAAGTGGTGGCGCTGACCCTGCCCGACCTCGCCCGCGTCCCGGCGGTGGCGGCGACGCTGGACCGGCTGGAGCGGGCCGCCCGCAGATGAGCGCCGGGCGCACCACCCCGCGCGCCGTCCGCACACGCGGCGGCTGGTGACATCGCCGGATGGCGGCAGGCCGGGTGGCGGCAGGCCGGGTGGCGGCAGGCCGGGTGGCGGCAGGCCGGGTGGTGACAGGTCGGACGGCGGCGGGCCGGATGGCGGCGGGCCGGGTGGTGGCAATCCGGATGGCGGCAGAAGGAACGTTTCTTCAGTCGGCCGGGATCAGGCCGTGCTCAGGAGCCCGGGGCGCCCGTACCGGCGACCGCGCGGTGCCGCGCCCGCCCCATGAGCTCCTCGCGCTCGTCCTCGGTCAGCCCGCCCCACACTCCGTAGGGCTCGCGTACGGCAAGGGCGTGGGCCGCGCACTGCGCCCGTACCGGGCAGCGCATGCACACCTCTTTCGCCGACATCTCGCGTGCGCTCCGGGCAGCGCCGCGCTCCCCCTCCGGGTGGAAGAAGAGCGAGCTGTCGACCCCGCGACACGCGGCCAGGAGCTGCCAGTCCCACAGATCGGCATTCGGGCCGGGAAGACGGGAGAAATCTGCCATTGCCTTATCTCCTCGAAGCGATCGACTGCGGACGCTGTGTCCTGGTACGTACACCTACGGTGTAAGTAGATGTAAATATGACTCATTGCGAATCTAGCCACACAGACCGCCAAATTGGAAGCAAGGTCGCCAAATGCCACCGAAGGGACTGCCTCGGGGGCTGCCCTATGGGGGAGGCGCGAGGGACGCGACCGGCGCGACGAAGCTGCTCCGTGTTCGCGCCCTCACGTAGAGTGTCGAAGGTGGCCGCCGAACCCCGTAACTCTTTCGGGTGACCGTCGTTGAGAGTGCGGAGGCGGTTGATGGGTAAAGCTCTCGGACAGATATCCGGGGCTGTCAATCGCTCAGGTGACGATATGTACCAGCCTGGAGGCTCAAGGTGACGCGCATCAGCTGCGGAGGGCGGCCATGACATCCGTCCTCGTCTGCGACGACTCCCCGCTTGCCCGAGAGGCGCTGCGCCGCGCGGTGGCGACCGTGCC
This sequence comes from Streptomyces rugosispiralis, assembly GCF_024505145.1. Lineage (GTDB taxonomy): Bacteria > Actinomycetota > Actinomycetes > Streptomycetales > Streptomycetaceae > Streptomyces > Streptomyces rugosispiralis. The sequence continues at coordinate 80,371 of NZ_JANIAA010000034.1, read as the reverse complement.
CGGCGTCGAGCGTGTGACGACGGCGGCCAACGGCGAGGAAGTCCTCCGCCGCTGGGGTGCCGACCGCTCGGATCTGATTCTGATGGACGTACGGATGCCCGGTCTAGGCGGGGTCGAGACCGTGCGGCGGTTGCTCTCCGCCGACCCCGGCGCCCGGATCATCATGCTCACGGTCGCCGAGGACCTGGACGGGGTGGCGCTGGCCGTGGCCGCCGGCGCCCGTGGCTATCTGCACAAGGACGCCTCGCGCGCCGAGTTGCGCGCCACCGTGACCCAGGCGCTCGCCGACCCCACCTGGCGGCTGGCCCCGCGCCGGCTGCGCTCGGCCGAGATGGGCGCCGCGCCCACGCTCACCGCGCGGGAGATCCAGGTGCTCGAGGGCATGAGCCACGGCCGGTCCAACGCGGAGATCGGCCGCGAGCTGTTTCTGTCCGAGGACACGGTCAAGACGCACGCACGGCGGTTGTTCAAGAAGCTCGGCGCGTCCGACCGGGCGCATGCGGTGGCCCTCGGGTTCCGCTGGGGTCTGGTCCGCTGATTCGGCCACGACCGTTCTGACGTGCTGCGCAGCGGGGGCGCGACGGTCCCCGCCCGTCGGGTGGCGGGCGGGGCGAGAGCGTGCGCGGCGAGCGCTGTGGTGGTGGCCTGTATCAGTTCCCCGCGCTATGCCGCATCCTTGAGGGTGTGGAGTTCCTCGGGGACGAGTCGGTCGGGCGTGAGGGGAGAGCGCAGGACATGACGACAGCCGGCGCACCTGCTCATAACGCTTCAGCGCACAACTACGGACGCGATGCCACGGAGCCCCCGGGCCCGAGGCACCATGGATGGATGCCGCGCGACGACGAGAGCCCAGGAGCCCCCAAGGGAGTTCCCGGGGGTACGGGGACGATCGGCGCCCTCGTCGGGCGCGCGGCCGAGGGGGACGAGCAGGCCACCCACGATCTGCTGGCCCTGGTCCACCCGCTGGCCCTTCGCTACTGCCGTACGAGGCTGTCCCGACTTCCTGGTGACGCCCGCCACTTCGTGGACGACCTGGCGCAGGAGGTCTGTCTCGCGGTGCTGTGCGCGCTGCCGCGCTACCGCGACACCGGAAAGCCCTTCGAGGCGTTCGTGGTGGCCATCGCCTCCCACAAGGTCGCCGATCTCCAGCGGGCCGCCATGCGGCACCCGGGCTCCACGGCCATCCCCTCGGACGAGATGCCGGAGCAGCCGGACGATTCGCTGGGGCCCGAGGAGCGGGCGCTGCTCAGCAGCGACGCGGAGTGGGCCAAGAAGCTGCTGGCCAACCTTCCGGAGAACCAGCGCGAGCTGGTGCTGCTGAGGGTCGCGGTCGGGCTGACGGCGGAGGAGACCGGGCAGATGCTCGGGATGTCCCCCGGGGCGGTCCGGGTCGCCCAGCACCGGGCGCTCAGCAGGCTGCGTGCGCTCGCCGAGCAGTGAGCCCGGGGCCCACCGGAAGTTCTGACCGGCTCGTTACCTTGTTGTGCCTTCCGCATTCAGCAGGTCGCTGAGAAGTTATCCACAGGGTGGAATGAGGCACTCGGGGAGCCCGTTAGCATGGGAGTCCGCGCTGGGGCAAGACCATTGGAAGGGTGTCATGACTGACAACGTCGACGGAGTGCCTGAGAAGTTCGCCATGCTCGGGCTGACGTACGACGACGTGCTGCTGCTGCCGGGCGCCTCCGAGGTGCTGCCGAACGCGGTCGACACCTCGTCCAGGGTCTCCCGGAACGTGCGGGTGAATGTGCCGCTGCTGTCCGCCGCCATGGACAAGGTCACCGAGTCCCGGATGGCCATCGCCATGGCCCGGCAGGGCGGCGTGGGCGTGCTGCACCGCAATCTGTCCATCGAGGACCAGGTCAACCAGGTCGACCTGGTCAAGCGGTCGGAGTCCGGCATGGTCACCGACCCGATCACGGTCCGGCCGGACGCCACGCTGCACGAGGCGGACGCGCTGTGCGCGAAGTTCCGCATCAGCGGTGTGCCGGTCACGGACGCCGTGGGCAAGCTGCTCGGCATCGTCACCAACCGTGACATGGCCTTCGAGGTCGACCGGGGCCGTCAGGTCCGCGAGGTCATGACCCCGATGCCGCTGGTCACCGGCAAGGTGGGGATCTCCGGCGAGGACGCGATGCAGCTGCTGCGCCGCCACAAGATCGAGAAGCTGCCGCTGGTCGACGACGCGGGCGTGCTCAAGGGCCTGATCACGGTCAAGGACTTCGTGAAGGCCGAGCAGTACCCCCACGCGGCGAAGGACGCGGGCGGCCGGCTGGTCGTCGGCGCCGCCGTCGGTGTCGGCGACGAGTCGTACGAGCGGGCGCAGGCGCTGGTCGAGGCCGGGGCCGACTTCCTGGTCGTGGACAGCGCGCACGGCCACAGCCGGGGCATCCTCGACATGATCGCCAAGGTCAAGTCCAATATCGCGGTCGATGTGGTGGGCGGCAATGTCGCCACCAGGGACGGCGCCCAGGCGCTGATCGACGCGGGGGTGGACGGGGTCAAGGTCGGCGTCGGCCCGGGGTCGATCTGCACCACGCGCGTGGTCGCGGGCATCGGCGTGCCGCAGGTGACGGCGATCTACGAGGCCGCCCGCGCCTGCCACGCGGCCGGGGTGCCGCTGATCGGCGACGGCGGTCTGCAGTACTCGGGCGACATCGCCAAGGCGATCGCGGCCGGTGCCGACACCGTGATGCTGGGCAGCCTGCTGGCCGGCTGCGAGGAGTCGCCGGGCGAGATGGTCTTCATCAACGGCAAGCAGTTCAAGTCCTACCGGGGCATGGGCTCCCTGGGCGCGATGCAGACGCGCGGCCAGGCCCGCTCGTACTCCAAGGACCGCTACTTCCAGGACAACGTCCTGTCCGAGGACAAGCTGGTCCCCGAGGGCATCGAGGGCCAGGTGCCCTACCGCGGCCCGCTGGCCTCGGTCGCGCACCAGCTGGTCGGCGGTCTGCGGGCGTCGATGGGCTATGTCGGCTCGGCCAATGTGGCGGAGCTGAAGGAGAAGGGCCGCTTTGTGCGGATCACCGCGGCGGGCCTCAAGGAGAGCCACCCGCATGACATCCAGATGACCACCGAGGCGCCGAACTACTCCGGCCGTTGATCCGCGCTGTCCGTTGATCCGTGTTGTCCGCGCCGTCCGCACCGTTTCACCCGGGCGACCTTGCGGCGATGCGGGCAGGGATACTGGGACGGCTGTTCGTGAACAGGGAAAGGCACCCACGTGACTGAGATCGAGATCGGGCGCGGCAAGCGCGGCCGCAGGGCGTACGCGTTCGACGACATCGCCGTTGTGCCGAGTCGTCGCACCCGGGACCCGAAGGAGGTCTCGATCGCCTGGCAGATCGACGCCTACCGCTTCGAGCTGCCGTTCCTGGCCGCGCCGATGGACTCGGTGGTCTCGCCCCGCACCGCGATCCGCATCGGTGAGCTCGGCGGCCTCGGGGTGCTCAACCTCGAGGGGCTCTGGACCCGTTACGAGGACCCGGAGCCGCTGCTGGCGGAGATCGCCGAGCTGGACGAGCGCGCCGCGACCACCCGGATGCAGGAGATCTACGCCGAGCCGATCAAGGAGGAGCTGATCGGCCAGCGCCTGAAGGAGGTGCGGGACGCGGGCGTGGTGACCGCCGCGGCCCTGTCCCCGCAGCGCACGGCGCAGTTCTCCAAGGCCGTGGTGGACGCGGGGGTCGACATCTTCGTGATCCGCGGCACCACGGTCTCCGCCGAGCATGTCTCCGGTGCCGCCGAGCCGCTCAACCTCAAGCAGTTCATCTATGAGCTGGACGTCCCGGTGATCGTGGGCGGCTGCGCCACCTACACGGCCGCGCTGCACCTGATGCGCACCGGCGCGGCCGGCGTGCTGGTGGGCTTCGGCGGCGGCGCCGCGCACACCACCCGCAATGTGCTGGGCATCCAGGTGCCGATGGCCACGGCGGTCGCCGATGTCGCCGCCGCCCGCCGGGACTACATGGACGAGTCCGGCGGCCGCTATGTGCATGTGATCGCCGACGGCGGCGTCGGCTGGAGCGGCGATCTGCCGAAGGCCGTCGCCTGCGGCGCGGACGCGGTGATGATGGGCTCCCCGCTGGCGCGGGCCACCGACGCGCCGGGCCGCGGTCACCACTGGGGCATGGAGGCCGTGCACGACGAGGTGCCGCGCGGCAAGCGGATGAACCTGGGCACGGTGGGCTCCACCGAGGAGATCCTCCTCGGCCCCTCGCACACCCCCGACGGCTCGATGAACTTCTTCGGCGCGCTGCGCCGCGCGATGGCCACGACCGGCTACTCGGAGCTGAAGGAGTTCCAGCGGGTCGAGGTCACGGTCGCCCCGTCGGCCCGCGACAAGCGCTGAGCGCGTCTCAGCAGTTGATTCGGCAAGGGGAAGGCCCCGACCGCGAAGCGGTCGGGGCCTTCCCCTTGCCGTGTCGCTCGTGGGCTCAGCGGTTGCTGATCCGGTAGGCGGTGCTGACCGCGGCGACCGGCGCGAGCGCGATGAAGATGTAGGTCAGCGCGTCGGAGTCTTCCTTCCACGACTTCCACAGGTCGCTGAAGTGGTCGAAGAAGATCTCGTTCGAGGAGAGCACCTGGCTGCTGGCGCCGCCGCCGATCTTGTCGGCGTAGTTGCTCATCACATCGTGCAGGATCATGGCGTAGCCGTAGAGCTCGCCGAGGAACACCGCGGCCAGGGCCAGCACCGCGCCGACCACCCACAGCCCCGTGTTGCGGCCGCCGAGCTTGGCGACCGCCAGTCCGATGAGCGCGCCGACGACCACACCGGCGTACGCGAACTGCGTGACCTCCGGCGGAGTCTTGTCCGTGTCCGCCATCGCGCTCAGCAGGAACGCGTAGAGGAACGCGCCGACGACAGTGGCCACGAGGGCGGCGCCCACGGCCAGCAGCGGGTTGCCCGGCCGGCCGACCGGCGGCGCGGGCGGCGGGAAACCGCCGCCGAACTGCGGCTGGGGCTGCTGGGGCTGCTGGGGCTGCCCCTGCGGGTAGCCGTAGCCGGGCTGCTGCGCGGAGCCGTACCCACCGGCCTGCTGGGGCGGAGCGGGCTGCTGCGGATAGCCACCCGGCTGCTGCGGGTAGCCGCCTGGCTGCTGTGGCTGCTGCCAGTTCTGGCTCATGGAATTCCCCCGGGGATGAAGGTGTTGAGACCGCGTTCCGGGGACAGCTCGACTGATGAGCGGCTGCGGGCTGGGAACGCGGAAGGAAACTTTCGAGCCATAAAAGTAACAGGCAGGGATGACAACCAGACAAGTCGTGTCTGACGTCCGTGACATGGCTGGGACCGGACGGAGACACGTCGGCCCGGCATATGGGGATTCGTCGCCGCTATTCGGTGATGCGCTTCGCTACGAGGTAACTTTCCGCTCCCGCCACGGCGTAGAAGGTGATGTCGTTGCGTCCCAGGATGTGGTCGCGCCAGTAGTCCATCACCTGGCCGAAGTGCTCGGTCAGAGTGTCCGTGGTGGGCCAGGAGCTCTCGTCGCCCATCAGCACCGCGGCGCCGATCAGTTGCGCCAGCGAGACGCTGACCACGGCCAGCGGTATGCCGATGAGCGCCAGCAGCGGGGCCCGGCCGCCCAGCTTGCCCAGCGCGGCGCCGGTCAGCAGCCCGATGCACAGCGCCCAGTAGCCGACCTCCTGGCCGCGGTGGCCGATTTTGCCCTGGATGAAGCCGAAAACCAGGGCTCCGAGCAGGGCCGCCGCGATGCCCGCCGCGAGCCCACGGGCCGGTCGTGGGGCCTGAGCTGCGGAGGAAGCGGACGCGATCATGCCCGCAAGGTAGCAGTGGTATGGCCGCACGGTGGTGCGAATGACATCAGTGCCGGGACAGAATCCGGCATAAGCAATAATGTCAACTTATGGCGCAGAACAAGTCGTTCAATGGGCGTGACATGGGTATCGACCTCGGCACCGCCAACACACTGGTGTACGTACGGGGCAGGGGGATCGTGCTCAACGAGCCGTCGGTTGTGGCCGTGAACACAGTCGACGGCAGTGTGCTGTCGGTGGGTTCGGCGGCCAAGGAGACCATGGGGCGGACGCCGACGAACATCGTCGCCGTGCGGCCGCTGCGCGATGGCGTGATCGCCGATTTCGAGATCGCCGAGCGCATGCTGCGGTACTTCATCAAGAAGGTCATGGGCAGCCGTCGCCTCGCCCGTCCCCGGGTGGTGGTCTGTGTGCCCTCCGGGATCACCGGCGTCGAGCGGCGCGCGGTGATGGAGGCCGCCACCCAGGCCGGGGCGCGACAGGTGCATCTGGTCGAGGAGCCCATCGCGGCGGCGATCGGCGCGGGGCTGCCGGTGAGCGAGCCGACCGGCTGCATGGTCGTCGACATCGGCGGCGGTACGACCGAGGTCGCCGTGGTCTCGCTGGGCGGCATCGTCACCGCGCGGTCGGTGCGGACCGCGGGCGACGCGATGGACGTCGCGATCAGCTCCTATGTGAAGAAGCAGTACGCGCTGGCGATCGGTGAGCGGACCGCCGAGGAGATCAAGGTCTCCATCGGATCCGCCTCGCCCACCGGGCCGCTGTCCGTACCGCGGGTCTCGGAGTCCGTCCGGCGGCCCGAGCGGAATGTCGAGGTGTTCATCCCGGGCCAGAGCGAGGACAACGAGGACACTCAGGCGCTGCTGCCGCCGGACCGCTGCACCATCCGCGGCCGGGACCAGGCGACCGGGCTGCCCAAGGTGCTCGAACTGACCTCGGACGAGGTGCGGCACGCCCTCTCCGAACCGGTGGACAGCATCGTCGCGGCGGTGCGGGCCACGCTCGACGAGACCCCGCCGGAGCTGGCGGGCGACATCATGGACCGCGGCATCGTGCTGACCGGCGGCGGGGCCCTGCTGCGCGGTCTGGACGTACGGCTGGGGCGCGAGCTGAACATCCCGGTGCTGGTGGCCGACGACCCGCTGGACTGCGTGGCCATCGGCACCGGCCGCTGCGTGGAGGACTTCGCCTCGCTGCGCACCGCGATGGACGCACGGCCTCGCCGGCCGGACGCCGTGCGGGTGTGACGCCCAGGCGCTCCGCCGGGAATTCCGCGATCCGCCGAGGACGCCTCGGGGCGGCCCCGGCGGGGCCCCCGGGCGGCCGCCCTGAGCGTGCGGCATCGTCCCCGGCGTGGTGGGCTGGTGACACCGCGTCGGTCCCGTGCGGCGCGGGCGGACGGCAGGCGCGGGCGTCGAGGCGGTGGTCGTGGGTCGCGGCAGGACGTACCGGCGGACGGTCGTCGCGACCGTCACCACGATCCTGGTCGCGATCACCTCCCTCCTGCCGGCGCCCGCCGGGGCAGCGGCGATGGTCCCGGCGGACGGCCGCCGGGCTCATGCGGCCGCCACACCGCACGGCCGTGGGCCGGACGATGCCCCCACGGCCCACGCCCTCTCCCGCCGGTACCCCGTGTCCGTCGAGCTGGCTTCCCTCACCCCTGCCGTGATCCGTCAGGGCGGCGAGCTGAGGATCAGCGGGCGGGTGACCAATACCTCCGGGCGGCGGGTCGGGGCCGTGCGGATCGGGGTGCGGATCGGGGCCTCCGGGGCGATCGACACCCGGGGCGGGCTCGCCACCGTGGCCCGCCGTACGCCCCTGACCCGGGCCGACGGCCCCGAGGTGCGGGGCCGTACGGCCCGTCTCGCCCCGCTGGCGACCGGCGCCGAGCGGGGCTTCCGGCTCACCGTGCCCGTTCCCGACCTGGGGCTGGACGGCGCCGGGGCGTACGCGCTCACCGTGCACGTCGTCCGCGCGGACGGCGCGGGCGCCGGGACCGTGCTCGGGCTGACCCGCACCCATCTGTCCGCGTACCCCGACGCCACGCGCCTGGAGCCGCTGCGCACCACCGTGCTGTGGCCGGTGCTGGACACCCCGCGGATGGAGGCGCTGACCCTGCGCACCCAGGACAGCGTGCTGCCGGTCTTCCGTGACGACCAGCTGACCGCCGCCTTCGGGCCGGGCGGGCGGCTGCGGCGGCTGGTGGAGATGGGCAAGGGGCAGCCGGTCACGTGGGTGCTCGATCCGGATCTGATCGTCCAGGCGCGGGCCATGGCCGCCGGCTACCGGGTGGCCCGTACACCGGGCGACACCGATCCGCGGCAGGCCGCCGAGGGGAAGGGCGGCGAGGCGGCGGCGGGCTGGCTGGCCGCGCTCCGTGCGGCGGTCCGGGGCCGGGAGGTGATCGCGCTGCCGTACGCGGACCCGGACCTGGCCTCGCTCGCCCGTGGCGGCGGCGGCCCGCTCGCCGGGCTGCTGCGCCGGGCCTCGCGCACCGGCCGGAACGTGGTGGACCGGGCGCTGGGCGTCCACGCGCGGGCCGGTGTGGGCTGGCCCGCGGGCGGCGAGCTGGACGACGGGATCGCCCGGTACGCCAAGGGGCTCGGCCTGGACACGGTGCTCGCCTCGGGCGCCGGGGTGGCCTCCGCCGGTGAGCTGGTCTCCGAGGGGGCCACCGACGACGGCGCCGTCTCGCTCGAGGACGGCACGACCGCGCTGCGCTATGACGCGGCGATCGCGTCCCAGCTCTTCGCGAGCCACCCGGCCGCGGGCGCCTCCGGCGCGCCCGCCCGGCTGCTGCTGCGCCAGCGGCTGCTCGCCGAGACCCTTACGGCCGTGCGGGAGCTGCCGTACGCCCGCCGCGAGCTGGTCATGGTGCCGCCGCGCCGGATGCCGCTCGCGGTCGGCCGGGTGCTGCTCACGGTGGTCGCCGAGGGCCGTAAGGCGGGCTGGCTGGAGCCGGCCGGGTTCGCGGCCGCGCTGCGGAAGCCCACGGCGGGGCGGCTGCGCGGGTTCGACGGCTATCCGCTCGCGCGGCACGCCTCCGAGCTGCCGCCCTCCCGGCTCGCGGCCGTGGTCCGGGACCGGCGGCGGATGCGCGCCCTGGCCAAGGTGCTGTCGGACGCGCGGGCGACCGCCGCGTCCGTACGGGCCGCACTGGCCCGCTCCGTCGCGACCGCCTGGCGCGCCGACCCGGCGGGTGCGGCCTCGTACCAGCGGGGGGTCTCCCGCTATCTGACCGCCTCGATCGCGTCGGTGCGGCTGGTGCCGAAGTCCACGGTGGTGGTGACCGGGGGCTCGGCGACCATCCCGGTCACCGTCGACAACGGCCTTCAGCAGGACCTCACCGGGGTGGAGCTCCGGGTCCTCTCCAGCCGCCCCGAGCGGCTGACCGCCCGGGACCCGGCGATGCCGGTCCAGGCGTCGCGCGCGGTGAGCCGTACGGTGCGGATACGGGTGGAGGCGTACGCGAACGGGCCGGTGCGGCTGACCGCCCAGCTCTACACCATCACCGACGGCAGGCCCTGGGGCGCGCCGATGACGTTCACGGCGGATGTGCGGTCGGTGCCGTCGGGAGCGGTGATCTTCGTGCTGGGCGGGACGGGGCTGATCGTGCTGGCGGTCGCGTTCCGGCTGCGGCGTACGCGGACCCGGTGACGGCGGGGCGCGAGGCGATGACGAGGGGGACAAGGGGCCCGAAACGCGGCCCCGCGCGCCTCACAGCCGGTGCGCCGTCCCCGCCGGTCCCGCCCCCCTGGTGTCCAGCAGCAACTGGGCCTTCACCGAAAGCCCCCGCAGGTCGTAGGTGCGGTGCGGCTGCAGCAGGACGGTCAGGTCGGCGTCGGCGGCCGCCTCGTACACCGAGTCGGCGCGCCGTACCTCACGCCCCAGCACCCGCCAGCGTGTGACGTACGGGTCGTGGTAGCTCAGCCGGGCGCCCAGTTCGATCAGCCGGGAGGCGATCTCCCGGGCGGGCGAGCCCTCCGCGTCGGCGACATCGGCCTTGTAGCCGACGCCCAGCAGCAGTACGTGCGCACCGCGCGCCGACTTCCCGTATTCGTTGAGCAGGGCCGTGCAGCGGCGCGTGACATAGCCCGGCATCCGCCCGTTGACCTGCTGCGCGAGCTCCACCATGCGCAGCGGGATGCCCAGGCCGCGCTGTGGGTCGGCCATGTGGCCGTGGTCGACCGGCACGCCGTGGCCGCCGACGCCGGGGCCGGGCCGGAAGGACTGGAAGCCGAACGGCTTGGTCTCGGCGCAGCGGACCACGTCCCACACATCGACGCCGAGGTCATGGCAGTACACCGCCATCTCGTTGACCAGGGCGATGTTGACGTGCCGGTAATTGGTCTCCAGGACCTTGACCGTCTCGGCCTCGCGCGTGCCGCGGGCCCGGACGACCTTCTCGGTGAAGCGCCCGTAGAAGGCGGCGGCGGCCTCGGTGCAGGCGGGGGTGAGGCCGCCGATGACCCTGGGGGTGTTGGCGGGGCCGTGGGCGCGGTTGCCCGGGTCGTGGCGGCAGGGGGAGTAGGCGAGGTGGAAGTCGCGCCCGGCCCGCAGCCCGGATCCCTCCTCGAGAAGCGGGCGGAGGAATTCCTCGGTGGTCCCGGGGTACACGGTCGATTCCAGCAGAACGGTGGTGTGCGGGCGCAGCCTCGCCGCGAGCGTGCGGGCCGCCTCGCCGACCGCCGACAGATCCAGTCTGCGGTCGTCCCCCAGCGGGGTCGGCGCGCAGATCACAGCGGTGCGGACGCGGCCGAGTTCGGCGGGGTCGGCGGTGATCCGGAAGCCCTGGGAGGCCATCCGGCGCAGCTCGGCGGCGGAGAGCAGGCCCTCGCCCGAGCCGGCGGGCAGCCGGCCGGCCCGGAGGTCGTGGGCCGCGCGCGGATCGGGGTCGTAGCCGACGGTGCGGACACCGGCGGCGGTGGCCGCCCGGGCGAGAGGAATACCGAGATGACCGAGTCCGATGACGGCGAGATCTGCGGGCATGACGTCGTGTCGTCCTTCCCGGGACGATGTCGGATGGCGCAAAGGCAGACTAAGCGGAAATATGACTCGTATTCAGTATTGGTGAGGGGTGTTGACACGGTGTCGCGTCGACGGCCGGAGCAGCGGCATGGCACGGACGGGAGAAAGCCAGGAAAATCGGCAGGGCGGCGTGGCGTCGATCACAACGGGAGGCAGCGGTGAAGACACCGGCACTGGGACCGGCCGAGCGCGGCGAGGCGCTGGCCCGGATGGCGGACCGTGAGCTCGATGTGCTGGTCGTGGGCGGCGGAGTGGTCGGCGCGGGCACCACACTCGACGCCGCGACGCGGGGCCTGGAGACCGGTCTGGTCGAGTCGCGGGACTGGGCCTCCGGGACCTCCAGCCGGTCCAGCAAGCTGATCCACGGCGGACTGCGCTATCTGGAGATGCTGGACTTCGCACTGGTGCGCGAGGCGCTGAAGGAGCGCGGACTGCTGCTGGAGCGGATCGCACCGCACCTGGTCAAGCCGGTGCCGTTCCTGTATCCGCTGAAACACCGGGTCTGGGAGCGGTTCTACGCGGGCTCGGGCGTCGCGCTCTACGACACCATGTCGATCTCCTCCGGGCACGGCCGCGGACTGCCCGCCCACCGCCATCTGAGCCGCGGGCGGGCGCTGCGCGTGGCCCCCTGCCTCAAGAAGGACGCGCTGGTCGGGGCGTTGCAGTACTACGACGCCCAGATGGACGACGCCCGCTATGTCACCACGCTCGTGCGCACGGCGGCGGAGTACGGCGCCCATGTGGCCAACCGCGCGCGGGTGGTCGGCTTCCTGCGGGAGGGCGAGCGCGTGGTCGGCGCCCGGGTGCACGATCTGGAGCAGGGCGGCGAGTTCGAGGTCCGCGCCCGGCAGGTGGTCAACGCCACCGGGGTGTGGACCGACGAGACCCAGGCGCTGATCGGCGAGCGCGGCCAGTTCCACGTCCGGGCCTCCAAGGGCATCCATCTGGTGGTGCCCAAGGACCGCATCCACTCCACCACCGGGCTGATCCTGCGCACCGAGAAGAGCGTGCTGTTCGTGATCCCCTGGGGCCGGCACTGGATCATCGGCACCACGGACACCGACTGGGACCTGGACAAGGCCCATCCGGCCGCCTCCAGCGCCGACATCGACTATCTGCTGGAGCATGTCAACGAGGTCCTCGCGGTGCCGCTGACCCGTGACGACGTGGAGGGCGTCTACGCCGGGCTGCGCCCGCTGCTGGCCGGGGAGTCGGACGCCACCAGCAAGCTCTCCCGCGAGCACACCGTCGCCCATCCGGTGCCGGGCCTGGTGGTGGTCGCGGGCGGCAAGTACACCACGTACCGGGTGATGGCCAAGGACGCCGTGGACGAGGCGGTGCACGGCCTCGACCGCCGGGTCGGGCCCTGTGTCACCGAGGAGATCCCGCTGGTCGGCGCCGTCGGCTACAAGGCGCTGTGGAACGCCCGGGAGCGCATCGGCCGGCAGTACGGGCTGCACGCGGCGCGGATCGAGCATCTGCTCAACCGCTACGGCTCGGCGACGCAGGAGGTGCTGGACCTGATCGCGGGCGACGCCTCGCTGGGGAAGCCGCTCGCCGGGGCGGAGGACTATCTGCGCGCCGAGGTCTCCTACGCCGCCTCGCACGAGGCCGCCCGCCATCTGGACGACGTCCTCACCCGCCGCACCCGCATCTCCATCGAGACCTTCGACCGCGGTACCCGCTGCGCCCGCGAGGTGGCCGAGCTGATGGGGCCGGTGCTGGGCTGGACCGAGGACCAGCTCGACCGGGAGGTCCAGCACTACGAGAAGCGGGTGGAGGCGGAGCGCGAGTCGCAGCGTCAGCCGGACGACCTCACGGCGGACGCGGCCCGGCTGGGCGCGCCGGACATCATCCCGCTGTAGGAGGCCGCTGTAGGAGGCCGCTGTAGGAGACCGCTGTAAGAGGCCGCTGTAGGAGGAGGTCGCGTGTCTTACTGGCCGTGTCCTACTGGGTCTTGCCGGCGAGGACAGAACTCCGTCTCGAGCAGGGACGTTTCGGCGGTCAGGCCCGAGGCGGCCGTGCTGTTGAGCCGGTAGGCGAGGCTGTGGCGGCCGTCGGGGGCGGCCACGGCCAGCGCGTAGGAGCCGTTGATCTCGCCGTTGTGACCCCACAGCGTCACCCCGCACGCCAGCCGCACCGGGAACAGCCCCATGCCGTACCGGCCGTCGGAGGCGGAGGTGTTCCGCATCTGCCGCAGCTCGGCCCGGGGCAGGACCTTGCCGCGCAGCAGTCCGGGGAGGAGGCGGCTCAGATCGTCGAGCGTGGAGACCAGTTCCCCCGCGGCCCCGGCCGAGGAGGGGTTGAGGTTGGTGACATCGCGCCGGGCGCCGCCGTCCCCGGCCCCGCCGTTCCGCGTGTACGCGCGGCCGTGCGGGTCCGGGAGGGCGGTACGGGTGCCGGGGAAGGAGGTGCCGTGCAGCCGCAGCGGGGCGAGGACGTCGCGCCGGGCCTCGGTCGCGTAGGAGCGGCCGGTGACCCGCTGGACGACCATGCCCAGCAGTACGTAGTTGGTGTTGGAGTAGCGCCAGCCGGCCCCGGGGGCGAAGTACGGGCGGTGCGCGACGGCGGTCCGCACCAGGGAGGCGGGGGTGCGGGTGCGGTCGGTCGCGTGGGACAGCTGGCGCGCCACCCTCGGGTCGGCGGTGTAGTCGTACAGCCCGCTGGTCTGGTTCAGAAGCTGACGAATCGTGATGGTCCGGCCGTCGTTGCCCCGGCCCCGGACCAGCCCCGGGAGGTGCTCCTCCACCGTGTCGCCGAGGTCGAGCCGCCCCCGGGCGGCGAGCCGCAGCGTCACCGCCGCGATGACGGTCTTGGTGAGGCTGCCCGCCCGGAAGTGGTCGCTCCGGTGGATCCGGCGTCCGGTGCGGACGTCCGCGACCCCCGAGGCGAGGTACCGCGTGCCGCCGCCCTCCCGGCGGATGAGCACCGCGGCGCCCGGCGCGTCGCCCTGGGCCGCCAACCGCCGTACGGCGGCGCGCAGGGCACCGTCACGCCCGCTCTTGGCGCCCGGACTCGCGCTCGCCCGCGGGTCCGCGTCCCGGCCCGGTTCCGTGGCCGCCGCGCCGCAGCCGGACAGGACGACCGCGAGGGCGGTCGCGAGCGCCACGGCGGTCGGCATACGGCTCCGCCTGTGCCATCGTATTGCGGAGATGGGCATGACACGGACCTCCGTTTCCTGCGTACTTCCAGATGGTCGCAGGTACCGCGGTGGCCGCCGCGCCGCGCCCCGGACCCGGGGCGGTTTCGGGTCCGCGGATGAGAGACAATGGATGCTCTCCCAGGGTGGGTTCAGGGTGGGTAGATTTGCAGAGGGGTCGCATGTCGGAGGCTGAGAAGACGCAGGGTTCGACTGGGCGCCTCCTCGCCGGGAGGTACCGGCTCGGGGAGATTCTCGGTCAGGGCGGCATGGGGACGGTCTGGCGTGCGAGTGACCAGACCCTCGGCCGTACGGTCGCGGTCAAGGAGCTGCGCTTCCCGTCCAGCGTGGAGGAGGACGAGAAGAGACGGCTCATCACCCGCACGCTGCGCGAGGCGAAGGCGATCGCCCGGATCCGCAGCAACGGCGCCGTCACCGTCTACGACGTGGTCGACGAGGACGACCGCCCGTGGATCGTCATGGAGCTCATCGAGGGCCGCTCCCTCGCCGATGTCGTCCGCGACGACGGCCCGCTGACCCCCAAGCGCGCCGCCGAGGTCGGGCTCGCCGTCCTCGATGTGCTGCGCGCCGCCCACCAGTCGGGCATCCTGCACCGCGATGTGAAGCCCTCCAACGTGCTGATCTCGGACGACGGCCGGGTCGTCCTCACCGACTTCGGCATCGCCCAGGTCGAGGGCGACCCGTCGGTGACCTCGACCGGCATGCTCGTCGGCGCGCCCTCCTACATCTCCCCGGAGCGGGCCCGCGGCCAGAAGCCGGGTCCGCCGGCCGACCTGTGGTCGCTGGGCGGGCTGCTGTACGCGGCGGTGGAGGGCGTACCGCCGTACGACAAGAGCACGGCCATAGCGACCCTGACGGCCGTCATGACCGAGCCGGTGGAGCCGCCGAAGAACGCGGGCCCGCTGGAGGAGGTCATCTACGGCCTGCTCACCAAGGACCCGGACCGGCGGCTCGACGACGCCGGGGCGCGGGCGCTGCTCGATCATGTGGTGAACGGGCCCGAGGTCACCAAGGCCCCCGCCGACGCGACCCGCACGATGAGCCTGCCGCCCGCCCCGTCGAAGGAGGACGAGGCAGCGGCCGAGGCCAAGGAGACGGCCGCGGCGGAGCGCAGGCGCGGCGCGCTGAAGTCGGTGCGCAACGCGGCCGCCGCCGCGGCGGTGAAGAAGACGGGGGACAAGAGCGAGGCGAAGCCGGAGTCGGCGTCGGCGTCGGGCGCGAAGTCCGGTGCGAAGTCCGGTGCGAAGTCCGGTGCGACGTCTGGAGCGGCGTCTGGAGCGGCGTCTGGAGCGGCGGGTTCCGGGGCCGCGGGCTCCAGGTCGGACGCCGCGACGCCCGAGGCCGCGCCCGCCCCGCGGCCTTCCCTGCCGCCGCGCGCCTCGATCACCGATGTGGTCCCCAAGCGCACGCTGATCATCATCGCGGTGGTCGTGGTGCTCGCCATCGTGGCCACCGTGCTCGCCATCGTGCTGAACAGCGGCGGGGACGGCGGCGACGACGCCAAGGGCTCCTCCGGCGGCGACAAGTCCGCCTCCGCCGGGGCCTCGGGCGGCTCCAAGGAGGACCAGGGCAAGGGCACCGACAAGACCGGCCAGTCGGCGGGCGAGTCACCGAAGACGGAGGACTCCGGCGGTAAGCAGAGCGGTCAGCCGGATGCCTCCAAGGGTTCGGACGACAACTCGGGCAAGGGCGGCGGAAGCGGCGACAACAGCGGTAAGGGCAAGGGCGACGGCGGTAAGGGCGGCCTGCCCGAGGGCTACAAGACCGTCAAGAGCTCCGACTTCCCGTTCAGCATGGCCATGCCGGAGGGCTGGTCGGTCCACCCCGGGAGTTATTCCGGAAGCCGTAAGTACTACGGCGGCTCCAGCATTCCGCGTATTCAGATCGACTTCACCAACGCGCCGAAGTCTGACGCGGAGGCGGACTGGCGCAAGGGCGAGGAGAACGCCCGCCGCACCATGTCCGGCTACAAGGGCCTCGGCATCAAGTCGGTGGACTGGCACGGCTATCCGACCGTCGCGGACTGGGAGTTCGAGCGCGACCAGGACGGCAAGCGGGTCCGGGCGCTCAACCGCGGCTTCAAGGCGGACGGCAGTCATGGCTTCGCCATACTGATCACCTGCGAGGCGAGCAAGTGGGACGACAAGGAGTGTGTGACCCTCCGGCAGACCGCCTTCGACACGTTCAAGATTACGGACTGAACACTCCTGTCGGCGAAGCGTCGTTCGGGCACGTATCGTGAGAGGCCCTAGACTGTGCGCAGCCGCAGGAACCCGCCAAAACGACCATATTTGAAGGGTTTCAGGCTGCGCTGACCGCTGATGAGGGCGGCGTTGGTCGCGCGCTTGGGGAGGCGTCGTGGAGGAGTACGCGGGCCGGGTGCTGGCCGACCGCTATCGCCTGCCCCTGCCGCCTGCCGACGAGTACGAACTCGTCGAGACCCGCGCCTTCGACACCTACAGCGGGCAGGAAGTCCATCTGCGGCAGATACCGCTGCCGGAGGTCGTCGAAGCGGAAGTCGTGGGCGACGACGCGCGGTGGGGCGGCGGGCCGTCGGGGCGTAACGGCACGTTCGCCGGTGCCGGGCGTACGGCCCGGGGCGGCGGTGACCCGGCCGTCCGGCGCGCCATCGCGGCGGCGACGTCCGCCGCGCAGATCCCCGACCATCCCCGGCTCGGCCAGGTCTTCCATGTCTTCGCGGAGGCCGGGAGCCTGTGGATCGTCAGCGAACTGGTCTCCGGCCGCCCGCTGGCCGCGCTGCTCGCCGAGGGCACGCTGTCCCCGCACCGTGCCGCCGAGGTCGCCAACGACGTCCTTACGGCGCTGCGCGCCCTGCACGCCCACGGCTGGGTCCACCGCAACATCACCGCCCGTACGGTGCTGTTGTGCGACGACGGGCGCGCGATGCTCACGGGGCTGGCGGCGGGTGCGGCGGAGGAGGCGCTGTGCGGCTACGACCCCGTTCCGGCGGCCGCGTCCTCGCCCGCTCCGGATGCCGTGTCCGCTGCGGAGGATGGCCCGTCGGCTGATGGCCCGTCGGCTGATGTCCCGGCTTCCTTGCCGCCGGGCTCGTCGGGTTCCGGCGACCACCCGGACTCGGCCGAGCGGGGTCCGGCTGCGGCGCAGGGCCTGGCCGCGCGAGGGGACGAAGGGCGCGCCGCCATCCCCGGGGCCCGTACGGCCGAGGGCGGCGAGGCACGGCCGCACGGCGGCCCGCGCTACCACGACCAGGGCGCCGGGGGAGACTTCCTGCCGCCGGGCCGCCCTTACGGTGGCCATGAACCGGCGGGCGCGGTCCGCCCCGACGAGCCCGCGGGCGCGGCCCGGCCCGACGCCGACGGCCGGGAACACGGCGGCCAGGGCAGATCGCCGGGCCTGCCCGAGCCACGATCGCCTTACGGCGACCACGCGGTGCTGGAGGCGAGTTCGGGGCCGGACGCCAATGGCTCGGCGGGTCCGGGCGCCGGTGGTCCGGGCGCGGGCGGTCCGGCGGGTCCGGGCGCCGGTGGTCCGGTGAGGTCCCGCCCCGGCGGTCCGGTGTATCGGGACCAGGTGACGCTCGGTCCGGGGGCTGGTGGGCCCATGGCGCCCTACCGGGATCAGGCGGCCGCCGGTGGGCTGCCCGGCCCGCGACGGGCGGGACAGCCGGGACAGCCTGGGGACCGGGAGGAAGCACGGGGCGGTGTCGGCGCCGATGCGCCGAACGCGGCCGCGCGGGCGGCGCGGGCCAGCGCCATCGCCGCCTACGCGGCGGGTGCGCGAGCCGCCGCGCGGGCCAACGTCGACGCGGCCACCCGCTCCCCGCACGCCCCCGACCCCGCCCCGACGCCCGCCCCCGAGCCAGATCCGGAGCCGGTGACCGGCGGCGCCCGCTGGCCCGGTCAGCCGGAGGCCGCGGAGAACGCCCATCCGTCCGACGCCCAACCGTCCGCATCCGAAGGCCCGTCCGCCCCCGAGGGCGGCTCCTGGGACTCCGGCGGAGCCACCGGCGGCGGCCCCGCCACCGCGCTCGCCGCCGAACGCGCCCGCCAGGCCCGTATCGTCGTGGTCGGCGCCGTCACCGAGCGATGGGCGCCCGAGCAGGCGGGCCCGGTCCATGAGAACTGGCGGCTGGCGCCCCCGGTCGGCCCCGCCGCCGATCTCTGGGCGCTCGGCGCGCTGCTGTTCCGCGCGGTGCAGGGCCATGCCCCGTACCCGGAGGAGAGCGCCGCCGAGCTGGTGCAGATGGTCTGTGGGGAGGCGCCCGCGTACGCGGAGGAGTGCGGTCCGCTGCGCCCCGTCGTCGAGTCGCTGATGCGCCAGGACCCCACCGAGCGCCCGGACTTCGAGGAGCTGCGCGGCTGGCTGCGGTCCCTGATCCGGTCGGCGCCCGAGCCGGACGTCGGCATCAGCACGGTCACGGTGCCCTCGCTCGGCTCCGGTGGCACCTCCGACCCCCGGCGGCTGCCGATCGTCCGCAGGCGCGGCTGGCTGGTGCGCAGGGGCCGGGGCCGCCGCCCCGCCGCCGCGCCCGACGCGCCGGTGGGCCATGCGCGGCACCGGCGGGACAAGCGCGAGAAGCGGGAGACGAGAGAGAGCCGGGAGACCCGGCAGGCTCCTCCGGCGCCCACCACCCAGCGCAAACCGCGCAAGCTGGGGCGGATGCTGCTGCTCCTGATCCTGCTGGGGCTGGCGGCCGCGGTGCTCTACGCGACGATGTTCATGCCGCGCTCCAAGGACGACGGCGGCCAGGGGCGTACGGGCTCGGCCGGTGCGCCCAGCGCGGCGCCGAACGACCCCGCGGACGGCGACAAGAGCGGCGGCGACAAGGGCGACGGCAACCAAGGGGAGGCCGGAAAGCCCGCCGGCTCCGGCGACCAGGAGCCGCAGTCCACCGACCCGGCCGGGCTGGCGAAGGGCTTCGCGGTCCGTAAGGACCCCAAGGGGTTCAAGGTCGCCGTGCACGACGGCTGGACCCGCCGGGGCGAGAACGGCCGCGGCCAGATCCGCTACATCGGTGGGGACTTCGAGCTGGTGGTCGTGGCCGGGCGGGACAAGATGTCCGAGTTCGGCGGCGACCCGATGGCGTACCAGCAGGACCGCGAGGCCGAACTGTCCGCCTTCCGCGGCTCCTCCTGGGCCTCCTCCTCCGGGCTGCGGCGGATCGACGTCGGCCGTACGGCGATGGCGGAGGGCGCGTTCACCTGGCGCGACAGCAGCGGGCGGAATGTGTACGCGCGCAACCTCGCGATGCTGATCGACGGCCGCTACCACGTGGTCCTGGTCATCGGCCCGTCCGATGAGCGCCGGGCGGTCAACCAGTACTTCGAGCAGGCCACGGCCACGTACAGCACGACCAACGGCTAGCCCTGGGCGGCTCCCGCCGCGAACCGTTCCCGCAACTGGTACTTGAGCACCTTCCGCAGCGTCTCGTTCCGCGGCAGCGCGGCCACCACCTCGAGCCGCTCCGGCAGCTTGTGCACCGAAAGACCGGCCTCCCGCAGATACGACACGGCCCGGCCGAGCGTCAGCGCCTGCGCCCCGGCCGGCTGCTCCACGACGGCGCAGACCAGTTCGCCCCGGTCCGGGTCGGGCAGACCGATCACCGCCACATCGCCCACGTCCGGGTGCTGGTACAGCAGCTGCTCGATCTCCTTGGCCGAGATGTTCTCGCCCTTGCGGATGATGATGTCCTTGACCCGGCCGGTCAGCACCAGATGGCCGCTCTCCGTAAGGTGGCCGAGATCGCCCGTAAGGAAGAAGCCGTCCGCGTCGAACGCCTTACGGGTCTCGGCGTCGTCCAGATATCCGGCGCAGACCGCCTCGCCGCGCAGCCGCACCTGACCGTCCACCACCCGGATCTCCATCTCCTTGGGCGGCCGTCCCTCGGTGGTGGCGAGGTTCTCGTCCGTGTCGTCCGGCGCCCCCATGGTGATCATGGGGACTTCGGTCATCCCGTAGCCGTGGGTGAGGGTGCAGCCCAGCTCCCGTACGACCTCGTAGTAGAGCTCGGGCGGCTTGGGCGCGCCGCCGCCCGCGAGGAGCCGCAGGGTGGGGATGAGCCGGCGCGAGGGGTCCTTGCGCTGCTCGGCCAGGAACATCGAGTAGAAGGCGGTGCTGCCGCCCGCGACCGTCACCCCGTGCCGCCGGTACGCGGGCAGCGACTCCGGCAGCGAGAAGTGCTCGAGCAGCACGGCCGGGAAGCCGTAGAGCAGCAGCATCACGGTGTAGTCGGGCCCCGCGACATGGGCGTACGGAAAGGCCATGGACCCGACGTCGTCCGGGCCGAGCCGCAGCGCGTGGGCGAGGCAGGCACCGGCGGCGATGAGGCTGCGGTCGGTGTGCAGCACGCCCTTGGGGTCCGAGGTGGTGCCCGAGGTCCAGTAGATCCAGCGGACGGCCCGTCCGTCGGTGGGCGGTGGCGGCAGCCGCAGCGCCTTGGGGTCGGCCACCGGCAGCGTGTGGTACGCCTCGAAGACCATCGGTGGCTCCGGCAGTTCGGCGGCCAGGCGGTGCGCCATCGCGGTGTGGTCGAAGCCGCGCCACTGGCCGGGTACGGCGAAGAACCGCGCCCCGGACGCGCGGAGCGCGAACCGCACCTCGCGGTCGCGGTAGTACGGGATGAGCGGGGTCTGCACGGCGCCGAGGCGGGCGAGCGCCATGGTCAGCACGACCGTCTCGATCCGGGTGGGCAACTGCCAGGCGACCCGGCTGCCGGGGCGTATCCCCAGCTGATACAGCCCGGCGGCGGTCCGCTCGGCGCGGGTGCGCAGGGCGCCGAAGGTCAGCCGCCGGTCGTGGCGGGCGGAGGCGGTGGCCTGGAGCAGGGCGGGGGCGTCGGGGGTGAGGGCGGCGCGGCGCTCGAGCAGTTCCCACAGCGTCGCCGAGCCGCCGAGCTCATGCGCGATGTCGGTCATCCCGGCCTCCCGTGGGACGGTAGCTGACGACCCATCAGATAGTGCTCGAAGCGTAAGGGCGCGTGCCTTGTCGGTCCAGGGGGTGCGGGCTAGCCTGCGGAAGCCACCTTGTCTGACGGACCATCAGAAACGGAGGTCGGCCGCTGATGGATCTCACCTACACGGAGGACGAGGAGGACTTCCGGCACCGGCTGCGCGCCTGGCTCGCCGAGGTCCTGCCCAAGCTGCCGGACCGCCCGCACCCGGCCGACTGGCCCGGCCGCCGCGCCTATGACTGCGGCTGGCAGCGCATGCTCCATGAGGCGGGCTACGCCGGGCTGCACTGGCCCGAGGACGCGGGCGGCCGGGGCGCGACGCCCACCCAGCATCTGATCTTCCTGGAGGAGACCGAGCGGGCCGGTGCGCCCTATGTGGGCGCGGGGTTCGTCGGACTGCTGCACGCGGGCCCCACCATCGCGGCCGAGGGCACCTCCGAGCAGCGGGCGCGCTGGCTGCCGCCGATCCTGCGCGGGGACGAGGTCTGGTGCCAGGGGTTCTCCGAACCGGACGCCGGCTCCGACCTGGCGTCGCTGCGCACCCGGGCGGTACGGGACGGCGATGAGTACGTCATCAGCGGAAGCAAGATCTGGACCTCGCACGCCGAGATCGCCGACTGGTGCGAACTATTGGTGCGCACCGCGCCGGTAAACGCCGACACGCCGAAGCACCGGGGCATCACCTGGCTCGCGATGCCGATGGACGCGCCCGGGGTGACCGTGCGGCCGCTGCGGACCCTGGCCGGGACGGCGGAGTTCGCCGAGGTGTTCCTGGACGAGGTGCGGGTGCCGGTCGGCCACCGGGTCGGTGCGGAGAACGACGGCTGGCGGGTGACCATGGTGACCCTCTCCTTCGAGCGCGGTACGGCCTTCGTGGGCGAGGTGGTCGCCTGCAGGCGGGTGCTGGAGGCGCTGGCCCGGACGGCGCGGGCCAATGGGCGCTGGGACGACGCGGTGCTGCGGCGCCGGTTGGGACGGCTCGCGGCGGAGTGCGCGGCGCTGTGGCGGCTCACCCAGTGGAACGTGAGCGAGGCGCAGCGCACCGGCGGGGTGCCGGGCGTCGGCGGCTCGGTCTTCAAACTGCGCTTCTCGCAGGTGCGGCAGGAGCTGTACGACGCGGCCGCCGAGGTGCTGGGGCCGGACGCGCTGGACGCCGGTCAGGAGTGGGTCGCCGACCGGCTCTCCTCGCTCTCGTACACCATCGCGGCGGGGACCTCGCAGATTCAGCGGAACATCGTGGCCGAGCGGATCCTCGGCCTGCCGAAGGGACGGTGAGCGGGGCGTGGACTTCCAGCTCACGGACGACCAGCGGGCGCTGCGGACGGGGATGCGCGAACTGCTGGCACGGCGCTTTCCGCGCACCCGGCTGCGGGCGGTGGTGGACGGGGCCGCGGGGTGGGGCGACGGGGACGCGGCACGGGGCGACGGGGGCACGGCGCGGGGTGGGGAGCTGGACCGGGCGCTGTGGCGGGAACTGGGCGCGGCGGGCCTCTTCGCGCTGCGGGTACCGGAGTCGTCGGGCGGGGTGGGGCTGGGGCTGCCGGAGGTGGTGCTGGCCTTCGAGGAGGCGGGCCGGGCGCTGCTGCCGGGGCCGCTGGTCGCGACGGAGCTCGCGGCGGGGCTTTCGGGATCTCTGGCGGCGGGTGCGGCCCAGGGCGAGACGGTGGTGACGGCGCTGGACGAGGGCGGTGCGCCGGTCGAGCATCTGGCCTCCGCCGATGTGGTGCTGGCGCTGGGGCCGACGGCGGTCGAGGTGATTCCGGCGAAGGAGGTGGCGCGTTCGGCGCAGCCGATGCGATCGATCGACCCGGCCACCCCGCTGCACCGGTCGACCCCGACCCGAACCCGGCTGGACCGGGTGGAACAGGCGGCCCAAGCGGGCCAGGCGGCCCAAGCGGCCCAAGCGGTCCAGGCGGTCCAGGCGGACCAGACCGGCCAGGCGGATCAGACCGGCCAGGCGGATCAGACCGGCCAGGCGGGTCCGGGTCGTTCGGGCCTCGCCGTCCGGTTGCGGCGCGAGGCGGCGCTGCTGACCGCGGCCCAACAACTGGGCAGCGCCTCCCGTACGGTCGAGCTCGCGGTGGACCACGCCAGGCACCGCACCCAGTTCGGCCGGCCGATCGGCGCCTTCCAGGCCGTACAGCATCTGTGCGCCCAGATGCTGGTTCGTGCCGAATCGGCCAGAAGTGTGGTGTATGCCGCGGCGGTCACAGAAGACCCGGGTGACATCGCGGCGGCCAAGTTGCTCGCCGATGAGGCCGCTGTCCACAATGCCCGCGATTGTCTGCAAGTTCACGGCGGGATGGGCTTCACCTGGGAGGCGGACGTCCACCTCCATCTCAAGCGGGCCTGGGTGCGGGCAGGTCAGTGGCAGTCCGGGGCGGCGGCGGAGGAGGAACTGGCGGCCGGGCTCGTGTCGACCGTTGAAACATGTTTGTAGCCGGGCTCGATGGATACGCCTGAATTGTTGGGATGTCGCATTCTCTGGGGAGATCCCCAGAGCTTCCGAGGTGACCGAGCGTTGATACCAGGTTGTTTCCTAGGCGTGACTCGTCACAGGGTGGAGTCGGGCCCGGGCTCGGGTACTCTCCGTGGGGTGCGAGCGCTTATGGGGTTCGAGAAGCCCGGCGTTGCCCATGGGGCGATTCCGGGCATGACGACGTGCCCCGCTCGCCTGGGGTGCGCGACGCCCCAGCCTCGATGTTCGAGTCCTCGGGACGCGTGTCGCACAGTATGCCCCACGCATACTCCTTGGCGCTGGAATATGACCGAAGCGCTTGTTGGGGTGACTGTACGTCAACCATGCTGTCGCGCACGGGGGTACCTCCCAGCGGTGGCTGGGGGAGTGTCACGGTCCGTGACCGCTTGGAGGTACAAGGCGATGTGTCTGCCGGTTCGGATGGTGTGAGCAGTGCAGGTGCTTCAGGCGCAGATGGAGGTCAGGCCCGACCCGGCGGAGGTGAGTCGTGCCCGTCGGTGGGCCCGTTCGCGGCTTGTCGGATCCGGTATCGGAGCCGATGAGCCGCTCGCCGAGACGTTGATCCTGCTCATTTCCGAACTCGTCACCAACGCCGTGGTGCACACCGGCTGTCCGGCCGTGCTGCGGATGCTCTTCCCCGCCCAGTCGATGGGCGGCGGGAGCGGTGCCGGTGCCGGAGGCGGGACGCCGAGGCCGTTCACCAGCCGGAGTGCCGATGTGGGAACGGTCCGGGTCGAGGTCGCCGACGCCAGCGACCGCGCTCCGCGCCAGCGCTGCGCCGATGAGGAGGACACTCATGGGCGCGGTCTGGAACTGGTCGACGGTCTCGCCGACCGCTGGGGCTGGCAGCCGGAGGGCTCCGGGAAGCGGATCTGGTGTGAAATCGACCGCGCGAAGGGCGAAGAGCCGCTCTCCAAGAAGCGAGCGGCCTCTCATGTGCCGTCACACATGGGGCGAATCAGGCAAAGTCCAGACCAGGTGTTGACGTGACGTGTTCGGTTGATCACTCTAGGATCAGCGATTCGTCGCGAGGGGACGCCGAGGGCTGTGGCGTCTCTGTGGACCGTGTGTTCACAGGGACGTTCCTTGGCGAGTGCGGGTCGCGCCCCCGCTGCTGAAACAGGGCTCAGCGCCGGGAGCCGGGTGGCGGTGCGCGGTGCCGTGCTCGGGGCGCGCATGAGCGCACCGCCACCCGAAAGAGACCGGCCCGCCGTCCCCTCCGCAGGCATGGGAGATATCGGGGCGTCAGCGGCGTTGAGCCGTCAGAGGATCGCGACGGGTGCCACGGGTGAGCCCGTGCCGCCGACGAACGGCTCCGGCGGGGCCGACAGCAGAAAGGCGTAGCGCCCCTCCTCGGCGCAGGCCTCGGAGAGTTCCTCCAGATTCCAGTTCTGGCCCTGGAGCATGCCCATCTCGACCAGGTCGAGGGCGTGGACCGGCATCCAGAGGTCCTCGATCTCCGGTGGGAAGGCCTCGAAGGTCAGGGTGTCATTGGCGACCGCCGCCACGTCGCGGGCGTGGAACCACTCGGGCGTGCGCAGCGACAGCCCCGGTGAGGGGAACGCGTACGCCTCCTTCTCGCCCGCCAGATACCGCTGGATCTGCCCGGTGCGGACGAGCGCGATATCGCCGGAGCGCACCCTCGTTCCGGCCAGTTCCTCGGCGGCGTCGAGGTCTTCGGGGGTGACCACATGTCCCTCGGGCAGCCGCTCGGCGCCCCGGGCCCTGGCCACATCGAGCAGCATTCCGCGCGAGACGAGGGGCCCCGCCTTGTCGATACCGCTGAAGGCGGCGCGGCCATGGGAGGTGATGGAGCCGGCGGGACGGCCGTTGTAGATCCTGCCGGAGTGCGAGACATGGGCCAGCCCGTCCCAGTGGGTACCGGCCTGGAGCCCCATCGTCACGGCGTCGTCGCTGGTCGCCACCGTGTCCGGGCCGAACATCTCGAAGTTGACCGCGATCATCGTATGCAGCGGGTTGACCCGCCCGGGGATCATTCCGGTCTGGACGCCGTCCTGTCGCAGCGGCACCGCGAGCGGTACGCGACGGCCGGTCCGTATGGTCGCGGCGGCCTCCCGGACCACGGCGTCGGTGATCAGGTTGAGCGTGCCGATCTCGTCCGCCGTCCCCCAGCGGCCCCAGTTGTTGACGCGCTTGGCGATCTCGTGGAACTCGGCTGGCAGCGGCATGGCGTCTCCTTCGGTGTTCCCGGTCGACGTTTGTGTGCGGGGGCTTGTACTCGGGCCGCGTCTGCTCAAAAATCTAACGGACCGTCAGAAACTCCGGGAGGGGACGCGACGTGGGCAACTTCTTGGACGGCAAGGTGGTCGCCGTCACCGGGGCTGGACGCGGTATCGGACGAGCGGTGGCCCTGGCCTGCGCGGCCGAGGGGGCACAGGTCGTCGTCAACGACTACGGGGTCTCGATCGAGGGCGGCGAACCGAGCAGCGAGGTCGCCGAGGCCGTGGTCAAGGAGATCGCGGCGGCGGGCGGCGAGGCGGTCGCGGTCGCCGACGACGTCTCGGCCATGGCCGGGGGCCAGCGGATCGTGGACACCGCGCTGGAGCGGTACGGACGGCTGGACGGGGTCGTCTGCGTCGCCGGGATCCTGCGCGAGCGGATGCTGTTCAACATGTCAGAGGAGGAGTGGGACCCGGTCGTCGCCACCCATCTCAAGGGCACCTTCACGGTCTTCCGGGCGGCGTCGGCCGTGATGCGCCGCCAGCGCTCCGGCACCCTGATCGGGTTCACCAGCGGCAACCACCAGGGCAGCGTGGCCCAGGCCAACTACGCCTCCGCCAAGGGCGGGATCATCTCCCTGGTGCGCAGCGCCGCGCTGGGGCTGCACAAGTACGGCGTCACGGCGAACTGTGTCGCCCCGGTCGCCCGCACCCGGATGTCCGCCAACGTACCGATGGAGCTCAAGGAGATCGGCGAGCCGGAGGACGTGGCGGCCCTGGTCGTCTATCTGCTGAGCGAACGCGCCCACGCGGAGCGGATCACCGGGCAGGTCTATACGATCGCGGGCCCCAAGATCGCGGTCTGGGCCCAGCCCCGTGAACTGCGCGCCGGATACACCGAGGGCGCCTGGACCCCGGAGAAGATCGCCGACTTCCTCCCCGGCACGGTCGGCACCGACCCCATGCCGATGCTGGCCCAACTGGAGGCCATGGCCCGGGCCGCCGCCGACGGCCAACGCCCCAACGCCTGACCCCGGCAAGGGCGGGGCGTGCCGGAACAACCCACCAGGGCCGACGAGGGGAACAACCCACCAGGGCCGACGAGGGGAGAGGCTGTGGACTTCGCTTTCGGGACGGAGGACGAACGGTTCCGCGCCGAGGCGCGCGACTGGCTGGCCGAGCACTTCACCGGGCCGTTCGCCGCACTCAGGCAGCAGACCGGCGGCCACCCCGGCGAGGCGCACGGCGACATGGCCGTCCGCCGCGCCTGGGAGCGCGAGCTCGGCACGGCCGGCTGGATCGGCCTGGGCTGGGACCGTACGGACGGGGCGTACGGAAACCGCGCCGCGACGCTGACCCAACAGGTCGTCTGGGCCGAGGAGTACGCCCGCGCCGGGGCGCCCGGCCGACTGGGCCATATCGGCGAGAACCTCCTCGGGCCCACCCTGCTCGCCCATGGCGACTCCGCCCAGCGCACCCGCTTCCTGCCGCCCATCGCCCGTGGCGAGGAGGTGTGGTGCCAGGGCTACAGCGAACCGGACGCCGGTTCGGACCTCGCCGGGCTGCGGACCCGCGCCGTCCGCGACCCGGGCGAGGGCACCTATCGCATCACCGGGCAGAAGATCTGGACCTCCCTCGCCCATGAGGCCGACTGGTGCTTTGTGCTGGCGCGCACCGAGGAGGGCTCACAGCGCCATCATGGACTCTCCTTTCTGCTGGTGCCGATGGACCAGCCGGGACGGATCGAGGTGCGGCCGATCCGGCAACTGACCGGGACCGCGGAGTTCAACGAGGTGTTCTTCGACGGGGCCGTGGCCCGCGCCGAACACCTCGTCGGCGGCGCGGGCCACGGCTGGCGCGTGGCCATGAGCCTGCTGGCGGTGGAGCGCGGGGTCTCCACCCTGGTCCAGCAGATCGGCTTCGCCCAGGAGCTGAGCCGGGTGGTGCGGCTGGCGCTGGAGACCGGCGCCGCCGAGGAACCCGTCCTGCGTGACCGGCTCATACGGCAGTGGGCCGAGCTCAAGGCCATGCGCTGGAACGCCCTGCGCACCCTGGGCAGCGCACAGAGCCCCGCCCCGAACTCCGCCCGGCCGACCCGGGACCCCGCTCCACGGAAGGCCGCCCCCGATGACCTCCCCCCGAGGAGCGCGGACCCCCGGGCCCCCGGCTCACCCGGCCCCGGCTCGCCTGGCGTTGGCTCACCCGACCCCGGCTCACCCGACCCCGGCTCACCCGACCCCGGCTCACCCGACCCCGGCTCACCCGGCCCCGGCCCGCGGCACTCCGGCCCGCAGCACTCCGGCCCGCCGTACTCCGGACCGCAGGACCCCGGCGCGCCCAGCGTCGCCAAGCTGCTGTGGGGCGGCTGGCATCAGCGGCTCGGCGAGCTGGCCGTGCAGGTGAGAGGCGCCGCGGCCGCACTCGGCCCGGCGCGCTGGACCGCCAGCCGGCCGTACGAACTCGACGCCTTCCAGCGTCTCTTCCTCTTCTCCCGCGCCGACACCATCTACGGCGGCTCGGACGAGATCCAGCGCACCATCATCGCCGAGCGCGTACTTCACCTCCCCAAGGAATCACGCCGATGACGAAGACCTACGCGCACTGGATCGGCGGCTCGTGGCGGGCTCCCGGGAACGGGCACTACCCCGTCATCAACCCCGCCACCGAGGACACCGTCGGCCATGCCCCCGAGGCCGACCCGGCCGATGTGGACGCCGCGGTCCGGGCCGCCCGGGCCGCGTACGACGGCTGGTCGCGCACCGCCCCAAAGGAGCGCGCCGCCGTACTCGACCGGGCCGCCGATCTGCTCGCCGAGCACGCCCCGGACCTGGTGCCCCTCGTCCAGGCGGAGACCGGGGCGACGCTGCGCGTCACCTCGTCCCTCCAGGTGCCCCCGGCGATCGACCGCTTCCGCCGCTATGCGCGCGGCGCCCTCGAACCGGACACCGTGCCGCTGGCCCCGCTGCCCCTGGCCGCCACCCCGCTGGCGCCCGGTGGGCTGATCGGGGCGGCAGCGGCCCGCCGTCCCCTGGGTGTCGTCTGCTGCATCACCTCCTACAACTTCCCTCTCACGAATCTCGCGGGCAAGGTGGCCCCGGCCCTGGCCATGGGCAATACGGTCGTGGCCAAACCCGCGCCGCAAGATCCGCTGTGCTGTCTCGAGCTCGGCCCCCTGCTGAAGGAGGCCGGGCTCCCGGACGGTGCCTTCAATGTCGTCACCGGCTCGCGCGCGGCCGCCGGCGAGGCGCTGGTCGCGCACCCCGGTGTCGACATGGTCAGCTTCACCGGATCCACCGCCGTGGGGAAGAAGATCGCCGAATCCGCGGGGCGGTCGATGAAGCGCACCCTGATGGAACTCGGGGGCAAGGGCGCGGCCATCGTCCTGGGGGACGCCGACGAGCGAGTGATCGCGTCGGCGGTCGGGGCGGTCGGTTCGACCTTCTCCTTTCACAGCGGACAGATCTGCACGGCGCCGACCCGTGTGCTCGTACATCGATCGCTGTACGAGAAGGTCATCGCCGCACTCACACACTACGCAGAGTCACTGAAGATCGGGGACCCTGTGGATAACTCCACGGTCGTCGGTCCGTTGATCTCCGCCGCGCAGCGCGATCGCGTCGAGGCGTATGTCTCCGGCGCCCGTGAGCAGGGCGCCCGGATCGTCGTGGGCGGCGAACGCCCGGCGCTCAAGCCCGGCTTCTACGTCGCCCCCACGCTGATCGCCGACGCCGACCCCGCGATGACCGTCGCGCGCGAGGAGTTGTTCGGCCCGGTCGTCGTGGCCCTGCCCTTCGACGACGAGGACGAGGCGGTGCGGATCGCCGACGCCACGCCCTACGGCCTCTACGACTACGTCTTCAGCGCCGACGCGGGCCGCGCCTGGGCCCTCGCCGCCCGTCTGCGCAGCGGAAACGTCGGCATCAACACCGCCCAGCGCCACCCCGAGACACCGTTCGGCGGCTTCAAGGAAAGCGGAGTCGGACGCGACGGCGGCTCGTTCGGCCTGCACGCGTACAGCGAACTCCAGTCGCTGGTCTGGGTCGCCTGAAGGCACCGGAAGGGTGATGAGCATGAGAGGCGTCATCTTCGACGGCACCGCGCCGCGCGTGGTCGAGGACTTGGCGGTGCGCGACCCCGGCCCCGGCGAGGTGCTGGTGCGCATCGCCGCAGCGGGGCTGTGCCACAGCGATCTGTCGGTCGTGGACGGCACCATCCCCTTCCCCCTCCCCGCGGTCCTCGGCCACGAGGGCGCGGGCGTGGTCGAGGAGGTCGGGCCGGGCGTCACCCATGTCGCGCCCGGTGACCATGTGGCGCTCTCCACCCTCGCCAACTGCGGGACCTGCGCCGACTGCGCCCGCGGCCGCCCCACCATGTGCCGCGCGGCGATCGGCCGGCCGACCCGGCCGTTCCGCCGCGGCGACGAGCGGCTGTACAACTTCGCCTCGAACTCCGCCTTCGCCGAGCGCACCCTCGTCACCGCCGTCCAGGTGGTGCCGATCCCCGAGGACATTCCGCTCGTCCCCGCCGCCCTCATCGGCTGCGCCGTCCTCACCGGCGTCGGCGCCGTGCTCAACCGCGCCAAGGTGGACCGCGGGGAGTCGGTCGTCGTCATCGGCAGCGGCGGCATCGGGCTCAATGTGCTGCAAGGGGCCCGGATCGCCGGGGCGTCGCCCATCGTCGCCGTGGACTCCAACCCCGCCAAGGAGCCGATGGCCCGGCGGTTCGGCGCGACCCACTTCCTGCCCTCCACCGACGCCGTACGGGAGATCCTGCCGACCGGCGCGGACCACGCCTTCGAATGCGTCGGCTCGACCCGGCTCATCCGCCAGGCCGTCGATCTGCTCGACCGGCATGGCCAGGCGGTGTTGCTCGGGGTGCCGCCCGCCGACGCCGAGGCGGCCTTCCGCGTCTCCTCCATGTATCTGGACAAGTCCATCCTGGGCTGCCGCTACGGCTCCTCACGGCCACAGGCCGACATCGCGCTGTACGCCGACCTCTACCGGCAGGGGCTGCTGCTGCTGGACGAACTCGTCAGCCGGACCTACCCCTTGGAGGACTTCGCCAAGGCCGCCGACGACGCCCACCACGGCCGGGTGGCACGCGCCGTGCTCACCTTCTGAACGGGCGGCGTCCGGTGGGTCCGACGACGAGGTCTGTTCACCCTGCCTTCCCGTCGCCGCTGCCCGGCTTGTGGGTCTCGCCGGTTACGTTGCCCTGGTGGAACGTTCCCGCCTGGATGGCGCAGCCGAGACCGCAGCCGAGACCGCAGCCGATGTGACGGCCGGTATGGCAGCCGATGCGGCAGCCGGCCTGGACACCCCTCTCACCGTGGTCTTCGACCTCGGCGAGGTGCTGACGCGGCCGCGCGGGCTCTCCGGTCTGGAGGAACGGCTGGCCGGGCTGCTCGGCGTGGAGGAAGCGGCGTTCGGCGAGGCGTACTGGGCGCATCGTGACGCCTACGACCTGGGCAGTTCCGACACCGCCTACTGGTCGGCGGTGGCCGGCGCACTCGGCGCCCCGCTGCGCCCCGGCACGGTCGACGCGCTGGTGAGCGCCGAAGTCGAGATCTGGACCCGGCTCGACGGCGCCTCCCAGGCCCTGGTGGAGGACCTGGGGCGGCAGGGCACCCGGCTCGCGCTGCTGTCGAACGCCCCCCACGCGCTGGCCCGGACCGCCGAACGCAGCGACTGGTCCGCGCACTTCGACCGGCTGATGTTCTCGGCGGACCATGGCCTCGCCAAGCCCGATCCCGCCGTCTACCAGCGGATGACCGAGCTCCTCGGCACACCGCCGGAGCGCGTCCTGTTCTTCGATGACCGCCGTAAGAACATCGACGCGGCCAGGGAGCACGGCTGGGACGCCCGGCTGTGGACCGGGGCCACGGCCGCCCGCGCCGTCCTCGCCGACCGCGGCCTGCTGCCCGACGGGCCGACCCCGGACGGTTCCATGAGCTGTGGTACTGGTAGCCGGTGACGGAGGAAAAGGCCAACAGGGCGCCCACGATCATCGACATCGCGCGGGAAGCGGGGGTGTCGAAGTCCGCGGTCTCCCGGGCCCTGCTGGGGCAGGGACGCATCAGCGAGGAAGTCCGCTCGCGGATCCTCGACGCCGCCCAGCGGCTCGGCTACGTCAAGAACGCCATGGCGCAGGGGCTGGTCGCGCAGCGGACGCACACCCTGGGAGTGCTCGTCCGCGACGCCGTCCGCCCCTTCTACGGACATCTCCACGCGGCGCTCCAGGGGCGCGCCATCGAAGGCGGCTACAGGGTCGTCACCGCCACCGGTGTACGGGACTTCGCCCTCGCCGAGGAGCGCCGTGCCCTGCAGACGCTCCTCTCCCTCCGAGTCGAGGGGCTGGTGGTGTGCAGCGGTCTGCTTCCGGCCCGGGACATCGCCCCCTTCGTGGAACGGGTGCCGACGGTCGTCGCCGGACGGCCGGAGCCGCATCCGGCCATCAACAGCGTCTACTGCGACGAGGAGGACGGCGCGGAGCAGCTCGTGGAGCACCTGGTGTCCCTCGGGCACCGCCGGGTGGCCGTGCTGCTGGTGCCGGAGGCGCTGTCCATCACTCAGTACGCCCGTACCGCCGCGATGGTGAGCGGCCTGCGGGTACGCGGTGTCGACACTGTCGTCACCGAACTGGCCGACGGCCCGGAAGCCCCCGCCGACGCGGTGCCCGCGCTGATCGAGGACCGCGAGATAACGGCGATCATGTGCCCCCAGGACGACGTCATGGTCAGCGTCCTGGAACGGCTGCGTCGAGCCGGAGTGCGGGTGCCCGACGACATGTCGGTCACCGGCTTCGACGGCGTCGGGCCGCTCACCACCCCGCTTCTCGGACTGACCACGCTGCGTCAGCCGTTGGACGAGGTCGGCCGACGCGCCATCGACCTGCTGCTGGAGCTCCGCGAGGACCGCTCCATGCCCACCCGCCACATCCCCCTGCGCGGGGCGCTGGTGGCCGGAACCACCACCGCCCCACCCCCAACCCATCCCGCGCGGCGCTGAATCCGGGGGGCCGCCCGCCGGAGCCCGGAGCCGCGCCGCTGACGTACCGGAGAAACCATGTCCGCGCCCTCGGCCGCCTCGTCGTTCCGCTACGGCGTCTTCCTCCGCCCCGACCCCGGCACCTGCGCCCTGCTGACCGATCTCCATCTGCTGCTCAGGCAGCAGTACGGGCTGGTCTCCTGCGCCGCGTACCCGCCCCATGCCACCCTCATGGGCAATATGCCCACCGACGCGTCCGAGGACGAGCTGGCCGATCGGATGGGCACGGCCCTGGCGGGCACCGCCTCCTTCACGACGTACAACCTGGGCATCGAGAGGGGCGGCGGCGGCATCGGGTTCAATCTGCACGACCTGCCCGATGGCTCCCCGAATCCCGGGATCACCGCCCTGCTCGACACGGTGCGCCGGGCGATGGCGCCCGTGGCCAAGCCAATGGACCACTACCGTGCCAATCCGCTGGACCCCGGCCGCTTCCGCGCGCATCTGTCCATCGCCTCCCATGAGCTGCTGCTGCGCCCCGAACTCCGCCCGGAGATCCTCGATTTCGTCGAGGGCCTGGGATGGGAGCCGCCGCGGAGCTTCATGGCCGACACGGTCTCGCTGTTCCGCTTCCGGAGCGCGGACTGGCATGCGCAGTGGTGGCGGAATATGACCTGGGACCACGTCCGCAGCTGGCGTCTGGAGCCGGACGCGGCGGTGGCCCTCGATGCCGCGTGACGTTCCCGCGAAGTCCCCGTGACCTCCCCGCACCCGGGCGCCGTGCCCCTGAGAAGTCGCCCCGGCGGCGGCAGGGCCGCGCCCTGGGGCGCGTGGCGCCGCTGAGGACGTTCGTCGGGCCGTAACCTTTCGGCCGCCCCCAAGACGTCGATGCCGCATAGCTTTTCAGCCATGTGCGGGAACGTTCCACCACTGAAGCGCGCGGGCCCTCGTCGCCCCCGGCTCGGCCCCTGGCTGACCGTGCCGACGCTGCTGTTGATCGCTGTCTTCCTCTACTGGCCCCTGGGGCGCGGCATTTGGCTGAGCACCCGGGGGACCGATCTGCTCGGCAATCCGACCCGCTCGGTCGGGTTCGACAACTACACCCAGTTGCTGACCGACTCGGCGAGCCGCCGCGTGCTGCTCACCACGCTCATCCTTACGGTCGCCAGCGTGGCCATGGCCACGGCGGGGGCGCTGGCGGCCGTGCTGCCGCTGCGCCGCCGCATCGTCGGGCGCCGCGTCTTCCAGCTCGTCTTCTCCCTTCCCTTCGCCTACTCCGCCGCGTCGGCCTCGGCCTGTTTCGCCGGGCTGTTCGCCCCGTCGGTCGGCACGCTCAACCACGTGCTGGCGAAGCTGGGGTACGAGGGTCCGCCGTGGCTGCAGTCCCCGGGGTGGGCGATGCTGTGCGTGGCCCTGGCGACCGCCTGGTACGAGTTCGGGTTCGCCGTCCTCGTACTGACGGCCGCTGTCCGGAATCTGCCGCCGGAGGTGCTGGAGGCCGCGGAGCTGGACGGGGCGAGCGGTCTGCGTCTGGTGCGCAGCGTGATCGTGCCGTTGATCTCGCCCAGCCTGTTCTTCCTCGCCGTCACCCAGACGATCAGCGGGCTGCAGATCTTCACGCAGGTCCAGGTGCTCACCCGGGGCGGCCCCTCCGACGCGACGACCACCCTGGTCGTGGAGCTGTATCAGCGGGCCTTCGGCGGCGGGGTGCCCGACTACGGCCGGGCCTCGGCCATCGCGGTCGTACTGCTGGCGCTCGTCCTGCTCGTCACCGCCGTGCAGTTCCTCGTCCTCAACCGCCGGGTGACCACCTCATGACCGTCACCACGACACCCACGCGCCCCACGGTCACCGAGGCCACCGCGGCAGCCCGGAGGCCGCGAAGGTCGCGCCCTCCGCTGCGCGCACGCGACATGGTGCGCTGGCTGTGGCTCGTCGTCCTTACGGCCGTCATCGGCTTCCCGGTATACGTCACGCTGCTGACCGGGCTGCTGTCGCCGCAGGACGTGGCGCACGGGACGCTGCTGCCCACGCGGCTGACCCTGGACAACTTCCGTGAGGCGCTGCGCAATGTGCCCTTCGGGCAGCAGTACGTCGTCAGCGTGCTCGTCACCGCCCTGCAGACGGGCGGCCAGCTGCTGACGTCCTCACTGGCCGCGTACGCCCTGGTGTTCCCGCGCTGGAGGGGGCGCGCGGTGGCGTTCGCCGTGATCGTCGCCACCCTGGCGATCCCCGGTGAAAGCCTGGTCATCCCGAACTACGAGCTCGTCACCGGCCTCGGGCTGCGCGACTCCCTCCTCGGGATCACCTTGCCGTTCCTCGCCGCCGGGTACCCGGTCTTCCTGCTGCGGCAGGCGTTCCTCACCCTCCCCCGGGAGGTGTGGGAGGCGGCGCGGCTGGACGGCTGCGGCGATCTGCGCTGCCTCTTCCTCGTCGTCCTCCCGATGGCCAGGCCACAGGTGACGGCGGCCACCCTGTGGAGCGCGCTGGCCGCCTGGAACGGCTACTTCTGGCCGCTGCTCATCACCGACTCCCCGGACCGGCGCACCGTCCAGGTGGGGATCTCCCAGTTGGTCAACGCCGAGTCGACCAGCCCCGGCGTGATCTATGCCGGTACCACTCTCGTCCTCCTCCCCACCCTCCTGCTCGTCATCGTGGGCCAGCGCTTCCTGCTCCGCGGCCTCGCCCGCACTTCCCCGCGCTGACACCGCTCTCCCCGCCTCCCGCACTCCTTCCCGAGCTCCCTTCCCGGAGGAACATCACCATGCGCAGAAGCGCGTCCGTCCTCGCCGCCCTCGTGGCGCTGGCCGCCCTCAGCGGCTGCGGCGACAACGGTAAGAACGACACCGGCGATTCCGGCCGGGCCCCCGGCCCCGAGGCCCTCAAGGCCGCCAAGGGGCCCGTCACCGTCACCCTGTGGCACGGCCTCGGCGACAACAACGCCGTGGCGCTCCAGAAGCTCGTCGACCGGTTCAACGCCCAGCACCGCGGCAAGATCGAGGTCAAGGCCGTCTACCAGGGCCAGTACCCCGACGTGCTCGCCAAGTACACCGCCGCCATCCGCGACAAGAGCACCCCGAGCCTGCTGCTCTCCTACGACATCAGCACCGGCTTCCTGCACGACGCGGGGCAGACCGTGCCCGCCCAGGACCTGGCGGAGGCCAACCCCGGCACGCTGTCCCTGGACGACATCCGGCCCGCCGCGCGCAACTACTACAGCGCCCAGGGCAAGCTGATGGCCGTTCCCTTCAACACGTCGATGCCGATGCTCTACGTCAACGACGACCTGCTGAAGAAGGCCGGGCTGCCCGCGAACACGCCCCTGAACACCCTGGACCAGGTGGTCGCCGCCGCGAAGACCGTCCACCGTAAGGTGCCGAAGGCCGGGGGCCTGGTGCAGCCCTTCGACACCTGGTGGATCGAGCAGTTGACCGCCGCCGCCGGAGTGCCCTACTGCGGGCCCGACAACGGCCGTAAGGGCGGCACCGCGTCCAGTGTGAGGCTCACCAGCCCGCAGCAGCGCAAGGCCATCGGCGCGGTGAGCGATCTCTACACCAGCGGCGCCGGACTGGACACGGGTGAGGACGGCTCCAACGCCGTGACCGCCTTCCAGCAGGGCAAGGTCGCGATGATGTTCAACAGCAGCGGAGCCGCCGGGAAGGTCAAGGAGGGCGCCGACTTCCCCTACCGGGCCCTGCCCTATCCGCTGTCCGGCCCGGCCGCGACCTCCGGGCCCGTCGTCGGCGGCGCCGCCCTGTGGGTCAACGGCCCCGGCCACAGCGCCGCCGAGCAGGCCGCCTCCTGGCAGGTGGCCGCCTTCATGGCCTTGCCCGCGTCCCAGGAGGAGTTCAGCCGCGCGACCGGCTACGCGCCCATCAACAAGAAGGTGGACGCCCTGCCCGGGCAGCGGAAGACCCTCGCCGCGCGGCCCGATCTCAAGGCCGTCATCGACCAGTTCAACAAGACGCCCGCCACCACGGCCGCGGCGGGATGCCTCACCGGCGCGATGCCCACCGTGCGCGCCGATGTGCTCGGCCCGATCCAGTCCGCCTTCGCCGGGAAGACGCCGCTGGACACCGCGCTGAAGAACGCCGAATCCGCCGCCAACCGCGATATCGACCGCTACCGGGAACAGGCAGGTCAGTGATGCGAGACAACCCCCATCGCTACGGAGTCTTCCTCCGCTCCGATCCGCACACCTGCGCGGTGCTCGCCCGGCTGCACCTGCTCATGAAGCAGCAGTACGGCCTCGTCTCGTGCGCGGCGTTCCCGCCCCACGCGACCCTCGCGGGCAATGTGCACGCCACGGTCACCGAGGAGGAGCTGATCGCGGTACTGGATCCGCTGCTGTCCGGGACCACGTCGTTCACCACGTACAACTCCGGTATGGACCGGCACGGCAAGGGGTTCGCGTACAACGTGCACCATCTGCCGGACGGGACGCCCAACCCCGAGATGGTCGACCTGTTGGTCTCGGTGAACGCCGCGCTGGAGCCGGTGTCGTCCATTCAGCCGGACTTTCTCTTCAAACCCTTCGACCCGGCGGAATTCCGGGCCCATCTGTCCGTGGCCTCCCATGAGCTGACCCTGCGGCCCGACCTCTACGAGGAGATCGGGGAGTTCCTGGACACTCTGGCCGCGGACCCGCCCAAGCGGTTCACCGCCGAGACCATCTCGCTGTTCCGCTTCCACAGCGGCGACTGGAACGCGCAGTGGTGGCGGGACATGACCTGGGAGCACGTCCGCAGCTGGCGGCTCCGGGGCGCCGAGGCGGCCGTGTGACAACACCGCGGCGGCCCCGAGACGGCGGGGGAGTGGCCGTGACGGGCTGAGCGGCCTTACGCGCGGGCGTCGGCGCCGGGAGCCGTACCGGCCTCGGCGCCCGCGCGGAAGGTGCGGCGGTAGGCGGTGGGGGAGACGCCCACCGCCGCCTGGAAGTGCTGGCGCAGGGACGCGGGGGAGCCGAAACCGGCCTCGCGCGTCACCTGGTCCACCGACAGATCGGTGCCCTCCAGGAGATGACGGGCCCGCTCCACCCGCTGCTGGGTCAGCCACTGCCCCGGGCTGACACCGACCTCCTCGCGGAAGCGGCGGGTGAACGTCCGTACGCTCATCGCCTCCTGGGCGGCCAGCTCCCGCAGCGAGATGGGCCGGTCCAGCCGGCCGAGAGCCCAGGCGCGGGCCGTCGTCGTGGTGGCCTGCTGGGGCTCGGGCATCGGGCGCGGGATGTACTGGGCCTGGCCGCCGTCGCGGTGGGGTGGCACCACGCTGCGCCGGGCCACGTCGTTGGCGACGGCCGTGCCGTGGTCGCGCCGCACCAGATGCAGACACAGGTCGATCCCCGAGGCGACACCGGCCGAGGTGAGCACATCGCCGTCGTCCACGAACAGCACGTTCGGATCGACCTGGACGGTCGGGAAGAGGCGCTGGAAATGGTCGACGCTGGACCAGTGGGTGGTGGCGGGCCGGCCGTCGAGGAGCCCGGCGGCGGCCAGCACGAACGAACCGGTGCAGATGGACACCCAGCGCACGCCCGGCCGGGCATGGGCCAGCGCGGTGCCGAGCGGCTCGGTCATCCGGCCCTCCTCGTGGACCGGGCCGAGCTCGTACGAGGCGGGCACCACGATGGTGTCGGCCTCGGCGAGGGCCTCGGGGCCCTGCTCCACGGCGATCGGGAAGTCGGCGTCCGTGGGCACCAGACCGGGCTCGGGGGTGCAGGTGACGACCTCGTACAGCCGCCGGCGGTCGGCGGAGCGGGCCTTGCCGAAGATCCGGTACGGAATGCCCAGCTCGAAGGGGATCACGCCGGGGAGGGCGAGGACGACGACGCGGTGGCGCCTGCCGGTGGTCCCGGGCGGGGAATGCGGCGGGGGCTGGGGTGGGGACACTTCCGGCCTCCCGTCGTTCGGAAACGGCCCTACGTCGGACACGACCCCAAAGGGTGTGGCCCGATCCTAGCGAATGCTGTCCCTCGGGCCACTCGTCCGCTCCGATCCGCTGTCCGATGCTGGTCCGGTGACGCAGACGACCGATCTCTCCGAAGCCCCTGAACAGGACGAACAGCCGGATCAGCCCGCCCGGCCCGGACGGCGGGCCCTCCTGCGCCTACCGCACCGCGCCTGGTCGGTGGCCGCGATCACCTTTGTGACGATCATCGGCGCGGCCGGATTCGCCTCCCTGCCCGGTCTGCTCATCGATCCGCTCCACGAGGAGTTCGGCTGGTCGCGCGGCACGATCGGGTTCGCGGTCTCCGTCAACCTCGCCCTCTATGGGCTCACCGCTCCCTTCGCCGCCGCCCTGATGGATCGCTTCGGCATCCGTAAGGTCGTCGCGTCCGCGCTCGTCGTCATCGCGGCCGGTGGCGGCCTTACGGTCTTCATGAGCCGGCCCTGGCAGCTCATCCTGTGCTGGGGTGTGCTGGTCGGCCTCGGCAGCGGCTCCATGGCGCTGGCCTTCGCCGCGACCGTGACCAACCGGTGGTTCGTGACCCGGCGCGGTCTGGTCACCGGCATCCTTACGGCGGGCGGGGCCTCCGGGCAGCTGATCTTTCTCCCGCTGCTCTCCTGGATCGTCGAACGGCACGAATGGCGGCCCGCCGCCATCACCGTCTCGGTCGCCGCGCTGGCGATCGTCCCCCTCGTCTGGCTGCTGCTGCGCGACCACCCCTCGGACGTGGGGGTCGCCGCGTACGGCGCCGACGGGCCGCCCGCCCCGCGGCCCGCGCCCCGGCGCGGTGCGGCCCGGCGTGCCGTCACGGCCCTCGCCTCGGCCTCGCGCACCGGCTCCTTCTGGCTGCTCGCGGGCGCCTTCGCGATCTGCGGCGCCTCGACGAACGGCCTCGTCAAGACCCACTTCGTGCCCGCCGCGCATGACCACGGCATGCCGGTGACGGCCGCCGCGAGCCTGCTCGCCGTCATCGGCGTCTTCGACATCGTGGGCACGGTTGCCTCCGGCTGGTTCACCG
Organism: Streptomyces rugosispiralis; assembly: GCF_024505145.1. GTDB lineage: Bacteria > Actinomycetota > Actinomycetes > Streptomycetales > Streptomycetaceae > Streptomyces > Streptomyces rugosispiralis. The sequence continues at coordinate 40,868 of NZ_JANIAA010000034.1, read as the reverse complement.
ACCGCTTCGACGCGCGACGGCTGCTGGCCGTGTACTACGCGCTGCGCGGGCTTTCCCTGATGTTCCTGCCGATCCTGCTGGACGACGCGGTCCATCCGCCGATGCTCTTCTTCATCGTCTTCTACGGTCTCGACTGGGTCGCCACCGTGCCGCCGACGATGGCGCTGTGCCGGGAGCAGTACGGGGAGGACAGCGCGATCGTCTTCGGCTGGGTGCTCGCCTCCCACCAGGTGGGGGCCGGGGTCGTGGCCTTCCTGGGCGGCGCGGCGCGGGATGCCTTCGGCTCGTACGACCTGGTCTGGTACGGCGCGGGGGCGCTGTGCGCGATCGCCGCGCTGATGTCGCTGGTCATCCAGCGCGGCGCGGGCGCGAAGACGGCGTCGGCGACGGTCTAGGGGGCCGACGGACCTTGCCGCCCGCGGCGGGCTGTTCCCCTCCCCTCCCGCTCCTTCCCGGCACCTGACGATATGCGGCTCCGCCGCGTGCGGGGCTCCGCCCCAGCCCCCGGTAAGGCCGCGCGGGCTTACGGAGACGGGCCGTGAGGGTGTACGGAGGCGGGGCGCGCGGGCTTACGGATGCGGGCCGTTAGGGTGTACGGGTGCGGCAGCTTACGGATGCGGGCGGCTCAGGGAAACGCCGTGAACTCCCCGAACGAGCCCCGGTGGAAGAGCAGCGGCCCCGATCGCGCCGCCGACTCGTCCGTGCCCAGCGCCCGGACGCGGCCCACCACGACCAGGTGGTCGCCGCCCGTGTGCACGGCGTGGACCGCGCAGTCGATCCACGCCGGGACGTCCGCGAGCCGCGGTGAGCCGGTGACCGGGGACGCCTCGTAGCGGACGCCCGCGAATTTGTCGGGGCGCCGGGACCCGCTGACCGCGAAGGAGCGGCACAGCTCGCCCTGGTGCGCGCCCAGGACGTTGACGCAGAAGACGCCCGCGCGGGCGATGCGCGGCCAGGACGTGGAGGTGCGGGCGACCATGAAGGCGATCAGCGGCGGGTCCAGCGACAGCGAGGCGAAGGACTGGCAGGCGAAACCGGCCGGTCCGTTCTCGTCGACAGTGGCGATCACGGTGACCCCGCTGGCGAAGTTGCCCAGCACCCGGCGGAATTCGGCCGGGTCGACCGGGGGCCGCTCATCGGCGCGCACACAGCGCAGCTCCGGCGGGGGCAGTGGATCGACCGGTCGTACGGAGGCGGTCGGCGAGCCGACCGCCCGGAGGTAGCGGACGGCGGTTGCGGCCATACCGGCGTGTCCCATCATGGCCCGTCCCCCTTTCTGGCTTGCTCGGGTTTCTTCAGTGCTTTCTCGGATTCCCTGACAGCGCGGTTCCTCAGCGGCTTCAGCAGTCTCAGTGGCCCTCAGCAGTCTCAGTGGCTTCAGCAGCCTCAGTGGCCTCAGCGGCCTCGGTACCCAGGTGGCCGGCGCTCGATGAACGCGCGGACGCCCTCCTGCGCGTCGGCCGTGGTCATGTTGATCTCCTGCGCCGCCGCCTCGGCGGCGAACGCGGCCGGGCGGTCGGCCTCCAGGGAGGCGTTCACCAGCGCCTTGGTGAGGGCCAGGGCGCGGGTGGGACCGGCGGCGAGGCGCTCCGCCCAGGCGCGGGCGGTCTTGGCCAGATCGTCGTCCGGGACGACCCGGTTGACCAGCCCCAGCCGCTCGGCCTCGGCGGCGGGCAGCGCGTCGCCGAAGAACATCAGCTCCTTCGCGCGTTGCGGGCCGATCAGCCGGGGGAGGAGATACGCACCACCTCCGTCGGGGACCAGACCGCGGCGGATGAACACCTCGATGAAGACGGCCGATTCGGCGGCCAGCACCAGATCGCAGGCGAGGGCCAGATGGGCGCCGAGCCCGGCCGCGGTGCCGTTGACGGCGGCGATCACCGGCTTCTCGCAGTCGAGGACGGCGGCGATGAGCCGCTGCGCGCCACCGCGGATCAGCCGGGCGACATCGCCCGCGATCCGTTCCGCCCCGTCCGGGGCGCCGCGCAGATCCGCTCCCGCGCAGAAGCCCTTGCCGGTGGCGGTCAGCACGACGGCCCGGACGGCCGGGTCCGCGGAGGCCTGGTCCAGCCGAGAAATCAGCTGTTCTCGCTGGTCAGGGGTGATGGCGTTCATCGCCGTGGGTCGGTTGAGCGTAATCCACGAGACGCCGTTGTCAGTGGTGTGCCGTAGAACGGAGTCACGTGAATCTTCAAGGGGGGAAGAGGTCATGGTAACGCTCCATGCGTCAGCGGCAGATCGCCAGGGCGTCCAGTGCCACGGCACCTTGGCCGCGTTCCAGCACCATCAGCGGATTGACGTCCAGTTCGGCGAGGTGGTCCCCGAGCTCCAGGGCCATGCGCTGGACCCGCAGCACGACTTCGACGAGAGCGTCCACATCGGCGGGGGGAGCGCCGCGCACACCGTCGAGGAGGGCTCGGCCGCGCAGTTCGGCGAGCATCGCACGCGCCTGGTCCTCGCCGAACGGGGGGACGCGTACGGCAGCGTCACGGAGGACCTCGACGAGCACGCCCCCTATTCCGACCGTCACGGTCGGTCCGAAGAGGGGGTCCTGGCTCATGCCGACCACCATCTCCACCCCGCGCTCGACCATCTGACAGACCAGCACCCCGTCCAGCTCGACGCCCTCGTAGCGGGCGATGTCGGTGAGCTCCCGATAGGTGTCACGGACCTGGCTGGCCGAGGTCAGCCCCAGCCGGACCAGCCCCAGCTCGGTCTTGTGGGCGAGCTGCGGCGCGGACGCCTTCATGACCACGGGGTAGCCGACGAGCCCGGCGGCGCGGACGGCAGCGGCCGCGCTGGTCACCAACTGCTCGCGCGGCACCCGGATGCCGTACGCCCGCAGCAGCTGTTTCGCCGCGTGCTCGCTCAGGCGGTCTCCTGGGCGCAGCAGATCGCGCACCTTGCGAAGGGAGGGGGACGGCGTGCGCGGGGCGTCCTCGAAGGGGGAGCGGTAGGAGGCGGTGAAGCGGTGGTGCCCCAGATAGGCGCGCACGGCGGTGATGCAGTTGGCGAAGGTCCGGAAGGTGGCCACGCGGGAGGAGCCCAGCAGGGTGGTGCGGTAGGCGTCCTCGGTGCCGACCGGCGAGCCCCACACCACGCACACCAGCTTGTCCGTCTGCTCCGCCGCGTCCACCAGGTCCTGCGCCAGCTTGTCGCTCATGGGCGGGAAGGGGCCGGTGATCGGGCAGATCAGCACGCCCACGGAGGGATCGGCGAGGATCGCGTCGATGATCTTGCGGCCGCGCCAGTCGCCCACCGGATGGCCGCCGTTGTCCACCGGGTTGGCGACGCTGAGATCGCCGGGTATCCACTGGTGGAGTTCGGTCTGCTTCTCGGGGGAGAGGGCGGGCAGGGTGAGGCCCGCCGCGGTGGCGAGGTCGGCGAAGTGGGCCCCGGTGCCCCCGGAGATCGAATACACCACGACGCCCTCGGCGAGCGGCGGCCGGGCGCGGGCGAGGAGCGCCGCCGTGTCCTGCAGCTCGTCCAGGCCGTCCACGCGGATCACCCCGAACTGCCGCATGGCCGCGTCCACCACCGCGTCCGAGCCGGTCAGCTTGCCGGTGTGGGAGGCGGCCGTGCGGGCGCCGGTCTCGGTGCGGCCGACCTTCACGGCGACGACGGGCACCTTGGCGCGGGCGGCCCGGTCGGCGGCGAGGAGGAAGCCGCGGCCGTCCTTCAGCCCCTCCGCGTACAGGGCGATGGCGCCGACTTCGGGCCGGGTGGCGAAGTAGGAGATGAAGTCGGAGGTCTCCAGATCGGCCTCGTTGCCGGTCGGGGCCCAGTGGCTGAGCCGGATGCCGAGTTCCTGGAGGGTGAAGACCGGGCGGCCCTGGTGGCCTGACTGGGTGATGAGGGCGATGGCGGGCCCGTCGAGGTCGTCGCGGAACTTCTCGAAGGCGTTGAGGTTGGTGTTGGGGCCGAGCAGCCGCAGCCCGGCGCCGCGGGCCGCGGCGGCCAGCCGGGCCTGCGCGGCGGCGCCCTCGGGGCCGGTCTCGGCGAAGCCGGAGGCGAAGACGACGGCGAACCTCACCTTGCTCCCGTCGAGTTCCTCGATCACCGGGAGCGGATCGCGGACGAGGAGGACGGCGAGGTCGACGGGTTCGGGCAGCGCGGCCACGGACGGTACGCACGGAATGCCGAAGACGGCGGGACGGGAGGGATGTACGGGGTGCAGCCGGGCGCCGACGCGTTCGGCCCAGGCCAGGAGCTGGCGGGTGATACCGGTGTTGGGGCGGCCGTCCGCGTCGGAGGCGCCGATGAGGGCCACCGACTCGGGATGGAAGAAGCGGTCCAGATCGGGGACGGCGGAGTGCAGCGGGCGCCCGCTGACGTCCACGTCGTCGACGCCTTCGGCGGTCCCGCGCGCCGCGGCCCCGCTGTGGGCGTGCACGGCGGGGCCGGGGGCCTGTCCGCAGGCGACGGCGCGGGCATGACGGGAGTTGGTGGTCAGGGTGCCGTAGGTCGATCCAAGCATCGGTATCCGCCACTCCTGCTCGTTGGCCAATAACCGGGTACGTGACCAGGGGATTCGGCACCGGCCGCCGCAGCAAACCTGACGCCAAGTCACATTACCCAGTAGTCAGGTTACTGAACTGACGGCCTGTCAGGAATGCTCGGGGCGCGGGGAACACGCAGGGTGACGGCGGGGCCGGTGGAATCGCGGCGCGCCCCGCCCCGCCGTCATGCCGTCGTGCGGGCGACCGTCTTGGCGATCTTCCGGGCGTCGATGGCCAGCTCGCGCAGCATCCCGCTGATCGGGTTCGTATAGCCCGTGAAGTGCAGTCCCGGCGCGCCCTTCAGGGTCCGCCGGCCGTGGGGGAGGGGGCGGCCGCGGTCGTCGAGCACGCCCAGATGGCCGACCAGTTCCTCCAGGCCGCGCCGGTAGCCGGTCGCGGCGATCACCACCTCGGGGCTGATCCGCGAGCCGTCGGCCAGGGTCACCTTGTCCAGCTCGAAGGAGTCCACCGCCGAGACCACCTCCACCCGTCCCGTCCGTACCGCGTCGACCAGCCCCACGTCCTGGACCGGGATCGCGCCCTCCCGTACGCGGGTGTAGAGCCCGGTGTCGGGCCAGGGCAGGCCGTGCTCGGTCAGATCCGGCATGCTCACCCGGCACATCACCCGTGCCGCCCGGTCCACCGCGCGCCGCGGCAGCCTGCGCACCAGGATGCCGGTGGCCTGTGCGGGCCACCCGGCCGTCGAGCGGCGCAGGATGTGCGGCACGGTGCGGATCGCCAGTCGCACCCGGGCCGCGCCGCCCTCGACCAGGTCGACCGCGATCTCGGCGCCGGTGTTGCCGACGCCGACCACCAGGACGTCACGGCCCTCGAAGGGGCGGGCGTTGCGGTAGTGGGCGGCGTGCAGCAACTCACCGGTGTAGCCGGCCCGGCCCGGCCAGTCCGGCAGCCGCGGGGTGTGGTTGAAGCCCGTCGCGACGACGACCACGGGCGAGGACAGCGCACGGCCGCCCGTGGCGCGCAGTACCCACTCCGTGTCGTCGGACGACCGGTCGATGCGGGAGACCTCGACGCCGGTGACGACGTCCAGCCGGTGGTGCTCGACGTAGCGCTCCAGATAGCGCACCACGTCGTCGCGCCCGACCCACCGTCCGTAGGACCGGGGGATCGGCAGCCCGGGGAGCGCGGAGAGTCTGCGCGTGGTGTGCAGATGCAGCCGGTCGTAGTGGTTCCGCCAGGACGCGGCGACCGCGTCGGACTTCTCCAGGACGACGGCGTGGATCCCGTGGTGGCTGAGCGCGGCGGCGGCGGCGAGTCCGCCCGGTCCGCCGCCGATCACATAGACGGGTGAGGACTTCTCGGGGGAGCGGTCGGCCATGCGGGTGAGCGTAGTCGGGTATTTGACGGGTTTCGGTCAAACAACCGGTCAAAGTGATTCCGGATGGGTTGCGGAGAGGTCACGGTCGGTCGACGCCGGACCGTCGCCAGTCGCCGCGGTGTCCCGTCGGTTTTTGTTCCTCCGGTGCGACCCCTTGCGCGGGCCGCGCCCGGCCGTGAAACTGACGTACCGTCAGATTTGCTGGGACGGGAGGGGTTGGGGGACGATGCGGACGATCGGGCTCGACGGGGCCGAATGGCTGGCCGTGCTGCGCATCGGACTCGGCCTGTGGTGGCTCGAGAGCTGGCGGCACAAGAACAAGAAGGACTGGTTCGAGCGCGGCACCGGCATCGGCTGGGCGGTGGGCGTGGCCGCCAAGCACCGCTGGGCGTTCGTCCGCGGCGGCTTCGACGCGGTGGTCACACCCCGCCCCAAGGTCATGGCGTATGTCGTCGTCTACGCCGAACTCGCCCTCGGCCTCGGGCTGACGCTCGGCTTTCTGACCCCCATCGCCCTGATCGGCGCGATCGTGCTCAATCTGCTCTATTTCCTGCTCATGATCCACGACTGGGCGGAGCAGGGGCAGAACTCGATGATGGTGCTGATCTCCGTGGTCGGGCTCTTCGGCATGAGCTGGCAGACCTGGTCGCTCGACGGGGCATGGGGGCTGTTCCTGTGAGCCCGGCGCCGTCCGCGGGCGCCCCGCGCTTCGACCTGCCCGAGATCGACGCCTTCACCCGCCCCTATTGGGACGCCGCCGCCGAGGGTCGGCTGCTGATCCGGCGCTGCGGCGGGTGCGGCCGGGCCCATCACTACCCGCGCGAGTTCTGCCCGTACTGCTGGAGCGAGAACGTCGCCTGGGAGGAGGCGAGCGGCGCCGCGACGCTCTATACGTGGTCCGTGGTGCACCGCAACGACCTGCCGTCGTTCGGCGCCCGCGTCCCGTACACCGCCGCCGTCGTCGACCTCGCCGAGGGGCCGCGGATGATGACCGAGCTCATCGAGGTCCCGGAGAGTGGGCCGCGGATGGGGATGCGGCTCCGGGTGGCGTTCCGGGCGGCGGGGGCCGGGGCGGGTGAGGCGGTCGAGGCTGCCGGGACCGCCGAGGCGGACGAGGGGGACGAGGGGGGCGTGCCGGTCGTTCCCGTCTTCCGGCCGGTGCCTGCCTAGCCTTGCGGCGTGGCCGCCTTACGGTCGTCTTGTTGGGTGGTGCGCGCCTTACGGCCGTCGCCGTACGGCCGCGCCGCCGTCATGGCCACAGCAGCTCCCGCCGCCAGCCGCCGGCCTCCCCGGGGTCGCGGCGGTAGCGGACCCGTACGTGCCGCCGCCGGGCCTCCTCCTGGTAGAACTCGACCTCGTCCGCCTCCAGGACGTACAGGGTCCAGGTGGGGGCGGCCGCGTCCGGTTCGCGTTCGGCCCGTTCGTACGCCGCCTCGAAGGCCCGTAGCAGCTCCTCGTACGAGCCGAGTACCTCGCTCTGCCGTCCGCTCCCGGCCAGCGCCGCCGCGAGCGCCGCGGGGGAGCGGCCGCGCAGGTCGGCCGCGCTCTCCTCCGGTCCGGCCTCGCGGACCCGCCCGCCGACGCGCACCTGACGGCCCGACCGCATCCAGTGGAACGCGAGCGAGGCGTACGGCCGCTCGGCCAGCTCTCGGCCCTTACGGCTGGTGCGATGGGTGCCGAAGTGCCAGCCGCGCTCATCGGCGTCATGCAGCATCACCGTGCGCTGGGACGGGCGGCACTCGGCGCCCGCGGTGGCCAGGGACATGGTGTGCGGCCCGGGTTCCCCAGCCTCTGCGGCCTCCCGCAGCCACCGCCGGAAGAGCGGAAGCGGTGCGTTCGGGGCCGTGGCCGGGTCGAAGACGGGCAACTCGCCCGCATGGGGTACGCGCAGGCCGCGCAGCAGTGCGCGGAATGCCTCAGCCTCGTCGTGGTCGTCGCTCATCGGCTCCCCATCCGATCACCCGTGAGGGGCCGGGGCAAGCGGGGGCGTACGCACGGCCAGGACGGGCCCGGTACCTACGGCCAGGCGGGCCCGGTACCTACGGCCAGGCGGGCCCGGTGCGGTCCGGTACCTACGGCCAGGACAGCCCGGTACGTACGGTCAGGCGGGCCCGTCAGCCGCGGCCCAGGACCACCGTGCCCGCCGAGCAGAACCAGCCCCCCGTGCCCGACGCCACGGCCAGCTCCGGCAGCCGCCCGCCCGCCTTGCGCACCTGGCGCTCCCCGGCCTCGCCGCGTAGCTGCCGTACGGCCTCGACCAGCAGGAAGAGTCCGCGCATCCCCGGGTGGCAGGCGGAGAGTCCGCCGCCGTCGGTGTTGGTCGGCAGCTCGCCGTCCCGCGTGAGCCGTCCCTTCGCCGCGAACGCCCCGCCCTCGCCCTTGGCGCAGAAGCCGAGGTCCTCCAGCGTCACCAGGGTCATATAGGTGAAGGCGTCATAGAGCTCGGCCACATCGATGTCCGACGGCCGGACGCCCGCCCGCGCGAAGGCCGCCCGCCCGGAGGCCGCGGCCGGGGAGACCGTGAAGTCCTCCCATTCGGACATGGTGGTGTGCGAGACCGCCGTGCCCGAACCCAGCACCCATACCGGGGCCTTCGCCGTGTCCGGTACGTACTCCTCGGCCGCGAGCAGCACCGCGCAGCCGCCGTCCGAGCGGATGCAGCAGTGCAGCTTGGTGAAGGGGTCGGCGATCATCGGGCCGCTCAGGACGTCATCGACCGTGATCGGTTCGCGAAACATGGCGTCCGGATTGTGTCCGGCGTTGATGCGCGCCTGAACGGCGATGTCCGCCAGCTGTTCGAGCGTGGTGCCGTACTCATGCATATGGCGGCGCGCGGCCATCGCGTACTTGGCGACCAGCGTATGCCCGTACGGGACCTCGAACTGGAGCGGTCCGCGCGCCCCGAAGGAGAGGTTCGCGGTGCGGCGGCCCGCGCGGATGTCGGCGCGGGCGGTGGAGCCGTAGACGAGCAGAACGGCGCGGGCGTGCCCGGCGGCGATCGCGTCCGCTGCGTGCGCCGCCATGACCTCCCAGGTGGAGCCGCCGACGGCCGTCGAGTCGGTCCAGGTCGGCCGTAGCCCCAGATACTCGGCCACCTCGACCGGCGCGAGGGTGCCGAGCCCCGCCGAGGCGAAGCCGTCGACGACCGACCGGTCGAGACCGGAGTCGGCGAGGGCCCGGCGGGCGGCCTGGGCGTGGAGGGCGTAGGGGGTGGCCGTGTCGACGCGGCCGCAGTCGGAGAGGGAGACGCCGACGACGGCGACCTTACGGTTGCGCTGCGCTGCGGGCGACATGAATCTGACGGTACATCAGATCCGCTGGAGCGGAAGGGGCGCATGCGCGAGCCCGCCGAGGCCGAGGGGAAGGGGGTGGTCCGGACGATCTCCCGTATGGCCGTGCTCGCGCCTCGAACACAAGCCCCGTCCGGACCACGCGCGGGGCGCCCGGCTACTGCAGGAACTGCCCCACGCAAGCGGCGATCGCCACCAGAAGACTCAGCACTCCGATCACGACCTGCCACTTGTCCGGGCCGGTCCACCGGGCGCCGCTCGTCTCCTGCGTGCTCCGATCGTCCATCACCCCTCCTCGCTCCTCCGACAGGCCCCGGAGGACAGGGCCACCGCCGGTCCGGTCGCGCTCCGGCGGAGCGAACGGGGAGGAACGTGGTGGGGCGAGGCAGCAGCTTAGTCGTGGATGGGGTGCCAGGGGTGGGAAAGTCGGGAGCGCATCCCTAGTATGACGGCCCGTCAGAAAACGGAGGTGCTCGCCGATGGACGCCGCGTTCACCGAGGAACAGGACGAGATCCGCCGTACGCTGCGTGCTCTGCTGCGGGAGCGGTGCGGGCCGGACGAGGTCAAGGCGGCGGTCCAGACCGCGCCCGGCTATGACGAGGCCCTGTGGCGGCGGCTCGCCCGGACGCTCGGGCTGCCGGGCCTCGCCCTTCCGGCGGCGTACGGGGGCGTCGGCTGCGGCGTCATCGAGCTGGCGCTGGCCTGTGAGGAGACCGGGCGGGTGCTGCTCCCCTCGCCGCTCCTGGCCACCGCCGTGTTCGCCGCGCCCCTGGTCGCCGCGCTCGGGACGGAGGCGCAGCGCGCCGAACTGCTGCCGCGCATCGCGGACGGCGCCCTTACGGCGGCACTCGCGGTGCCGGGGCGTGCGCTGCCCGAAGCGCTGGGGCTCGTAGGAGTGCGGGACGGCGCGTGGGCCGGTGGGGGGCGCGCGGGGGGTGTCCAGGCGCGCCCGGACCGGGACGGCGGCGCGGGGTGGCGGCTGTACGGGCAGGTGGAGCAGGTGCCGGGCGGGCACAGCTCCGAACTGCTGCTGGTCGCCGCCCGCGCCGGGGGCTATACGCGCGGGCGGACGCTGCTGTTCCTCGTCCGGGCGGGGGCGGACGGGCTGGTCCGCACCCGGCTGACCGCACTCGACGCGACCCGGCCGCAGGCCCGGATCGAGCTGCGGAACGTCTCGGCCGAGCTGCTGGGGGTGGACGACGGCGGGAGCGGGGGCGGGGAGGCGGTGGCCGAGGCGCTGGCGGCCGCGGGTACGGCGGCCGCGGCCGTGCTCGCCGCCGAAGCCGTGGGGGCGGCGGACGCGGCCCTCGCGCGGACCGTCGAGTATGTGCGGGCGCGTGAGCAGTTCGGCCGTCCCATCGGCTCCTTCCAGGCGGTCAAGCACCGGCTGGCGGATGTGTACGTCGCGGTGCAGGCGGCCCGTTCGGCGGCGTACTACGCGGCGTGGGCCGCGGCCGAGGGCGGTGCGGGTGGTACGGAGGCCGCGGTCGCGGGCGGGCTGGCGCTCGCGCAGGCGCTGGAGGCGCAGCGCACGGCGGCGGCCGAGGCGGTTCAGCTGCACGGCGGTATCGGCTTCACCTGGGAGCATGACGCGCATCTCTACTTCAAGCGGGCCGCCTCTGACGAGCTGCTCTTCGGCCCCGTCCACCGGCTGCGGGCGCGGGCCGCGGAACGGGAGGGACTCTTCGGCGCGGCCGATCGCGCTCCTTACGGTGGCCATGAACAGCGTGGCGGGAGCGGCGGAAGCGGCGGTCCCAACGGGGACGGCACACACGATGGGCCGGACGGACGAGACGGGCCGGACGGGCGAGACGGGCCGGACGGGCGCGATGGGCTCCGTAAGGCGGTGACGGTCTGATGGCCGGTTACGGCGTGAAGCTGGTCCGTAAGGTGTCCTCGACCCGCGCCTTCGCCAAGGTCGCGCCGCATGTCATCCCCGCGTTCGACCGCACGGTCCACCGGCTGACCCGTGGCAAGGTGCTGCCGAGCGCGCGGATGCTGCCGGGCGTGATCCTTACGGCGCGAGGTGCGAGGTCGGGGCTTGCCCGCCGTACGCCGCTGGCCTGCATGCCGGAGGACGGCGGCACCTGGGTCCTGATCGGCAGCAACTTCGGCCGTCCGGGCCATCCCGTCTGGACCACGAATCTCCTGAAGCACCCGGAAGCGGAGATCAGCTGGCGGGGCCGCGACCTCGCCGTCCGGGCACGTCTGCTGGAGGGCGCCGAGCGCGAGGCGGCCTGGGCCGCGGTTCTCGCCTTCTGGCCGCCGTACGCGACCTACCAGTCCCGGGTGGACCGCGAGATCCGCCTCTTCCGCCTCCACCGCGCCGAGGAGGAGGGCTGAGCCGGTCCCTCCGGTTCGGGGGCCCAGCGCCCCTCCTATCGGGGGTGCTCGGCACCCCCGGCCGGGGGTGCTCGGCGCCTCGGCGGGGTCCCCGTTCCCTCCCCCCCCCATGGGCGAGCCCATGCCCAGACCAACCGGTGACCGCAAAAGGCCGCGGCGGATCACTGGGGAGTGATCCGCCGCGGCGTGACAGGACGTGCGGGCCCGGCCGGGCGGCCGGCCGGGAGGGGCCGGGGGCAGGGAGGCCGGGGGAAGGGGTGCGGATTCGTTACTTCGGCGGCTTACGGCCGGTGATGCCGAGGTGGACGAGCCAGGTCAGGCTCGGCCGGAGGTCGGCCTGCTTGACGCCCCAGCTCTGGAAGCCCTTCTGGTGCGCCGCGACCGCCGCCAGCATGGCGACCAGCGAGCCCGCGATGGCCCCGGGGTTGAGGTCCGCGTCGATCCGGCCCTTGGCCTGCTGCTCCTTGACGGCGTCCGTCAAGGAGTTGGTGACGGAATTGAGGATCTTCATGCGGATTTTGTAGAACCGCTTGTCACCCTCGGCGGCGCCCAGATCGACCACCCTCAGAATGGCGTCGTGTTTGCGCCAGAAGGAGAGGAACCCCTCGACCAGGTCCTCCGCCGCGGTCGTCCCCGACTTGCCGGCCCATGAGCGGTCGGCGACCAGATCGGTCAGGCCCGCGCCGTCCTTCGCCATCTCCTCGGCGAGCTCGAGGACCGCGCCCTCCACATCGGGGAAGTACTGGTAGAACGTCGCAGGCGAGGTCCCTGCCTTACGTGCGACATCGATGACCTTGACGTCTCGATACGGGGAGGTGCTGAGCATCTCGCCGAGGCAGTCGAGCAGCTTCTGCCGCGTCGCCTGCCCGCGACGACCGGCCACCCGCCCGTCGACTGTGCGTACTTGTCCTGTCATGCCGTCAGCTTACCGAGGGGTGATCGGAGCGCGATTCGGCTGCGTGCAAATGGGGTTAGGGCGGGATGAGGGGGTTTGCGAACCTCGCTGAGCAGGTTGGAATGGCTGATTCCGACCCCTGACCGCTCCCTGTCCACAGTCGTCAAGCCCTCAATCACCGCTCACCCACACGTGTGAATCGTGTTATCAACAGCCTGTGGATAACAACGGTGGATTACGCGGCCGGAGCGGCCTCCGAGGCAAAAGGATTGGCCAAATATTGCGAGTTCCGGGGTGAGCAGACCGGGCGATCCCCCGTTAGCGTGGCAAGTGAGGTGAACGAACCAAGCGGCTCCAAATACGCGCCAAGCATCTCCAAACGGGCTGTGAGCAAGATCCGGGGTGAGCGGGCTCCAAGGCGTGCCCGCCCCGGGGCGAGCAAGTCCGAGGACCGAGGGACGCGGGAGGATCCGGGCCATGGCGGCATTCGCGGAAGGCGTGCCCTGCTGGGCGGATGTGCTGCTGTCCGACCTCGCGGCGGGCCGGCGCTTCTACGGTGAGTTCTTCGGCTGGACCTTCCAGGAGATCGCCACCGACTACGGCACGTTCACCCGGGCCCTCCTCGGCGGTAAGGACGTCGCGGGGCTGGTGCCCAAGCCGGACGGCCGGATGCCCACCGTCTGGAACATCTACTTCGCCGCCCAGGACGCCGCCGCGACCGCCGTACGGATCCGCGAGGCCGGTGGCCGGGTGATCACCCCGCCGGTGTGGATCGACGAGTTCTGCGTCATGGCGACGGCCGCCGACCCGGGCGGCGCCGTCTTCGGGGTCTGGCAGGCGGGGAGCCACGCCGGCTTCGCGCGGCGCGGCACACCCGGGTCGTATGGCTGGGCCGAGGTCCACACGCGTCAGCCGCGCGCCGTGGACGCCTTCTACCGGGCGGTCTTCGGCTACGGGATGACGCCCTCCGCGCCGCCTCCCGCTCCGCCCTCCGCGCCGCCTCCCGCCCCGCCGCCAGTAGGGCCCGCCCCGCCGTCCGCGGCGCCCTCCACGCCGTCCGCGGCGCCCTCCGCGCCGCCTCCGGGCGCGTCCTCCGCGCCGCGCCCCGCCGAGGGCGCGCCGGCCGACGTCGTCCTGTGGACGCCGCGCGGAGAGCCCCCGGACCCCCGTCACGCGATCGGCGGACGCGTCGTGATGGGTGAGGAGTACCCGGCCGTTCTGCCCGCCCACTTCCTGACGTACTTTGTGGTGGCGGATTGCGATCAGTCGCTGCGCACGGCCCACAGGCTGGGCGGGCGAGTTCTCAAGACCGCCGAAGATACGCCGTACGGGCGTTTCGCGGTCCTTGCGGACAATCAGGGCGCGGCCTTCGCCGTCATCGACACCTCGACGGCGGGCTGAACCCGGGGCGAATAACTGGGCGATACGGGCCTGCGGGCACTTGGATGGTCCCCGGTCGAACCGGATGGACCCCGGCTCCGTATCGCCCGATGACACGACGATTCGCCCCCGGGTTCGCAACCGCCGCCTTCGCCAGAGAGAATGCAGGATGCGTGCCGCCGGTTGGTTTGTCGGTGAGACGCTGCACGGGGCTGTATTTTTTCAAGCCCCCACGGGGAGGTGGCAGGCAAGTGGTGGAGCAGCTGACGCAGCACGATCCGAGGCGGATCGGCCCTTTCGAGGTGCTCGGACGTCTCGGCGCGGGCGGCATGGGGCTGGTCTATCTGGCCCGCTCGGCATCGGGCCGACGGGTCGCGATCAAGACGGTCCGGACCGAACTCGCCGAGGACCAGCTGTTCCGTGTCCGATTCACCCGTGAGGTGGAGGCGGCCCGCGCGGTCAGCGGGTTCTACACGGCCGCGGTCGTGGACGCCGATCCGCGCGCCGCGGTGCCGTGGCTGGCCACGGCCTATGTGCCGGCGCCCTCCCTCGAGGAAATCGTCAACGAGTGCGGGCCGATGCCGGCCCAGGCGGTGCGCTGGCTGGCGGCCGGGGTCGCCGAGGCGCTGCAGTCCATCCATGGCGCGGGCCTGGTCCACCGGGATCTGAAGCCGTCCAATGTGCTGGTCGTCGAGGACGGCCCGCGCGTGATCGACTTCGGTATCGCCTCCGGTGTCTCGAACACCCGGCTGACGATGACCAACGTCGCGGTCGGCACCCCGGCCTATATGTCCCCCGAACAGGCGCGCGATTCGCGCAGTGTGACGGGCGCGAGCGACATCTTCTCGCTCGGCTCGACCCTGACCTTCGCGGCCACCGGGCACGCGCCCTTCCACGGCGCCAACCCGGTGGAGACCGTGTTCATGCTGCTGCGCGAGGGGCCCGATCTGACCGGGCTGCCCGACGAGCTGCGGCCGCTGATCGAGTCGTGCATGCAGATGGAGCCCGAGCGGCGGCCGTCCCCGGCCGATCTGCAGTCCCAGCTGGCCCCGCATCTGTTCGCCTCCAACGCCGACGACAGCGGTACGGCCTCGGCCTGGCTGCCGCCCGGCGCCGTCGCGCTCATCGAGCGCAAGCGCAGCGGCCGCAACCAGGTGCGCGGCTCCTCCCGGCCCGCGGCCGGAGGCGGCCGCCCCGGCGGCCACGCCGGAAGCGCGGGGAGCGCGGGGAGCGCCGCGAGCGCGGGCAGCCGCCCCTCCGCGCCGCTGCCGCCCGAGCGCCCGCCCACACCGCCGCCCTCGTACGCCCCCGCCGCGGGAGCCGCCGCGGACGGCCATGGCGGGCGGCACGGCGCCGCCGCGGGCGGGCCCGCCGCGCCGAGCGGCTGGGAGCCCGTGGGCGTGGGCGATCCGCGCGGCGGCCTGCGTGCGCCGGAGGCCGCGAGCCCGCCCAGCGCGCTGGGCTCCATCGGGCCCGGGCGGCACGCCGCCCCGTCCGCCGCCGCCTCGTCCGCCGCTCCGGCGCCCGCTCCGGCGCCCGCCGGGGCCGACGGGTCGGTGCGGCTGCCCGGTTCGCAGGTGCCGATCGGCCCGGGGCTCCGGGCCGCCGACGCGCGGGACCCGCAACCTCAGCACGGCACCGGGCCCGCCACCGGCTGGGTGCGCCCGCCGGTCGGGGTGACGAGCGGCGGGCTGAACGGGGGCGACGGCACGGCCGCCGTCCCGCCGCCGACCCACTCCCCGTCGGCCGAGCCGCCCGAGCCGCCCGGCGGAGCCGGGCACGGCCGCTGGCGCCCGTGGCGGTTCCGCATGTCCAATGACGTTTGGGGCACCCCGGCGGTCGCCGGGGATCTGCTGTACGTGACCTCGTTCGAGGTGCACGCGCTGGACGTGGGCACCGGCCGGCGCCAGTTCAAGACCCGCGACGTGGCATGGGCGATGGCCGTGGAGAACGGCCGGATCCACGCCTCCGACGGCCCCACGCTGTACGCGCTGGACGCGGAGGACGGCGCCGAGCGCTGGCGGCTGTCGACCGACGGCTGGGTCTACTCGCTCAAGGTCGACCGCGGCACGGTCGTCACCGGCACCCGCGGCGGCGGCGTCCAGGCGTGGGAGGCGGCCAACGGCGAGCTGCTGTGGGAGATGCAGGGCCTCCAGACCGACTTCGAGACGCCCGAGTCCGGCCCGGCCGTCCACGACGGCACGGTGTATGTGTGGGCGGACGCGCGGCTGCGCGCCCTGGAGGCGCGCACCGGCGCGGAGCGCTGGTCGTATCCGGTGGGCGACGCGGCGTCGTGCGGCGGGGTGCCGCTGCGTCTGCTGGCGGCGCCCGACGGGGTGGTCTACGTCTCGGCGGGCACGCGGGTGCTCGCGCTCGACGTCGCCCGCGGGGATGTGCGGTGGCGTTTCGAGGCGCCCGCCGTCTTCCTGTGCGCCCCCGCGTACGCGCCGGGGCCCGCGGTGACCGGCGGCGGTATCTACATCGCCGACTATCTGGGCACGGTGTACGCGCTGGACGCGGCGAACGGCCGGGACCGCTGGCGCATCGCCACCGAGGCCCGGCAGTCCGTCGAGCCGGTGCTGGTGGCCGACGGCTCGGTCCATCTGGGCAGCGGCGGCGCGCTCTACACGCTCGACGCGGTGACCGGCACACCCAAGTGGCGGTTCGCGGCGGGCGGCGAGGTCATCGGCTCGCCGGTGGTCGCCGACGGCCGGGTCCACTTCGGCTCGGCCGACCACTGCCTCTACACGGTGGACGCGGCGGGCGGACAGCTGCGCTGGAAGCTGGCGACCGGCGGCGAGATCACCGGATCCCCGGTGGCAGCCGGGGGCGTGGTGTACGCGTGCAGCAAGGACCGCTGCGTCTACGCGCTGGACGCGGTCAAGGGCACGGGCCAGTCCCGCCCGTCGGGCGGCCGGACCTGACCGACCCCGGGCGGCGCGACGAGGCGGCCGCGCGGCGTAGGTGGCGGCGCGACGAGGCGGCCGCGCGGTGACGCGGCCGCGCGGTGACGCGCCGGGAGCGGCAGGTCGCAGGCGGTGTCCCTGACAACTACTGCTACGGTGGCGGGCGTTCATCGACCTCCTGGGAGCCGGGAGGTCGATGGGTAACTCTGCGCGGTCTTCGGGGGAACGGGGTCTGTGATGCGGCGTGGTCTACGGCTGGCGGCCGTGCTCACCGTGGTGCTGGTGGCGCTGACCGGGTTCAAGGGGCGTGGCCATGGCCACGGGGGTGGCGGAGGCGGCTGCTCCAGTTCGTCCTCGCACCACTCGTCGGGCTCGGGCTCGGGCTCGGGTTCCGGCTCCGATTCCGGTTCCGGCTCTGGTGGTTACTCGGATTCCGACGACGAGAGTTCCACCACCGGTTCGGGGTCCGGCGGCTCGCGCTACCGCGACTACGACGATGACGACTACGGCGACAGCGCGTCCAGCGGCTCCTCGGGCTCCTCGGCGTCGTCCTACGAGCCCGAGACGACGGTCGTCACCTGTGCCGAAAAGGGCGAGGGCAAGAGCGGCCGTCCGGCGGCGACCGTGAAGGTGCGCAACCGCACGGGCACGGCCGACACCTACCTCGTGGACATGAGCTTCCAGAACCGGGACGGCTTGACCCTCACCTCCGGCCGCGCCGATGTGCGGGTCCCCGCGGGGAAGTCGCGGACCGTAAGGGTGCCGCTCGACGATCCCTCGGTCGCGGGAACCGTGGTGCGGTGCGAGGTCGTCTCCGTCCTCTGAGAGCCGGGACAGGCGCGCTCACAGGTGACTTTGGGGTAGGAAAACCCGTTGCTAGGGTGGCGTGCACTTGTCAACAGGCTGCATTTGGCTTGAATGAGCCTTTTCAACGGGGGTACTACCATGCAACGCCGCTCCATGCGCATATGCGCCGTCGCCCTGGTCGGGCTCATCGCCCTGACCGGCTGCGGAAAGAAGAAGGGCGGAAGTCACGAAGGCGGCCTCGGGGGCTTCGTCTCGGGCGGGAGCGGGGGCAACGACAACCCGGCGTCCGGCCCCACCGACCTCCCCAGCGGCCTGCCCACCAATCTGCCCAGTGGTGCGCCCTCCGACCTGCCGTCCTACGACGCCCCCACGCCCTCCTACACCTACTCCGCGCCGCCCACCTACAACTCGGACGGCACGAACGACATCTCGGCCAGCGGCTGCGACTACGACGAGTCGACCCACTCGTTCCAGTACACCCTCAATCTCAGGAACCCCGAGACGCAGTCCATGCACTACTCGATCACCATCGAGTGGGAGGACCAGAACGGCGGCAGCCTGCTGGGCTCCGACTACAAGTCCGTCACCGTGGCGTCCGGCGGCAGCCAGACCCTCAGCGCCACCTCCTACCGCACCCTCACCGAGCAGACGTCCTTCACCTGCAAGGTCACCTCGGCGCTCAAGTACCCCAGCTCCACCTGAAGGCCCGAGCGGATCGATCCGGGGCGGCCGGCCTCACCGCGTACGGAAGCCGGGCGTACGGGCCGCGAAGAGCGCGGCCTGGCGCCCCGGTGGCATATTGCCCAGCGCGATCAACTGCGGGGCCCGCGCGAGCGCCTGGGCCAGCGCCGCCTCCTTCGCCGCCCATAGCGCCCTTACGGTGCCCTGCACCGCCTCCGTCGGGTACGACGCGATGACCGACGCGGCGCGGATGGCCGCCGTAAGGGCCTCACCGGCCGGGGCCACCTCGCTGACCAGGCCCGTCTCATAGGCCCGCTGGGCCGAGAGCCGCTCCGCCGTCCCCATCAGCGCCATCCGCGCGACCTCGCCCATGGGCATCCGCTGCGCCATATAGACGGCCTCATAGGCGCTGACCATCCCGTAGCTGGTGTGCGGATCGAAGAAGGCCGCCGTCTCGTCGGCGACGATGAACTCGGCCTCGCCCAGCAGATAGAACGCCCCGCCGCAGGCCATCCCGGCCACCGCCGCGACCACCGGCTTCCACAGGTCGTTCGCCTTGGGCCCGACGGTGCGCAGCGGATCGTCCATCGCGTAGGGCGACGGCGGCTGAGCGACCTCCACCGAGCGGTCGATGCCGGTGCTGAAGGCCCGGCCGCCCGCGCCGGTGAGGACGACCGCCCGGACCGCGTCGTCCTGACGGAAGCGCCGCCATGCGGCGGTCAGCTCCGAGACCGTCTCCAGGTCGATGGCGTTGTGCCGCTCGGGCCGGTCCAGGGTGACGACCGCGACGCCGTCCTCCGCCACCCGGGTGCGGACCGTCATGGCCGCTCCAGCAGCCAGCGCACCACCGTGAGCCCGTCGTCCGTCTCATGGAAGGCGGCCTTCACGGGCGCGCCGACGCGGATCCGCTCCGGCGGGACCGAGTTCAGCGCGGCGTCGGCGGAGGAGACCAGATTGCCCACCAGCCGGATGCGCGGGGCGTCCGCGAGCTCCACGAGGACGACGTTGTACGGCGCCTGTGCCGCGTAGGCGGGCAACAGCGGGGGGTGGGGCAGCACATACGACCAGATCCGGCCACGGCCGCTCAGCTTTTTCCACAAGCTCTCGAAGGACTGGCAGTGCGGGCAGCAGGGCCGGGGCGGGAAACGCGGTTCGCCGCACTCGGCGCAGCACTGGACGCGCAGTTCGCCGCGCGCCGCGTAGGTGAAGAAGGGCGCCCCGTCGTCGTCGGGCACGGGTGCCAGCAGCCCATCGGCCCGGTCGCCCCCGCCACTCGGGGCCGTCGTCGTTTCCGTCGTCGTCTCCGTCTGCGTCATGGCGTCTCCGTCCGTGTCACGCCGTCTCCGTCCGTGTCATGCCGTCGCTCAACTCCTCAGCAGCAGGGCCGATGTGGGAACCCCTTCACCCGCCGTGACCAGGCAGGTCGTGGCGCCGGGCACCTGGGCGGTGCCGGTGCCGCGCAGCTGTCTGACCCCCTCGGTGATGAGGTTGAAGCCATGGACGTACGCCTCGCTGAGGCCGCCCCCGCCGGTGTTGAGCGGCAGCCGTCCGCCGATCTCCAGCGCGCCGCCCTCGGTGAAGGCGGCGCCCTCGCCCCGGGCGCAGAAGCCGTAGCCCTCCAGGGAGAGCGGGATCAGTGGGGTGAACGCGTCGTAGATCTGCGCGACATCCACGTCCTGCGGCCCGAAGTCGGCGGTTTTCCACAGCCGACGGGCGGCGGTCCAGGACGGGCCGGTGAGCGGGTCGTCGTTCCAGTAGTTGACCATCCCGTGGTGCTGGGCGGGCAGCCCCTGGGCGGCGGAGTGGACGTACACGGGCCGGTGCCGGCAGTCGCGCGCCCGTTCGGCCGACACCACCACACAGGCCAGCGCGCCATCGGTCTCGAGGCAGTTGTCGAAGAGGCAGAGGGGTTCGCTGATCCAGCGGGCGGTCATATACATCTCGCGGGTCAGCGGGCGGTCGTACATCATCGCGGCGGGGTTCTGGTTGGCCCGGTTGCGGCAGGCCAGCGCCACATTGAAGAAGTGATCGCGGGTCGCGCCGTACTCGTGCATATAGCGCCGCGCCAGCAGCCCGATCTCATCGGCCGGGCGCAGCAGTCCGTACGGCCGGGTCCACTGGGCCGGAGTGGGCAGCTGCACCCGGGTGTTGGTCCAGGGGCGCGGCCCGCTGCCGCGCTTGCGCGACCGCCAGGCCACCCCGACGCTCGCCTGCCCGGTGGCGATCGCGGCGGCCAGGTGCGCGACGGTCGCACATGAACCGCCGCCCCCGTAGCCGACCTTGCCGAAGAAGGTCACGTCCCCGGCGCCGATGGCCTTGGCGATCTCGACCTCGTCGGTCTCCTCCATGGTGTACGAGGCGAAGGCGTCCACCTCGGACGGGGCGATACCGGCGTCGTCGAGCGCGGCCAGGATCGCCCGGCAGGCCAGGGTCTTCTCGGACTCGGGGAGGCGTTTGGCGAACGGGGTCTGCCCGATACCTGCTATCGCCGTCGCGTCCTTCAAGGTCGCTGTCGCCCTTGCCGCCCCCATGGCCGCCTCCGTGGTCGCGTTCACCGGTGCTGACAGCGGGGAAGGCTACCGCTAATCTGACGGGTAGTCAGCTACTGGGGTCGTCCGTCCCGGGATCCGGGGAGGGGAGCGGTCCGATGGAACAGGCGGAGCAGGGGTACACCATCCCGGCCCTGATCCGGGCGGCGGTCGCGCGGTACGGCCCGGACGAGGCCGTCGTCGAGGGCCGCGCCCGGATCTCGTACGCCGAGCTCGGCGCCCGGATCGAGCGCGCGGCGGCCGCGTGCGTCGCCTCGGGTCTCGAACCGGGCGACCGCGCCGCGATCTGGGCGCCCAACACCACCGACTGGATCGTGGCGGCGCTCGGCGCGGTCACCGCGGGCGGGGTGCTGGTCCCGGTCAACACCCGGTTCAAGGGCGGTGAGGCGGCGTATGTGCTGCGCCGCACCCGGGCCACGCATCTGTTCATCACCGGCACCTTCCTGGGCACCTCGTATGTGGCGTCGCTGCGCCGGGCGGCGGGGGAGGGGCCGGGCCGCGGCCCCCTGCCGGGCCTGCCCTATCTGCGGGAGGTGGTGGTCCTCGCCGACAACGGCCCGGAGGACTTCCGCACCTGGACGGACTTCCTGGCGCTGGGTGACGCCGTGCCACCGGAGGAGGTGCGCTCCCGGGCGCGGGCGGTGCGCCCCGCGGATCCCTCCGACATCACCTTCACCTCCGGCACCACCGGCCACCCCAAGGGCGTGGTGACCACGCACTCCCAGACGGTGCGGGTCTTCGACACCTGGAGCGAGATCACGGGGCTGACGGCGGGCGACCGCTATCTCATCGTGAATCCGTTCTTCCACACCTTCGGTTACAAGGCGGGGATCATCGCCTGTCTGAGCCGCGGCGCGACGATGGTGCCGCAGCCGGTGTTCAGCGTGGAGACGGCCCTGGCCAATATCGCCGCCGAGCGCATCACCGTCCTCCCCGGCCCGCCCACCCTCCATCAGTCCCTGCTCGACCACCCCTCCCGCGCCACCCACGACCTGTCCACCCTGCGCCTGGTCGTCACCGGCGCCGCCGTGGTCCCGCTGGAGCTGGTGGAGCGGCTGCGCTCGGAGCTCGGGGTCGCCACCGTGCTGACGGCGTACGGTCTGACGGAGGCGTCCGGCACCGTCACGATGTGCCGCCGCGGCGATCCGCCCGAGGTCATCGCGGGCACGGCGGGTCGCGCGATCCCGGACACCGAAGTCAAGATCGCCATGGCCACCGGTCGTGAACTCCCCCCGGGGCGGCCGGGCGAGGTCTGGGTCCGCGGCTACCACGTCACATCCGGCTACTTCGAGGATCCGATCGCCACGTCCCGCACCATCACCCCCGACGGCTGGCTGCGGACCGGCGATGTGGGGGTGATGGACGAGCGGGGCAATCTGCGCATCACCGACCGCATCAAGGACATGTTCATCGTCGGCGGCTTCAACGCCTACCCCGCCGAGATCGAGCAACTCATCGCCCGCCACCCCGATGTGGCCGACGTCGCCGTGATCGGCATCCCCGACCCGCGCCTGGGCGAGGTGGCCAAGGCGTACGCGGTCCGCCGCCCGGACTCGACGCTGACGGCGGACGACCTGATCGCCTGGTCGCGCCGCGAGATGGCCAACTACAAGGTGCCCCGGCAGGTGGAGTTCCTCCCCGAGCTGCCGCGCAACGCCAGCGGCAAGGTACTCAAGGCGAAGCTGCGGGCCGGGCGGTCACCGTCCTAGGGACCTGGCTTGCCCAGGGCCCTGGGCCCCGGGAGCGGAAGGGCACGAGGGGCCGAGCCTCCGGCCCGGCCCCTCACCGCTCACTGGGGGGCGACGGGCATGTGCTCGTCCTGCACGCTCAACAGACCCCCCTGCTCGGCCGTTACGGACTGGCCGGGCGCCGGCATGTGCTCGTCGGCGACGGCCGGGGACGAGGCGCTGAGGGCGGCGGCTGTTGCGATGGCGAACGCGACGAGGATCTTCTTTGTTCTGGTCATATGACTCTCCATGAGAAGCAAGATTGCTATCCAAAAAGAAATCTAATGATGAAGTGCCCGTTTGTAAGCCATTCTCACCGAAAATGGGTTCGACTTGAGGAAATACCTCGGCACGGCAATCCACGCGACAGCAGGGATCGGCGTCGATGGCACCCCCTCCGTGCCACCGACGGACCGATCCCTGCGAAGTGCCCCGTGGGCCCTGTGTGTTGCTCCCGCCTGCCTGCCGCCTACCCCTTATGCCGTCTTGTCCCTGGCGGTCAGGGGCTTGGGCGCCGGCGCGTGCTCGTCCTGGGTGGAGAGCTGCGGCGGCACCGGGGCGTGCTCGTCCTTGGCGGTCAGGGGCTTGGGCGCCGGCGCGTGCTCGTCCTGGGTGGACAGCTGCGGCGGCACCGGGGCGTGCTCATCCTTGGCCGCCAGCGGCCTCGGGGCGGGCGCGTGCTCGTCCTGCGTGATGAGCTGCGGCGGCACGGGCGCGTGCTCGTCGAGCGGCCGGTAGGCGTCGGACTCGGGCTTCTTGTCCTGGGTCATGAGGATCAGCTCCATGGGATAGGGCGGCAGGTTGTGTGGCGACGCCCGCCCGGCGACTCCCCCGTGGGTCGCCGGACGGGCATCTCAGGGCTGCTCACGCTAGTGGTGAGTCCCGACAACCGACCCGTCTGCCCCCCGCGGGGACGGATCGACTGCTTCAAGAATGGCCGTCGGCGATAAACGATTGATGAACGCGGTGGCGCAGGGCGTTACGCGGTCGCGCGGCCGGTCGCGCGGGCCCCTTACTCGGAGTCCGTCATCTGCGGGCTCGTTGCACGGAGTCCGTTACGCGGCCGCCGCGGGCTCCAGGAGTCCGCGCACCTCGTCCGCCTCGGCGGCGCCCAACTGCTCGTGGATGGTCAGCGCCTCGCGCCAGCAGGCCTCCGCGCGGCCGGTCTGGCCGATCGCGATGAGCGCCTTGCCCAGCACGGTCAGCACGATCGCCCGCCGCCACTCGCCGCCGATGCCGCGCAGCGCGAGCGCCTGTTCGGCGTGCGAGGCGGCCTGCGCCGGCCGGTTCACCGTGAGGTGGGCCTCCGCGATGCGCTGGTGGGTCATCCCCTCCCACAGGGGCTGGCGGCTCTCGTGGAACAGGGACAGCGCGTCCGTCAGGTGCGCGAGCGCCTCGTCCGGGCGTCCCGCCCGGGTCAGGACCAGGCCGAGCGCGTACTTGCCGTTGGCCAGGCGCAGGGTGCGCCCCAGGTCCTCGTAGATCTTGACGCCCTGCCGGGCCAGTTCGACGGCGCTCGCCACCCGGGCCAGCTCCAGGTGGACGCGCGACAGGTTGCACAGGGCGCTGGCCTCGCCCGGCGCGTTGCGGTCCTTGCGGAAGGCGGTGATGGCCTGGAGGAGGTGGGTCTCCGCCTCGTTGAGCCGCTGCTGGACGAGCGCGATGATGCC
Source organism: Streptomyces rugosispiralis (assembly GCF_024505145.1). Taxonomy (GTDB): domain Bacteria; phylum Actinomycetota; class Actinomycetes; order Streptomycetales; family Streptomycetaceae; genus Streptomyces; species Streptomyces rugosispiralis. Next base: position 16,781 of record NZ_JANIAA010000034.1, on the reverse strand, counting down.
GCGCTGGTTCAGGGCGCGGCAGGCGGGGACCGGGTCGTCGGCGGCCAGCCCCAGCGCCGCGGCCCGGCGGGCCTCGTCGTCGGCCTGGTCATAACGGCCCGCCAGGCTGCGCACATGGGCGAGGAAGGTGCGGGCGCGGCCCTCCGCGTGGGCGTCGTCCTGGGCCCGCGCCGCGTCGCTGATGGCGACCGCGGTGATCTCGTACTGACGCGAATTGGCCCCGGACTCGGCCAGGTCGACCGCGGCCATCAGGAGGTCCGCGGCGCGGCGCAGCGTGTCCGGGCGGGCGGCCGACTGCTGGGCGCAGGCGAGCAGCGGGTCGGACTCGGCGAAGAGCCAGTCCAGCGCGGCCTCGCGGTCCGGGAAGGCCAGACCGGGGTAGCGCGTCGTCTCCAGGTGGTCCACCAGCCGGTCGCCGGGCCGCTCCAGCCCGTAGACCTCGGCGGCCGTCGCCAGGTAGAAGTCCAGCAGGCGCGACATCGCCGCGTCCCGCTCGGAGGGCGGCTGCTCATCGCGCTCGGCGCAGGCGCGGGCGAAGAGGCGCACGAGGTCGTGGAAGCGGTAGCGGCCGGGCGCGGCGGACTCCAGCAGGCTGGTGTCGACCAGGGATTCCAGGAGGTCCTCGGCGCGGTCGACATCGAGGTCGAGGACGGCCGCGGCCGCCGCCAGCGAGATGTCCGGCCCCTCGGCCAGGCCCAGCAGCCGGAACGCCCTCGCCTGCTGGGGCTCGAGCTGGCCGTACCCCAGCTCGAAGGTGGCCTTGACCGCCAGATCGCCCACCCGCAGCTCGTCCAGGCGCCGCCGCTCGTCGGCCAGCTTGCGGGCGAGCACGGACACGGTCCAGGTGCGGCGGGCGGCGAGGCGGGAGGCGGCGATGCGGATGGCGAGCGGCAGGAAGCCGCACGCGGCGACGACGTCCATGGCCGCGTCGCGCTCGCTGACGACACGCTCCTCGCCCACTATCCGGGTGAAGAGGGCGAGGGCCTCCTCCGGGCTCATCACGTCCAGGTCGACCAGGTGGGCGCTCTCCAGGTCGACCATCCGGATCCGGCTGGTGACCAGGGCGGCGCAGCCCTCCGTACCGGGCAGCAGCGGGCGCACCTGGGCCGCGTCCCGGGCGTTGTCCAGCAGCGTCAGCACCCGGCGGCCGTCCAGCGTGGAGCGGTAGAGGGCGGCGCGCTCCTCGACGCCGTCGGGGATGCTGGAGTCCGGTGTGCCGAGGGCCCGCAGGAAGGATCCGAGGACCGCCTCCGGCTCGGCCGGGGCCGGGCCCGCGCCCTGGAGGTCCACATAGAGCTGGCCGTCCGGGAAGTGGAGGCGCGCGGTGTGCGCCACATGGACGGCGAGGGTCGTCTTGCCGACTCCGCCGATCCCGGCGACCGCTGACACGGCCATGACATGCCCTTCGGCGGTGGCCAGGTGGTCGCCCAGCTCCTTCACGAAGGCCACTCGGCCCGTGAAGTCCGAGACCGAGGCCGGGAGCTGCGCGGGCCGTACGAAGACCGGACCGGCCGGGGCCTGCTCCGCGGCGGCGCTGGGCGCGGCGAGCTCGGCATCGGCCTGGAGGATGCGCTGCTGGAGCTCGGAGAGCTCGGCGCAGGGGTCCACGCCCAGCTCCTCGGCGAGCAGCCGGCGGGTGTCGGTGTAGACGGCGAGCGCCTCGGCCTGCCGTCCGCTGCGGTAGAGGGCCAGCATCAGCAGTTCGCGCAACCGCTCCCGCAGCGGATGGGCGGCGGTCAGCGCGGTCAGCTCGGAGACGGCCTCCGCGTGGTGGCCGAGCTCCAGGTCGAGGTCCAGGCGCGCCTCGACCAGGGAAAGATGCCGCTCGGTGAGCCGCACCCGCTGCGTCTCGGCGTAGGGCCCCGGCACCTGGGCCAGCGGCTCGCCGTCCCACAGGTCCAGCGCCTTGCCGAACAGCTCGCGCGCCCGCGGCCGGTCCCCCGAGTGCTGGGCCTTCTCCGCCTCGGTGGCCAACTGCTCGACCACGTCGATGTCCAGGGCGCCGAGGCCGACCCGGATCGCGTACCCGCCCGACTCGCTGGCCAGCACCTCGGAGTCGGGCCCGAACGCCTTGCGCAGCCGGGAGGCGTACGTGCGCAGCGCGGCGATCGCCGCGTCCGGGGGGTCGTCCCCCCAGAGGGCGTCGATCAGCTCCGGCGCCGTCGCGGTTCTGCCGCCCCGCAGCAACAGCGCTGCCAGCAGCGCTCGTTGTTGCGGTGAGCCGGTGCTGAGCTGCTGTTCGCTCCGCCACGCCCGGACCGGTCCGAGCACGGTGAAGCGCATGTGCTGCCGCTGCGCCTGCTCCTTGTCGCGGGCCATGTCTCCCCCTGCCTGTGCTTCCCAGTCGCACGGGTCAGTTTGCCTTGTCGGCGGCGGTTACGTCAGTAGGGGCCAGCTGTCTCCACAAGGCCCGCCAGAGTTGTCCGACTTCATATGGCTGGCACACCGTCAGTTCGCGGGTGCGGCGGTCAATGGGTCGTCATACCCCCGGGAGGGTCCGGGTGGAGGCGGCCCGCGCCGTGGGGTGGCGCGGCCGACGAGATCGACGGGATCCCCATCAGCGCGCTCACCTCCTCGCGCTCCGGCGACCCCAGTCGCTGGTAGATGGCCAGCGCCTCCTGCCAGCACTCCCTGGCCCGATCGGTCTGGCCGACCTCGGACAGCGCCTTGCCCAGGACCGTCAGCAGCGACCCGCGGCGCCACTCGCCGCACAGGCCCTGCATGGCCAGCGACCTCTCGGCGTGCCATGCGGCTCGGGCCGGACGGCCTGCGGCCAGATGGGTTTCGGCAAGCCGGAAATGGGCCATTCCCTCCCACAGCTGCTGGCGGGTGTCCCGGAATATGCCCAGGGCCTGGGTCAGATGGGTCAGGGCCTCGTCCAGCCGGCCCGTGCGGGTCAGCGCGATCCCGAGCGTGTACCGCCCGTTGGCCAGCCGCAGCGAGGCGCCCAGCCGCTGGTAGATCTCGAGCGCCTGCTCGGCCAGCTCCACCCCGGCCTGGGCGCGGCCCTTGTCGATGTGGACGCGTGCGAGGTTGGACAGGGCGCTGGCCTCACCGGCCTCGTTGGCGTCGGCGCGGAAGGCGGCGAGCGCCCGGTTGAAGTAAGCCTCGGCCTCCTCCCTCCGGCCCTGGTCCAGGACGATGCTGCCGAGCCGGTTGGGCACACGGCTGGCGAGCATCGGATCCCTGGCGGCCAGCTCCAGGTCCAGCGCCCGCTCCAGCTCCCGCTCGGCGTGCTCGAACCGGCCGGTGAAGTAGTACAGGTTCCCGAGGGTGGACCGTGCCCGGGCCTCGGTGCGCACATCCCCCGCCGACTGGGCCGATTCGATGATCGCCTCGGCCACCCCCTGGTACTGGTGGGACCTGGCCCCCGACTCGGCGAGGTCCAGGGCGGCGGTCAGCAGGTCCGCCACGCGGCGGCGCCGGCCGTCGGCGACGCACTGCCGGGCGCACGCGAGCAGACAGTCTGCCTCGGTGAACAGCCAGTCCAGCGCGGCCCCGGACGACTCGAAGGTGAGACCGGGACGGGTGGTGGGCGCGAGGTGCTCGACGGTGCGGTCGCCCGGCCGCTCGGCGGCGTAGACCCGTGCCGCGGTGGCCAGATAGAAGTCCAGCAGACGGGAGAGCGCGGCCTCCCGCTCCGCCTCGGGGAGATCGTCCCGCTCCGCGCAGGTCCGCGCGTACAGCCGCAGGAGGTCGTGGAGGCGATAGCGCCCCGGCACGGTGGGCTCCAGGAGCGAGGTGCCGACCAGCGATTCCATGAGCGCCCGGGAGGAGGCGTCGTCCAGGCCGAGCACGGCCGCCGCGGCGGGCAGCGAGATGTCCGGCCCCCCGGCCAGCCCGAGCAGCCGGAACGCCCGCGCCTGCTCCGGTTCCAACTGGCCGTAGCCGAGCTCGAAGCTGGCCTTGACCGCCAGATCGCCGGCCCGCAGCTCGTCCAGCCTGCGCCGCTCGTCGGCCAGCTTGCGGGCCAGTACGGACACCGTCCAGGTGCGCCGGGAGGCGAGGCGGGACGCGGCTATGCGGATCGCGAGCGGCAGGAAGCCGCAGGACGCCAGGACGTCCATCACCTCCTCGCGCTCGACGGCCGCCCGCTCCTCGCCCACGATGAGCGCGAAGAGGGAGAACGCCTCCCCCGGGCTCATCACGTCCAGATCGACCGGATGGGCGCCGTCCAGGCCCGCCATGGTGGCGCGGCCGGTGATCAGGGTCGCGCAGCCGTGCGGGGCCGCGTGGCCGTGCGGGCCGTCGCCGGGCAGGAGCGGCCGGATCTGGTCGGTGTCACGGGCGTTGTCCAGCAGGACGAGGACCCGGCGGCCGGCGAGCGCCGAGCGGTAGAGGGCGGTGCGTTCCTCGGTGCCGTCCGGGATGGCGGCGTCCGGGATGCCGAGGGAGCGCAGGAAGGCGGCCAGCACGGCGTCGGGCTCGGCGGGGGAGGGGCCCGCGCCCCGGAGGTCCGCGTAGAGCTGCCCGTCGGGGAAGTGGCGGCGGGCCGCGTGGGCCACATGGACGGCCAGGGCGGTCTTGCCGATGCCGCCGATGCCGGAGACGGCGAGGACGGGGGGAGCGCCGCCCTGGGCGGTCAGCAGGCCGCTCAGCTCCCGTACGGCGTCGGCGCGTCCGGTGAAGTCCGGGGCGGCGGCGGGTAGCTGGGCGGGTCGTACGAGGGGGGCGGCCGTGGATCGGTGGCCGGTCAGCGCCGTGGGGTCGCGGAGCGCCGTGGGATCACGGCGTGCCGTGGGCCCGTGCGCTGCCGTGGGCTCGGCGAACTCTGCCGCGATGAGCCATTCCCGTTCCCCAAGCCGCTTGTCGCCGACCATGGTGCCCCCCGCGCTTACGTTTCCCTGCACGGCCAGTCTGCCCGCTCGACCGGTTATTCGTCAGTAAAGAGCGCGTCTGTCCGGGCCGCGCGCCGGGGTGGCGGAGGGCCGCGCGCCGGGTGGCCGACGACCGCGTGCGGGTGGCCGAGAGCCGCGTGCCGGGTGGCCGAGAGTCGCGCGCTGGGTGGCCGAGAGTCGCGCGCTGGGCGAATGACGCCCGCGTGCCGCACGGTTGACCGCCGTGTGCCGCACGGTTGGCCGCCGTGTGCCGCGCGGTGGTGGGGCGTGCCGCGCGGTGGTGGGGCGTGCCGCGATAGCTGACGATCCGTCAGATCGGCGCTACCGTGCAGTCATGGAGAGCTTCCCGAAGATAATCTCGGTGGACGACCACACGGTTGAGCCCCCTCACGTCTGGCGGGACCGGCTCCCGTCGAAGTACCGCGACAGCGGGCCGCGCATCGTCCGGGCGCCGCTGAAGGAGATGACCTTCATCGGCGGCAAGTTCGCCCCGAAGATGGGCGCGCCCGGGGACGACGGGCCGCTCGCGGACTGGTGGGTGTACGAGGAGCTGCACCGGCCGCTGACCCGGCTGGACACCGCCGTCGGCTACGCCCGCGACGAGGTCAAGCTGGAGGCCATCACCTACGAGCAGATGCGGCCGGGCTCCTTCTCGGTGCCGGACCGGCTCGCGGACATGGACGTCAACCACGTCCAGTCCGCGCTCTGCTTCCCGACCTTCCCCCGCTTCTGCGGGCAGACCTTCACCGAGGCCCCCGACCGCGAGCTGGGGCTGCTCGGGGTCCGGGCGTACAACGACTGGATGGTGGAGGAGTGGTGCGGCCCCGAGGCGCGGGGCAGGCTGATTCCGCTGATCATCATCCCGCTGTGGGACGCCGAACTGGCCGCCGCCGAGGTGCGGCGGAACGCGGCGCGCGGGGTGCGGGCCGTCTGCTTCTCGGAGATCCCGCCGAACCTGGGGCTGCCGTCGATCCACACCGACGACTGGGACCCCCTCCTCGCCGCCTGCGACGAGACCGGCACGGTCATCGCGATGCACATCGGCTCCTCCTCGAGGATGCCCTCGACCTCCGCGGACGCGCCCCCCGCGGTCGGCTCCACGATCACCTTCGCCAACTGCTGCTTCTCGATGGTCGACTGGCTGATGAGCGGGAAGTTCGAGCGCTTCCCGAACCTCAAGGTGATGTACGCGGAGGGCCAGATCGGCTGGATCCCCTACATCCTCGAGCGCGCCGATGTGGTGTGGGAGGAGAACCGGGGCTGGGGCGGAGTGGCCGACAAGGTGCTGCGCCCGCCGTCCGAGCTGTTCGCCGAGCATGTCTACGGCTGCTTCTTCGACGACGCCTTCGGGCTGCGCAACCTCGACGCGATCGGGGTCGGCAACGTGCTGTACGAGACGGACTATCCGCACTCGGACTCCACCTGGCCCAAGTCCCGGGAGGTCGGCGAGGCGCAGATGGGCCATCTGGCGCCGGATGTGGTGGAGCGGATCGTACGCGGCAACGCGATCGAGCTGCTGGGGCTCACGGCGGACGGGCTGTGGGCGGGGGCGCCGGGGGCGTAGCGGGGCGGTCGCGGCGCCGCCGTCCTGGTCGCGGAGGGGTGTCGGTCCTGGCGCCGTCCTGGTCGCGGAGGGGCGTCGGTCCCGGTGCCGACCCGGTCACGGAGGAGCAAGAAAGCGGTCACTGCCGGTCAATGACAACCCCGGGGCCCTCCGGCAGGCTGTGGGGCGTATCGGTCCTCCCCGTCACCCCACGCCGTCACCCACCCCCTACGACGTGACAGGGGTCGTGGGTGGCGCGGAGGGCCGAGTGTCCGAGCGCACCGGGCGTCGCGGGGGTAGCGCCCGGCGCGCGGGACACGAGTGCCAGATGCCGGTAGTCGCTGGGCGGCATCCCGTACGCGGCGCGGAAGGCGCGGCTGAAGACGGCGGGGTGGGCGAAGCCCCAGCGGGCGGCGAGTTCGTGGATGCGGACCGTGAGCAGGCCGGGGTCGGTGAGGTCGCGCCGGACGTGGTCCAGCCGCTGCTGCCGGATCCACGCGGAGACCGTGGTGTCGCGGGCCCGGAAGAGCCGGTGCAGATGGCCGACGGAGATGTGGTGCGCGGCGGCGATGGTGGCCGGTGACAGCTCCGGGTCGGACAGGTTCCGCAGGATGAAGTTCTGCACCCGCAGGGCCAGGGCGTGCCGGCGGGTCTCGGGCGGCAGCGCGTCGTCGGCCTCGACGGCCTGGGCGAGCAGCGCCGCCGCCAGGTCGATCAGTACGGTGCCGATGCGCGGCCCGTCGGAGGGGCGTAACGAGCGGTCCGCCGCGAGCCGGGTGAGGAATCCCGTCAGCAGGGCGCCCACCCCTTCGCGCGCCGGGATGGGCCGGGCGAGCAGCCGGTCGATCCGGTCGTGGGGCACCGGGATCAGGGCCTTGGGGATCTCCAGCCCCACGCCCCCGGGAGGTCCGCCGAAGGCCAGACAGTCGAAGGGCCGTGAGGTGTCGACGACATAGAGGCCCTCCGCGTGGTGCGCGGCCTCCTGGCGGGACTGGGAGACTTGGAGGTTTCCCTCCTGGATGAACGAGAAGTGATACAGCTCGGGGTCGGACTGCCGGATGAGCTTGGGCGTCCGCCGGAAGTCCATCTCACGGAACTTCGTGGGCCATACGGAGGCGGCGCCGAACTCGAGGATGCGCACCTCTCCCCGGAAGTCCCGGGTGTGGTCGCTGGTCATCTCCATCGGTGCCATGAGCTGTGCCATCTGCTCGCGCCAGAAGTCGAACCGATCCGCTCTGGGCAGATCCTCACAGCGGAAGACCGTCTCGATCATCACATGCCCCTTTGTGTGCCCCTTACTGTGCCTCCGTGGTGGCCCCTGGGCGGGGAGGCGGGCATGGGCCCCGAGGTCCGAACGCCGTCCGTACGCTAGCAAAGCGCCGCGCGGCGGGACGAGACCGCCGTACCCCTTGTCTGATGGACCGTCAGATACGACCATGTCCGACGTCAGATACGACGATGACGGTCCACCGACAAGGAGGCCCGGCATGCGCGTCCTGCCCCGGGGCCGGTTGAGCTACGGCATGCAGCTGCCGATCCAGTCGCAGTCCACCCTCTACGCCGAGCCGTGGGAGGCCGGGGCGGGCCCGGCCGAGCTGCTCGAGGTCGCCCGCGCCGCCGACCGGCTCGGCTTCGCGTACCTCGCCGTCTGCGACCACGTCGCGATCCCGCGGCGGCTGGCCGCGGCCATGGGCACCGTCTGGTACGACCCGGTGGCCACCCTCGGCTGGCTCGCCGCGGCCACCGAGCGGGTGCGGCTGCTCAGCCATGTGGCGGTCGCCGCGCTGCGCCATCCGCTGCTGACCGCCAAGCAGTACGCCACGCTCGACCATCTCTCCGGCGGCCGGCTGATCCTCGGGGTCGGGGCCGGGCACGTCCGGGAGGAGTTCGAGGCGCTGGGGGTGGACTTCGCCCGGCGCGGGGCGCTGCTGGACGAGACGGTCGACGCGCTGAAGGCGGCGCTGGGGCCGGAGGAGTTCCCCGGCTTCCGCGGCGAGCGGTTCGCGTTCAGTGACCTCGGGCAGGCCCCGCGCCCCGTCCAGACACCGCGGCCCCCGCTGTGGGTCGGCGGCTCCTCGCCCGCGGCGGTGCGCCGGGCGGCGGTCCGGGGTGACGGCTGGCTGCCGCAGGGCGATCCGCGCGATCGGCTGCCGGGCCAGCTCGCCCGGCTGCGCGAGCTGCGCGAGGAGGCGGGGATCGACGAGCCCGCCGAGATCGGCGCGATCGCCGAGCCGCTGTACGTGGGCGAACCCGGCTGGGACGTGGGGCGCCGGACCCTCACCGGCGCGCCGGAACGGCTGGCCGAGAGCCTGCGCGCGTACGCCGCGATGGGGGTGGACCAGATCCAGGTGCGGTTCCGCTGCCGGGGCCACACCGAACTGACCGACCAGATGGCGGCCTTCGCCGCCGATGTCGCTCCGCACCTCGATGACTGGCGATGACCAGCGAATGACTGGCGATGACCAGCGAATGACTGGCGATGACTAGTGATGACTAGGGAGAACGGAATGGGCAAGCTGGACGGGCGGGTCGTCATCATCACCGGGGCGGCGCGCGGACAGGGCGAGCAGGAGGCGCGGCTGTTCGCGGCCGAGGGTGCGCGCGTGGTCCTCGGCGACGTACTGGACGAGCCGGGCGAGGCGCTGGCCAAGGAGCTGGGGGAGGGGGCCCGGTTCGTCCATCTGGACGTGGGCCGCGAGGACGACTGGACCGCCGCCGTCGCCGCCGCGAAGGACGCCTTCGGCTCGGTGGACGGCCTGGTCAACAACGCCGGGATCCTCCGCTTCAACGAGCTGGTCGGCACCCCGCTGGCGGAGTACCTGGAGGTGGTGCAGGTCAACCAGGTCGGCACGTTCCTGGGGATGCGGACGGTCGTGCCGGAGCTGGCGGCGGCGGGCGGCGGGACGATCGTGAACACCGCCTCGTACGTCGCCCTGTCCGGTATGCCGCTGCTGACCGCGTACGCCGCGACGAAGGCGGCGGTGGTGGGGATGACGCGGGTGGCCGCGATGGAGCTCGCGGACAAGGGCATCCGGGTCAACGCGATGTGCCCGGGTGCGGTCGACACGCCCATGACCAACCCGGCCCAGCTCGACCGGGAAGCGGACACCACGGAGGCGACGGCGGCGGTCGACGAGCTCTACCGAAAGCTGGTGCCGTTGGGCCGGATCGGCCGCCCGGAGGAGGTGGCGCGTCTTGCGCTCTTCCTCTCCTCGGAGGACTCCTCGTACATCACCGGGCAGCCGTTCGTCGTCGACGGCGGCTGGCTGACGGGTGTCTCGGTCTTCTAGGGGTGCCCGCCCGACCGCACGGCCCGCGACGGCTTCTTCCCCTCCCCGCCCCTCCCCTCAACTGGGGCTCCACCCCAGCCCCCGACCAGTCGGCCGACGACGGCGACGGCCGACTCACCGCCCCCGGGGGCCCAGGGACGGAGCGAACCCGGGACTCCGCCCGGGTCTGGTGCGGGCGCCCCGGATGTGCGCGGGTGTCCGCGGGGTCATCTGCCCGCGGGTCCGGGGTTCCGCCCGCGTGCCCGGGGTTCCGTCCGGATCCGGCCCGGACGACCCGGATGTGCGCGGGTGTCCGCCCGGTCATCCGTCGCGTCGGCGCCGGGGCCTCGGTTCCCGGGGTCCAGGGGCGGAGCCCCTGGTAGCGGGAAGGGGCGGGGAGGGGAAAGGCCCGCCGGGACACCCCCGTGGGCCCTCCGGCCCCATCCCGCCCGGCCCGGCTTTGGCCCCTCCGGCCCGGCCCGACCCCGCCCGGCCCGGCTATCCACGGGCCTTGACGGTCCGTGCCCGCGGTGCCAGAGTCAATCAAAATCTGACGATCCGTCAGATCGACGTTCGTCTGAGGCGGTGAACCTCCATGGAATTCGGACTCTTTGTGCAGGGCTACGTCCCCGAAAGCCGACGCCGAACCGACCCCGAGGCCGAGCATCACGCGCTCGTCGAGGAGACCGAGTACGTCATCCAGGCCGACCGGTCGGGCTTCAAGTACGTATGGGCCTCCGAGCACCACTTCCTGGACGAGTACTCCCACCTCTCCGCGAACGACGTCTTCCTCGGCTATCTCGCCCACGCCACCGAGCGCATCCACCTCGGCTCCGGCATCTTCAACCCGCTGCCGCAGGTCAACCACCCGGTCAAGGTGGCCGAGAAGGTCGCGATGCTCGACCACCTCTCCGGCGGCCGGTTCGAGTTCGGCTCCGGCCGGGGCGCTGGCAGCCACGAGATCCTCGGCTTCCTGCCGGGCGTGACCGACATGAACGCCACCAAGGAGATCTGGGAAGAGACGATCGCCGAGTTCCCCAAGATGTGGCTGCAGGACGAGTACCAGGGCTTCACCGGCAAGCACTGGTCCCTGCCCCCGCGCAAGGTGCTGCCCAAGCCGTACGGGGCCGCCCACCCGGCGATGTGGTACGCGGCCGGATCGCCGCCCTCGTACGCGATGGCGGGCAAGAAGGGCCTCGGCGTGCTCGGCTTCTCCATCCAGAAGGTCTCCGACATGGAGTGGGTGCTCGACTCCTACAAGAACGCGATCAAGGAGGCCGAGCCGGTCGGCGGCTTCGTCAACGACAACGTGATGGTCACCTCGACCGCGATCTGCGCCGAGACCCACGCCAAGGCCGTCGAGGTCGCGCTCGGCGGAGGGCTCAACTACCTGCAGTCGCTGCTCTTCCGCTACCACGACACCTTCCCCCGCCCGGAAGGCATCCCGCAGTGGCCGGAACTGCTGCCGGAGTACACCGAGGAGATCATCGAACTCCTCATCGCCGAGGAGCTGATGATCTGCGGCGACCCGGACGAGGTCTTCCGCCAGTGCAAGCGGTGGGAGCAGGCCGGGGCCGACCAGCTGTCGTTCGGGCTGCCGATCGGGATCGGCTACGAGGACACGATGAACACGATCAAGCTCATCGGCGAGCACGTCATCCCGAAGATCGACACTGACCCGGTGCACCGGACGACCCGCTTCCGTCAGGCCGCCACCCAGTAGCCGCAGCCGCAGCCGCAGCCGCAGGCCGTAGCCGTCGGCCGCAGCCGCAGCCGCAGGCCGTAGCCGTCGGCCGCAGCCGCAGGCCTTAGCCGCCTGCCGCACACGCGAGAAGGGACCTGAACCCGTGCTCGACCACCTGATCAAGGGCGCCACCGTGGCGGACGGCACCGGCGCGCCCTCGTACGTCGCCGACGTCGGCATCCGGGACGGCCGGATCGTGGCCATCGCCGAGCCCGGGGGCGTCACCGAACCGGCCCGGTCCACCGAGGACGCCACCGGCCTCGTCCTCGCGCCCGGGTTCGTCGATCCGCACACCCACTACGACGCCCAGCTGTTCTGGGATCCGTACGCCACCCCCTCCATGAACCACGGCGTGACCACCGTGGCCGGTGGCAACTGCGGGTTCACCCTCGCCCCGCTCAACCCCGACCGGCCCGGCGACGCCGACTACACCCGGCGGATGATGAGCCGGGTCGAGGGCATGTCGCTGGTGGCGCTGGAGCAGGGCGCGCCCTGGAACTGGCACGGCTTCGGCGAGTACCTGGACGCGCTGGAGGGCCGGATCGCCGTCAACGCGGGTTTCATGGTGGGGCACTGCGCACTGCGCCGCCATGTGATGGGCGAGGACGCGATCGGCGGGCAGCCCAGCCCGGCGCAGCTGGCGGAGATGCTGCGGCTGTTCCACGAGGCGATGGACGCGGGGGCGTGGGGGCTGTCCACCACCCAGTCCTCGACCCACTCGGACGGGGACGGACAGCCGGTCGCCTCCCGTCACGCCGAGCCCCGGGAACTCCTGGCGCTCTCCCGGGCCGTCGGCGACCACGAGGGGACGCAGATCGAGGCGATCGTGGCGGGCTGTCTCGACCAGTTCGCCGACGAGGAGATCGAGCTGCTGGTGGACATGAGCGCGGCCGCCGGCCGCCCGCTCAACTGGAACGTGCTGACCATCGACGCGGCCGTCCCCGAGCGGGTGCCGCGCCAGCTCCAGGCCAGCGAACGCGCCCGTAAGGCGGGCGGCAGGATCGTCGCGCTCACGATGCCGATCCTCACCCCCATGAACATGTCGCTCGGCACCTTCTGCGCGCTCAACCTCATCCCGGGCTGGGGCGACATCCTGGGGCTGCCCATCCCGGAACGGATCGCCAAGCTCCGCGACCCGGCCGTACGGGAGGAGATGCTGCGCCGCGCGGGCAGCCCCGAGGCCGGGGTCTTCCGGCGGCTCACCCACTTCGGGCGGTACGTCATCGGCGACACCTACAGCGCGGCCAACGCCGGGCTGACCGGGCGCGTCGTCCGCGACATCGCCGCCGAGCGCGGGCAGGAGGCGTTCCACTGCCTGGTGGAGATCTGCGCGGCGGACGAGATGCGTACGGTGCTGTGGCCGATGCCGACCGACAACGACCCGGCCAGCTGGGAGCTGCGACGGCAGACCTGGGAGCACGAGGACGTCATGCTCGGCGGTTCGGACGCCGGGGCCCATCTGGACCGGATGTGCGGCGCCCCGTACACCACCCGCTTCATCGGCGACTGTCTGCGCGGACGGAAGCTGGTCGGCCTGGAGCGGGCGGTGCGGATGCTGACGGACGATCCGGCGCGGCTGCTCGGACTCCGCGAGCGCGGCCGGATCGCCGAGGGCTACCACGCCGACCTGGTCCTCTTCGACCCCGACCGGATCGACGCGGGCCAGGCGCGGCTGGTCCACGACCTGCCGGGCGAGAGCCCCCGGCTGGACTCGCGCGCGACGGGCATCGTGAGCGTCCGGGTGGGCGGCACGGAGACCATCCGGGACGACGAGATCACCGGCGCGGTACCGGGGCGGGTGCTCCGGTCGGGCCGCGACACGGAGACGGTGAGCACGAGGGGCTGAGACGGTGGTGAACGCTGCGGCCGGGGGCGGCGGGCGCGGTGGGTCCGACAGCCCCGCCGGACCCGGCAGCGGACGTGAGGGGGCTGGGGCCGGCGGCCCCGCCGGCCCTGCCGCCCCCGCTGCCCCCTCCGGACCCTCCGGACCCTCCGGACCCTCCGGACCCTCCGGACCCTCCGGACCCTCCGAACTCACCGAACCCATCGAACTCACCGAACCCATCGAACTCACCGAACCCATCGAACTCACCGAACCCATCGAACTCACTGAACCCTCCGGACCCACCGGACTGCGGGGAGGCGGCTCCCTCGTCGGCCGGGCCGCCCTGGTCACGGGCGGCTCACGGGGCATCGGGCTCGCCGTGGCGGAGGCGCTGACGGCGGACGGTGCGGCGGTGTGCGTCACGGCGCGGGACCCGAGGGGGCTGGCCGACGCCGTACGCCGCCTCGGTCCGCGCGCCATCGGCTGCCCGGGGGACGTGGCGGACCCGGCCCATCCGGAGGCGGCGGTGGCCCGCGCCCTGGCCGAGTTCGGCCGTCTCGACATCCTGGTCAACAACGCCGCCACCAACGCGCCGCTCGGCCCGCTGATGGCAGCGGACCCGCTCGCCTGGCGCACGGCCTTCACGGTCAACGTGGAGGCCCCGCTGCGGCTGACCCAGGCGGCCTGGCGCGGCTGGATGCGCGAGCATGGCGGGGCGGTCGTCAACATCTGCACCGAGGGCACCCACGGCGTCGGTCCGGACGTCGGCGCCTACGGCACCACCAAGACCGCCCTCCTCCGCCTCACCCGCCAGCTCGCCGCCGAACTCGCCCCCTCCGTCCGCGTCAACGCCGTCTCGCCGGGCCTGATCCGCACCGAGATGGCCCGCTTCGTCTGGGAGCCCGGCGAACAGGAGATCGCCGCGACGCTCCCGCTCGCCCGTATCGGCGAACCGGAGGACGTGGCGCGTGCGGTCCGCTGGCTGGTCTCGGACGAGGCGTCCTGGGTCACCGGCACGGACCTGGTGGTGGACGGCGGCCGCCGGGTCCGCGCGGCACGCCGCCCCAACTGACCGGACGGCCGGCCCCCCGTTCCTCGATCGATCAGGGGCAGCCCCATATGCACTAGACGAGACGCAACGTTGCGTCTACTCTAGCTTTCATGACACTCACTCACACCCTTGCCGACCCCCGGGTCGAGGCCGCCATCAGCCACATGTTCAAGCTGGCCGAGCAGGACGAGACCGCCCAGGCGCAGCTTCCGCCCGGCGCGCTGGAAATGGCCCCGCAGGAACTCGCCGACGCCGCGGCCGGGATCTATATGCCGATCTCCGCCGATGGCGGGAAGCTGCTCTACAACCTGGTGCGGGCCATCCGTCCGGCCACGGTGGTCGAGTTCGGGATGTCCTACGGGATCTCCACGCTCCATCTGGCCGCCGCCGTGCGGGACAACGGCACCGGGCGCGTCGTCACCACGGAGATGAGCAAGGAGAAGATCGCCGCGGCCCGCCGCACCTTCACCGAGACCGGGCTCGACGACCTGATCACCGTGTTGGAGGGGGACGCCCGGGAGACCCTCGCCGGCCTCGAGGGCCCCTTGGAGCTGGTCCTGCTCGACGGCTGGAAGGACCTGTGCCTGCCCGTGCTGCGGATGCTCGAACCGAGCCTGCGGCCCGGCGCCCTCGTCGTGGCCGACGACATCGACCAGTTCGAGGGCCCCATGCGGCCGTACCTCGACTACGTACGCGACCCGGCGAACGGCTACCAGAACGTCAGCTTCCCCATCGAGGACGGTATGGAGATCAGCTGCCGCCTCTGACGCCGCCCGCCGCGCCGCGCGGTCAGGGAGCCGTCAGCGCTCGCCCAGCCAGATCGGGTTCGTCATCGCCGCCATCGGGCCCGGTATGCCCGATGCCCCGCCGTCCGCCGGGGCGCGGCGGACCTCGGCGCGGACGTACGCCGCGTAGGACGGCGTGGTGCGCCATTCGGCCGTGAGCTCACCGGAGGCGGGGACCGGGGTTCCGTAGAGCTGGCCCTGATCGGTGATGAACCGCACCGAGCAGCCCGGACCCACGCCGGAGACCTTCAGCCGGACCGTGACCTCCTCCGCGCCGCCGACCTTCAGGCGCTCGCCGATTCCGGCGTGCTTGCCGCGTCCGCCGACCGCCTCGAAGGTGAGGTCGATCTTCGAGGACTCCGCGATCCAGCTGCGGCCGGCCCGGATGCCCTCCTGGACGGCGGTGCGGGAGAGGTCGTCGGCGAGCACCACCGTCTGGGGCAGGCCCACGACCTGGGGCTCGCGGTGGGCGTCGCTGTGGCCGACGGCGGGCAGCCAGCGGCCGTCGCCACGGGCGGCGGCCACCAGCGTGTTGTCCCACTCGGAGATCGTGACCTCGTCGTCGGGGGTGAAGTCCGCGTTCCACACTTCGACCGCGTCGGCCTCGTTGAAGCCGAACTTCCAGTTGCAGCCGACACAGGTGCCGTGCGGATGGGCCGGGATCACCAGGCCGCCGGCCTGCCGGACCTTGCGGGCGAACTGGCCGAAGCGGTTGTCCCGGGCGCGGTAGCGCCAGTCGATGAAGACGCCGGGGTCGGTGCCGAGGGCGACCACGTGCCCGTTGCGCGTGGTGATCTCCTCACCGGTGAGGATCAGCAGGTCGTCGCCCCACAGGCCCTCGAACGCGGCATGCGCCGACGTCGTGTTGTGCTCGGTGGTGGTGATGAAGTCCAGCCCCGCGGCACGGGCGGCGGCGACCAGTTCGGCCGGGGTGCGCTTGCCGTCGGAGTGCACGGTGTGCAGATGCGAGTCGCCCCGGTACCAGGCGCGGCCCCGGCCCTTCGCCCGCTGCGGCGGGTACACGGACCTCGGGGTGGTGCCGGGCGCGCCGTACCGCAGTGTGACGGTGACCTTGTAGTCCAGGCCCTGCGGGGCGACCGTGTACGGCCCCAGCACCACATGCCAGGTGCCCGCCTTGACCGGGCCCGCCAGATAGCCGGGGGTGGCCTCCTCGGCGCTGATGGCGAACTCCGTACGGGCCCCGCCGGACCAGCCGCGGAAGCCGCGCCCGCCCAGCTCCGTGCCGCGCTCGTCGAAGATGCCGATGTCGCAGGCGTTGCCCTGGGTGCCGGCCGGGACGGTCGGCTTGTCGTACGAATACGACACGGCGATCTCGCGCACGCCGCCCGGCACCTCGACCGGTACGTAGACGAAGTCGGGCGCGCCGGTGGGCAGATGACCGCTGAGGGTCTTGGTCTGCTCAGGACCGTCGGCCGCGCCTGCCGCGTCGGCCTGCGTGAAGGTCATGGGATCGAGTGTCAGCACACCCGCCGCGCCCGCAAGCGCGGAGAGCCTGAGTACATCGCGTCGCTGCATGAGGTGCCCCCCAGAGTCGAGAGTGCCGTCCGACACCCGCGTGACACCGTTGTACGCGTGGGTGACACGCGCGGAAAGCCCTGTGGATAACTCCATGGCCGAGAGGGAACGGACGGCCCCGCCCCGGCCCCGCCGCCCCCGCCCGGCGATCCGGGCTCCCGCCAAGTCCCGTCCGGGCGGGGTCCGTCGG
>NZ_JANIAA010000033.1 GCF_024505145.1 Streptomyces rugosispiralis | reverse complement strand
GTCGCTGCTGGCCACCCGGCTGCTCAAGCGCATCCACGCCACGTTCGGCGTCGAACTCACCATCCGCAGCCTCTTCGAGGCCCCGACCCCCGCCGAACTCGCCGTCCACCTGGACGACGACGACCGGGGACAGCCGCTGGACGTGCTGTTGCCGCTGCGCCCGCACGGCACCCGTCCCCCGGTCTTCTGCGTCCACCCGGCGGGCGGCCTCAGCTGGTGCTACTCCGGGCTGATCAAGCACCTGGGCCAGGAGTACCCCGTCTACGGTCTGCAAGCGCGCGGCCTGGACGACGACGGCGAGCGACTGCCCTCGACCATCGCCGAGATGGCCGACGACTATGTGCGGCAGATCCGCACCGTCCAGCCCACCGGCCCCTACCGGCTGGTCGGCTACTCGGCGGGCGGGGTCATCGCCCACGCCATGGCCGCCCGTCTGGAGGCGCTGGGCGAGGAGACCGACCTGCTGGGCGTGCTGGACACCTACCCGAACCAGAAGATGCCGCCCATCGACGAACAGGACGTGCTGGCCGACCTGTTGCGGTGGGTCGGCTACGACCGCCGCTACCTCGGAAGCGGACCGCTCACCCATGAGCGGGTGACCGAGGTGCTACAGCGTCTCGGCAGCGCCATGGCCACCCTCGAGGGCCGCCATATCGAGGCCATCACCAGGATCTACGCCAACAACAGCGAGCTGTTCAACACCCATCTGCCGGACAAGTTCAGCGGAGACATCCTGCTGGTCGTGGCCACGCTCGACAAGATCGACATCTCCCCGACCCCGGCCACCTGGGGCCCCTATGTCGGCGGGCGGATCGAGACGCGCGAAGTCGACCGGCAGCACACGGACCTGATGAAGCCCGGTCCGCTGGCGGAAATCGGCCGCATCCTGGCCGCGAAACTCGAGGAAATGGACGGCCCCGGACCGGACGCTCACGGTGCGGCGGCCCAGTAGACCCGTAACCAAACTTCATAAGGAGCAGACACGCGATGACGACCAGTGACGCCGTGCGTCCCCCGCAGGCCGCCGAAGCGAACGCCCACTTCTTCGACTGGCTGGCGAGGATGCGGCGAGAAGAGCCGGTCAGCTACAACGAGCAGACCTTCCAGTGGTCGGTGTTCCGGCATGAGGATGTCACGCACATCATGTCCAACACCGATGTCTTCGTTAACGACATGTCCGACATCACGCCGCCCCAGGAGGACTACGACGTCTTCTTCAAGGGGAACATCGCCGCGATGGACGAGCCCCGGCACCGGAAGTTCCGGATGCTGGTCAGCAAGGCGTTCAGCGCCCGCTACATAGCCGGTCTCGAGCCCAAGCTGGTCAAGATCGCCACCGGGCTGCTGGACGCGGTGGGCGACAAGGAGCACTTCGACATCGCGGCGGACTTCGCCTTCCCGTTCCCCGTGGCCGTCATCGCCGACATCCTCGGCGCCCCCCGCGAGGACGCCCACCTGTTCGCGGAATGGGCCAATCTGCTGCACGCCAGCAATCAGGGCGTCGAGGGGCACCGGGCGACCGCGATGCGGCTGAAGTCCCTCAACACCTATATGTTCGAGCAGATCCGCAGGCGCCGCGCCGAGCCGCGCGATGACCTGATCACCACGCTGGTGCAGGCCGAGATGGACGGCCGGACGCTGGACGACGAGGAGATCGTGGGCTTCGCGGGCGTCCTGCTGATGGGCGGGATCACCACCACCGCGGCCCTGATCAGCAACATCGTCCTGACCTTCGACCGTTTCCCCGAGCTGTACGGCGAGGTGCGCGCCGACCGCTCCCTGGTGCCCCAGGCGATCGAGGAGGTCGTCCGCACCCGGCCCTCGTTCAGCAACTTCGTCCGGATGACGGCCGAGGACGTGGAGATCGGCGGGGAGATCATCCCGGCCGGGGAGCTGGTCCATGTGTGGATCTCCTCCGCCAACCGCGACGCGAACGCCTTCGCGGACCCCGACCGGTTCGACATCCACCGGGAGAACAACCGGCACGTCGGCTTCGGCCAGGGCATCCACTACTGCATCGGCGCCCCGCTCGCCCGCCTGGAGAGCAGGATCGCCTTCAATCTGCTGCTGGACCGCTACCGCTCCATCCGGGTGGTGCCGGACGCGGACATCGAGTTCCTCGACACCTCGGACATGATCGGCGCCTCCCGGCTCCCCGTCGTCGTCACCAGAGACTGACCCGGAGCACCCATGGACCCGAGTGACAGACGTACAGCCCATATCGCGTTCTTCAACATCCCGGCCCACGGCCATGTGAACCCCACGCTCGGCACGGTGGCCGAACTGGTGCGCCGCGGGCACCGGGTGAGCTATGCCGCACCCGCCGAGTTCGGCCCGCAGGTGCGGGCCGCCGGCGCCACCCTGGTGCCGTACGAGACGACGCTGCCCGCCTCCGACCGGGTCGAGGACTGGCCCTCGGACGACCCGGTCGCCATGTCCCGCCTCGCGCTCGACGAGGCGATCGCCATCCTCCCCGGGCAGCTCCGGGCCTTCGAGGCGGACCGGCCCGAGCTGGTGCTGCACGACTTCGGCGCGCTCACCGGCCGGCTGCTGGCCCACCGCTGGCAGGTCCCGGTCATCTGCCTGGCCTCCACCCATGTGTCCGCGGCGGGCCCGGAGGAGCGCCGGGCCCGCCAGGAGATGTTCGACGAGTTCTTCGCGGACGATCCGCGCTGGCCGGAGTACCGCCGGGAATTCCGCGCGTTCCTGGACGAGGCCGGTATCGACCTGTCCATCGACGACTACACCGGACTGCCCGAACGCTGTCTGGTGCCGATGCCCCGGGAGTTCCAGATCGACGGGGACGCGGTGGACCGGCGCTACGCCTTCGTCGGCCCCTGCATCGGGGACCGGGGGCACCAGGGCGAGTGGCGGGCCCCCGAGGACGACCGGCCGGTGCTGCTGGTGGCCCTCGGGTCCGCGGGCAGCGGTCGGCCGGCCTTCTACCGGGAGGTGGTGGCCGCCTTCACCGGCACGCCCTGGCATGTGGTGCTGGCCACCGGCACCCTCGACCCCGCGCTGCTCGGCCCGCTGCCGCCCAATGTCGAACGGCACCGCTCCGTACCCCAGTTGGCGGTGCTGGAGCGGGCCTCGGCCTTCATCACCCACGGTGGCATGGGCTCGGTGCTCGAGGCCATGCACCACGGGGTCCCCATGGTCGCCGTCCCGCAGGTCAACGACCAGCACATCAACGCCGAGCGCGTGGTGGACCTGGGGCTCGGGCGGCACGTTCCGCTGGACAGGGCGACCGCGGCGCGGCTGCGGGACGCCGTGTCCTTCGTCGCCTCCGACCCCCGGATCGCGGCCCGTACGGCCGCCACACGGAACCGGATGCGGCAGCTCAACGGCGCGGTGACCTCGGCCGATCTGATCGAGTTCGTGCTCCATGGGCGGCGGGAGCACTGGCAGGATCATGTCGCCCGCCTGGAACACCGCCCCGGCCCTGGCGATGCTGGCCACGCCGTGAACGGCACGACGGTCGGCTGAAGGCATGGACATCATGACGCGAGAAGACCCACCGGTCCCCAACCCCCCTCATCTGCTCATCGAGAGCCGTGGCCCCTGGGCGGGCGCCGCCTGTGGCGCGTTCGTCCGGGACGCCCGCACCCTGGCCCTCTCCGGCCACCCGGTGCAGCTGGTGCTGGTGCAGGACGCCGTCACCGCCGCCGTGCGCGAGCCGGCGGAGGACTCGGCGGAGGTGCGGGCCCTGATGGAGGCCGGCGGCGAGGTGTGGGTGGACGACTTCTCCCTCGCCCAGCGCGGTCTGCCCGCGGACCGGCTGATCCCCGAGGCCCGGGTGGTGGGCATGCCGGAGGTCTCCGCCCGCGTGCTCGCCCCCGGCGTCCGGGTGGTGTGGCACTGAGATGGCCAGGACCACGACGGTTCCCCGCTCGGACGTGCTGCTGACGGTCATGGGCGCGCCGTACGAGAACGACCTGCTCACCAGCGTGCTGCGGCTGGCGCAGGCCATGCTGGAGGACGGGGCCACGGTGCAGATCTGGGCGTGCGGCTACGCCACCATGCTCACCCAGCGGGGGCTGGGCGACAGCAAGCCCCGCAACCTCGCCGCATGGTCCGTGGACTACCCGTCCACGAGCCTGCTGGCGCGGGAGATGCTCACCGCCTTCCCCGGCCGGCTGCGCTGGTACGCCTGCCGGTTCTGCAGCGACGACCGCGGCGCGGTGGACCACATCCCGGAGGTCCCGGTACGGGCCCCGGCGCGGTTCGCCGAGCATGTGGCAGCCGCGGACAAGACGCTCTACCTGGGAGTGATGTGACCGTGGCGGAGGAGGAGCGGCGCGCACTGGCCATCGTGGAGCGCGCCTACCGGGGCGCGGTGGAGACCCAGTTCTCCGACGGCCTCTACTGCGCCTATCTGTTCCACCGCCACCTGGGCGGCCTGGACGTCCTGCTGCGCGGCCCGGCGGTCGGCTACGCCGTCCGGGCCGCCCGGACGCCCGTACCGCGCCTGGGAAAGCGGGAGCTGACCCAGGTCAACAACCCGGGCGAGGGCCTGGACGTGCTGCTGGCGGCCGGGGTCGGCGTGTGGATCGAGGAGCAGGACCTGCGGGCGTACGGCCCGGACGCCACGTCCGGCCTGCTGCCCGGTGTACGCACGGTACCGGCCGGGGCCATGGCGGCCCGCTGGCCCGGCTACCGCGCGGTCTTCTATCTGTGAGCGGGCTCCCGGGGCGCGGCCGCCGGGACCCGCGTGGATTCCCCAAGGAGTGGATCGGTTGTGACGGCCATGGTTGCCGCGGTGCGCGGTCCCGTGATCTCGGGCTGGTCGGCGGTGTCGCCGTACGGGATCGGGCGCCACGCCTTCGTCGAGGGGCTGCGGTCCGGGCGGAGCACGGCGGTGGAACTCGACCCGGCCGAGTGGTCGGGCCCCGGCGAACGAGCCTGTCTGGTGCCGGGCTTCGTCATCCGCGAGGTGCTGGGACGCAAGGGGACGCGGTCCATGGACCGGGTGACCGGACTGGCCGTCACGGCCGTGGACCGGCTGCTGCGGGAGGTCACGGACGGCGACCCGGGACCCGCCTCGGGCGGGGACGACGTGGCGCTGGTGCTGGGCACCAACACCGGCAGCGCGCAGTCCATCATGGACCACACCCGCGACACCTTCCTGCAGGAGAAGCCCTTCTACGTCGACCCCTCGCAGTTCCCCAACACGGTGATGAACTGCGCCTCGGGGCAGTGCGCCATCCGGTACGGGCTGCGCGGGCCCAACGCCACCGTGGCCGCGGGCCGCGCCTCCGGGCTCCAGGCGCTGCACTACGGACGGCGGCTGCTGACCTCGGGCCGGGCGGGCAGTGTGCTGGTCGGCGCGGTGGAGGAGCACTCGGCCGCCCGCGCCTGGCTGGAGCACCACACCCGGGGCGAGGACGAGCGGGCCGACGCCGTGGTGCTCGGCGAGGGCTGCGCCGTGCTGCGGCTGGTTCCGGCCGACGCGCCGGACGCGGCGGCGGGCCTGGCCGAAGTGGTGCTGGTGGAGTCCGGGGTGGCCGGTCCGGACGGGCCGGCGTCCGCGCTGACCCGGTGCGTGGAGCGGGCGCTGCGGCGTTCCGGGGTGACCCCGGCCGAGGTGTGGGCCGTCTCGCCGTCCGCCCCCGCCGGGACCGCCGGAGTGGCCGAACGGGGCGTGCTGGAGGCGCTGTTCGGCGCGGTGGAGCCCCGCTGGGTGCCGCATCCCGAGCCGATCGGGGACACCTCGGCCGCCGCGGCGGCCTTCCAGGTGGTCGCGGTCCTCGCCACCGCCGAGGACGCCACGGACGCCTCCGGCAAGGTCGCGGTCATCACCTCGGTGGACCGCGACGGGGCCGTCGCCTGCGCACTGCTGCGGCTGCGATGAAGGCGACGGCGAAGGTGAGCGAACGGAAGCGGACCCACCGGCCGCACGGCGCCGTACGGGCGAAAGGTGTGGGTGGCAGCTTCCGGTCACGGCCCGGGACCGCGGCCCCGATTGCTGCGACGGTTACGGCGATTGAGACAGAGATGGGATCCCCAGCATGACGAACCGGGATGATTGGGATGCGATAGTCGTCGGCTCCGGCATCGGCGGCCTGGTCTGCGCCGCCTATCTGGCGGTGACCGGACGGCGGGTCCTGGTGCTCGAGCAGCATGACGTCGCGGGCGGCAACAGCCATGTGTTCCGGCGCCGCCGCGCCTACGAGTTCGACGTCGGCGTCCACTACCTCGGCGACTGCGGACCCGGCGGGGTGCTGCCCGCGATCCTCGGCGGCCTCGGCCTGGACAAGCGGATCACCTACCGCGAGATGGACCAGGACGGCTTCGACGAGATCGTGCTGCCGAGCACCTCGATGTTCATGCCCGCCGGCTGGGACCGCTACCGGAAGCGCCTGAAGGAGACGCTGCCCGAGGACGCCGCGGGCCTGGACACCTTCCTGGACATCTGCGAGGCCCTGGGCGCCGAGATGCGCTCGGCCCTGTTGTCCGGGGAGGAGCTGACCGTCGCCGACCTCGTCGCGCGCACGCCGGTCACCCTCAAGTGGGGCCGCCATCCGCTGTCCAGGCTCTTCGACCACTGCGGTCTCTCCGCGCGGGCCAGGACCGTGCTGGCCGCCCAGTCGCCCAACTACGGCATGGGGCCGGACCAGGCGACCGTCTCGATGCACGCGACCGTCACCGACCACTACGTGCGCGGCGCCTACTACCCCGAGGGCGGCGGCCAGATGCTGGCCGCGGGCCTGGTGGAGTCCCTGGAGGCGCACGGCGGGGCCCTGCTCACCCGGGCCCATGTGACCCGCATCCTCGTCGACGGCGGCAAGGTCACCGGGGTGGGGCTGGCCGACGGGCGTAGCTTCTCCGCCCCGCTGGTGGTCTCCAACGCCGACTACCGCCGCACCGTGCTCGACCTGGTGGGCGCCGAGCACTTCCCCGCCAAGCTGGTGACCAAGACCCGCGAGGCGGCCATGGGGCTGCCGTTCGCCACGCTGTACGTCGCCCTGGACCGGCCGCTGCCCGAGCGCCGCAACGCCAATCTGTGGTGGTACGCGGACGACGACATCGACACCTACTACCGGCGGCTCGCCGAGGGCGACATCGACCCGGTCTCCTTCCTCTTCCTGTCCTTCGCCTCCCGGAAGGACCCCGAGGGGCGCGCCGTGTGCCCGCCGGGCCACAGCAACTTCCAGGTGATGACGCTCTGCCCGCCCGAGTACGACCGCTGGGGCGTGACCACCGGGCCCGCCGACGGCACCCGTTACCGCCGTAACGGCGCCTACCGGAAGAGCAAGGAAGAGTTCACCGAGGCCATGCTGACCGCCGCCGAGCGGGCGATCGGCCCCTTCCGGGACCACATCACCCACCTCGAGGCGGCCACCCCGCTGACCCATGAGCGCTACACCCTGTCCACCGGGGGCACCCCCTTCGGCCTGGCGGACTGGGGTGGCGTCGGCGTCCGGCCCGACACCCGCACCCAGGTCGAGGGGTTGCACGTGGTGGGCGCCAACACCCGCTACGGCAGCGGTATCACCGGTGTCGCCGTCGGCGGCATCGCCTGCGCCTCCGCCATCGTCGGCCGCCGGCTGATCCACGAGGTGCACGACGGTGCCGTGCTGGGCGACACGGACCTGCTGCCCGACCGCGACGAGCGCTGGGATCCGCTCGCCGTCTCCCGGGGAACCGGCCGCCGCGGCGCCCGCGGTCTCGCGGGCATCGACCGATGACGGCGCCGCCCCGACCACGCACACACCGGCGACTTTTCCAGGAGAGAACATGGACGTGGCGATCGAGGCCGAGGGCCTGAGCAAACGGTACGGCGACAACGAGGTGCTGAAGGGCGTCGACCTCACGGTGCCCGCCGGGTCCGTGCTCGGCCTCCTCGGACCGAACGGAGCCGGGAAGACCACCACCGTACGGATCCTGGCGACGCTGCTGCCGCCCGACGGCGGCCGGGCGACGGTGGCGGGCCACGACATCGTCAAGGCGCCCCTGGACGTCCGTCGGCGCATCGGCCTGGCGGGACAGTACGCGGCCGTGGACGAGCGGCTGACCGGCCGGGAGAACCTCGTCCTCATCGGCAGGCTCTACCGCCTCGGCCGCGCCAACGCCAAGCGGCGGGCGGAGGAACTGCTGGAGCGCTTCGACCTCACCGGCGCCGCCGACCGCGAGACCAAGACCTACTCGGGCGGTATGCGGCGCCGGCTGGACCTGGCCGCGAGCCTGCTGGCCGACCCGGGCGTGCTGTTCCTGGACGAGCCGACCACCGGCCTGGACCTCACCAGCCGGATGACCCTGTGGTCCATGGTCCGCGAGCAGGTCGACGCGGGCGTCACCGTCCTGCTCACCACCCAGTACCTGGAGGAGGCGGACCAGCTCGCCGACCGCGTCGCGGTCATCGACAAGGGGATGCTCATCGCCGACGGCACCCCCGACGAGCTCAAGCGCAAGGTCGGCGGGGAGCGCCTCGAGGTCAGCCTCGCCGACCCGGCCACGGTCCCGGAGGTCACCGGGCTGCTGGAGCGCGTCGCGGTCGGCGAGCCCGTGGTCGGGGACCAGGGCCGCAGCGTGTCGGTGCCGGTGGGCTCCGGTATCGACTCCATCGCCGACGCGGCGACCGCGCTGCGCGGCAAGGGAATCGAGGTGACGGACTTCGCCATGCGCAGGCCGTCCATGGACGACGTGTTCCTCGCGCTGACCGGGCGCAGCAGCGCCGGGGAGTCCGACGAGGACGAGGGGAGGACGGCAGCATGAAGGAACTGGCAACCGACACCTGGATCCTGGCCGGGCGTCATATGAAGCACATCGCCCGCGTGCCGGAGAAGCTGATCGGGGTGACCATCGCGCCCGTCGTGATGGTGCTGATCTTCGGCTATCTCTTCGGCAGCGCGATGTCGGTGCCCGGCGGCAACTACCGCGAGTACATCATGGCGGGCATCTTCACCCAGGTGATGTTCTCCGCCGTGGGCACCAGCGCCGCCGGTGTCGCGGACGACCTCAAGAACGGGCTGGTGGACCGCTTCCGGTCGCTGCCGATGTCCCGCTACGCGGTGCTGCTCGGCCGGACCGTCTCGGACATGGCGATGACGGCGCTCAGCTGCCTGGTGATGGCGGTGGTCGGCCTGCTCATCGGCTGGAAGGCGCACCACGGCGTGGTGAAGACCGCCGCCGGGTTCGGCCTGCTGCTCCTCCTCGGCTTCACCATGTGCTGGATCGGCGCGCTGATCGGTCTGGTGGTGCGCAGCCCGGAGGCGGTGAACACCATCTCCTCGCTGATGGTCCTGCCGTTCGCGCTGCTGTCCAACTCCTTCGTACCGCTCGACGGGCTGCCGCGCTGGATGCAGATCATCGGTGAGTGGAACCCCATCAGCTCCGTGGTGAGCGCCTGCCGGGACCTGTGGGGCAACCCCTCCACGGTGGTGAGCGACGCCCTGCCGGCCCAGCATCCGCTGGCCGCGGGCTGCCTGATCCTGTGCTGCCTGCTGATCGTGGTGGCCCCGATGGCCGCCCGCGCCTACCACCGGGCCGCCGCACGCTGAGCCCGAAGGACTCCAAGGACCCCACACAGTGATGAAGCTGGCCCAGTTCCTCCTGGCCCTCCTGGTGATGAGCGCGTTCATCATGGCGTTCGTGTTCAGCGCCCGGAGGCTGCTGGGCCTGCGCATCGGGATCGTACGGTCCCTGCTGGCCGGGCTGGTCAGCGTGGTCGGCCTGGCCGTCTTCAGCCTGCTGATGCAGCGCCCCGAGCAGCGCGGCATCCTCACCGGGGTGCAGTTCGGCTCCACGCTGGTGGTGACCACCGGCTTCCTGGCCGTCCTCGAAGTGGTCGCGCCCAGTGGCACGCTGGGCGGACCGCGCGGCTGGGTGCGGTCGGTGCGGTCCCGGGTGGCCCGCACCCGCCGCTACTGGCACATCGTGTCCATCGCGATGCGGCACGGGCTGCGCCCCGGCCGGTACGGCGCGGTGCCCACCGTGGGCCGGGGGCCGGGGTCCAGCCGGATGGCCAGACCGCTGCGGCTGGCGCTGGAGGAGGGCGGCGCGACCTTCGTGAAGCTGGGCCAGGTGCTGTCCACCCGCCGGGACCTGCTCCCGCCCGCGTTCATCGCCGAGCTGGGGCGGCTGCACCACCAGGTCTCCCCGGAGCCCTGGCCGGTGGTGGGGGAGGCCCTGGAGCGGGAGCTGGGCGTGGCGCTGGAGGAGGCGTTCGCCCACTTCGACCACGAGCCGCTGGCGGCGGCGTCCATCGCGCAGGTCCACGCGGCCCGGCTGCACTCGGGCGAGGAGGTCGTGGTCAAGGTGCGCCGCCCGGGGGTCCGGGAGGTCGCCGAATGCGACCTCCAGATCATCCTGCGGTTCGCCAGGACGCTGGAGCGGCGGGCCGGCTGGGCCCGCGCGCTGGGGGTGGTGGACCTGGCCGACGGATTCGCCACCTCGGTCCGCGAGGAGCTGGACTTCCGTATCGAGGCGGCCAACCTGGCCACCGTGAGCGCGGCCTGGAGCCGGCGCTCGGAGGGCACCGGGATCCGGCTGCCGAGGGTGTACGAGGAGTGGTCGGGCGAGCAGGTGCTGGTCATGGAGCGGCTCTCCGGCACCCCCATCGGCTCGGCCGCCGCGGTCCTGAAGGGCACCGCGGAGGAACGCCTGGCGCTGGCCAGGAAGGTGATGGTCAACATGTTCCACCAGGTGATGACCGACGGCACCTTCCACGCCGACCCCCACCCGGGGAACATCCTGCTGCTGGACGACGGCGCCGTCGGCGTGATCGACTTCGGCTCGGTCGGCCGGGTCGACGCCCAGGTCCGCTCCGGTCTGCGGTCCCTGCTCTTCGCGCTCAACAGCCAGGATCCGGCGGCCCTGTGCGACGCGCTGCTGGAAGTGGTCACCCGGCCCGAGGAGATCGACGAGCAGCGGCTGCAGCGGGAGCTCGGCCGCTTCCTGTCCCGCTACTTCGCCCCCGGCTCCACCCCCAGCGTGCAGATCTTCACCGACCTCTTCCGGCTGGTCCAGCGGCACGGGCTGACCATCCCGCCCGAGGTCGCGGCCGTCTTCCGGGCGCTGGGCACCCTCGAGGGCACCCTGATGCTCATCGCCCCGGGCTTCGTCATGGTGGAGGAGGCCCGGACCTTCGCCGACGGGGGCTTCGCCCGGACCGGCGGCGAACCGCTGGGCCAGCTGATCAGCCCGACCGATGTGATGGCGGCCTGGGAACTGCTGCGCAGACTGCCGCGGCGGCTGGACCGGGTCACCAGCGCGCTCGAACAGGGCCGCCTCGGCGTCGGGGTGCGGCTCTTCGCCAACGCCCGCGACCGTACGTACATCAGGTCGCTGGTGCATGAGATCCTGCTGACCTTCATCGCCGCCACCAGCGGGGTCATGTCGGTGATCCTGCTCAGTATCGACGGTGGCCCGGTGGTCGTTCCCGGAATAGGGCTCTTCCAATTGCTCGGCTATCACCTGCTGGTGATCTCCGGAGTGATCGGCCTGAAAGTGCTTTTCCTCATCTCACGGGGAAGCGGGCGGAACTGATACGGCATTGAAGGGCCACGGAATGGCCGTGGAATGACCGTCAGGAATTGTTACCGAGCGGTATTCCGTGATATTGGCAGCATGGTGATATCGGCCTTGAGGGGCCCGGTGCCCCCGGCTATACAGGAGCCATCCACCGCTGAAAAGGATGGACATGACTTCTGTCGGCCATGACCCCGAAAAGCTGATGTCCCTGCCGGCCCTGCTCGCCCGGCGCGCCGCCGAGAATCCGGACGACCTCGCCTACTGCTATCTCCGCAACGGCGAGGACCCGGACGACCGGGTCACCTACGCGGAACTCCTGCGCCAGGCCCTGGGCCGCGCGGCCGAACTCCGCCGCCGGGACACGCACGGCCGCAGCGCCGTACTGCTGTACCCCACCGGCCTCGAATTCGTCCGCGCCTGGCTCGGATGCGCCGCCGCCGGGGTCATGGGGGCGCCCGTGCAGGTGCCCAGGAACGGCCAGGCGCTGCGCCGGCTGCGCTCCGTGGCCGACGACTCGGGCACCACCCTGGTCCTCACCACCGCCGAGACCCGCGACCGGCTGCTGGCCGACTTCCCCCGGGCCCCCGAGCTGCGCGGCCTGGAACTGCTGGCCACCGACGAATGGCCCGGGACGGCGACGGCCGGGGAGCCCCTGCCCGCCGCCGGACTCGACGACGTGGCGCTGCTCCAGTACACCTCCGGCTCCACCGGCACGCCCAAGGGCGTGATGGTCACCCACCGCAACTTCTGGCACAACGCCGCCGAGACCGACGCCCTGTGGCCGGCCGAGGGCGGCACCGTGGTCTCCTGGCTCCCGCTCTTCCACGACATGGGGCTGCTGTTCGGCGTGGTCCTGCCGCTGTGGGCCGGGATCCCCTCCTACCTCATGGGCCCCGAGGCGTTCGTACGCCGCCCGGCCCGCTGGCTGGAGGCCCTCTCCCGGTTCGGCGGCACCCACGCCGCCGCCCCCAACTTCGCCTACGACCTGTGCGTACGGGAGGCACGCCCGGCGCCGGGCACCGACCTGTCCGCTTGGCGGGCGGCCGTCAACGGCGCCGAGCCCGTCCGGCTCCACACCGTCCGGGCGTTCACCGAGGCGTTCGCCCCGTACGGCCTGGACCCCCAGGCGGTCTCGCCGGGCTACGGACTCGCCGAACACACCCTCAAGATCAGCGGCAGTGGCCCCGGCGAACCGCCGCGCGCCCTCACCCTGTCGCCCACCGACCTCGGCCAGGGACGGGTCACGGAGACCACGGACGCCGCCGCGATCCCCGTGGTGAGCTGCGGCCGCACCATCGGCGACACCCGCGTGCGCATCGTGGACCCCGCCACCCGCCGCGCGGCCGGCCCCGACCGGGTGGGCGAGATCTGGGCCACCGGCCCCTGCGTGGCGGCCGGTTACGCGGGCCGTGAGCGGGAGAGCGAGGAGACCTTCCGGGCCCGGATCGCCGACGACGCCGACGCCGGGGCGTTCCTGCGCACCGGCGACATCGGCTTCGTCCGCGACGGCGAGCTGTATGTCACCGGACGGCTCAAGGACCTCCTCGTGGTCAAGGGCCGCAACCACTACCCGCAGGACCTGGAGTACTCCGCCGAGCGCAGCCACCCCGCGCTGCGCCCCGCCTCGGCGGCCGCCTTCGCGGTGGACCGGGGCGACCGGGAGGCCCTGGTCGTGGTGATCGAGGCGGACGGCCGGGCGCTGCGCGCGGCCGGTCACGACGCGCTGGTCAGCGCCGTGCGTGAGCGGGTGCGCAGCGACCACCGGCTCGAGGCCGAGGACGTCGTCGTCATCCGCCGCGGCACCCTGCCCAAGACGACCAGCGGCAAGGTGCGCCGGGGCACCTGCCGCCAGAGTTACGTGGACGGCACCCTGGTACGGGTCGGCGGAGGCCCGTCATGACCGGACGTCAGGGCGGGGCGGGGGCGCGCATCCTGGGCCTCGGCGGCTACCGCCCCGCCCGTACCGTGCCCAACGAGGAGCTGTGCGCGCGTCTGGACTCCTCCGACACCTGGATCCGGCGCCGGTCGGGCATCGTCAGCCGGCGCTACGCCGGGCCGGACGAGACGGTGATCACCATGGCCGCGCACGCCGGGGGCAAGGCCCTGGCCGACGCGGGCGTGGCCCCCGCCGACGTGGACACCGTGCTGCTCGCCTCGATGTCCTACCTGTACCAGTCCCCGGCGGCGGCGCCGCAGGTGGCCGCGGCCCTGGGCGCGCGGACCGCCGCCGCCTTCGATGTGCACGTCGCGT
Source organism: Streptomyces rugosispiralis (assembly GCF_024505145.1). GTDB lineage: Bacteria > Actinomycetota > Actinomycetes > Streptomycetales > Streptomycetaceae > Streptomyces > Streptomyces rugosispiralis. The sequence goes on along the minus strand of NZ_JANIAA010000033.1, from coordinate 99,581 downwards.
GCGCGGGCTTCTGCTACGCCCTCGCCGTGGCGGACGGGCTCATCCGCGCGGGCACCTCCCGCCGGGTGCTGGTGATCGGCTCCGAGCGGATGACCGACATCGTCGACCCGGACGACCGGGGAGCCGCCTTCCTCTTCGCGGACGGCGCGGGCGCGGTGCTGGTCGGCCCCGCCGCCGAACCCGGGATCCACTCCGTGGCCTGGGGCTCCGACGGGGAGCGGCACGGCCTCATCGCCCATCAGGAGCCCTGGACCGCCGCCCGGGACGCGGACCGCCCCTGGCCGTACATGCGGATGGCCGGGTCCGAGGTGTTCCGCTGGGCGATCAGGGAGGTGCCGCGCACGGCGGCCGCCGCACTCGAACAGGCGGGTGTCACGGCGGACCAGCTGTCCGCCTTCGTTCCGCACCAGGCGAATCTGCGCATCACCGAGGCGGTGGCCAAGGCCCTGGACCTGCCGCCGCATGTCGTGGTCGCCGACGACATCACCTCCGCGGGCAACACCTCCGCCGCGTCCGTCCCGCTCGCCATGGAGGCCCTCAGAGACCGCGGGGCGCTGCCCTCGGGGGGACTGGCCCTGCTGGCGGGGTTCGGCGCGGGGCTGGCGCACGCCGCGCTGGTGGTCACTCTGCCGTGACGGGCCGCCCGGGGCGGGCCCTCCGGCCCAGCCGCAGGGCGGTCAGGCCGTACAGGATCCCGCCGAGCACGAAGTAGGCGTCGACGCAGACCCCGGACCAGATGGTGTACGCGGACGGGTGGGCGTCGCCGGTGATCTGCTCGTACGTCAGGCCGGTCAGGCCGTTCCGCGCCAGGCCGGTGCCGCGCAGCGCCGTGTCCAGCAGCCCGGCGCCCCCGCGCACCGCCACCAGCGCGGCGCCGGTCCACAGGCAGAACAGCGCCGCCCACCGGGGGATCCGCCGCCCCCACGGCCGGGTCAGCGCCAGCGGCAGCACGATGCCCACCGCGAACATTCCGGTGATGACGGCGCCCTGGATCCGGTCGCTGGTGGTGGTGGCCTCCGGCACCACCTCGGGCGCGTCGCCGAGCCCGAACCGGCCCCCGGCGAACCAGTACACATGCATCGCGGTGAAGACCACCGCCCAGACGAAGGCGGCCAGGGCGGCCCGGCGCGACTCCCGCGCCGGTCCCGCCCCGGCGGCCGTCCCCGACGCGGACACGCGTCAGGCCCGTGCGCGCCGCGCCGCGCCCTCGATCGCGTCGGCCGCCGCGGGGGCGCCGCCCTCCGCGAGGATCTCGGCGCGCAGCTCCGCCAGCCGCCGGGCCACCCCGGGGTCGGCGGACACCCGCTCCACGGCCTCCCGCAGCTCCTCGCCGGTGACGCCTTCGAAGGGCGTCCGTACGCCGATGCCCAGCTCGTCGATCAACCGGGCGTTCTCCATCTGGTCGAACCCCATGGGCACGGCCACCATGGGAACCCCGTACTGGATCGCCTCCATGGTGGAACCCATACCCGCGTGGGTGATGAACACCGCCGCCTCGGCCAGCACCCGGAGCTGCGGCGCCTCGGGGATGAGCTCCATGTGCGGGGGCGGCGGCCCGAAGTCCGCCGGGTCCAGATGCCTGCCGATCGACATCACCACATGCCACGGCCCGTCGGCGAACGCCTCCGCGCACTCGAAGAAGATCCGCTGCACCTCGGGCACCTCGGGCGCGATCGAGCCGAAGGCGATCAGCAGCACCGGGCGGCCGTCGGCGGGCGGTTTCCAGGGGGCCTGGAGGCCCTGGTCGCGCACCACGGGGCCGACGAAGGTGTAGGCGTCGCCCAGTTCGTCCGCGTCGGCCTGGAACGCCCGCGGGATGGTGACCACATAGTGGTCGGCCCGGCCGACGTAGAGGAACTCCTCGATGGTCAGGTCCATCCCGCCCTCGTCCAGGAAGTGCTGGAACTCCTTCCGGTAGGCCAGCCACGCCGGGTCGTCCGCCACCGAGGCGTAGAACGGCGCCAGATCCCGCTCGTAGGTGTTGCTGGACACCCTGGTCGGGGAGAGTCGCACCGCCGGGACGCCCCAGCGCTTGGCCAGGATCTGGGCCGACAGCGCGGCGTAGTCGTAGAGGACCAGGTCGGGGCGGTCGTCCTCGAACGCGGCGAGCTGCTGCGGCAGCACCGCGACCGCCTCCCGCAGGAAGAGCGAGGACATCGCGATCACATCGGTGATGGGGAACCGCTCACCGCGGCCCGCGTCCGGGAAGGTCGTCCGGTAGAGGACCGGCTCGGCCCCGGCGGCCCGGACCGCCTCGGCATGTCCCTCGTCGATGGAGAAGCTGACCCGGTGGCCCCGCTCGACCAATTCCGCGCAGAGCGCGAGATTCGGATTCACATGACCGTCCGCCGGGATGTTGAACATCGCGATGTGCAGCGGTCGCGCATTCTCCGGAATTCCCCCTGGACGGCCCGGACGAGAGACGCTCACGGATAACTCCTCTTCCGCCATCCGGACGCCTCAGATGGCCGGTTGACGTCATGTGGTGAATTCGATGCTAGGAAGGCCGGGCAGAGCGGTCGAGCGCACAGTCAGCTTCCTGCCAAGGGTTCTGGACATCCCTTGCGGGCCTGTCTGCTTCGCCCTTGTCTGAGACCTGCGGCACGCTGTCCGAAATGCAGTCCGGGCGGCCTGATCCACTTCAGGAGGGGCTGATTGAGATGATTTCCCAGAAGATACTCGATAGTAAGAGCGAATGGCGTTCCGGGCCGGGGGGCGACCCGGAACAGCGGGCCCGGGAGGAGCACGCCCGGGAACTGGCCGCCGTGGTGCTCGCCGCGGGGAACGGGGAGCGCATGGGCCCCGGCCCCCAGAAGGTGCTGCGCGAGGTCGGCGGCCGGGCCATGCTCGGCCATGTCCTCGACGCCGTCGCCGAACTCGCGCCGCGGCGCACGGTCGTGGTCACCGGACACCAGCGGGCGGACGTCGAGGCGTACCTCGCCGCCCACCGCGCCGATGCCGTGCCCGCGCCCGTGCCCGCGCCGGAGACCGTCGTCCAGGAGCACCAGGGCGGCTACGGGCACGCCCTGCTCACCGCCGTGCGGCGACTCCCGGACTTCACCGGGACCATCCTGGTGAGCTGCGGGGACGCGCCGCTGCTCACCGGCGACACGCTGGCCCGGCTGGTGGCCGAGCACGAGAAGGCGGGCAACGCCATGACCCTGCTGTCCGGCCATCTGCCGGACACCACCGGCTACAGCCTGGTGCTGCGGTCCGAGGTGGGCGAGTACCAGGCCCTGCTGCCGCCGGACCGGGGCGACCGCCGCGAGCCCGGCGACGGCCCGGCCGGCGGCCGGCCGCGCGAAGTGGGCGCCGGGGTCTACGCGTTCGACGCCACCGCCCTGCGCGCCGCCTTCGACGACCTGCTGGCGAACGGGCGCACCACCGGCGAGTACCTGGCCACCGTGCTGGACCACTTCGCCGCGCACGATCTGCGCGTCGGCATCACGGTCGCGGAGGACCCGGACGACATCCTGGGCGCCAACGACCAGATCCAGCTGGCCCGGGTGCGGGCCGTGCTGCGCGACCGGATCAATCGCCGGTGGCTGGCGGCCGGGGTCGACATCGCCGACCCGGGGACGGCCTGGATCGACGTCGGCGCCAGGCTGGCCGCCGGGGCGATGGTGCTGTCCAACACCCGTGTCCTCGGCTCCAGTTCGGTGGCGACCGGCGCGGTGATCGGTCCGGACACCGAGCTGCGGGACACCGCCGTGGGCGAGCGGGCGCTGGTGGAGCGGTCCACCGTGACCGCCTCGCGGCTCGGCGCGGGCGCCCGGGTGCGGGCCTACTCGACCGTGTCCACGTCCGAGCTCGGCGCCGGTGCCGAGGTCACCAGCTCGGTGCTGGACCAGGCGGCCCTGGGCCCGTCGGCGCAGGTCGGTCCGTACGCGTATGTGCGCCCCGACACCCGGCTCGACAAGGGCGCCAAGGTGGGCACGTTCGTGGAGATCAAGAACTCCACGCTCGGCGCCGGGGCCAAGGTCCCGCATCTGTCGTACATCGGTGACGCGGACATCGGCGAGGGGAGCAACATCGGCGGCCTGTCGGGCTTCGCCAACTACGACGGCCGCAAGAAGTACCGCTCCGTCGTGGGCCGCAACGTCCGCATCGGCGGCCAGAACGGGCTCATCGCACCGGTCACCGTCGGCGACGGGGTCTACTCGGGCGCCCGCGCGCTGATCGCCGAGGACGTGCCCCCGGGCGCGCTGGTCATCTCCGAGGGGTCCCTCAAACAGCGCAACATCCCCGGCTGGGTGCAGCAGAACCGCCCCGGCTCCGCGTCGGCCATCGCCGCCGCCATGGCCCAGGGCGAGACCGGGGAGATGGAGGCCGCCGACGGCGCCCGTCAGCAGGTCCCCCGCACCACGGCGGCGCCGGAGCCCACCGCCGGATACGAACCGTCCACCACCGCTGACGAACGGTCCCGGTCCTGATGCCCTCCCACATCCTCGTCGTCTCCCCGCACCTGGACGACGCCGTGCTGTCCGCCGGCAGCCGGATCCACCACCTGGCCGCCGAAGGCGCCGAGGTCACGGTCCTCACCCTGTTCGCGGGCATCCCGCCGCTGCCGTACTCACCCATCGCCGAGTACTTCCACTACACCTGGGGCCTGGAGACCGAGCCGATGGAGCACCGGCGGGAGGAGGACCGGAAGGCCCTGGCCCGGCTGGGCGCCACCCCGCTGCACGGCGAGTTCCTCGACGCGGTCTACCGGCGGCGGCCCGACGGCACCTGGCTCATCGACGTCGACGGGCCGATGGTGCAGGGCAGCGAGGCCGCCGAACCCCAGCTCTGCGACCTGCTGGCGGCCGCGGTGGCCGAACTGGCCGAGCGGATCCGGCCCGAGGAGGTGCTGACCAGCGCGGCGGTCGGGAACCACATCGACCACCGGCGCACCCGTGACGCGGTGGTCACCGCGCTGGCCGGGAAGGTCCCGGTGCGGTGCTGGGAGGACCTGCCGTACGGGCTGCGGGGCAGTGACATCCCCCCGCTTCCCGAGGGGCACACCCTGCTGGACCCGGTGGCCGAGACCGCCGGGGAAGCCTCCTGGTCCGCCAAGTACGAGGCGATCGAGTGCTACCGCTCACAGCACTCCATGCTCTGGCCGCCGGACGCGGACTTCCGGGACCTGTTCGACGCCCATGCGACGGGCCATGGCGGCGGGACCCCGGCCGAGCTGTTCCGGCCGGTCGGCCCCTGATCCGCCCTGGGGTCTGTCGGCAAAGGGGGCGTCCGGCCGCGAGCAGGGGGCACCTCCCAGCGGTGGCTGGGGGAGTCTGGTGCGGTGCCTCGCAAGGCGGAGCGTCGCCCTCGTACTGGGCGTACTTGGGCGATGCGACAACGCAGCCGGGGGCACCTCCCAGCGGTAGCTGGGGGCGCCGTGCCAGGCGTCGGGAGCAGGGCGCCCCCTTTGACGACAGACACTAGCCCCCCACCGGTGGCCCTCCGCGACCATGTCGCGAAGGGCCACCGCGGCGTTTCGGGGGCCGTGTAGGCCGCGGATCAGACCCGTACGGTCGCCGCGGTGTCGGGCTCCTCGGCCCGCCCCGGGCCGGATCCACCGGACGCCTGGGGGGAGTCGAAGCGGTGGTTGGGCCACCACGCCTTGGAGCCGAGCATCGCGGTCACCGTCGGCACCAGCAGCAGCGCCATGATGAACGCGGTGAGCAGGATGCCGAAGGCGACGGCGAAGCCCATCTGCTGGAGCATGGTGTTGCTGGCCAGCATCAGCACACCGAAGGTGCCCGCCAGGATGATGGCGGCCGAACCGATCGTCGGCGCCGAGTGGGCCACCGCGAGCCGGGCCGCCTCGGCCGGGGACTTGCCCCTCCCGACCTCCTCCCGCAATCGGGCCACCATCAGGATGTTGTAGTCCGTGCCGATCGCCACCACGAACAGATAGACCACGATCGGCAGCATGAAGAGCAGGCCGTGCTCACCCCTGATGTCCTGGAACAGCCAGACCGTCGAGCCCAGGGTCGCGGCGAAGCCGAGGCCCACGGCGAGCATCAGATACAGCGGCGCCACCACGCTGCGCAGCAGCAGGCCGAGGATCAGCATGATGGCCACGCCCGCGACCGGGAACACCAGCCGGTAGTCGTGGTTGACCGCGTCCTCGATGTCGCCCAGCACCGCCGTCGTCCCGCCCACCAGGGCCTCGCTGCCCTTTGGCGCGGATGCGTGTGCGGTGTCCCGCAGCTCCCCGGCCACCAGCTCGATGGCCTTCTCGGAGGCGGGCCGGTACTTCAGCACGACGCTGAACTGGGCCACGTCACCCTTGGGGTTGGGCACGGCGGGCGAGACCTCGCCGACGCCCTCCACCCCCTCCAGCTTCTTCCGGAACCCGGTCAGCGCCGCGGCGTCCAGCTTGGCGCCGCCGTCGGACTTGACGTACACCAGGCTCGGGTCGGACTCACCGGCCGAGAAGCTCTTCTGCAGCTCCGCCATGGCCTTGACGGACTCCAGGTCCTTCGGCAGCGAGCTGTCGGTGTCGAACTCGGCCTTGAAGCCGAACGCGCCCACCGCGAGGGCCGCCAGCACACAGGCGGACACCGTGGCGATCAGGCCGGGACGGCGCGAGATCAGGGAGCCGGTGCCGTTGGCGAGCCGGTTGCGGGGTGCCTGCTTCCACGCCTTGGACGGCCAGAACGCCTTCGTTCCCAGCAGTGAGAACACCGCGGGCACCAGGGTGAGGGCCGCCACCAGGGTCACCGCGACGGAGATCGCCAGCGAGGGCCCCATGGCGCGCATGCTGCCCATCGTCGACAGCGTCAGGGCGAGGAACGCCACGATGACCGCGCCGGCCGCCGACGCGATGGTCTCGCCGACCCGGGAGGCCGCGTTGATCAGGGCCTCCTTGGGCTCCTGGCCCTGGCGGAGGTGTTCGCGGTAGCGGAACAGCAGGAACAGCATGTAGTCCGTGCCGACGCCGAACAGCACCACGATCAGGATCGCGGACACTCCGCTGTCGGCCTCGAGCCCGAACCAGTCGCTGGCGGTGCCGATCAGGCCCTGGGCCATGATGAACATGACCATGATCATCAGTACCGGCATCAGCGCGATGAGCGGACTGCGGAAGATGGCGCCGAGCAGCACGATGATCAGGACCAGGGTGGCCATCATGATCATGGCGTCGGTGTCACCCTCGGACTCGACGGAATCGAGCCCCGAGGCCGCGGGACCGGTCACATCGACCTTCAGCGAGGTGCCCTTCAGCAGCTTGTCGCGGTCCTCGCGCAGATCCTTGATCGACTGCTGGGTGTCCTCGTCGTAGAGGTCCTTCTTGGTCGAGTAGATGTTGGCCAGCGCCATCTTGCCGTCCTTGGAGACGGCCTCGGGCGTGGTCAGCACGGACTTGAAGGTCTCGTACTTCTTGTCCTGGAACCCCTTGGTCGCCTTGATGACGGCGGCCTTGTCGGCCTCGGAGAGCTTTCCGCCGTCCGGCCGCTGGTAGACCAGGATGGCGGCCGCGCTCTCCTGCTGCGGGAACGCCTGCTCCTGGAGCTTGGTCACCCGCACCGATTCGTAGTGCGAGGGCAGGAAGTCGGCTTGGTCGGTGCTGGACTTCAACGGTGGGGCAAGGATGGCCAGGCCGACCGCCGCGATGACCCACATCGCGACGACCAGCCATGGACGGTTGACGGAGAACCGTCCTATTCGCCCGAACATGACGCTCCTTTAGGGGGGAGTTAAGGTTCCAGTAAGAGGGCACGCTAGGACAGCCGTTCGGGCGGCACCACGTGTCCTCGTGGAAATCGGCCTGGGGGGTGAGGGCGACTCCGCCAAAGGGTTTAGGGAAGCGATCCGTGTCTCAGCATCCGTGCTGATGGTGCCCCTCGAGCCCCGGGCCGACGGCCACCGTCCGAGTTTCGGGGGCCGGGGTGCGGACGGGCCGCGAAGTGGGCCGGAATGACATGTAGTTGACAAAATGGCCCTGTCCGGCGGCTGCTCGCGGACGCGTTCCCTCCCCTCTCGTCCGCTTCCTGACAACACACCCCATACGCCTGGTCAGGGCTTCCCGCCACGCCTCGTCGGGACGTCTCCCCGCGCCCCGCCGGGACGCCTTGCTAGACCTCCTGGAGGGCCGCCTTCGCGGCGTCCACGAAGTCCGTGAGGGCCTGCCAGAACGGTCTGAACGCGGCGTGAAAGCGCTGCCCCGCCTCCGGCTCGTCCGAGCGCATCGCGCCCAGGGCGCGGTGGAACGGCCCGGTGGCCTTCTGCAGCGCGTTCGCGGCGGTGGCCGCGGCGGCCGGGCCCTCCAGCTCGACCACGCGCACACAGCGGCGCATCTTGCCGTACTCGTCACGCTCCCGCTCGGCCAGCTCGTCCAGGAGGGCGCGGCGGCGTTCCGCCGCGCCGGTGCGCTCGACGGCGGCGACCTCCCAGTACAACTCGCCGATGCTGTGGGTCTGTTCGATCAGGTCGAGATACGCGGTGCGCCTGCTGTCGCGCAGCCGCTCCGCGCGCTGGGCGAGCGCCGCGGTGTCCGCCTGGATCCGGGCGGCCCGGGTGTTGCCGCGGCTGGTGACCCAACTGGCCAGGACGGCGGTGCCGCCGGTGAGGGCCGCGATCCAGAACGTGCTGTCAGCCATGGGCCCCCGTACCGTCCTCAATTCCTCGAGCGCTGAACATCCGCTGTCCCTTGGTCATCATCGGCCACGGCGGCTATCCCCCGATGGTAGGAAGATACGGAAGGAGTAACGGTTCGGCGGTATGTGCCAGAGATATGTTCCGGAGCATGAGCGCATCCGGGCTGCTGCCCGCAAGGACCGAACTGCGGCCCATCGTCTCCGAGTTGAGGCTGTCGGCCTTCAAGAGCCACCGCCGTGCCGCGTTTCGGCTGGGACCGCTGACCCTGATCTCCGGTCCGAGCGGCAGTGGCAAGTCCGGGGTGCTGGAGGCGTACGCGGCGCTCGCGCGGCTCGCGGCCGGCGCCCGGCTCGCGGAGGTGTTCCGCGATCCGGCCGCGTACATCCCGCGCCGGGCGCGGCCGGACCGGCAGGGGCGGCGCGGTTTCCGCATCGGCTGCACCGTGGACGGCCCGGTCGGGCCCGTACGGGTCGATGTCGCCGTACAGGCCGAGCCCGAACTGCGCATCGTGGGCGAGCGGATGACGGGGGCCGGGGAGACCCTGCTGGAGACGGCGCTGCGCGACCCGGGGCGGCGCTGTGTGCAGGCCGCCTGGCACACGGCGGGCGCGGTCGCGGTGACCCGCGCCCCGCTGCCCGACGACCGGCTGGCGACCTCGCTGCTGCCGCTGCGGGTCGCGGGCACGACGGAGGGGCAGCGGCTCGCGCTCGCCGCCGCCGAGCAGGTGGTCATCGCGCTGCGCTCGGTCTTCCCCTGCGATCCGCGGCCGGACCGGATGCGGGCGCCGGCGCCACCGAGGGACGGGCGGCTGCGCGGCGGCTGCGAGAACCTGGCGGCGGTGCTGCGGCGGACCAGCCGGGAGTGCGGTACGCGGCACGCGGCGCTGGTCGCGGCGGTCCGGGCGGGGTGCGCCGGACCGGTCGAGGGGCTGGTCACGGAGGGGCGCGCGGACGGGGTGGTGCGGGCCCTGGTGGAGCAGGGGGAGTTCGGCGCGATGCCCGTGGAGCGCCTCGGCGACGGCGAGCTGCGGTACCTCGCGCTCGCGCTGGTGCTGCTGACCGGGCCCGGTGTGCTGGCCGTGGACACGGCGGCCGATGTGCTCCCCGCGCGGCAGGTGCTGACCGTGCTGGCCGACGGTTTCGACCGGTGTCTGGACCGGCGGCAGGCGCGGGAGCTCCTGGGGGTGGCGGCCCGGATGTGCGCACGGGGGCACATCCGGCTCGTGGGGACGGTGGGGGACGTGACGGGGGCGGTCGGGGACGCCCCCGTCACGGTGGTAAACCTGGGGCGTGAGCGAGTCCCGAGAGAGCGAACGACGAACTGACGGCCTGGATGTGGCGGCCCTGCAGCGCAGGCTGGCCGCCTTCGCGGCGGCGCGCGACTGGCAGCAGTACCACACCCCCAAGAACCTCGCGGCGGCGCTGAGCGTCGAGGCGTCGGAGCTGGTGGAGATCTTCCAGTGGCTGACGCCCGAGCAGTCCGTGCGGGTGATGGAGGAGGAGGGGAAGGCGGCCCGGGTCGAGGACGAGGTCGCCGATGTGCTGGCGTATCTGCTCCAGTTCTGCGAGGTGCTGGGGATCGACGCCCTCGGGGCGCTCTCGGCGAAGATCGACCGGAACGAGGTGCGGTTTCCGGTGAACGGGGCGCGCTGACGGAGTACGGGTGCTGACGGCGTACGGGTGCTGACGGAGTACGGGTGCTGACGGCGTACGGGTGCTGACGGAGTACGGGTGCTGACGGCGTACGGGCGCTGACGGGAGCTGGGCGCGTCGGCGGGGGCCTGCCGCGAACGGGGGCCTTGGCGGTGAATGGGTGATCTCGCGGTGAACGGGGGGCTATGGCGGTGAACGGGGGCTGTGGCGGTGAACCGTGATCTCCGGTGGTGCGCGGGGCTCCAACCCCTTGATCCGTCACTCTCCGTAGTGAAGAAGTTATCCACACCGCAACTGTTGTCAACAGATTCCTGAATTCCCCTAGCTTTTCGGCCTGTTAGTTATCACTCTGGGTAGTGGAGGAGTGACGGGCTCGGAAGTCCGTTGAGAGGGGTGCGGGGAATGGACGCGATGCGGCTGATCGGTGTCACCCGGCACGCCCTGGCGAAGGCCGGGAGCGTGCACGACATCGTGGCCGAAGCCTGGCAGGTGCAAGCGCTGGCCGAAGCGGTCGGCGGTTATTTCGTGGTGAGCGGTCCGGCGGCCGCGCGAGCGGAGGCGCGCGGTCTGTGCGAGGCGGGCGGGCGGGCGCGCGGCGCCCTGTTCCACCCGGCGCTGCACCACCCCACGCTGCGCGGCGGCGGTTTACGGGCCGCCCAGCTCTCGGAGGTGCGCGATCCGAGGGCGGTGCTGCTGGCGCTGGGGGAGCTGTTGGCGGAGGCGGGCTTCGCGCTGGTCGGGGTCGCCTCCAATACCGAGGAGGAGGCGCTGTACTGGCAGTGCGTGGAGGCGATCGACGCGGCGGACGAGGCCCGGGACCGGGTGCACGGCATGCTCAGGCACCTCACCTTCCGCGAATGGGGTGGGGAGTGGGGTGGTGCGGCGTGACGAGGCAGGATGGGTGGCATGGATCTTCGCATCTTCACCGAGCCCCAGCAGGGGGCGACCTACGACACGCTGCTGACCGTCGCCAAGGCCACCGAGGACCTCGGGTTCGACGCCTTCTTCCGGTCCGACCACTATCTCCACATGGGCGATGTGGACGGCCTCCCCGGCCCCACCGACGCCTGGATCACCCTGGCCGGGCTGGCCCGCGAGACCCGGCGGATCCGGCTGGGCACCCTGATGACCGCCGCCACCTTCCGGCTGCCCGGTGTGCTGGCGATCCAGGTCGCGCAGGTCGACCAGATGTCGGGTGGACGAGTCGAGCTGGGCCTGGGCGCGGGCTGGTTCGAGGAGGAGCACCGGGCCTACGGGATCCCCTTCCCCAAGGAGAAGTTCGCCCGGCTGGAGGAGCAGCTGGCCATCGTCACCGGGCTGTGGCAGACCCCGGTCGGCGAGACCTTCGGCCACGACGGTGCCCACTACCAGCTGGTGGACTCCCCGGGGCTGCCCAAGCCCGCGCAGAGCAAGGTGCCGGTGCTGATCGGCGGCCAGGGTGCCACCCGCACCCCGCGGCTGGCCGCGCGGTACGCGGACGAGTTCAATATGCCGTTCGCCTCGCCCGAGGACAGCGAGCGCCAGTTCGGCCGGGTGCGGGAGGCGGCCGAGGCCGCCGGCCGCAAGGGTGACGACCTGGTGTACTCCAACGCGCTGGTGGTGTGCGTGGGCAAGGACGACGCCGAGGTCGCCCGGCGGGCCGCGGCGATCGGCCGGGAGGTCGCGGAGCTGAAGGAGAACGGTCTGGCGGGCTCCCCGGCCGAGGTCGTCGAGAAGATCGGCCGCTATGCGGAGGCGGGCGCCTCCCGGCTCTACCTCCAGATGCTGGACCTGAGCGACCTCGACCACCTGGAGCTGATTTCCTCGCAGGTCCAGGCCCAGCTGGGCTGAGCGCACCACCAGGAGCACCCGTGATGTCCGTACCCGCCACCCCCCTGGCCGCCGCGCTGGAGCGCGGACCGCTCGTCCTCGACGGCGGTCTCTCCAACCAGCTGGAGGCACAGGGCTGCGATCTCTCCGACGAGCTGTGGTCGGCCCGGCTGCTGGCCGACGACCCGGGGCAGCTCGAGACGGCCCACACCGCCTACGCACGGGCGGGCGCACGGGTGCTCATCACCGGCAGCTATCAGGCCACCTACGAGGGCTTCGCCCACCGGGGCGTGGGCCACGAGGAGGCCACGGCGCTGCTGCGGCGCAGCGTCGAGCTGGCGCGCACGGGGGCGGAGCGGGCGGCCGCCGAGCGGGCGGCCGCGGGCGAGCGGGGCGCCGGTGAGGGGGGCGCGGGCGAGCGGGGCGCGGAGCCGGTGTGGGTCGCCGCCTCCGTGGGCCCGTACGGGGCGATGCTGGCGGACGGCAGCGAGTACCGCGGGCGGTACGGGCTGAGCGTGGCCGAGCTGGCGCGGTTCCACCGGCCGAGGATCGAGGCGCTGGCCGCGGCCGGGCCCGACGCGCTGGCGCTGGAGACGGTACCGGACGCCGATGAGGCCGCGGCGCTGCTGAGCGCCGTCGAGGGATGCGGGGTGCCGGTATGGCTCTCCTACAGCATCGCGGGGGAGACCACCCGGGCCGGGCAGCCGCTGAGGGACGCGTTCGCCCTGGCCGCGGGGGTCGACCAGGTGATCGCCGTCGGCGTCAACTGCTGTGAGCCGGGCGACGCGGACCGGGCCGTGGAGATCGCGGCCGAGACCACCGGCAAGCCGGTGGTGGTGTATCCGAACAGCGGAGAGGAGTGGGATGCCACGGCACGGGGCTGGCGCGGCCGGGCGACCTTCGACCCGGGGCGGGTGAAGGCATGGCGGGCCGCGGGGGCACGGCTCATCGGCGGCTGCTGCCGGGTGGGCCCGGAGCGGATCGCGGAGCTGGCCGCCCTGGTGAGAAACCATTAGGTGAGGGCGGATCGCCGGGCGATACTCGGACGGGTGTTCTACTGCGCGGGCTGAGCGACTGCCTCGACCGCGCCGGGCTGTGGCAGGAGCTGGACACCGACTGGCTGCTGCTGGACGCCGAGTTGATGCCGTGGTCGCTCAAGGCCGAGGGGCTGCTGCGCCACCAGTACGCGGCGGTGGGCGCCGCCTCGCGCGCCGTCTTCCCCGGTGTCCTCGCGGCGCTGGAGGGCGCGGAGGCGCGCGGGGTCGAGGTGTCCGCGCTGCTCGGCAAGCAGCGTGACCGGGCCTCGGACGCGGCCGCGTTCACCGATGCCTACCGGCGCTACTGCTGGCCGGTCGACGGGCTGGACGGCATCCGGATGGCGCCGTTCCAGATCCTGGCCGTCCAGGGCCGCAACCTCGCCACCGCGCTGCCGCACGATCAGCAGCTCGCCCTGATCGACCGGATGATCGAGGCGGAGAAGCCGGCCGCCGACGGCGCCCGGCTGCTGGCCCCCACCCGCCGGCTGATCGTCGACACCGAGGACGAGGCGTCGGTCGCGGAGGGGGTCCGCTGGTGGCTGGACCTGACGGCCGAGGGCGGTGAGGGCATGGTGGTCAAGCCGCTCCAGGGCTTCGTCCGCAAGGGCGACGGGCGGCTGGTCCAGCCGGGCGTGAAGTGCCGGGGCCGCGAGTATCTGCGCATCATCTACGGCCCGGAGTACACCCGCCCGGAGAACCTGGCCCGGCTGCGCGAGCGCCACCTGGGCCATAAGCGCTCCCTCGCCCTGCGCGAGTACGCGCTCGGTCTGGAGGCGCTCGACCGGCTGGCGGAGGGCGAGCCCCTGTGGCGCGTCCACGAGGCGGTCTTCGCGGTGCTCGCGCTGGAGTCGGAGCCGGTGGACCCACGGCTGTAGGGGCGACGGTCCGGGGGCGTTCGGCGGGTCTTGGCGCCTGCGGCGGGCTGCTCCCCTCCCCGCCCCTTCCCGTAACTGGGGCTCCGCCCCGGACCCCGCTCCTCAAACGCCGGAGGGGCTGATTTCAGCCCGTCAGGGGGCACCTCCCAGCGGTAGCTGGGGGAGATTGAGGACACGCCCGAAGGGCGTCCGGGGGCCAGGGGCGGAGCCCCTGCCACGCGGCGGAGCCGCATATCGATGCTGCGGGAAGGGGCGGGTAGGGGAAAGCAGCCCGCCGCAGGCGTAACGATCCGCCGACCCCCGGGCTCAGACGGCCGAGGCCGTCCCCGCTTCCCGGGCGCGGAACGCGCGGCGGTAGTCGTGTGGGGGCACCCCGACCGCTCGGGTGAAGTGGCGGCGCAGGTTGGCCGCCGTGCCCAGTCCGCACAGCTCCGCGATCCGGTCCACCGGCAGGTCGCCGCCCTCCAGCAGTTCCCGGGCGCGGGCGATCCGCTGGCCCTGGAGCCAGCGCAGCGGCGTCGTGCCGGTGGCGGCGTGGAAGCGGCGGACCAGGGTGCGCGGGCTGGTGTGGGCGCGGCGGGCCAGGTCGGCCACGGTCAGCGGTTCGTGCAGCCGCTCGGCGGCCCAGTGCAGCAGCGGGGCGAGCGAGTCGTCGGTGCGCTCCGGCAGCGGCGCCTCGATGTACTGGGCCTGGCCGCCCGGCCGGTGGGCGGGCGCGACGAGCTGCCGGGCCAGGGTGTTCGCCGCCTCGGTGCCGTAGTCCTCGCGCACCAGGTGCAGACAGACGTCGATGCAGGCCGTGGACCCGGCCCCCGTCAGCACATCGCCGTGGTCGACGTAGAGCACGGACGGATCGAGCCGTACGGCCGGATAGCGCTCGGCGAACAGCGCCGCGTACATCCAGTGGGTGGCCGCCGTACGGCCGTCGAGCAGTCCGGTCGCGGCCAGGGTGAACGCGCCCGAGCACAGCGACACGATGCGGGCCCCGCGCCCATGGGCCGCGCGCAGCGCGTCGATCAGCTCCTGGGGCGGATCGCCGCGCACATCGGCCGAGGCCGGGACGATCACCGTGTCCGCCGCGATCAGCTCCTCGGTGCCGTACGGGGTGTGGGCGGCGAACCACGAGCGGGCGGCGACCGGCGCACCGGCCCCCTCACCGCCCGGCCCGATCGCACAGACCCGCAGCTCGTACCAGGGGTCGGGGAGTCCTGGGCGATCGGATCCGAAGACATGGCAGGGCACCGCCAGATCGAAGATCGGCATGCCCGGGGTGACGGCGAGGGCGATGGACCGCATGGCAGAAATGTAGCGCATGCTGTCACTCCTGCCACTCGTTCCGCCGTGCCCCCGGGCCGATGCTGGACAGGCATGACGACCCCTTCCTCGAAGGCCCAGGGGAGCGGTGTGCCCGCGCTCACTCCTGGTACGCCCGCCCCCGACGCGGCCCCCGGCGGCCGCCGCTGGCTGATCCTCGCCGTCGCGTCGGCGGCCCAGTTCCTGGCCGTGCTCGACATGATCGCGGTCAATATCGCCTTCCCCGCGATCGGCGCGGACTTCCGCTCGGCCTCCACCGCCGAGCTGTCCTGGGTGCTCAACGCCTACACCATCGTGCTCGCGGCGCTGCTGGTCCCGGCCGGGCGGCTGGCGGACGCGATCGGCGGGCGGCGCTCGTTCCTGACCGGCATCGCGCTGTTCGGGCTCGCCTCCCTCGCCTGCGGGGCCGCCCCCGGCCTCGGCACGCTGATCGCGGCGCGCGTGGTGCAGGGCGTGGCGGCCGCCGTCCTGGTGCCCACCTCCCTCTCGCTCGCCCTGCCCGCCTTCCCGCCGCGCGAACGGGCCACGGCGGTCGGCGTCTGGACGGCGGTGAGCGCGGTCGCGGCGAGTTCGGGGCCGGTGGCGGGCGGTCTGCTGGCCGCCTCCGACTGGCGCTGGATCTTCCTCATCAATCCGCCCGTGGTGCTGCTGGCCTGGGCGGCCGGGCTGCGGCTGCTGCCGCGCACCGCCCCCGTCCGCGGTGCGCGCCGCCGCCTCGATCCGCTGGGCACGCTGCTGGTCCTCCTCGGCACCGGGGCCCTCACCACCGCCTGCGTCGAGGCCGCCGACTGGGGCTACGGCGCCCCGGCCACCCTCGGCTTCCTCGCCGCGGGCCTGGTCCTGGGCGCGCTGGCGGTGGCGCACGTGCGCCGCCACCCGGACCCGGTGGTGGACCCCGCGCTGTTCCGTACCCGTGCCTTCACCGCCGCCGCGCTCGGGCTGCTGAGCTACTTCCTCGCCTACTCCTCCGCACTCCTCGCCGCGACCCTGCTGTTCACCGGGGTGTGGGGCTGGTCCCCGGCCGATGCGGGCCTCGCCGTCACGCCCTGGCCGCTCACCGTCCTGGTGGTGTCGATGCTGTCGGGGCGGATCGTACGGGCGCTGGGGGAGCGGACCACGGCGATCGTGGGCGGGCTGTGCTTCGCCGCGGGACCGGCGTGGTGGCTGCTCCTCGCGGGCGGCGGCGGTGGGCGCTACGCCGTGGAGTTCATGCCCGGCCTGGTGCTCACCGGGCTCGGCGCGGGGCTCTACCAGCCGGTGATGTTCGCGGCCGCCGGACTGCTTCCGGCCCGTCAGCTCTCCCTCGGCTCCGGGGTGCTGATGATGTCCCGGCAGGGCGGCTCGGCCCTGGGCGTCGCGGCGCTGGTCGTGATCACCGGCGGCGCCGCGCGGCCGGGTCCTGACGCGCTGCGCGCCGGGTGGGTCTGCACGGCGGTGACGGCCGCGCTCGCGGCCGTCGCGGGCGCCGCGCTGCGCACACCCGTTCGTACCGATCCCGGGGAGACGCGTACCGACCCCGGCGAGGGCCGTGGATCCGGCACGGACCCGCTGCGGCGCCATTGACGTGCCCGTGCCACCTGCCTAGCGTGCTGAGCGGTCCCTGGGTTCTCCGCAGGCAATGACGACGACGAGCTGAGCGGGGAGGGCGGATGAGTCTCTTCGAGGACGGACGGCCCTTCCTGCACGCGCTCCCCGCCGAGGACCGCCGCGCGCTGCTCGCCCTCGGCACCCCCCGCGCCTACGCCCCCGGCGAGGTCGTGCTGCGCGAGCACGACCGTACGACCTTCGTCGTGGCGATCACCTCCGGCTGGGCCACCGTCTCGGTGGAGACCGAGCGCGGGGTGCGGCTGATCCTGGCGCTGCGCGGCGCGGGCGAGGTGGTCGGCGACCAGGCCGCGGTGGACCACGGCTCGCGCAGCGCCACCGTCACCGCGCTCGGCCGGATGGAGGCGGTGGTGGTCTCCGGCGACCGGTTCCGGGCGTACCTGGCCGCGCGTCCCGTCGCGACCGTACTGATCATGCGTCAGTTCAGCTCCCGGCTGCGCAGCTCCGACGGGGAGCGGCGGTCACTCGCCTCCGAGAAGGTGCTGCAGCGGCTGGCGGCCCGGCTCGTGGAACTCGCCGAGCGCACCGGCCACTCCGGCGCCGACGGCACCATCACCATCGATCTCCAGATGCCCCAGCACGACATCGCGGCCGCGGTGGGCTCGACCCGGGAGGCGGTCGCCAAGGCGTTGCGGCTGCTGCGCGGCCAGGGCGTGGTCCGGACCGCCTCGCGCCGCTTCGAGGTGATGGACATCGGACTGCTGCGGCTGCTGGCCGAGGGCCGCGCGACGGGGGAGCAGATCCCGGCGCGCCCTCGCGACTGAGTCTGAGCGCGGGCGCGCACTCCCCGGCGTTTTGACGCGACTGTGTAAACGGCTACAGCCGTCCCGCCGTTCCCCGGCGACCCTGGAGTTGGCACAGGGCGCGGGACCGTGAGCGACGGGGGTGCGCACGGCCCGGCCGCTGTCCGGTGACGGCCTGCCGGGCAGGGCATGAGCGCCCCGCACCGGAGAAGGGCGGCGGGGTGGGCCGGGGGACGAGCCCCGCCGCCCGCTTCCGGCATTCACCGGCACCCCCTCACCACCACATCGCGAGACGGGGGCCACGGCATGAAGGACGGCGGGCGATGAGCGCACCGGAAGACCTCGGCGCACCGGAAGACGTGAGCGCCCCGGCACCGTCGTGGGGACGACGGCTGGACATCCCCCAGGGCGGTCCGCTGGACGGGGCGGGCCAGCCGGGCGGCGCCCGTACGGCCCGCGAGGCCCGCGCCCATCTGCACATCGCCTACGGGCCCGCCCGGATGTGCGCCGATCCGGCGCCGTACCCCCTGGCCGAAGGCCCGGTGCCGCGCGAGGAGCTGGCCCGGCTGCGCCGGCTCCACCTTGCCGTCCCCGGGCATGCCGCGATGCGCGACCACCTGCGCCGCACCCACCTGCTGGCGCTGTGCGGCGAACCCGGCACCGGCCGCGCCTGGACCGGGCTCGCCCTCCTCGCCGAATTGGCCGAAATCACCGGCGGCGGGGTCTCCCGGCTGGGATACGCCGGCCCGGACGGGGCGTCCGGCGTGGAGAAGACCGAGCGCGGCCACGGCTATCTCCTCGAACTCCCCGCCGACCAGGCCGAATCCACGGCCGAGCCGCTGCTGGCCCGGCTGCGCGCCCACTTCGCCGAGCACGAGGCGTTCTGCGTGGTGCTGGTCGCGGGCGGCCCGGCCGCCGACCGGTTGCTGCGCGGCCGCCGTCACGCCGTGGCGTACCGGCCCCCGGCCGCCGCCGACGTCCTCGACCGCCACCTCACCGAACTGCTCGCCGACCGCCCCGCCGGACTGCTGGAGACGGCGCGGGCCACCGCCCGCCGCCCCGAGCTGGCCGAGGCGCTCGGCCTGGACGAGCCACGGCCCGGCGAGGCCGCCCGGCTGGCCGGGCAACTGGCCGCGCACGCCGAGGGCCGGCTGTCCGACGAGCGGCTGCTGGAGCACTGCCGGTCGTTCGCCCCCCACCAGGCCCGGGAGTGGTTCATCGAGGCCGGGCACCCCGGCACCCTGCCCGCCGCGCTGCCCGCGCTGCGCGCCGCCGCGCTGCGGATCGCGCTCGCCGTCTTCGACGGTTCGGCGCACAGCGTCATGACGGAGGCCGCCGAGCTGCTGGCCTGGGAACTGGCCGTCACGCTCGATCCGCAGTACGCGCCCGGCCGCCCGCTGTTCTCCGCCCGCCCCGGGGCCTGCCTCGCCACGGCACGCGCGGTCCACGGCGAGGGGGTGGAGGACCTCGGGGACGCCTCGGTGCCCGTGCGCGCGGTGTGGTTCGAGGGGCGGCGGCTGTCGCCCGCCGTGCTCCACGAGGCCTGGGACGCCCACCACAACCTCCGCGGTCCGATGGCCCGTTGGCTGCGCGGGCTGTGCGACGACCCGCGCCCCCAGGTGTGGGTGCGCGCGGCGGTCGCGGCGGGCGTGCTGTGCGCCCGCGACTACCTCTACGGCCTGGTCGAGCTGGCGCTGCCGCTGGCCCGCACCGACAGCCCGGTGCAGCGGATGGCCGCGGCCACCGCGCTCGCCGAGGCGTCCCGCGCCCACGAGGTGCGCCCCGCCGTGCACGGGCTGCTGCACGACTGGGTGCGCGGCGACGACGAACGGGAGCGCGAGACCGCCGCGCTCGCCCACGGCTACGGCCTGGCGGCGGGCTCCGTCGCGGCGTCCCTGGAGGAACTCGGCCGGCTCGCCCGCGCCGACGACGGCCGCACCACCTCCTACAGCGTGGTGCGGCTGCTGGCCGGGGCCGAGCCCGGGACCGTACTGACCGCGCTCACCCACTGGCTGCGCGACACCCGGCGGGCCCGCCGCGACCTGGCGCTGCTCGCGACGTTGCGCGCGGTCACCACCCGCACCTCGCATCTGTGGGGTCTTGGCGAGGTGCCGGAGCTGGAGCCGTACGCCGCCTGGCCGCTGGCCACGGCGCTGCTCGCGGCCCATCCGGAGTGCGGGCCACGGCTGGCCGAGCTGCTGCGGGCCGCGCTGACCTGGGCCAGATCGGCGGGGGCGGCAGAGGACGCGCTGGTCGGCTGGATCCGGCGGGCGGCGGGGGACGAGCGGCAGCTGGCCGTGTTGTGCGACTTCCTGCCCCGGCTGGCACAGGACGGCGACGAACCGCTCGACGCCGGGGCGGCCACGCGAATACGGGAGGTGCTGGAGGCACTGTGAGGAGAACGTCGATGGTGAAAGAGACAGCGGACCAGACGGGCACGGAGATCACCCACGAGACCACACACGGCCACGGCCACGCTCACGCCCACGAGAGCCCGGCGAGCGCGGGGGCGCGCCGGATCTCGGTCACCGGAGCGCGGATGTTGCGCGAGGCGCTGCGCCAGGGCGGGGAGGCCCTGTCCGCGGCGCTGCGGGAGGCCGACGACGGCCTGCTGCTGAGCGCGCTCGACGAGGGGCTGCCCGCCGAACGGGCCACCCGCGTCGTGGTCGAGCTGGTGCGCCGCGCGCCCGAGCGCGGCCCGGAGCTGGCGGACGCGGTCTGCGAGAAGGTGCTGCTCGCCCAGCTCTATCTCGACCCGCCGCACCACGCCCCGGGCGGCGCGGGCGGCGCGGGCGGACCGGCCCCGGACCCCGACCGCAGGCTGCGGGTGCGCAACGCGCTGATGCTGTACGAGGGGCTGGTCCGCCCGTACGCGCGGCGCGGCGCGGTGCCGGAGCTGATGGCCTGCGTCCTGCCCGGCCTGTGGACGGCCGGGGACGGCGCGGGCCGCGAGGTGGTGCGCCGGATCGTCGGCACCCGGCAGAGCACGGGGTTCGGCGAGAAGGGCTGGAAGGCGCTGTTCGGCGGCGTGGCCGAGGAGTCCCGGGAGCACCAGGAGGCGGCGGCCCGCGCCGCCCGGCGCGCGGCCCGGCGGCGCCGGTGGCGCGGCGGCGCCGAGGACGGCAGCCGTATCGATCTGAAGCCCGGCCAGCTGTGGGTCTCCGCCCTGCTGGGGTTCATCGCGGTGGCGCTGGTGCTGATCGTGGTGATCGCGGCCGGCTGAGCGCTCGGCGGGAAGGCCGCGAGGTGCCGTCGTTCATCTGCGGCTGCGTCGTGGCTGGTCGCCCACGCGGCGGAGCCGCATATCGACACAGCCGCGGCGGAGCCGCAGATCGGCACGGCCCCGCGCCTCTTCGGGGCGCGGACCCGGACCCGGGCCCCGCCCCCGCCGGGACCGACACGGGCATCAACGGGGACCGGAGCATTCACAATGGGCGCCGAGCGGCGAAGATGGGGGCATGGGATTCCATGTCGACTCCGAGGCCGGGCGGCTGCGCCGCGTCATACTGCACCGCCCCGACCTGGAGCTCAAGCGGCTCACCCCCACCAACAAGGACGCCCTGCTCTTCGACGACGTCCTCTGGGTGCGCCGCGCCCGCCAGGAGCACGACGGCTTCGCCGACGTGCTGCGGGACCGCGGGGTCGAGGTGCATCTCTTCGGGGACCTGCTCACCGAGAGCCTGACCCTGCCGGACGCGCGGGCGCTGGTGCTGGACCGGGTCTTCGACGAGAAGGAGTACGGGCCGCTGGCCACCGACCATCTGCGCGCCGCCTTCGACGAGCTGACCGCTCCGGAGCTGACCGGGGCGCTGATCGGCGGCATGACCAAGCGGGAGTACCTGGAGCGGTACCCGGAGCCGGTCTCCGTCCGCTTCCACGCCATGGAACCCGATGACTTCCTGGTCAATCCGCTGCCGAACCACCTCTTCACCCGGGACGCCTCCGCGTGGGTGTACGACGGGGTGTCGATCAACGCGATGCGCTGGCCCGCCCGCTGGCACGAGACGGTGCACTACGAGGCCGTCTACCGCCATCACCCGCTCTTCGCGAAGGAGGACTTCCACGTCTGGTCGGAGGGCCAGGCCGCGTACCCCTCCACCATCGAGGGCGGCGATGTGCTGGTGCTCGGCAAGGGCGCGGTGCTGATCGGGATGAGCGAGCGGACCACTCCGCAGGCGGTGGAGATGATCGCCCACCGGCTCTTCGAGGCCGGTTCGGCCCGGACGATCGTGGCGCTCGACATGCCCAAGGGGCGGGCCTTCATGCACCTGGACACCGTGATGACCATGGTGGACGGGGACACCTTCACCCAGTACGCGGGGCTGGGCATGCTCCGCTCGTACACCATCGAGCCGGGCGCGGGCAGCGAGGACCTCAAGGTCACCGACCATCCGCCGGAGCATATGCACCGCGCGATAGCCGCGGCCCTCGGCCTGGACTCCATCCGCGTGCTCACCGCCACCCAGGACGTCCACGCGGCCGAGCGCGAGCAGTGGGACGACGGCTGCAATGTGCTCGCGGTCGAGCCGGGTGTGGTGGTCGCCTACGAGCGGAACGCGACGACCAACACCTTTCTGCGCAAGCGCGGGATCGAGGTCATCGACATCCCGGGCAGTGAGCTGGGCCGGGGCCGGGGCGGGCCGCGGTGCATGAGCTGCCCGGTCGAGCGGGACCCGGTGGAGCCGTAAGGGCCGGAGTTTCGCCCTCGAACCGTAGGCCGAGATTCGCCATCGAGCCGTAAGGCCAGGATTCGCCCTCGAACCGTAGGGCCGAGATTCGCCATCGAGCCGTAAGGCCAGGATTCACCCACCCGTCTCCGCATATATGCAGAGCGTCGTATATGCTTCCATGGTTCCGGGCCGCGGCACCCCGCCGTAGCCGCTGATCCGCCACGTGTTCGCCGTGACCTAGGAGCCACCCTTATGGCGATTGACCTCACCGGCCGCCACTTCCTCAAGGAGCTGGACTTCACCGCCGACGAGTTCCGCCGCCTGATCGATCTGGCCGCCGAGCTGAAGGCGGCCAAGCGCGCGGGGACAGAGGAGCGACGGCTGCGGGGCCGGAACATCGCCCTGATCTTCGAGAAGACCTCCACCCGTACCCGCTGCGCCTTCGAGGTCGCGGCCGCCGACCAGGGCGCCTCGACGACCTACCTCGATCCGGTCGGCTCCCAGATCGGTCACAAGGAGTCGGTGCGCGACACCGCGCGGGTGCTCGGCCGGATGTACGACGCGATCGAGTACCGGGGCCACGGCCAGGGCGTCGTGGAGGAGCTCGCCGCGCACGCCGGGGTGCCCGTCTACAACGGCCTCACCGACGAGTGGCACCCCACCCAGATGCTCGCCGATGTGCTGACCATGACCGAGCACAGCGACAAGCCGCTGGATCAGGTCGCCTACGCCTACCTCGGCGACGCCCGGTACAACATGGGCAACTCCTACCTCGTCACCGGCGCCCTGCTGGGCATGGACGTCCGGATCGTCGCGCCCAGCCTGCTGTGGCCCGACAACACCATCGTGGAGCTGGCCCGGCAGCTCGCCACCACCTCCGGCGCCCGGATCTCGCTCACCGAGAGCGTCGAGGAGGGTGTGCGCGGCGCGGACTTCGTCGCCACCGACGTATGGGTGTCCATGGGTGAGCCCAAGGAGGTCTGGGACGAGCGGATAGCGCTGCTCGGGCCGTACGCGGTGACGATGGACGTGCTGCGCGCCACGGGCAACGACGCCGTGAGGTTCCTGCACTGCCTGCCGGCCTTCCACGACCTGGGCACCGACGTCGGCCGGGAGATCCACGAGCGGCACGGGCTGACCGAGCTCGAGGTCACCGACGAGGTCTTCGAGTCCGAGCACTCCGTCGTCTTCGACGAGGCGGAGAACCGGATGCACACGATCAAGGCGGTGCTGGTCGCGACGCTCGGCGCCCGGTAGCCCTTTCGGCGGGCGGCCCTCAGCCCTCCGTGGGCGGGAGGACGAACCAGACGGCCTTGCCGTAGGGGGTCGGCCGGTAGCCCGCGTCGGCGCTGAGGGTCCGGATCAGCAGCAGACCGCGTCCGCCCTCGGCGAGGCCGTCGGGTCTTTTGGGCTCCTCGGGGCGCCCCAGCGAGTCCAGCCCGCCGGGCGGATTCGGGTCCTGGTCGTGCACCTCGACCTGCCAGCCCCCGGTCGGCACCAGCTCCACCACCAGCTCTATCGGCTCGTCGCCGCTCGTGTGCCGCACCGCGTTCGCCACCAGCTCGGCCGTCAGCAGCTCCGCCGTGTCACCGTCCACGGGCGCCCCGATATCGGCCAGGGTGTTCCGGATCAGCGCACGCGCCAGCGGTACGGCGGCCGTCGTGTGCGGGAGGGCGAAGCGCCAGGTGGCGGCGTGGGAGGGATCGGGCACGGAGGGCGTCCAGTCGGTCGGCGTGCAGCGGAGTACCGCAGCCCTTGACGGTATGAAGCGGACGATAGTTCCGGAAGGGGCTGTGGGCCACTCTTGACAGGACCTAGGGACCGAAAGGCGCATTCACGCCATACGAGGCAAATGGGTGGCGCCGGTCGTCCGGCGGGAGGCTCGGCGCGCGGCGCATGACGGCTTCAGCGAGGCTTGACGGTGGGTACGCACTCCTCCAGGCCGCCCGCGTCCACGAAGGCGTCCCCGGGCGACACCCGCTCCCGCTCGGGGGCCGGGCGGCGCCACAGCCATTCGTGTCCGTCCGCGCGGAGCGAGGTCCAGCGGCCGCCGTGCGCGGGGTCGGTGACGATCTCCAGCACGCCGTCACCACTCCGCGAAGGAGCCGTCGGGGTGCCGCCAGACCGGATTGCGCCAGGCGTGCCCGGTGCGGTCGGCCGCGCGCACGGCCGCCTCGTCGATGGTGACGCCGAGGCCCGGCGCGTCGCCGCGCGGCGCATGACCGGCCACGAAGCGGAACGGCTCCGGGTCGACGAGGTAGGACAGCAGATCGGCGTCCTTGTTGTAGTGGATGCCCCGGCTCTGCTCCTGGATCAGGAAGTTCGGCGTCGCGAACGCGACCTGGAGGCTGGCCGCCAGCGCGATGGGGCCGAGCGGGCAGTGCGGGGCGAGTTGGGCGCCGTAGGTCTCGGCGAGCGAGGCGATGCGGTGGACCTCGGAGATACCGCCCGCGTGGGACAGGTCGGGCTGTGCGACGGCGATGCCCGCGGCGAGGACCGGCAGGAACTCCGTACGCCCGTACAGCCGTTCACCGGTGGCCAGGGGCACCGGGCTCGCGGCGACCAGGCCGGGGAGCAGATGGCCGTGCTCGGGGACGACGGGCTCCTCCACGAACAGCGGGTGGAGGGCGGCCAGTTCGGGCAGGACGCGGCGGGCCCCGGCGGCGGTGAAGCGGCCGTGGAAGTCGACGGCCACGTCGCGGTCCGGGCCGAGCGCCTCGCGGGCGGCGGCCACGCGGTCCACGACCGCGGCGGTCTCGGCCGCGGTGGGAATCGGGGAGGTCGCCCCCGCGCCGTTCATCTTCACCGCCGTGAAGCCCGCCTCGACCTGCGCGGCTATCTGCTCGGACAGCTCCGTCGGCTCGTCGCCGCCGACCCAGGCGTACACCCGGACGCGATCGCGCACCGGGCCGCCAAGCAGGGCGTGCACGGGGGCGCCGTAGGTCTTGCCCGCGATGTCCCACAGGGCCTGGTCGAGACCGGCGACGGCGCTGGACAGGACGGGTCCGCCGCGGTAGAAGCCGCCCTTGGTGAGCACCTGCCAGTGGTCCTGGATGCGCAGCGGATCCTGGCCGATCAGATAGCCGGCGAGGACGTCGACGGCCGCGCGCACCACCTCGGCGCGCCCCTCGACCACGGGCTCGCCCCAGCCGACCACGCCGTCGTCGGTCTCGACGCGGCAGAACAGCCAGCGCGGTGGCACGAGGAAGGTCTCGATACGGGTGATCTTCACTGACCGGTGGGCCTTTCCATGTCGTCGGGGGAGCCGCTGATGTCGTGGGATTCGCCGGTGCCGGGGGAGCCGCCGGTGCCGGAGGAGCCGCCCGTGCCGGGGGAGCCGCCGATCCGGTCCAGGTCGCGGCCGGCCTGGTCGAGCAGGGCCCGCATGGCGGCCTCGGCGGCCCGCGGGTCCCGGGCGCGTACGGCGTCCAGGACGGCGCGGTGGGCGGGGACCGGATCCTCGCTGTGCGGGGAGCTGTGCACGATGCGATCGCGGTGGGCGAGGCCCGACTCGATCACCATCTCCATGCGTTCGAGGAGTTCGTTGTGGGTGGCGGCGAGCAGCGCGCGGTGGAAGGCGAGGTCGGCCTCCACCGCGTGGGCGGCGTCGGAGCCGCCCTGTCCCATCGCGTCCACGGCGGCGTCCAGGGCGGCGAGGTCGGCGTCGGTGCGCCGCTCGGCGGCCAGCCGTACCGCCGCCGGTTCGATGATGCCGCGCACCTCGGCGAGGTTGCGCAGCAGCGCGCTGTCCGCGTCGGTGGTGCGGTCGCTCTCGAACTGCCAGCGCAGGACGTCGGCGTCGAGCAGGTTCCAGTCCGAACGGCTCCGCACGAAGGTGCCGCGCTTCTGACGGGCGTCGACCATCCCCTTGGCGGCCAGCACCTTCAGCGACTCGCGCAGGGCGGTGAGGCTGACATCCAGTTCGCTCTGCAGGGCGACCAGGTCCAGGGTGGATCCCTCGGGGAGGTCGCCGCTCAGGACGCGGCGGGCGAGGGCCTCCACGGTCTGGCCGTGCACGCCGCGGCGGGCGTAGGGCGTCATGTCGTACTGCCTTTCTGGTGCGAGCTGATCGCGGTGGTCATGCGGAGGACTTGACGACGCTCCAGCCGCCGTCCACGAGAAGACTCGCACCGGTGATGTACGAGGACTCGTGGGAGCCGAGGAAGGCGATGGCCGCGGCCACCTCCTCGGGGGTGCCGAACCGCCCGGCCGCGGTCTCGGCGACGCTGCGCGCCCGGTCCTCGGGGGAGACCCGGTCCCAGGCCGCCGTCAGGATCGGGCCGGGCCGGACCGCGTTGACCCGCACCTCGGGCCCGTACTCGACGGCGAGCTGCCCGCACAGGGACAGCAGCGCCCCCTTGGAGGCCGCGTAGGCCGGATGGCCGGGGATGCCCTTGTGGGCGTGGACGGACGAGGTCAGGACGACGGCTCCGCGGCGGGCGCGCAGATCGTCCAGGACGGCCCGGAAGCCGAGGAAGGCGCCGGTGAGGTTGACGGCGAGCTGCCGCTGCCAGGACTCCAGGGACATCTCGTGGGCGGGGGTGACATCGACGGTGTAGGCATTGCTGACGAGCACGTCGACGGGGCCGAAGGCGCGGGCGGCGGCCGCGATCCGCCGCCAGCCCTCCTCCGCGGAGACGTCGGCGGCCACGAAGCGGGCGCGGCCGCCGTCCTCGGCGATCCGCTCGGCGACCGCCGTGCCGCGCTCCTCGGCGATGTCGGCGAGCACGACGGCGGCGCCCTCCTGGGCGAGGCGTTCGGCGGTGGCGGCGCCGATGCCGGAGGCGGCTCCGGTGACCACGGCCGTGCGGTCGGTGAAGCGGTCACCGTGGCGGCGGGGCTGTTCCATCGGGGGTCGGGCTCCTTCGCTGGACTTCGGGCGGGGGCGGGGTGCTACCGCCGGGTCAGGACCACCAGTTCCGCGTCGTACTCGGCGCTCCAGGCGAACGGCAGCCCGTAGTGCAGCAGATGGGCGCCGCTGTAGGTGGTCGCCGACGCGGCGTCCCGGTAGCGGGCCGGCCGGGTCGAGGCCGCGCAGCCGGAGCCGGGCCGGACGTCCCGGGACGAGCGGGGCGCCGTCCAGGCGGCCGGTGCCGAGCGCGGCGACGACGGTGCGTCCGTCGGGACCGTCGTACTGCACCCCGCAGGTGGCGTCCAGCGGGCTGCCCAGGAGCCGGGCCTCGCCGAGGTGGACGACATCGCGCACCTCCTCGTAGTAGTCGGGCGCCCCCTGCGGCCGTGGCCGTGGGGCCCGCGGCCGTCGCCGGCACCACGGCGATCGCGGTCGCGACGGCGCCACGGGCGAGGGTGCGGTGGTGGGGTCTCCGCGGGCGGGGGGTGAAGTCACGTGCCTCTCCCGGGGGTTGGGAAGCAGGAAGGAGACATGACGCGGCCGCCCTCGGACAGGGCGTCGTCGGCGTCACGGCGAAGACTGTGGCCCGCGGCCGAAACCCTGTCAAGAATTATTCCTAATTTATTTAAACAGCCCTCCGCCGCGCCGAGGTGGACGGGCCGCGGGTGCCGGTGCGGGACGAGACGGTGCCGTTCGCGGTGCGCACTGGCGAGCGGGGGCGCGGTCGGCCGCGCGCCGAGTCGGAGTGCGTCGCTTTCGGATGCCGCTACCAGTCGACTCGGGCGCGCCCGCGAAACGGCCGTTCTGCGGGATTCGCGCCCGCTCGGAGCAGCCGCTCGGAACGCCCGCTCGGAACAGCCGCTCGGAACGGCCGCTCGGAACGGCCGCTCGGAACAGCGGTGAGTACGGGGGGACTTTGCCGATTCCACTTGGTCGAATTTTCACCCCGGTAGTTCCAAGGGCTCCCCAATGAAAGTCAAGACTTGGATAACCGAGGTCGCATGCATACCCGCGCCATCAGCGACTATTCCATTGCGTATCCGGTCGGTCACGAATTGTTGTCGACCTTTTTCGCAATTCCGGGCGTAGGCTCCGAAAAGTTGTTGATCAAGCGCCACCCCCTTTCGGTTCAAGGGGTGTTGGCGAATTCCACGTATTCCCGTCAGGGGGAAGGCATGCCTACAACAGGGCAGGCGGCGCGGCCGAGGAGCTGGGCTCCGGCCGATGTGGGACGGATGCAGCTGCGGGGCGTCGCACAGGTGGCACTCAGCGCGAGCCCGTGGACCGGCTTATTGTTCACCGTCGCGCTGTTCGCGGGCGGTTGGCGGATCGGCGTGTACGGTCTGCTCGGCGTGGCGGCGTCCACCGTGGCCGCGTTCGTGCTGGGCGCCGACCGGGACGGTCTGGCCAACGGCCTTGAGGGCTACTGCGGTTGCCTGACCAGCATCGCCATCGTCGTCCGGCTCGGCGCGTCCTGGCGGACCGCACTGCTCGCCGTCCTCGCCGCGGCGGTCTGCGCGGTGCTGGGCGCGGCGGTCGGCCACCTGCTGGGCCGCATCGGTCTGCCCGCGCTGACGGCCCCGTTCTGCCTGGTCGCCGGGGTGCTGGCGCCGGCCCTGCCGACCGCGCCTGCCGCCGCCGCACCACCGCTCCCCGGCGACGGGGCAACCACCTTGTCGGCCTCGGAACTCGGCCATGCGTTCTGCGACAACTTCGGGCAGGTCTTCTTCCTCGACAAGTGGTACGCGGGCCTCATCCTGCTCGTCGGACTGCTCGTCGCGTCCTGGGGCGCCGCCGTCGCCGCCGCCTGCGGCAGCCTCGCCGCGATCCTCACGGCTTGCGCCATGGGCCTGCCCGCCGAACGGATCAGCGAGGGGCTCTACGGCTACAACGCGGTGCTCGTCGCCATCGCACTGGCCGCCACCTTCCTGACCCGCACTCCGTGGACCGCGGGATACACCGCGCTCGCCGCCGTGGCCTCGGTCCCCTTCACGGCCGCCTGGCAGGCATTCGCCCAGCCTTCCGGCGGATCTCCCTTCACCTGGCCGTTCGTTGTGACGACCTGGCTTTTCCTCGCCGCCGTTCCAGCCCTGGACCGGCCGGGCCTCTCGTTCGAGAAAGCGAAGTGACGCCATGAACCTCGCACCGCGTGAAATCGACAAGCTCCATGTCTATGTGGTGGCCGACCTGGCCCGGCGCCGCAGGGCCCGGGGCACCAAGCTCAACTACACCGAGGCCGCCGCCCTGATCACCGAGGCCGTCCTGGAAGCCGCCCGCGACGGCCACACCGTGGCCGAGTGCATGGAGCTGGGCCGCAAGGTCGTCACGACCGACGACGTCATGCCCGGGGTGCGCGAGATGCTCACCGTCCTCCAGGTCGAGACGGCGTTCGTGGACGGGACGAAGCTGGTCACCTGCCACGACCCCATCGGCCCCGGAAACACCGCCGGAAGCACGACCGGAAACACCGCCGGAAACACCGCCTGAAACGCCGTCTGACACGCCGCCTGAAACGAGGAGAGAACCATGTCGGGTGGAGCCCACTACCTCTACGGGGACGACCCCGTGGAGATCAACTCCGGCAGGCCCAAGGTCGGACTCACTGTCGCCAACACCGGTGACCGCGCCGTCCAGATCGGGTCCCACTACCACTTCTTCGAGGTCAACCGCGCGCTGCGGTTCGACCGCGAGGCCGCGTACGGCATGCGCCTGGACATCCCGTCGGGCACCGCCGTGCGCTTCGAACCCGGCGACACCCGCGAGGTCGAACTGGTCGCCTTCGGCGGAACCCGGCGGCTCGTCGGCTTCTCCGGACTCGTCGACGGCGGACTCAACGCCGACGACACCAGGCGCGCCGCGCTGCGCCGCGCCGCACAGCTGGGATTCGCCGACACCGAGAACGAGGGGGCCGATCACTGATGGCGATCATCCCGCGCAAGCAGTACACCGACCTGTTCGGCCCCACCGTGGGTGACCGGTTCCACCTCGCCGACACCAATCTGGTGGTCGAGGTCGAGTACGA
Organism: Streptomyces rugosispiralis; assembly: GCF_024505145.1. GTDB lineage: Bacteria > Actinomycetota > Actinomycetes > Streptomycetales > Streptomycetaceae > Streptomyces > Streptomyces rugosispiralis. The sequence continues at coordinate 69,413 of NZ_JANIAA010000033.1, read as the reverse complement.
CCACAACGCCGGTTCCTACGGGGAAGAGGCCGTCTACGGCGGCGGCAAGGCCATCCGCGACGGCATGGCCCAGGACCCCGCGGCGCTGAGTCGCGAGGGCGCTCTGGACCTGGTGATCACCAACGTGGTGGTCCTCGATCCGGTCCTGGGCGTCGTCAAGGGCGACATCGGTGTCCGCGACGGCCTCATCGTCGGGGTCGGCAAGGCCGGCAACCCCCACGCGCAGAACGGCGTGGACCCCAAGCTGGTCATCGGTCCGGGCACCGAGGTGATCTCCGGAGAGCACCTGATCGCCACCCCCGGCGGCATCGACAGCCATATCCACTTCATCTCACCGCAGCAGGCCCAGGAGGGCCTGTCCAACGGCATCACCACCTTCTTCGGTGGCGGCACCGGTCCCACCGACGGCAGCAACGGCACCACCTGCACCCCCGGCCCCTGGAACATCCACCGGATGCTGGAGGCGGTCGAGGATCTGCCGGTCAACGTGGGTCTGCTCGGCAAGGGCAACGGCAGCCTGCCCGAGGGCTTGCGCGAGCAGGTCGAGGCGGGCGTGGCCGGTCTGAAGGTGCACGAGGACTGGGGCGCCACCCCCGCCGTCATCGACAACGCGCTGCGGGTCGCCGACGAGCACGACGTGCAGCTCGCCATCCACACCGACACCCTCAACGAGGGCGGCTTCTTCGAGGACACCCTGTCCGCGATCGACGGCCGGACCATCCACACCTTCCACACCGAGGGTGCGGGCGGCGGTCACGCCCCCGACATCATGCGGGTCTCCGGCGAGCCCAACGTCCTGCCGTCCTCCACCAACCCCACCCTGCCGTACACCATCAACTCGGTGGACGAGCTGCTGGACATGGTGATGGTCTGTCACCATCTGTCCCGCGACATCCCCGAGGACGTGTCGTTCGCCGACAGCCGGGTGCGCGCCGAGACCATCGCGGCCGAGACAGTGCTGCACGACCTCGGCGTGATCAGCATCTTCTCCTCCGACTCCCAGGCCATGGGCCGGGTCGGCGAGTCCTTCGCCCGTGCCTTCCAGACGGCGCACCACTGCAAGGCGATGCGCGGTGCGCTGGCCGAGGACAGCTCCCGCAACGACAACGCACGCGTGCTGCGCTACCTGGCGAAGCTCACCATCAACCCGGCGATCGCGGTGGGCGCCGCCGACGTGATCGGCTCGCTGGAGCCCGGCAAGCTCGCCGACATCGTGCTCTGGCCGATCAACTCCTTCGCCGCCAAGCCCAAGCTGATCATCAAGGGCGGCATGGTGAACTGGGCCCTGATGGGTGACCCCAACGCCTCCCTGCCGACCCCTCAGCCGGTCTACTACCGGCCGATGTTCGGCTCTTACGGCCGCGCCAAGCAGCGCACCTCGGTCACCTTCATGTCCCAGGCGGCCATCGCCGCCGGCGTCCCCGGCGAGCTGGGACTGGGGCGGCGGATCGAGCCGGTGCGGCACTGCCGGACCATCGGCAAGCAACACATGGTCCGCAATGACGCGCTGCCGCGCATCGAGGTGGATCCGGAGACCTACAAGGTCACCGTCGACGGCGAGCCCGCCACCATCGAGCCGGCCGAGCGCCTCCCGCTCAACCAGCTCTTCTACATCGTCTGACACAACGGAAACCCGGCGTGAACGAACCGATGCCGATCCCGGCGCTGCTGACCGGGCTCCAACTCACCGACTCGGCCTTCCCCAGCGGCTACTACACCCTCTCCCACGGACTGGAGGGTTTCCAGCAGGCCCGTGCGGTCACCCCGCGCGGCCTGCCGCTCCTCCTCCACGACCTGCTCCGGCACAGCGCGGGGCCGGCCGACGCGACCGCCCTCGCCCTCACCCACCGCGCGGTGACGGCGGACGACTGGGCCGGGGTGGTGGCCGTGGAACGGCGGCTGTACGCGACCAAGCTGGGCCGGGAGGCCCGGCAGGCCGCCGTCCGCACCGGACGGCAACTGCTCGACCTGGCCGGCGAGGTCTACGGGACGCCGCAGATCGAGCGGTACCGCACGCTGCACCGGGACGGTGCGGTGCGTGGCTGCCAGCCGGTCGTGGCCGGCGTGGTCCACGCGGCGAACGGCCTCACCACGCGCCAGGCGGTCACCTGTGAGCTGTTCGCCTTCGCGGCCAGCTTCGTGGGGGCCGCCCTGCGACTGCGGCTCACCGACCACCGCCGGGCCCAGGTCGTGCTGCACGGCGCCGCCCCCGTGATCGAGGAGACCGTGGCGGCGGCGCTGCACCGGGAACTGGCCGACCTCGGCGGATGCGTCCCCGTGGCCGACATCATGGCCGGCCGTCACGAGCGTGCCGAGGCACGGCTGTTCGCGAGCTGAGCGCTCCGCGGGAAGTGCCGCGAGGTGCCGTCGATCGTCTGCGGCTGACCGGTGGCTGGTCGCCCACGCGGCGGAGCCGCATATCGACACAGCCGCGGCGGAGCCGCACATCGACACAGCCCCGCGCCCCTTCGGGGCGCACCCCATCCCCACTCCGGACAAGGATCACCATGCACGACCCCACTCAGGTCCGAGGCTCCCGCCACCACGACCACGACCACCACCACCACGACCACGACCACGACGAGTTCATGCGGCGCCCGAAGGACGGCGTGCTGCGCGTCGGCATCGCCGGGCCGGTCGGCTCCGGCAAGACCGCGCTGATCGAGGCGCTCGTCCCGGTGCTGATCGGGCGCGGCCGGACTCCCGCCGTGATCACCAACGACATCTACACCTCCGAGGACGCCGCCCACGTGCGGCGCACCCTGGACGGGATCCTCGACGCGGACCGCATCGTCGGTGTCGAGACCGGAGCCTGTCCGCACACCGCGGTCCGGGACGATCCGACGATGAACCAGGCCGCGGCCGATGAGATCCTGGAGCGCTTCCCCGAGGTGGACACGCTGCTCTTCGAGAGCGGCGGCGACAACTTGACGCTCACCTTCAGCCCGGCACTCGTCGACCTCTTCCTGTTCGTGCTGGACACCGCCGAGGGCGACAAGATGCCCCGCAAGCGGGGGCCGGGCATCACCGAGTGCGAGTTGCTCGTCATCAACAAGATCGACATCGCCCAGTACGTACGGTGCGACCTGGCCCGGATGGAGTCGGACGCCGAGCACGTCCGGCAGGGCCGGCCAGTGGTGCTCACCAACTCCCTGACCGGAGAGGGCCTGGACGTCATCGCCGACTTCCTGCTGTCCCAGGAAGCCGCCCGGCGGGTCGGCCAGGAGGCGGCCTCCGCATGACCGAGGCGCCCGCGCGGCTGGACCCCGCACACTACGAACCCCGGCGGGTACCGGCCCGGATGCTCGACCTGACCGGCACTCCGGACACCCTGGCCGCCGGGCGCCCCGGCAAGGTCGGCCTGCTCGAACTGCGCTACGCGCGGGTCGGCGACCGCAGCGAACTCGTCGACCGCTACCAGAAGTCCCCGCTGCAGATCATGCGGCCGTTGTACGTGGACCCGCGGCGGCCGGACATGCCGGTGACCTATCTGATGTCCACCGGCGGCGGCATCGTCCAGGCCGACCGCAACCGCGTCGACATCGAGTGCGGCCCCGGGACCGCCGTACACCTGACGACGCAGGCCGCCACCAAGCTGCACCGGATGGAGTTCGACCACGCCACCCAGGTCGTCCATCTCACCGCCGCCGCGCACGCCTACGTCGAGTACCTGCCCGACCCGCTGATCCCGTACCGGGACGCGCGCTTCTACCAGCAGACCCGTGTGACCGCCGACCCCACGGCCACCGTGGTGCTGGGCGAGACCATCGCGGCCGGCCGACTGGCCCGGGGTGAACGGCACGCCTACCGGCTGCTGTACAGCGACCTGGAGATCACGCGTCCCGACGGCGAGCCGGTGGTGGTCGACACCGTCCGCCTGGATCCGCGCGAGCCGGGCTCGGTGACCGGCCCGGCGGTGTTCGGCGGGTACGACCTGATGGCCACGCTCTACGCGGTCACCCCTCTCGCCCCCGCGGCGCAGGTCGCCGACACGTTGCACGAGGCCCTGCTGACCACCGGCCCGGCCTTCGGTGTGAGCGTGCTGCCCGACGACTGCGGGGCATGGGCGCGGATCATGGGCAGCGACCCGCCGGCGGTCACCCGCGCCCTGCGTGCGGCCTGGAACGCCCTGCGCGGCCTGCTCATCGGGGTTCCCGCCCCCGACCTGCGCAAGAGCTGACGCCCCGGGTCACGTCCCGGGCGAGCCGGAGGCGGTGGTGACGGTGACGACCGCCGCCACCCCGTCGACGCGCAGGGTGCCGGCGTCGTGGTCCGAGAACAGGACGGCGTCGAACCGGTCGAGGGTGACGCCGGACTCCTTGACGCCCACCGTGCCCGTCAAGGCGATCACGAGGACCAGGACCCCGGTCCGCGGGACGACGGAGAACCCCTCACGCGCCATGCGGACGTGCGCCGTCGCGCGGGTGCGCCGCGTCATCACGTTGAGATCGACAGTGGGACCCGCGAGCAGCCGGCAGTCGGTGACCGCGTCACCCCGAAAGGAAAAGGGCTCGTACGCGTCGGCGACGGTGTGCGGGACACCGTCGACGATCAATTCCATCCCCGCCCCGTCCACGACGGTGATGATCCTGTCCACGCCGGCGAAGGAGGAGAACGGTCCGCTCCGGGCGATGTCGGCGAGACTCACCCGCCAGACGAAGTCCTCCATACCCGCGCCGGAGGCGTCGGCGGCGACCTCCCGGGTCAGACCACCGCCGTTCTTCCAGCGCGACACCGACCGGTCGTGCGCCCGCAGCACCTGGCTGCCCGTCATGCCGTCAACTCCGTATCGGCTCATCAGATGTCGCGGAAAGTCTCGATCTGGGCGCCGATGGAGTTCAGCCGCTCCGCGAGGTCCTCGTAACCGCGGTTGATGACGTACACGTTACGCAGTACGGAGGTGCCCGGCGCGGCCATCATCGCCAGCAGGACGACCACGGCGGGGCGCAGGGCGGGCGGGCACATCATCTCGGCGGAGCGCCAGCGGGTGGGGCCCTCGACCAGGACGCGGTGCGGGTCGAGGAGTTTGACGTGGGCGCCGAGGCGGTTGAGTTCGGTGAGGTAGATCGCGCGGTTGTCGTAGACCCAGTCGTGGATCAGCGTCGAGCCCTGGGCGACGGCCGCGATCGCCGCGAAGAAGGGGACGTTGTCGATGTTGACGCCGGGGAACGGCATCGGGTGGATCTTGTCGATGGGGGCCTGCAGCTTGGACGGGCGGACGGTGAGGTCGACCAGCCGGGTGCGGCCGTTGTCCGCCGGGTACTCATGGCCGCGCTCGTGGTCCAGCCCCATCTCCTCCAGGACGGCCAGCTCGATCTCCAGGAACTCCACCGGCACCCGGCGGATCGTCAGCTCCGACTCGGTGATGACGGCGGCGGCCAGCAGGCTCATCGCCTCGACCGGGTCCTCGGAGGGGGAGTAGTCGACATCGCGGTCGATGTGGGCCACGCCGTGGACGGTCAGCGTCGTGGTGCCCACGCCCTCGACCTTGACGCCCAACTCCTCCAGGAAGAAGCAGAGGTCCTGGACCATGTAGTTGGACGAGGCGTTGCGGATCACCGTGACGCCGTCGTGCCGGGCGGCCGCCAGCAGCGCGTTCTCGGTGACGGTGTCGCCGCGTTCGGTCAGCACGATGGCGCGGGTGGGGGCGACCGAGCGGTCGACGTGGGAGTGGTACATCCCGTCGGTGGCGGTCACTTCGAGGCCGAAGTGGCGCAGGGCGGTCATATGCGGCTGCACGGTGCGGGTGCCGAGGTCGCAACCGCCCGCGTAGGGAATCCGGAAGCGGTCCATCCGGTGCAGCAGCGGCCCGAGGAACATGATGACGCTGCGCGTCCGGCGCGCGGCCTCGGTGTCCATGGCCTCGAGGTCCAGTTCGGCGGGCGGCACGATCTCCAGATCGGCGCCGTCGTTGATCCAGCGGGTGCGGACGCCGATGCTGCCCAGGACCTCGAGGATGCGGTAGACCTCCTCGATCCTGGCGACCCTCCGCAGGGTCGTACGGCCCGCGTTGAGGAGCGTGGCGCACAGCAGCGCCACACACGCGTTCTTGCTCGTCTTGACGTCGATGGCCCCGGAAAGACGGCGGCCGCCGACCACCCGGAGGTGCATCGGGCCCGCGTAGCCGAGGGAGACGATCTCGCTGTCCAGGGCCTCGCCGATCCTGGCGATCATCTCAAGGCTGATGTTCTGGTTTCCCCGCTCAATGCGGTTGACCGCACTCTGGCTGGTGCCGAGTGCCTCCGCGAGCTGGGACTGGGTCCAGCCCCGGTGTTGACGGGCGTCACGGATGAGCTTGCCGATACGTGAGAGGTAGTCGTCAGTCATAGGGAAGAGGCTATCTCACATATGAGATGCGCACGCGACGGGGGAGGCTGAAGGAGTGATGTTCCTCCACTCGGTATTGTTCTATTAGTATGCAAACAAGTGGGGAAGCATTGGTGAAGTGAGGGGGTCGATATGCGTCCTGTCCGACGGCGTGCGCTCGTCGTCGCTCTGCCCTTTGTGCTGGCGTGGGCCGTGGTGGTGGCGACCTTCGCCGGGCTGCGCGACCGGCTGCCGGATCCGCTCGCCACGCATTTCGGCGCGGACGGGAGGGCCGACGGATTCACCGGTACGGGTGCGTTCCTCTCGGTGGTCACCGCCGTCCTTCTCGGCTCCGGCCTCCTCATCCTCGTACCCACCCTCCGCCTGACCAAGGGCCTCCGCGCCCAGCGGTTCGCGGTCGCCCTCGGCTACGGCATGTCCGGCCTGCTGGGCTACGCCTTCGCGTCCCTGCTCCTCGCCAACGCCGACGCCGCCCGCGCCTCCCGGGCCTCCCAGCCCCTGTGGCAACTGGGCATCGCCCTCGCGGCCGCGGCCGTGATGGGCGCGCTGGGCTGGCTGCTCGCGAGCCGGGACGCGGAGTCCGCGGCCGGACCCGGCGAGCGGACCGCCGCGCCCCGGCTCCCGCTGGCCGAGGGTGAGATGGCCACCTGGACGCGGACCGTCGGATCGCCCGTACTGCTCACCGTGGGGGCGGTGGCCACGCTGCCGGGCGCCGTGCTGGTCGCCGTGGGCTCGGGGACGGGGGCGCCGCTGATCTTCGTCGGGCTGATCTGCGCGGCACTGGCCCGCTGCCGGGTGACCGTCGACCGCCGGGGCATCGTCGTCGCCTCATGGTTCGCCCCGCGGCCCCGGATGCGGATACCGCTGGACCGGATCGAACACGCCACCAGCCGCGAGGCCGCCGCGCTGAGCCTCGGTGGCTGGGGCTACCGGATCCGCGGCGGCGGCAGCGCGCTGGTGTTCCGCTCCGGCGACGCGCTGTTCCTGACGCTCGCCACGGGCCGGGAGTTCGCGGTGACGGTGGACGACGCCGCCACCGCCGCCGCCCTGCTCAACACCCTGATCGAGCGCGACCGCCCGGCGGCGGGGGAGCGCGGCTGAGATGCTCTTCCGCGTAGACCCCGGCTCCGCGGTCCCGCTGGCCGACCAGCTCGCGGCCTCCGTGCGCGGCGCGATCGCCGACGGCACCGTGCGCCCCGGCGAACGCCTCCCCGCCGCCCGCGCGCTCGGCGAATCCCTCGGCGTCAACGTCCACACGGTCCTGCGCGGTTACCAACGGCTCCGCGAGGAGGGCCTGATCGAACTCCGCCGAGGCCGCGGTGCGGTCGTCACCGGCGACCAGCCCACGGCCCGCGCCCGGCTCCTGGAGGGCGTCCAGGGCCTGGTGGACCAGGCCCGCGCCCTGGGCCTCTCCGACGAGGAGGTCCTGACCCTGGTCAGAACCCGCCTCGCGGGCGGCTGACGCCCATCAGAACTCGGAGGTGTCCAGCTCCAGGTCGAACGGCTCCGGGAGCGGGAGCGGGGTGCCGAAGGGGTGGGGGCCGTCCACCTTGGTGTAGCCGAGGTTTCCTGGCGCGGAGTAGAGCGTGCGGGCGCGCTGCTGCCGGTCGACCAGGAGGTACAGCGGGGCGCCGTACTCGGCGTAGCGGCGCCGCTTGACGACCCGGTCGGTGTCTCCGCTGGAGTCGGAGGTCACCTCGACGACCAGGAGAGTCTGGTCGGGGAGCAGGGCCCCGGCGCCTTTGGCCAGCTCCCGGGGGACGACGGCGAGATCCGGCACAAACCAGTTGGGGGTGCCGGGGAGGTCCAGGTCGCCTGATCCCGCCATGCGGCCCAGGGCGTTCACCTTGGGCGCGATGCGCTCCCGGACCTTCGCGATCGTGCTCTCGTGGTCCCAAGCCGGCGACAGCGGTTCGATGAACCCCTCGATGACCTGTACGCGGTCGAACCCCCGGATGCGCTGGACCGCGTACTTGAGGGCGGTCTCGGGATCGTCGGCCGGGTACGCGGGTGGTCGTGTGCTCATCGGTCCGCCACCGGGTGTCGGAACGCGAGGTCTATCGCGACCGATACGCGGTGTGCGGGGATCCGGCCCCGGGTTCACCCGTACCGGTGACGATCCCCCGTCACCACCGCCGCCAGCGTCCGCGCCGGGCCGTCCACCGCGGGGCCGTGGAGGAGTTCGGTGCGGTGGAGGAGGCGGGGGGCGATCAGGGGGGCGGTGACGATGCCGGGGGTGCCCTTGGTGGCGGCGTGGGGGAGCAGGGCGAGGCCGTGGCCGGCGGCGGTGAGGGCGAGGAGGCCGCGGACGTCGGTGCCCTCGTACGTCAGCGAGGTGCGGAAGCCGTCGGTCCGGCCGACCGCGCGCAGCTGCTCCAGCGGCATGGCGGCGTCCGGGGCGTCCAGCCATTCCGCGTCGGCGAGGTCGGCCAGCCGCAGGCCGAGGCGGCGGGCCAGCGGATGGCCGGTGGGCAGGGCCACCACCAGCGGGGCCTCCGCGACCGTGACCGCGGTGAGCGGGCCCACCTCCGGCAGCGGCAGGGCGTCGGCGGGGGTGGCCGGGCCGTCGACCAGCCCCAGGTCCAGGATCCCGGACGCCACCGCGGCCGGGATCTCCCGGCGGCCGAGGATCCGCAGGGCGGCTTTGGCGGCCGGATGCGCCTGCCGCACCCGGTCCAGGGCCGTGGCGATTCTCGGGGTCATCGCCAGCGAGGAAGCCCCCACCACCAGCCGGGCGGCGCCCGACCCCGACAGCCGCTCGACGTCGGCCCGCGCCGCGTCCAGACGGAGCAGCAGCGGACCGGCGTGTTCCAGCAGCCGGGCGCCCGCGCTGGTGAGCATGACCGGCCGCCGGGTCAGCAGCGACGTCCGCAGATCCGCTTCCAGGGACGCGATGTGCTCGGAGACCGCCGAGGGGGTGAAGCCCAGCTCATGGGCGGCGTCGGAGAAGGATCCGCAGCGGGCCACGGAGACGAACGTGCGGAGCAGGTGCGGGTCCATGGCAGCAGTATCGCGGTGGCGGGGGCGGCTCAGTCGGCGATCACCCTTACCGGTGAACACGAGTGAACGTGGGTGAACCTCGATGCTCCGACCGCGTCCGCACCCGGGCAGGGCATGACCGCGCGAGGGCGATGTACTAGAGTTATCTCGACATCGAGATATCTGCTGGAAGGCGCACTGCCGCCCCGCGTCGGTAAGGCTTACCTAACTTAGCCATACCTTAGCGGATCGGCGCGGGCATGTGACGGCAGCATTGCGGTGGTACGCGCGAAATCATGCATGAAGGAGACTGTCGTGTCGGCGAACAGCTTCGACGCCCGCAGCACCCTGCAGGTGGGCGACGAATCGTACGAGATCTTCAGGCTGGACAAGGTCGAGGGGTCGGCCCGGCTCCCTTACAGCCTCAAGGTGCTGCTGGAGAACCTGCTCCGCACCGAGGACGGCGCGAACATCACCGCCGACCACATCCGCGCGCTGGGCGGCTGGGACTCGCAGGCCCAGCCCAGCCAGGAGATCCAGTTCACGCCGGCCCGCGTGATCATGCAGGACTTCACGGGTGTGCCCTGCGTGGTCGACCTCGCCACCATGCGTGAGGCCGTCAAGGAGCTCGGCGGCGACCCGGCGAAGATCAACCCGCTGGCCCCGGCCGAGCTGGTCATCGACCACTCCGTGATCGCCGACAAGTTCGGCACCAACGACGCCTTCGCCCAGAACGTGGAGCTGGAGTACGGCCGCAACAAGGAGCGCTACCAGTTCCTGCGCTGGGGCCAGACCGCGTTCGACGAGTTCAAGGTCGTCCCGCCCGGCACCGGCATCGTCCACCAGGTGAACATCGAGCACCTGGCCCGCACCGTCATGGTCCGCGGCGGCCAGGCGTACCCGGACACCCTGGTCGGCACCGACTCGCACACCACCATGGTCAACGGCCTCGGTGTGCTGGGCTGGGGCGTCGGCGGCATCGAGGCCGAGGCCGCGATGCTGGGCCAGCCGGTCTCCATGCTGATCCCGCGTGTCGTCGGCTTCAAGCTGACGGGTGAGCTGAAGCCCGGCACCACCGCCACCGACCTCGTGCTGACCATCACCGAGATGCTGCGCAAGCACGGTGTCGTCGGCAAGTTCGTCGAGTTCTACGGCGAGGGTGTGGCGGCCACGAGCCTCGCCAACCGCGCCACCATCGGCAACATGTCGCCGGAGTTCGGCTCCACCGCCGCGATCTTCCCGATCGACGACGAGACGATCAACTACCTGAAGCTCACCGGCCGCAGCGAGCAGCAGCTCGCGCTGGTCGAGGCGTACGCCAAGGAGCAGGGCCTCTGGCTGGACCCGGCCGCCGAGCCGGACTTCTCCGAGAAGCTGGAGCTGGACCTCTCCACGGTCGTCCCGTCGATCGCCGGCCCGAAGCGCCCGCAGGACCGCATCGTGCTCGCCGAGGCGGCGCAGCAGTTCGCGCAGGACGTCCGTAACTACGTCGCGGAGGCGGAGGAGGACGAGGCGGGCAAGGAGTCCTTCCCGGCCTCCGACGCCCCGGCCGTCTCCAACGGCGTGCCGAGCAAGCCGACCCTGGTCACCGCCCCCGACGGTTCGACGTACGAGATCGACCACGGCGCCGTCACCGTCGCCGCGATCACCTCCTGCACCAACACCTCGAACCCGTACGTCATGGTCGCCGCCGCCCTGGTGGCCAAGAAGGCGGTCGAGAAGGGCCTGACCCGCAAGCCGTGGGTCAAGACCACCCTGGCCCCGGGCTCGAAGGTCGTCACCGACTACTTCGACAAGGCGGGCCTGACCCCCTACCTCGACAAGGTCGGCTTCAACCTCGTCGGCTACGGCTGCACCACCTGCATCGGCAACTCCGGCCCGCTGCCGGAGGAGGTCTCCAAGGCCGTCAACGAGGCCGACCTCGCCGTCACCTCGGTGCTCTCCGGCAACCGGAACTTCGAGGGCCGGATCAACCCCGACGTCAAGATGAACTACCTGGCGTCCCCGCCGCTGGTCGTCGCGTACGCCATCGCCGGTTCGATGAAGGTGAACATCACCACGGACGCGCTGGGCACCGACCAGGAGGGCAAGCCGGTCTTCCTCGCGGACATCTGGCCGACCGAGGCCGAGGTCAACGACGTCGTGGCCAACGCCATCGGCGAGGACATGTTCAACAAGTCCTACCAGGACGTCTTCGCCGGTGACGCACAGTGGCAGGCGCTGCCCGTGCCGAACGGCAACACCTTCGAGTGGGACGCGGAGTCCACCTACGTCCGCAAGCCCCCGTACTTCGAGGGCCTGACGATGGACCCGGCCCCGGTCGAGGACATCGCCGGCGCCCGGGTGCTGGCCAAGCTGGGCGACTCGGTCACCACCGACCACATCTCCCCGGCCGGTGCGATCAAGGCCGACACCCCGGCCGGCAAGTACCTCACCGAGCACGGTGTCGAGCGGCGTGACTTCAACTCCTACGGCTCCCGCCGGGGCAACCACGAGGTCATGATCCGCGGCACCTTCGCCAACATCCGGCTGCGCAACCAGATCGCGCCGGGCACCGAGGGCGGCTTCACCCGCGACTTCACCCAGGCGGACGGGCCGGTCTCGTTCATCTACGACGCCTCGCAGAACTACCAGGCGGCCGGCACCCCGCTGGTCATCCTGGCGGGCAAGGAGTACGGCTCCGGCTCGTCCCGCGACTGGGCCGCCAAGGGCACCGCGCTGCTCGGTGTCAAGGCCGTCATCGCCGAGTCGTACGAGCGCATCCACCGCTCGAACCTCATCGGCATGGGCGTCCTGCCGCTCCAGTTCCCCGAGGGCGCCTCGGCGCAGTCGCTGGGCCTGACCGGCGAGGAGACCTTCGAGATCACCGGCGTCACCGCGCTCAACGAGGGCGGCATCCCGGAGACCATGAAGGTGAAGGGCGGTGAGGTGGAGTTCGACGCCAAGGTGCGCATCGACACCCCTGGCGAGGCGGACTACTACCGCAACGGCGGCATCATGCAGTACGTGCTGCGCCAACTTGTCGGTTCTTGACCTGACGTGAACGAGCGCCCTGCCCCTGCATCTCGCGCGCGGGGGCAGGGCGCTCGCGCGCGACGGGGCGGAAGACGCGCCTGCGAGCATGATCGCACGCGATCTGTTCCCGGAGCGGAGCTGCGCATCCTACGACGACGAAGAACCCCGCACCTGGTACCAGGTGCGGGGTTCTTCTGTCCTTGCGAGCGTGTGGCGAACGAGCGCCGCTAGGCCCATCCTCCGCACATGACCGGTTCGGATGATCTGAGGATGTGCCCGCTACCCGGCTGGGTGTGGCTCGTTGAGTGAGACGTGCCGATGTCTCGTACACGTCGCTCAAGGGTCCAGCGTCCCATGCTGTGCCCGATCCGGGACGTGGCGCACTTGACGCACGGGCAGGTCATCGGGGTGCTGGTCGCCAACCGGCTCTCTGCTCGAACTCCTCGGCATCGACGAAACCCGCCCCCGCTGGCTGGATACCTAAAACCCCATGTGCGAAGTACGGCCCTAGGCGGCATCAGGTGCGGGGAAAGCTTCGGCCCCGCTCAGCCGCTCAGCCACTCACCACACCGAGCAGGACCCGGACCGTCTCCGCCATCGTGTCCCGGCCCTGGGCGACGTAGGGGCGGGGGTCGGTCAGGTCGGGGCGCTCCGCCAGCGTCTCGCGGACCGCGCCGGTGAACGCGACGTTGAGAGCGGTACCGATGTTGATCTTCACGATGCCCGCCTGAACGGCTTGTCGCAGATCGTCGTCGCCGACGCCCGACGAACCGTGCAGCACCAGAGGTACGGGCACGGCCTCCCGCAGGCGTTCGATGAGCGCGTGGTCCAGGGTCGCGGAGCGTTCGGTCATCGCGTGGCTGCTGCCGACGGCGACGGCCAGGGCGTCCACGCCGGTGTCCGCGACATAGCGCGCCGCCTCCCGCGGGTCGGTGCGCACCCCGGCCGCGTGGGCGCTCGCGGGAGCGTCGGGCTTGCCGCCCACATAGCCGAGTTCGGCCTCCAGCCACAGGCCCGCGCCGTGGGCCCACTGGGCCGCGGCGCGGGTGGCGGCGAGGTTCTCGGCGTACGGCTGCGCCCCGGCGTCGAACATCGCGGAGGAGAACCCCGCGTCGGCCGCCGTGCGCAGCAGCCGCATGTCCGTCACGTGGTCCATGTGCAGTGCGACGTCGACGTCACAGGCCTTGCCGACCTCGGCCGCGGCCCGCGCGATCGGCTCGACCCGGCCGCCGTGGAACCGTACGGCGTTCTCGCTGATCTGCAGGATCACCCCCGGGGCGCCCGCGGCGGCCGCGCCGGCGGTGATCGCCTCGGCGTGCTCCAGCGTGATCACGTTGAACGCCGCGACGGCCCGGCCTGCGGCGGCGGCCTTCGAGACGAGTTCGCGCGTGGGAACCAGGGGCATAAAGGTGTCCCCTCGCTTTCATGTCGGTTCGGTGAGTACGGGCCGGTGTCGGCCCGTACTGCTACGTGGTTCGGCCGGTACGGATATGCGGGCGATCAGGACTTCTGCGGGACCGGACTCACGTCCGCGCCGTCGTCCGCCGCGCCCGGGGCCACGGAGTTCTCGCCGCTCTTCTCGTCGCTGTAGACCATCAGGGTCGAGCCCGCGAGGGCCAGCACGATACCGAGGGCGCCCCACACGTTCGGGAGCGTCCGGTAGACCGCCAGGGACAGCACGATGGTCAGCACCGGGGCCAGCGCGTTGGTGATCGGGGCGACGACCGTGGCCTTGCCCCGGCTGAACGCCATGACCAGGAACAACGCGCCGACCGCGTTGAGGACCTGCGTCACCGCGGTGAGTGCCGGCGCCTGCCACGGAGCGTCGGACGGGAATTCGCCCATCATCACGAACGCCACCGGAACCAGCAGCAGTCCGCTGATGGTCATCCAGCCGAAGGTCGTCGCGTCGTTGACCCCGACCACCGCGGCCTTGCGCATGCAGAACGCCTGCACGCCCCAGGCAACACAGATCAGGATGGCCATCAGCAGCCACGGGCCGTGCGAGTTCGAGTCGTCCTTGCCGCTGGGAATGCTGAGCAGCACGATCGCCGCCAGTGCCGCGACGACACCCACTAGGGCGAGCCGGTTGATCCGCTCCCGCAGCAGCGCCATCGCCATGAGGACGGTGACCACCGGGGAGAGCGACACCAGGGGGAAGATCAGGTACGCCGGGCCGTTGGCGAGCGCGTGGAACAGCAGGAGTTGGCCGCCGGCACCGGTCAGTCCCGCGATCAGTCCGTACACGGCGGCGATCGGCCGGCGGTCGAACGTGTTGCCGCGCATCGCGAAGTACGCGGGTATGAGCATCGTGAAGGCCCAGATGATGTAGATCATCTCGTTGGGGTAGCCGTACCTGCTGTTCGGCTCGCTGGAGAAGGCGCCCCACACACCCCAGAACAGGACCAGCAGCGACGCGTACAGGATCCAGCTCTTCGTGCCTCTGTTCATCGGTCTTCCCCTCCTGATGAGGCAGAGATCCCGGAGGCCATGCACAGCGCGTCGAGCGCGGGCTGGTCGAGCGGGGTTCCGGCGATTTTCGCCGCGTACAGGGCGGCACCTACGACGGGCTCGTACAGAGGGTGTCGCAGTTCGTAGTGGGTGAAACGACTCTTCAGTCCGGTGGCGAACGCCTCCAGAACCGCGTCCGCGCCGAAGGTGCCGCCCGAGCAGGAGACCGGTACGGTCTCGTCCGGGCCGAACTCCAGCCGCTCGCGGGTGACTTCGACGAGCAGGGCGAGTTCCCGGCCGGCCTCGGCGAGGATCGCCGAGGCGGCCTCGTCGCCCAGACCGGCCGCCTCGGCCACCGAGCGGCTGAGCGCGGCGATCCGGCCGCGGTCGCCCTGCCACTGGTTGTGGACGACGTCGATCACGTCGAGGTCGGACGCGAGATCCAGGTGGCGCCGGAACACCTCGGCCAGGGGGCCCTCGGGGAGCCGTCCGTCGCCCATCCGCGAGAAGGCGTTGAGGCCGCGGACCGCGATCCAGTGCGCCGATCCCTCATCGCCGAACATCTCGCTCCAGCCACCGACGCGCACGCCCCGGCCCAGCCGCTCGCCGTAGGTCATGGAGCCGGTGCCGCTGATGACGTTGATGCCGTCGACCGCGCCCAGTGAACCGGCCCAGCCGCAGATCATGTCGTTGTCGCAGGCGTAGCGGTCGTGTCCGAGCACGGCTCGCGGGGTCGCGTTCAGGACGGGCAGATCGCGGGCCGCCTCCCCGTAACCGGGCAAGCCGAAAAAGGCGTACTCGATGTCGGCGGGGGTCAGCTCGGCCGCCGCACAGACGGCGTCGACGCCTTCCCTCAGCACACGCTCGACGAGCTCGATGCCGTGGGAGAAGTAGTACGAACTTGCGGCCTGCGCTCGCGCCACGACTTGTCCGCCCCGGTCGACCAGGCAGAATGCGGTTTTCGTACCGCCACCGTCGACACCTAGGAACATCGTTGTACCTCCGTCCGGCGCCCTGGATCCGCGCCGTTGATGCCTTTGATCAGTTGTGCAAGGAGTGCAGGGTCACGCCCTGCACGACGCGGTTGATCTCACCCGAGGGGAACGGGTTGTCGGCCCGCAGGCCCCGGGCCTGGGAGGCGCGCAGGGCGATGAGCTGGGCGTACACCACAGCGGACAGCGCCAGGGCGACGTCCTCGACGCCATCGAGGCCCGGCAGCGGCCAGGCGTCGTTGCCGTCCGCTTCCGCGTCGGGGCCCGCGGAGACTGTGACGACGCTGCCGGCGGGAAGATTTCCGCGCAGCTCCGCGGAGATGTCCTGGTCGTACTTGCGGGTGTAGGGGTCGTTCGACAGGTACACCACGGCGACCGAACGGTCGTTGAGCACCGCCTTGGGACCGTGCCGGAATCCCAGCGAGGTCTCCGAGACGGCCATGAGCCTCCCACCGGTGAGTTCGAGCACCTTCAGCGCCGACTCCTCGGCGAGGCCCTTCAGCGGGCCGCTGCCCAGGAAGACGATGCGCTCGGGCGCGCGGGCCACGAGGGCGCCGACGGTGCGGTCCACGGCGTCGCTCTCGCAGATCGACTCGACCGCCTCGGCCAGGCGTTCGGCGACCCCGTCGTAGGCGCTGCCGCCGAGAGCGAGCAGTGCCGCGAGCGTCATGCACGTGAAGCTCGACGTCATGGCGAAACCGCGGTCGTTGGACGCGGCCGGCATCAGCAGCACGTGGGACTTCGGCAGCTCCGCGTGCTCGCGGGCCAGGCGGCCCTGCTCGTTGCAGGTGATCACGAGGTGGTGCACCTCGGAGAGGACCTGGTCGGCCAGGGCGGTGGCGGCCACGGACTCCGGGCTGTCACCCGAGCGCGCGAAGGAGACCAGCAGCGTGGGAACGTCCTCGGCGAGACAGCCGCGGGGGTCGGCGACGAGGTCCGTGGTGGGGACCGCGTCGACGCGGCGTCCCAGGCGCCGGGCCAGGGCGGGCTGGAGCACCTGGCCGGCGAACGCGGAGGTGCCGGCACCGGTGAGTACGACGCGCAGGTCACCGCGGGCGACGAGCGGACGCACGAAGGCGTCCAGCGACTCCCGGGAGGCCGCGACGATCCGGTCGACCTCCCGCCACAGGGCGGGCTGCTGGGCGATCTCGCGGGCGGTGTGGGCGGCGCCGCCGTCGTCCAGGGACAGGGTGCCGGAGGGCGTGGTCACACGTGCTCCATCAGGTGGGGGTGGGAGGCGCGGTCGTAGTCGCGCAGAACGTCGCGGACGTGGTCCACGGCCAGGTCGCGCGGCCGGGCGGCGAGCTCGCCGTGGCGGACGCGGGCGTACTGGAGTGGGAGGTGGGCGCTGAGCAGCGGCAGGGGGATCTCCACGGCCGAGAGGTTGTCCATCAGCCGGGCCTGGGCCTTTTCGATCTCAGGGTCGGGCCAGTAGTAACGCATCCGGTCGCTGTAGCTGTAGCGGCGTGCGAGGCGCTGCTCGGCAGCGCTGCCCGGGTAGTAGCCCTCCCACTTGGCGGGCTCGGCGAGCATCCGCTCCTCGACGACCTCGGGAAAGCGTGACCGCTCGGCGGCCGGGACCAGCTCGTCCTCGATCGCGGCGAGGGCGAACAGCGCCTCGCGCAGGGCGAAGGTCAGCCCGGGGCCCACCTTGAGGACCGCCCAGTGGTCCTCGACCAGCGCGGTGAGCGCCTCGGCGGTCTGGTAGTCGGTCGAGTGGGCCTCGTAGACCATGGTGGGTTCGTCGTCGAGGACCTTGCGCAGCTCCTCGGTCAACTCGCGCCGGTAGCCGACGACCTGCACATGGTCGAACTCGACGGCCGGCTGGACCACGAGGGCCATGACGCGCGGCCAGACCTCGTCGAGGCCGTGCTGGGCGAACGCCTTGCGGTGCTGCTCCAGAGTGGTGCGCGCCGCCTCGGGAGTGGTCGGGACGAGCGCGTCGAGCGTCTCGTGCGCGCCGCCGGGTGTGGGCACCTCGGTACCGATCACGTACCGGATCCGCTCGGCCCGTTCGGGGCCGGCCGTCTCCTCGGCCACCCGGATCAGCCGCGCGGCGCGTCCGGCGACCACGTCGTCGGTCAGCGGTACGGGGTCACCGGCGCAGGCGAAGCTACAGTCCAGGTGGATCTTGGTGAAGTCCGCCGCCACGTAGGCGGCGACCAGGGCGTCGGCCCGCTCCATCGCCTCGTCGGGCGTCAGGGACTGCCACCGGTTCGGTCCGAGGTGGTCGCCGCCGAGAATCAGGCGGTCCAGTGGCAGACCACTTTCGGCGGCGATGCCGTACACGAGGTCGCGGAAGTCCGCGGGCCGCATGCCCGTGTATCCGCCGTACTGGTCGACCTGGTTCGAGGTCGCCTCCACCAGTACATGACCGCCGGTCTCCCGTGCTTGCACCACGGCTGCCTCGATGACCAGCGGATGAGCCGAACACACCGAGGTGATGCCCTGCGGCTGTCCGGCCTTCTGACGCCGGACCACCTCGCTCAATGGGCTCTGCATTGCCAACCCCTTACTCAACGTGTATCTCAAGCCAATGTGCCGTCATGGCCTGCGGCTCATTTCGGACAGTACTGGTCTTATTTGGGGTCGTCAATAGTCTTATTCTGGTATGCATCTGGTATTGCGCAGCCGGACCGGCAGATCCGCGGCGATCGGCCAAGTCCGGCTGGTGATCGGCCAAGTCCGGCTGCTGATCGTTTAAGTCTGGTTGGTGATGGAGGCCCGGAACCGGTAGCGGTCCCCCCGATAGACCTGGACGGTCAGTTCGATCGGGCGTGATTCCTGGTTCGACGTCAGCTGGGTCGCGACGAGCATCGGCATGGTCTCCTCGATCTCGAACAGCTCGATCTCCCGTGGCGTCGGGTGGCGGGCCTCGACCGAATAGTCGGCGATGCGGGGCAGCTGCGGCGGGTCGGCGGCGCGCAGGGTGGCGTAGAGCGAGGCCGTATTGAAGTCGGTCTCGGCCAGGGCAGGGCAGGCCGCCAACGGAAGCCGGTTGTGCTCGAGCACGACGAGCAGACCGTCGAGGAAGCGCAGTCGGTGGAGGTCGAAGAGGTCGGCGCCCGGAGCGATCCGGAGCTGCTCGGCCTCGGGCACCGTGGCCGGGCGAACGGTGGCGGAGAGCACCTTGCCGACCGCCGTCAAACCGTTGACCTGCGCATAGTCGGCGAACCCCTGGACCTGCGGGGTCGCCGAGGCGGACGTCATCTTCGCCTCGGGGGGCAGACCGAGCTCGGCGACGAACCACCCGCGCGACGACGACGGCCGCACGATGCCCCGCGACTCCAATTGCGCGAGGGCCGCTCGCAGCGTCACGCGCGACACGGCGTACCGGTCGACCAGAGCCCGCTCGGAGGGCAGCCGGTCACCGGGGCGGGCGGCGGCGGCGCGCAGGTCGTCGAGCAACTGCGTGGCTGTGCGCTCGTACAACGGGAGGACGTCGTCACCGAACAGGCCTCTGGGCATCGACGTTCTCGCATCTGTCATACCAGAAGCATACCAATCCGATCGACGGCGCCAACCCTCGTCCAGGAGGCCCACCCGTTGACATGCCACTCGAATACCGCTTACGTTCTCGAAGCAGGCCACCCGATGATCAAGAAGTCGCCCGTGAGCGACCTTCTGTTTCGCCGTGCCCCGGGCACCCGCCGGTGATCGAGGCAGCGTTGTCGCAGCTCACCGAGGATGCCCGCCCGCTACCGCCGGAGGCGACCTCGCACTGGGGTACCCGTTCGGACGATACGCCGCCCCCCGACCCCAGCCGACCCACTGCGAAAACCGGTAGTAGACCAGGCATCGACCAGCCTTACGGACGGTCGCTTCGTCGCGAGCGTGCGGCTCGACTTTGACGATCCACAACGACGGACAAAAGGCGGCTGCCCCAGTCGGGCACGCACGACCGAAAGAGGGTTCGACATGACGGACATGAACCGGCGAAGCGTACTGAAGGTGGCGCTGGGGGGTGCCGGCCTGGCCGCCTTCCCCGCCGTGGCCATGGGCGCCTCACCCGCGGCTGCCGCACCGAACTCGGATCCTGACCTCGTCGGAGTCGGCGACACCTCCATCACCCTGGAGTTCGACGACCAACTGCGCAGCCGGGTGGCGCTTAAGGGCGTCGACCTCACCCGCTTCGACGCCGGCGAAGCCCTGCTGGTGGGCGGTAAGGCCATCGAGGCGTTCGCCTACCGCGGGCACTGGACCCGCGACACCCGGCACCCCCGCCACGGCGCGGGCGTCCGGGTGACGATCGAGGGCACGTCCAAGGAAGGCGTACAGAAGACGGTCGTGCTGACCTCCTTCGAGCGTCTTACCGGCATGATCGTGATGAAGGTGACCTACACCAACAGGTCCTCCACCGCGCTGAAGGTGACCGGGTGGCGCAACGGAGCCCACGAACTCCTGGAGACTCCCGGCGGCTTCTACACCTTCTCCGGTACCACGTACACGGACCGCCGCGACTGGGTGATGCCGGTGAAGGACGGCTATGTCCAGGAGAACTCGTTGGGGATGGACTCCTCCGACTACGGCGGCGGCACCCCGCTGGCGACCGTCTGGCGCCGGGGCGCGGGCCTCTCCGTCGGACATGTCGAGCCCGTGGCGACGGTCCTGCGCATGCCGGTCCGCAAGACGGACGCCGGAGCGAGCATCGCCATCCAGGACGACACCGCCCGCACCCTGAAGCCGGGCCGTCGGCTCAGCACCGACACCACGTTCCTGACCGCCCTCCCGGGCGACCACTTCGTGCCGCTCCAGCGGTACCGCGACTACATGAGCGACATCGGCCAGCGCGCCCCCAAGGTCCCCGCCTCGGCCTTCGAGCCCATCTGGTGTGCCTGGGGCTACGAGCGCGACTTCGCCATCGAGCAGATCACCGGAGCGCTGCCGAAGGCGCACGAGGTCGGTCTGCGCTGGGCCGTGCTCGACGACGGCTGGCAGACCAACGAGGGCGACTGGGACATCAACACGGCGAAGTTCCCGCGCGGCGAAGCGGACATGCGGGCCTTCACCAAGGAGATACGGGACGCCGGTCTGCGGCCGCGCCTGTGGTGGGCCCCGCTGGCGGCGGACCCCGACAGCAACCTGTTCCGGGACCGGCCCGACATGCTGCTGCTGGACCGCGACGGCAACAAGCAGGACGTCACCTGGTGGGACGCCTACACCCTCTGTCCGGCCTACCAGCCGACGGTGGACTACTTCGTCGAGCAGGCGAAGAGGTTCATCGGCGACTGGGGTTACGAGGGGCTCAAGATCGACGGCCAGCACCTCAACAGCGTCGCGCCCTGCTACAACCCGAAGCACCGGCACGCCCGCCCCGAGGAATCCACCGAGGGCGTGGCCCTGTTCTGGAAGGCGATCCACGAAGCCGCGCACGAGGCGAACCCCGACGCCCTCGTCGAGCTCTGCCCCTGCGGCACCGCCTTCGCCTTCCACAACCTGCCCTACGTCGACCAGTACCCCAGCTCGGACCCGGAGTCCTCCTACCAGGTCCGGAGCAAGGGCAAGTCGATGAAGGCGCTGATGGGCGCGGGCAGCAGCTACGCCGGCGACCACGTCGAACTGAGCGACGGCGGGAACGACTTCGCGTCCTCTTACGGGGTCGGAGCCGTCCTGTCGACCAAGTTCACCCTCCCCGGAACCGGAGCCCCGGACAAGGCGACCGACCTCACCCCGGAGAAGGAAGTCCTCTGGCGCAAGTGGGTGTCCCTGTACGAGAAGAACATGCTGTCCACCGGCGAGTACCGCGGTGAGCTGTACGACATCGGCTTCGACAAGCCCGAGGCGCATGTCGTGGCCAAGAAGCGGACCCTCCACTACGCCTTCTACGCCGACCAGTGGGACGGGACGGTCGAGCTGCGCGGTCTGGGCCGCACGCGGTACCGCCTGACCGATCCGTTCACCGGCAAGTCACTCGGAACTGCCACTGCTCAGCACAACACCGCGAAGCTGTCCTTCGAGCGGTTCCAGCTCATCGTGGCCGAGCCCATCGGCTGATCAGCCGGGGCGGCCGGGGCGGCCGGGGCGGCCGGGCGGCCGGACGGCCGGGACAGCCGCCCGCTCCCCGCTCATCCGGCACTACGGAGGGGACCGGCCGCAGGAGTTCCGGGCCTATCTGCGTGCGGTGACCAACCTCGGCATCTCCCTCGGTGCCGTGCTGGCGGGCTGGGTGGTGCAGCTCAGCACGCTCACCGCCTATCAACTGATGGTCGCCGGCAACGCGATCGCCTCCCTCGTCGCCGGGGCGATCCTGTTCCATCTGCCGCCGGTCACGCCGGTCCCCGCCCCCTCAACCGGGGACCGGTCCGTCGTCAGCCTGAAAGGCTGGTCCTGTGCCGGGCGGCGACCAGGCGCTCCGCGCTGGTTCGCCTTCGCCGCCTGGCATGATGCAACCGGCCGGAGCGGCTGCGCCCGGGGCGCGGACCGCCCTCAACCGGGCGGCGCGGACGAACTCCGCACGGACGGCAGGGTCGGGGGCGCTGCCAGCGGGTATCTGCCGGACACGGTCAGCGCGTCACGCCACCGGAGCCGTCCGCCCCGGGGCGCCCAGGCCCATTCGCGAAAGGGCCCGATATCCGTGCCCCGACCTGCGCAATACCACCTGATCCTGCTGCCCGACGGGGCCTGGGAGACGGTCGAATGCCTGGCCGCCATGATCTGCCGCCACGCCACCGTCCCCACCGTGAACCTCGACAGCGCGGCGGTGGAGCGGCTGAACATCGACACCCTGGCGATCCTGGTCCGCAAGGCCATGCGCCTGCGCTCGGCAGGCGGGGAACCGCTGCTGGCCGGCCCCACCCCAGCCGTGCGCAAGCTCATCGAACGCACCGGAACCGGATGCTTATCGCACACCCCGCCCGGCTGGGCCGCCGCAGTGCGCCACCTGGCCCGCGACGGCCGCACCTGGCAGTACGTGCTGCGCTCGCTGATCCGCACGTAAGCACGGCTTACGGCGCTCTATGTACGACAGCGCCTTACGACAGCGCCTTACGGCAGCGGCGACGGGCCGCGCCCCCGGCGGGGGTGCGGCCCGTCCGCGTACCAGGTGGGCCGCCCGTCCGCGTACCAGGTGCGCCCCGCGGTCAGAGAAACGTCCCCGAAGGGATGTACGGCATCGGCGGCGGCATCCCCCGCAGACACACATAGCCGCTCGTGGACAGCTCGAGCCCGGCCTCGATCCCCACGTCCACCGCCCACTGCTGCTCGGCCGTCAGCCCCGCGACCCGCGCGTCCGCGCCCTCCGGAAGGCACAGCAGCGCGGCGGTCAGCAGCCGCTTCGCCAGCCGCCGCGAGGTCGCGGCCAGCATCTCGACCTTGCCGTCCTCGCCGACGTAGCAGTAGCCGCTGCCCGCGAGGTCGTCCACCACCAGCAACCGCCGCTGAGCGAGCAGCAGTTCGTGGTCGGCGCCATGCGCGCCGCCCCTGATGCGGCGGTCCACCGAGTCCAGCAGGTCCCGGTGGCGGGCCACGCCCTCGTGCACCGCGCCGTCCGGCGGGGACAGCCGCTCCTTGGTCTCCGGGCCGACCGTGCCGCGCAGCCGCATCGCCGGGTGCAGCGCGAACCCCGCGCGCCGGTAGGTGCTCGCCGCGCGCGTGTCCTCCGATCCGCAGATGATGCCGCGCAGACACCCCCGTCCGTACAGCAGCGCCGCGGCCAGCAACTCCCGGCCCACGCCCTGCCGCTGGGCCCGCGGCAGCACCGCGAACATCGAAAGACCCCAGGTGCCCTCGCGCCGGGCCGACACCGTCACGCCGAGCGGCATCCCGGCCTCGTCCAGGGCGAGCCAGCAGCCGCCCGGGTCGGTGCGGGCGAGGTGGCGGTGCCGCTCATGGACCTCGGCCACGTACCCCGGCGGCCATCCGTCCTTGCCCGCGAGGGCGGCGGAGTCCCCGAACGCGGCGGCCACCACCTCCCATGCCGCCTCGGCGTCCTCGTCGGTGTCACGTAGCTGGCGGAGGATCATGCGCCCATGATGGCGCGTCCGATGAGCGATTGCCGGTACGCGGCAGCGGCTTGCTCGACCGGCGAACGCGACAACGTTGTCAGGCTGACTGTAACGATCAGTACGCCGCCAACCGGGTGTCCCTGTCAAGAGCGTCTCCGCACCCTTACGGCCGACGGCCCCCGTGCGGTACGGTCCCCACGGCTTGCTCGACCCGGCGATCGCGGCCCTTCCCGACAAGGTGGGACCGCAATGCCCTCAAGACCCCTGGCCGCCCTGGCGGCCGCGGCCCTTACCGCGGGGCTCCTCGCCACCGCGGCCACCGCGCCCGCGTCGGCCGCCCCGCCGCCGACGCTGGTCAAGGACCCGGCGGCGTACGTCGATCCGCTCATCGGCAGCTCGGCCGGCGGCAACACCTTCCCCGGTGCCGTCGCGCCCTTCGGCATGCTGTCGTGGAGCCCGGAGAACACCCGCGGCGACGCCACCCGGACCGCCGCGCCCGGCGGCTACCACTACGACGCCACCCGCGTCCGCGGCTTCAGCCTCACCCATATGTCCGGCACCGGCTGTGCGGGCGGCGCGGGCGACATCCCCTTCTTCCCCCACGTCGGCGAGGTCACCTCCTCACCCGCCGCCGACACCAAGGACCAGGTCTACGCCTCCGACTTCAGCCACTCCGACGAGACCGCAGAACCCGGCCGCTACAAGGTCTCCCTCGCCTCCGGCGCCGGTGCCGAGCTGACCGCCACCGCCCGCACCGGCTCGGCCCGCTTCACCTACCCCGCGGACAAGACCGCCTCCCTGCTGATCCGCACCTCCTCATCCGAGGTCGGCAGCTCGGACGCCGATCTCACCATCGACCCGGCGCACCGCACCGTCTCCGGCTCGGTCACCAGCGGCAACTTCTGCGGCTATCTCGACCCCGAGGGACGCCGCAGCTACTACACGCTGCACTTCACCGCCACGTTCGACACCGCGTTCTCCGCCCAGGGCACCTGGCGGGACGGCACCCTGCGGCCCGGCACCACCAGCGCCGAGGGCGGCTCCGGCGGCTACGGCGGTGACGGCCGTCCGGCGGCCGGGAAGGGCTCCGGCGGCTATCTCCAATTCGCGCCGGGCACCCGGCGGGTGGGCGTCAAGGTCGGCATCAGCTACGTCAGCGACCAGGGCGCGCGGGCCAACCTCGCCGCCGAGAACCCGCCGCGGCGCGGCTTCGACCAGGTGCGGAGTGCCGCGTACGACGCCTGGCGGCGGCAGTTGTCCGCCATCCGGGTCGGCGGCGGCGCGGACGCGGACCGCACCACCTTCTACTCCGCGCTCTACCACTCGCTGCTGCATCCCAACGTCATCAGCGACACCGACGGCCGCTACCGGGGCAGCGATGGTGAGGTGCACCGGGTGAGCCGGGGCCACCGGGCCCAGTACGGCACCTTCTCCGGCTGGGACGTCTACCGCTCCCAGCTCCAACTGCTCACCCTGCTGGAGCCGGACAAGGGCTCCGACATCGCCCAGTCGCTACTGAACCTCGCTCAGCAGAACGGCGGCGTCTGGGACCGCTGGCTCCAGGGCGCCTCGGGGACGCATGTGATGAACGGCGACCCGTCGGCCGCCGCCCTCGCCGGGATCCGGGCCTTCGGCGGCACGGACTTCGACCTCGACGCCGCGCTCGACTCGCTCGTCAAGGCGGCCACCGAGCCGACCGAGAAGGACCTCAGCCCGGCGGGCAAGCCCATCATGTCGGCCGGTCAGCGGCCGTCCCTGGACAAGTACCTGAAGCTGCACTACATGCCGTCCGTCTCCAACGCCTGGGGCGGCGCGGCCGAGACGCTCGAGATGTCCGGCGCGGACTTCGCCCTCTCCCAGCTGGCACGGGCCGCCGGCCGTAAGTACACCGCCGAGACCTTCGCGCGCCGCGCCCAGTGGTGGCAGAACAACTTCAACGCCGCCGCCGACCCGGAGACCGGCGGCTATGCCGCCAACCGTAAGGCCGACGGCAGCTGGGTCACCGGCTTCACCCCGGGCACCGGCAACGGCTTCGTCGAGGGCACCAGCGCCCAGTACACCTGGATGGTCCCGCACAACCCCGCGGGTCTCTTCGCCGCCATGGGCGGTAAGGACGCCGCGGTGAAGCGTCTGGACGCCTTCTTCCACGACGCCGACGGGGGCTGGGCGCTCACCGGCAAGGGCGGCGAGAAGTCCGAGCTGGACAACGAGCCGTCGATCAACGTCCCCTACCTCTACGCCTACGCCGGGCAGCCGTACAAGACACAGGAGACCGTGCGCGCCGCGATGCGGCAGTTGTGGACCACGAAGTCCGACGGCATCCCCGGCAACGACGACCTCGGCGAGATGTCGTCGTGGTACGTCTTCTCCGCCCTCGGCATGTATCCGCAGGTGCCCTCCCGCGCCGAACTGGTCCTGGCCTCGCCCCTCTTCCCGCGGATCGAGATCGACCGCGGCGGCCGGGACATCTCCATCCGCGCCCCGCAGGCCGCGCCCGGCGCGCCGTACGTCCAGGCGCTGAAGGTGAACGGGCGGGCGAGCGACCGCCCCTGGCTGCCGGAGTCCTTCGTACGGCACGGCGGAACGCTCGACTACACCCTCTCCGACGCCCCCGACCGCGCCTGGGGCTCGGCCCCGTCCGACGCCCCGCCCTCCTTCCGCGAGGGCGAGCAGCCGTACCAGATCGGGGTCGGTCCCACCACGGGCACGCTCGCCCCGGGCGACAGCCTGACCGTGCGGGTGGCCGCCGTCCCGGTCAGCGAGGGCGACCGCCCCGAGGTCCGCTTCACCACCGACGCCCCCGACGGGATCACCGCCGCGCCCGCCTCCGGGACGGTGGGCCCGGACGGCACGGCGGAGATCTCGCTGCGCGCGGGGAAGGACACGGCCGAGGGGTTCTACGACGCGAAGGTGACGGTGACCAGCGAGGGCACCGAGGTCGTCCAGCCGATCACGCTGACCGTGGCGGCCCCCGGTTCGCTGCTCGCCGCGTACAACAACGTCGGCGCGACCGAGGACGCCGGCGAGCACGACGAGGGCGACTACGACGGCGGCGGCTGGAGCTACTCCCGCCAGGCCCTCGCCGCGGCCGGCCTCGAGCCGGGCGCCAAGGGGACCACCCAGGGCCTGGACTACACCTGGCCCGCCTCCCCGTCCGCCCGCCCCGACAACGCCTCCGCCACCGCCCAGACCATCTCCCTTCCGGCCTCCACCGCCCTGTCCTTCATCGGCAGCGCCGTCAACGGCAACCAGAAGGCCACCGCCAAGGTCACCTACACGGACGGCAGCTCGGACGAGGCGGACCTGTCCTTCACCGACTGGACGGTGGGAGGCGGCGGCGGAACGGTCCAGTACGGCAACGTGACCGTCGCCAGGACCCCGTACCGCAACATCAGCGGCGGCGACAAGGATGTGGTGGACGCCTACATCTTCGCCACGAAGGCGTTCCGGGCGCCGGAAGGCAAAACAATCAAGACCGTCACCCTGCCCGACAACGCCGATCTCCACGTCTTCGCAATCGCCCGCGGCTGAACCCGGCGCACCCGATCGAGTGAAGCGAGGGCAAGTGCCGGTGGCACTTGCCCTCGTGTCTCTAGCGTTCGACGCATGGTCAGTTGTCACCGACGCGAAGGACGTGGTCCGAGATGTTCCGATGGCCGTCTTCTCCGCGATTACGCATAGTAAGAGCGAAAACGTCGATGCCATACTGAAGGCGCTGGCAACCACGCTCGACACTCTCGACCCCGAACAGGCAACCATCTACGCCGAGCTCGTCGAGGCGGGCCTCGGAAACACCCCGGCACGAAAGATCTGGAGCGACCTGATGTCCGCGTTGCTGAACTTCTTCCGTTCCGAGCACGCCCAGCGAGCCTTTGCGGAGGTGCGGGCCGAGACCCGGGCCGAGACTCAGGTCGAGGTGCGGGCCGAGAGCGTCTTGCGGGTCCTCAACGCTCGGGGGCTCGAGGTCACTGCCGAGACCCGCGAACGCGTGGGGGCGTGCAAGGACCTGGACCTCCTCGACACGTGGCTCGACCGCGCGGTGACCGTCTCACGTACGGAGGAACTCTTCGCCGACAGCTAGCGTCGCGCGGGCCGGGAGGGGGAGGTGTCGATGAACCACTCCCGGCCCAGCGGCAGCCCGGCGAGCGGGGACGGTTCCCGCTCAGCTGAAGGCCGCGATATGACGGTTGGCCCACTCGGCGAAGGGGCGTGGCGGGCGGTTCAGGATGTGCTCGACGTGCGGGCTCACGCGCTGTTCGGTGGGCGTGGGGGTGCCCAGGATGTCGAGGGTTCCGTCGGCGACGGGCTCCGGCATGAAGCGCAGCATCTCCGCCCGTGCCCGCTCCCGACTCAGCTCGGTGAACCGTACGGGCTCGCCCAGCGCGTCGGCGATCGCGTCCGCCTGTCCGCGTGGGGTGACCGGGGCGGGGCCGGTGAGGTCGTACGTGCGGCCCGCGTGGCCCGGCTCCCGCAGGGCCGCGGCCGCGACCTCCGCGACCTCCGCGATATCCGCGGGGTCCACGACCGGCAGTCCGACGTCGGCGTACGAGGACTTCTGCCAGTCATATATGGACAGGTGGTTCCCCTTAGCTGCTTTGCGCGATGCGGTGGATGAGGTCTCTGGATGCTGCGGGCTTGTGGGCGTAACCCTGCATACGGTCCAGCACGCTTCGGTCGTTGATCATTTGGGCCTCCGCGCCGAGCAGTTCGATACCGTGACGAGAGAAGGGAATCACCGCGCGGATCGTGTGGTTCGCCGCGCGTCCACGACGCCCGCCTTCGAGCGGGCCGAGGCGGCCTGGGACCGGTTGTCGGGCGCGGGTATCGTCTCGCGCCTTCGGCGCGTTTGAGCAGCGGCGGCGGGGGTGGGGGCGCGGCGCCGCGGCCGGACGCCGGGCCGGTGGGTCTGACCGCCGGTGGCGACTTCCCTGGCCGAGGGCCGGGGGCGGCGTCGGACATCGGGAGGGGTCGGGGTGCCCCTCCCGAAAACGTTTGACAAATTAGTTGCTTCAGATCAAGCGTTTTCGGAGGGGGTACCCGGATACGCAGGGTCAGACGGCCGCAGACGCGGGACGGCCCCAAGGCCCCCATCCACGGTCCGGCGTCGCACCACACGGGATCATGCCTCCGCTCCGGCACCGGGCCCAGCCTCAGAGCACCGTTGCCGCCACCGGCGCCCACCCCAACCGGCCCGGCGCCCGGCGGCGAGGCCCGCGCCCCCCACCCCCGCCGCCCATGCTCAAATGCGCCGAAGGCGCGAGACGGCGGGGTAGGTGGCCGGGCCGCGTTGTGCCCGGCGGCGCGTGGTCGACGGCCACGCCGCCGCACCGTGTCACGCACGCGGGCCGTGACCGGCGAACTCCCGGCCACGGCCCGCGTCCCTCACCTCATCGCTCGGGTCAGCCCAGCAGCTCCACCTCCGCCAGGGTCGCCTTGGCGTCCGGCACCAGCCGGTAGTGCGCGTAACTACCGGGCGTGCGCACCGAGAAGACGCGGGTCTGCTTGTCCCAGCTGAAGGACTCGCCCGACCTGCGGTCCAGGTCCCGCCACCGCTCGCCGTCCGCGGAGCCCTGGAGCACCCAGCCCGTCGGCGCCTTGCCGCGGTCCGACGAGGTCAGGGTGTACTGCACCGCGCGGCCCGGCTCCGTGACCGGCAGGTCCGCCGACTCGAAGGCCGCCTCGGTGCCCGAGGTGTTGTCCAGCAGCGCCGTACCGCCGCTCGGCACCGTCAGATCGTGGCGCGGGGTGGGCACCTTGTCGTCCTTGGTGATGGAGGACGGCGCGGCGTTCTTCCCCGTGCCCCAGGCCGACGGCTTCGGGCCCATCGCGAACTCCAGGGTGCCGCCCTTGGCGATCACCGAGTGCGGCAGCGCGGTGGAGTTCCACGCCTTGCCGTTGACCTTCAGACCCTGGACGTACACGTTCCGCGCGCTGTTGCGCGGGGCCTTGACGACGAGGTCGCGGCCGTTCTCCAGATGCACCGTGACCTTGGTGAACTGCGGCGATCCGACCGCGTACTCCGAGCCGCCCATCACCAGCGGATAGAAGCCCAGCGAGCTGAAGAGGTACCAGGCGGACTGCTCGCCGTTGTCCTCGTCGCCGTGGTAGCCCTGGCCGATCTCGCTGCCGGTGTAGAGGCGGGAGAGCACCTCGCGCACCTTCTCCTGGGCCTTCCACGGCTGCCCCGCCGCGTCGTACATGTACGCCACATGGTGGGCGACCTGGTTGCTGTGGCCGTACATGCCCATGCGGACGTCCCGCGCCTCGGTCATCTCGTGGATGACGCCGCCGTAGGAACCGGCGACCTCCGGTGAGGCGGTCTCCGGGGTGGAGAAGTAGGTGTCCAGCTTCTTCGCCAGACCCGCCCGGCCGCCGTAGAGGTTGGCCAGGCCCCGGCTGTCCTGGGGCGCGGTGAAGGCGTAGCCCCAGCCGTTGGTCTCGGTGTAGTCGTAGCCCCAGATCCGGGGGTCGTACTTGTCGGACGGCAGGCGCCACTTGCCGTTGGCGTCCTTGCCCTGGAAGAAGCCGGCCTTGTCGTCGAAGAGCGAGACATAGCCCTGCGCACGGTGCAGGAAGTACTCGGACTCCTCCTTGTAGCGGGGCTTCTTCGTCTTCGCGTAGAGCGCCTTGCCCATGTTGGCGAGGCCGAAGTCGTTGAGATAGCCCTCCAGCGCCCAGGAAAGACCCTCATGGGTCTCGGTGCTGGTGTAGCCCAGGAAGGGCGAGGAGGACATGCCCTTACGGCCGACGCCCGACGTGGGCGGCACGGCGGTGGCGTTCTTCAGCGCCGCCTCGTACGCCGCCTCGGCGTCGAACCGCACGCCCTTCAGATACGCGTCCGCGAAGGCCACGTCCGAGCTGGTGCCGGTCATCAGATCGGCGTAGCCCGGTGAGGACCAGCGGGATATCCAGCCACCGTCCTTGTACTGCTGTACGAAGCCGTCGACCATCGTGCCCGCCCGCTTGGGGGTGAGCAGGGAGTAGGCGGGCCAGGTGGTGCGGTAGGTGTCCCAGAACCCGTTGTTGACGTACACCTTGCCATCGACGATCTTCGCGCCGGTATGGGTCGGGGTGTTCTCCCCGGCGGCCGGCGAGAAGGCGCTCGCGTACTGGTAACGGGGCTTCGCCGCCGTGCCCGTGTTCTCGGAAGCGGAATTGGGATAGAGGTACAGCCGGTAGAGGCTGGAGTAGAGCGAGGTGAGCTGGCCGTGGTCCGCGCCCTCGACCTCGACCCGGCCCAGGATGTCGTCCCACTCCGCCTGGGCGGCCTGCTTGACCTGCCCGAACGACCGCGACGCGGGCAGCTCCCGGTCGAGGTTGGCCTTCGCCTGGTCGACGCCGATCAGCGAGGTGGCGAGCCGGAGGGTGACCGTACGGTCCTTCCCCGGCTTGAAGCGGAAGTAGCCCGTGACGTCCTTGCCACCGCCTCCGCCCAGCTTGCCGCTCGCGCTCACCGGAGTGTCGAAGACGCCGTAGACGAACAGCCGGCCGGCGCCCGTGGACAGTCCGCTCTTGACGTCGGAGTAGCCGCTGACGACGCCGTGCTCGGCGTCGAGGGTCAGCCCGCCGTTGTTGTTGACGTTGTCGAAGATGACGCTCGCGTCCTCGCCCGGATAGGTGAAGCGCATGGCCGCGGCGTGGTCGGTGGGCGCCATCTCCGCCGTGAGGCCGTTCTCGAAGGTCACCCCGTAGTAGTAGGGACGGGCGGTCTCCTTCTCATGGCGGAAGGGGAGCGCGCGGGCGCCGCGTCCGGCGTCCGGGGTGCCGGCCGCGCCGGACGGCATCACCTGGAAGGTCTGCCGGTCGCCCATCCAGGGGCTGGGCTCATGGCTGGCGCTGAACGCCTGGATGGTGGGCAGGTTGTCGGCGTTGTTGGCGCGGGCGTACTGGTAGAGCCAGTCGGTGGAGCCCGCGTTGGTCACCGGCGTCCAGAAGTTGAAGCCATTGGGGACGGCGGTCGCCGGGAAGTTGTTGCCGCGCGAGAAGCTGCCGCTGGAGTTGGTGCCGCGGGTGGTCAGGGCGTAGTCCGACAGGTGCGCCAGCGGCTTCTCGGGCGCCTTGGGGGCGATGGAGATGTCGTCCACCCAGCCGCGGAACTGCGCGGGGCCCTTGGGGGAGTCGTAGGCCACGAGGATCCGGTCGACCGTCTTGCCCGCGGCGACCGCGCCGATCCGGGACTCCTTGTTGTTCCACTGGTTGACGTAGAGCGTCTTGGAGTCGGCCTGGCCCCGCGGGCTCATCCGGGCGCCGTGCTGGTCGACCGCGCCGGGCAGCTCACTGAGGTAGGTGCCGTCGGTGAAGGCGAGGTCGATGGAGACATGGGTGGCCGGGTAGTTCAGGTCCGTCTCGGTCATCGACGGGAAGATCCGGTAGGACAGCCGGGTGTCCCGGGTGACGGCCGTGTCGACGTCGAAGACCTTGTTGTACGAGTACGCCCGGCCGTCCGGCTTGTGGGTGCCCGCGTAGCGCAGCGCGTGGGTGCCGGTGAAGCCCGCGTTGGCCTTGGCGGTGGGGGAGCCGGTCGGGCCGCGGTCGGTCTGGGCCTGCATGTCGGAGGCCGCGGGCGGGGTGGTGTCGCCGTTCGCGAACTGCACCTCCGCGAGCTGGACGATGTCGTCCCCGGCGTTGCGGGTGATCTCCAGCCGGAAGTGCTTGAAGGCCGTCGAATTGTCGAACGAGAACTCCCGCGTCTGCTGGCGCGAGGAGAACTTCTCGTCCTTGCGGGTGTCCAGCGTGGTCCAGTCGGAGCCGTTGGCCGAGCCCTTGAGGGTCCAGTCCTTCGGGTCCCGGCCGGGGGCGTCGTTGGCGGAGGTGAGGGCGTAGCGGACGGCCTCCACCGGCTCGCTCAGGTCGAACTCGAGCCAGGCGGTGGTGTCGAAGGCCAGCCACTTGCTGGTGACCTCGCCGTCGACGAGGTTCTCCTTGACCTCCCCGCCGTCGGTGTTCTCGTCGCTGGCGCGGACCTCGGTGACCTTGTCGGTGACATTGCCGGGTATCCCGGAGGAGTAGCCTCCGTCGATGCCCGACGCCTTCTTCTTGCCGTCCGGGCCGGTCTCGACCGTGTTCCGCCAGTCGGGCTGGGGATCGCCCGACTCGAAGGACGAGGCGAAGGTGCGGTCGGCTTGGTGCGCGGAGTCCGGGCCGGCGGGGGCGGCGACCGCACCGCCCTGGGCCGTCACCGCCAGCAGGACGGCCGCCACCAGGGCGGCCGACCGTCCGATCCCACGCCATCGTCTCTGGGGTCGTCTCTGTCGCATACTCAGCCTCTCAACGAGTCTGACAACGTTGTCCACTGATTCGGGCAGAGATAAGTAGGGAGGCAGGGGGAGGGTGGTGTCAAGGATGCGGACAGCGCTCAATGGGCGCCCGTGCGGCGGGTGGTACACCGTGGGCCGTACCCCGGTCGGTGGTACGGCCCACGTCCATGGGGGTGATTCCGCGCGTCCCCCGGGGTTGTTCCTGGCGTGTCGTCAGCCCGCGTTGTCGGACTTGCCCGCGTTGTCGGACTTGGTGGCCAGCGACAGCCGGCACTTCTTCGCGGTGTGGGAGCTGTCCGCCTTGATCCCGGTGACCTTGATGGTCTTCTCGGAGCCGCCCGCCACGGACGCGTCGGACTCCACCCCGGTGGTCACGACCTCCTCGGAGCTGTCCACGAAGCCGACCAGCAGCGAGTAGTAGGCCGTGTTGGAGCCGGAGTTGCTGATCTTCACATTGGCGTACGGCTTGCCGTCCGAACCCCATCCGCAGGTGCCCATCTTGGCGTCCGGGGTGACCAGTCCCGAGCCGCCGGTGGGGGAGTCCGACGGCTCGTCATACGGGTCGTCGGTGGGCTCCTCGGCCGGCGCCTGAGTGGGCTCCACCGGCAGTTGGGCCATGCCCTTGCCGATCGCCGCGCCGCCCTTGCTGTCCCCGGCGGACGAGCCCCCTCTGCCGGAGCCGCACCCAGCGGTGGCCGCGAGTGTCGCGGTCACGACAATGCTGGTGGCGAGGGTGAGCTGCTTCCGGGACACGGGAACCGCCTTTCGGGGAGCGCGCACGGCGGCGTGCCGCGCGGCATGTCTCCCCTTACGGTATGTCGGGCAGGTCTCAACTCGGGAAAGACTGGTGCCCGATGACCTCTCGATCTTGCCCATATGAGGCCCAGTGGACTATACCTGTCGCCCCAGGGGGAAGGCCGCACCACGGCCCATATCGGAGGACCTCGGCGGGTCATCCGCTCTCCCCGGCGTACACCCAGCAATACTCCGCTTGACGCTTCAACTGACCCGCGGTGTCGGGCCCCTCGCCGGAGGCGAGTATGTACGGGAGACCGTTACACCGCCTGAGTCCTGACGAAGGCGAGGACTTGAGCATGGGATCCACCTCAGATGTCGGCCGTCGCGATCTGATCAAGCGCTCGGCGGCGCTCGGATTGATCACCGTGCCGGCGATGAGCGCGCTGTCCGCCTGTGCCAGTGGCGGTGACGACGACTCCAAGAAGGTCGACAAGGGCAAGAAGAGCGCCAAGAACCCGCTCGCGGTCAACGAGAGCGCCGCGCTCGACGTCGTCATCTTCGACGGCGGCTTCGGCCAGCAGTACGCCAAGGACGCCGAGGCGGAGTACGCCGCGGCCTTCCCGAAGACCAAGGGCAAGGTCAAGCACGCCGCCACCCAGAAGATCCAGACCGTGCTCCAGCCGCGGTTCAACGGCGGCACCCCGCCGGACCTCGTCGACAACTCCGGCGCCGAGCAGATGGACATGGGCACCCTGGTCGCCAAGAACCAGCTGACCGACCTCACCCCGCTGCTGGACGCGCCCTCCCTCGACGACCCGAACAAGACGGTGCGCGAGACGCTGCGCCCGGGTGTCGTGGAGATGGGCCAGTTCGACGGCAAGCCGGTGTGGATCCTCTACTACGCCTACACCGTCTACGGCGTCTGGTATTCCAAGTCCAACCTCGCCAAGCTCGACGCGGAGTACCCCGAGACCTGGGACGACATGCTCAAGGTCTGCGAGAAGGCCAAGAAGAAGGGCATCGCGGGCTGGACCTACCCCGGCAAGTTCCCCTACTACCTGCCGTTCAGCCTCTACCCCTTCATCGCCAAGATCGGCGGCCGGGAGGTCCTGGACTCGATCGACAACCTGGAGCCGAACGCCTGGAAGCACCCGGCCGTCAAGGCCGCCTTCGAGGCGTACTACGAGCTCTACAAGAAGGGCTACATCCTCAAGGGCACCCCGGGCCTGACCCACATCGAGTCCCAGACCGCGTGGAACCAGGGCAAGGCGCTGTTCATCCCGAACGGCTCCTGGGTGGAGAACGAGGCGAAGAAGACCACCCCGGACGACTTCCAGATGGCGGTGGCCGCGCCGTCCAGCCTGGACAAGAGCGACAAGATGCCGTTCGGCACCCTGTGGGCCTCCGGCGGTGAGCCCTTCATCGTCCCGAAGTCGGCGAAGAACCCCGAGGGCGGCATGGAACTGCTGCGGATCATGCTCGGTGAGAAGTCCACCAAGAACTTCGTCAAGCAGGTCTCCTCGCTCTCCTCCCTCAACGGCGGCACCGACGGTCTCACCCTGCCGCCCGGCCTGGCGTCCGCGCAGGAGGCGCTGACCAAGGCGGGCAAGAACGTGGTCAACCCGCGGCTCCAGGACTGGTACGTGACGCTGCAGAAGCAGCAGATCGGCGTCGGCGCGCTCGGCGAGATGATGGCCGGCCGGATGACCCCCGCCGAGACGATCAAGAAGTGCCAGAAGTTCGCCGATGACACGGCCAAGGACGACGCCGTCAAGAAGTACAAGCACGTCTGATGCGGGTCCACGCGTCGCCGGCGGCATTATCCGTAGGGGAAGACCGAGGTCGGTAGAAATGCAGCATGGGAAGTACCGGTTCATCGCGGGGTTCCTGGCCCTGCCGGTGATCCTTTACGCGGTCTTCGTGATCTCGCCGTTCGTCCAGGCCATCTACTACTCCTTCACGGACTGGACGGGTCTGAGCTCCGACTTCCAGATGGTCGGGTTCAAGAACTACAACTGGCTGCTGCACGATGACCTCTTCTGGAAAGCGGTCGGGCACAATGTCCTGCTGCTGCTGGTGGTGCCGCTGGTGACGCTCGGCCTCGGGCTGTTCTTCGCCTTCATGCTCAATGTGGGCGGCCGGGGCCGTAAGAACGCGGCGGTCTCCGGGGTGCGCGGATCGAGCCTGTACAAGGTGATCTATTTCTTCCCGCAGGTGCTGTCGATCGCGATCGTCGCCCTGCTGTTCCAGTTCACCTACAACCCGCGCAACGGCGCGATCAACTCCTTCCTCGACGGAGTCGGCCTGGACTCGCTCCAGCAGGAGTGGCTGGCCGATCCGAAGCTGGCGCTGTGGTGCCTGATGGCGGTGATGGTCTGGAGCAACGTCGGGTTCTACGTCGTTCTCTTCTCCGCCGGGATGAGCTCCATCCCGAGGGACTTCTACGAGGCGGCGCTGCTCGACGGGGCCAACCGGGTCAAGACCTTCTTCAAGATCACCCTGCCGCTGCTGTGGGACACGGTCCAGACCGGCTGGATCTATATGGGCATCATCGCGCTCGACGCGTTCGCCGTGGTGCAGATCATGACCGTGGGGCCGGGCGGTCCCGCCGACTCCACCCAGGTCATGGGCTACTACGTCTACACCAAGACCTTCCACGACGGGCAGGCCGGACGGGCCACCACGATCGGCGTCGCGATGCTCATCGTCACCCTGATCTTCGCGGTCATCGTGACCAGGCTCGGCCGGCGCGAACGGCTGGAGTACTGATGCCGATCACACCGACCGCGCCCGGCCACCGCCGCCCGACCGCCGATCTGGGGGTACCACAGTGACCTCGCACGCAGAGCCCTCGGAGCTCCCGGGCGTCACCAAGGAGGACGAGGCACCGGCCACCGGGCCCGTCGCCAAGCAGCCGCCGCCGGGCCTCACCCCGGAGGGCCGGATCGGCAGCGAGGGCAAGGTCCTCAACGTCTTCTCGCACGGCATCCTGGTGGTCTGGGGACTCCTGGTCACGCTGCCGCTGCTGTGGGCGGTGATGAGCTCCCTCAAGACCGACAAGCAGATCTTCACCTCGCCCTGGGGGCTGCCCTCGGCGCTCCACTTCGACAACTGGACCAGGGCCTGGAGCAAGTCGAACATCGGCGACTTCTTCCTGAATACGATCCTGGTGGTGGGCTGCTCGCTGATCGGGACGATGCTGCTGGGCTCGATGGCGGCGTACATCCTGGCCCGCTTTGAATTCCCGGGAAAGCGGCTCATCTATTTCATGTTCGTCGGCGGGATGAGTTTTCCGATCATCCTGGCGCTGGTGCCGCTGTTCTTCGTGATGAAGAACATGAGCCTGCTCAACACCTTTCATGGGCTCATTCTGGTCTATATCGCCTATTCGCTGCCGTTCACGGTCTTCTTCCTCACCTCGTTCTTCAAGACGCTGCCGTCCTCGGTCGCGGAGGCGGCCCTGATCGACGGGGCATCCCATACTCGGACGTTCTTCCAGGTCATGCTGCCGATGGCGAAGCCGGGACTGATCAGCGTGGGGATCTTCAACTTCCTCGGGCAGTGGAATCAGTACATGCTGCCCACGGTGCTCAACACCGATGAGGACAAGCGGGTGCTCACCCAGGGTCTTGTGCAGCTCGCGGCCAGCCAGCAGTACAAGGGCGACTGGTCGGCGCTTTTCGCCGGGCTGGTGCTGGCGATGCTTCCCGTGCTCGCCGCCTATATCGTCTTCCAGCGGCAGGTCCAGACGGGCCTGACCGCGGGCGCGCTCAAATAGGGGATCCCGCCGGAGCGCTTTTCGCGGCCCCGTCCTTTCCGTTCCGCGGAAAGGACGGGGCCGCTCCGCTGTGGGCGGCGAAGGGTACCGCGAGCGGTCCCGGGGCGGTCGGGGACTTGACGTGGGACAACCGTGGCGGCTCAGCTTAGAGTTCACATGTTGGAGACACAGCCGGGCCTCATTGCTGCGGTCCGGTCGGCGGAGCGGCCGTCGTGCCGCCCGCGAAGGCGGGAGTGGATGGGCGTGGAGACTCCGGGATCGCAGTCGTCGCTGCACCGGGCCAATCTCGAGCGGGTGGTCCGTGCGGTGCGCATGGCGGGCTCGCTGACCCAGGCGGAGATCGCCCGGTCCACCGGGCTGTCCGCCGCCACCGTCTCCAACATCGTGCGCGAGCTCAAGGACGGCGGAACGGTCGAGGTCACGCCCACCTCGGCGGGCGGCCGCCGGGCGCGCAGCGTCTCGCTCAGCGGTGACGCGGGCATCGTCGTAGGGGTGGATTTCGGCCATACGCATCTACGCGTCGCCATCGGCAACCTCGCCCATCAGGTGCTGGCCGAGGAGGCCGAGCCGCTGGATGTGGACGCCTCCTCCTCCCAGGGGCTGGACCGGGCCGAGCAGCTGGTCAGCAGGCTGATCACGGCCAGCGGGCTGAGCCAGGACAAGGTGGTCGGCGTCGGCCTCGGCGTGCCCGCGCCGATCGACGTGGAGACCGGCACGCTGGGCTCGACCGCGATCCTGCCGGGCTGGGCGGGCACCAATCCGCGCGACGACCTGGCCCAGCGGCTCGGGGTGCCGGTGCACGTGGACAACGACGCCAACCTCGGCGCCCTCGGCGAGCTGGTCTGGGGCTCCGGCCGCGGGGTCGGTGACCTCGCGTACATCAAGGTGGCCGACGGTGTCGGGGCCGGGCTGGTGATCAGCGGGAAGATCTACCGCGGCCCCGGCGGTACGGCGGGCGAGATCGGCCACATCACCCTGGACGAGTCGGGCCCGGTGTGCCGCTGCGGCAATCGCGGCTGTCTGGAGACCTTCACCGCGGCCCGCTATGTGCTGCCACTGCTGCATTCCAGCCATGGGGCGGACCTCACCGTGGAGCGCATGGTGCAGCTCGCCCGCGAGGGCGACCCGGGCTGCCGGCGGGTGATCGGGGACGTCGGCCGGCACATCGGCAGCGGGGTGGCCAACCTCTGCAATCTGATCAACCCGAGCCGGATGGTGCTGGGCGGCCAGCTCGCCGAGGCGGGGGAGCTGGTGCTGGGCCCGATCCGGGAGTCGGTCGCGCGGTACGCGATCCCGAGCGCGGCCCAGCAGCTGTCGGTGATGCCGGGGGCCCTCGGCGGCCGGGCCGAGGTGCTGGGCGCGCTCGCGCTGGTGCTCAGCGAGATGGGCGATTCGACACTGCTGGACGGCGCGCTCTCGGCGGGGACCCCGGCCCTCACCTGACCACCGGGCGGCGGCAGTTGGGTCATGGGCGTGCCTGAGCGGCTTTGTCCGGTCACGCTCCGTCTATCCGGCCTGTCCGGCTGCGTTCACTCAGATAACGAATGGCACCGTTGCCATCTCGTTAAGGATTTACTTCTTGACGCCATGCGGGCAGCCGAGTTGACTTCCAGCCACCTCGGCCGCAATGACGCGGCCTCGTCAGGGAGGTCACCCCCAAATGAACGCAACGATGCGTCGCGTCGCTCTTGCCGCTTCTGTCGTGTCGATGACGGTAGCCCTCGCCGCCTGTGGCTCGGCGAAGGAAGCCGACAGCAACAAGAAGGACGACAAGAAGAAGACTGGTCCGCTCACGATCGGCCTACTGCTGCCCGAGGACCAGACGGCCAGATACGAGAACTTCGACCGGCCCTTCGTCACCAAGAAGATCAAGGCGCTCTGTGCCGATTGCAAGGTCCTCTACGTCAACGCCAAGTCGGACCCCTCGGTCCAGCAGCAGCAGGTCGACTCGATGATCACCAAGAAGGTCGACGCGATCATCCTTGACTCGGTGGACTCCAAGTCCATCGCCAGCTCGGTCAAGAAGGCCGACGAGGACGGTATCCCGGTCATCGCCTACGACCGGCTCGCCGAGGGCCCGGTCTCCGCGTACACCTCGTTCGACAACGAGACGGTCGGCAAGGTCCAGGGCCAAGCCCTGCTCAAGGCGCTGGGCAACAAGGCCAAGAGCGGCAAGGTCGTCATGCTCAACGGCTGGGAGGCCGACCCCAACGCCGCCATGTTCAAGAAGGGCGCGATGTCCGTCCTCAAGGGCAAGGTGGACATCGGCAAGTCCTACGACATCGACCGCTGGCTGGCGGACAAGGCCAACGAGGCCATGACGGGTGCCATCTCCTCGCTCGGCAAGAGCAACATCGTCGGCGTCTACTCGGCCAACGACAGCATGGCCGGCGGCGCGATCACCGCGCTCAAGAGCGGCGGCTTCAACCCGCTGCCCCCGGTCACCGGGCAGGACGCCGAACTCGAGGGTGTCCGCCGGGTCGTCACCGGTGAGCAGTACATGAGCGTCTACAAGTCCTACCTGGACGAGGCCACCGCCGCCGCGGACATGGCCGTCGCGCTCGGCCGCGGTGAGAAGGTCAACGAGTCCAACACGGTCGACAGCCCGACCACCAAGGACATCCCGGCGACGCTGATCACCCCGGTCTCGCTGACCAAGGAGAACATCAAGGACACCGTCATCAAGGACGGCATCTACAAGATCGACCAGATCTGCGCCGGCAAGGTCAAGGCGGCGTGCGCGGCGGCCGGTCTGAAGTAACGGCCGGTCTCCGGCACATCGCGGAGCAGGGCCGTCCGTACCACGGACGGCCCGCATCCCTGACTCACCCCCCAACCGAGGGGAGAGCACACTCTCCCCTCCGTCACACAGCAGGGACCACCCTGCCCGGAACGGAGATGGCCATCGTGCCGAACGGACCCGTGTTGGCGTTGCGCGGGATCTCCAAGCGGTTCGGCGCCGTCCAGGCGCTCACCGACATCCATCTGGAGGTCCACGCCGGTGAAGTCGTCGCCCTGGTGGGCGACAACGGCGCAGGCAAGTCGACCCTCGTCAAAAGCATTGCCGGAGTCGGCCCCGCCGACGAAGGCGTCATCGAGTGGCAGGGCAAGCCCGTCCAGGTCACCCGGCCGCACGACGCCCAGGAGCTGGGCATCGCGACCGTCTACCAGGACCTCGCACTCTGCGACAACATCGACGTCGTCGGCAACCTCTTCCTCGGCCGCGAGATCCTGCGCGCCGGGGTGCTCGACGAGGTCGAAATGGAGCGGCGCTCCCGTGAGTTGCTGCAGACCCTGTCGATCCGCATCCCCAGTGTGCGGATCCCGATCGCCTCGCTCTCGGGTGGCCAGCGGCAGACCGTCGCCATCGCCCGTTCGATGCTCGGCGAGCCCAAGCTGGTGATCCTGGACGAGCCGACCGCCGCCCTCGGCGTCGAGCAGACCGCGCAGGTCCTGGACCTGGTCGAGCGGCTGCGCGACCGCGGCCTCGCCGTCATCCTCATCAGCCACAACATGGCCGATGTGAAGGCCGTCGCGGACCGGGTCGCGGTGCTGCGGCTGGGCCGCAACAACGGCATCTTCGATGTGAAGACCACCTCTCAGGAAGAGATCATTTCCGCCATCACCGGCGCCACGGACAACGCCGTGACCCGCCGCAAGGCGCGTAGCGGGGAGGTCGCGAAGTGACCACGAACGTCGACAAGACCAACGGCGGCCCGTCCAACGGCGCCAACAAGGCGAGCGGCCCGGCCGACGCCAACCCCGTCGCCAAGGACGCGGTCACCGTCGTCGACCCCCGGCTGCTGGTCCGTCAGGAGGGCTTCAAGGGCTATCTGACGGAGTTCGGCCGCAAGATGCGCAGCGGTGATCTGGGCGTGGTCCCGGTCATCGTCGGCATCGCCATCATCTGGGCGGTCTTCCAGGCGAAGGACAGCGCCTTCCTCTCGCCCAAGAACCTCTCCGACCTCTCGATCCTGCTCGGCGGCACCGGCATGATCTCGGTCGGGATCGTCTTCGTGCTGCTGCTCGGTGAGATCGACCTGTCCGTCGGCTCGGTCAGCGGTCTGGCCGCGGCGACCCTGGCGGTGCTCAACGTCAACCACGGGGTGCCCGAGGGGATCGCGGTGATCGCGGCGCTCGCCAGCGGCGCGGCCCTGGGCGCGGTGCACGGGTTCTTCTTCGCCAAGATCGGCGTCCCGGCGTTCGTGGTGACCCTGGCCGGTCTGCTGGCCTGGAACGGTCTGATGCTCCAGGTGCTCGGCACCACCGGCACCATCAGCATCGCGGACGACAGCTTCGTGCGCGATCTCACCGCGCACTACTTCAGCCAGCTCATCGCCGCGTACGGGGCGGCCACGGTGGCGACGGCGGGCTTCTTCCTCGCCCAGTTCCTGGACAGCAGGCGCCGTAAGGCGGTCGGCATACCCTCGCGGCCGCTGAGCGAGATCCTGGTCCGTACGGGCGTGCTCGCGGTGATCGTCTACGCCGCGGCCTGGCGGCTCAACGAGTACAAGGGTCTGCCGCTCGCCCTGGTGATCTTCGTGGCGGTCCTGGTGATCCTGGACTTCGTGGTCCGCCGCACCTCCTACGGGCGCAAGGTGATCGCCCTGGGCGGCAGCGTCGAGGCCGCCCGCCGCGCGGGCATCAACGTCGTCGCCATCCGGATCTCGGTCTACTCGCTGGCCGGGCTGATGGCCGCCTTCGGCGGCATCATGATCGCCTCCCGGATCGGCTCCGCCAGCCAGCAGGCCGGTACCGGCAACCTGCTGATGGAGGCCATCGCGGCCGCGGTCATCGGCGGCACCAGCCTGTTCGGTGGCCGGGGCTCGGTCTGGTCGGCGCTGCTCGGCATGCTGGTCATCGGCTCGATCTCGTCCGGGATGAACCTGCTGGGCGTCGCGAACTCCGTCCAGTACATGATCACCGGTGGGGTGCTGCTGGCCGCCGTCGTCATCGACTCGGTGTCGCGCAGG
Source organism: Streptomyces rugosispiralis (assembly GCF_024505145.1). Lineage (GTDB taxonomy): Bacteria > Actinomycetota > Actinomycetes > Streptomycetales > Streptomycetaceae > Streptomyces > Streptomyces rugosispiralis. The sequence goes on along the minus strand of NZ_JANIAA010000033.1, from coordinate 26,960 downwards.
ACACAGCGGTCCGCGGGCCGCGGCTGACCCCCGACGCCGTACCCGCTCAACCCGGCTGCCCGGTGCCTTCGTGGAAGGCACCGGGCAACTGTCTGAAAAGAACACGCGTGACGGAGATCGCATGGGGGGAGGTCTGCGCCGGAGGGCGGAACATTAGACTCAGGCGGACGGCAAGCTCCATGGAGACGCTCGAAGCAAGGAGGCACGGGTGCTGCTGACCCGCATCACGGGACCGCGCGATCTGGACCGGCTCACTCCGGAGGAGCTGGACCAGCTGGCTGCGGAGATCCGCTCCTTCCTCGTCGACGCCGTCTCCAAGACCGGTGGCCATCTCGGCCCCAATCTCGGCGTGGTGGAGCTGACCATCGCCCTGCACCGGGTCTTCGACTCGCCCCGGGACAAGGTGCTGCTGGACACCGGCCACCAGTCCTACGTCCACAAGCTGCTCACCGGCCGCCAGGACTTCTCCAAGCTCAAGAGCAAGGGCGGTTTGTCCGGTTATCCCTCGCGCGCCGAGTCCGAGCACGACGTCATCGAGAACAGCCACGCCTCGACCGTCCTCGGCTGGGCCGAGGGCCTCGCCAAGGCCAATGAGCTGCTCGGCAAGCAGGACCACGTGGTCGCCGTGATCGGCGACGGGGCGCTCACCGGCGGTATGGCCTGGGAGGCGCTCAACAACATCGCCGCCGCCAAGAACCGCCCGCTGGTCATCGTCGTCAACGACAACGAGCGCTCCTACGGCCCGACCATCGGCGGCCTGGCCAACCACCTCGCCACTCTGCGCACCACCGACGGCTACGAGCGCTTCCTGGCCCGCGGCAAGGACCTGCTGGAGCGCACCCCGGTCGTCGGCAGGCCGCTGTACGAGACGCTGCACGGGGCCAAGAAGGGGCTGAAGGACTTCATCACCCCGCAGGGCATGTTCGAGGACCTGGGGCTGAAGTACGTCGGTCCGATCGACGGCCATGACCTCGAGGCGCTGGAGTCGGCGCTGCAGCGGGCGAAGCGTTTCGGCGGCCCGGTCATCGTGCACTGCCTCACCGAGAAGGGCCGCGGCTACCAGCCCGCCCTCCAGGACGAGGCGGACCGCTTCCACGCCGTCGGCAAGATCCACCCGGACACCGGGCTGCCGATCTCGGCCTCCGGCGCCGACTGGACCTCGGTCTTCGGCGAGGAGATGGTCAAGCTCGGCGAGGAGCGTGAGGACATCGTCGCGATCACCGCGGCCATGCTGCACCCGGTGGGGCTCACCGAGTTCGCCAAGCGCTTCCCGGACCGGGTCTACGACGTGGGCATCGCCGAGCAGCACGCGGCCGTCTCGGCGGCCGGCCTGGCCACCGGCGGCGTCCACCCGGTCTTCGCGGTCTACGCCACCTTCCTCAACCGCGCCTTCGACCAGGTCCTGATGGATGTGGCGCTGCACAAGTGCGGCGTCACCTTCGTCCTGGACCGCGCGGGTATCACCGGCACCGACGGGGCCTCCCACAACGGCATGTGGGACATGTCGCTTCTCCAGGTCGTCCCCGGTCTGCGGATCGCCGCCCCGCGCGACGCCGACCAGGTCCGCGCCCAACTGCGCGAGGCCGTGGCGGTGGAGGACGCGCCGACCGTGGTGCGCTACTCCAAGGGCGCGGTGGGCCCGGCGGTCGCGGCCGTCGGCCGGATCGGCGGCATGGACGTACTGCGGGAGCCCGCGGCGGCCGACCGTGAGCGGCCCGATGTGCTGCTGGTCTCGGTGGGCGCGCTGGCCCCGATGTGCCTGGAGGTCGCCGACCTTCTCGACAAACAGGGCATTTCCGCCACGGTGGTCGACCCCCGCTGGGTCAAGCCGGTCGACGAGGAGCTGCCGGCCCTCGCCGAGCGGCACCGCGTCGTCGTCACCGTCGAGGACAACAGCCGGGTCGGCGGTGTGGGCTCCGCCATCGCCCAGGCGCTGCGCGACTCGGGCGTCGACATGCCGGTGCGCGACTTCGGCATCCCGCCCCGCTTCCTCGACCATGCCTCCCGTAAGGAGGTCATGGCGGAGATCGGGCTGACCGCGCCGGACATCGCACGGCAGGTCACCGGGCTGGTCTCCAGGATCGGCGGCCGTTACGGACACGAGTCCGCGGACGCGGGCTCCCAGGGCGCCGATGTGACCCGGCCGACGGCCGAGCCGGTGCGCGACTGACCCACCGTCCCCTTCCACCCGGGCCGGCCGGAGCGCCTCCTGCTCCGACCGGCCCAGTGTGCGTGGCGCCGCCCGCCCCCATCGGGTGAATCGGGGGCGGTCCTGAGCGTGCATACCCCGCCGCCGATCGGTAACCAGAAGCATGAGCCGCACGGCGGGCGTGGAGGTGGCACCGGTGAGCGGATCGGAACCAGGCGGAGGCATCGGAGGCAGAGTCCGGCCGCGCTACCTGCGGACGAAGAGCATCGAGCAGTCCATCCGGGACACCGAGGAGCCCGACCACACCCTCACCAGGTCCCTGTCCGCCCTGGACCTCACGGTCTTCGGCGTCGGCGTCATCATCGGCACCGGCATCTTCGTGCTCACCGGCGCGGTCGCCAAGCAGCAGGCGGGGCCCGCCACCGCGCTCTCCTTCGTGGCCGCCGGTATCGCCTGCGCCCTCGCCGCGCTGTGCTACGCCGAGTTCGCCTCGACGGTTCCGGTCGCGGGGTCCGCGTACACCTTCTCCTACGCCTCGCTCGGCGAGCTGCCCGCCTGGATCATCGGCTGGGACCTGGTGCTGGAGTTCGCGCTGGCCTGTGCCGTGGTCTCGGTGGGCTGGTCGGGGTACATCCGCGCGCTGCTGGACAACGCCGGATGGCGGCTGCCCGACGCCCTGGCCGGGCCCGATGTCGGACACGGCTTCTCCTTCGACCTGCTGGCCTTCCTGCTCGTCCTGATGATCACCGCGATCCTGGTCTTCGGCATGAAGCTGTCCGCGCGGGTCACCTCCGTGGTGGTCGCGATCAAGGTGGCCGTGGTGCTGCTCGTCATCATCGCGGGCGCCTTCTTCATCCACGCGGAGAACTACCACCCCTTCATCCCCGAGGCCCGGGGCTCGGTCTCCGGCTCGGGGCTGAAGGCGCCGCTGATCCAGCTGATGTTCGGTTACCAACCGACGACCTTCGGCGTCGAGGGCATCTTCACCGGCGCCGCCGTGGTCTTCTTCGCCTTCATCGGCTTCGACATCGTGGCGACCGCGGCCGAGGAGACCCGGAATCCACAGCGGGACATGCCCCGCGGCATCCTGGGCTCGCTGCTCATCTGCACGGTGCTGTACGTCGCGGTGTCCATCGTGGTCACCGGCATGCAGAAGTACACCAAGCTGTCGGTGGACGCCCCGCTCGCCGACGCCTTCAAGGCGACCGGCCATCCGTTCTACGCGGGCCTCATCAGCTTCGGCGCCGCCGTCGGGCTCACCACCGTGTCCATGATCCTGCTCCTCGGCCAGAGCCGGGTGTTCTTCGCGATGAGCCGGGACGGGCTGCTGCCCAGGGTCTTCTCCCGGGTGCATCCGCGCTTCGGCACGCCCTACCGCTCGACGATCGTGCTGGGCGTGGTCATCGCGGTGGTCGCCGGGTTCACCTCCATCTCCGAGCTGGCGGCCCTGGTGAACATCGGCACGCTCTTCGCCTTCGTCGTGGTCGCGCTGGGCGTCATCATCCTCCGCCGCACCCGTCCCGACCTGCCCCGCGCCTTCCGCACCCCCTGGGTGCCGGTGCTGCCGATCCTGTCGGTGGCCGCGTCGCTGTGGCTGATGCTCAATCTGCCCGCGGAGACCTGGGTGCGGTTCGGGGCGTGGATGGTCATCGGCCTCCTCGTGTACTTCTTCTACGGGCGCCGCCACAGCCGGGTGAGCGAGGCGGGGACGCGTACGGGGTAGCGGCCCGCGGGGCGTGCGGCGGATCACGCGGCGGAGCCGCATGTCGTTGCTTTCCCCTCCCCGCCCCTTCCCGCTACCAGGGGCTCCGCCCCTGGACCCCGGGCGCGAGGAGCGGCCCCTCGCCGCTCCGGTGTTCCGACCGCACGGGCCTCCGCGCGCGGGCGCGGTGGACGATCGGGCGGATGACCGCGTATATCCGGGTCGGCCGGCGGGGGTCCGGGGCGGAGGGCCGGTGTTGCTTCGTCCCCGGATCCCGGGGGCGAGGAGCCGACCGTCGTCGCGATCAGCTCACCGGCCGGGGGCTGGGGCGGAGCCCCGGTTGTGGGAAGGGGCGGGGAGGGGAACGGCCCGCCGCGGGCGGCACGGTCCGTCGGACACCTCCTGGGCCCTGGCGGGGCCCAGGGCCTGTCTGGGGTTGTGATCTGGCGAGCCCAGATCACAACCCCAGACAGGCCCTAGGACGAGCCGCTCGGGCGGACCGACCGGGGGCCCGTCGTCTCCGCGCCCAGCGCCGTGACCCGCGCCCGTAGCCCCTGGTCCGCCGTCACCACCAGGCAGGGGCGGCCCTCCTCACGGGCCGCCACCACGGCCACGATGTGGTCGTCGCCACTGCCCGGCGCGCTCTCCACCCGTACGCCCGCCACCGGCTCGACGCCCCGCGCCGCGCCCTCGACCACCATCACGATGTCCACCGGAGGGCCGGTGGCCCAGCCGGGCACGCCCGGACGGTCGGGGAGCCCGGCCCCGGCGAGGAGGGCCAGCCGGTCGCGGAGCCGCTCGGCGGCGCCGCGCCGGTCACGCCACCAGCCATCCGGAACCGACCCGACCACATTGGCGGCGTCCACGACCACAACCCCATCCATAGTCCACGCAAATTACTATGGACATCGTTCGATCAGGTGGCAGGGCTCGGGGAAGGGTTGGCGGCGGGCCATGGCGTTGCGGTTGCTCCGCGGCAAGGACGGCAGGCTCACGGCCTACGCACCGGTGACGGGCGGTGTCGCCCGCTGGACCGAGGACCGCCCCGGAGGGGCGGAGTGGTCGGGGCCGTGGTTGATCGAGGTGTCCGGCCGACTGGCCGGGCTGACCGTCGTTCAGAGTCCCGAGGGCTATGCCCATCTGGTGGGGCTTCGGCACCGGCCGGGCGGCGCCGGGGAACCGGCGCGCGTGGATATCGTCCACGCCACCCAGTTCCAGTCCGGCCGCCCGCTGACGGCCTGGCATTCGCTGGGCACCCCGCATCCGAAGGATGCCCGCAAGGCCGAGCGGACCGGCCCGCCGGCCGCGGCCGTGGACTCCTCCGGAGCCCTCCGCGTCTTCGTGCGCAACGCCGGGGGCGGAGTGAGCGCGCGGCGGCAGGACCCCAAGGGCACCTGGGAGCGGTGGACCGACTGGAAGGGCGCGCACGTCCTGGGCGGCATGTCGGCGGCCGCGACCGCCGACGGCCGTCTCGAACTGCTCGCACCGGCCGGGAAGGGCGCCGCGCTGCGCTGGTACCAGCCCAAGCCCGGCGCCGCCCCCAAGCGGGGCGAGGACGTCCCCGCCGACGCCCGACCGGATTCGGCGTCCATGGTGGAGAGCAGCCCCGGCACCCTCACCCACTACTGGCGCGACGCCGGCAGCGGTGAGGTCATGGCCTGGCGGCCGGACGCCCCGGCCCCCGCGCCGCTGGGCGGGGCCACGGGCACCGGCCCGGTCGCCGCGGTGCGCGCCATGGTGGACGGTCACGACTGCACCGTCCTGGCCCACCAGGACAGCGCGGCCGGCGGGCTGGCCGTCGCCGCCCACCCCTGCGAGGACGAGGCGGCGGGGGTGTGGTGGACGCCCTCGGGCGAACAGGGCGCCCACACCCCGGCGCTGGCGCTGGACGGTCAGGGCCGGGTGGTGCTGGCCGCGCTGGCGCTGGACGGAAAGCTCCTGGTGGCCCGTCAGAAGACGGACGAGCGCGGGCTGGCACTCCGGGCCTGGACCCGCGTGGGAGGCGGCTGAGCGGCGCTGTAGCCCCGCCGAGAGCCCGTTTGGCGCGGTGGCTTGGGTGGCTGAGAGCCGGTTCGGGTGTGGTGGCCCGGGTGGTTGAGTGGCGCTGTAGCCTCGCTGAGAGCCCGTTTGGCGCGGTGGCCGGGGTGGCTGAGTGGCGTCGTAGCGCGGCTGAGAGGCCGTTGGGCGCGGTGGCCCGGGTGGCTGAGCGGCGCCCCAGCCCCGCTGAGAGCCCGTTTGGCGCGGTGGCCCGGATGGTTGAGTGGCGCCGTAGCGCGGCTGAGAGCCGGTTCGGCGCGGTGGCCCGGCGTCCGGGAAGGTGCCGCCGGTCCGTTTCCCGCCCCGGGCGTGACCAGACCCCCGGGCGTGACCCGACCCGGATACGCGTGGCGGGTGCTCGCCGCCGGGCGGGGGTCCGGCCGTGGCGGGTGGCGCGGGCGGACCGCCCTTCGCCGGGGCGCGGGGGCGGCGGCGCCGGTGGGCGAGCCCCGGAACGCCCAAGGAACGCCCAAGTGCCGGACGGGCCTTCGCCCGCCCGGCACCCGGGTATGCCACGCGCCGCCGACGCTACGCGGGAACGCTCGCCACGCCCTGCGCCAGGAACGTCTTCCCGTTCACCCGCTCCGAGACGCCCTCGCGGTCCAGGTACGGCGTGATGCCGCCCAGGTGGAAGGGCCAGCCCGCGCCGGTGATCAGGCACAGGTCGATGTCCTGCGCCTCGGCGACGACGCCCTCCTCGAGCATCAGCCCGATCTCCTGCGCGACCGCGTCCAGCACCCGGGCGCGCACCTGCTCCTCGGTGAGGACGGTGTCGCCCTGCTGGAGCAGCGCGGCGACCTCCGGGTCCAGCTCCGGCTTGGCTGAATCGCCGTCGGCATAGACGTAGAAGCCCCGCTTGCCCGCCTCGACCACGCGCTTGAGGTTCTCGGAGACCGTGAAGCGGTCCGGGAACGCGCCGTGCAGCGTCTCGGAGACGTGCAGACCGATCGCCGGGCCGACCAGTTCCAGCAGCACCAGCGGGGACATCGGCAGGCCCAGCGGCTCGATGGCGCGCTCGGCGACGTCCACCGGGGTGCCCTCGTCGATCACGTTCTGGATCTCGCCCATGAAGCGGGTCAGGATCCGGTTGACCACGAACGCCGGGGCGTCCTTGACCAGGACGGCGGTCTTCTTCAGCTTCTTGGCCACGCCGAAGGCCGTGGCCAGCGACGCGTCATCGGTCTTCGCACCGCGGACGATCTCCAGCAGCGGCAGGATCGCGACCGGGTTGAAGAAGTGGAAGCCCACGACCCGTTCGGGGTGCTTGAGCTGGGCGGCCATCTCGGAGACCGACAGCGAGGAGGTGTTGGTGGCGAGGATGGCGTGCTCCGGCACGACCGCCTCGACCTCGGCGAACACCTGCTGCTTGACGCCCATCTCCTCGAAGACGGCCTCGATGACGAAGTCGGCGTCGGAGAACGCGGCGGCCTTGTCCAGCGAACCGGTCACCGCGGCCTTGAGGCGGTTGGCCTTGTCCTGGTTGATCCGGCCCTTGAGCAGCAGCTTGTCGATCTCGCCGTGGACATAGCCCACGCCCTTGTCGATCCGCTCCTGGTCGATGTCGGTCAGTACGACCGGCACCTCGAGACGCCGCGCGAACAGCAGCGCCAGCTGGGAGGCCATCAGGCCCGCGCCCACGACCCCCACTTTGGAGACCGGGCGCGCCAGCGACTTGTCCGGGGCGCCGGCCGGGCGCTTGCCGCGCTTCTGCACCAGGTTGAAGGCGTAGATGCCGCTGCGCAGCTCGCTGCCCATGATGAGGTCGGCGAGCGCCTTCTCCTCGGCCTCGTAGCCCCGGGCGAGGTCGCCGTTGCGCGCGGCGTCGATGATCTCCAGCGCGCGGTAGGCGGCCGGGGCCGCCCCGTGCACCTTGCCGTCGGCGATGGCGCGGCCGCGCACCACGGCCTCGTGCCAGGCGTCGCCGCGGTCGATCTCGGGCCGTACGACCTCGATCTCGCCCTTGAGGACGGCGGCGGTCCAGATCAGCGACTGCTCCAGGAAGTCCGCGCCCTCGAAGATCGCGTCCGCGATCCCGAGCTCGTAGACCTGCTCGCCCTTGAGCTGCTTGTTCTGGTTGAGCGAGTTCTCGATGATGACCGAGACCGCGCGGTCGGCGCCGATCAGGTTCGGCAGCAGGGTGCAGCCGCCCCAGCCGGGCACCAGGCCGAGGAACACCTCGGGCAGCGAGAAGGCGGGCAGCGCCGCGGAGACGGTGCGGTAGGCGCAGTGCAGCCCGACCTCGACCCCGCCGCCCATCGCCGCGCCGTTGTAGTACGCGAAGGTGGGGACGGCGAGCGAGGACAGCCGCTTGAAGACGTCATGGCCGCCCTTGCCGATGGCCAGCGCGTCCTCGTGGCGCTTGAGCAGCTCCACGCCCTTGAGGTCGGCGCCGACGGCGAAGATGAAGGGCTTGCCGGTGATGCCGACACCGGTGATCTCGCCGTCCGCGGCCTCCTTCTCGACCTGGTCGAGCGCCGCGTTGAGGTTGGCGAGCGAGGCCGGGCCGAAGGTGGTGGGCTTGGTGTGGTCCAGGCCGTTGTCCAGCGTGATGAGCGCGAAGCGGCCCGCGTCCTGGGGGAGGTCGAGGTGGCGGACGTGCGCCTGCGTCACGACCTCGCCCGGGAAGAGCTCTGCCGCTCCCTTGAGAAGCTCTGCGGTGTTGGTCACTTGTTCCCCTCGAAGTGCGGGTTCTCCCAGATCACGGTGCCACCCATGCCGAAGCCGACGCACATCGTCGTGATGCCGTAGCGGACCTCGGGGCGCTCCTCGAACTGCCGTGCCAGCTGCGTCATCAGCCGGACACCGGAGGAGGCCAGCGGATGGCCGAAGGCGATCGCGCCGCCGTACTGGTTGACGCGCTCGTCGTCGTCCGCGATGCCGTAGTGGTCCAGGAACGACAGGACCTGGACGGCGAACGCCTCGTTGATCTCGAACAGGCCGATGTCCTCGATGGACAGACCGGCCTTCGCCAGGGCCTTCTCGGTGGCCGGGACCGGGCCGTAGCCCATCACCTCGGGCTCGACGCCCGCGAAGGCGAACGAGACCAGGCGCATCTTGACCGGCAGGCCCAGCTCCCGGGCGAAGTCCTCGGCGGCGATCAGCGAGGCGGTGGCGCCGTCGTTGAGCCCCGCGGAGTTACCGGCCGTGATCCGGCCGTGCGGGCGGAACGGGGTCTTCAGCGTGGCCAGGCCCTCCAGCGTGGTGCCCGGGCGCATCGGCTCGTCGGCGGTGGCCAGGCCCCAGCCCAGCTCCCCGCCCTCCGGGGAGGTGCGGCGCACCGAGATCGGCACCAGGTCCTGCTGGATCTTGCCGTTGGCGTACGCCTTGGCGGCCTTCTCCTGGCTGCGCACCGCGAACTCGTCGGCGCGCTGCTTGGAGATGTGCGGCAGCCGGTCGTGCAGGTTCTCCGCCGTCATGCCCATGAACAGGGCCGACTCGTCGACCAGCTTCTCCGAGACGAAGCGCGGGTTGGGGTCGACGGATTCGCCCATGGGGTGGCGGCCCATGTGCTCGACACCGCCCGCGACCACGGCGTCGTAGGCGCCGAAGGAGATGGAACCCGCGGTGGTGGTCACGGCCGTCATCGCGCCGGCACACATCCGGTCGATGGCGTAGCCGGGGACCGACTGGGGCAGCCCGGCCAGGATGCCCGCGGTGCGGCCGATGGTCAGGCCCTGGTCGCCGATCTGCGTCGTCGCGGCGATGGCCACCTCGTCGATGCGCTCCGGCGGCAGATCCGGGTTGCGGCGCAGCAGCTCCCGGATGCACTTGACGACCAGGTCGTCGGCGCGGGTCTCGTGGTAGATGCCCTTCGGGCCCGCCTTGCCGAATGGGGTCCGGACGCCGTCGACGAAGACGACGTCCCTAGCGGTACGAGGCACGTTGGCTCTCCTCCAGGTGCGGGATGGCACTGCTGCGGGCACGCCGGGGGCGCGCCGTCACACCCTCATGCTACTTATGAGTAACCAAGCTGCCCAGTCCCCACCACCGGAGGGTTGAAGGTCACAGCCGCGGGCCGGCGGCGGGGCCGCCGGTCCACGCGCGTCACATCACGCCGGGGGCGTCAGCAAGGCGGCCGTCAGCACCGGGGTCACCTGGTCGATCTGCCAGGGGCGGGCGCCATGACCTGCGAGAACGGACGCGATCGCATCCGTGGTCGGCTCGGCGGGCGGCTCCCAGCACAGCCGCCGGACGGTGTCCGGGGCGATCAGGTTCTCCTGCGGAAGATTCAGCTGTTCGGCCAGTTGGGTGACGGCCGCACGCGCCGCGGAGAGCCGCGCCGCGGCCGCCGGGTCCTTGTCGGCCCACGCCCGCGGCGGGGGCGGACCGGCCACCGGCTGGCCCGGCTGGGGCAGATCCGCCTCCGGCAGCGCCCGCGCCCGGTCCACCGCGGCCTGCCACTGCTCCAGCTGGCGCCGGTTCATCCGGTGGCCGAAACCGTTCAGCGCGGACAGCGCCCGGACGTCTCCCGGCAGGGCCAGCGCGGCCTCGACGATGGCCGCGTCGCCCAGCACCTTGCCCGGTGAGACATCGCGGCGCTGGGCGATCCGGTCCCGGGCCGTCCACAGCTCGCGCACCACGGCCATCTGCCGGCGCCGCCGGACCTTGTGCATCCCCGACGTCCGCCGCCAGGGGTCCTTGCGCGGCGGGGCGGGCGGGGCCGCGGCGATGGCCGCGAACTCCTGGTGCGCCCACTCCAGCTTTTCCTGCCGCTCCAGCTCGTCCTCCAGCGCGTTGCGCAGGTCCACCAGCAGCTCGACGTCGAGCGCGGCGTAGTGCAGCCAGGGCTCGGGCAGCGGGCGGGTGGACCAGTCCACCGCGGAGTGGCCCTTCTCCAGGGCGTAGCCGAGGATGTTCTCGACCATGGCGCCGAGCCCCACCCGGGCGAATCCGGCCAGCCGGCCCGCGAGTTCGGTGTCGAAGATCCGGGCCGGGACCATGCCTATGTCCCGCAGACAGGGCAAATCCTGGGTCGCGGCGTGCAGGACCCATTCGGCGTCGGCGATCGCGGCGCCCAGACCCGAGAGGTCGGGGCAGCCGACGGGGTCGATCAGTGCGGTCCCCGCTCCGGCCCGGCGCAGCTGGACCAGATAGGCCCGCTGCCCGTAGCGGTAGCCGGAGGCGCGCTCGGCATCGACGGCCACCGGGCCGTGGCCCGCGGCGAAGGTCGCGATGACCTCGGCCAGCGTCTCCGCGTCGGCGGTGACGGGCGGAATGCCCTCGCGCGGTTCCAGCAAGGGGACCGGCGCCGGGGGGAGGTCGTCCGGAGGAGCGCCCCCGGTGGTTCGCAGTGTCGTCTCTGCTGCGGTCTCTTGGGCGTCGGTCACCTGTCAAGGGTAGCTGTGTGCGGGGAGTAAGCAGGGCGCCCGTCGACGGAACGTTCCGTCGACGGGCGCGGGGGGTGGTGGGCGGCGGCGTGGTGGCCGGGTGGGCGGTACGGCTCAGTGGATGATTCCGGTCCGCAGTGCGACCGCGACCATTCCCGCCCGGTCCCCGGTGCCCAGCTTGCGGGCGATCCGGGCGAGGTGACTCTTGACGGTGAGCGCGGACAGGCCCATCGAGACGCCGATGGCCTTGTTGGACTGGCCCTCCGCAACCAGCCTCAGCACCTCGACCTCGCGGCCCGACAGCTCCCGGTAACCGCCCGGGTGGCCGGGGGCGCCCGGCGGGCGGCGGTGCATCCGGGCGGCGGCGCCGAGCGGGGCGGCGCCGGGGCGGCCCGGGATGCCGAGGTTGGTGCGGGTGCCGGTGACGACATAGCCCTTGACGCCGCCGGCCAGTGCGTTCCGTACGGCGCCGATGTCATCGGCGGCGGACAGGGCCAGCCCGTTGGGCCAGCCCGCGGCGCGGGTCTCGGACAGCAGCGTGAGGCCGGAGCCGTCGGGGAGATGGACATCGGCCACGCAGATGTCGCGTGGATTCCCGATGCGGGGACGGGCCTCGGCGATGGACGACGCCTCGATGACGTCGCGCACCCCGAGGGCCCAGAGATGGCGGGTGACGGTGGAACGAACGCGGGGGTCGGCGACGACCACCATGGCCGTCGGCTTGTTGGGGCGGTAGGCGACCAGGCTGGACGGTTGCTCGAGGAGAACAGACACCAGGTCCTCCTGGGGAAGTGGTGGGACGGGTCACCACGTCCTTCGGCACCGATACGGCCGGGCTTTAGAGAATGATCACGATTTGGTGAGTAACAATTCGGGCAATTAGGACGACTGATCGATCGGGGTCGATCTTTTTCGGGACATCCGGAAGCTCGGTATCTTTTCCATACCTCCCGACCTCCCGAACATCCCGAAACATCCGGAGCTCAGCGCGCCTGGGGGCCCCTCCGCTGCGGCAGCGAGACGACCCCGGCTTCCGCGGTGCCCGCCGGAGGCAGGCCCGCGATCTGGCACAGGAGGTCGCACCACGCGGCCAGGTGTCCCGCGGTGTCCGGCACGCCCAGCCGTTCCGCGGCCCCCTCTTCCGCCGGCTCCGGGCGGCGTGGGCCGGGGTGGGCCGATTCCGGGGGTGGGTGGTCGGACGGGGTCCAGGACGCGCGGATCTCGATCCGGGTGGACGGCTCCCGGTCGCCCATCGCGCCGAAGTAGTGCGAGCTCGCCCGGGTGACCGTGCCGCTGGGCTCCCCGTAGGGCAGACCGCGTGCCTCCAGCGCGCCGGTGAGCCAGGACCAGCACACCTCGGGCAGCAGCGGATCCGCCGCGATCTCCGGCTCCAGGTCCGCGTGGACCAGCGTGACCAGGCGGAAGGTGCCGCGCCAGGAGTCGTGCCCGGCCGGGTCGTGCAGCAGGATCAGCCGCCCCTCGGCCAGTTCCTCGTCATCGCCCGCCGCGCCGGTGACCACCGCCTCCAGCGCGTACGAGTAGGGTGCGAGCCGACGTGGGGGTGGGGTCGGGTCGAGCTCCACCTCGGGCCGCACCCGCACACCGCGCAGCGCGGCGACGGCATGCCGGAACGCGGGAGGGGTGTCCTCACCGCCCGCGTCCGTGCCGTCAGGGCCGTCAGCACCGTTCGAGAGGTGTCCTTGAACCGCTGCCATGCCCGGAAGACTAGGCGCACTGAGGGCCCTAACCGGGGAGGAACACCCGGGTTGGCGGGTCACTCGTTCGGCCCGTGCGAAAATCTGGGGCATGAGCACCAACGAGCGGCCCTCGGGCCAGCAGCAGACCGACCGTGCCGCAGCCAGTGCCACAGCCGATTCGGCCTTTCTGCGGGCCTGCCGCCGGGAGCCGGTGCCGCATACGCCCGTGTGGTTCATGCGGCAGGCGGGGCGCTCGCTTCCGGAGTACCGCAAGTTGCGCGAGGGCACCGCGATGCTGGAGTCCTGCATGCGGCCCGATCTGGTCACCGAGATCACGCTGCAGCCGGTGCGCCGCCACCGGGTGGACGCCGCCGTCTACTACAGCGACATCGTCGTACCGCTCATGGCCATCGGCATCGACCTCGACATCAAGCCCGGTGTCGGGCCGGTCATCGAGCGGCCGATCCGCACCCGCGCCGATCTGGAGCGGCTGCGTCCGCTCGATCCGGACGATGTGAAGTACGTCACCGAGGCCATCGGGGCGCTCGTCGGCGAGCTCGGCGCGACCCCGCTCATCGGCTTCGCGGGCGCCCCCTTCACGCTCGCCAGCTATCTGGTGGAGGGCGGCCCCTCGCGCAACCACGAGCACACCAAGGCGCTCATGTACGGCGACCCGGCGCTCTGGGCCGCGCTGCTGGACCGGCTCGCCGACATCACCGCCGCCTTCCTGAAGGTGCAGATCGAGGCGGGCGCCTCGGCCGTCCAGCTCTTCGACTCCTGGGTGGGCGCCCTGGCCCCCGTCGACTACCGCCGCAGCGTGCTGCCCGCGTCCTCGAAGGTCTTCGCCGCCGTCGCCGGATACGGTGTGCCGCGCATCCACTTCGGCGTGGGCACCGGCGAGTTGCTCGGGCTGCTCGGCGAGGCGGGCGCGGACGTCGTCGGCGTCGACTGGCGGGTGCCGCTGGACGAGGCCGCCCGGCGGGTCGGCCCCGGCAAGGCGCTCCAGGGCAATCTCGACCCCGCGGTGCTCTTCGCCCCGCGTACCGCCGTCGAGGCCAAGGCGGACGAGGTGCTGGAGGCGGCCCGGGGTCTTGAGGGGCATATCTTCAACCTCGGCCACGGGGTGCTGCCCAGCACCGATCCGGACGCGCTCACCCGACTCGTCGAGTATGTGCACACGCAGAGCGCATCGCGCGCACCTTCTGTGAAGGTCTGAACCAAGCGGGAACCCGCGTGCCTCCCGTGGCGTCGTGAGGGGCATGACCGACATGCCCGCCACCGCGCTGTCAGACCCGCAGGAGTCGCCGGAGTGTGTCCACTTCGTCGACGACTGGCACGGCATCCTCCACGAGACCTACGGCGGCGACTCGGACCGGGTCGTGCTGGACTGTGCCGGGCGGCTGCTGGCCGATCCCGCGGGCGAGGAGGCGTACGGCTGGACGCTCGGGCTGGTCATGATGGCCGCGCACATCGGCCGGTTCTCCCGTAAGGACGTCGCGGCGGCGGCCCTGGAGGCGCTCCACGCCACCGACCGGCGGCTGCGCGAGGCCCCCTGCGCCCACCGGACGCATCCGTACGAGGGCGACCTGGACGACCGGATCGACCACTTCGTGGACGATCTGCCGCTGCTCACCAACGGGTTGACCGAGGAGCGGGACCCGGACTGGGAGGACGACGCCACCAAGGAGCAGTGGCTGTGCCCGCGCGACATCGCCGGGTACGCGCGGGTCGCCATCGACATCATCGCCCCCGGCAGCGTGGGCGGCATCCCGCCCCGGCTGCCGGTCCGCGACGCGCGCCGCGCCGAGGATCTGCGCTCGATCGTCTGGGACTACCCGAGCGCGGCCGTGGACCCCGCCCAGGAGCTGTCCGCCTACGCCAGGAACCTGGTCGCCAACCCCCTGGGCTACCACCGCGCCGGGCTCGTGGTCGTACTGCACGCCGCCTGCTGGTACGCGGCCAGCGGCCGGATCCGCGACCGGCGGGTCCTGGACACCATGGTGGACGCCCTGGAGGCGGTGCTGCCCGGCCTGGGCGGCGCCTCCTGCGCGCACGGCGAGGGCGAGCACCCCGAGGTCGGCCGGGACACCGCGGAGCAGGCCACCGTGGGCATCCATCTGCTCAGCCCCGGCGGCCGGGGCGTCTACCGCCACTGGCACCGCGAGGAGCTGGAGACGGCGCCGCTGGAGGCATGGCTGTGCCCCGCCTTCCTCGCCGCGATCGCCCGCGAGGCGCTGGACCATCTGCGCACCGGCCGTGAGCGGCTCTTCGGCCTCCGGGACACCGCCCACCTGGACGAGGCGCTGCTGCGCCCCGACGGCCGGCTCGACGTCGAGCGGCTCACCCACGCCGTGCGGTTCCGCTGCCGGGACGGGCAGGCCGCGGAGGACGCCGGGCTGTGGGCCGCGCGCCGGTTCGCGGCGGGCCCGGCCGATCCGCGTGAGCGGCTGGTGCTGCTGCTGGTGGCCTGCTGGTCGGTGGCCTCGGGCGAGGAGGCCCCGCCGGAGGCCGTCCACCGGGATCTGCGGGCGATCCTCGGCGCGGTGCGGACCGATCCGGCGGCCGGGGCCTGCCCGCACGGGGAGGGACACCCCTGGGAGGTGCTGGCCGAGCTGGCGGGCCGCCGGCACTTCGGCTTCCACGAGGACCCTTACGGCGCCCATCTCAACCATCTGTACGCGCCGGAGGAGTACGCCACGCCCGAGCCGCCCTTCGCCCTCGAGGCGTGGAGCTGCCCCCGCCATGTGGCAGAGCGGGTCGCGCTCGCCCTGCGGATCATCGACGGCGCGCACTGACCGGCGGCGGGGGGCTTGCCGCCTGCGGCGGGCTTCTCCCCTACCCCGCCCCTTCCCTCAACCGGGGCTCCGCCCCGGACCCCGCTCCTCAAGCGCCGGAGGGGCTGAAATCAGCCCGTCCGGCGTTTGAGGACACGCCCGAAGGGCGTCCGGGGTCCAGGGGACGGAGCCCCATGGTTCGGGAAGGGGCGGGTAGGGGAAAGCCCGCCGCAGGCGTCACGATCGGCCGGACACCCCCGGGGCGGGGAAGGCAGCCATTCGCGGCTCCAGCGTGGTCCGCCGGACACCCCGGAAAGAGCGCATGGCGCGCTCAGCGGCGCTCCGTCGCCCTTACGGTCGCCGCCGCCCTGCGCGCCGCTACCAGGACCGGGTCCCATACCGGTGAGAACGGCGGGGCGTAGCCCAGGTCCAGCGCCGTCATCTGCTCCACCGTCATTCCGGCGGTGAGCGCGACGGCCGCGACGTCGACCCGCTTGCCCGCGCCCTCACGGCCGACGATCTGCGTGCCGAGCAGCCGTCCCGTACGCCGCTCGGCGAGCATCTTCACCGTCATCGGCCGGGTCTCCGGGTAGTACCCGGCCCGGCTGGTCGCCTCGATCGTGACCGCCTCGAACTGCAGCCCCACGGCCGCCGCTTCGGCCTCCAGCAGCCCGGTGCGGGCGATCTCCAGATCGCAGACCTTGCTGACCGCCGTGCCGACGACACCGGGGAAGGTCGCGTAGTCGCCGCCCACATTGGAGCCGATGACCTGCCCGTGCTTGTTGGCGTGGGTGCCCAGCGGAATGTGCCGGGTGCGGCCGGACACCAGGTCGAGGACCTCGACACAGTCACCGCCCGCCCAGATGTTGTCGTAACCGCGCACCCGCATCGCCTGATCGGTCAGCAGCCCGCCGTACTCGCCCACCGGTAGCCCCGCCTCCTGCGCGAGCCCGGTCTCCGGGGCCACCCCGAGGCCCAGGATCACCAGGTCGGCGGGGTATTCGCTCATCTTGGTGGCCACCGCCCGCACCCGGCCGTCCTCGCCCGTGACCACCTCGGTGACCTCCGCGCCGGTCACGGTGTCGATCCCGAGCCCCGACATCGCGTCGCGCACCAGCCGTCCCATGTCGGGGTCGAGCGTGGACATCGGCTGCTCGCCGCGCTCCAGGACGGTCACCCGGGAGCCGCGCCGCATGAGCGCCTCGGCCATCTCCACCCCGATGTACCCGGCGCCGATCACCACCGCCCGCTCGACCGGGGTGGCCTCCAGGGACTCCAGCAGCGCCCGCCCGTCCTCCAGGGTCTGCACCCCGTGGACGCCGGGGGCGTCGATCCCGGGCATCCCGGGGCGGCGCGGCCGGGCGCCGGTCGCGATGACCAGGTCGTCGAAGCCGTACCACTGGTCGCCCTCGCCGCGCGGATCGAGGTCCCGCGCCAGGACCCGCTGCCCGGCGAGGTCGATCTCGACGACCTCGGTGTGGGTCCGTACGTCGATCCCACGGCCCCGGTGGGTCTCCGGCGTCCGGGCGACCAGCTCGTCGGGGCCGTTCACCACCCCGCCGACCCAGTACGGGATGCCGCAGGCCGAGTACGAGGTGAACTGGCCGCGCTCGAAGGCGAGGATGTCCAGCTCGCTCCGGCTCTTGAGCCTGCGCGCCCGCGACGCGGCGGACATGCCCGCCGCGTCGCCTCCGATGACCACCATGCGCCGTGCCGCCGTCATGTATGCCCCTCCGCCATTGATGTCCGGCTTTAGGGCACCAAGTTAAGCGCGCGAGGTCTGCTCCCGGATCAGCACGTAGAGCAGCGCGCTGACGAGCATCAGCCCGCCGTCGATGTAGACCGCGTTCGTCCAGCTGCCGTAGTGGTCGAAGAGGGTGCCGCTGAGCGCCGGGCTGACCACCGCGCCGATCTCCCCGACCAGGTTGAACAGCCCGAAGGCCGCGCCGCGTTCGGCCGCGTCGACCACATCGTTCAGCAGCGCGTGCGCCATCGGCTGGAGCGCGTTGAAGAACAGGCTGGAGACGAAGAGCAGAACGGACATCACCCAGAGGGAGGGCTTCTCATGGGTCTGCAGATACGCGGCGAACACCAGCACCAGCACCCCCTGGACCACGGTGAACGCGATCAGCAGCGGCCGCCGCCCCCACCCCCGGGCCTTCGCCCGGTCCGAGAGCCGGCCCCCGGCCGGGAAGCCGAGGATGCCCGCGCCCGCGTTGAAGGTGGCCACCAGCGCGGCGTTCTGGAACGAGCTGTGGGCGGCGTCCGCGACGATCGACACCGACCAGAAGCTGAAGAACCACAGATTCCACATGACCGCGATGAAGGCGAAGCTGAGCAGCAGCACATTGCGGTTCCGCGAGACCGCGCCCAGCCGGCCGCCGCGCCGGGCGAAGATCACCCCGATGAGCAGGAAGGCCAGCACGCACTCGAGGATGGCCACGCCCCAGCTGGGCATCCCCGCCCCGTCGGCGATCAGATAGACCGCCATGACCGCGGCGCACAGCACCGCCGAGATCCCCAGCAGCCGCAGCGTGGAACCGGTGGCCCTGAGCGGGCCGCCGATGCGGCGCATATAGATCGCCGTGGCCCAGCCGAACGCGAGCGTCGCGGCGCCCAGCACCAGGAACGGCATCCGCCAGGCGTCCTCCTCGCCGAACACCTCCCCGCCCCAGTCGATCAGGTACGGCGCGCTGATGGTCGCGATCGTCAGCCCGATGGACAGTCCGGTGATGGCGACGCCCATGCCCAGACCTGCCTTGGCGGGCGGGGTGCGCTGGGCGATCAGCGAGCGGTCGTTGGAGTAGAAGACGCCCTCGCCGAGCCCGGTCAGCACCCGTAGCACCACGAACGCGATCAGCCCGCTCATCAGCCCGCTGGCCAGCGTCGCGACCCCCGCCCACAGCAGCGAGACCGCGAGCATGGTGCGGTGCCCGAAGCGGTCGCCGAGATAGCCGCCGGGGAACTGGGTGAGCATGTAGCCCGCGAAGAAGAGGCTGCCGATCAGACCGCCGAGCGCGTGCGGATGGCTGGCGGAGCCGAGCATGCCGTGGTCGTGCTCGATCAGCCAGGTGACGACCGGGCCGGTGATGGTGCGGTCGGCGTACGAGAAGAGCCAGCCGCCCAGCAGCATGGCCCAGAGGGTGTGGTACGGCTGCCAGCCGCCGCGGGGCGCCTCCCGGCCCCGCGCGGTGGGCTCTGCGGTCACTTCGGGCATGTCTCCATGTCCCCTCTCGGGCCTGGGCGTGTCGGCTCGGTCGGTGCCACACAGAATGTGGCCGGACACCGGGCGCGGCAAGGCGCGTTCGCGGGTCTTTCACCGGCCGGAAGTCTCCGCGACGGGGTCTTGCCCCAGAGCGGCGGCGAGGGTACGGGAGATGCCGTGCGCGGCGACCCGTACGGCCGGGACCAGCCCCGGGGCCCGCCCCTCCGCGGCCGGCACCACCACCGACAGCGAGGCCACCACCTCCCCGCCGGGGCCGCGCACCGGGGCGGCGATGGACAGCCCGTCCATGGTGATCTGCCGGTCGCTGACCGCGATCCCGGTGCGCCGCACCTCGGCCAGGGCGGTCCGCAGCCGGTGCGGGTCCTGGATCGTCAGCTCGGTGTAGCGGCGCAGCGGGCGGGCGCACACCCGCTCGTACAGCCGTGGCGGCCCGTACGCGAGCAGCACCAGACCGACGCCGGTCGCGTGCAGCGGCCAGCGGCTGCCGACCCGGGTGCGCACCTGGACCGCCGAGTGACCCGAGATCAGCTCGACATAGACCACCTCAAGACCGTCCCGCACCGCGAGCTGGACGTTCTCGTGAGTGGCCTCGTACAGGTCCTCCATGAACGGCAGGGCCGCCTCGCGCACCCCGACCCCGCGCGGGGAGAGCGTCGCCACCTCCCACAGCCGCAGCCCGATGTGGTACGCCCCGGTGGCGTCCCGCTCCAGGGCGCCCCAGCGGGTGAGCGCGGCGACCAGCCGGTGCGCGGTGGCCAGCGGCAGCCCGGCGCGCCGGGCGAGGGCGGTGAGGGACAGCGAGCGGTGCGAGGCGTCGAACGCGTCGAGGACCGCCAGCATCCGGGCGGCGACCGAGCGGCCGCCGTCCCGGTCGCCGGTGGCGCGGGTGCCCGGTGGGCTGATGGGGATGAGGGGGCCGGACGCGGTCATGACAGCGGGAGGCCGACGTAGTTCTCGGCGAGCTCGGCGGAGGCGGTGGGGGAGGAGGCGATCCGCTCCAGCCGCGCGATCCGCTCCCGGTCCTCGAACGGGCTCTCGTCCGGGCGCCGGTGCAGCGTGTCCGTCATGAAGTACGAGAACCGCTCGGCCTGCCACACCCGGCGCAGACAGGTCCGCGAGTAGCCGTCCAGCAGCTCGGGCGAGCCGGTCCCCTGGTGCTGGATCAGCGCCCTGGCCAGCGTGATCACATCGGTGACGGCCAGATTGAGCCCCTTGGCGCCGGTGGGCGGCACGATGTGTGCCGCGTCGCCCGCCAGGAACAGCCGGCCGTGGCGCATCGGCTCCCGGACGAAGCTGCGCATCGGGGTGACGGAGGTGGCGGTGATCGGGCCGCGCTCCAGCGTCCAGTCCCCGTCGAGCGCGAAGCGGGCCGACAGCTCGTCCCAGATCCGCTCATGGGACCAGTCGTCGGGATCGGTGCCGTTGGGCACCTGGAGGTAGAGCCGGGAGACATGCGGTGAGCGCATGCTGTGCAGGGCGAAACCGCGCTGGTGGCGGGCGTAGATGAGCTCCTCGCAGGACGGCGCCACATCGGCCAGCACGCCGAGCCAGGAGTAGGGGTAGGCGTGCTCGAAGGCGCGCACCCGGTCGGCGGGGATCGTACGCCGGGCGATGCCGTGGAAGCCGTCGCAGCCCGCCACGTAGTCGCAGCTCAGGGTCTGTTCGCGGCCCTCGTGGCGGAAGCGGATCACGGGCGCGGCGGAGTCCGGCTTCTCGATGGCCAGCGCCTCGGCCTCGAACAGCAGCGGGGGACCGCCCGGCTCCTCCAGCTGGAGCGCGATCAGATCCTTGACGATCTCGGTCTGGGCGTAGACCGTCACCGACTTGCCGCCGGTGGCGGAGGGGAAGTCCACACGGTGGCCGCGGCCCTCGAAGCGCAGCTCGATGCCCTGGTGGGGCAGCCCCTCGCGGTCCAGCCGCCCGCCGGCGCCGCACTCCCGCAGCACATCCACGGTGCCCTGCTCCAGGATCCCGGCCCGCTGCCGCCGCTCGACATACGCCCGGTCCCGGCTCTCCAGCACCACGCAGTCGATCCCGGCGCGGTGCAGCAGCCGGGCGAGCAGCAGCCCGGCGGGCCCGCCGCCGATGATGCCGACGGTCGTGCGCATCACATCGTCCCCTTGCTGTGGTGGTCCATGGCGGCGTGGTGGTCCGTGCGGCCCGCTGTTTCCTCGGCCCCGCGGTCCGCTGTGTCTTCTATGTCTTCACCACTTGTTCGCTGAGTGAAACTTCGTTCATAATCGGCTGGTGATGAGTTTCAGCCCGGTGCCACCACCTGTCAATGGCCCCGTCGGGCCTCTCGAGCGCGGCCTCGCCGTGCTGCGCGAACTGACCCGGCTGGCCGCGCACGAGGGACGGACCACGGTCCGGCCCGGCGATCTCGTGCGCGGCACGGGGCTCGCCCGGTCCGTGGTCGACCGCGTCGTGGGCACGCTCGAGCAGCTCGGTTACGTGACGCTCGACGGCCGGGACATCGGCCTGGCGGTCCGGCTGATGGAACTCGGCAACGCGTATCTGGCCGCGAGCGGACTGCCCGCCGCGCTCGGCCCGTTCGCCGAGCGGCTCGCGGACGGGCTCGACGAGTCGGTCTCGGTCGCCGTCCCCGACGGCGGCGGGGTGCGCTTCGTCGTCCAGGTCACCCGCCGCCGCACCATGTCCCTCGCCTTCCGGATCGGCGATCTGCTCCCCGCCGAGCGCTGCTCGCCCGGCGCGCTCTTCGCCGCCGAGTGGTCCGGGGCCGACTGGGCCGCCTGGCGCGCCCGCCGCGCCGAGGACCCCCTGGACACCGCGTTCCCGGCCGTCCCGCCCCGCCACCGCCCCGCCTGTGGCGAGGACTTCGAGGCCCGCGTCAAGGAGGCCGCCCGGGACGGCTGGGCCGTCGACGACCAGCTGATCGAACCGGGCCTGGTGGCGGTGTCCGTTCCGGTACGGGACGCCTCGGGCCGCATCGTCTGCGCGGTCAACGTGGTCAGCCACACCAGCCGCCATGACGTGGACTCGCTGCGGGCGGCGGTGCTGGGGCCGCTGGGCGCGGAACTCCCGGCGATGGAGGCGGCTTTGACGGCGCGGCGGCCACGGCTCGCCGCCTTGGCTGGTTCCGCCGCTTCGGTCGCTTCCGCCGCTTCGATCGCGTCCGCCGCATCGGTCACGTCCGCCGCTTCGATCGCGTCCGCCGCATCGGTCGCCTCGGGTGCTTCGGTCGCCTCGGGTGCGGGGGCCGTGGGTGAGGATCCCGCGCGGATGGCCAAGCGGGAGCTGGGAGCGGGCTTTCTGCAGTCCCTCGCGCGCGGGCTGGCCGTACTGCGGGCCCTGGGCGGGGCGGCCCCCGGCGTGGCGGCCCCGGGCGGGGCACAGGGCTCGGGCCAGGGCGAGGCCCGCGCGGTGGAGGACGCGGCGCCCGGCGCCGCCGGGGCCCTGGCGCATGGCCTCGTCGGCGCGGGGCCGGGCGGCGGCCGGGGCGGGGGGATGACGCTCAGCGCCGTCGCGGAGGCCACCGGGCTGGCGCGGGCCACCGCCCGGCGCTCGCTGCTCACCCTGGTCGAGCTGGGGTACGCCGAGGCCGACGGCCGGGCCTTCCGGCCGCTGCCGCGCGTGCTGGAGCTCGGCTACGCCCCCCTCGCGGAGCGCGGCTTCACCGACATCGCCCAGCCGCATATGCGCGAACTGGTCCGTACCGTCCATGAGTCGGCGTCCCTGGCCGTCCTCGACGGCGGCGACATCCGCTATATCGCGCGCGTTCCCACCGTCCGCATCATGAGCGTCAACATCACCATCGGCACCCGCTTCCCCGCCTACGCGACCTCCATGGGCCGGGTGCTGCTCGCGGGTCTGGACGCCGACGCCCGCGCCGCCCACCTCGCCGGGGTGCGGCCGGAGCCGCTGACCCGGCACACCGTGACCGACGTGGCCGAGCTGGCGCGCGTCGTGGAGCGCGCGGCGGCGGAGGGGCACGCCCTGGTCGACCAGGAGCTGGAGGAGGGGCTGCGGTCGCTCGCCGTGCCGGTGCGGGACGCGCGCGGACGCGTGGTGGCCGGGCTCAACGTGGCGACCCACGCCGGTCGCGGCACCGCCGAGAGCGCCCGCGGCGAGCTACTCCCGGCGCTGCGCGCCACCGCGGCCCGTATCGAGGCCGACCTGGCAACGGCCTCGGCGCATCACGCCCTCGGGGCGGGTGAGAGAGTGGGGGCATGAGAGCGGCGAACACCCCGGGGGCGGGGCGCACCGGCCATGTCGTGGTCATCGGCGGCGGAATCGCGGGCCTCGCGGCGGCCCACCGGCTGCTGGACGGCGGGGCGCGGGTGACGGTCCTGGAGGCGTCGGGGCGGCTCGGCGGCAAGCTGCGCTCCGGCGAGATCGAGGGCGTACCGGTGGACCTGGGCGCCGAGTCGATGCTCGCCCGCCGCCCGGAGGCGGTCGAGCTGGCGCACGCCGTGGGCCTCGGCGACCGGCTGGGGCCGCCCGCGACCGCGACCGCCTCGCTCTGGACGCGCGGCGGGCTGCGCCCGATGCCCAAGGGCCATGTGATGGGCGTCCCCGGCGATCTGGAGCCGCTGGCCGCGTCCGGCGTGATCTCGGAGGAGGGGCTGGCCCGGATCGCCCGCGAGCGCGAGCTGCCGCCCACACCGGTGGGCGAGGACGTGGCGCTCGGCGGGTATCTGGCGGAGCGGCTCGGCCGCGAGGTCGTGGACCGGCTGGTCGAACCGCTGCTGGGCGGGGTGTACGCGGGCGATGTGTACCGCACCTCGATGCGCGCCTCGGTCCCCACCCTCTTCGAGGTGGCCCAGTCCGGCCGCCCGCTGACCGAGGGCGTCCGGGAACTGGCCGAGCGTTCCGCACGACGGCAGGACGGCCCCGTGTTCATGGGCATCGACGGCGGGATCGGGCGGCTGCCGCTCGCGGTCGCCGATGCCGTACGGGCCGCGGGCGGCGAGATCCGCACCGGGGCGCCCGTACGGGAGCTGCGGCGCACCGCCGACGGCTGGACCGTCGCGGTGGACGGCGCGGGCGGTACGGGCGGCGTGGACGGCATTGACGGTAAGGACGGCGTGGACGGTATGGACGGCCCGCGGGTGCTGGCGGCCGACGCCGTGGTGCTGGCGGTCCCCGCGCCCGCCGCCGCCCGGCTGCTGGCCGCCGGGGTCCCGGCCGCCTCCGCCGAGCTGGCCACCGTGGACTACGCCTCGATGGCACTGGTCACCATGGCCTTCCGGCGCACCGATATGGCCTCGCTCGCCGAGGGCAGCGGCTTCCTGGTGCCGCCGGTCGACGGCCGGACGATCAAGGCGGCGACCTTCTCCAGCCGCAAGTGGGGCTGGCTGCGCGACGCCGGTCCCGATCTCTTCGTGCTGCGTACCTCGATCGGGCGGTTTGACGACGAGGCGGATCTGAAGCGGGACGACGCCGATCTGGTAAGGGTGTCGCTCGCCGACCTCGGCGAGGCCGTCGGCCTGGCGGCGAAGCCCGTCGCGAGCCGGGTGGACCGCTGGGACGGCGGACTGCCCCAGTACCCGGTGGGCCATCTCGACCGGGTCGCCCGCATCCGCGCCGAGGTCGCCAAGGTGCCCGGGCTGGCGGTGTGCGGCGCGCTCTACGACGGAGTGGGCATCCCCGCGTGCGTCGGCAGCGCCCGTAAGGCGGCCGATGAGCTGCTCGGCGCCCTGACGGCCACCCTGCGGCCGGGCGCCGGAGCCGGAGAGCGAGAATAGGGCCATGACTGCTGCACCTGAGAAGACTCCCAACGCCGGTAAGAAGGCCAAGGACCTCAACGAGGTCATCCGCTACACCCTGTGGTCGGTGTTCCGGCTGCGCGATGTGCTGCCGGAGGACCGCACCGGCTACGCCGACGAGGTCGAGGAGCTCTTCTCCCAGCTCGCCGCCAAGGACGTCACCGTGCGCGGCACCTACGACGTGTCCGGGCTGCGCGCCGACGCCGACGTCATGATCTGGTGGCACTCGGAGACCTCCGACGCCCTCCAGGAGGCGTACAACCTGTTCCGCCGCACCCGGCTGGGGCGGCACCTCGAGCCGGTGTGGTCCAACATGGCCCTGCACCGCCCGGCCGAGTTCAACAAGTCCCACATCCCGGCGTTCCTCGCGGACGAGAACGCGCGCGAGTACGTGAGCGTGTACCCCTTCGTCCGCTCGTACGACTGGTACCTGCTGCCCGACGAGGACCGCCGCCGGATGCTCGCCGACCACGGCAAGATGGCCCGCGGCTACCCCGATGTGCGGGCCAACACGGTCGCGTCCTTCTCGCTCGGCGACTACGAGTGGATCCTGGCCTTCGAAGCCGACGAGCTGCACCGGATCGTGGACCTGATGCGCCATCTGCGCGGCTCCGAGGCGCGCCGCCACGTCCGCGAGGAGGTCCCGTTCTACACCGGGCGGCGCAAGGCGGTCTCCGAGCTGGTCGCCGGCTTGGCCTGACGGCCGCGGGCTTTGCCTGACGCCCTTACGGCGTGCCCGGGATCGCCGGCTGCTTGCCCGACTCGGGCAGCGGGGCCGGTTCCGGCAGCGGTGCGGGCTCCGGGCGCGGGGCGCAGAAGGCGGACCGGCCCGGGGTCTTCCCGGTCAGCAGATAGGTGTCCACATGGCGGTTGACGCAGTCGTTCGGACCGCCCCACAGACCATGGGTGCCCGCCTTCCGCTCGGTCACCAGCGAGGAGCCGGGCAGCCGGTGCCACAGCTCCTTCGCCCCCGCGTACGGCGTGGCCGCGTCCCGCTCCGCTGACAGCAGCAACACCGGCGGCAGTGCGACCCGGCCCGTCCTCCGGGGGCCCACCGCCTCCAGGTTCCCCACGTCGAGGGGGCGGCCGGGCTTCAGCGGCCAGAAGGCGCACGGCAGGTTCATCGCCACGTTGTCCCAGGTCTCGAAGGGCGCGCGGCGGGCGAGGGCGCTGTTGTCGCGGTCCCAGGTGGCCCAGGCGCGCGGCCAGGGCGCGTCGTTGCACTCCACGGCGGTGTAGACGGCGTTGCCGTTCTCGTCGTCGGCCGCCTCCGCCGGATCGGGCGCGGCCAGCTCGATCAGCGGCTCGGGGTCGCCGCGCAGATACGCGGCCAGCGCACGGGCGGCCGGGTCCCAGTAGGCGTCGTTGTAGCCAGTTCTCAGGAACGCGCTCTGGAGCTGGGCGGTGCCGACGACCCCGCCCGCCGGCTTGCGCGCCAGCCGCCGCCGTGCCGTGTCGTACGAGGCGAGCACCCGGTCCGCGGTGGCGCCCAGGTGGTAGACGGCGTGGTGCCGGGCGACCCAGCGGCGCCAGTCCCGCCAGCGCCGCTCGAAGGCCAGCGACTGATCGAGGTTGTCGCGGTACCAGATCCGTCCGGGGGCGGGGTTGACCACGCTGTCGAACACCATCCGGCGCACCCGCCCCGGGAAGAGCGTGGCGTACACGGCCCCGTAGTACGTGCCGTACGAGGCGCCCACGAAGGTGAGCCGCCGCTCGCCCAGCGCGGCGCGCAGCACCTCCAGGTCGCGGGCGTTGTTCAGCGTGGTGTAGTGCGCGAGCGCGCGGCCCGAGCGGCGCACACAGCCCCGCACGTAGGCGTGCGCCCGCGCCACCAGCCGCCGTTTGAAGGCGGCCGTGGGGTGCGGCGGGGAGCTGGTCGGCGCCTTGGCGTAGGCCGACGGCCGCTGGCAGGACAGCGGGGCGGAACGGCCCACACCCCGTGGGGCGTAGCCGACGAAGTCATAGGCGGCGGCCACCCGGCGGAAGGTGTCCTCGGCCGCGTACTCGGGGAACGCCATGCTGGAGGCGCCCGGTCCGCCGGGGTTGTAGACCAGCGCGCCCTGACGCCGCGCCTTCGGGCCGGTGGCCCGGATCCGGCTGACGGTGAGGGAGATGTGCTTGCCCCGGGGGTGGGCGTAGTCGAGCGGTACGGAGACCTTTCCGCAGGTGATGGGGGCGGCCAGCGCCTCGGCGCGGGGGCAGTGGCGGAAGGTGATACCGCGCTGCGCCGCGCGCCGGGCGGCGAACGCCACCCCGCGGGCCGCGGCCGCGTCGCCGGGCGGGGCGGCGGCCGGGGCGGCCGAGGCGGGTTGGCCGGACCAC
>NZ_JANIAA010000032.1 GCF_024505145.1 Streptomyces rugosispiralis | reverse complement strand
TGACGTCGGCCGGCTGCGCGGGCTCGGTGCTCACTGCTCGTCTCCCTTCCGAGGGTGGGCGCTGATGACGTGCTGGGCGGTCGGCAAGAGTCCGGTCGCCGGGGCGGCGGTGAAGGAGCCTCCGAGCGGGAACGGCACTGCCATCCGCACCGGGGAACCCGGAACGAGGGTGGTCGGTTGGTGGGGCGGGGCCGTCAGACCGGCGCCGGGAGGCACCGTTACGTCATTGCGTCTCAGCGTTCTCGGCAGGAACGAATCGGTCGGCAGCGGGGGGCGGCGTGGCAGGTGGCAGGCAGGGATCATCGGAGGCACTCCAGAGGTGATGGGCAGTGGCCGCTGGGCGCGGGGAGGGTGGGCGACCGCCCCGCGGAACCGAGGATCGCCGTTGCCGTCGTCCGGCCGGGGCAAGTGGTCGTCGCTGCCTCGGCGTTCATCGCGGCGGAGTCTCGCAGAGGCGAAACAGGAGTGCCTGGGGGCCGGACTCGATGCCTTCTGTCAGACACACCGGGGCCCCGACCCGCACGGTGAGCGGCGGCATGCCGATGACCCTGGAGCACAGCCAGAATCCTTCGTCCATGTTGATGGTGGCGAGTGCGCACTGGCCCCCGGGGCTCCGACCCACGGCCATGACGCGGCGGATGACGCCGATGCCGCAACTGAGCTCCCAGGCAAGATCGGTGGAGGCGCAGACGGGACACAGCAGACGGCGGAAGACCGCGGTCCGACACCAGTGGCAGCGCTGGAAGTACAGCTCACCACCCCCCACTCCGCCCAGCGGCACCTGCCTGGGGCGGTCCGCCTCCAGGGGCGGGTTCGCGCTCGCGTCGGCCTCCCACGCGGTGGGGGCGCTGTCCGTGGTTTCGATCGCTGTATGGAGCACGGTGTCTCTCTCCGTCCCCGGCCCGAAACGACCCGTGACGGGAGGCGAGGGCTCACCGGTCACGGCTGTGGCACGTCGCACCGCTGTGGTGGCGTGCATATCCAAGCTATGGCACTGAGTGCCGCAAGTAAAGTACTCAGTTCCAAACCCGGTGGGGGCGCTGGACGTGATGGTGTGCCGGCGCGGCGGTTCCTTGTGGTGGCGGGCGAAGATGTCCCTGGTCGGGTGTGGGGGAGTGCCGGGCTCGCTCCTCGCGGGAAAGCGACACCGCGCCACTCGGCGCCCGGTACCCGAAGAATTCGGTACTCGGTCCCATCGAGACGAGGCAAGTGGCGTCCACGCGGCACGGCGGGGAAGGATGGGCGGTCATGAGCAAGCTACCTGCACGGATCCGACTGGCAGACGCCGCATTCGCGCTCTTCGACGAGCGCGGATACGAGCAGACGACCGTCGACGACATCGCTGAGCGAGCGGGGCTCGGGCGCACGACGTTCTTCCGGAACTACCGTTCCAAGGAAGACGTCATCTTTCCGGACCACGATCGGCTCCTGGCGTTGATCAGAGATCGGCTGGCGACCTCGAGCCACAGCACCGCTCTGGTCGCCGTGTCGGACGCGGTTCGGCTCGTACTGCTGCACTATGTGGACGAGGGCGACCTGGCGAGGCGGCGATACGCCCTCACGAGCAAGGTGGCTGCCCTGCGTGACCGGGAGATCGCCAGTGTGGGCCGTTATCAGCGACTGTTCCGGGAGTTCATCGCGGACTGGATGGGGGGTCCGACGGAATCGGCCTCGCTGAGGGCCGAACTCATGGCCGCCGCGGTGGTCGCCGCTCACAACCACGTGCTGCGTCGCTGGCTTCGGGGCGAGTCGTCCGACCCGGTCGCCGAGGTGGACGAGGCGATGCGTGAGGTGCTCGCCCTCTTTTCGGCGCCCGGCTCCTCACCGGGGCCCGGCGGTGGTACCACCGTCGTCGCGTTCAGGACCGGGCAGGACATCGACGCCCTGCTTCCCTCGCTGCGACGTCTCGTCGAGGACGGCGCCGAGCACTGAGGCCGGCTCCGCTTGAACGAGTGATGCCGCGCACAACGGAGACCGGGGCGCGCCGTGGCGTGTTAGCTTCCGGCCGTGGCTTCCCCGGTCCCGAACACCTTCCCCGCCCACAGCGGAACCGCCGGGACCAGCCGAGGAGGCTGCCCGGTGGCGCTCGGCACCCGTGACCCGCTCGATCCGTTCGATCCGCTCGATCCGCTCGACCTCTTCAGCGACGGCTTCGTCCGTGACCCGTACCCCTGGCTGGACCGGCTCCGGGCCGAGGCCCCCGTGACGTACGCCCCGGACACCGGGTTGTGGCTGGTCAGCCGATACGACGAGGTGCGCCGAACCGCGACCGGTGGCACCGGCCGAGGTTGTGGTGTGTTCGCGCGAGGCCCGGGTGCCCCTCCGGGGTGGTGGCGACGGCCTCGTCGATGGCCTCGATGGCGCGATCCAGGTCGTAGGTGTCGCCTGACTGTCGTCGGCGCCCCGCAGAGGGGAGTCGCCGATGAAGCACATGCGTAGATCCCCGCTCATCGGGTCAACCCTACGGCTGGCCCGATGGTGGGGTTCACCGTGCTGCCCAGGAGGTCGGCCCGTCCTCGCACGGGGACTCCAGCAGGTCGCCGAGGCGCTTCTGCTCGGCCATGGCCCGGTCGCGGTCGAGCCCGTGGCCAGGTACGGAGCCCTTCAGCGAGAAGAATCCGTAACGGACGACGTTTTCGACCCAGACCTGCTGGCCGGCGAGAAGGCCCAGCGACCCGGTGCCCACGACCAGCCAGGGATTCTCGCCCAGTGCCTGTCGGGACAGTGCGACGTATACCTGGGGGCCTCGCCGGAGCCACTGGGACAGGGCCCAGAAGTTGCTGGAGTAGGTGACGTTCTCGGCGGTTGTGGCAATCAGTGCGTCAACACCGATCTCTTCCATGACCCGTACCGCACGGGCCCGTCGACCAGTCGGCAGCCGCCGTGCCCAGCGACCCGGCGGCCCGCGAACGCCGTCGTCGGCAGGTGACCGCCGGAGCCTACCGGCTGCGACAGTGCGACAAGCCCGTGGTCACCCTCGCCGCGATGGACGACCCCACCTGGATCCTCGACCAGGTCTTCCCCGTCGAGCGGGCAACCCCCCTCGTCACCGTCCTGGACGGCCACCCCCACACCTTGGCCTTCCTGAGCACGATCCGGAACGTTCCCGTCAGCACCCTCGGCGTGACCCGGTTCGGCCAGTCCGGGGCGATCGAGGACGTCTGCCGCTACCACGGCATCGATACGGACAGCCTCGTCGCCACCGCCCTCGACCTCATCGACTGAAACGGGCCCAAGCGCCCGGACCGCTCGGCGTCTTGGCCCACCCGCTGGCCCGAGATGACTGGCCCGAACGCTCTCTCCCGACCCTGCGCCGGCCTACGCCGACCCGTACCACCTGCATCCCCCTCACCCGCGGCACCATGCACACCCGGCCCGCCGCGCCATCCCCTCGCCGGGCCGGCGCCTCATACCCCGCCCGGCGGTAAGCCTCCTGTCCTGCTGAAAGGCATACCGCCGGGCGGCCCACCGTGCGGCCGCCGACAGCGCGCCACCGTCCCGCGTGACGACCGCCGCGTTCGTCCGACTCCTGATCACCGGTGCACGACACCCGCGTACGGTCCTCAACCTGTACGCCGGGCACTGCAACGCGGGACGGGCCACACTAGGGTCGTTCTGGCCGGCCTCGGCGGCGGACGCGGTGTGCTGTCCGGAGAGGACGCGGTGTGCTGTCCGGGCAGCAGCCCGGTCGGGCCCGAGCTATGAGGAGCACTAGTGGACGCTTGTCGGCTCGGCGACCTCGTCGACAGCTTGGCCCTGCGGCTTCACACCGCGCCCGTCGGGCCTGCCGCCCCGGTCACCGAGGTGCTGCTGTACGACGCGCACGCCCCGTTCCCGCGCGTACCCGGGGCCCTGCTGCTGGCGGTCGGCGTGCGGCCGGCGGCGGCCGGGCCGCTGGTGCGGGCCGCGGCGGAGGCCGGGATGACCGGGATCGTGGTGCGGGGCACCGACGGGCCGGTCGGGGAGGCCGAGACATATGGCGTGGCGCTGCTGTCGGTCGACGAGGGAGCGTCCTGGCACCATGTGCATCTGATGCTGGCCTCGGCGATCGGCGCCCGGTCCGCCCCCGGTGGCCGGCTGGGTGATCTGTTCGCGCTGGTCGACGCGATCGCGGCGGCGACCGGTGGGGCGACGTCCGTGGAGGACCCGCACAAGCGGATTCTGGCTTACTCCACCGTGCCCGGCCAGCCGGTCGACGAGGACCGCCGTCAGGGCATTCTCGGCCTCCAGGTCCCGGACAGCGTGGAGAACACGGACCAGGTCCGGCTGGTGTTCGGCTCGCGCGGGCCGGTGCGGCTGCCCCCGCTCGCCGAGGGTGAACTGCCGCGGCTCGCCGTAGCGGTGCGGGCCGGTGGTGAGACTCTCGGCTCGATCTGGGTGGTCGACGACGGCATGCTCGCCGCGGACGCCGAGAAGACCCTGGCCCAGGGCGCCTCCACGGCGGCGCTGCTTCTGTTACGGGCCCGCCTGGCCCAGGAGCTGGCCCGCGATCAGAACGTCGACGTGGTACGCCGGTTGCTGGACGGTTCGGCGGATGCCTCGACGGCACACCGTCTGGAGTGGGACGCGGTCCGGGTGGCCGCGTTCGTGCTGGATTCCGCGGCAAGCGTGCCGGACGCCGAGCGGGCCCTGCTCAGGCTGCTGGGCGTGGTGCGCCTGCAGTGCGAGGCCCGGTACGGGCAGCATGCGTGTGTGCTCCTGGACGGGGTGGTGTACGCCCTGCTGCCCGCGCCCGGGGAACACGGCGGGGAGCATGCGCCGCAGGGGCTGAAGGCGACCGACCGGCGGCACCGGCAGTTGGCGGAGGACACCGTGCGCCGGGCCGCGCGGTCGCTGCGGGTGCCGGTACGGGCAGCGCTCGGCCCGGTGGTGCCCAGCCCCGGCGGGGTGGTGGACTCGCGTGCGGACGCGGATACGGTCCTGCGGCTGCTCAATGACGATCTGCCGGTGGCCACCGTGGACGAGGTGCGTCCCCGGGTGACACTGCTGCGGCTTTCCGATGTGATGCGGGAGCGGCGAGGGTTGCGGACGGGTGCCTGGCGGCGAGTGCTGGCGGCGGACGCTGAGTACGGCACCGATTACGCCCGCACCCTGGTGTCCTGGTTCGACGCGGGCTGTGACGTGGCGGGCGCGGCCAAGGCGCTCTCCGTCCATCCCAATACCTGCCGCTACCGTCTCAAGCAGGTCGGCCGGCAGCTCGGGATCGACCTGGAGGACCCCGATGAACGGCTGGTTCTCTGGCTGCAGTTGAGGGTCCTGGCCGAGGGCTCCCGGTCGGCCGGCCCCTGACAGTCGATCCCTGTCAGCGGAGGTCGCGGATGAGTTCGCGGAGGATGGAGTCCACCTTCTCCTCCTTGAACTCTTCCGAGCCGATCAGCAGGGTCACGGCCCGCCGGCCGTCATCGGTGACGGCGTTCCTGAGCTTGTGACCGGTCTCCATGAAGCCGCTGTGTCCCCAAGTGACGAAGCCCGGGGTGCTCTCGTAGCGCTCGACTCCCAGGCCGTAGCGCCCGCCGCTCTCCTCGGGGTCCGGAACGGTCCGCTTCATCTCGGCCAGTTGGGCTGGGGCCAGCAGCTTCCCGGACATCAGCGCGGTCCAGAAGGTGGTGACGTCGGCACCGGTGGAGACCAGGGCACCCGATGCGTCGGACCCGGAGACGTTCCATTCCGTCCAGTCCAGCAGTTTCCCGGATCGCTTCACGTAGCTTCGCAAGTCCGGCTCGGGGAGCGTGGTCCGGTCGCCCGGCCAGGACGTGTGGCGCAGTCCGAGGGGCTTGATGATCCGCTCTTCGATCTCGGTGCTGATGCTGCGACCGGTGACCTTGGCGACGATCAGCCCGGCCAGGTTGTAGTTGGTGTTGGAGTAGGAGAAGCCGTGCGGAGTGCTGTCGTCGGCCGGGGGCAGAGTCAACGCCTGCAGGACCGTGTCCAGGGGCTCGAAGTGGTCCCAGCGGTGCGCAACCTCGTCGTCCCAGTACGGCGCGTCCAGGTAATCGGGCAGGCCACTGGTGTGTTGCAGCAGCTGTCGAATCGTGATCTCGCGCCCGTCGTAGTGCTCGGTGCGGATCAGACCCGGCAGATAGTCGTCGACGGTGCCATCGAGCTTGATCTTGCCTTCGCCGACGAGCTGGAGCACGACGGTGGCCACCCAGGTCTTGGTGTTGCTGGCGATACGGCTGTGCTCATTGCCGACGGCCTTGCGCCCCGTCCCCAGATCGGCGAGGCCGACCCCGGCGTTCCGAACACCGCAGCGTGGACTCTTCACCGTCACGCTGATCCCCGAGGCGTCGGCGCCGCTCAGTTCCTTCAGCGCCCTTTCGATGGCCTGTGTGTCACACCGTGGTGTTGCGGCCGACACGGCGGGAGCGGCCAGCAAGGGGACGAGGACCGCCAAGGCCGCGACCACACTTGTCCTGCGTCGCATCAGGTCTCCTTCTTCGATGCGGTTACGTGCCGCGTAACCGGATACGCCCAGCATCCGGCACGGGCGGGCCGTGGGTATGCGGTGTCTGTCCAGGGATTCCGCGCATGGTCTGTGCGCTTGGCCAACAGGCCGTCCCGTCCGATCTGCTATGCGGCGGAGTTGGCTGCCGGGTTCATCGACGACAAGTACCGCCCCGAGGGGCGCTGCGGCAGACCCTCCGCATGGTCGAGTGCGGTCACGTCCTCGCCGACGGCAGCCGGGAGAACGCCACCGGCAGCTGACCTACCCTCCCGGGCGTCGACTCGCTGGAGCCCTGCCTGCGTACCCGCCCCCCACAAGGCCCTCCCGTCCGCGGACTACGTGGAGATCGAGGCCGCTCCGCACGGCTTGCTCTGGACTCACGCGGAAGAGGTCAACGCCGCACTCCTCACCTTCCTGCGGAAGTGATCCCACGGGCGGGCAGTGCGGTCAGAAGCGCCTCGGCGGTGCGGCGGTCCAGGCCGGCCACCGGCTCGTCGAGCAGCAGGTTCGGTGGATGCCTCCACGCGGGCCGGGACAGGGCGCTCACGGGCAAGCTCCCCTGCGCGTACAGGCATGACGACCGTCCGACCGCTGCCTACATTTCCGGCACCTACACAGTCGCCGGAACGAAGAGGCCCCATGCAGTTCGGAATTTTCTCGGTGGGGGACGTGACCCCCGACCCGACCGACGCCCGTACGCCGTCGGAGCGCGAACGCATCAAGGCGATGGTCGCCATCGCGCTGAAGGCGGAAGAGGTCGGCCTCGACGTCTTCGCGACCGGTGAGCACCACAACCCGCCGTTCGTACCGTCGTCCCCGACCACGATGCTCGGCTACATCGCCGCCCGTACCGAGAGGTTGCTCCTTTCCACCGCCACGACGCTGATCACCACCAACGATCCGGTGAAGATCGCCGAGGACTACGCGATGCTCCAGCACCTGGCCGACGGCCGGGTCGACCTGATGATGGGGCGCGGCAACACCGGCCCGGTGTATCCGTGGTTCGGCCAGGACATCCGGCAGGGCATCAACCTGGCGAAGGAGAACTACGCCCTGCTGCGCCGGCTGTGGCGCGAGGACGTCGTGAGCTGGGAGGGGAAGTTCCGTACGCCGCTGCAGGGCTTCACCTCCACGCCGCGCCCGCTGGACGGCGTACCGCCGTTCGTCTGGCACGGCTCGATCCGCTCGCCGGAGATCGCCGAGCAGGCGGCCTTCTACGGCGACGGCTTCTTCCACAACAACATCTTCTGGCCCGCCGACCACACGCGGCAGATGGTCCGGCTGTACCGGCGGCGGTACGCCTTCCACGGGCACGGCCGGCCGGAGGAGGCCATCGTCGGCCTCGGCGGACAGGTCTTCATGCGGAAGAACTCCCAGGAGGCCGTGCGGGAGTTCCGCCCCTACTTCGACAACGCGCCCGTCTACGGGCACGGGCCCTCGCTTGAGGAGTTCACCGAGCAGACGCCGCTGACGGTGGGCTCTCCCCAGCAGGTCATCGAGCGGACACTGTCGTTCCGCGAGACCGTCGGTGACTACCAGCGGCAGCTGTTCCTGATGGACCACGCGGGGCTGCCCCTGAAGACCGTCCTGGAACAGATCGACATCCTCGGTGAAGAGGTGGTGCCCGTGCTGCGGAAGGAGTTCGCGATCGGTCGCCCGGCCGATGTGCCGGACGCTCCCACGCACGAGTCGCTGCGAGCCGTTCGCGAGGTGTCCGCCGCATGAAGCTCGTCGCTGTGTCCGCGGGACTGAGCACCCCGTCCGCCACACGCCTGCTCGCCGACCGGCTCGCCGAGTCGGCCGGCGGCGAGCTAGCCGCCGGTGGCCAGGACGTGGAGACCGAGGTCATCGAGGTGCGGGAGCTGGCCGTCGCCGTCGCCAACAACCTCGTGACCGGATTCCCCCCGCCGCCCCTGGCCGCCGCCCTCGACGCGGTGACGGGCGCCCACGGCCTGATCGCCGTGACCCCCGTGTTCACCGCCTCCTACAGCGGGCTGTTCAAGTCCTTCTTCGACCTGATCGACCCGGACGCCCTCACCGGCAAGCCGGTCCTCGTCGCGGCCACCGGAGGCACGGCCCGCCACTCCCTGGTCCTCGAACACGCCCTGCGCCCGCTTTTCGCCTATCTGCGCGCCACCGTCGTCCCCACCGCGGTGTACGCGGCGTCCGAGGACTGGGGATCCGGGGGCGACGAGTACACCGAGGGGCTGCCCGCGCGGATCCGGCGGGCGGGCGCCGAGCTGGCCGCCCTCATGGCCACCCGCGCGGTGGAGCGGGAGCCGGCGGAGGACGACATCACCGTGCTCGAGCGGCGCCTCTCCGACCTGCGATTCGACTGAGGCCGCCCCCCCCCGGCGGGCCGCCCCCCCCCGGCGCCCCCCGGCGGGCCCCCCGGCGGGCCGACCCCCGGCGGGCCGCACCACTCCGAGGGCCGCCTCCGGCTCCGGGGAGGCGAGCGCTTCCGTACGGGAGGGCACCTTCATCCGTTCCGGCCGGCTTATGGCATGCTTCGGGTAGATTCACCGCGTCGCACGCCTGCCGCAGCCGCACCCGTGCGGCCATGGTTCTTGAGGATGGTGTGTGGACCGGTACCCGAAGCGTCCCCTTTCCGGCAGGACGGGTGCCCGGCAGGGACCGGTGCGTGGCCGGGACGAGGAACTGGCGTTCCTCGACGCACGACTCGACGCCCTCGCCCGTGGCCACGGCGGGGTCGTGTGCGTCGAGGGCCCGCCGGGCAGTGGCAAGAGCCGGCTCCTGGCGGAGGGGCACGCCGCCGCGGTGCGGCGTGGCTTCCGCACGTTCCTGGGCGGCGCGGATCCCGACGAACATTTCGTGCCGCTCGCCCCGCTGCTCGGCGGGTTGGCGTCCGGCGTCGAACCCCTGCTCGACGCCGAGCGGCTCCGGGAGCTGTCCACCACTCCTGACCAGCGGTTCTGGCTGCTTCAGGAACTGCAGGACCGGCTGGAGCAGATGGCCCTCGACCGGCCGCTGCTCATCGTCCTCGACGACCTTCAGTGGTGCGACGACCTGACACTTCTCGCTGTCCGCACCCTCTCGACCAGGCTGTCGTCGCACGCGATCCTGTGGCTGGTGGCCGTGCGCGACGGGACCCCGAGCCCGTTGGTGCGCGGGTCGTTGGACCGATTGCGACAGGTCGGCGGGTACGAGTTGCGCCTCGGGCCGCTCACGGACGACGCGGTGGCGCAGATCGCCGGGGACGTCCTGGGCGC
The DNA here is from genome assembly GCF_024505145.1 of Streptomyces rugosispiralis. Taxonomy (GTDB): domain Bacteria; phylum Actinomycetota; class Actinomycetes; order Streptomycetales; family Streptomycetaceae; genus Streptomyces; species Streptomyces rugosispiralis. Next base: position 108,476 of record NZ_JANIAA010000032.1, on the reverse strand, counting down.
GGCGCCCGATGCCGGGGTCCTCGAAGTCGCCCGCCGCGCCGAGGGCCTGCCGCTGCTGCTGGTGGAGATGCTCGGCGGGCTGCGGGACGAGGACTTCGTAAGCGTCGCGGACGGTGTGGCCCGACTGTCGGGACAAGCCATTCCGGCCCGTCTGCTGTCCACCGTCGGACATCGCCTCGATCTGCTGTCCGCACCGGCCCGCGACGTTGTGCAGACCGCGTCCGCCGTGGGCCGCTCGCTCACCGTGGACCTGCTGGCCGAGCTGCTCGGGCGACCGGCCGCGGCGCTGATCACCGCGGTGCGGGAGTCCCTCGACTCCGACCTGCTGGTCGAACGGGACGGCCGTCTGTACTTCCGCCACGACCTGATCCGCGAGGCGGTCGAAGCCGCCCTGCCGGTCTCCGTACGCCGGGCCCTGCGCCGTCATGCCGCCGAGGTGCTGCTGGCACACGGCGCGCCCGCTGTCGAGGCCGCCACGCTCCTGGCCGACAGCGCGGAGGTCGGGGACCGTCCGGCCGTCGAGCGGCTGCGTACCGCCGCGGCGGAACTCGCGCCCACCGCGTCCGCTCCGGCGGCCGAACTCAGCTGTCGGGCCATGGAGCTCACCCCCGAGGACGCGCCGGAACGGCCCGCGATCGTGGCGGAAACCATCGTTCTGCTGTGGCAGAGCGGGCAGGCCGCGCGTGCCAAGGCGCTGGGTGCCTCGACCCTGCCCGGTATCCTCCGGCCCGAGGACGAGGCACGGGTACGGATGGGGCTGGCGCGCCTGTCCAGCCAGTTCGACTTCATGGAAGCGGTCCGGCAGGCCCGTGCCGGGGCCGCGCTGCCCGGTCTGCCGCCACCGCTGCGGGCCCAGCTGCTGGCGCTGCTCTGCCTCAACCTGGCGAACATCGGGGACATGGAGGCATGTGCCCACGCCGTGACCGAGGCGCTGGACGCCGCCGCGGGGGCGGGGGAGCGGGGCGCCGAGGCCACCGCGATGGCCGTCGAATCGGTCGTGCTCTTCTACCGAATGGACTGGAAAGCGGCGTTCCGGCTGGCGGACAGGGCCGCCGCGACGGCGGCCGACCTCGGCATCGCCCACTGCCTGTGGGTCCCGGAGGCGTTGTGGAAGGGCTTCCTGCTCAACGCGGCGGGCCGGGCGGGTGAGGCGCTCGCGGAGTCCGAGGCCGGGGTCCGGGACACCCGGCGTCGGGGCCAGGCCGCCGCGATGTTCCTGTGGCTCATGCACCGCTCGCGCGTACTCCTGGACGCCGGGCGGCTGGCGGACGCCCGGGCCGAGGCGGAAGCCGCGTCGGCGATGGTCGACGAGCTGGGCATGGGCAATTTCGCCGACGCCACCCTTCTGTACACGCTGGTGCGGATCGCCGTCCACACCAACGATCAGGAGGCCGCACGCATGTACGCGGCCCAGGCCGAGCGGATGCTGCGGGACGAGGCGCCGCTCGTCCGCAATGTCGGCTCCTGGATGACGGCGCTGGTGGCGGACTTCGAGGGCCGGCCCGACCTGGCCATGCGGGTACTCGGCGAAGCGACCGCGGCGCTCCCCGCGGAGAGCCCTTCCCTCGCCAGCCCCGACGATCCCGCTGACGCTCCTGTCTTCGTCCGCATGGCGCTGCGGGCCGGTGCCCACGAAAAGGCCGAAGTCGCCGTCTGCGTGGCGGAGCGACGCGCGAAGCTCAACCCCGACTTCACGATCCTGGCCGCATCGGCCGCTCACGCGCGCGGCCTGCTCGACAACGACCTCGCTCACCTGCTGCGCGCCATCCGCCTGTACGACGGCTGTCCCCGGCTCCTGGCCCGCGCGTCGGCGCTCGAGGACGCCGGGCGCAAGCTGGCCGCCACCCGTGCGTCCGAAGCCGTGCCCTATCTCGACACCGCCCTCGCCCTCTACACGGAGGCGGGCGCCGAGCGCGACATCGCGCGCGTCCGCAGCCGCCTGCGGGCGGCGGGCGTCCGGCGGCGGACCACGTCCGCGGGAACCGTGAAGAGGTGGCCTGAGCTGACCGCCTCGGAAGTCGGTGTGGTGCGGCTCGTCGCACAGGGGCTGACCAACCGGCAGGTCGCCGAGCGTCTCTCCCTCTCGCCGCACACGGTCAGCTCGCACCTGCGACGCGCCTTCACCAAGCTCGACATCACCTCGCGGGTGGAGCTGGCGCAACTGGCCGGCGCCCGTGACAGCGGAGAGTAATCGCTCCGTATCACACGGGCCCCGCCCCGCATCGCACGATCCGTGCGATGTCCGGGTTCCGGTTTGTCGTGACGATGGGGGAGTGGCTCAGAAAATTGAAAGACGGGGGAAGGCGCGGGACGGCGCACCGGCACCCGACGAGGGAAGCTTCGCGGGCGACGTGCTCACCATGGCTACGGTGCCTGCCCACCGGCGACGCGCCTACTGGCGCGAGGCGCTGTCCCGGACCTTCGGCGCCGTGGACATGTCGGTGGCCCGAGAGGTGAACTCGGGAACGATCCGCACCGCGCCGCTCGGCCGGCTCCAGGTCACCACGGTGGACGGTGATCCGCTGGAGGCCCGGCGCACGCCGCGGCTCATCGCCCAGGGCGACGAGGAGCAGTACGTCGTTGTGAAGCTGCTGAGCAAGGGGGACGCCCGGCTCGAGCAGGACAGCCGCGACGTCGCCCTGCGGCAAGGGGAAGTCTTCATCTACGACATGGCACGCCCGGTCCGGCTGGTCCTCGGTGATCGCTTCCAGACCAAGTCCCTCGTGGTGCCCCGGCAGGTCCTGGGCCTGAGCGAGTCTGATCTGCGGCACATCACGGCGTCCCCCCTCCGCGACGGCACGGCGCTCGGCGGGCTGCTGGCCACCTGCCTGGCGCGGCTCGCGGACGAGGCCGGAACGTACCGTGCGCACACCGGCGAGTCGATCGGCCGCAATGTCGTGGACATCCTGACCGTCCTGGCCGACGAGCGGCTCGGCAGGATCTCCACCGGGACTCCCAGCGGCGACGCGGCGCTACTGCTGCGGATCCGGGCGTTCATCGGGCGGCATCTCGAAGATCCGGGTCTGTCTCCCAAGGGCATCGCCCACGCCCACCACATTTCCGTGCGCTACCTGCACAAACTGTTCGAGCGCGAGGGCACCACGGTCAGCCGGTGGATCCAGAGCCGCAGGCTGGAGGCGTGCCTACGGGATCTTGGCCGCCGGGAGGACACGGGCCTCACCATCGCCGCGGTGGCACGCCGGTGGGGCTTCACCAGCGCTGCCCATTTCAGCCGGGTGTTCCGGGCCGCCTACGGGATGTCCCCCAGTGAATGGCGGCGATCGGTCATCGCGTTCCCGCGGCGGACCGGCCTGCCCGTGCCACCGGGCACGGAGGGGCATCAGGCGGACCTGGACGGTGTCATCGGCGAGCTATTGGCGGGAAGCGAATGACCGCCTTCCGGGCGGGCCCGGACGAAACGAAGAAGGAGCCGTCGTGGCCGAACTGACCGAGGCCGAGCCGGGAGCCGGGCCCGGCACCACGCGCTCCCCGGCGCCCGGCATACGGCTGGTGGGGCGGCAGGCCGAGGTCGCTCGGGTCCTGGACATCGTCGAGGAGGGGTGGACCGCACCCCGGACGCTGCTCCTGCTCGGCGACGCCGGCACGGGCAAGTCGGGGCTGCTGGCGGCCGCCGTGGACCACGCACGTGACAGGGGAACGCTCGTCCTGGCGGCCCAGGGCATCGTGGCCGAGTCGCCCCAGTCCTTCGCGTCCCTGCACCAGCTGCTCCTCCCCGTCATGTCCGATGCCGCCGCGCTGCCCGACCATCTGCGCAAGGCGCTCGAGACGGCGTTCGGTATCGCTCTCGACGAGGGGCCGCCCGACTCCATGCTGCTGCGTACTGCCGTCCTGGCGCTGTTGAGCGAGGTCTCGAACCGGCGGCGCGTCCTGCTGGCCCTCGACGACGTCCAGCACTTCGACCGGGATTCCCTCGACGTATGCGGTTTCGTGATGCGCCGTATCACCGCACAGGACGTTTCGGTACTGCTGACCGCGCGTGGCCACACGGCCCCCGCCGGGGTCCCGGCTGACCTGCCCACCGTGCTGTTGGGGCCGCTGCCCGAGCAGGCCGCGGCCGAACTCCTGGACTCCCAGCCGTACGCACCCACCGGCCGGACAAAGAGCAGCATGTCCACCGCCGAACCCGTTCTCGATCGTATGACCACGCCATCGGGGTGCATCCAGATCGTTCCCGCAGTACCGGACGAGCGGAATGAGGAATTCCTCTACCTGGGAATGATCGGCCGTCGCTCGGCCGCGATCACCGGGGAAGGGGACGAGGTTTTCCTGGAGCCGGGTGACCTCGTCTTCTGCGATCCGAGCCGGCGTCATGCCCTGCGGTTCGGCGACGACTGCCGGCTGACGGTCTTCCGTATGCCCCGCTGTTATCTGGGAGTTTCGGAGGCGGATCTGGACCGCGTCGTAGGGGTGACCGTGCCAGGCGGCCGGGGCTTGGGCGCGCTCGTGTCGGACCTTCTCTCCGCGTTCGCCGCCGTGGCGGAGTTCCGGACGTCGATGATCGGTGACCGGCTCGCCCGCAGTGCCATGGATCTCGTCGCTGTCCTTGTCATGGAACTCCTCGAGACGGAGGCCGCGGCCGAGGCGTCGGGTGTGCCGAAGGCCGGCAACGAGATGCTGACCCGGATCCGGGCCTATATCGAAGAGCATTTGATGGAGCCGGACCTGCTACCGGAATCGATCGCACGCGCGCACCGCATCTCGGTCCGCTACCTGCACAAGCTCTTCCAGAACGACGGCACCACGGTGAGCCACTGGGTGCGGCAGCGGAGACTCGACGCCTGCAGGCACGAGCTGAGCCGGACGCCGAACCGAAGGATCACCGTGGCCGCCGTGGCGCACCGCTGGGGTTTCAGCAGCCCAGCGCATTTCAGCCGCACCTTCCGGGACGCGTACGGCATGTCCCCCAGCGAATGGCAGGCCCTGGCAGCGTCGGACGTCGGCGCCCGCTGAGCAGGACGAGCCGGCCTCCTATGAGCGCGCCGAGACCGGCCGACGCAGCACCACGCGCGTGAGCAAGCCGCTCCCGGGACCCGTCACGACCGCGGCGACGGAGACCCACACCGGCCAGGGGGTGACGCCCAGCGCGTGATCCACGGACCACCGTCCGGGCCCGGTCAGGGCCAGTACGGCGGAGACGACGACCAGGACGAGGGGGTACTCATAGCCGTCGTTCTGGACCCACAGCCCCTTGGGCCACTTCACGGTACCCGCGACCGTCATCACCCCCATCGCGGCCATCGCGGCCAAGGGCGTGAGCAGACCCGCCGCCAGGAACAGGCCGGAACCGATCTGACTGGCTCCGGCGACGAGCGCGGTCAGCCGACCGCCGCGGAATCCGTCCCGGCGGAACTCCTCGGTCCCGCCCTCGAATCCGTTGCCTCCGAGCCGGAAGCTCACCTTCTGCACACCGTGCGCGGCGATGAGCAGCCCCACCACCAGCCGGAGGATCAACAGTCCAGCGTCCATCGTGTACCTGCCTGTTCCTGACGTATCCGGGCCGTGGGTCAGCCGGCGGCGTGGGCGCCGAGGATGGCCTGTGCGTAGACCATCCCGAGGCCGTAGGCGCCGCCGTGCTCCTTGACCACGTCGCCCACGGCGGCGTACGTCTCGGTGCGGGCCCAGTCGCGCTGGAGCTCCAGGAGCACCTGCACCCAGGTCACCGGGACCGCGCCGGCCTGCACCATGCGCTGGATCGCGTGCTCGTGGGCCTGCGGGCTGACACCGCCGGACGCGTCGGTGACCACGTAGACCTCGTAGCCCTGAGCGATGGCGGACAACGCCGGCAGGACGACGCAGACCTCGGTCCACAGGCCGGCGATGACGAGCTTCTCGCGGCCGGTGGCCTTGACGGCCTCGACGAAGTTCGCGTCCTCCCAGGCGTTCATCGTGCTGCGGTCGACGATCTCCTGCTCGGGGAAGACCTCCGCCAGCCGCGGCATGAGCGGCCCGGAGAAGGACTCGGCGGCCACGGTGCTCAGCACGACGGGCACGTCGAACACCTTCGCGGACTTCGCCAGGCCCACGGTGGAGTTGATGATGGCGGTGCGGTCGCCGCTGCCGGTGCCGAAGAACATCTGCGGCTGGTGGTCCACGAAGAGAACCGCGCAATTGTCCGGAGTGAGCAGGTCGGGGCTGGGGGCAGCGGTGACCTCGGCGATATTGACCATGAGTGTGCGCCCTTCTCGGCAAGTGGTGGCGCGGACTGTTGTCCGTGCCGTGGGGAACGCCGTCCTGTTGGACGGAGCCCGTGGATGTCCCGCAAGGGGCGGCTCAGGGCCGGGCCCTTGGGGGGAGTTCAGAGGTCGAAGCAGGGATCGAAGGGAGTGCTCGCGGAGTCCACGGCGAGGCCGCGCGCGATGCGCCACCGGCGGTGCTGCTCCGACTCGGCGACGGCCTGGCCGAGCAACTCCGCCTGGTGCGCGCCGGGCAGGGGCGCCCGCCGGGCCGCCCGGTAGCCGCCGAAGTGCGCCACCGGACTCCAGGCCGGGCTGACAGGGGGGAGTTCCTCGTCGAGCCCTTCGTATTCGGCGGCGCCGTAGACGATCCGGCCGCCGGTCACCGTGAGCAGCGACTCGATGTGGGCGATGTCCGGCTCGGGCACGATGAAGTAATCCTCGGAGAGAACCGCCAGGTCCGCGTAACACCCCGGCTGCAGCACGCCCTTGACCTTGTCCTCGCCGGTCAGTGCGGCGCCGGCGCGCGTGAACATCGCCAGTGCCGTCCGCCGGTCGACGCGGTTCGCCGGCGGGCGCAGCGCCAGATCGCCGACGGTGCGGCCGCTGACGAGCCAGTGCAGGGCGACCCAGGGGTTGTAGGTGGACACCCGGGTGGCGTCGGTGCCGGCGCCCACGGTCAGGCCGCGGTTCAGCATGGCCCGGATCGGCGGGGCGTCCGCGGCCGCTCCGGGGCCGTAACGCCGTACGAACGCCTCGCCCTGGAAGGACAGACGGTTCTGTACGGACATGGCGCCGCCGAGGGCGGCGATGCGGTCCAGGCTTTCGGGGGAGGCGGTCTCCGCGTGGTCGAACAGCCACCGGTTCCCGGCGGGGAAGAGCCCTTCCGCGGCGAGTTTCTCGAACACCGCGAGGTCACGGCGGATGGTTTCGTCGTAGGTGGCGTGCAGCCGGAAGCCCCATCCGTTCTCCATGAGGAGGCGTACGGCCTGCTCGAAATCCGCCTCGTAGCCGGGGGCGAGATCCGGACGCGGCTGGGTGAAGTTCTCGAAGTCGGCGGCCGACCAGGTGAGGTTCTCACCCGCGCCGTTCAGGCGCAGCCATGCGTCCCCGTCCTCGGGGCGGACCGTTTCGATCCAGCGGGCCAGGTCGTCGATCTCCTGGCCGGGCGTCTGGGGGAAGAGATGGTAGGCGATGCGCAACGACAGCCGGCCGGCCTTGGCCAGTTCGATGACGGTGGCGTAGTTGTCGGGGAAATTCTGGAAGCCGCCCGCGGCGTCTATGGCCGACGTCAGCCCGAATCTGTTCAACTCGCGCAGGAAATGCCGGGTGGAGGTCTTCTTGTCCTCCTCGCTCTGGAGCACCGGCGCCTTGGCCAAGGTCGAGTAGAGGATGAGGGCGCTGGGAGCGGCCAGCAGCATACCGGTCGGCTCTCCGTCCCGGCCGCGCACGATCTGGCCGCCCTTGGGGTCGGGCGTGTCCCGGGTGAAGCCGGCGGCCTTGAGCGCCGCGCGGTTGAGCACGGCCGACTGGTACAGATGCAGGACGAACACCGGGGTGTCCGGCGCGGCGGCGTTCAGTTCGGCGACGGTCGGCAGCCGGCGTTCGGCGAACTGCTCGGCCGACCAGCCCCCCACGACCCGCACCCACTGGCCCTTCGGGGTTCGAGCGGCCTGCTCACGCAGCATCGCCAGACCCTGACGCAGGCTGCGCACTCCGTCCCAGCGCAGCTCCAGTACGTAGTTCAGGCCCCCGCGGATCACATGCAGGTGTGAGTCGTTGAGGCCGGGTATCACCCGTCGCCCGAGGGCGTCGACCACCTTCGTACCCGTGCCGACGTGGGGAGCCACGTCCTTGTCGTCACCGACGACCGTGATGACGCCGTCGCGGATGGCGAGCGCCCCCGCCTGCGGGCGGGCCGGGTCCCCGGTGTGGATCTTGGCGTTGCGGACGACGAGGTCCGCGGCCTCGTCGATGGCGCGCGGCACCAGCCCGCCGACGGGCATCGTTGACATCTCTTGAACCCCTCTGGGAGAACGACTTCAGTCCACGTCATGGCCGGCAACGGCGGACTTCGGTGACGCGGTCCCACGCGCATACCCGTCTGCTCGAATCGAACCGAGCTCTGTGTGGAAGGGCCGGGGGACCGCTGTTGCTTCGGCAACACGATAGAGACGGCACACCCACCCCCATGTCCTGCCAGTGCACAGCGGTTTGCCTCACCGCGCACTGCCGCACGCTTCTCCGAATGTCATGGCGGAGGCCAGACGACAGTCCTGCACTGCGAGGACAGAAGCAGTGCGCTCAAGGGCAAAACACACGTGTCCGAAGGTTTTAACGTGCCGTCGCCGGAAGAGTCGGCGTCCCTATGAACACCCAGGAGATTCCCATGTCCGATCCCATCGAGCCGGTACAGCCGGTGCTGGAACCCGCGGCGGCCGCCTTCGCGGAGGCGACCGCCAATCCGCCGTACCTGTTCGACCTGCCCCCGGCGGAAGGGCGCAGGGCCGTCGACGAGGTGCAGTCGGGCGACATCGCCAAGCCCGCGGTCGACGAGGAGTGGATCACCGTCCCGGGCGGGCCCACGGGCGGCGTCCGGGCGCGGATCGTCAAGCCCGCCGGCGCCGAGGGCCCCCTCCCGGTGGTCATCTACCTCCACGGGGCGGGCTGGGTCTTCGGCAACGCCCACACGCACGACCGTCTGGTGCGGGAACTCGCCGTCGGCGCGGGCGCCGCCGTGGTCTTCCCCGAGTACGACCTGTCACCCGAGGTCCGCTACCCGGTCGCCATCGAGCAGAACTTCACGGTCGCGCGGTGGGTCGTCCAGCAGGGCGCGACCAAGGGCCTGGACCCCGCACGCATCGCCGTCGCCGGTGACTCGGTCGGCGGCAACATGACCGCCGCGCTGACGCTGATGGCCAAGGAGCGCGGCGGGATCCCGCTGGTGCAGCAGGTGATGTTCTATCCGGTCACCGACGCGAGCTTCGACACCGGCTCCTACCACCAGTTCGCCACCGGCTACTTTCTGCGCCGCGACGGCATGCGGTGGTTCTGGGACCAGTACACGACCGACGAGGCCGAGCGCGCCCAGATCACCGCCTCCCCGCTGCGCGCCACCACCGAGCAGCTCACCGGCCTGCCTCCGGCCCTGGTCATCACCGCCGAGGCCGATGTGCTGCGCGACGAGGGCGAGGCGTACGCCAACAAGCTCCGCCAGGCCGGGGTCCCGGTCACCGCTGTCCGCTTCCAGGGCATCATCCACGACTTCGTGATGCTCAACGCCCTGCGCGAGACCCACGCCGCCGAGGCCGCCATCACGCTGGCGGCCGACACCCTGCGCTCCGCCCTGCACACCGCCTGAGACTCAACGGCTGACTCGGGGTCGGACACCGGCTGCGCGGACGAACTCGCTTCGTCCGCGCAGCCGCGTTTCACTCAGTGCCGCTCGCGCCCGGTCCGGTCGGCCACCGTGACCACGACGACCAGGGCCGCGGCCAGCAGACCGGCGATCAGGGCCGGTGCCGGGAACTGGGCAGCCGCCAGAACAGCGATCGCGGCACCGGGATACGCGAACCGCTCGACCACGCTCCGCTGGTGCGGCCGAATGTGTACGGCCCACACGGTGATCAGGAAGACCGCCACCGGCAAGGTGACCGCGGCACCCGCTGCCGCCGAGGGCACATCGGGGCCGCGCGTGAGGAGCTCGGCGTACGCCGCCAGTCCGGCGCCCGCGGCGGCCGCGGAGGCGAAGATCAGGTAGTGGCCGTACGCCCAGGTGAACCTCTTGAGAGGGGCCTGGTGCGTCGTGGCGAGCAGTGTGTGCGCCGGTCTGGCGAAATACAGCCACCACATGGCGAAGACCATGAGCAGGCCACCCGTTGCCAGCGTGTACAGCGCGCCGACCTCGTGGCTCCGGTCGAAGGCACTGCGCACGGCCGCCGCCGCGGCCGCGATGGACTCACCGAGCACGATGAGGGTGAACAGCTCGTACCGCTCGGCGATGTGGTGCGGATGCCACGGGGTCATCCCGGCGACCTGCGCCCACACCGGGACGGAGACCTCGGCAATGATCAACACGATGATGACGGGCGGCTGTACCCGGGCAGGCAGGAAGGGCATCGCGACCCAGCCGACCTGACAGGCCGTCACTCCGGTGGCGAAGCGGAGAGCCGTTCGACGCCGACCGGGGTCCGATCGCGCCGCACGCAGCCACAGGACGGCCAGGGCGGTGCGGAGAACCGCGTATCCCAGCGTGATGACGCGAAGGTCGCCCTCCTCGAACGCCCGCGGCACACCGGCCGCGAGCACGAGGGACCCCGTGATCTGGACCAGCACCGCCAACCGGTACGGGACGTCGTCCGGGTCGTAGGCGGAAGCGAACCATGTGAAGTTCATCCACGCCCACCAGATGGTGAAGAACACCAGCGCGAAGCGCAGAGAACCGGTGATGTAGTGCCCGCCGGTCACCGCTGTACTCAGGCTCGCGGACGCCTGCGCCACCGCGATGACAAAGCACAGGTCGAAGAGGAGCTCCAACGAGGTGGCGGTCCTGTGCGGCTCACCGGGGTCCCGGCCCGGCATGGTGCCGTGGGAGTCTCCGCGCCGTCCTCCCGGCCACCGCCCGGCCCGCCGCGTACGCACCGGCGAGAAGCGGCTCGGCGGAGCGCCCCCGGAGCGGCTTCCACGGTCCGGTACGACCACATCGGCCTGCTCGCTCACCTTCATGCCTTTCCTCGCCGTTCGTCGGCTGACGTCGTTCGTCGGCTGACGCCGTCGGCGAGAAGTTAGAGCGGACGAGGAACGGGGACGTGCCCGTCGGCGCACGGGTACTTGCCCGACAGGGAACACCGGGCACCGGACCCCTCGCTCAGTGCGCTGCCGAGCACCACCGCATGCGCTCCTGGTCAATGCGTCCTACGTGCGGGCGCCTAGCGTCACTCCCGCGAGCAGAGCCCAGACCGCAGGAGGCGGATCATGACCATCGGCACCCAGCATGTGAGCAGTCAGCCCTGGCTGCATCAGAAGGGTGAGATCATCCAGGAGTTCGGGACCGTCAAGCAGTTCCCCCTCGGCCTCTCCCACGACGCGCGTATGTACTCCTGCCAGCGCCTCAACAGAGTCCTGGCGGACACCCAGATCCTCTACGGCCTGTACAAGAAGCACCACTGGCTGGTGCGCGGCGCGACCTTCTACCAACTGCACCTCGTGCTGGACAAGCACGCCGGGGAACAGCTCGCGCTCGTCGACACCCTCGCCGAGCGGGTCCAGACCCTGGGCGGTGTCGCGGTGGGTGATTCCCGGCACGTCGCCGAGATCACGTCGATCCCGCGGCCTCCGGACGGCGTGGAGGAAGTGCCCGCCATGCTCTCGCGGTTGCTGGCGGCACACGAGACCGTTCTCGCCGACGCCCATGACGCGGCGTCCCGCACCGGTGAGCTGGGCGACGACGGCACCAACGACCTGCTTGTCTCACAGGTGATCCGGACCGGCGAACTGCAGGCGTGGTTCCTGGCCGAGCATCTGGTCGACACACCCCTGGTCCGCGCCTGAACCCATAGCCGACGCAACCGGCGGCGGCTCGACGTGATCAGCGCCGCGTCGCGCCGGTACGCGATTTCCACTCATCCGGAGCGGGCTCGATCACGTGCTGGAACGGCGTGCCCCCGGTGGGGCAGACACTGGCGATGCCCCGGGCGTCGCATGCCGACTGTGCGGTGATCCACCCCCGCTCCCCTGCCTGCACGACTTACAGGAGAATTCACCATGAGCAGTCCCGAATCGCCCAGGGAGCGGGCCGAGCCGACGACGGGTAGGCATTTCGAGCTGGACCTGCGGCCGATGACCCGCATCAACCTCCGCCCCATCGCCTCCCCGATGCCCGTCGGTTTCTTCGCGGTGGCGATCGCGTCGGTCATCGTCGGAAGCATGCAACTGGGCCTCCTGGGCGACGACGCTCATCGGGCGGTCGCCCTGACGATCTTTCCGGCCTTCGTCCTGCAACTGCTGGTCAGCATCCTGGCGTTCGGGGCGAGGGACGTGCTCGCGGCGACGCTCATGGCGTGCTTCTCCGGAACCTGGCTGGCGAGTTCCCTCGTGCTGGCCATCAATCCGCCGGCGGGCACCGAGGTGCTCGGCATGCTCAATCTCGTGTTCGCCGCTTTCGCCCTGCTGATGGCGACCGTCGCGAACCGCAAGCGTGCGATGTGGTTCGTGCTGTGTGTGGCTGTGCCGCGCTTCGCAGTGGCCTCGCTGTTCAACTTCACCGGTGTCGAGTGGGTTGGCTACATTTCCGGGGCCTTCGGACTGCTCCTCGCGGGTGTGGCGATGTATGCCGCGTTCGCTCTCATGCTGGAGGACATGAGGGGCGAGGAGGTTCTGCCCGTAGGACGTCGGGGCCCGGCGCACGACGCCGTGGAAGGAAATCTGGCTGTGCAACTGCGCGACCTGGAACGTCAGGCGGGAGTGCGACGGACGCTGTGAGTCGTCCGGGACGCATCGGCGGCGAGGGAAGTGCTGATCCTTCCGTGGCACCGGGGCGCCCGCGCCCTTGCTACGGTCGGCACATGCCAGGTCGCCGCTACCACTCGCCCCGCCGCGCGGAGGCCGCTGCCGCGACCCGGCAGTCGATCCTGGACGCCGCCAAGGAGCTGTTCGCCACCCACGGCTACGTGGCCACCACGGTCACCCGGATCGCCGCCGCGGCCCGGGTCGGCACCAACACCGTCTACACCAGCACCGGCGGCAAGCCACAGATCCTGCGCGACCTGGTCACCGTGGGCGTCGAGGACCCCATCGCCGAACAGACCCTGGCGCGGATCGCGGCGGCCGACGATGCCCTGGACGTCGTGGTGTACGCCGTCGAGGGCATCCGCCGCGACAGCGAGAAGCACGCGGATGTCGTCGAGATCCTCCTCGACGCGGCCTCGGTCGACGCGCACGCCGCCGAACTGCTGCGCTTCGCCCAGGAGCGATTCCGTGCCGCGCTGCGGACCACCGCCGACCGGATCGCCGCGCTGGGCGCCCTGCGGGAGGGGCTCGACGTGGCGGGTGCGACGGATGTGCTCTGGTACTACCTCGGCCTGTCGTCCTGGCGCGTGCTGGTGCGGCAGAACGGCTGGGACTGGGACACCGCCGAGCGGTGGCTGCGGGACCGGACCGTGTCCGCCCTGCTCACCGGGTGAGCGTGGCCTCCAAGATGGCGAACGGGCTGTCCACAGGCCCTGGGACGCGCCGGTCGAGGGTGAATCCGGCACTGGCGAACAGCGCCGCGAACTCCGTCTCCCGACGCTCGTGGCCCGACACCATGCCGAGCATGGTCAAGTCGAGCAGCTTGCTCGGATGCGGCTCGTCGCCCTCCGAGAGCACCGTCTCCACCACCACCAGCCGGGCGCCATGGGACGCCGCCTCCGCGACCCGGCCCAGGACGCGCGCACACGACACGTCGTCCCAGTCGTGCAGCACGGTGGACAGCAGGTAGACGTCGGCGGCCGGTACGCTCTCGAAGAAGTCACCGGCCCGTACCTCGATGCGGTCGGCCACCCCCTGGCCGGCCAGTCGCGGGTGTGCGGTGGACACCACGTGCTCCAGATCGAAGACGATGCCGCGTCGGCCGGGTTCGTCGGCCAGCAGCCGGGCCAGCACGGAGCCGTCGGCGCCGCCGATGTCGGCGACCACCTCGCCAGGCGGGAGCCGGTAGCCGGTCAGTGCGGCGTCCTTGGGACCGTACGTCAGGTTGGCCATCGCCGACGCCATCACGGGCAGGTGCTCCGGGTGGGTGCCCAGCCACTCCGCGAAGGACTGTCCGAAGTGCGCCGTGGCCGCCGGGATGCCCGTACGGACGGTGGTGACCAGCTCGGAGAAGGGCGCGTAGTGCGTCTCCATCCACATGACCGCCATGTCGCGCACCGAACCGGGCACATCCGCCACCAGCGTGGAGCCGAGCGGGGTGAGCGCGAAGGCGTCCGCACCATGATGGGTCACCACCCCGATACCGGAGAGGATGTGCAGCAGCCGCCGCAGCGCGTCGGCGTCCGTCTCCGTGGTCTTCGCCAACTCCCCGACCGTCATCGGGCCGCCGTGCAGCGCCGTGGCCACACCGAGCTTGGCCAGCGCGTACAGCGCCTGGGACTGCTGGAAACCGGACAGCAGGCGCAGCATCTCCATGGACCGCCCGGACGCGGACGCCTCGGACGCCGTCGTGGCCGGGGCCGGGGCCGGAGCCGTGGCCGGGGCCGTCGCCGCGTCGGCCTGCGAGGGATTGGGCGCAGGGCACATGGGCCTCTCCAGAAGGTGTGGAAATTCGCGGTAATACGGCTACCGCTAAACCGTATCGCACCCTCGCGTTCGCGATGCCCCGGACATGGGCGCCGCAGATACGACCGACTTTTCGAACCTTTTGCGGTGTTTGTTGGGTTTCGCGCTCGGGAGTTGACGGCTCTCGGAGCCCCCCGGCCAGGCACAACCTCCGGCCGACGCCAATGAGTTGGAAAGAAACGCGAAGGATGAACCCATCCGGCATACTTGCGGGCGCGGACCACCCTGCTCACCATCACGCAAGCCAAGGCCCAGCGCGTAGTTCGAGCGCTGACGCACACTTCCAGGGAACAGTCGTCATGAATAACCTTCTGCCTTCGGACCCGACGTCCATAGGCGGCTATCCGTTGCTCGGCCGGCTCGGTGCGGGCGGCATGGGGCAGGTGTTCTTATCCCGTACGGGTTCGGGTCGGCTGCTCGCGCTGAAGACGATCCGCGACGATCTCGGCTCCGAGCCGGGGTTCGAGGAGCGGTTCGCCCGCGAGATAAGCAACAGCGACCGCGTCCGTTCGCCGTGGACCGTGACCGTCGTGGACTACAGTGCGCCGGGCCGGCGCCCGCAGTGGCTGGCCACCGAGTATGTGCCCGCGCCGTCGCTCGCCGAATGGGTTACGGCCCATGGCGTGCTGTCGCAGACCGCGCTGCTCTCACTCGCCGCCGAACTGTGCGGCGCCCTGCGGGCCGTGCACCAGGCCGGCCTCGCGCACCGGGACGTCAAGCCCGGGAACATCCTGCTGGCACGCGACCGTCCACGGCTGATCGACTTCGGCATCGCACGGGCCGCCGACGACACTCGGCACACCCGCCTCGGTGTCTCCGTGGGCTCCCCCGGGTTTCTCGCACCGGACCAGGCCGTCGGCGGTGTCGCCGCCGCCCCCGCCGACGTGTTCTCGCTGGCCGCCGTGCTGGTCTACGCCGCGACCGGACACGGCCCCTTCTCGCGTGCGGGGGAGCAGATCCCCGCGGCCACTCTGCTGTACCGAGTGGTCCACGAGGAACCCGACCTCGAAGGCGTCCCCCCGGAACTGGTGCCGCTGCTCACCGCGTGTCTGGCCAAGGACCCGGCGGTGCGCCCGACGGCGGCCCAGCTGGGCGGATGGCTGGAGGAGAGGGGCGGCCGGATCGGGCGGTGGCCCGAGGAGTGCCCCACGGTTCTGGCCGGAAAACTGACCGAGGCCGAGCATTCGGCGCGCACCATGGTCGACCTCGCGCACCACTCCACCGCCGCCCTCGCCGATCAGGATTCGGCCGGGGCGGCGGCGAGGTCCGACACCGTCCTCGCCACCCCGGCCGAGCCCGTCCGGCGCCGCCCGCCCGCCTGGCTGCTGACCACGGCCATCGCGGCGGTCGCGGTCGTGGTGGCCGTGGCGGCCACCGTCTACTTCGGTACGCAGCGGTCCTCGGCCAAGTCCTCCCCGTCCGCGCAGGGACGCCCGTCCGGCTCGGCCTCCTCGGCCTCCTCGGCGACCGAAGGAAAGACACCGTCCGCCTCGGCGCAAAAGCCTCGGGAGACCCAGCAGTCTCAAGAATCCCAGAAAAGCCAGGAGCCCAAGGACAAGGGCGCGGCACTCAAGGTCATACGGGCCACGTTCGAACTGGCCGCCGGGGAGTCCGTGGCGGCCGGGGCCAGGAGTCTGACCATGCAGCAGGACGGCAACCTGGTGGTCTCCGACCAGGATCACGAGCCGCGCTGGGCCGCGATGACCAAGGGGGAGGGCAACTCCGCCCGCTTCCAGGCGGACGGCAACCTGGTCGTCTACGACAGTGGCGGGCAGTTCCTGTGGTCCTCGCGGACCAATGGCCACCAAGGGGCGGTCCTCGTGTTCCAGGTCGACGGAAATGTTGTGATCAAGTCCGGCGACACCGTGCTCTGGGCCGCGGGAACGGAAAGCTGACCGTTCCGGTACCAGGACGGCCCGTGCCCCCGCGCCCCCGTGCCCCCGTGGCCTGAACCCGGCCAGGAACTCCGACTACGCCGGTGGTCCGGAGCGCGTCCACCGCACCGTGCGGGTTCGGATGGCCTGACCTGCGCGGTCCGGCTAAGCGGGGGCACGCCCACCTGGTGGACATCGGGTGGCCGTGCCACTCTTTCCCCTCGTCCACGCCGATGGAGGACACGATGAGCGACGTTCTGTCCGCCTGGGCCGCCATCACCGACTGGCTGGCGGTGCACGCGCCCGCCTCGCACGCCACCTTACGGCCGGGCGCTGCCGTGGCCGATGTTCGTTCCACCGAGGACGAACTGGGGCTGAGCCTGCCCGCCGAACTGGCCACCCTGCTGACGGTGTGCGACGGAACGGTCGATGCTTCAGCCCATGACCGCGACCCCGACGAGTACGACCCGGGCCTGTTCCTCGCCCAGCACCATCTGCTGCCGCTTGAGGAGATCGCGCACGTCCGGGGCGGGGGAGGGAACACCGACCCGTTCTGGGGCTCATGGGTTCCGTTCGCCGTCACCGACTACTCCCTGCCCCCGTGGGGCGGCCTGGCAATCGATGCCGGCGGTCGGCTCGCAACCTTCCACCTGGCCGGCGGTGAGCCGCCCTCTGAACCGCTCACCTCCCCGGGGTACGGATCCCTCGGCGAGTTCCTGGCCGCCCTGGCCGAAGCCCTCACTCAGGGCACCGGCCCGTTGAGGGCCGGAGTCGTCCTCCAGGCCGAGGAAACGCAGATCCGTAAAAGTGCGCCACAGGCTCCCGCGTGAACGTGCACTGCGAACGCGTTCGTCACACCGCGCCTGCTGCCGATGGCCGCTCAGTGCGCGAGCTTCAGCCCGGCGACGCAGCCGACAATGCCAATGAGCAGCACGATCTTCAGCGCGCTGACGGACTCGCCGCCGAAGGCCATGGCGTAGACGGCCGTGAGGACGGCGCCGATGCTGACCCAGACGGCATAGCCGGTTCCTACGGGCAGGGTCCTGAGCGCGTAGGAGAGCCCGATCATGCTCAGCGCGAGGCCGGCGACGAAGATGGCGGTGGGCGCGGGCCGGGACAGTCCGGCGGACTTGCCCAGGGCCGTAGCCCAAACGGCTTCCAGCACTCCCGAGAGCACGAGAACGATCCAGGCCATGTCTCACTCCCTGCGCCGTCTTGTCATCGCTGGGTACGGCGCACCTCGTCCAGGAGCTTGCTGGGCTCTGCCGCAACCCTCTCACAAGGCGTTTTTCGCGGCAATCAGCCCTCGCACATGCCGAAGCGGCGGTGCGGCGGGGTGTGCGCGGTGGCGGTGCGCGTTGTGGTCGCCCGCGTTCACAAGCTCACCCTCGCCGCTCTGGCCGTTGCCGCGGGTCTCTCGCTCACGGCCTCGCGGGCGTCGACCTGAAGACCAGTGAGGGGACGCTGTCCGCGAAGCGCGGTGGTGAAGTCCGTCTCCACATGCTCCTCCCTTCCTGTCACCCCTCCTCGACGCGGACCCCGCGCATCTGCTGCACGGTCGCACTGAGAGCTGGGTCACACGGCCTCACGCGGCTGCGGCGCGCTGGTCGGCACCACTTCGATGACGGACGGTCCTGTCGCCACGGTGACCGGTCCGGCCGTTCCGGATGCCGCCCCGGGTGTACCGCGTCGGCTGAGCTTGAAGGCCGAGCCGCCACCGCCGCGCGCCGCCCCTGTGACCCGGAGAACTCCCGTCATCGCAGGTCACCGCCGTGCCTTGGCGTCAAGGCGCCCTCGGGCGGCGACCGATCGGTGGAGCCAGCTTCAAAGTTTGAACACAAATTACACACATCCCCCTCTTCAGATGGGCCCCGATGGTCTAGATTGACCGTGCTTCACATGTTTGGACACCGAGCGACAAATGATGATCTATGCGTCCGGCTCTACGGTCAGTCAGCAGTCGCGTCGCCGGCGCCAGACGTGGGGGTGATCAGTTCTTGGAGCCCGAGAGGGGGCCTTGGGCGCTGGGGAGCACCCGGGGGTTACGACGGGCTCCCGCGCACCTCGAGAGCCTGGCGGGGCAGGCGAGCCTGCCGCCGCCGGGGTGAGTTGTTCACGTAGCTCCGAAAGAGCCGGATGTCATGCGCGGGGGGTAGGGGCCTCCCGCGGGGAGGAATAGCGCGGTGCGGGGGGGTGGGGGCCTCCCGCGGGGAGGAACGGCGCGAAGCGGGGGCGGGGGCCCTCCGAGGGGAGGAAGAGTGCGGGGGGCGGGGGCCTCCCGAGGGGTGGATCAGTGTGAGGCGATGGCGAACACGTCGAACCACTGGGACCTGGGGGGTTCTGTGCAAGGGGGATTACTCAACCCGTTTCCGCCGGCGCGCGGGCGTCTGGCGGACGGGGCGATCAGACAGCCCGCGATCGGCTGGGAGCAGCGGTACCGCCGTACCGTGATCACCAGCGATACCGTGGCCACGGCCTTCGTCGTGGCGGCGATCGGCAACTTCTTCGGCGCCCGGGACGCGGCCAACTGGCATGAGAAATGGGGAATTCTCGCCTTCGGCACCGAGCTGCTGGTGCTGGGGGCGCTCGCGGTGAGCCGGGCGTGGGCTCCGGCCGTGCTCGGCCAGGGCGCCGAGGAATTCCGTCGGCTCGGACGCTCACTGTTCACGGCGACCGTCGTACTGGCGCTCGGCGGCATCGCCCTCACCTCGCGCAACATCAAGCTCTGGATCTTCGTCGCGATCCCCGCGATCGCGCTCGTCACCATGACCGCGCGGTATCTGCTGCGCCTCTGGCTGCACAAACAGCGGAAGGAAGGACGCTGTCTGCGACCGGTGCTCGCTGCCGGGAGCCCGGCCACCGTCCGCGACCTGATCACCCGAACCCGCAAGTTCCCGCACCTCGGCTGGCGGGTGGACGCGGTGTGCACGACGGATGGCCGCGGGCTGGACGGTGACCAGGTGGACGGAGTGCCGGTCGTCGGCCGGATGTCGGACGTCGCCAAGCACGTCAGACACGACGGCTACCGTGTCGTCGCGGTCACACCGGACCCGCACTGGTCACCGGACCGGCTGCAGCGGCTGGCCTGGAACCTCGAGGGCAGCGACGCCGAGATGGTCGTGGCCCCCGTGCTGATGGAGGTGGCCGGTCCGCGGCTGCATATCGACGCGGTGCTCGGGATCCCGCTGCTGCGGGTCAGCATGCCGACCTTCACCGGGGGCCGCCGGGCGGTCAAAGGGGTCGTCGACCGGATGGGCGCGGCGATCCTGCTGGTGCTGTTCGCGCCGCTGATGGTGTTCGTCGGGCTGCTCGTGCTGGTGGACAGTCGGGGTGGGGTGTTCTACCGCCAGCGCAGGGTGGGCAAGGACGGCCGCGAGTTCACCATTCTCAAGTTCCGCACCATGGTCGCCGGGGCCGACCGGGCACGTGCCGAGCTGGCCGACCGCAACGAGGGCGCCGGCCTGCTGTTCAAGCTCCGCCGGGATCCGCGGGTGACCCGGGTGGGCGCGGTGCTGCGCCGGTACTCGATCGACGAGCTACCGCAGCTTTTCAACGTGCTCACCGGATCGATGTCGCTCGTCGGCCCGCGGCCTCCGTTACCCGAGGAGTCCGCCGCGTACGGCCCGGACATCCGGCGGCGGCTGCTGGTCAAACCCGGGCTCACCGGTCTGTGGCAGATCAGCGGGCGCAGCGATCTGCCGTGGGAGGAGGCGGTCCGGCTGGACCTGCGGTACGTGGAGGACTGGTCCCTCGCCCTGGACACAGTGATCTTGTGGAAGACGCTGCGTGCGGTGCTCCAGGGGCAGGGGGCTTATTGATGCGCGGGGGCTTTTTGACGCGCGGGAGGCGTCGTCCGGCCGGCGCATGGAAGGCAGGCCGGAAGGGCCTGCCTGGGGGGAGGAACGAGTCATGAGGGTCAGCGTTTTCGGGCTCGGCTACGTGGGCTGCGTGTCGGCCGCGTGCTTGGCCGGCATGGGGCACGAGGTCATCGGGGTGGACGTGAACCAGGTGAAGGTCGACCTGGTCAACGACGGCAAGGCCCCGGTGGTCGAGGAGCGGATCGGCGAGCTCATCGCCGAGGTCGTGCGGACCGGGGCGTTACGCGCCACCGGCGACGTCCGTGAGGCGATCATGGGCAGCGAGGTGTCGCTGGTCTGCGTGGGCACGCCCTCGGAGCCCAACGGCAGCCTGTGCACCACCTACTTGGAACGGGTCACCGAGCAGATCGGCGTCGCGCTGGCCGAGGGGGCCGGGCGGGGGAGCCGGCACACCGTGGTGTTCCGCAGCACCATGCTCCCGGGCACCTGCCTGAACCTGCTGGTGCCGATCCTGGAGAAGTACGTCGGCGGCACGGCCGGGGTGGACCTCGGGGTCGCGGTCAACCCGGAGTTCCTGCGCGAGGGCACGAGCGTGCGGGACTTCTTCGACCCGCCCAAGACCGTCATCGGCGAACTCGACCCGGCGAGCGGCGATGCGGTGACGGCGCTGTACGACGGCCTGCCCGGCGAGGTGTTCCGGGTACCGGTCCCGACGGCCGAGGCGATCAAGTACGCGGACAACGCCTTCCACGGCCTCAAGATCGGCTTCGCGAACGAGCTGGGCGCGGTGTGCCAGGCGCTCGGGGTGGACTCGCACCAGGTGATGGACGTGTTCCTGGCCGACCGCAAGCTGAACATCAGCCCCGCCTACCTGCGGCCCGGCTTCGCCTTCGGTGGCTCCTGCCTGCCCAAGGACCTGCGCAGCCTGGTCCACGCGGCGCAGCGGGCCGACGTCTCGGTGCCCATCCTCGCCCATGTGCTGCCCTCCAACTCCGACCATCTGCAGCGCGCGGTGGAAATGGTCGAGCGCACCGGCAAGCGCCGGGTGGGCCTGTTCGGGCTGTCCTTCAAACCCGGCACCGACGACCTCCGCGAGAGCCCGCTCGTCGAGCTGGCGGAGAGGCTCTTCGGCAAGGGGTACGACCTGCGGATCTACGACGCCAACGTGAGCCTCTCCCGGCTGCTCGGCGCCAACCGCGAGTACATCGAGAACCGGCTGCCGCACCTCGCGCAGTTGCTCGCGGACTCCGTCGACGAGGTGCTCGAGCACGCCGAGGTTGCCCTGGTCGGGACCAGGGACCCGGCCGTCCTATCGGCGCTGCCCCATGGCGGCGGCCCGGTGATAGTCGATCTCATCCGCCTTCCCGACGCCGAGGCGCGCCGGACCGAACCGGGGTACATGGGCCTTGCTTGGTAACGCGATCGGTGGTGACGGGTCGGGCCGCCGCGCGCTGATCCTGGTGGAGAACCTGTCGGTGCCGTTCGACCGGCGGGTGTGGCAGGAGTGCACGACGCTGCGCGACGCGGGCTGGGACGTGCACGTCATCTGTCCCCGGGGGAGTAAGCGGGACACCGAGCCGGAGGCGTTGATCGACGGGGTGCGGATCCATCGCTACCCGTTGCGCGCGGCCACCGGAGGGCCGGCCGGCTACCTGCGGGAGTACGGATCGGCGCTGTGGCATACCGCCCGGCTGGCCCGGAAGGTCGGCCCGGTCGACGTGGTCCACGCCTGCAACCCGCCCGATCTGCTGTTCCTGCCGGCACTGTGGCTGAAGCGCCACGGCGCGCGGTTCGTCTTCGACCAGCACGACCTGGTACCGGAGCTGTACCTCTCCCGGTTCGGCCGCGGCAAGGATCTGCTCTACCGCGCCGTGTGCGCGCTGGAACGGCGGACCTACCGGGCCGCGGACGTCGTGCTCGCCACGAACGAGAGCTACCGGGATGTCGCGGTGCGCCGTGGCGGCCGTCGCCCGGAGGACGTCTTCGTGGTGCGCAGCGCGCCCGACATCGACCGGTTCCACCCCGTACCGCCCGAGCCTGAGCTGAAGCGCGGCAAGCCTCATCTGCTGTGCTACCTCGGTGTCATGGGCCCGCAGGACGGCGTCGACTACGCCTTGCGCGCCCTCGCGAAGCTGCGCGACGAGCTTGGGCGGACCGACTGGCATGCGGTGTTCGTCGGCTCCGGCGACGCCTTCGACGCGATGGTCGAGCTGTCCCGGCGGCTCGGTCTCACCGAGCAGGTGCGGTTCACCGGGCGCATTCCGGACGCCGACCTGGTGCGCTACCTGTCCACCGCGGACGTGTGCCTTTCCCCCGACCCGCGCAACCCGCTCAACGACGTGTCGACCATGAACAAGGTCCTGGAGTACATGGTGATGGGCCGGCCGATCGTCTCGTTCGACCTGAAGGAGGCGCGGGTCTCCGCCGGCGACGCCGCCGTCTACGCGCCCGCCAACGACGAGGCCGAGTTCGCGGGGCTCATCGCGCTGCTCCTCGACGAACCGGAGCAGCGGGCCCGGATGGGCAAGATCGGCCAGGAGCGGATCAGCGGACCGCTCTCCTGGCGGAACTCGCAGGCGTCGCTGCTCGCCGCCTACGCGTCGGCGGTTCACCCGGACCGGGCAGGGAAGAGGCCGCGTCGTTGAGCGATGACACGATACGCCTGGTCACGATCGGGCGGATTATCCGTCGGCGCTGGCGGCTTCTCACCGTCCTCGCCGTGGTGGGGGCGCTCGTCGGCTACGGCACCTCGCTGCTGTTTCCGCCGCGCTACACGACGTCGGCATCGGTACTGCTGCCGGGGGCGTGGGAGGAGCGCGAGCTGCTGACCCAGGCGGAGATCGCGACCAGTTCGGTGGTGGTCGACCGCGCGGCCGCCACGCTCGGCTGGCCTGGGGTCACCGGTGGCGAGCTGCGGGATCGGGTGAGCGCCGCGGCCGCCGACGGGAACATCATCAAGATCTCTGGTACGGCCGACACCCCGGAGCGTGCGCAGCACCTCGCCGACCAGGTGGCCCAGCAGTTCGTCGCCTTCGCCGCGCGGCTCGCGGGCGACGACACCGACTCCGCGGCGTCGACCGGGCCCGACGCACTGCGGAAGATGGTGGTGCAGACCAGCCGCCGCATCACCGAGCTGGCCGATGCGGCCGATCCGGGGCGGAGCGTGGAGAGCGTCCAGGGCCGCACCGAGCTCGAGAAGCTGCGCATCGCGCTGCAGGAGGCCGTGAAGAAGCTGGACGAGGCCGACCCGGTGAGCAACAAATCCAACATGGTCGTCATGGGGCCGGCGGCCCGGCCGAGCGGCGAGGCACCGCCGACGAGGACGCAGCTCATCGTCGCCGGAGCGCTGCTGTTCTTCCTGTTCGCGGTCATCGGCCATCTCACCGCCGCACGGATGAGCCGCCGACTGCGCACCGAACCGGAGATCGCCGCAGCGCTGGGCTCGACGCTGCTGGGTACCGTCGACGTACCCGGTGAACGGCCCGCGCACCGGCCGGAAGGCGCTGGCCCGCGGGCCCGGATCCGCCGGCTGCTCGGCGTCGACATCCGGTGGGACCTGCCGACCCCGCAGGCGTCCGGTGACGAGGCCGGCAGGCAAATCCGCTACCGGCGGGTGTGCGCCCGGCTCCGGGACCGGCGGCCGGCCCCCCGGCGGCTGCTGGTGGTCGTACCCGAAGGCGACGAGATCGCCCGCCGGGCCGCCGAGCAGCTCGTGGCCGAGTCCAAGGGCGATCCTTCCCCGTCCGCTTCGAGCGGGGGATACCCCATGCTGCGGGTGGTGGGAGTTTCGGTGTCCCAGCCGCTGGTGCCGGACCGCGGCACCGAGTCCGGTGCCCTGGTCGTGCTCAGCGCGGGCAGCTGGACCGCGGGCGAGCTGGCCGGCATCGCCGAGGCGTGTGCGGACGGCAACCACGAGGTCGTCGGCGTCGTCGTCGCCGGTACGGTCCGGGCCCGCCCGAAGCGGTCCGCCGGCCGCGCTCCGGACGACGCCACTCCGGCGCTCGCCGTTCGCGGCCACGCGGGAGGTGCGGTGTGACGACGAGCACGACTCCGGAGCGGCCGGCGGCCGCTCCGCTGTTCGACCTGCAGGCGCTGGTGGTGGCGGTGCGCAGGCGCCGCCGTCTCTGGTGCGCCATGGCTCTGCTGGGGCTGCTGGCCGGCGCGGCGATGGCGGTCCTGCTGCCACCGCCGCCGACCGCGGTGACCAAAGTGCTGGTCGCGCATCAGGAGGACCAGCCGAACGACACGGGAACGCTGATCCGCACCGACGTCGCGCTGCTGGGCACCACACGGATCGCCGGCAAGGCCCTGCAGTCCCTCAACTCCCGGGAAAAACCGGAAGACTTCCTGCGGGACTACCGGGGCACCGGCTTGACCAACAACCTGCTGCAGATCGATGTGACGGGCGACAGCGAGGCGGAAGCGGTGGCCCGCGCCAAGGCGCTGGCCGACGCGTTCGTCGCGGACCATGTGAGGCGGATGCGGGAGACCGCGAAGGCCGAGTCCAAGGCCCTGCTCGACCAGCGTGACCGCGTGCGGAAGGAACTCGCCGAGGTCAACAAGGCGATCGGGGGCCGATCGCCGGGCAGCGCCCCGGAATCGTCGGCGAGCACCGAGTCGCTCTTCGCCCGCCGGGCCGAGCTCAACTCGCGGATCGCCGATTTCGACCAGCGCGCCGCGGAGGCGCGCACCGGCACGCCCCGGATCATCGCCGGTACGCAGATCGTGGACGCCCCGCGCGCGGTGCCGCACTCCCTGCCCAGGACGGCTGCCACCAATGCCGCGATCGGGCTCGTCCTCGGGCTCGTCCTCGGGCTCGCGGTGTCCGCGGTCTTCACGGTGGTGGCGGACCGCCCCGTGCTGCGCCGGGAGATCGCGGCCAACCTGGGTGCCTCGGTCATCGCGGAGCTGCCCCGCCGGTCGGGCAGGCTGTGGCAGCGCCGGCGGATCCGGGCGGCCCGGACCAGGCTCACCGCGTCCCTGGCCCGCACCGTGCGCGGCTCCGCGGAACCGGTGTCGCTGCTGGAACTGGGCTGTGCGCGCGGCACGAGCGTGATCGCCCTGGACCTCGCCGGGGAACTGGCGGCGGACGGTCCGGTGGCCATCATCGATGGTCTGCCCGGCCCACAGCTCGCGCGCCGCCGCCCGAAACCAGGAGACCCGACCGTGATCAGCGGTGACCATGCCGCCGCCGCGCAGCATGAGCGCCGGTTCGGCGTCGGCTCGGTCGCGCCCGGCACCGTATGGACCGACCTCCACTACCTCGGTACCCAGACCGTGCTCGTCGTGCGTGCCGGGCACGGCAGCGCCGCATGGCTGCACACCGTGGCGCGGCAACTCGCGGACCAGCGCATTCCGGTGATCGGTGTGGTGCTGATCGACCCCGATCCGCGTGACCGGACCGACGGCACGCTGTGGGACGGGCTGCACATCGCGCTGCGGGGCCATGGCGAGCGGCTGGCCCGGCGAGACGGGCCGGGCCAACTACGGACCGAGCGACCGCCGATGTGGGCCGCACGAGTCCCGGACAGCGACCAGGAGGCGCGGTAGGAGATGTGTGGCATCGCAGGTACGTACCGATGGCCGGACGGGAAGGTCGTGACCGACCGGCTCACCCATACCCTCGCCCACCGCGGCCCGGACGGCACGGGCCGGTACAGCCACCCCGCCGGTGACGGCGAAGTGCACCTCGGGCACCGCCGGCTGGCCATCATCGACCTGTCCGGGACCGGCGCCCAGCCGATGGTCTCGGGCGGCCTCGTGCTGACGTACAACGGTGAGCTGTACAACGCGCCCGAACTGCGTGCCGAACTGGCGGCCGCCGGGGTGCGCTTCCGCGGCACCTCCGACACCGAGGTGCTCCTGGAGGCCTGGCGGCGCTGGGGCACCGACTGCCTGCCCCGGCTGCGCGGCATGTTCGCGTTCGGCATCTTCGACGAGCGCACCGGCGAACTGGTCCTCGCCCGGGACCAGTTGGGCATCAAGCCGCTGTTCCTGCTCCGGCGCGGCGAGGGCCTGGTGTTCGCCTCCGAGCTCAAGGCGCTCGCCGCCGTGACCGGCGGGTCGCTGGAGGTGGACCATGCGGCGCTGGTGGCCTCGCTGCTGTACTACTGGGTGCCGGACTCGCGCTGCGCGTTCCGCGAGGCGGAGAAGCTGCCGCCGGGGAGCTGGCTGAGGTGCCGGCCCGACGGCCGGGTGGAGCGCGGCCGGTTCTGGAACCTGAAGGACGTCGCCGCCGAGGGCCGGGAGCGGGCCCGGAGCGGCGAGCAGCCGGACCTCGCCGCCATCGTCGAGGAGTCGACCCGGCGCCATCTGCTCTCCGACGTGCCCGTGGCGACCTTCCTCTCCGGCGGTCTCGACTCCAGCTACCTGACCGCGCTGGCGGCCCGCCACCAGCCCGGGATCTCCGCTTACACGATCGGGTTCCGCGCCGAGGACGCCAGGTTCGAGGCGATGCCGGACGACCTGCGCTACGCCCGGCGGGTGGCCGAGCGGTTCGGCGTCGACCTGCATGAGATCGAGATCGCTCCGAACGTGCTCGACCTGCTGCCGCGGATGACGTACCACCTGGACGAGCCGATCGGCGACCCCGCCGCGATCAACACGTTCCTGATCTGCTCGGCCGCCCGGGAGGCCGGGGTCAAGGTGATGCTCTCGGGGATGGGTGCCGACGAGCTGTTCGCCGGTTACCGCAAGCACCTGGCCAACCTGATCGCGCTGCGCTACCAGCGCGTTCCGCGGCCCCTGCGGCGCGGGGTGTCCAGGGCCGTGGACCGGCTGCCGGTGGCCACGGCCCGCCGGGGGTACCGGTCGGTGCGCTTCGCGAAGCGGTTCCTCTCCTTCGCCGATCTGCCGGAGGAGACCGCGTTCCGGCGCAGCTACACCATGTACGACCAGGACGAGCTGCTCGCGTTGATCGACCCGGACCTGGTCGGCACGGTCGAGGACGTGCTGACCGAGCATGCGGATGTCTACCAGGACAACGACCTCGACGACTTCGTCAACCGCATGTGCCTGGGCGACGCCCGGATGTTCCTGCCGGGCCTGAACCTCACCTACACGGACCGGTCGAGCATGGCCGCGTCGACCGAGGTGCGGGTGCCGTACGTGGACGTCGAGGTGGTCAAGGCGGCGTTCGCCGTGCCCGGTGACCGCAAGATCGTCGGACGGCAGGGGAAGGCCGTCCTCAAGGAGGCGGCCACCTCGATCCTGCCCCGCGAGATCGTGTACCGGCCCAAGGGCCTGTTCAGCGCCCCGCTGCGCGCCTGGATGAGCCGGGACCTGGCACCGCTGGTGCGCGACGTGGTGCACGACGGCGTGCTCGTCCGCTCCGGGTTCCTGCGCCGCGACGCGCTGGCGCGGATGGTCGCCGAGGACGCCGCCGGGCAGCGGGACTTCTCCAAACATCTGTGGCATGTGCTGACCCTCGAGTACTGGTACCGCGGCGCGACCTCCGGGGCCGCCCAGGACTCTCCCCTGACGGCGTAGAGACAAGAGGACTTCGGGTGAAACAGGTTGTGCAGAACTACAAGAGCGGCGAGCTGGCGCTGCTCGACGTGCCGGTGCCGGGGTGCAAGCCGGGCGGGGTGCTGGTGCGGACCGCGTACTCGCTGATATCCACCGGCACCGAGCTGATGAAGGTGTCCGAGGCCGGCATGTCGATGCTGGGCAAGGCCCGCTCCCGGCCCGACCAGGTGGCCAAGGTCGTGCAGAGCGTGGCCACCAACGGGTTGCCCGCCACCTACCGCAAGGTGATGGGCAAGCTGGACTCCTACACGCCGCTCGGCTACTCGCTGTGCGGGGTGGTCGAGCAGGTCGGCGCCGGGATCGACGATGTGAAGGTCGGCGACCTGGTGGCCTGCGCCGGCAATGAGCACGCGCTGCACGCCGAGCTGAACTGGGTGCCGAAGAACCTCTACGCCCGGGTGCCGGACGGCCTCGCGCCGCGGCACGCGGCCTTCGGCACCGTCGGGTCGATCGCGTTGCAGGGCGTCCGCCAGGGCGAGTCACACCTCGGCGAAGTGGCGCTGGTCATCGGCCTCGGGCTGATCGGGCAACTGGTGGTGCAGCTCCTCGCCGCCTCGGGAGTCCGCGTCATCGGGGCCGACCCCGACCCGGTGCGCTGCGAGCTCGCCGAGCGCCTGTCCGCGGCGACCTGCGGCGATCCCGCCTCCGCGGCCGTGGAAACCGCCGTCGCCGAACTCACCGGCGGCCACGGCGTGGACCAGGTGTATCTGGCCGCCGGTGGCGGCAGCAACCAGCCCGTCGAGCTGGCCGCCCGGCTCTGCCGGGACCGCGGCCGGGTCGTCGACATCGGCAAGTGCCGCCTGGACCTGCCGTGGAACGCGTACTACGAGAAGGAGCTCGACGTCCGGTTCTCCCGCAGCTACGGCCCCGGGCGCTACGACCCGGAGTACGAGCTCGAGGGGCGCGACTACCCGATCGGCTATGTGCGCTGGACCGAGCGCCGCAACCTGGCGTGTTTCCTCGATCTCCTCGCCCGCGGCAGCGTCGACGTGGAGCCCCTGGTCTCCCACATAGCCGACTTCGACGACGCCGTCGAGACGTACCAACGTCTGAAGGACGGCGACCTGAAGGCCGTGGCCGTGCTGTTCCGGTATCCCGGCCACCCCGGCCAAGCCGGGGAGACGGCGGCCCCGGCGGTGGCCGTGCCCGCGGTGCGGCGCGGTGGCGGAGCGTCCGCCCCGGCCCGGTACGCCAACGCGTCGGTGCGGCTGGCGTTCGTCGGCGCGGGAAACTACGCGACGTCGATGCTGCTGCCGCACCTGGAACGGCGCGAGGGCGTCGAGTTGGCCACGGTCGTCACCACCACCGCGCTGTCCGCGGCCAACGCGAAGCGGAAGTTCGGCTTCGCCGAGGCGACCACCGATCTCGACGCCGTGCTCGGCGACCCGTCCATCGACGCGGTGTTCGTGGTCACCCGCCACAGCTCGCACGCCCAACTGACCATGAGGGCGCTGCGGGCCGGCAAGGCGGTGTTCGTGGAGAAGCCGCTGGCGCTCACCGAGGACGAGCTGGCCGGTGTGCTCACCGCGGTGGAGGAGTCCGGCAACGACCGGCTGCAGGTGGGCTTCAACCGCCGGTTCGCGCCGCTGCTGCAGGAGGCCAGGAAGCGGTTCGGCGCCCGGACCGGCCCGGCGAGCCTCCGCTACCTGGTCAACGCGGGCCGCCTCGAGCACGGTAGCTGGTACCTCCAGCAGGGCACCGAGGGCTCGCGGTTCGCCGGCGAGGGCGGACACTTCATCGACACGGCGAGCTGGCTGCTCGGGGCCGACCCGGTCTCGGTGTACGCGGTCGCCACGTCCGGCAACGAGGACCTGCAGATCGTGCTGCGCTACCCGGACGGGTCCACCGCCACCATCGCCTACGTCACCACCGGCTCGCCGGGCTTCCCCAAGGAGACGCTGGACCTGATCGCGGACGGCAAGGTGCTGCGGCTCGACGACTTCGTCCGTGCCACCGTGTACAACGGCCGCCGCGACCGGTGGGTCAGTTCGCGGCTGCCCAAGGCCCGGGACAAGGGCCAGTCCGCCGAGCTGGCCGCGTTCATCAAGGCCGTGCGGACCGGCGGGCCGATGCCGGTGCCGCTGGAGTCGCTGGTCGCCACCACGACGGCCACCCTCGCCGTGCGGACCGGCCTGGCCGGCGGTGCGCCGGTGACGTTGGAGCGCGCTCGATGAGCATGAGCGCGGGCTGGTACCTGCGGCGGCTGTCCCGGATGGGACCGCGGGAGGTCGGCGGCCGGGTGGCCGACGCGGTGCGCAGGCGGCGGTGGCGGTCGGCGCCGCCGGACTGCCCGAGCGTGACCGGCGCCCGGTTCACCGCCGTACTGCCCGCGGGGACGATCGCCGCGCTGCCACCGGACGCCGCGAAACGCCTCATCGCCGAGGCGGACCGGCTGATGGCCGGGCACGCCGAGTACTTCGGGGTGGAACGCGACGACCTGGCCGACCCGGACTGGTGCCACGACCCGAAGACCGGGCGCCGGGCCCCGTGGGGCTACGCCTTCGACGTGCCGTACCGCGACGAGGACGCGGTCGGGGACATCAAGCAGATCTGGGAGCCGTCCCGGCATCAGTACCTCACCGTGCTCGCCGCCGCCTACGCGATCACCGGGGACGAGCGGTACGCCGAGCGGGTGGCCGAGCACCTGCGGTCGTGGTGGACGGCCAACGCGCCGCTGCGCGGAGTGCACTGGACCAGCGGCATCGAGCTGGGGATCCGGCTGCTGTCCTGGGTGTGGATCCGCCGGCTCCTCGACGGCTGGCCGGGCGCGGCCGGGCTGTTCGAGGGCAACCCGGTGGCGCTGAACCAGATCTGGCACCACCAGCGCTGGCTGGCCGCCTTCCCGAGCCGGGGGTCCTCGGCGAACAACCACGTCATCGCCGAGGCCGCCGGGCAGTCCGCCGCGGCCTGCGCGTTCGGGTGGTTCCCCGGCTCGGCGCGCTGGCGGGCCGACGCGCTGCGG
Source organism: Streptomyces rugosispiralis (assembly GCF_024505145.1). Lineage (GTDB taxonomy): Bacteria > Actinomycetota > Actinomycetes > Streptomycetales > Streptomycetaceae > Streptomyces > Streptomyces rugosispiralis. Next base: position 77,788 of record NZ_JANIAA010000032.1, on the reverse strand, counting down.
TCACTGGAGCGGCAGCTGCGGAACAACACCTTCGGCTCCGGCCTCAACCGCGAGCTGGCCACCGAGTATCACGGACTGGTGCTGGAGCTGGGCCTGGCCGCGGTGGCCGAGGCGGATGCCGCCGGTGTGCCGGTCCCCGCGTCGATCCGGCTGGTGCTGCTGCGGATGACCGACGCGCTCGCGGCCATCGTGGACAGCCGGCTGCGGCCGCCGCGCCAGGGGGACGCCGACGACGGGCACGGTCTGGTCGTGGACGGCGCGGGCACCGACCGCTGGGGCTCGCTGCTGGCCACCGGGGACGCCGTGTTCGGCCGGCTCGCCTGGTGGCCGGAGGTGACCGGCACCGATGTGCGCACCCCACTGCTGGCCGCGCTCGTCAAACCCACCGAACTGCCGGTGACCCGCCCATCGAGCCGACCGGCCCATTTCGCCGACGCGGGGCTTACGATCCTGCGCGGCCCGGGGGAGATCTGGTGCCGCTGCGACGGCGGTCCGCATGGCTTCCTGTCCATCGCCGCGCACGCTCACGCGGACGCGCTGTCCGTGGAGGTCCGGCACGACGGGGTCGACGTGCTCGCCGACCCGGGGACGTACTGCTACCACGGGCAGCCCGAGTGGCGGCAGTACTTCCGGTCGACCCTCGGCCACAACACCCTGCAATTGGACGGCGGTGACCAGTCCGTCTCCGGCGGCCCGTTCCTGTGGACCCGGCACGCCCGGAGCCGTGTCCTGACCGCGGACACCTCGGGCGAGGGCGTGGCCCGCTGGTGTGCCGAGCACGACGGCTACCAGGGCTCCGTGCACCGCCGCCGGGTGGAACTGACGGCCGTGAGTCAGGAGCTGAGGGTGGTCGACGAGGTGCGCGGCCCGCGCCGGGAGGCGCGTCTGGCGTTCCACCTCGGCCCGGAGATCGCCGCGGACCTGGTGGACAACCGGGCGGTGCTCACCTGGACCCGGGACGGCGAGGACCGCTCCGCGGTGCTCGACCTGCCCGGCGAGCTGGCCTGGCGGGCACATCGCGGCGCGACCGGACCGCCGCTGGGCTGGTACTCGGCCGGCTTCGGACGCAAGGAACCCAGCACCACACTGGTCGGCACCGGCTTCGCCGACGGCGCGCAGGGGTTCACCACCGTACTCAGGTTCCGCGGCTAGGGGGGACGCGTGGTGATCAAGTGGCGGAACTGGGCGTTACCGGTGGCGGTGTCGGCGCTCGTCCTGCCGGCGGTGACCGGCTGTGTGAGCACGCCGGGCGCCCCGGCGGCGAAGCCGACCGCCGCGCCGTCCACGTCCGAGGCCCGGCCCGTGGCCCGGGTGTGTGCCAAGCCCACGGCCGGGCCGGCGAAGGCGCCGGAGGGGGCGGTGACGGTCGACCCCGCGGTGGTCGGTGACCTGGCGGCGAAGACCAAGAGCAACCCCCCGAACACCACGTTCTGGCTTCGGCCGGGCAAACACAGGCTCGACCCGGACCGCTATGCCCAGGTCATCCCCAAGAAGGGGAACCGCTACCTCGGCGCGCCGGGCGCGGTGCTCGACGGCCGGAAGAAGAACCAGTACGCGTTCGGCGGCACCGCCCGCGACGTCACCATCCGCCACCTGACCGTGCAGCGTTTCGTGGCGCCGCCCGACGAGGGCGTGGTCAACCATGACTCGGCCGACGGGTGGTTGATCGAGCACGCGACGATCCAGGACAACTCCGGCGCCGGGCTGATGGCCGGTGCCCGCCAGCGGGTCCGCGCCAGTTGCCTGCGCGACAACGGCCAGTACGGCATGAACGCGTACAAGGCCAAGGGCCGTATCAGCGGCCTGGTGGTCGAGGGCAACGAGATCGCGGGCAACAACACCGGCGACTGGGAGCGGCGGCGGGAGGGCTGCGGCTGCACCGGAGGCATCAAGTTCTGGGCCGTCGACGGCGCCGACGTACGCGGCAACTGGGTGCACGACAACCGCGGGACCGGGTTGTGGGCGGACACCGACAACAACGACTTCCGCATCGAGGACAACGTGCTCGATGCCAACGACGGTGCCGCGCTGATCTACGAGACCAGCTACAACGCGGTCATCCGGAACAACACGATCCGACGGAACAACTGGGTCGAGGGCCGCCGGGAAGCCGACCGCGGCGACACCTTCCCGTTCGCGACCGTCTACCTGTCCGAGTCGGGCGGCGAACCCCGGATCAAGGCCCGCACCAACAAGATCGAGATCTACCGCAACGTACTGGAGAACAACTGGTCCGGGATCACCCTGTGGGAGAACGCCGACCGGTTCTGCAACAGCCCGGCCAACACCTCGTCAGGTGCCTGCACCCTGCTGGTCCGGGACCCCGACCGGTGCGCGAAACCGGCGATCGCCAAACAACCGCTCTACGCCGACTGCCGGTGGAAGACCCAGCGGGTGGACATCCACGACAACCGCTTCGTGCTGGACAAGTCCGTCGTCAAGTGCACGGTGAAATGCGACCGAATGGCGGTGCTGGCCAACTACGGCACCTATCCGGACTGGTCGCCGTACCAGGGCGAAGGGGTGGCCGAGGCGATCACCCACAAGCAGCACAACCGCTGGCACCACAACGTCTACCTCGGGCCATGGCAGTTCGTCGCCCACGACCCGAGCCGGGTGCTCGACTTCGGGCAGTGGCAGATCGCGCCGTACCAGCAGGACGCGGGCAGCACCTTGCGCGCACGGGACGGTGGTTGAGATGGACGGGGGTCACACCCCGAAGATCGTCGGGACGGTCTGGGGGCTGCTGGTCCTCAACACCCTCGGTTCCGCCGGGGCGAAGACCATCGTCCCGCTGCCCCGCTCCCTCATCCAGATGGTCACCATGGGCGCGCTGGTCGCCGCGTTCGCGCTGGCGCTCGCGGTCAATCTCCGGCTGCGCATCCGGGCCAGTGCGTATGTATTCCTGCTCACCCTGCTGCTGGTGACGAGCGTGATCTCCAGCGCCCACCTGGAATCCGGGTTCGGCGCGCTGTTCCGCTGCACCCGGCTGGCTCTCTTCGTCGGCACGCTGTGGCTGCTCAGCCGCTGGTGGGACGGCAGCCTGACGTTCGTGCGGCACCACATCCGGATGTACTTCGCGGTGCTCGGGTCGGTGGCCGCCGGCCTGGTCGTCTCACCGGGCGCGGCCCTGCCCGACCTCTACGGCGGGCGGCTGGTCGGCGCGTTGTGGCCGCTCACCCCGCCGCAGATCGGACAGTACGCCGCGGTGATCACCGGGCTGACCGTGCTGCTCGTACTGGGCCGCCGGATCGACCGGGCCGGTGCGGTGGTGGTCATCGTGCCGTCACTCGTCCTGCTCGCGCTGACCCATACCCGGACGGCGACGCTCGGCCTGTTCCTCGGCCTGGCGCTGGCGATCGGCTCGCTCCTTCTCACCAGCGCCGCGGCCCGCCGCTTCTTCAGCTGGGCGGTGCTGTGCGCCACGGTGGCCGCGGTGGGATTCGCCTCCGTCCTCCAGGCGTGGTTCCTGCGCGGACAGAGCAAGGAGAACTTCTCCAGCCTCACCGGCCGGGCCAAGGTCTGGGACGCCCTGCTGGCCGCTCCCCGGACGGCCGGGGAGAAGTGGTTCGGCATGGGCCTGGGCGACAAGTCGTTCGGCGGGCTGCCGATCGACAACAGTTGGCTGGCCGTTTACAACGAGCAGGGTCTGCTCGGCGTCACCCTTGTCGCGGCGATCATCATCGTGCTGGCCGGTGTCGCGCTGCTGCGGCCACCGTCGTTGCAGCGGGCCTGCGCGATCTTCCTGATCAGCTACTGCGCGATCGCGTCGTACACCGAGGCCGGTCTCGGCGACGCCTCGCCGTATCTGCTGCATCTGGCCCTGGCCGCCGCGCTGTTGGCGGCACCCGCCGCGGCCGCTCCGCTCGCGACGCCCGAACTCCCTCGACGACACGTTCCGCGCTGGGCCCGGAGATCGGAGGTTCCTTGAGCATGCACGGCATGCGTGTGCTGGTAGTGCACAACCGCTACGCCTCGGCGCAGCCGAGCGGGGAGAACAAGGTCGTCGACCAGGAGGTGGAGCTGCTGCGCGCGGCAGGCCATCAGGTGGGGGTGTTCGAGCGGCGCAGCGACGACATCGCCGCCCGGTCCCTCCTCGGCAAGGCCGCAGTACCGCTCCTCGTGCCGTGGAACCCGGCGGTCCGAGCGGAGCTGGCCGCCCGGCTGCGCACCGAGCGGCCGGACGTGGTCCACATCCACAACGTCTTCCCGCTTCTGTCGCCCGCGGTGCTCGCCGCCTGTGCCGACGCCGACGTGCCCGCCGTCGCCACGCTGCACAACTACACCCAGGTCTGCCCTCCCGGCACGCTGCAGCGGGACGGCCGGCCGTGCGCCGAGTGCGTCGGCTCCGCACCACTGCCCGCCGTCCGGCACGGCTGCTACCGGAGTTCCCGCCTCGCGACGGTGCCGCTCGCGGTCAGCCTGTCGGTCAACCGGCGCCGATGGTGGTCCGGCGTGGAGCGGTTCTTCTGCATCTCCGCGGCGCAGCGCGACGTCCTGGTGCGGGCCGGCATGCCGGCCGAACGGCTGGCGGTGAAGCACAATTTCGTGCCCGACCCGGGCGTCCGCCGAGTGGGCGGGGGAGAGCATCTGCTCTATCTCGGCCGGCTCGCGGAGGCCAAGGGCGTACGGCTGCTCATGGCCGCGTGGGACGAGATCGCGGCGAGCGGCGGTGTGGGCGTACCGCTCGTGATCGCCGGCGCCGGGCCACTGGAGGATGAGGTGACCGGCTGGGCGGCGGGCCGGGACGACGTGGCCTACGTCGGCCTGCTGGACCCGGCGGAGTGCGCCCAGGTCATCGCGCGATCGGTCGCCGTGGTGGCCCCCTCGACGTGGCTGGAGGCGTTCGGCCTGGTGGTCGTGGAGGCGATGGCGGCCGGGGTGCCGGTCGTCGCCGCCGGTCACGGCGCCTTCGTCGAACTCGTCGAGGACGGCGTGACCGGGCTGCTGCACCGGCCGGGCGAGCCCGCCTCGCTCGCGTCCCGCATACGCCGGATCGCGGCCGACCCGGCCCTGGGCCGGGAGCTGGGCCGGGCCGCCCGGGTCCGTTACGAACAGGGTTTCAGCCCGGCCGTCGGGCTGGAGCGCCTGGTTGAGGAGTACCGCACCGCGATCGCGGTGCGGTCGGCACTGACTCGCGGCGGGGACTCCCGCGCGAGCAGGGGGGATGGGAACAGTAGATGACACGATGCCGACTCTGCGGCTCGGAAGCGATGGCGAGCGTCGTCGACCTCGGGGCGACGCCGCCATGTGAGAGCTTTCTCGCCGCGGACCAACTGGACCAGCCGGAGCCCGCGTACCCGCTGCACCTGCGGGTCTGCACCGACTGCTGGCTCGCGCAGCTCCCGCCGCTGATCACGCCGGAGGAGACGTTCAAGGAGTACGCGTACTTCTCCTCCTACTCGACCTCCTGGGCGGAGCACGCGCGCACGTTCGTCGCCGACGCCGTGGCGCGGCTGGGTCTCGGCACCGACGCCTTCGTGGTCGAGGTCGCGAGCAACGACGGATACCTGCTGAGGCATGTGGTGGACCGGGGGATCCGCTGCCTCGGCATCGAGCCGTCGGTGAACGTCGGCGCGGCGGCGCGGGACGCGGGAGTGCCCACGCTCACGGAGTTCCTCGACCCGGCCACCGGCGCGGCCGTCCGATCCGAGCAAGGCCCGGCGGACCTGGTCGTGGCCAACAACGTGTACGCGCACATCCCGGACGTGGTCGGGTTCACCCGGGGGCTGCGCGCCCTGGTCGCCGACGACGGCTGGGTCTCCATCGAGGTGCAGCACCTGCTGACCCTGATCGAGGAGAACCAGTACGACACGATCTACCACGAGCACTTCCAGTACTACACGGTCGCGTCGGCGATCCGGGCGCTGGCGAGCGGCGGGCTGACGCTCGTGGACGTCGAGCTGCTGCCCACCCACGGCGGCTCCATCCGGCTGTGGGCCCGCCCGGCCGAGGTGGCCGGTGAGCCGACGCGGGGTGTGGCCGACGTGCTGGCCCGGGAGAAGGCCGCCGGGCTCCAGGAGCTGTCCGGGTACACCGAGTTCTCCGCCCGGGTGGCCAAGGTGCGCCGGGATCTGCTGCGGTTCCTCATCGAGGCGGCCGAGCGCGGCGAGACGGTCGTCGGCTACGGAGCCCCGGGCAAGGGCAACACCCTCCTCAACCACTGCGGCATCCGGCCCGACCTGCTCCCGTACACGGTCGACCGCAACCCCTACAAGCACGGCAGGTTCACTCCGGGCACCCGCGTCCCGATCCTGGCACCCGAGCAGATCGCCGCCGACCGGCCGGACTACGTCCTGGTCCTCCCGTGGAACCTGCGGGCGGAGCTGGTCGAGCAACTGTCCTTCGTGGGCGACTGGGGCGGCCGGCTGGTCTTTCCCATCCCGGAACTGAGCATTGTCGAGGTAAAGCGATGAAGGTCGTTCTGTTCTGCGGCGGTTACGGGATGCGAATGCGCAGCGGTGCCGCGGACGACGTGCCCAAGCCGATGGCGATGGTCGGCCCCAGGCCGCTGATCTGGCACGTCATGCGCTACTACGCGCACTTCGGGCACCGGGAGTTCATCCTGTGCCTCGGGTACGGGGCTCACCACATCAAGGACTTCTTCCTCAACTACGAGGAGACGACGTCCAACGACTTCGTGCTGCGGGCCGGGCGGACCGAGCTGCTGTCCACCGACATCTCGGATTGGACGATCACGTTCGCGCAGACCGGCGTCGAGTCGCCGATCGGGGAGCGGCTGCGCCGGGTGCGGCACCACCTCGACGGCGACGAGATGTTCCTCGCCAACTACGCCGACGTGCTCACCGACGCCCCACTGCCGGAGATGATCGAGAACTTCGCCCGGCGCGACGCCGGTGCCTCGATGATGGTGGTGCCGCCGCAGTCCTCGTTCCACTGCGTGGACCTGGGCGAGGACGGCCTGGTGGGGGGCATCACCGCGGTGAGCGAACTGCCACTGTGGGAGAACGGCGGCTACTTCGTGCTCCGCCAGGAGGTCTTCGACCACATCCCGGAGAACGGGGACCTGGTCGCCGACGGATGCGCCCAACTGGCCAAGCGCGGACGGCTGGTGGCGCACCAGCACCGCGGCTTCTGGAAGCCGACCGACACCGTGAAGGAGCGGGCCGCGCTGGACGCCGCCTACGCACGGGGCGACCGCCCGTGGGCCGTGTGGGAGCGGGCCAGCGCCGGAGCGAGGGCGTGATCCGGCTCGGGGCCGGAAGCCTCGACCGGATCGTCGCGGTGGGCGCGCACTGCGACGACATCGCCATCGGCGCGGGCGGCACGCTGCTCGCGATGTGCCACGCACGGCCGGGGCTGCGCGTCGACGCCTTGGTGCTCTCCGGCGGTGGCGGCGACCGGGAGCAGGAGGAGCAGGCCGCGCTGGCCGCCTTCTGCCCCGGCGCCGACCTGCGGCTGACCGTGCACAAGCTGCCGGACGGCCATTTGCCCGCGCACTGGGAAGAGGCCAAGGCCGCGGTCGAGGAACTGCGTGCGCGGACCGAGCCGGATCTGGTGCTGGCGCCGCGCACCGATGACGCGCACCAGGACCACCGCGGCCTGGCGAAGCTGATCCCCACCGCCTTCCGCGACCACCTCGTGCTCGGCTACGAGATCGTCAAGTGGGACGGCGACCTCGGCCGTCCGGCGGCGTACCAGCCACTCTCGCCGGAGATCGCCGAACAGAAGGTGCGGCTGCTGCAGGAGCACTACCCCTCGCAGCGGCACCGGCCCTGGTACGACCGGGAGGCCTTCCTCGGCCTCGCGCGGATCCGCGGCATCGAATGCCATGAGCGATACGCCGAAGCGTTCGCCGTCACCAAACTCACGCTCAACCTGGGGGGTTGAACCTTGCGCGTACTGCTGACCGGACACCAGGGCTATCTGGGAACCGTCATGGCCCCGGCCCTCGCCGCCGCCGGGCACGAGGTCGTCGGCCTCGACGCCGGCCTGTTCGCCGACTGCGTGCTGGGCCCGGCGCCCGCGGACCCGCCGGGGGTTGGGGTATCCCCTGCTCGAGCGGAGCCGAGAGCTTGGGGAAGGGTGGACCTGCGCGACGTCACGGCCGAACACGTGGCCGGGGTCGACGCCGTGATCCACCTGGCCGCGCTCTCCAACGACCCGCTGGGATCGCTGGCGCCGGAGCTCACCCACGACATCAACCACCACGCGTCCGTGCGGCTGGCCCGGCTCGCCCGCGACGCCGGAGTGCGGCGCTTCCTGTACGCGTCCACCTGCTCGGTCTACGGCGCCGCCGGTGGCGACGACCTGGTGGCCGAGGACGCCCCGCTGCGCCCGGTGACGCCGTACGCGGAGTCCAAGGTGCGGGTGGAGGACGACCTGCACGACCTGGCCGACGGCGACTTCAGCCCGGTGTTCATGCGCAACGCCACCGCCTTCGGCTACTCGCCCCGGCTGCGCGCCGACATCGTGCTGAACAACCTGGTGGGCCACGCGCTGTTGTCCGGCGAGGTGCTGGTGCTCTCCGACGGCACCCCCTGGCGCCCGCTGGTGCACGCCGCCGACATCGCACGGGCCTTCATGGCCGCGCTGACCGCGCCGCGGGACGCGGTGCACGACCGGGCGTTCAACATCGGCAGCGAGACCAACAACGTCACGGTCGCCGAGATCGCCGGGCAGGTCGCCGAGGCGGTGTCCGGCGCCAAGGTGAACATCACCGGGGAGAACGGCGCCGATCCGCGGTCGTACCGCGTGGACTTCTCCCGGTTCCGCACGGCGATACCCGGCTTCGACTGCGAGTGGACGGTGAAGCAGGGCGCGCTCGAACTCGCCGACGCCTACCGGAAATACGGGCTGACCCGGGAGGACTTCGAGCAGCGGTTCACCCGCCTCGCCGTGCTGCGCGCGGCGTCCGACGCCGGCACCGTCGACGACACCCTGCGGTGGCGCCGGTGACCGCGCACGGCGACGAGATGTACGCGCTGGTGGAGCGGCTGTACCCGCTCTGCCGGAGCATCACCGGCGACGGTGTGCGCGCCACCCTGGACATCGTCGGCGAGTACATCCCGCTGAAGGTGCACGAGGTGCCGACCGGGACCCAGGTGCTCGACTGGACGGTGCCCAAGGAGTGGAACATCCGGGACGCCTACATCGCCGACCCCGCGGGCAACCGGGTCGTCGACTTCCGGGCGTCCAGCCTGCACGTGCTCGGCTACAGCGTGCCGGTGTCGGCGACCATGCCGCTGGCCGAGCTCCGCGGGCATCTGCACACTCTGCCGGACCACCCGTCCTGGGTGCCGTACCGCACCAGTTACTACAAGCCGGAGTGGGGGTTCTGCCTGGCCCAGGAGACCCTGGACGCACTGCCGGACGGCGAGTACGAGGTGTGCGTCGACTCCACACTCGCGGACGGCCACCTCACCTACGCCGAGCACGTGGTCCCCGGGCAGGTCGCCGACGAGGTGATCGTCTCCTGCCACGTCTGCCACCCGTCGCTGGCCAACGACAACCTGGCCGGCATCGCCGTGGCGACGTACCTGGCGCGGGCGCTGGCGGAGCGGACGCCGTACTACACCTACCGGTTCATCTTCGCGCCCGGCACCATCGGGGCGATCACCTGGCTGGCCCGCAACGCGGAGCGGGTGAATGGGGTATCCCCTGCTCGAGCGGAGCCGAGAGCTTGGGGAAGGGTCAAGCACGGGCTGGTGCTGGCCTGCGCCGGCGACCCGGGCGCATTGACGTACAAGCGGAGCAGGCGCGGCGACGCGGAGATCGACCGGGTGATGCGGCATGTGCTGACCGCCTCCGAACGCCCGCACCACGTAACCGAGTTCACCCCGTACGGCTACGACGAGCGGCAGTACTGCTCGCCCGGGTTCGATCTCGGCGTCGGCTCGCTCACCCGGACCCCGTACGCGGGCTACCCCGAGTACCACACCTCGGCGGACAACCTGGATTTCGTCTCCCCGGAGGCGATGGCGGACACGCTCGCCGTCTGCCGCGAGGCGTTCGCCGTCCTCGACCGCAACCGCCAGTACGTCAACCTCAGCCCCTACGGCGAACCACAGTTGGGCCGCCGCGGGTTGTACGACGCGCTCGGCGGGCGCAGTGACACCAAGCAGGCCCAGATGGCCATGCTCTGGGTGCTCAACCTCTCCGACGGCGAGCACAGTCTGCTGGACGTCGCCGAGCGGTCCGGGCTGCCGTTCGACACCGTCGCCGACGCGGCCGGCGCCCTGCACGGCGCCGGGCTGATCAAGGCATGACGCCGATGCCCACCGAGGGGGAGAACTCGCAGACAACGGCGCCACCGGCCCGATCCGCCAAGCGGGCCCTCGTCGGCCGGCTGTCCTGGGGACTGGCCGACCAGGCGGCCTCCAGCGTGTCCAACTTCGCGGTGGGCATCTACGTGGCCCGCTCGCTGGGGGTGACCGCGTTCGGCGTGTTCAGCCTGGCCTGGGTGACCTACGGCGTGGTGCTCAACGTCTCCCGCGGGCTGGCCACCGATCCGCTCGTGGTGCGCTTCAGCGGCGTGTCGGAAGAGTCCTGGCGCGGGGCGGTGGCCCGGTCGTCGGGTACCGCACTCGGCGTGGGCGCGGCCATCGGCGCGGCGTGTCTGGTGGTCGGGCCGGCCCTCGGCGGCCGCGTGGGGCCCGCGTTCGTCTGCCTCGGCGTCATGCTGCCGGGGCTGCTTCTGCAGGACGCCTGGCGGTTCTCGTTCTTCGCCGCCGGCGCCGGGCGGAAGGCGTGTCTCAACGACGTCGTGTGGGGCGTCGCGCTCGTCCCGGCCATGGTCGTGGCGGCCCGGGTGGGCAGCGTGGCGGCTTTCGTGCTCGCCTGGGGCGCGTCCGCCACGGTGGCGGCGGGGTACGGCTACCTCCAGTCCGGCATCCGGCCCCGGGTGACCGGGGCGCGCGGATGGCTTCGTGAGCAGCGCGATCTCGGCTACCGGTACCTGGTCGAGAACACCTGCCTCAGCGGCGCGAGCCAACTGCGGGCGTACGGGCTCGGCGCGATCGTCGGGGTCGGCGCGGTGGGTGCGGTGCGGGGCGCCGAACTCCTGCTCGGCCCGTTCCTCGCCGTGCTGATGGGCCTTTCGCTGGTCACCGTCCCGGAGGCGGCCCGGGTGCTGCGGCGGACCCCGCACCGCCTCGGCGCGTTCTGCCTCCTGCTGGGTGGCGGGCAGGCCGTCGGCGCGCTGCTCTGGGGCGGGGCGCTGCTGCTGATGCCGGACCGGCTCGGCGAGTTCGCGCTCGGCGGTGTCTGGCACTCCGCCGCCCAGCTCATCCTGCCGGTCACCCTCGGCGTCGCGGGCGCCGGCCTCGGCACCGGCGCGGCGGCCGGGCTGCGCGCACTCGGCGCCGCCCGGCGCAGTCTGCGCTCCCAGCTGTTCGCCTCCGCCGCTTACGTCGGCGGCGGGCTCGGCGGCGCGGCCGTCGCCGGCACGGTCGGCTCGGCCTGGTGCGTCGCCGCCGCGACCGTCAGCGGCTCGGCCGTGTGGTGGCTGCACCTGCGGTCCGCCCTGCGCGAGCGCCACCACCACCCCATTCCCGAAGTGAGGACCCCATGACCGCCCAACCCAGGCTGAGCATCGGCCTGCCCGTGTACAACGGCGAGGAGTACCTGGCCGAGTCGCTCGACGCCCTGCTCGGCCAGACCTATGAGGACTTCGAGCTGGTCATCTCCGACAACGCCTCGACCGACGGGACCGAGGACATCTGCCGCAAGTACGCCGCGCAGGACAAGCGCGTCCGGTACCTCCGGCTGCCCCGGAACATCGGCGCCACGCCGAACCACAACCGGCTGTTCGCCGAGTGCCGCGGCGAGCTGTTCAAGTGGGCCTCGCACGACGACCTCTACGCCCGCGATCTGCTGCGGGCCTGCGTCCGGGCGCTGGACGAGCGGCCGGACGTGATCCTCGCCCACGCCGACCAGGCGGTCATCGACGGCGGCGGCCAGGTGAAGGTCCCGTACGAGTACACGCTCGCCACCGACTCACCGCATCCGCCGGAGCGCTTCCGCAGCATGCTGTTCGAGCCCGGGGGTGACGACTTCTACGGGGTGATCCGGGCCGCCGCGCTGCGCCGGGTGAAGCCGATGGACAGCTACCACCACGCGGACCGCACGTTCGTCGCCGAGATCGCCTTGCACGGACGCTTCCACCAGGTGCCGGAACTCCTGTACTTCCGCCGCGACCACCCCACCCGCGCCGAGCGCGCGAACCCCAGCAAGCGCTCCCGCTGCGTCAACCTGGACCCGCGCCGGGCGGGCCCGCTGCACCCGACGCCCCGGCTGCTCGCCGAGTACGTCTGGGGCTTCGCCTCGGCGATCCGGCGGGCCCCGCTGTCCGCGGCCGACCGGCGCGCGTGCTATCGCCACCTGGCCGCATGGATGACCAGCCGGGTCCGGCCGGGCGCCGGTGAGCGGGTCGAGGACCGCGCCCCGGTCGACCCGGCCAAGCTGACCGTCTCCGTCGACGCCCTCGTCGCCGGACGTGAGGGGAGGCAGGCATGAGGACGGCGACACGGGTGGGGGTGTTCGGCCTGCTCGGCTCCGGCAACCTCGGCAACGACGGATCGCTGGAAGCCGTGCTCGGATACCTCCGCGCCGAGCATCCGGACGCGGTCGTGGACGCGCTGTGCGGCGGACCCGAGGCGGTGACGGCGAAGTTCGGGATCCCCGCGACGCGGCTGCACTGGAACCGCGCGGAGTACCGGACCGCGTCCCGTGCGGGCGCGATCGCGGCGAAGGGTCTGGGCAAACTCGTCGATGTCTTCCGCACCGCCGCCTGGGTGCGCCGGCACGACGTGGTGATCGTGCCGGGCATGGGCGTCCTGGAGGCCACGCTGCCGCTGCGGCCGTGGGGCTTCCCGTACTCGCTGTTCCTGCTCTGCGCGAGCGGCCGGCTGCTGCGCACCCGGGTCGCGCTGGTCAGCGTCGGCGCCGCCGAGATCGGCAACCGGCCGACCCGGGCCCTGGTGCGCTGGTCGGCGCGGCTGGCCGCGTACCGGTCGTACCGGGACGCCCAGTCCCGCGACGCGATGCGGGCGATGGGTGTGGACACCGCGCGCGACGAGGTCTACCCGGATCTCGCGTTCGCCCTGCCGACGCCGCGGGAGTGGGGTATCCCCTGCTCGGAGCCTGTCGGAGAGCTTGGGGAAGGGCCCACCGGCTCGCCGGGTACCGTCTGCCTGGGCGTCATGGACTTCCACGGCGGCAACGACGACCGTGCCCGGGCCGAGGAGATCCACCGGCGCTACCTCGACGGGACGATCCGGTTCGTCCGCACGCTCGTCGAGGAGGGCAGACCGGTCCGGCTCCTCACCGGCGACCAGTGCGATGCGTCGGTGGTCGCCGCGATCCTCGACGCGGTCGACTCACCGCTGGTCACCGCGGCCGAACCGGCCTCACTGGCCGACCTGATGAACGAGATGGCGGCCGCCGACACCGTGGTGGCCGTCCGCTACCACAACCTGATCTGCGCGCTGAAGACCGGAACGCCCGTGCTCGCCCTCTGCTATGCGGCGAAGAGCGACGCGCTCATGGAGCGGATGGGCCTCGGCGCGTACCGCCACCCGGCACGCGAGGTCGACGCCGACCGGCTGCTCGAGCAGTTCCGGGACCTGGAGAAGCACGCGGCGCAGCTACGGCGGACCCTCACCGAGCGGAACCGGGCCGCCGCGGAGCAACTCGCCCATCAGTTCACCGCCTTGACCACGACCCTGTTCCCGGCGAACGACCACGACCACGCCCACGCCATGCGGGAGACTCCATGAAGGCGACCGAAGTCCCGGCGATCGCCGGCGCGTACCTGTTCGAGCCGACGCCGTACGCCGACGAGCGCGGCTTCTTCTGCCGAACCTTCGACGCCGATGTGGTCCGCTCGGTGGGCCTCGACCCGGACGCCTTCGTCCAGGACAGCCTGTCCCGCTCGGTCCGGGGCGTGCTGCGCGGCCTGCACCTGCGGTCCGGCGCCGGTGAGGCCAAGCTGGTGCGGTGCTCGTACGGGAAGGTCTTCGACGTCGTCGTGGACCTGCGGCCGGACTCGCCGACGTATCTGGGCCGGGCCTTCTTCGAACTGTCCGGCGAGACACAGGCGACCCTGTACATCCCGGCGGGGTGCGCGCACGGCTTCCAGGCGCTGACCGAGACCGCTGACACCTCGTACCGGATCGACCGCCCGCACGATCCGGCCGAGGACGTGACGATCGCCTTCGACGACCCGGAGCTCGCCATTCCCTGGCCGCTGCCGGTCACATCGATGTCCCAGCGGGACCGGGAGGCGCCGAGCCTCGCCGAGGTACTGAAGCACAGGGAAGGGTGAAGTCGGCTTGGACACCGAACACACCGAACACGCCGAACACGCCGAACACACCAAGCACACCGAACACGCCGAACACACCAAGCACACCGAACACGCCCAACACATCAAGCACACCGAACACTCCGGAGAGACCGCGGAGTTCCTCCTGCCCCGGTCGCGGCTGGCGAACGAGCGGCTGCACGCCATGATCCCCGGGGGCGCGCACACCTACGCCAAGGGCGACGACCAGTACCCCGAGAACCTGGCCCCCGTCATCAGCCACGGCCGTGGTGCCCACGTGTGGGACATCGACGGCAACCGCTACCTCGAGTACGGCTCCGGCCTGCGGTCGGTCAGCCTCGGCCACGCCCACCCACGCGTGCTCGAGGCGGTGCGGCGGGAACTCGACCGCGGCAGCAACTTCGTCCGGCCCTCCATCGTGGAGGCCGAAGCCGCGGAACGCTTCCTGGCCACGGTGCCGACCGCCGAGATGGTGAAGTTCGCGAAGAACGGCTCCGACGCCACCACCGCCGCGGTGCGCCTGGCCCGCGCCGCCACCGGGCGCCCGCGGGTGGCCATCTGCGCCGACCATCCGTTCTTCTCCGTCGACGACTGGTTCATCGGCACCACGCCGATGTCCGCCGGTGTGCCCGCGGCGACCAACGAGCTGACCGTGGCGTTCCCCTACGGGGACCTGGCCGCCACGGAGGAACTGCTCACCCGGCACCAGGACGAGGTCGCCTGTCTGATCCTCGAACCCGCCGCCGTCGCCGAGCCCCCGCCGGGGTATCTCGCCGGCCTGCGCGAACTGGCCGACCGGCACGGCTGCGTACTGATCTTCGATGAGATGATCACCGGCTTCCGCTGGTCAGAGGCGGGCGCCCAGGGCCTGTACGGCGTCGTTCCCGACCTCTCCACGTTCGGCAAGGCGCTGGGCAATGGATTCGCCGTCTCCGCGCTGGCCGGCCGCCGCGATCTGATGGAGCTGGGGGGCTTGCGCCACTCCGGCGACCGGGTGTTCCTGCTGTCCACCACGCACGGCGCGGAAACGCACTCGCTGGCCGCCGCGATGGCCGTGCAGACCATCTACACCGAAGAGGGCGTCACCGCGCGGCTGCACGCCCTCGGCGAGCGGTTGGCCGCCGGTGTCCGCGACGCCGCGGCCGGCATGGGCGTCGGCGACCACATCGTCGTCCGGGGCCGGGCCAGCAACCTGGTCTTCGCCACCCTCGACGCGAACGGGCAGCCGTCGCAGCGGTACCGCACCCTGTTCCTGCGCCGACTCCTCGCGGGCGGGGTGCTGGCCCCGTCGTTCGTGGTGAGCAGCGCGCTCGACGACGCCGACATCGAGCACACCGTCGAGGTGGTGGCGCGGGCGTGTGCGGTGTACCGGAAGGCGCTGGACGCCGCCGACCCCACCCCCTGGCTGGCCGGAAGACCGGTGAAGCCCGTATTCCGCCGCTTGGTGTGACAGGCCGACGTGGCGTGCCGACATGGCGTGCCGACGTGATGTGACGCGACGTCAGCGACGCTCCCGCCGAGGGGCGTCGGCCATCCGATCGACCAGCCACGCGGTCGCCGGAATCACCGCCAGCGCGGTGCACCAGCCGCCGAGGACATCGGTCGGATAGTGCGCGCCCAGAGCGACCTGCGCCCATCCCATCGCGGCGCCGGCCACGAGCGCCGCGACGAGCACGAGTGATGTGCCGGCCGTCCCGCCGAGGCCGAACCGGCCGGTCGCGAGCAGCGCCACGATGATGGCGAGTCCGGTGAAGAAGGCGGTGTGCCCGCTCGGATAGGACAGGTTGCCGTCGCCGTGGATGGTCCGTCCCACCAGATGCTTGAGCAGCGTCGCCGTCCCCACGGTCATGGCGGGGCCGGCGACGACGAGCACCGCCGCGCGAGGACGCCGAAGCAGCAGGCAGCCCGCCACGGCGGCCACAATCAGCGTCGCCGCTCCGGCGGGTTCCCCCAGGAAGTCCATGGCCAGCGCGACGCGCCTCCAGGGCGGCCGCACACTGTCCGCCGTCGGCCGGACGATCCACCTGTCCACCCCGCCGGGCTCGCTGTGGCCGGCGTACAGGACCCCGAGCACGCCGACCACCAGCGCGGCGAGGGCCGCGATCGGCCCGAGCCGCGCGTGCAGCGACCGGGGCAGCACCGCGGGCACCGGCCGGCCGGTCACACGCCCACCGCGTCCGGTCGGCCTGCGGTAGTGACCTTCTTGTACGGAGCGGTCGGCCGGGCACCCGCTCGGGCAGGCCCGCGTCGGCGGAGCCGCTGACCGCGCCCCACCAAGGCGGGGCGCCGCTCGCCGACAGTTCGGGTTGGGCCGTCTTCCAGTTCCGCTCCGGCCAGGCGATCCAACGCGAGCCCCCCCGTCGTGTCCGATCCACCCTCCAGCGACCGCAACCGCCCCGCGGACACCCGCTGGCCTGGTCAAGGGCCATCAGGATCAGCCTCTTCCGGTCATCCTACCGGTAGCCGACAATCCCGGCGGCGGAGAGCAAGGCTGTTGGCGGCCGGCGTCGCTGCCGCCGCCTGGCGATGAACTCGCCCATCACAAGAGCAGTCCGGCACGCAGGTCGTCCGCCAAGCCGGTCGTGTCCGTGAGTCCGAAGGCCACGCGCTGGAGCAGGAATCCGTGCAGCAGCCCCATCACCACGCGGGCTCCGCGTTCCGGGTCCACGGCGGGCGGCACCGCGCCCGCGGCCCGGCCGCGGCGCAGCGCGTCGGCGATACTGGCTCGGACCTTCTCGAAGCCCTCCGCGGCGGGGCCACGCACCTCGTCATTGCGCAGCACCTCCGACCACGTCTGTACGACGCAGCGCAGCAGCTCGTCGACCGCGACCGGGTGCCCCGCCGCGTCCCGCACCGTCTCGCCGCTGATCGTGTCGAGCGCGGCGGCCACCAGTTGCGCGACGCCCGGGGCGTCGGTGCTCTCGGCCAGCCGCTCAACCGGTTCGAAGATCAGCCGGAACGCGTCGCCCGCGATGGCGAGGACGATCTCCTCCTTGCTCGTGAAGTAGCGGTAGGGCGCCCCGGCCGAGACGCCTGCCTCCGCGGCGATGTCCGGCATCGAAGTCTGGTGGAACCCGTCGCGGGAGAAGCAGCGGCGGGCCGCCGCGACGATCTCGGCGCGCTTGGCCTCGCGGCGCTCGGCTGTGAGGCGCGGCATGGCGGCCCCTTTCATCGTGAATGAACATTCACCTTGACGGCTCGGCTGCTCCGGGACCACCATAAAAGTGAACAACCATTTACGGAAGCGGGCCGCGGCCTCCCGACGAGCTCCCGGAGAGGAGATCCACCGATGGGCACGGAGCTGAGCATCGGCGTATACACCTACGAGCACACCGAGGCACTGTTCGACGGCCGGGTGACGGTCGACGGGGTGGACGCGGTGTTCGAGACGGCACCCCTCGTATCGGACATCTTCCGTCGCACCGTCGAGGGGCACTACGACCTTGCCGAGTTCGGTCTCACCTACTTCCTGCGCACCTTCGACCTCGACGACGCGCCGTTCCTGGCGCTGCCGATCCTGCCCAACCGCAACTTCCGCCACTCGGCGATCTTCGTGAACACCGCCGGCGGGATCGAGAAGCCGCGGGACCTCGTCGGCCGGACCGTCGGCGAGTTCACGCTCTACGGCCACGACGCCGGGATCTGGCCGAAGGGCATCCTCGCTGACGAGTACGGTGTGACCCCCGACCAGTGCCGCTGGGTCATCGGCGGCACCAACCACCCCGTCCCCGCCTGCGACTGGATCCCGCGGCCCGTCCCGGACGGCGTCGACGTGCGCCAGGCGGAGGACGGCCAGACCCTGGGTGCCATGCTCGAATCCGGCGAGATCGACGCACTGATCTCCATCGACGTGCCGCGGGCGGTGCTGGACGGTTCACCGAAGGTCGCCCGCCTGTTCCCCGACTACGAGGCCGTCGAGCGCGACTACTACCGCCGCACCGGGATCTTCCCCCCGATGCACATCGTCGCGATCCGCAGGGAACTGGCACGGCGGCGGGGCCTCGCACGGGCCGTCTACGACGCCTTCACGGAAGCCAAGGCGCTCGCCGAGCGGAAGTACCTCGTCGACGCCGCGAAGCAGCACATGAGCGTCATCACGCCGTGGTTCAGCGCGCTGTTCGAGGAGAACCGCCGACTGCTCGGCGACGACTGGTGGCCCTACGGGGTCGCCGCGAACCGCAAGGCCATCGACACCTTCCTGCGCTACCACCATGAGCAGGGCCTGTCGAAGCACCGGCTGACGTGCGAGGACATCTTCGTGCCGGAACTCCTCGACACCTGAGCCGAGCGGCGACGCCGTCGGCGGCGCAGGATGGAGGCGCCCCCGCACCCGCTGCCTCGAACTCGGCCACCACGGCCGAAGCGGCCCCGAAAAGGGTTGGACGGGGTGCCACCAGGGCTTGTAGGTTGCGGTTGACCGTGACACCGCCCGAGGAGGTGAGACCCATGAACGCAGTATCGACGTGGGTGCTCCCCCTTTCCGTCACGGCCGGCGATTGACGTAGGTGTCGCCGGGAGCGCCTCGACAACAAGGCACTCCCGAAAGGCAACACCTATGGACACGTTCGACGTGATCATTGCCGGGTGCGGGCCGGCCGGCGCGACGCTGGCCGCCGAACTACGGCTGCACGATGTGCGGGTACTCGTTCTGGAGAAGGAAACCGAGCCCGTATCGTTCGTCCGCATCGTCGGTCTGCACATGCGCAGTCTCGAGCTGATGGCGATGCGCGGGCTGCTGGATCGCGTGCGCGAACACGGAAGACAGCGCCCGGCCGGCGGATTCTTCGCCGCCATCGACAAACCCGCGCCCCAGGGCCTGGATTCCGCGCATGCCTATCTGCTGGGCATCCCGCAACCGGTCATCGTCCGCCTGCTCGAGGAGCATGCGGCCCAACTGGGCGCGCAGGTCCGACGCGGCTGTACGGTGGCCGATTTCGAGCAGGACGACGACGGTGTGACCGTCGAGCTGGCCGATGGCGAACAGTTGCGTTCGCGCTATCTCGTCGGCTGTGACGGCGGGCGCAGTACGGTGCGCAAACTGCTGGGCGTCGGCTTCCCCGGCGAGCCCTCGCGGACCGAGACGCTGATGGGCGAGATGGAAGTGGGCGTGCCGCAGGGGGAGATCGCCGCCAAGGTGACCGAAATCGGCGAGACCAACAAGCGATTCTGGCTCAGGCCCGTCGGCGAAGGGGTATATGGCGTCGTAGTCCCCGCCGCGGGAGTCGGCGATCGCGCGGAACCACCCACCCTCGAGGCTTTCAAACAACGGCTGCGCGCCATCGCCGGAACCGATTTCGGCGTGCACTCCCCGCGCTGGTTGTCCCGCTTCGGGGATGCCACCCGGCTGGCCGAACGCTATCGGGTCGGGCGGGTGCTGCTGGCCGGCGACGCGGCACACATCCACCCACCCACCGGCGGACAGGGCCTCAACCTGGGTGTTCAGGACGCGTTCAACCTGGGCTGGAAACTGGCCGCACAAGTCCGTGGCTGGGCGCCGGAAACACTGCTGGACACCTACCACGCCGAACGCCATCCGGTCGCCGAGGACGTGCTGGACAACACCCGCGCCCAGATGGAACTGCTGTCCACCGAACCTGGCCCGCAGGCCGTGCGCAGGCTGCTCACCGAACTGATGGACTTCGACGAGGTGAACCGCCGTCTCATCGAGAAGATCACCGCGATCGGCATCCGCTACGACGTCGGCGAAGGCCCCGACCTGCTCGGCCGGCGCCTACCCGACATCGACGTGAAACACGGCCACCTCTACGATCTGCTGCACCGCGGCCGCGGCCTGCTGCTGGACCGCACCGAACGCCTGACCGCCGGCGGCTGGTCGGACCGGGTCGATCACCTCGCGGACCCCACCGCGGCACTGGATGTCCCGTGCGTCCTGCTACGCCCCGACGGCCACGTCGCCTGGATCGGCGACGACCAGCGGGACCTGGACGGCCACCTCTCCCGCTGGTTCGGCACGCCCGCCGGATAGTCGGCTAAGTCGGCACCAGGGCGGCCGAGGAGTACGCCCTGGTCGCTGAGGACGGTCGCGCCGGCTCAAGGCCCGGTGACCAGATAGTGCGGTCCTCGGTCCTGGCGTGCCCGTTCGATGGCATCGAGGCGGGCGAAGGGCCCCTCGCCCATGAGCCGTCGCCACTGGGCGAGATCGTGGACGGCCCACAGGTCGTGCTCGGCCGGGTCGAGCCGGACGCGGCGCAGCTGCCCGGAGCTGAGCCGGCCGCCGTCGAAGACGAAACCGATCTTGCCCAGTGGCCAGCGGGTGCCTGGCAGCAGGTAGTGCGTCAGCAGCAGACGCGGTTGGCCCTGGCCGAGTTCGAGCCCGGTCTCCTCGGCCGCTTCGCGGCGTGCGGTCCCCAGGGGGTCCTCCCCGGCGTCGGGTTGCCTCCGGGGAGCTGCCACAGCCGGTCGCCGTACACGGAGCGCAGCAGTACCGGGCGGTCGTGCTCGTCGCGGATGTACAGGCAGCCGTACACCGTGTGATGGGGCACCGTCTGGACGTACTCCTCGGGAGTCATGGGCATGGTGTGGCCGGGCCGTCCCGGCCGGTGGTCGAACTCGAAGGCGAGAGCGCCGAGGGCCTCCTTGTCCGGCGGGTAGCCGCGGCGGAGGCCGGCGAGCTGCTCCTCGCGTGTGCGGTCGGGATCGATGCGTACCGGATCCTCCGCGTCAAGAAGCTCCTCGAATGAGCCGTACGGAGTGATTCGCCGCGCGACGATGTCGAGTTCCCGCCCGCTGTCCGGCTCACGGAAGACGATCGTGTCCCCGGTCTCGACGGCCGCCTTCTTGGGTGTGCCGACGCGTACTTCGATCGCTCGAGCTCGATGTCCAGGCGCAGCCACCGGGCGGCGTTTCCGTGCTGGGCGGTCGCCTCGGCGAGGGCGTTGCCGGACCAGTCGACGGCGTCGACGTGGTAGCCGAGCGCGGACAGATGGGCTGCGAGTTCTCCGACCCCGCACCCGGGTGAGTTATACGTACGCCACGTCGGCGAGCCGGTGGGCGATGGGGATTGTGATGTGCGTGGGAGTCGTGAAGAGTTCGCGCGCGATTCTCGGGATTCGGTCACGGGAGCGGAAGACTTGGAGGGCTCACGCGGCGCTTCGAACAGGTCGGGCGCCGACCCAGCGAGGGGAGACCGGTCAACGATGTTCACTCTGGTACGGAGCAGATTACGGACGGCCGCGTTCGCGCTCTCGGTGGTCGCGGCCCTCGCCTTCGCCGGGATCGCCGGAACCACCGCGACCGCCTCGACCGGCGCGGCGGCGGCCCCCGCTGCCGCGAAACAGGGGCCGACCTCGGTGGCGTACGTCGAGGTGAACAACAACAGCATGCGGAATGTCGGCAAGTACACCCTCGCCAACGGCGGCGGCAACGTCTTCGACGTCGCCGTGGTCTTCGCGGCGAACATCAACTACGACACGGGTACGAAGGCGGCGTATCTGCACTTCAACGAGAACGTGCAGCGCGTCCTCGACAACGCCGCCACCGAGATACGGCCGTTGCAGCAGAAGGGCATCAAGGTCGTCCTCTCGGTGCTCGGCAACCACCAGGGTGCGGGCTTCGCCAACTTCCCGTCCCAGCAAGCGGCTTCGGCGTTCGCGAAACAACTGTCGGACACCGTGGCCAAGTACGGCCTCGACGGCATCGACTTCGATGACGAGTACGCGGAGTACGGTAACAACGGCACAGGCCAGCCCAACGACAGCTCATTCGTGCACCTGGTGACGGCGCTGCGCGCGAACATGCCGGACAAGATCATCAGCCTCTACAACATCGGCCCGGCCGCGTCGCGCCTCTCCTACGGCGGCGTCGACATCTCGTCCAAGTTCGACTACGCCTGGAACCCGTACTACGGCACCTGGCAGGTTCCCCGCGTGGCACTGCCCAAGTCGAAGCTGTCGCCGGCGGCTGTGGAGATCGGCCGGACCTCGCAGAGCACGGTCGCCGGCCTCGCCCGCCGCACCGTCAGCGAGGGGTACGGCGTCTATCTGACGTACAACCTCGACGGCGCCGATCGCAGCGCCGACGTCTCCGCGTTCACCAGGGAACTGTACGGCAGTGACGCCGTCTACACGCGGTAAGGCGACCGCACGCCCCGGCGCGCGGACGGCCATGTGAGTCGGGTCGGGTGGCGCCCGGGGCCGCTCCGGGCGGACGGATAGCCTGGGCCCGTCAGGGAAGATCGCAGAAGGGCGGAGCACATGGCAGACATCATGGAGACGGCGGCGCGGAAGGTCTTCGAGCGCTACGACCTCGACGGGGACGGTCTGGTCACCGCCGACGAATACCGGAAGGTCGTGGCGGAGTTGGAGGGCTCGGAGATCACCGAGTCGCAGGCCCAGGAACTCATCGACTCGCTCGACACCAATGGCGATCGCCAGATGTCCTTCGAGGAGTTCTGGGCTGCCATGAACGCCTGACACCGCCGGGTCCGGCACGTGTGAACGCCGTATGAGCGAGTATGCGCCGGAAGCGAGCATGCTGCCCGAAGACCCGCGGCCCGTCCCCGCCACCTGCGGGGACGGGCCGTTCTTCTCGAACCGTACTCGCCGGATCATCAATCGTCCTGGACCTCCCGGAACGCGGGAGCCCATCCTGTCCGGTGGGACGAGGGCGGTGCGCCCGGCCGCGCCGCATCGACATCCGCCCGGAAATCAGTGGAGCCGCACTCCCGTGTGCCGATACCGTGCTCCCGCCCACGTCACTCCGTCAAGGACATGCCGTTGTACACCAAGTGAGACCCACCAAGCGCTGATCCGTCGCGCGTCGCACCTGTGCGCCGTGCCCCTTTTCGCTGCGGTCTTCTCACTGGAACTGGTGTAACTCCGTGTCCAATAACTGGGTGGTCGTGCCCACCTGTGTGCCCACCTGTCTGCCCACCTTCCTGCCGATCGTCCTCCGCCGTTGCCACAGGTGCGCCTCCGGGCGCTTCTGGACGGACGGCGAATTCCACGTCACCGTCCCGGAGCGGATGAACGTGCGTTCCGTACCACCCGAGTCCGACATGGGCGGCCCGGGGCGAATCGAGCGGCCGGCCTGGCAGTCGCCGTACGGTCCGCCGCCGCGCCGGGCGCACCGCGGCCGGTGGGCGCCCGAGCCGGGGGTGGGGAGGTCTCGGTCCGCCGAGCGGCGTGGGTCCCCGTGCGGCCGGTGCGACTGATCGCCGAAGGCTTCGGCTTCACGGTCACGCGCGAGCGCCGAGCTCGCGCGATTGACTGTTTGCTATAGCAGAACTACGGTTGTCGACATGAGTGCTGACGCCCTGGGTCCCATGGAGACCACGTCGCTGGCCGACCAGGCATACCGGCAGCTGCGGGTCGCCATTCGTGACGGCGTTCTGCGGCCGGGCGAGAAGATCACCGAACGCGATCTCGCCGCCCGCCTCGGCGTCAGCCCCACCCCCGTCCGGGAGGCGCTGCGGCAGCTGGTGCACGAGAAGGTCGTCGAAAGGGTGGGCCCGCGTGCCCTGCGGATCGCCGACCACTCCTCGGCGGCCCGCTCCGAGATCGTCGAGGCCGAGGTCCGCCTGTCCGCGCTCATGGCGCGCCTCGCCGCCCGCAACGCCACGGCGGAGCAGCTCACCGACCTGGTCTCGCTGCTCGCCCGGACCGACCAGATGGTCGCCGATATCGAGAAGACGGCCGCCGAGCGGGGTGTGGAAGCCGATATGGCCGACCGGCTCGCGGCCGTCTTCCGCGAGCTGCGCCTCTTTCACCGCCGGATCGAGGCGTGCGTGGGCAACCCCGTCCTGGAGGGCCTGCTGAGTCAGGCCCGCGCCTTCAGCGAAGAGGAGCGGCTCGACCTCACCATAAGGCTCGCGCCCGAGCGCGCCGAGGCGTTCCGCGCCCGCTATCGCGAGCACCGCGAGTTGCTGGACGCTCTTCTCGAACGGGACGAGGACCGCGCCGAGGAGCTTGCCGTGCGACACCACCGCGCCGCCCTCGTCCAGCTGTCCGGCGGCTGACCCTCGATCCGCCTGCCCGCCCCCGGCGCATGGGATGCGCCCGCTGGCACTCCCTCCCCCCACCTCACTGGCTATAGCATATAGCGTAGGAGTCACTGCCTCATGACGCTCGATTCCCCGCCCGCCCCCACCACGGCCACGACACCGCCCCGCCCGGCAGTGGGGGAGCGGATGAACCGCGGTGCGGTGCTCTGGGTGACCCTCGCGGTGTTCGCCCAGGAAGCGGTCTGGAACTTCTACGACGCGCAGGTCCCCGAGCAGTTGCGGCGCTACTTCACCTCCGCGGGCGTGATCGGGCTGATCATGGGGCTGGACCACTCCTGGGGCATCCTCACCCAGCCGTCCGTCGGGTTCCTCTCCGACAAGCTCGCCCGCCGCCGCACCGGCCGGTGGCCGATCGTCCTGGTCGGCGCCGCGCTCGCCAGTGTGCCGTTCATCCTCATCCCCTGGGCGACGAACCTGCCGACGCTGATGGTGTGCGTGGTCGGCTTCGCCGCGATCGCCAACGCCTTCAAGGGCGTCACCGAGACCCTGATCACGGACTACATCGCGCCGTCCGGCCGCGGCAAGGCCCAGGGCTTCATCAAGGCCGGTGTCAGCCTGACCATCGTCGTGTCCTCTCTGATCAGCCTTCTGGTCGTGGACCGGTCCCTTCGTCTCGCCTTCGCGATCCCCCCGTTGCTGATGCTGACCGTGCTCGGCCTGTCCTGGGCCTTCCTCGGCCGCCGCCACGCCGACGCACTCCTCCCCGACGAGGAGACGGCCGAGGAGGTGCGGGAGTTGGGCTCTCCGTGGGCGGTGCTGAAGGGCGCGCTGCGTTCCCCGTCCAGCCCGACGCCGCTGCTGATGGTCGGCATCTTCTGTTTCGCCGGGATGTGGTCGGCGCTGCGCTCGCTGATGACCCCGTACGGTACGCAGGTCCTCGGCCTGACCCGCGGTGCGGCCGGCGGCCTCGCTCTGCCGGGCGCGGTCGCGTTCCTGATGGCTGTGGTGCCGATCGCCTACGCCTCCAACCGGCTGGGGCAGTTGCGCGCGGTGCGCTACGGGGTCGTCCTGTTCATCGCCGGAGTCCTGGTCGGCTTCACCGTCCCCACCGCCCCGGGCACGGTCGCGGCGATGGTGCTCTCCTCTCTCGGGTACGCGTCGTTCGCGGTCAACGCGCTCGCCGCGCTGTGGGACCTCGCGCCGACGCGGAAGGTGCTGGGCACCTACACCGCCCTGTACACCATCGCCTCCGCCTCCGGCATGGCGCTGGGCCCGGCCATTCTCGGCACCACGGTCGACCTGACCGGCTGGCGCTACATGTTCCTCAACGCCGCCGTCGCCGCCGGTGTCACCTTCCTCGTCTTCACCCGCCTGGCTCGACGCGCCCCCGACCGCGCCGTCGCCTGAGACCTCATGACATCCGCTCCCCGCTACGACGAAAGGCACCACCTCGTGGAACTCCGCATCCTGGCCCCCACCGGCGCGCTCGGTGCCGGGTTCGACGCCGACGCGTTCGCGCGCGGCCTCGCCGCCCGCCCGGACGTGATCGCCTGCGACGCCGGCTCCACCGACTCCGGGCCCGCCGCCCTCGGCTCGGGCACCCCGAAGCTGTCCGCCCAGGCGGTCACCCGCGACCTGCGGCTGCTTCTGAAGGCCCGTGCCGAGCTGGGCGTGCCGCTGATCATCGGCTCCTGCGGCACCTCCGGCCGTGACGTGGGAGTCGACCAGGTCGCCTCCCTCACCCGCGCCCTCGCCGCGGAGGAGCACCTGCGCTTCAAGCTCGGCCTGATCTACTCCGACCAGCCGGCCCAGCGCCTGAAGGACCTCTACGACATGGGCCGGATCCGGCCCCTGGCGAACGCGCCGGAGATCGACCGGGAACTGTTCGAACGCAGCCACACCGTCGCGATGATGGGCGTCGAACCCCTCCAGGAGGCCCTACGGAACGGCTGCGACGTGATCCTCGCCGGACGCGCCAGCGACACCGCCCTGTTCGCCGCCCTGCCCCAGATGCGAGGTGCCGACCCGGGCCTGACCTGGCACATGGCCAAGACCATCGAGTGCGGCGCCGCCTGCGCCATCCCGCCGTCCGCCAATGGCCTGCTCGCCACGGTGCGGGACGACCACTTCGACGTCACCACGCTGGCCGCCGGCACCCGGCTGACCCCCCGGTCGGTCGCCGCACACACCCTGTACGAAAACGCCGACCCGTATCACATCGCCGAACCCTCGGGCGTGCTGGACACCACCGAGGCGACCTACGAGCCGGTCGACGGACGAACCGTCCGCGTCCGCGGCGCCCGCTACCTCCCCGCCGACGGCTACACCAACAAGCTCGAAGGCGCCGAACTCGTCGGCTACCAGACCATCGTCATCGGCGGCGTGCGCGACCGCGTCGTCATCGACGCCCTGCCCAAGCTCCTGCCGACGGCCGAGCGTTACTTCGACGCCAAGATCCTCGACGTCTTCGACGGCGAGGTCGACCCCGCCGACATCGACATCGACTACCGCCTCTACGGCGCCGGGGCCGTCCTCACCGGCAGCGAACCCGATTCGCTCGCCCCGCGCGAACTCGGCGTACTGATCACCGTCACCGCACCCGACCAGGAGACCGCCCACGCCATCGCCACGTTCGTCGCCCACGCCAGCAGCCACCTGCCCATCGCCGAGTACGACGGCCTGGTCTCCACCCTCGCCTACCCCTACTCGCCACCCGAGACGGACCGCGGAGCCCTGTACCGCTTCACCCTCAACCACGTCGCCACCGGCGTCACCCCCACCGAGCTGTTCCGCACCGTCATCGAGGAGCTGTGACCCCATGACCACCCTTCTCGACTACTGCTCCCTGATCCGCTCGAAGAACGCCGGCCCCTTCACCCTCACCTTCGACTTCATGTGCCACGACCAGGCCGCGTACGACGCCCTCGTCGCCACCCGCTTCCTCAACGAGAACCTCTTCGCCACCCTTTACGGCGCCGACCCCGACCAGATCCTCGTCGTGAACCACCCCTTCGCCCTCGCGGTCAAGGTCTCCCTGCCGCGCCCGGCCGTCCAGGGCGATCCGCATGACACCGACTGCTACGCCGGGCAGCAGTACGCCCCGCTCATGGACATGGAGGTCGCTCCGGCATGACGCGGAACGACCACTACCTTGATCATGGGGGAGTATCGAGGACGCCGATGAGGAACTACTGAGGAAGCGTGAACGACGTGGGAATGGTCAGGTCGAAGAAGACTGCCGTCGGCTGGATCGTCAGCATGTGTGCGATGGCCGCGGTGTCAGTCCTCGCGGGGTGCTCGACGGACTCGGCGAAGACGGAGGACACGAAGGAGACGAAGGCCACGAAGGAAACGAAGGACGCGAACGGCTCGCCCTCGACCTCCGGAGCGACCTCGCCCCCGAACGGGCAGTCCAGTGACCAGTCCACGGCGCGGGGGGCGGTGGCCGCATGGGTGACCGCGGTCGTCGAGGACCGTCCCGAGCAGGCCTGCTTGGTCATGGCGACACCGGCCACCGGCGGGTCTCCCGCGAAGCCCGGCACCGAGGCGATGTGCGGAGGCGATGGGTCGGAGGCGCGACGGATGAAGGATCAAATTCACCGTATGCACACCGCGTTCACGCCCGACCAGCCGAAGAGCCCCCCGACGGTGAAGGTCGCCGAGGTCCCGGTCACCGGCAAGAAGGCGACAGTCGACGGTGAGCAGATCACCGTGGACGGTCAGACGTTGAAGGCCATCGTCCTGTCGCACTCCACCGGAGTGAAGGAGGATCAGGTCGGTGTCAGGATCGAGGCCGGTGTCGTGGAAGGCCGCTGGTACGTGACCAATCTGGGCCTCTCCGTCGGCTGACGTCGCGGACGCGAGACCAGGCCGGTTCCCGGTGGAAGAGAGGTCCCGGCCGACACCCATGGCCTTGAGTTGGAATCCCCGACTCAGTGCCATGACGGGCAACCTTTGTATGTCCCGCGCCCTCTTCCGTACCGGCGATGACCGTAACGGCCGGTGGTGGTCGGCCACCTCGCGCCGCGGGCCGTATGACGCTCATCCGCGCCCGGGACGTCCGGGAGCACACCGGAACCGCAGGAACCGTCCGAGCCGTCGTCTGTTCTCCCGCAGACGGCCTCGGTGTACACGACCGACTTGGGGCAGACGTGCCGGAACTTGTACTGCATGCCATTGGAAGCACCTGGACCCTGGACGCGTCCCGGAGCTACACCATCGGGCGCGATCAGCAGGCCGACATCCCGTGCATCGACCGCCGGGTCTCCCGGCGGCACCTCGTGATCCGTTGCGACGGCGGGACGTGGGTCATCGAGGATCTCGGCAGCGCCAATGGCACGTTCGCCGAAGGGCGCCGTATCCAGCGGCTGGAGATCGGCCACGGCTCGATCGTCCGGCTGGGAAACGTCTCCACCGGCTTGCGGCTGGACTTCACCGGGATGTTCAGCGGAGCCTCGGCGGCGGCGGGTGACGAACAGGTGCGTGCGGACGCCCGGATACGGGCGGGGGCGCCCCAGGGCGAGGCCCGTCCCGACACCGGGGGCGCCACGGATCGGGGCACGTCGGCGGCGGCTCCCGTCACACCCCCGGTGGTGCCCGGTCCCCGGGCGGGGGCGGCCCCGGGCGCCCCCACCGGGGCGGCGGCCCATGGCGACGACCTGTTCCGGCCCCTCCCCGACCACGTCGCGGCCGGCCTCGCCCGTGCCGCGTTTCCCGGAACTCCCGGAGACACGGACGACGACCGGGGCACCGACCGGCCCGAAGGGCCCACGGGCGGTCCCCGGGGGGCCGCCGCGGCCCTTTCCATCGACCGGGACCCCTCGGGCGTCCACCGGCTCGACCTGGGGCGACGGCTGCGCATCGGCCGCGCGCAGGACAACGAACTCGTGGTGGAGGGCCCGTATGTCTCCCGGCACCACGCGGAGTTCCGGCCCCTGCCCGGTGGCCGCTTCGAAATCGTCGACCTCGGAAGTCACAACGGCACCTATGTCAACGGGCAGCCCGTGGGCCGCCAGGTCATCGGCCCGTACGACATCGTCGGGGTCGGCCACTCCGCCTTCCGTCTCGTCGGAGACCGGCTGGAGGAGTTCGTCGACACCGGTGAGGTCTCCTTCACCGCCCGCGACCTGACGGTGACCGTCGGGCGCGGCAAGACCATCCTGGACGACGTCTCCTTCGGCGTCTCCGAGAAGTCGCTGGTCGCGGTGATCGGGCCGTCGGGCTCCGGGAAGTCCACCCTGCTGCGCGCACTCACCGGCTACCGGCCCGCCGACCGCGGTCAGGTGCTCTACGACCACCGCGATCTCTATGCCCAGTTCGCCGAGTTGCGCCACCGTATCGGTCTCGTCCCGCAGGATGACATCCTGCACAAGGAGCTGACCGTCGACACCGCGCTGAAGTACGCCGCCAAGCTCCGCTTTCCCGGTGACACCAAGGCGGCCGAGCGCAAGGCCCGTATCGACGAGGTGCTCCAGGAGCTCAGACTCGACGTCCACCGGACCAAGAAGGTCGCCTCGCTCTCCGGCGGTCAGCGCAAACGGGTGTCCGTTGCCCTGGAACTGCTGACCAAGCCCTCCCTGCTCTTCCTCGACGAGCCCACCTCCGGTCTGGACCCGGGCCTGGACCGTTCCGTCATGAAGTTGCTGCGGGAGCTGGCCGACGACGGCCGTACCGTGCTGGTGGTGACGCATTCGGTCGCCGAACTGTCCCTGTGCGACCGGGTGTTGGTCATGGCGCCCGGTGGCTCCGTGGCGTACTTCGGTCCCCCGGACGAGGCCCTGGACTTCTTCGGTCACGACAGCTGGGCCGATGTCTTCTCCGCCTTCGAGGACCATCGCGACGACGACTGGGGCGGGCGCTGGCGGGCTTCCCCGCAGTACGGCCGGTGCGTGGCGGAGATCGACTCGGCCGTACCGCCGCAGCAGCCGGGCGCCCCCGCGGCGCAGCCGCCCGCACGGGCCCTGCGGTCCAAACCACAGGGCTGGCTCGGCCAGTTGTGGACCCTGATGCGCCGCTATGTGTCGGTCATCGCCTCCGACAAGGGCTTCATGGCGCTGATGCTGCTGCTCCCGGCCGTGCTGGGCGGAGTGAGCTGTCTGATCCCGGCGAAATACGGACTCGCCCCGCCACCGGCCGACAGTGGTTTCCGCTACAACCAGGAGTCCGGAACCATTCTGCTGGTGCTGGTCGTCGGCATGTGCTTCTCCGGCGCGGCCAACTCCGTACGTGAATTGATCAAGGAACGAGTGATCTACGAACGGGAGAGAGCCACGGGTCTGTCCCGATCCGCGTATCTGATGTCGAAGGTGATCGTCCTCGGTCTGATCACCGCGATGCAGGGTGTCGTCATCTGCGCGATCGGCTTCTCCGCCCGTCAACTGCCCGCCCAGGGGCTGCTCATGCCCACGGCCGTCGAGGTCTGCGTGGTCATCAGCGCGCTGGGCTTCACCACCATGCTGTTCGGGCTGGTCATCTCCGCGCTGGTGCGGACCCCGGAGAAGACCATGCCGCTGCTCGTGATGTTCGCCGTCGTCCAGGTCGTCTTCACCGGGGTCCTCTTCCAACTGTTCGACTCCCCGGGCATCGAACAGGTCGGCTGGCTGATGCCCGCCCGCTGGGCGGTCGCCGGCGCCGGGACCACACTCGACCTCGCGCACACCATGCCGCCCTGGAATCTCGACCAGCCGAACGATCTCGACCCGCTGTGGGCCCACACCGTCACCCAGTGGGCCATCGACCTCGGTGTGCTCCTGGCGATCGGACTGATCTGCGGCTTCGTGGTGGCCCGGCTGCTGCGCCGGCACGAGCCCGAGATCATGCGGGACTAGGGGGCTTCTGATGGATCTTCGCGCCGCGGAGATCCATCAGAAGCCCCCTGGCCCGCACGGCCGGGGCGACCGCCCTGGCCACCGGCGGCGAAACGGGACGGCGGCAGGCCGAAGGCGCGGGTGAAGGCGGTGGTGAAGGCGGCGGGGGAGGCGTAGCCGAGGCGGCCGGCGACCTCGGTGACGGACGCGGTACGCAGCAGCGGGACGGCCGCGAGCAGACGGGCGCGGGCCCGCCATACGGCGGGGCTGTCTCCGGTCTCCGCGCGGAAACGCCGGGTGAAGGCCCGTTCACTCCGGGCCGTCCGGCCGGCCCAGACCGCGTTGGTGACGCCGACGTCCGGTGCGGCCAGATACTCCCGGCACAGCTCCGCCAGGTCGGTGGAGGGCGGAATCGCCACGTGGAAGGGGAGCGGGGTGCGCTCGGCGATCTCGTGCAGCAGGAGGGCGGCGATGCACCCTTCCCGCCCCGACAGGCCGTAGTCGGCCTCGAACTCGACGGCGCTCACGAGAAGTTCGCGAAGCAGCGGCGGTACGTCCACGACCGTGCAGGTGGCGGGCCACCAGGGAACGGCGTCCGGCTCGATGTACAGGCTCCGGGTGCTCACCCCCAGCATCCGGACCCGGTGCCGGGTGGCGGCCGGAATCAGGACGGCGCGCTCGGGCGGGACGGTCCATGTGCCGACGTCGGTGTCGACGACCATGACCCCGGTGGCGCCGTAGAGGAACTGCGCGCGGCGATGCTCGTGCCAGTCCAGGACGTGGCCCGGCGGGTAGTCGGTGCCGATCGGCAGGACGACCCGATCGACGTGGTCGACGGCGTCCAGGGGGACGTTTCTCACCCGATCCACCCTACTGGCCGAGACGCGAAGGAACCGTGCCGGCCTTCGCATGCGGGACGGGCGGCGGCCCTGGTGGGGTGGTCCCGTGGACGTTGCGATATTGATCGGGATCGGGCTCCTCACCGGAGTGACGACGGTGTTGTTCGGGTTCGGCGGCGGGTTCGCCGCGGTCCCGGTGGTGGTGTGGGCGGACGCCGCGCTCGGCGCGGACGCGATGCGGGTGGCGACCGCCACCTCGGCACTGGTGATGGTGGTGAACGCGGCGTTCGCGACGGCCGTCACACCCCGGCGCGTGCTCGGCGCCCTCCGCGGCGGCACGGGGCTGCTCCTCCTGCTGGCGGCCGGAGGTACGGCCGGTGCGCTCGCCACCCGCCTCGCCCCGGCGGCGCTGGTCCGCTGGCTGTTCGTCGCGTATGTGGCCATCACCATCGTCGACCTGCTGCTGCGCCCCGGCTTCCTGCGCCCCCGCGCGCACATCGAGGAGCCGGCGGACGGACCGCGGCCGCTGCCGGCCGTCCTCGGCGTCCCGATCGGCGCGGTCGCGGCCTTCCTCGGGGTGGGGGGCAGCGTCATGACCGTCCCCGCGATGAGGCGCGCCGGGCACACGATGCACGTGGCGAGCGCGCTGGCCAACCCCCTCACCTTGGCCATCGCGCTCCCGGCCACCGCGGTCTCGCTCGGCGGCGCCGCGCTCCCGGCCTCCGCCGGTGCGCACATCCACCTGGTGGGCCTCGTCGACCCCGGCGCCGCCGCGGCCCTGCTCGCCGGCGCCCTGCCGGTCATCGGGGTGCTGCGGCGGCGCCCACCGCGCATCCCCGACCGGGTCCACGCCTGGGCGTACGTAGGGCTGCTGACCGTCGTGGCGGCGGCGATGTCGCTGTCGGGCGTCCCACGGTGACGGTGCGCATGCGTCGTTCGCCGCGGGTGCCGCATCCGGCACCGGAGCAGGCGCGCGTTCAGCGTGCGTTCGATCGGGTGCAGCGGGGCCGGACCGGACGGCACCCCGCGAAAACCGGTGAACGGCTGACGTCGCACCCGTTGACGCGCGGACCGGGACCGCCGAAGAATGTGCGGCAGCCCTCCTCTGACAACGTTGTCCAGCCTCCGAGGTGTCATCCCGTGTCGCACCCCTCCCTGCCCCTCGACCGCCGCCGCTTCCTGCACCTCGCCGGCCTCACGGGCGCCCTGGCCGCCCTGCCCCCGCTCACCGGAGCCGCGAGTGCCCACGCGGCGCGGGGTGGCACGGACACCCCGCCCGACGCCGTCGCGGCCACCTATCTGCGGGTGCTCCTGGACCACACCCGGTGGTCCGAGACGCAGTGGGACGAGGCCCAGGGCCACTACCGGGCCAAGGACTTCGGGTTCGCCGTGGTCCTCGGCAACGCGGTCCTGCTCACCCACGGCACCTACGACGCGGCGCGTGCGGGCACCGACCGGGAGACCCTCGAGCGGCGCACGCTCGCCACCATCCGCCACTTCGCCGCGTCGAACCGGCTCACCGGTGGCGGCGAATGGGGCCGCACGCTCTTCTTCGACACCACCTTCCAGTCGTACTTCGTCCTCGCCGCCCGGCTGCTGTGGCCGGACCTCGACACCGCGACGCGGAAGAACGTCGAGACCATCGTCCGCGAACAGGCTGCCTACACCGTGTCGTTGGGCAGCGGCGACGACCCCGCCTCGGGCGACTGGACGCCGAACGGCCTGAACGGCGGACACGTCGGCGACACCAAGCTGGAGGAGATGGGCCTGTACGCCCAGACCCTCGCACCGGCGCTCGCGTGGGCCCACGACGACCGCCGCGCCGCCGACTGGGCCTCGTGGTACGGCATCTGGTCGCGCAACGAGGCGGGG
Organism: Streptomyces rugosispiralis; assembly: GCF_024505145.1. GTDB lineage: Bacteria > Actinomycetota > Actinomycetes > Streptomycetales > Streptomycetaceae > Streptomyces > Streptomyces rugosispiralis. Next base: position 44,023 of record NZ_JANIAA010000032.1, on the reverse strand, counting down.
CTGCCGCCCGCCGACCTCGCCAACCCCGCCCGGGTGGACGGCGTCGCCGTCGCCGAGAACACCGCCCGCAACCTGTACGACACCTTCATCGTCGAGAACCACGGCTCCTTCGGCCCGCACTACCAGGAGGAGCTGTGGCGCACCTCCGGCCGCAACGCCGCGCACTTCCTGGCCGCCGGACGCCCCCTCCCGCAGGTCCTCGCACGGCAGCCGAACGCCCAGCCGCTGTGGCGCACGCTGCTGGGCGTCATGAGCGACGCGGGCGAACCGCTGATGCCGATGGTCGACGACCGTGAGCACCTCTACGGCAGGGACGTCATCCCGCTCGCCTTCCTCGCCCAGGTGATGCGCGACCGGGCCGCGGCGCGTGCGGAGCAGGAGCTGGCGTCACGGCTGGAGGCGTACCAGCGGTACCCGCCCGAGCACCGGCTGGCGAAGTTCTCGGGGGAGCCGAAGTACGAGCCGGAGGCACGCGCCGAGGTCGCCATCAGCTATCTGCTGCACGTGTGGGCGGCGGCGTCCGGGCGGCCCGTCGAGGCGCTGTCGCGCGAGGAGATGTTCGAGCACGCCTCCGGTGTCACGGACTTCGGGACCGGCCCCGGACTGGTGTCGCACCAGTCGCCGACCGCGTGGGCCGGTGCCGTGACGAAGCCCGGGTTCGTGAAGTTCGCCTGGCAGCCGGGCCACGACGACTGGCTGTTCCGGCTCAGCGGCGCGACCCCGATGTTCCTGCCCGCCACCGCCGCGAAGGTCCAGGGCCGCACCGTGCGCCTGTACGAGTCCCCGCGCGACGGCTTCGACGGCAGCGCGACGCTGCTGCGCCTGGACGGCGGCTGGGCCGGGTTCGCGACGCTCCCGACCGGCGCCGTCGTCTACGCGAGCGGCGGCACCGCCGACGCGGAGGGCCACCTCGAGGTGCACAACCTGACGATGCCCGGCATGCCGGGGCTCGACGGCGCGCGTACCTACCGCTTCGAGGAGGGCGAGGCGACCGTCCGCGCCCGCGACACCTCCTCCGGCACACCCGCCGGGCGGGTCGACGACCTCGGCTTCACCCCCACGACGGTGCGCCATGTCCGCATGCTCGGCGTGCGGCCCGACCCGGCCTACGGGTACTCCCTGTACGCCTTCGAGGCGCGCGACGGAGCCCAGGGCGCGGACCTGGCGCGCGGCGGGTCCGCCACCGCCTCGTCGGCCGACGCCGGGAAGGGCGCGCCGCTCGCGGTCGACGGCGACGCGGCCACCCGCTGGGCGGTGTCGAGGGCCGACCGTCCGCGCGCCGACAGCTGGCTGGCCGTCGACCTCGGCGCCGAGCGCCGGATCGACCGGGTCACCCTGGCCTGGGAATCGGCGGCCGGCCGCGCCTACCGCGTCCAGGGCTCCATGGACGGCCGGGACTGGAAGGACCTGGCGACCGGGCCGCGGCCGGCGGTGAGCAGCCGCGGCGGCTGGCTCGACGTCGACGGACGCGCCGGGCTCGTGGTGCGTGACGGCCGGCACCCGATCGGCGTCTACGACGACAGGATCGTCCTCGGCGACGGCGCGGCGGCACCTCTCCTCGTCGAGGGGTTCCCCGGCACGTCGGCCGCGGAGCTGCGCGCGATCGCCCGGGGGACGGCGCCCGCGGCGGAGGCCACCGAGGTGCGCACGACGCTCACGGACGGGCACCTGACCCTGTTCAACCTCTCCGGCGAGTCCGTCAGGACGCGGATCACGATCCCGCGCACCGGCACGGACACGGTGGTCTTCGAGGGCACGCAGCGGCTGACCGCAGACGGCACGTCCTTCGAGGCCGCGCTGGACGCCGCCACGGCGGTCGTGCTGCCCCCGCGCTTCACGCTCACCCCCCTCACGGGCCGACGCCTGCCGCCGGGCCTGCTGGTCCAGGTCGTCGACGGCGCGACGGTACGCCTGTCCGGGGCCTCCTGCACGCTGCGTGTCCGGGCCCAGGGGCATAGCAAGGTCGCCGTCGTCAGAGCGGACCGGACGACGACCGTCGTCCTGGACGGCGCGGCCGCCCACCCGCACGACGACCTGGCTCTCGGCAGGACGGTCTTCCCCACGAGCCCGCTGCCGGAGGGCATGTCCGACCCCGCGGCGGCGGTGGACGGCGACGCCCACACGGCGTGGCAGCCGGGCACGCGCGGCCGCATGGTCGTGGACCTCGGCGCGGCCCACATGGTCCGCCTGGTGGAGACCGAGTGGACGGCGGCCACGGCGCCGGGCGCGAAGGTCGGCTTCAGCACGGACGGCATCACCTACCGGAACGCCGGGACCCTCACCGGCCGGGGCCGGGTGCGCCGACTGACCGCCTCCGAGACCGCCCGCTACGTCAGCGTCGAGGTGGACGGGACGTCACACGCGGCGGTGTCACGTCTGCGGCGCCTGACGGTGCGCTGACCGCTCCGCGCGGGTGCCGGCCGGGGCCCTCGCCGTCCGCGGACGTGATGGACGTCCGCGGACGGCATGGACCGCTCATGCCTTCTTTCCGCGGCGTCTCGTCACGGCCAGAAGCTCCGCCGCGGGGCCGGCCAGGACGCGTCCCGAAGTCCAGACGGCTCGCAAGTCACGGCGTAGTTCGATGCCCTCGACCTCCACCGACGCGAGGCGGCCATCGGCGAGGTCGGCCGCCACCGCGAGCTCGCTGATCACCGCCGGGCCGGTTCCGGCGATCACGGCATTGCGTACGGCGGTCGCCGAACCCAGCTCCAGGAGAGGCAGCGGTTCGCCCGCGCCGGCCCTGCGCAGAGCCAGGTCCAGGGTCTCGCGGGTGCCCGATCCGCGTTCACGCAGCACCAGCGGCGCGGCCACGAGCTCGGCGACGCTCAGCGGGCGACGGCGGCGCGTCCAGGGGTGCCCGGGGGCGACCACCACGAGCAGCCGGTCGCGGGCGACCCGCCGGGCGGAGAACCCTGCCGGGGCCCGCGGTGACTCGACGAACCCCAAGTCGACCGCTCCGCTGCGGAGCAGATCCGGAACCTGTTCGCTGTTGGTCACCTGGAGACCGACGTACAGCTCCGGCCGAGTGCGGCGCAGCTCGCCGATCCAGCCCGGCGCCAGACACTCGGCCACCGTCATGCTGGCCGCCACCCTCAGCTCGGCGTCCCGCTTCGTACGCAGCGCCTCCGTGCCGGTCAGCAGCCCCTCCATCTCCTGCAGGACCCGCTGCGCCCAGCCCGCCACGGCCCGGCCCGCGTCGGTGAGCTGCGATCCCCGCCGCGTCCGGTCCACCAGCACCAGGCCCAGCCTGCGCTCCAGCATGGACAGCCGCTTGCTCGCCGACGGCTGCGTGAGACCGAGCCGCGCCGCCGCACCGCTCAGGCTTCCCACGTCTCCGACCAGGACGAGCAGCCGCAGTGATTCCGGATCCGGCAACTGGCTCATAGCCCCAGGGTATGGGCCGGACCGGGTCGGCAGTCATTCCATTTGGCTATGACCTCCGCACGATCTCGGGGCTACAACCGTGGTCCGGGGCGCAGCAGAGTCGAGGCCATGAGCGAAGATCTGGACTGTCCGGTCCCCGCCCGGCCGGAGGCTGAACCGGCGCGGGCGTCCTGGCCCGCCGTGGCCTCTCTCGTACCCGGTCTGGCCCTCGTCCTGGCCCTCGCGGTGGCGGGCACGGCGGTGGGGAGGAGGTTCCCGCTCGTCGGCGGCCCGGTGGCCGGGATCGTCCTCGGTGTGCTGCTGGCCGCTCTGAGGAGACCAGGAGCACGGCTGCGTCCCGGCATCGGTTTCGCGAGCAAGCAGGTCCTGCAGATTTCGGTGGTCGTCCTGGGCACGCAACTGTCGCTGTCCCAGATCGTCGAGGTGGGCGCCGGTTCGCTTCCGGTGATGATCGGCTCGCTGGCGGTCTGTCTGACCGCCGCGTACGGCATCGGCCGATGGCTCGGCATCGTCGGGGACCTGCGGACGCTGATCGGCGTGGGCACGGGCGTCTGCGGGGCGTCGGCGATCGCGGCGACCGCACCGGTCATCGGCGCGGCCGGGGTCGAGGTGGCCTACGCGGTCTCCACCATCTTCCTGTTCAACGTCACCGCCGTGCTCACCTTCCCGCTGCTCGGCCACCTCCTGGGGATGAGCCCGCACAGCTTCGGCCTCTTCGCGGGGACGGCGGTCAACGACACGTCCTCGGTGGTCGCCGCCGCCACCAGCTACGGCGGGACCGCGGCGGACTACGCGGTCGTCGTCAAACTCACCCGCAGCCTCATGATCATCCCCATCTGCCTGGGACTGGCCTGGCTGGTGAGACGCCGCGACCGTGCCGCGGTGGAGACAGCGGCACGGCCCCGGCTTCAGGTGGCCAAGCTGGTGCCCGTGTTCCTGATCGGCTTCCTGCTGATGACCACGGCGAACAGCCTGGGTCTCATCCCGGCCGCCGCCCACCACGGACTCGGCGAGCTCTCGGTCTTCCTCATCACCGTCGCGCTCTCCGCGACGGGCCTGTCCACCGACCTCCCGGCACTGCGCCGCACCGGCCCCCGACCGCTCATCCTCGGTGCCTGCCTGTGGGTGGTGGTCTCGGTCACCAGCCTCGTACTCCAGCTCCTGACCGGGTCCTTGTGAGTGGTCGGCCAGTGGTCCGGTACGTGGTCGCGCGGCCCGGGGACGATCACGACCGTAGGCGATCCGGCGGGGTTCATGACCGCGGCTCCGGGTTCCTGAGCGCCATGTCGGACAGCGCGTCCAGGCGGCGCAGATCCCGCTCGTAGCAGGACTTGCCGATGATGAAGGCCGCGCCGGACGCGACCGCGACGAGCGGGACCGCTCGCAGCGCGCCGAGCAGCCCGACGCGGTCCGCGAGGGCGCCCGTCACCGCGGGCCCGGGGGCGAGCCCGAGCAGGCTGTTGGCCAGGGTGAGCGTGGCCATGGCCGTCGCCGCGATGGCGGGGGTCAGATGCGCCACCATGGCGGCCGCGGGCCCGGCCGTGGCGTTGGACAGCAGGGCCCCGGCCCCGATCAGCACGAGTTGCGGGGCGCCCGTCGGCAGTTGGAATCCGGCCGTCAGCAGCACGAGCGAGCCGAGACTGCAGACGATCGCGACGGTCCACTTGGCCGCACCGGCCCGCCGGCTGACGCGGTCCGCGACCATCCCGCCGCCGATCATGCCGACGCCGGTGATCAGCGCGAAGACCCCGGCGGCCAGGCCGGCCTTCGCGGTGGGCATGGAGTAGTGGCGATTGAGGAAGCTGGGCATCCAGGCGAGCAGGGCCATCGCGATGAACATCTGCGGCCCGCTGCCGATGTAGGCACAGACCACGGAGACGGAGGAGACCAGCCGTGGCAGCAGGGCCCGGACGGGGGCCGGTTCGGCGGACCCGCCACGTCGAGCAGTGCGGTGCGGCGCGGCCTGACGTTGCACCACCGTGAGAGCCCGCCACCCGGCGTTCACATCACCGAAAATCGCGTTCCTGCTGCGGGATTCCGGGTCCCGCACCGTGGTGACGTCCCCCCTGTGCGCGGACGAGGTCACGACGGCCGCGGCGGAGGCCGGCGCCGAGTGTCTGGTCACCGACCCCGCGGCATTCGACGATCTCGTACGGGCCACCGCTCCGCTGCCCGGGATCGTCGACCGGGGTGCGGACGACGCCGCCGTGATCCTGTACACCTCGGGCACGACAGGAACCCCGAAGGGCGCCGAGCTGACCCACCGTAACCTGATGACCAACACGGTCACCACGGTCGAGGCGGTGCTCCACATCGGGCCGGACGACGTACTGTTCGGCGGCCTGCCCATGTTCCACGCCTTCGGGCAGACCTGCGCCCTCAACACCGCTGTCGCCGCCGGTGCCACGCTGACCCTGCTGCCGCGGTTCGAGCCGGCCAAGGCGCTGGAGATCATGCAACCCTCCGGACCGGCCGCGCAAGGCGGGCTCGATCGGCCTCCCCGTCCGCGGGGTCGAGTTCATGCTCGCCGCGGACGACGGCACCACGGTCGGGCCGGGCGAGGTCGGTGAGATCGCGATCCGCGGTGGATACAACGTCTATCCGCGCGAGATCGAGGAGGTGCTCTACGAACACCCCGCCGTCGCCGAGGCCGCCGTCGTCGGCGTGGAGCACGAGATTCACGGGGAGGAGGTGGCCGCCGTGGTGACGCTCCGGGACGGTGCGCACACCACGGCCGGTGAGATACGCGATTGGGTCAAACAGCGGGTGGCCGCCTACAAGTACCCGCGGATCGTCACGGTCACCGACGGGCTCCCCAAGGGAGCGACCGGCAAGATCCTCAAACGGGAGATCGTGGTCGGGCAATAGGCAATGGGCAATAGGCAGTAGGGAATGGGCCATAGGGAATGGGCAACAAGGGTCCGGCTACTGAGCGGGGATGCCCAGCCGGTCGGCCACTGCGGTGAGGGCCGTTCCCAGGGGGAGTGCGACCCGGGTGACGGCGTGCTGGTCGCCGCGGGTCGGGTCCAGGTTGACGATCAGCACCGGCTTCCCGGCTCGGGCCGCCTGGCGGACGAACCGGAGTCCGGACATCACCGTCAGTGAGGAGCCCAGGACCAGCAGCGAGGCCGCCTCGCGGACCAGCTCGCGGCAGTGCTCGACCCGCTGCGGCGGAACGGCTTCGCCGAAGAACACCACGTCCGGTTTGAGGATGCCGCCGCAGACCGTACAGGGCACCACGCGGAAGTCCCCGACCTGCTCGTCGGTGAGGTCGGCGTCGCCGTCCGGGTTGATTCCGGCGGCCACCGGCTCGAAGCCGACATTGGCCTCCGCCAGCCGCCGGGCGAGTTCGCGGCGTGGGCTGAAGGCCCCGCAGGAGAGGCAGACGACCCGGTCCAGGCTTCCGTGGAGTTCCACGACGTCCTCGCTGCCGGCCGCCTGGTGCAGACCGTCGACGTTCTGGGTGATCACGCCCGAGAGCAGGCCGTGCCACGCGAACGCGGCCACGGCCCGGTGCCCGGCGTTGGGACGGGCGCGGCCGAAGGTGCGCCAGCCGAGGTGGCTGCGCGCCCAGTACCGGCGCCGGGCACGGGCGTCGGCCGTGAAGTCCTGGTAGGTCATCGGGGTGTGCCGGCTCAGGCTCCCGCCCACGCCCCGGTAGTCGGGGATGCCCGACTCCGTGGAGATGCCCGCCCCGCTGAGCACCAGCACACCGCCGGTGCTCAGCGCGTCGGCCACCGGCTCCGGATCCGTACTGCCCGGCGGCAGGTCCTCGGCGGGGGTCCAGCTCAAAGTGGGGCGCATGCGCATGCCGCCAGAGTACGGAACGCGGCGCGGATGACGTCCGCCGTATGCGATTCGGGGCATCGTCGGCCGGTACGAGGCGGGCGCCTCCACCTGGCCGCGATGAGCGCGGCGCTGGTGTCGCTCATGTTCGGCTCCTTGTGACGGCGTGACGGCGTGACGGCGTGACGGCGTGACGGCGTGGCGTTGTGAGGCGGCGTTCTCCGGCGGCCACGGGCGAGGTCACCGCCGGCTGAGCGCGTGGTCGGCCAGAATCAGCTGGCACACCTCGTTGCTGCCCTCGATGATTTCCATGAGCTTGGCGTCGCGGTACGCCCGCGCGACGACGTGACCGTCCTGCGCCCCGGCCGAGGCGAGCACCTGGACCGCGGCGGCCGCGCCCGTGGCCGCGTGCCCGGCGCTGACGTACTTCGCCAGCACGGTGGCCGGGACCAGGTCGGCGTCGTTGTCGTCCCAGCAGCGGCTGGCGTGCTCGCAGGCCCGGGTGGAGACCTGCTCGGCGGTCCACAGGTCGGCCAGATGGCGGGCGACGAGCTGGTGCCGCCCCAGCGGCCGGCCGAACTGGTGCCGGGATCCGGCGTGCTCGACGGCCGCCGCCACACAGGCCCGCAGGATCCCGACACAGCCCCAGGCGACGGAGATCCGGCCGTAGGCCAGGGCCGTCGTCACGAGCAGGGACAGCGGCTGCCGACCGCCGCCCAGCAGCCTGCTGACCGGCAGCCGCACATCGTCCAGCCGGACCTCCGCGTGCCCGGCCGCCCGGCAGCCCAGCGGATCGGCCACCCGTCGCACCCGCACCCCGGGGGCGGTCCGGTCCACGACCACCACGGCACCTCCCTCCGCCATCCGGGCGACGACCAGGATCAGGTCGGCGTACGCGGCGGCGGTCACCCACTTCTTGTGGCCGCTGAGCCGCAGGGTGTCCCCGTCCACGGTGACGGTGGTCTCGATCGCCGACAGGTCGCTGCCCGCCTGGGGTTCGCTGAAGGCCACGGCCGCGGTGGCGCCCGAGGCGAGCCGTGGCAGCAGCTCCGCCGCCTGCTCCGGGTCACCGAGCCGTTCCACGGTCCACGCGGCCATGCCCTGCGAGGTCATGACGCTCCGCAGCGAGCCGCACAGACTGCCGACATGGGCGGTGAACTCGCCGTTGTCCGCGCTGCTCCACCCCGCGCCGCCGTACCGCGCCGGGATCTGGGCGGCGAGCTGCCCGGTGGCGCCGAGTTTCCGCACCACGTCCTCGGGCAGCCGGCCCGCCAGGTCCCAGCCGGACGCCCGGTCGCCGACCAGTTCGGTGACGGCCGAGGCCGCCGCGGCGACGGGTTCACGCACCGGAGCCGCCGGGGGCGGGCTGCCGGAGCCGTTCGACCAGCGCGGCCATCCGCCGCACGGTACGGAAGTTCTCCATCCGCAGGTCGGCGCCGCGGATGGTGATGCCGTACGACTTCTCCAGATGCACCACCAGCTCCATGGCGAAGAGTGAGGACAGCCCACCGGAGCCGAAGACGTCCTTGTCGGTCGCCCAGGTGGTGCCCGTACGCTTCGCCAGGTACCCCAGCATCTCCGTCTGGACGACGCTGGAATCCGGCACCGGTTGGTCGGATGACGTGGTCATACCCGTTCTCCCTCGTACTCGTAGAAGCCGCGCCCGCTCTTGCGGCCCAGGTGGCCGGCGCGCACCAGCTCCAGCAGCAAGTCACAGGGGCGGCAACCTTCGTCGCCGGTCCGGCGGTGCAGCACCCACAGCGAGTCGACCAGGTTGTCGAGACCGATGAGGTCGGCGGTGCGCAGCGGGCCGGTCGGATGGCCCAGGCACCCCTGCATGAGCCGGTCGACCGATTCGGCGCTCGCGGTGCCCGCCGCCACCACCCGGGCCGCGTCGTTGATCATGGGGTGCAGGATCCGGCTGGTGACGAAGCCCGGTGCGTCGTCGACCACGATCGGTTCCCGGCGCAGCGCGGTGAGCAGCGCCCGCAGCGCGTCCAGGGTCGCCTCGCCGGTGTGGGTGCCCCGGATGACCTCGACCGTCCGGATCAGACAGGGCGGATTCATGAAGTGGGTGCCGACCAGATCGACCGGCCGCGCCGTCGCCAGGGCCAGCTCGTCGATGGGGATCGACGATGTGTTGGAGATGATCGGGGTGCCGGGCGCGACCAGCGCGGACACCTCCGCGAGAACCTTCGCCTTGGCCTCGGCGTCCTCGGTGACCGCCTCGATCACCGCGGTGGGGGCCAGGTCACCGGCCGTCGGCAGGTCGGCGAGCGACGGGCCGGTGACGAGAGCGCCGGGGACGTCCTCATCCGGCAGCGCGCCCATCAGCCGTGCCATCCGTACCTGGTGGTCGATCTTCGCCGGGGCCTCGGCCAGCCGCCGCCGGTCCGGGTCGATCAGCGACACCGCGATCCCGTGCCCGACCGCCAGCGCGGCGATGCCCGAGCCCATCACCCCCGCCCCGAGCACCGCCAGTCGTCGCCCGGCGCCGGGCGTACCGTTCTCCGCTGCCATGTCGCCTCTCTCCAGCTCCCCGGCCCGGCCGGGCCGCGTCGAACACGGTGCTCGCCGCCGAAGCGGCCCGGGAGCGGCCTGAGCGCTCCCGGGCCGCCGTCGCCGGTGGTCACTCCTCCGAGCGGCCCGCCCCGGCCCGGGGCGGGCGCGGTGGCATGAGACCGCCCGTGGGTTCCGTGTAGAACTGCTGCGCCCACTGCCGGTACCGGCCGATCGGACCGTCGCCCTTGGCCAGCTTCGGGTGCTCGACATGCTCCTGGTAGTGCCACATCAGCAGGTCCGCGCCGGTGTCGACGCTCGCCACCCGCTGGAGGACGGCGCTGAGCAGCCGGGCGACGGGCATGGCCGCCGCGCGCCCCACCGCCCCGGGCACCCCGGGGATGCCGTTCAGCTCCAGCTTCGTACCGAAGCGGAGCTGGATGCGCCCCGGGCTGGTGGGGGTCGCGTGCAGCATCACGTAGAGGGTGCCCGCGCCCCGGGGCAGGACCGTGCGCGCCGCGATGGTGGCCAGTCCGATCACGGTGAGCGTGTAGGACTGGCGGAACCCGCGCATCATGGTGCCGCGGGCGGTCGCGGTGACGGTGCTGGTCGGCTCCCCGGCCACCGGAGCGCCCTCGATGTCGAGGCCCTTGAGACCGTGCAGTGCCGGCAGATGACCCCAGTCGAAGGCGTTCTCGATGACGTCCTGCGGGTGACCGGCGATGTCGAAGGTGTCGTGGCTGTACGGCTGCCGGTCGTCCATGGGGAAGACCGGGACCTCCCACTGTGGTGGCACGCCGAGGGCGTGCCACCACACGTAGATCGAGCCGTTGGCCTCGCACACCGGGTACTGCGCCAGCGACGCCTTCGGCGGTGGTTTGTCGTAACCCGTGCGCACACAGGTGCCGGCCGGGTCGAACGCGAACCGGTGGAAGGGGCAGACGATGTCCTCGCCCTCGACCGAACCGCCGACCCCGAGATGCGCGCCCAGATGCGGGCACCGCGGCGGGACGGCCCGCAGCACGCCCTTGGCCGTCCGGTAGAGGACGACCTCCGTGCCCGCGAGCGGACGGGTGGTGACGGATCCGGGCCGCACCTCGTCGGTGAAGGCCAGGCAGAACCAGCCGTTCGGATAAGGGAGGGAAGGAGTGCGCAGGCTGTCGGCCGGGGCCGCGCTGGGCAGGCTGACCCTCCGGGCGTTGAGAAGCTGCTTCACCAGGGGCTTCAGGTGAGGCTTCACGGCATCACTCCTAGTGCTTCACCGGGCAGCCGCCGGTGCCCGGTGGCGTGGACGGGTGGGCGGGTGCGGATGGCTGGGCGGGTGCGGACCGCGGCGTGGCCGCGTGCAGTCCGGCGTCGCCGGTGCCGCTCGTCCGACGCTCACTGAGCCGCAGACGCAGCCCGCGCGAACTCAGGCTGGTCTCCACCTTGGGCTGGAACGGCTGGTCGCCGACGGGGCTCAGCTCCCAGCGGGCGACGATGGCGGTGAGGGCCAGGATGGCCTCGGTGAGGGCGAACTGGTCGCCGATGCACTTGCGCGCCCCGGCGCCGAACGGGATGTAGGTGGCCCGGTCGGGCTGACCGCCGAGCCAGCGGTCCGGGTCGAACCGGTCGGGCTCGGGGTAGAGGTCGGGCCTGCGGTGCAGGAGGTAAGGGCTGAGCACGATGGTGCTGCCGCTCTTGAGCCGTACCCCGCCGAGTTCGGTGTCCTGCCGGACCGCGCGGGTCATCATCCAGGCGGGCGGATACAGCCGCAGCGTCTCGGTCACCACCCGGGCGGCCAGGTCCAGCGAGGGCAGATGCGCGGGATCGACCTTCCCACCGGCCAGGACCTGATGGGTCTCGGCCTGGAGACGGCGCTGGACGTCCGGGTTCGTGGCGAGCAGATGCAGCGCCCAGGCCAGGGTGATGGCCGTGGTCTCCATCCCGCCGAGGAAGAACGTGAGGGCCTCGTCGGCCAGTTCGGTGTCGCTCAGCTGCTTCTGGCCGTCCTGGCTCTCCTCGTCGACCGCCGCGACCAGCGTGGAGAGCAGGTCGGCATGGTCGGTGGGATCGGCACGCCGCTCGGCGATGATCTCCGCGATGGTGGCCGCCAGCCGGTCCCGGGCCTGGTCGTAACGCCGCTTCCGCGGAGTCGGCACCCGGCGCAGCAGGGCCGGTGTCATCATCCGGCGGAAGAACGCGGTCACGATGGTGGAGGTGTCGGCGAGGGCCCGTCGCATGGTCTCCGCCGGCAGCGAGCCGCTGAACATCGTCTCCATGGTGGCGCGCGTCGTCAGCGTCATCATTTCCTGGGTGATGTCGAGGACGTCGCCATCGCGCCAGGACCCCGCCTTCACCTCGGCCGCCCGGGCGAACACCGTCCCGTACCCGGCGAGCCGGGTGGGGTGGAACGACGGCTGGCACAGCCGCCGCTGCCGCCGGTGCAGGGGGTACGGGCAGGTGGACAGGCCGTCGCCGATGACCTCGCGGATCCGGTCGTAGATCGGGCCGCCCTTGTCGAAGACCCGGTCGTTCAGGAACACCTGCCGGGTCAGGTCCGGATCACAGATCATCATGGCGGTGCTCGGGCCCAGCCGGACGCGGACCATCTCGCGGTAGCCGGACAGGGACATGATGAACGCCAGCGGATCGCGGAGCAGGGGCAGCGCATGGCCCAGCAGCGGCAGGGCCCGCGGAGCCAGCGGCACCGACGCGGCGGTCGCCGTACTCGTGTCCGTCATGGACAAACTCCTTCTGTGTGTGAGCGACCGGCCGGTGCCGCGGCGACCGGATCGCGGGTGACCTCGAACAGCGCGGTGGTCCAGCGGAAGCCGACCCCGAAACTCACGACGAGGACGCGTTCCCCGGCGCGCAGCGTGCCGGAGCGGAACGTCCGGTCGAGGGCGAGCAGAACGTCGGACGGGCCGGCGTGGCCGAGGTGGCGGCCGTAGGTCCAGCTGGTGTCCTCGGCACGGAGGCCGAGCGGTGAGCCGCTGAGCAGCATGTCGAGCACGACCGAGCCGATCGCGATGGGCACCACGTGCGTGATGTCCGCCGGTTTCACGGCGGCCTCGTCGAGGACGGTCTCGATGCAGCGGTGGGTGGCCCGCTGCAGCACGTCGATATGGGGCATGAACCCGGACTCCTCGACGGGGGACCGCCGGGCGACACCGGTGTGGCCCTCCCTGGTCCGGGTCTGCGCCTCCAGCTGGGACTCCGTGACATGGGCGGTCGCCACCAGGCGGGCGAAGCCCGTCCCCCGGGTGAGGACGGCGGCGGCGCCCGCGTCACCGGCCACATAACCCAACTCCCGGGAGTAGCCCCACCGTTCGTCCGGGAACCGGGCACCGGTCGTGACCAGCGCGGCCTTCGCGTCCGGCCGGGCGGCGAGGTGGTCGGCCGCGGCGACGAGCGCGGCGGCCCCGCCGTCACTGGCGGCGCCGACCTCGATCCCGGCGGTGTCCCTTCCCCCGAGCACCCGCATCAGATAGGCCGAGGGCGTGTAGTGGTCCGGGTCCTGGAAGCCGGCGTGCACGAGCAGACTCAAGGAGGCACTGTCCACGTCCGCGTGGCGCAGCGCCTTGAGACCGGCCCGGGCCGCCATCTGCGTCGCCGTGTTGTCCTTCGAGACGGCGGCCGAGGTGAACCCGTTGAGCGCCATCATGGAGGGCTGCCCGGTGCCCGGTCCGCCCCGCGGCTCCTGCTCCGGCCTGATGGGGGGTATCCACGCGCCGGTCCCGGCGATCGTGATGTCCTGCCACAACACTGCTGTCTCCTCCGCTGTCACGAAAGGGGCGACTGGGGAACGCGGGCGCGGGGCCGGACCAGCTCTCCGCTGTGGTCCAGGGCGTGTGCGGTGACCCCCGTGATACGGGCCAGCACCTTGCCGTGACCGGTCACGGCGGTCAGGTCCCCGGTGGCGAAGTCGCAGTGCAGCCGGATGTCCGGGTTCTCCGCGCTGAGTTCGCAGTCGTTGCCCGGCCCGCTGAGATCGACCTCGTCGAGGCCGGCCATCGGGCCGACCAGCGGCGGGTGGTCACCGCGCGGTGGCAGCAGCAACAGGTGCACCATCGCGTCCAGCAGGATCGCCGGTACGGTCATCCCCGCCAGGGCCGGGGCCCACGCGGCGTGGTCCAGACCGAACCTGGCGCTGTTCCCGTCCGGCCCGCGGGCGTAGTCGCTGGTGCCGGCGAACGGGCCGGTGAGCGAGATCGGCGGGTCGGGGGAGTAGACCGGCATCGCGAAATCGGGTTCGGGCTCGTGGGACGAACAGTCGGGCGGTCCGGCGAGCACGGGGTAGCGATCCGCCAGCACGACCGTCGTCTCGCACAGCAGGTCGTTGAAGCGCAGTACCTTGCCGTTCTTGCCGATCCGGTGCGCCGTCATGCGGACGGCCACCTCGGCACCGTCGCGGCTCCGGCTGGTGACCCGGGCCTCCACCGCTACGGTACGCCGCGGTCCGGCGAGCCTGACCGTGATCGACGTCCGGCAGACGAGCCCGCGGAACCCGGTGACCGCCAGGCCGGGGCAGAGGGCCGCGGCCGCGGCGGCCGCGGCTTCGAGGGTGAACGTGCCGGCCAGCGTGTACTCGCCGTTGACCCGGTGGTGACGCATCCACCGCCCGTCCCGCTCGGCCAGGGTGCGCGGATCCCAGGTCTTGGTGAAGACGGCCCAGTTCCGGCCGCGGTGCAGAACGCCGTCGAGCAGCGGACTGGTCAGCGACGGATCCGGCGGGGCGGGCGGCGGCGCGTCCGGGGCGGGGATCCGCGGCTCACCGGCGGATCCGTAGGCGCTGGTCCCACCCGGACCGTAGGTGCTGATCCCACGCCGGGCCAGCAGGACGCGTTCGTCGTCCCGGATGAAGAACGCCACCCCGCCGGCCGGTGGCCGGGTCACGGCCGAGAGGAACTGGGCGCATCCCTGCTCGGTGCTGATGTAGGCGTCCATCTGGTTGCGTTTGAGGGTCTCCCGCATGGTGACGCTGCTGGCGACGCCGACCTCCCGCCAGCCGCTCCAGAGGATCGCCAACTCCTGGTGACCCTCCGGTCCGTGCCGCTGGGCCCGGGCGCTCGCGTACGCGAGGTACTCGTTGACGGCGCAGTAGTCGATGTCACCGGGTGCGGGAGCGAGCGTCGCCAGGGTGCTGAAGTTGCACCAGATCCGGGGCGGACGCCCGGCCAGGGCCCGTTTGAGGTTGCGGTAACCGGTCGCCTTGGTGGCCCGGACCGCCCGGAAGTCGGTCAGGGTCTTGGCGTGCAGCGCACGCGACCGCAGGTCGAGGACGGTGTTGATGAGCAGGTCGATCTGTCCGTGCCGGCCGACGACCTCGTCGAGGACGGCGGTGGTGGCCTCGGCGTCGAGGATGTCGCACACGCGGTGGTGGACACGGTCCTGGCCGCACAGTTCCGTCAGCCGCCGCACCGTACGGCGCACCTCCAGGCGTGCCTGGGCCTTCTCGTAGGCGGCGCGCAGCTCACCCACCGAGGCGCCGGGGCGTCTGCGGTGTTCGGCGGCGATGAACTCGGCCTGCGGCGGCAGCGCGTCGTCGGCTTCCGGCAGCGGGGTGCGGCCGATGACGTACACATGCGGCCGGTCGCTGGTACGGGCGATCGCGTGGAGGAGTTCGGGGGTGATGCCCCGGGCGCCGCCGAAGGCGACCACGACCGCGCCGGGCGGCAGCGAGGCCGCTCCCGCCGGGGGCGGCGGCGCGTGGTCGTCGGCGACGGCCAGGGTGAACCAGTCGCCCCCGCGGCAGGCCAGGGTGTGGGTCGGCACCTGGGCGGTGCCCGCACGCGCCAGCTGGTCCAGGGCGGTCGCGACGTCCGGCGCGTCGCTGAGCAGGGTCACTCCGCCGCACTGCGGGACTTCGGCCCGTACGGAGCGGACGAGGCCGGTGAACAGCCCGCTCAGCGGGGGCGGCAGGTCGTCCGGCACCGCGCCGAGCAGGAGCGCGCCGAGCGAGCCGCCGGTGCGCAGCGCGGGCAGCGCCGCCTGGAGGGTGGTGAACGTGAGGTCCTGGAGGTCCTCCATCCGGGTGGCCTCGGCGTCGGTGCCAAGGTCGTCCTCGTCGTCCTGGACGGGCAGCCGGGACAGGACCCGGATGTGGCGCGGGATGAACGGCAGGTCGGCCAGGGCGGCCGCGGCCTCCTCGGGCGGGACGTGGGTGGCGGCCCCGAGGCCCGGCCGCGTTGACCAGACGGCGATGTCCGGCCCGGCGGCGGCCGCGGCGAGATCCGGGGCGTCGGTGATGACGACGGTGCCCGGCGGGATCGATCGCGTGGCCGAGCCGTTCCGCGGCGGGGTCGTCGGGACGAATCGGAAGGTCTGACGGCGGCCGGTGAAGTCCTCGGCGTGCTCCGGCTCGGTGCGGGCCGGCTCCTCCTGGGCCGGGCCGTGGTGACGCGGGCCGCCCGGCCGGGTGAACCGGATCAGGGGTGATCCGGGGGCGGCGGGCGTCACGACGGTGTCCGCTCGGGTGGCGACGGCCTTGAGGACCGCCAGCAGGGCGTCCAGCGACAGATAGGTGTGCCCGGCGTCGGTCAGTACGGGAAGGGCGTGCCCGGGAGTGGCCGGGGACGCCGGATCGGTGGCGTCGACCGTAGTGGAGAGCGATCCCAGGACGGGCAGGCCGTGCTCCAGCGCGGTCGACAGCCGGGTGACCGCCAGGACGGCGGCGCCTTCCGCGATGGACCGGCCCTCCGGCACCAGATCGTCGAGGTGGCGGTCCCAGCCGCTGATGGGCCGCTGGCACACCGCGCCGACGAGGGCGAGGTCGCAGGCGCGGTGCCGGAGTTGACGCAGGGCCAGGTCGAGAGCGGTGTGCGCGGAGTCCCGGTGGGCGTAGACGCTGGTGCCCATGCCCCGGAAGTCGTAGTAGTTGGCCGCCCGGCCCGACAGGATGCAGGAGACCGCCCCGGTGAAGTCGTCCTCGTTCAGATCGCCGGGGATCACCCCCTTGGCCTCCGCCATCCCCTTCGCGAGGTACTCCTTGAGCGTCTGTGCCCGCACCGGGTCGGGCAGGATGTCGAACGTGGTGGCGCACTCGCCGGCGTGCACCCGCAGCGCGGCCCGGGTGTTGTGGGTGGTCGGCAGCGTCGCTCCCACGATCACCGCCGTGGTGGGCCGCAGGCTGACGCCCGGCTCGCCGAGCTGGTCCAGCAGCGGGCCGAGGGCCTGGAGCATCATCAGGTGGGCGGGGTCCATATGCCGCATCGTCAGCGGCGGGATGCGCACCTCACGCGGGGACGGCAGGGGGTACGGCATGCCGAAGTCGGCCTCCGGGAGCGGGCCGTCACCACTCAGCCAGGCGGGCACCTGGGCGGTGTCCAGACCGGGCAGGTGGGTGTTCCAGCCCACGACGACCAGTTGCTCCGTGTCCGCGGGAGCGGCACCGCCCCGCCGCTGCGCGGGGGCGGCCGACGGCACCCGGTCGGACAGGACCACATGCGCGTCCGCCCCTCCGAGGCCGAACGACGACACGCCGACCACGCGCGGCCGCGCGTCGTCCGTCGGCCAGGGCGCGTCCCTGACCGGCACGGTCAGCCGCGTGCCGTCCTCCAGCAGCGGGTGCGGATCGGTGACCACGGGCTGGCCGGGTACCGCCCCGCGTTCGAGCGCGACCAGCGCGTGCGCGACCGAGACCAGGCCCGCCAGCACGCCGGTGTGCCCGAAGACCTGCTTGTTCGACGTCAGCAGGCACGCCCGCTTCCGCGCCCCCAACCGGGAGAGCAGCGAACGCAGTTCGATCTCGTCGCCCACCGGCGTGCCGGTGCCGTGTGCCACCACCCAGTCCACGTCGTCGGCCTCGACGCCCGCGTCGGCCCAGGCGCGGGCGATCGCCAGCTCCTGCCCGCGGGTGGCCGGAGCGTGAATGCCCTTTCCCCGGCCGTCGGCGGCGAGACCGGTGCCCCGGATGACACCGAGCACCCGGTCGCCGTCCGCCACGGCCCGCGCGTACGACTTCAGGGTGAGCATGATGGAGCCCTCACCGATGAGGGTTCCGTCGGCCGCCTTGTCGAAGGGGCGTATCCGGCCGCTCATCGAGATGCCCTGGGCCCGGCAGAAGAGGGTGAACCCGATCGGCTCGATCACCGAGGTGCCACCGGCCAGCGCCACATCGCAGGAACCCT
Source organism: Streptomyces rugosispiralis (assembly GCF_024505145.1). GTDB lineage: Bacteria > Actinomycetota > Actinomycetes > Streptomycetales > Streptomycetaceae > Streptomyces > Streptomyces rugosispiralis. The sequence goes on along the minus strand of NZ_JANIAA010000032.1, from coordinate 26,243 downwards.
CGCGCAGCGCCTTGACCGCCGCGTCCAGCGCGAACAACCCGCTGGCACAGGCCGCGTCGAGGGTCAGGTGCTGCGCGTCGTCGGGGATCAGCCCGCGCAGCGCGTCGCGGGAGACGGACGCGGGCAGGTACGCCTTCGGATCCCCGCCGTCGCCGCCGTAGTGCGCGCTGATCGCGTGGTCGGCCAGCTCGGCCAGCCAGTCACCGTCCTGGTCGGCGGGGATCGCCTCGCGCACCATGCGCCGGTACTCGTCCCCCAGCACGACACCCTGGGGGCCGAGCCCCGTCTGGTCGTGGATACCGGTGGTCGTGGTGAGCCACCGGTCCGTCGGACGCCGGTGTACCCCGGCCAGGGCCTGGACGGCGCAGTGCCGCAGCCAGCGAGTGGTACGCGGCCACCCGGGGCGGTCGACGTTGCCGTCCGGTTCGGCGATCGAGGCGGGGTCGGGGACGAAACCCTGGACGTACGCGGCCTCGCGAACGTAGAAGGCGTCGGTCTCCTCCCGGGTGGGCGCCCAGAAGTGCTTCAGGTCGAAGGCGGACGGCTCGCTGGCGATCAGGGCGCCCTCGCGCAACCGGTCCCAGAACTCCGCCGTGTTGTTCGCGCCGGGGAGGACCAGGCCGAGGCCGACCACGGCGACGGCTTCGGGGTCCGCCTCCGGTGGCTGGTGGGGCGCTGGGGCTGGTGCGTTGCCCGGTGCCGGGTCCGCCGCGGATGCCAAGGCGGGCGCTGGCGCTGGTGCCGGTGCGGGTGCGGGTGCGGGTGCGGGCGTCTCCGGTGTTCGCTCCGGTGCCGGGGCGGCCACCGGTGCCGGTGCCAACGCGGGCGCCGGGTGGGCAGCGGCCGGTTGTTCCGGGGCGGGGCGGCTCGCCTCGGCCGACGCCGCCGTCGCTGCCGCCGCCGGCACCGGTTGGCGCCTGGTGGGCCTGCTCACCTGGTCCGCCAGCCTGCTGTGCAGCCGCAGGCCCTGCATCCCGCCGATGCTGATGCCGCCGTCGGCGACGATGGTCTGCCCGGTGATGAAGCCGGCGTCCTCGTGCAGGAGGTGGACGATCAACTTGGCCGCCTCCGGCGTCGAGAGGGTACGGCTCATCAGCTCGCTGGCCTCGGCCGGTCCACCGGGCGTCGCCGCCGGGGCGTCGAGGTTGACGACGATCTCGCTGGCGACGGAGCCCAGCAGCACCGTGTTGACCCGGATGCCCTGGCCGACCAGCTCGAGTGCCAGATAGCGGACCAGCGACTCCAGGGCCGCCTTGGTGACACCGCCGGGGCCGTAGCCCGGAACCGGCTGGTGCGCCCCGACGCTGGAGAGACACAGGATGCTCGCGCCGTCCCGTCCCGCCATCAGCTCGGCCGCCCGGCGCGAACAGTGGTAGGCGGCCATCACATTGGTGGACCAGGCCCGCTGCCAGTACGTGTCGTCGATGTCGAACAGCGGCAGGAAGGCCCCGCCCGCGGCGTTGTTGATCAGAATGTCCAGGCCACCGTGCCGCTCCTGGACCAGGTCGAACATCCGGTCGATCTCGCTGGTCTTGGCCACTGAGGCGCGGATGAACTCGCAGCTGTGGCCGGCCTGCTCCAGCTCCGCCCGCAGCTGTTTCGCCTGGTCGACCGAGTGGAAGTAGTTGACGATCACGTGGGCCCCGCTCCCCGCCAAGCGGCGCACGATGTCCGCGCCGAGGCTCTTCGCGGCCCCTGTCACCAGGGCGACCCGACCCCGCAGGTTCTCCGTGGAGGTCATACCCCGGCGCCCCCCGCCCGGGCCTGGACGACGGCCTCCGCGATCCGGCGCAGCGTGCCGACGGTCAGCAGAGAGGAGTTCGACCGCAGATCGGGCAGGTCGTACCGGTCGGACACCATCCCGAGCAGGGCGACCTGCTTGAGCGACTCCACCCCCAGCTCGGCCTCCAGACCGTCGTCCTCACCGAGCAGATCGGGCGGGTAGCCCAGGAAGTCGCCGTACAGCGTCCGCAACTCCGCCAGCACCGTTTCGTAGTCCACCCCGGCAGCGGACGGCGAGGCGACCGGGGCGGCCGCGACCGGGGCGACGACGGCGGGGGCGACGACGGCGGGGGCAGCCGGAGCCGCGGGGGCGGCCGGAACCGGGGCGGCCGGAACCGGAGGAGCCGCGGGGGCCGGGGAGGGGACGGGGGCGGCCACGTAGGACACCGGGGCCGTGGCCGGTGCGGACACGGCGGCCGGGACCGGCAGATCGGCGACGGCGAGTGCCGCGACCGATCCGGTCGGCGCGGGCTCACTCACCCGCGCGACGGGACCGTGTCCGTTGCTCGACGGTGCCGCCAGGCGCGAGCGGAACGGGCCACCGCCGGTGGACTCGGCGGCCAGCGTCCGGACGGCTTCGACCGGGTCGCTCTCGCTCAGCGGGACGACACACTGCACCCCGGGGATCGACGCCTCGACGAACTTGGTGACGACGGGCCACTCCCCGCACTCGACGAAGGCGTCGGCCCCGGCCGCGTGCAGGTCACGGATGGTGTGCAGGATCCGGACCCGGGAGGTGAGCGCGCCGGCGACCAGGTCGACCGGGTCGTCGTCGCCGACGTCCCTCCCCAGCCATGGGGAGCACACCCGCCAGCGCCCGGCGCCGTACGGAACGCGTGGCGCGGATTCCCGCAGGTCCCGGGCGGCCTGTGCCATCGCCGGAGTATGGGTCGGATGCGGGACGTCGAGTTGGAGGCTTGGCCAGCCGAGCGCGTCGGCCACTCGCTCCACATGCGCGATCAATGCTTCCGGGCCGCTGATGACGCTCTGCCGAGGGGCGTTCTCGCAGGCCAGTACCAGATGGGGATGGTTGATCAGCTCCGCGAGCGACTCCGCGCGGCGGCCGTCCACGCCGACCGCGAGCATCTTTCCGCCCCAGCTCTGCCGGGTCAGTACCTGGGACCGGGCCACGGCCAGGCGCGCGGCGTCCTCCACGGCCAGGTGCCCCGCGGCGGCCAGGGCCCACAGCTCCCCGATGCTCTGCCCGACGATCGCGAAGGGCTTGACGCCCTCGGCGATCAGCATGTCGTGTGTCGCGATGCTGACCGCGAAGATTTCCAGATACTGCACTTCGGGGCCGCGCCGGTCGCTCGTCTCGTTCTGTTCGACAAGCCGGGCACTGATGTTGGGCAGCCCCATTTCCAGGGCCGCCTTGTCGATGCGGGCCAGCGTCTCGCGTACGGCCTCGTAACGGTTGTGCAGATCGCGCAGGATGCCTCCGCGCGGGGCAGCAACCGTTCCCGGCATGACAAAGACAGAATCCACCATGTGCATCACCCTCATCTCCGTCCCGACTGCCGACGATGTTGCATTGGCTTAAGCCGGGGCCCTGAAACGCCACGACGGCGCGATGAAATCGACGACATACGTCCGCTTGCTGCGGTATATCGGAGCGGCGAGTCCAGCGAAATTCGACCCTGGCCACCCATTGTTGGTGGCCATTCCCGCAAATGCGTGACCCTTGAGGAGGGATTTCCTTACTGATCGGGTTCGCTGATTAAGGTAACTGGGCTTCTTTCGGGGGGTCAACGATCTTAGGGTCTCAGTTTCGGCCTAAGCTGATTGTGTTCATGACTAGTAAATTATGTGATGTCAGAGGACGATTGCGGTCTTGTCGCCCGGTAAGGCCTCGTGTTAGCTGCGTCGGGCCAAATATGGCATCAATGTCCGCAATGTCTCTTTTGATTCAAGACGATTGGGATGTTTGAACGTGAAACGTCCGGGATCTCGGTCACCCTTCGGCGAACCAATGTGGCCGAGACCGAGTACTTGCGTGCGCCAATCAGTTCGTTAACTGTTAGTGCTCCAGCCGGACTTCTGCATTTGCGCTGGTCAACGGCTTGGATGTGGGGAGCGAGGCTGGCCGGCATCCGCCGAGCCGACTTTCGGCAACGTGTCACCCCGTCTCCCCGCGACGAAATTGCGCGGTTGCGGAACGGTGATCGAGTCATTGGCCGTGAGCGGCCGGCGATAATTCAGGGACGCCTGTCGCCCCCACCGACGTAAATACACCCGAGGCCGTATCCGGTTCCGGGCGCCGGTGGCGAGACGGCTGGCAGTGGCCGAGTTCGAATGGACCGTTTGCCCGCGTGCCGCGCGAGCTCGGCGTCGTCGAGTGGAAGACATCCTGCGGGAAGCGGGACCCGTGCCCTTGTCGGGTTGCCGCTGAGCCGCACTCTGTGGAGGCTGAGGCCGTGCGGGGCCCCGGCCGGTGGAGGATGGTCCGGCCTGCCGCCTCGGCTCGGCCCGGCTCGACACCAGGATGGAGAACTCCCCGTGATCCCCACCGATCTCTACCCCGCCGACCGTCTGGAGCGCGCCCGCGAGGCCGCCGCCGACGCGGGTCTGGGCGCGCTGCTGATCAGTCCCGGCGCCGACCTGCGCTATCTGACGGGCTACCACGCCCTTCCCCTGGAGCGGCTCACCTGTCTCGTGCTCCCCGTGGACGGCGACCCCTTCCTCCTGGTGCCCGAGCTGGAGCGGCCCGCCGCGCTCGCGTCCCCGGCCGGGAACCTCGGCATCGAGATCGCCGGATGGGCCGAGACCGAGGACCCGTATGCCCTCGTCGCGGCCAGGCTGCCCGCCGGTATGGCGCGGGTCGGCGTCGACAACCACATGTGGGCCGAGAAGGTGGTCGCCTTCCGGGCCGCGCTGCCCGACGCCGGCCAGGCGCTCGCCGGAGAGGTGCTCGGCCGGCTGCGGATCCGCAAGACCGAGGCCGAGGCGGAGGCGCTGCGCAGGGCGGGGGCCGCCATCGACCGGGTGCACGCCCGCATGGGCGAGTGGCTGCGCGCCGGACGCACCGAACGCGAGGTCGGCAGGGACATCGCGGAGGCCATCACGGCCGAGGGCCATGTGCGGACCGACTTCGTCATCGTCGGCTCCGGACCCCACGGCGCCAGTCCCCACCATGAGCTGTCGGACCGGGTGATCCAGCCCGGTGACCCCGTGGTGGTCGACATCGGGGGGACCACCGAAGACGGCTACTGCTCCGACTCCACCCGCGACTACGTCGTCGGCGAGCCCCCGACGGAGTACCTGCGGCTGTACGAGGTGCTGTTGACCGCCCAGCGCGCCCAGACCGACGCGGTGCGGCCCGGCATCACCGCCGAGCAACTGGACGCGATCGGCCGGGACGTCATCACGGACGCCGGCTTCGGGCCGCACTTCATCCACCGCACCGGTCACGGCATCGGGCTGGAGACGCACGAGGAGCCCTACATCGTGGCGGGCTCCGCCCTGCCGCTGGAGCCTGGTATGGCCTTCTCCGTAGAGCCGGGCATCTATCTTCCCGACCGGTTCGGAGCCCGCATCGAGGACATCGTCATCTGCACCGACGACGGAGGTGAACGGCTCAACCGCACCAGCCGTGAACTGGTCGTACTTCCCTGACCGTCCCGTACGGCCGTCGGCCGCTGCGTTCCCGAACGATCCGTACCCGCCCGGTCGTTGACAAAGTCGATGAGCGGTAGAAATCTGACAAAGTATCGCCGCAAAAGATTGACTGAATCACTCAACTCTTGCACTGCGGCGGGCTCGGCTCCAGGTTCAGGGCGAGGGATCGAGAGGGCCTCATGAGAAGAAGTCAGCACGGCCGGCGGTTGGCCGCCGGGCTTGTGACGGTGGGTCTGCTCACGGTCGGGCCGCTGCCCGTGACAGCCCACGCCGCGGCGGGAGCCCAGGTCGCGGAGGGAGCGAATCTGGCGCTGGGCAGGCCGGTGACAGCCAGTGGGGCACACGGCTCCTACCCGGCGAGCAACGTCACCGACGGCAGCCAGGCCTCCTACTGGGAGGGTCCCGCGGGCTCGTTCCCACAGTGGGTGCAGGTCGACCTCGGCGGCAAGGCGGACATCGACGAGGTGGTACTGAAGCTCCCCGCGTCGTGGGAGTCCCGCACCGAGGCCGTGAGGATCCAGGCCGCCGCCGACGGCCAGGACTTCACCACCGTGGTTCCGGACGTGCGCAAGGACTTCTCGCCATCGTCCGGCAACACCGTGGCGTTCGACGTCACGGCCGAGGCGCGGTATGTGCGCGTACAGGTGACCGGCAACACGGGCTGGAACGCCGCCCAGCTCGCCGAGGTGGAGGTGCGCGGGGAGGCCGCCGGGGAGCCGCCCGGGAACCCGCCCGCGGGCACCAACCTGGCCCTGCGCAAGCCGATCGAGGCGTCGTCGACCACCCAGGACTACATCGCGAGCAACGCCAACGACGGCAGCACCGCCACCTACTGGGAGGCGAGCGGTCAGTCCTCGACGCTGACCGCGAGGCTCGGCGCCGACGCGGATCTGACCGGCGTCGTCGTCAAGCTGAACCCCGATCCCGTCTGGTCCACCCGCTCGCAGAGCGTTCAGGTGCTGGGACGGGCGGCCGGGGAGTCCGATTTCACCTCGCTGAAGGACCGGGCCGACTACACCTTCAGCCCGTCACAGAACAAGAACACGGTGACCATCCCGGTCACGGGCCGGTACGCGGACGTACGCCTGCGGTTCTTCGGCAACACGGGGGCCGGCGGCGGACAGGTCGCCGAGTTCGAGGTCGTCGGCACGGCCGCACCCGCCCCCGATCTGACCGTCACCGAACTCACCTGGTCGCCCGAGTCGCCCTCCGAGGCGGACGCGGTCACCGTCGAGGCGACGGTCCGCAACGCCGGGACGGCCGCCGCGCCCGCGACCACGGTGAACGTCAGCCTCGAGGGCGCGGTCGCCGGCAGCGGCGCCGTCGGCGTGCTCGCACCGGGCGCGTCGCTGAAGGTGCCGGTCAAGGTCGGTAAGCGGCCCATGGGCAGCTACACCGTCTCCGCCGTCGTCGACCCGGCCGACACGGTCCCCGAGCTCGACAACACCAACAACAGCCGCAACGCCGCCTCGAAGCTGGTCGTCGGCCAGGCCCCAGGACCGGACCTGGAGGTCACCGGCATCACCACCAACCCCGCCGGCCCGGCCGTCGGTGCCAAGGTCACCTTCACCGTCGCGGTGCACAACAGGGGTACGAGCGCGGTGCCCGCCGGATCGGTCACCCGGCTCACCGTCGGCGGGACCACGCTGAACGGCACGGCGGGCGCCATCCCGGCCGGTGGCACGGCCACCGTGGCGATCGCCGGCGACTGGACCGCCACCAGCGGGGGAGCGACGCTCACCGCGACGGCGGACGCCACCGGCACCGTGGCCGAGACCAACGAGGACAACAACACCTTCGCCCGCTCCCTCGTGGTCGGGCGCGGAGCCGCCGTGCCGTACCTCGAGTACGAGGCGGAGGACGGCCGGTACGACGGCACCCTGCTGACGACGGACGCCAAGCGCACCTTCGGGCACACCAACTTCGCCACCGAGTCCTCCGGGCGCGAGTCGGTCCGGCTCGACACCACCGGTCAGTACGTGGAGTTCAGCTCCACCGCGTCGGCCAACTCGATCGTGGTCCGCAACTCGATCCCGGACGCGGCGGGCGGCGGCGGCAGGGAGGCGACCATCAGCCTCTACGCGGACGGCACGTTCGTCCGCAAACTCACCCTGTCCTCCAAGCACAGCTGGCTCTACGGCACGACCGACGACCCGGAGGGCCTGACCAACCGGCCCGGCGGCGACGCCCGGCGGCTGTTCGACGAGTCCCACGCCCTGCTCACCGACACCTACCCGCCGGGTACGAAGTTCCGGCTGCAGCGGGACACCGGTGACGACGCGTCCTTCTACATCATCGACCTGATCGATCTGGAGCAGGTCGCGGCACCGGCCACCAAGCCCGCCGAGTGCGTCTCCATCACCGACTACGGGGCCGTGCCCAACGACGGCATCGACGACGCGGACGCCATCCAGCGCGCCGTCACCGCGGACCAGGAGGGCGCGATCCCCTGCGTGTGGATCCCCGCGGGTCAGTGGCGCCAGGAGAAGAAGATCCTGACCGACGACCCGCAGAACCAGGGCCAGTACAACCAGGTGGGCATCCGGGACGTCACCATCCGCGGTGCCGGCATGTGGCACTCCCAGCTCTACTCGCTCATCCCGCCCCAGGAGGCGGGCGGCATCAACCACCCCCACGAGGGCAACTTCGGCTTCGACATCGACGACAACACCAAGATCTCCGACATCGCCATCTTCGGCTCCGGCACCATCCGCGGCGGTGACGGCGGCGCCGAGGGCGGGGTCGGGCTCAATGGCCGCTTCGGCAGGAACACCAAGATCACCAATGTGTGGATCGAGCACGCCAACGTCGGCGCCTGGGTCGGCCGCGACTACTCCAACATCCCCGCGCTGTGGGGGCCCGGTGACGGCCTCGAGTTCAGCGGCGTACGGATCCGCGACACCTACGCCGACGGCGTCAACTTCACCAACGGCACCCGCAATTCGACCGTGTACAACTCCTCCTTCCGCAACACCGGCGACGACGCGCTCGCCGTCTGGGCCAACAAGTACGTGAAGGACACCTCGACGGACATCGGCCACGACAACCACTTCCGCAACAACACCGTCCAACTGCCCTGGCGGGCCAACGGCATCGCGGTCTACGGCGGCTACGGCAACACGATCGAGAACAACCTGATCTCCGACACCATGAACTACCCGGGGATCATGCTGGCCACGGACCACGACCCGCTGCCCTTCTCGGGCAGGACGCTCATCGCCAACAACGGCCTGTACCGCACGGGCGGCGCGTTCTGGGGCGAGGCGCAGGAGTTCGGCGCGATCACCCTGTTCGCCCAGGGCCAGGACATCCCCGGGGTCACGATCCGCGACACCGACATCCATGACTCCACCTACGACGGCATCCAGTTCAAGACGGGCGGCGGCGCGATGCCCGGCGTCCAGATCGGACACGTCACCATCGGCAAGTCCAACAACGGGTCCGGGATCCTCGCGATGGGCGGGGCGCGGGGCGACGCCACGCTGACGAACGTGAGGATCACCGACTCGGCTCAGGGCGATGTGGTGAAGGAGCCCGGCTCGCAGTTCGTGATCAACGGCTCCGCGAACCGGTCCTCGGCATCGCGCGATTGAGCGCCGCGCCCGGGACCCGGAGCCCGCACCGCCAAGTCGCGCACTATCGCATTTGCTCGGAGACGCGTACTATCGCGTTCTGGTTCGGCCATGGCCGTCCAACTCTCCCCGCGCGCCCCCGAGTTCCCCGAGGAGCACTCCCATGCCCACGCTGCTGGACCCGGTCCTGGACCTGTTGATGCTCCGCGGCACCGTCACCGAGGCCGAGCCGATCGCGGCCCGTATGCGCCGGCTGCGCATCGAGGGCGCCGCCCTCGCCGGGCTCGATGTCCGCCCCGGGCAGCAGGTGCGCGTCCTGGTCGGCTCCGGGCTGACCCGTCGTACGTACTCCGTGTGGGCTTACGACCCCTCCGGCGCCGTCGAGCTGTGCGTGCTGGACCACGCGGAAGCGGGGCCGGGGGCGCGCTGGGGCGGGAGTGTCGAGGTCGGCGCGCGGGTCCGGCTCGGCAGGCCCGAGGGGTCGTTCACGCTGCGGCCCGAGGCCGCGCACCACGTCTTCGTCGGGGAGGAGACGGCGTCCGTCGCCTTCGGGGCGATGCTGGCCGCCCTGCCGCCCGGGGCGCGCGTCTCCGGCTGCGTGGAGACGGAGACGGCCGCGGACCGGCTGCCGCTGACCCACTCGGACCGCCTCGACTGGCTGACCAGGGGCGGCACTTCACTCCCGGACGCGGTGCGCCGCCTCGCCCCCGAGCCGGGCGGGATCGCCTACGTCGCCGGGGAGGCCCGGACCGTGCAGCGGGTGCGGCAGGTGCTCGTCCGGGAGGCGGGCTGGGACCGGCGCGCGGTGCTCACCAAGCCGTTCTGGGCGCCGGGGAAGCGGGGGATGGAGTAGGGCCCCTCGTCATCTAGCTTGCTAGGATGCTAGCATCGGACTCGTGGGTGACAGGGAAGTCAAGCAGTTCAACGTGTACCTGCCGATCGAGCTGATCAAGCAGGTCAAGTACCACTCCATCGAGTCGGGCATGTCGTTGTCGGCGCTGGTCGCCGACGCGCTGCGCGCCTACCTCGACGACGCCCATGGGCACGAACAGCAATCGATCGAGAAGGAGGGCTGACATGGCGACCGAAGGAATCGAGGCCGTGTTCCTGACGACCCACAACTGGGGCAAGTCGGCGAGGTTCTTCCAGGCGCTCGGGTACGAGCTGGAGTTCGCGACCGACCACGACTCCGGTCAGCTCCGCAACGGTGACGGGCCGTACGTCTTCATCGCCGAGGTCCCCGAGGACCAGGAGCCCCAGACGCGGATCGTGCTGAAGGTGGCGGACGCGGACGGGTTCCGTCCCGACCCCGCCGTCGAGGTGGTCACGCCGTTCGAGGACACCCATTACGGGACCAGGGAGACGACCGTCCGGGACCCCGACGGGCGGCTGTGGAGCCTCCAGGCTCCCGGCACGAACTGACCGCGAGGAAAGAGGAAAGGGGAACGCCGTGGCGGACGAGCGGACCGGGGCGCCGGACAGTACCGCGGTGCGGACCGCCCTCTGGCGGGCGATGCATGTCCAGGTCGACACACCGCCGCATGTGTTCGAGGACGAGATCGGCCTGCGGCTGGCGGCCCCGGACGCCGACTGGCGCCGCCGCCCCGACATGGACCCGGACACCACCAGAGGGTTCCGGGCGGCCATGGTGGCCCGCGCCCGTTTCATCGAGGACCTGATCGTCGAGCGGGCCGGCCACGGCGTCACCCAGTACGTCATCCTGGGAGCCGGTCTGGACACCTTCGCCCAGCGCAGGCCGGAGACCGCCGCCCGGGTGCGGGTCTTCGAGGTCGACCAGCCGGGACCGCAGGCATGGAAACGCCATCGCCTGCACGAACTCGGCTACGGCGTCCCCGACTGGCTGCAGCTGGTGCCGGTCGACTTCGAGGCGAGCGAGGACTGGCTGAAGCAACTCGCCGCGGCCGGTTTCGACGCGAGCAGCCCCGCGGTCATCGTCTCCACCGGCGTCACCATGTACCTCACCGAAGACGCCATCGCGGCCACCCTGCGCCAGATCGCCGGGCTCGTGCCCGGCTCGACGCTCGCCATGACCTTCCTGCTGCCGATCGAACTGCTCGACGCCGCCGATCGCCCCGGCTTCCGGGCGAGCAGGGACGGCGCGCAGGCGTCCGGAACGCCGTTCATCAGCTTCTACTCACCATCCGCGATGCTGGAACTGGCCCGCGAAGCCGGTTTCGGCGACGTGCGGCATGTGTCGGGAGCTTCGCTCGCCGAGCGCTACTTCGCCGACCGCACCGACGGCCTCCGGCCGTCGAGCGGAGAAGACCTGCTGCTGGCCACCACCTGACGCGCGCGGCCGGACAGCGGCCCCCAACGGCGATACCGCTCATGGGACGCGCAATGCCCGGCGCCAGTGGTCGGTGACGGTGTGGCGCAGCCGTGCGATGTCGACGGTGTGGGGGTCGAGGAGGCATTGCAGCCCGATCCCGCGCAGCTGTCCGAGGATCGCGATGGCGACGTCGTCGGGATCGACGTCCGCGCGCACGTCGCCGTCGGCGATCCCGGCGGTGACGTCGACGCGCAGGTCGGAGCGGAACGCCTCGTCGCGCTCGCGGAAGATCGGGGCCAGTTCGGACGCGGTGGCCGCTTCGGCCCACAGCAGCAGGAAGGCCCGGTTCATCGTCCCGGCGCCCCCGGAGGCGCCGATGTAGCCGTCGACGAGTCGCAGGAGCCGGTCCAGTCCGGGCGGGAGGTCCGCGAGCCCGGGGACGAAGCCGGATTGTGTCGCGCGGGCCAGTCGCTCGATCAGGGCCTGCTTGGACCCGAAGTGGTGGGTGACGATCCCGCGGCTGTACCCCGCGTGTTCGCCGACCCGTGCCAGCGTCAGCGACCGCACACCGTGCTCGACGACCAGTTCGGCGGCCGCGCCGAGCAGCGCGGCCTCGGCCTGGGCGCGGCGCTCCTGCTGGGTACGGCGAGTGGTGACCATGCGGATATCTTACCAAGTAACTTGCGTGTTGACTGGCAAGTATGTAGCGTCGGCGTTCTCCGGACCAGCGGTCAACGCACCGTCTTCGTGCGTGAGCGATGAGTTCGGGTGGGGGTTCGGGTCTGCCCTGACATGACTCGAATCATCGCTGACATCTCGGTCTCCCTCGACGGCTTCGTCACCGGCCCCGACCCCGGCCCGGACAGTGGGCTGGGCACCGGTGGCGAGGCCCTGCACACCTGGGCGTTCTCCGATGACCCCGACGACCGCCGGGTCCTGGGCGAGGGGACCGCCCGCTCGGGCGCCGTCGTCCTCGGGCGCCGGCTCTTCGACGTGGTCGACGGGCCGGGCGGCTGGGACGACACGGTCGGCTACGGCGCCGGCGAGGTCGCCAAGCCCGCGTTCGTCGTGGTGACCAGTTCGCCGCCAAGGGCGGTGCGGCTCACCGACCTCGACTGGACGTTCGTCACCACCGGCCTGTCCGACGCCGTCGCCGCCGCGCGCGAGCGCGCCGAGGCGGCGTCGTCGGACAGCGGCAAGGACCTCGACGTCGTCCTCATGGGCGGTGGCGCCACGGTCGGCTCGGCGATCGAGGCGGGGCTGGTCGACGTGTTGTCGCTGCACCTCGCGCCCGTCGTGCTGGGTGCCGGGACGCCGCTGTTCACCGGCGGAGCGCCGCGCACACTGGTCCAGCGGAGCGTGACCCCGACAACGACCGCGACGCACCTGACGTACGACGTCCTCTGACGGTGCCTCTGACGGCGTCCTCTGGCGGCATCCGGCGTCGCCGCGGAACCACGTTTTCAGGTTGGTCCGGGTTTGGTGTGGAGGACCTCGCGGGCCTGTTCGGCGGCGCGGGTGATGCTCTCGCTGATGAAGTCGAGGAAGCGGGCGATGTTCTCCAGGCGGGTGGCGGCGGGAGTGTGGGGGCCGAGGACGGCGACGCCTTGGCGTGCGGTTTCGACGAGTTGGTCGTTGGATCGGGCACTGGCGATCGTCGCCTGGTAGAAGAGTTCGTCGTCGACGACGTAGCGGTCGCGGCGGCGTTCGTCGCGTTCCCGGCGGACGAGGCTCTGGCTCTCCAGGAAGGCGATCGCCTTGGAGATGGACGCCGGGCTGACCTGGAGGTGCTGGGCGAGTTCGGACGCGGTGAGGCTGCCCGCGTCGGTGGTGAACAGGCAGGTCAGCACCCGGGCCGTCATCTTGGGCAGGCCCGAGGCCATGAGGACGGTGGTGAGCGTCTCCTCGTACGCGGCCACGGCCTCGGCGTCGCGCCCAGGTGGCTGGGGGGCCGACGCCGATCCGCGCGAGGGGGCGGGCCTGCGCCGGTGGGCGCGGCGTTCGGTGGCGCGGTGGGCAAGGTCGGCGCGGTAGGCGGTGGGGCCGCCGTTGCGCATCACCTCGCGCGTGACCGTCGAGGTCGGACGGTCGAGGCGCCGGGCGATCTCGGCGTAGGGGAGGCTGTCGGCCAGCCCCAGCGCGATCTGCTGGCGTTCCTGCTGGGTGAGCCTGCCTCCCGGCATCGCGGTCTCCTTGGTGATCGTTCGTGGTCGTCCCGGCCCCCACAATAGCGTTCACTTCTCGCTCATTGCAATGAACGCAGCGCTCTTCGTTGCGTTACCTCAAAGCCCATTGCAACAGTTTTCGCGCTTTGAGCTGCACTGATGTCAATTCTATGCAACGAACTTGTTGTTGGAATCTGGAAAGCAACGTAGCGTTTCTGACATCGGAAACAACGATCGAGCACCGGAGAACATGATGCAGAAGTTCGACACCCCCGCCCCGATCTCCGCCGTCCTGGCCATCCCCGCCGGACGCGTCCAGTTCATCGCCGCCGACCGTGCCGACACCACCGTCGAGGTCCGGCCCGTCGACCCCTCCAGGAGCCGCGACGTCCAGGCCGCCGAGCAGACCGCCGTGGCCTACGCCGACGGCGTCCTGCGGATCCACGCTCCCGAGTCCAAGAACCGGCTCATCGGCCCCTCCGGATCCGTGGAGATCACCGTCCAACTGCCCGCCGGCTCCCGCGTCGAGGTCAAGGCCGCCGCTGCCGAGTTCCGGGGTGTCGGCCGCCTCGGCGACATCGTCTTCGACGGCGGGTACCGCCAGATCAAGATCGACGAGGCGGCGAGCGTCCGCCTCACCGCGCTCGACGGCGACGTCGAGGTGGGTCGGCTGGGTGGCCCCGCGGAGATCAGCGCCATGCGGGGTGACATCCGGATCGCCGAGGCGGTGCGCGGCAGGGTCGTGCTCCGCGCCCAGTCCGGCGACATCTCGGTCGGTGCCGCCGTCGGTGTCTCGGCCGCCCTGGACGCCGAAACCGGCTACGGCCGGGTCAGCGACGCCCTCAAGAACGACGGCACCGCCGAACTCGACATCCGCGCCACCACCTCCCGTGGCGACATCACCGCACGCAGCCTCTGAAGGAGGGGCCGGGGTGCCCGGAGCATCGCTCCGAGCATTGACATGTTCACGGGTGGCCCTTATGGTCCAGGCCATTCCTGTCCGTATGTGGGAACTGCGTTCTCATCCATGAACATAAGGGGTCATCGGATGGCACGAACCAGAACCGCGTTACTCAGTGTTCTCGCCCTGCTGGCCGGTCTGCTGAGCCTTCAGCTCAGCGGACCGGCCCCACGGGCCTCGGCCGCGCCGGCCGCCTTCACCCACCCCGGGGTGCTGGTGAGCCGGGCCCAACTCGACTACGCACGTTCCAAGGTGACGGCAAGTCAGCAGCCCTGGAAGGCCGCCTACGACGACATGATGGGCAGCTCCTACGCCTCGCTGTCGCGTACCCCCCAACCGCGCGCCGTCGTGGAGTGCGGCTCGTCGTCCAACCCCAACCACGGGTGCACCGAGGAGCGCCAGGACGCCATCGCGGCCTACACCGACGCGCTCGCCTGGTACTTCACCCGGGACAGCAGATACGCCAAGAAGTCGATCGAGATCATGGACGCCTGGTCCGCCACGATCACCGATCACACCAACAGCAACGCCCCGCTCCAGTCCGGCTGGTCCGGTGCCACCTGGCCGCGCGCCGCCGAGATCATCAAGTACACCTACGACGGCGGCTGGCCGGGCGCCGGGCGCTTCGCCACCATGCTGCGGAACGTCTACCTCCCCGAGGTGATCAACGGCGCCGCCACCAAGAACGGCAACTGGGAACTGGTGATGACCGAGGCGGCCATCGGCATCGCGGTCTTCCTCGACGACCGTTCCACCTACGACAAGGCGGTCAGCACCTATCTCGACCGCGTCCCGGCGTACGTCTACCTGACCGGCGACGGCGACCTGCCCAAGCCGCCCGCGAACAGCAGCATCGACACCGAGGCCGAGATCATCAAGTACTGGCAGGGCCAGAGCACCTTCGCCGACGGCCTCGCCCAGGAGACCTGCCGCGACTTCGGGCACACCGGCTGGGGCATCGCCTCCATCGCCGACATCGCGGAGACCAGCCGCATCCAGGGCCAGGACCTCTATCCGAAGATCCAGGACCGGCTGCGCTACGCCCTGGGCTTCCACACCGCCTACGAGAACGGCACCGCCGTGCCGTCCTGGCTGTGCGGGGGCTCGGTCAAGAAGGGCCTGGACCAGGTCACCGAGGTCGGCTTCAACGCCCTCCACAACCGACTCGGCATCAGCATGTCCAATACCCAGAAGTACACCGAGGCCCACCGCCCGTCCGGCACGGACAACTACTTCAACGCCTGGACGACCCTCACCCACGCGGACAACCCGTCCTGACCGAACGGTTGCCCCGGCCCCCCGCTACCGCCGGGGGGCCGGGGTGCGGGAGCGGTAGACGACATACGGCCTGGTGAGGTAGCCGACGGGGGCGGTGAAGGCGTGGACGAGGCGGCTGAAGGGCCAGAGGGCGAACAGGACCATCGCCAGCAGGGCGTGGATCCGGTAGACCAGAGGCGCGTGGGCCATCGCGGGCACGTCCGGGTCGAGGGTGAACAGGCTGCGGAACCAGATGGAGACGCCCCGCCGGTAGTCGTAGGAGTGGTGGCCGACGCCGGTGGCGGTGGCGGTGAGTCCGGCGAGCAGGACGGTGGCGAGCAGCGGGTACACGGCGCGGTCGCCACGGCTGGTGGCGGCGCGTACGGCGGGCACGCGCAGCCGCCGGTACAGCAGGATGCCGAGGCCGGTGACGGTGGCCAGTCCCGCGGTGCCGCCCACGAGCAGGGCGTTGGCGTGGTACAGCGACTCGCTGACGCGCAGCCGTTCGGTGAGCGTTTCGGGGATGAGCAGGCCCACGACATGCCCGGCGATCACGAAGAGCAGCCCGTAGTGGAAGAGCGGCCCGCCGACGGCGAGCAGCCGGTGTTCGTGGAGCTGGCTGGAGCGGGTGGTGAAGCCGAACCGGTCGTAGTGGTAGCGCCAGGCGGCGCCCGCGGCGAAGAGGGTGAGGACGAGGTAGGGGAGGACCCCCCACAGGGCGATGTGCAGGTGGTTCATCGACCGTTTCCTCTCGCGAGGGGGGTGGCGGCGGGGTCGCTCGCGGCGAAGGGGGCCAGGCCCACGGTCTCGGTGGGCGGTCCGCCGCGGGCGAGCGCGAGGGCCGCGGCGCGGTCGGCGGGTGAGGGGCCGGGCAGGGTGTCGCAGACGGCGCGCAGGATGTCGGCGTACGGACCGCCGTGGTCGGTGAGGGCCATCCGCAGCAGCTCCAGGCCGGCGCGGTGGTCGCGCAGCAGCCGGTGGCCCGGGGCCGGGCAGCGGGCGGCGAACTCCAGCATCAGCGGCAGGTGGTCGGGGAGTTCGTCCTCGGGGGGCGCCCATCCATGGGCGCGGTAGTGGGCCTTGAGGGCGGCGAGGGTGGAGCCGCGGCGGCGGGTGTCGCCGTCGGTGTAGTAGGTGAGGTGCAGGGTCCGGCGGCGGCTGCGGTCGAAGGTCCGGACGTAGGCAGAGGCCAGGTCGAGCACCGGCACGCCGTCGACGGCTGCGCAGAACCGCAGCAGGGGCGTGGCGGCGGGGGCGGCGAGTTCGGTCAGGCAGTCCCGTACCAGGGTGTGGCGGGCGGGCCAGTCCGGCCCGGGGTAGCCGAGGAGGAGGGCGGCGGCCTGGTGGACCGCGGGGGTGGCGGCGTTCACCGGGTGTCCTCGTTCCGCTTGGGGAACAGCCCGGCGGGGCGGCCGCGGCCGTTCCAGTTCAGCAGGTTGAGCCGGCCGGCGAGACCGGATCCGGCGGCCGCGGGTTCGGGTGACAGGGGCGCGTGGAAGGTGCCCGCGTCGTCGTACGGCATCATGCCGGGCAGCCCGTCGCCGTCGAGGCTGCAGGAGTCCATGGCGGCGTGGCCGCCGGGTGTGGCGGTGTAGCTGGTGGGAATGACGTACCGCTCCTCGTACTTGGCGAGGGCGAGCAGCCGGTACATCGCCTCGATGCCGTCCTGGTCCAGGCCGACGGCCGCCGCGATGGCGGGGTCGCGTTCCTCGCCGAGGTTGATCCGGCGCATATGGCTGCGCATCGCGGCCAGCCGGCACAGGGCGGCCTCGACCGGTCCGGGGTCGCCCGCGGTGAAGAGTTCGGCGAGATAGCCCAGGGGGATCCGGAGGCTGTCGATGGCGCCGAAGAGGTTGACCGGGTCCTCGCCGTCGTGGCCGGTGGCGGTGAGCGCGTCGACGACCGGGGACAGCGGGGGGACGTACCAGACCATGGGCATGGTGCGGTATTCGGGATGCAGCGGCAGGGCGACCCGGTACCGGCTGATGAGCGCGTGCACCGGGGAGCGCCGGGCGGCCTCGATCCAGTCGTGCGGAATGCCGGAGTCGGCGGCGGCGCGGGCGACGGCGGGGTCCTCGGGGTCGAGGAAGCAGCCGAGCTGGGCCTCGTAGAGGTCCTTCTCGTCGGGGGTGGCGGCGGCCTCCCCGACCTTGTCGGGGTCGTAGAGCACGACACCGAGGTAGCGCAGCCGTCCCACGCAGGTCTCCGAGCACACGGTGGGCTCCCCGGCCTCGATGCGCGGATAGCACAGGGTGCACTTCTCGGCCTTGCCACTGCGGTGGTTGAAGTAGACCTTCTTGTACGGGCAGCCGCTGACGCACATGCGCCAGCCGCGGCAGCGGTCCTGGTCGACCAGGACGATGCCGTCCTCGATCCGCTTGTACATCGCGCCGGAGGGACAGACGGCGACGCAGGAGGGGTTGAGGCAGTGCTCGCAGATGCGCGGCAGGTAGAACATGAAGGCTTGCTCGTACTCCAGCCGGACCTTTTCGCTCATCCTCGCCAGGACCGGGTCGCCCGCGAGGTGCTCGGGGCCGCCGCCGAGGTCGTCGTCCCAGTTGGGGCCCCAGGTGACGGCGGTGGGGCGGCCGTCGATCAGGGAGCGGGGCGGGGCGGTGGGCACGTCGTCGCCGAGCGGGGCCGTGGTGAGGGTGTCGTAGTCGTACGTCCAGGGCTGGTAGTAGTCGTCCAGCCGGGGCAGTTCGGGGTTGGCGAACAGCCGGGCGAGGCGCCGGGCGCGGCCGCCGGTGCGGGGCACCAGCCTGCCGCCCTTGAGGTGCCAGCCGCCCTTCCAGGTGTCCTGGTCCTCGTAGCCGCGGGGGTAGCCCTGGCCGGGGCGGGTCTCGACGTTGTTGAACCAGACGTACTCGGTGCCGGAGCGATTGGTCCAGGTCTGTTTGCAGGTGACCGAGCAGGTGTGGCAGCCGATGCACTTGTCGAGGTTCATGACCATGGCGACCTGGGCCATCACCCGGGGGCTGCGCGGACGGTGGCGCGGCATGTCAGTACTCCACGTTCTGGGAGCGGCGCCGGATGACGGTGACCGCGTCCCGCTGGTTGCCGGTGGGTCCGTAGTAGTTGGGGGCGAAGGAGAGCTGGGCGTAGCCGCCGATGAGGTGGGTGGGTTTGATGAGGAGCTTGGTGAGGGCGTTGTGCACGCCGCCGCGGCGGCCGGTGGCCTCGGACTTGGGCACGTTCACCAGCCGTTCCTGCACGTGGTACATGAACACGGTGCCGGTGGGCATGCGGTGGGAGACCACGGCGCGGGCGACCATGACACCGTTGGCGTTGACGGCCTCGATCCAGTCGTTGTCGGACACCCCGATGGCCTCGGCGTCGGGGACGCTGAGCCAGATGACCGGGCCGCCGCGGGCCAGGGTCTGCATGATGAGGTTTTCCTGGTACTCCGAGTGGATGGACCACTTGGAGTGCGGGGTGACATAGCGGACGGTGACCGAGCGGCCGGTGTCGCCGCCTCCGGTGCCACCGTCGGCTCCGGGCGGGGCCTCACCGAGGGCGGCGAGGTCCAACGGCGGCCGGTAGACGGGGAGTTGTTCGCCCAGCTCGGCCATCCAGGAGTGGTCGAGGTAGAAGTGCTGGCGGCCGGTGAGGGTGTGCCAGGGCTTGCGGTGTTCGGTGTTGATGGTGAACGGCGCGTAGCGGCGGTCGGGGGCCTCCTTGCCGGACCATTCGAAGCTGGCGCCGACCTGGACGGGACGGGCCTGGGTGTCGGAGAACACCACGCGGCGTTCGGCCACCGAGGCGCCCAGTTCGGTGAGGCCGGAGCCGGGGCCGCACTGCTCGGCGAGCCGGGCGAATCCCTCGGCGGCGAGGCGCCCGTTGGTGGTGCCGGACAGCGCGAGGATGGCCTCGCACATCTTGGCGTCGGTGTCGAGGAGGGGCCGGCCGACGGCGGCGCCGCGAGTGGCGGTGGAGCAGCGGTCGGCCAGCCAGGCGACTTCCTGGTCCGGGGTGACGGTGACCCCCTTGACCTGCATGCCCGCCTGCTGGGCGAGCGGGCCGAAGGCGGCGAGGTGGTCGGCGACGGCGGTGTAGTCGCGGGTCACGAGGGCGACGTTCGGCAGGTTCACGCCCGGTACGGCGGGGGTGTGACCGTCGCGCCAGTCCGGTACGGTCCCGCCGGGCTGGGCGGTCTCGCCCGGGGTGTCGTGCATCAGGGCGGTGGCGACCAGGTCGTGGGCGGTGTCCAGCCGTCCGGCGGCGAGTTCGCTGAGCTTGCGGGCGAGGCCGTGGAAGATGTCGAAGTCGGTGCGGGCCTGCCAGGGTGGGCTGATCGCCGGGCTGAAGGCGTGCACGTACGGGTGCATATCGGTGCTGGACAGGTCGTGTTTCTCGTACCAGGTGGCGGCGGGGAGCACGAGGTCGGCGAAGAGGGTGGTGGAGGTCATCCGGAAGTCCAGCGCGAGCAGCAGGTCGAGCTTGCCGCGGGGCGCCTGATCCTGCCAGGTGAGGTCCGCCGGCCGGCGGTCCGGTGGGGTCTCCTCCGCGGTGGCGTTGTCCTGGGCGCCCAGCAGATGGCGCAGGAAGTACTCGTTGCCCTTGGCGGAGGAGCCGATGAGGTTGGCGCGCCACACGGTGAGCACCCGCGGCCAGTTCTCCGGCGCGTCGGGGTCCTCGCAGGCGAACTCCAGCTCGCCCGCAGCGAGTTGTTCGGCGACCCACTCCCGCGCCGGCCGGCCGCTCTGCCGCACCCGGCGGCCGAGCTCCAGGGAGTTGGCGGAGAAGGTGGGGTAGGAGGGCATCCAGCCCAGCCGCATCGACTGGGCGACCAGATCGGCGGTGTGACGGCCGGTGAACAGCCCCTGGCCGGTGGGCGAGGCGAGCGCGTCGGCGCCGTACCGTTCGTAGCGCCACTGGTCGGTGTGGAGGTACCAGTACGGGGTGCCCGCCATCTGCCGGGATGGCCGCGCCCAGTCGGCGGCGGTGGCCAACTGCTGCCAGCCGGTGTACGGGCGCACCTTCTCCTGGCCGACGTAGTGGGCCCAGCCGCCGCCGTTGACGCCCTGGCAGCCGGTGAGCAGCAGCAGGGTGAGGAAGGAGCGGTAGATGGTGTCGGAGTGGAACCAGTGGTTGGTGCCCGCGCCCATCACGATCATGCACCGGCCGCGGGTCCGCTCCGCCGTGCCCGCGAACTCGCGTGCCGCGCGGATCACGGCCGCCGCCGGGACCGAGGTGATGGCCTCCTGCCAGGCCGGGGTGGCGGGCGCCGAGGCGTCGTCATAGCCGGTGGGCCACTGCCCCGTGAGGCCGGGACGGCCCACCGCGTACTGGGCCAGGAGCAGATCGAAGACGGTGGTGACCAGCCGCCCGCCGAGCCGCCGTACGGGGACGGCGCGCCGCACGGTGGCGCCCGGTTCGTCGAAGCGGGGCAACTCCACCTCGACGGCCTCGGCGCCGGGGGTTCGGTGGAGGGTGAGCCGGGGGGTGATGCCCTCCAGGTCGAGGTTCCAGCGGCCTTCACCGCCCTTGCTCCAGCGGTCGCCCAGCGTGCCATGGGGGACCACGGGCCGGTCGGTCTCCGCGTCGTAGAGCACCGGCATCCAGCGCCGGGCCGCCTCGTCGGCGTGGGCGCCCAGGCGTGGTTCGGTGTCCGCCAGGGTGGCGGCGGTGAGGAAGGCGCCCGGGGTGTGGCGCCCGTCCCGTTCGGTCAGTTCGACCAGGAAGGGCAGGTCGGTGAAGCGCCGGACGTAGTCGGTGAAGTAGGGGACCTGGCGCTCGGTGAAGCACTCCTTGAGGATGACGTGGCCCATCGCCATGGCGACCGCCCCGTCGGTGCCGGGGTGGGGGTGCAGCCATTCGTCGGCGAACTTGGTGGCGTCCGCGTAGTCCGGGGAGACCACGACCACCTTCTGGCCCCGGTAGCGGGCCTCGGCCATCCAGTGGGCGTCGGGGGTGCGGGTGACCGGCACATTCGAGCCCCACAGCATCAGATAGGCCGCGTCCCACCAGTCGCCCGACTCGGGGACGTCGGTCTGGTCGCCGAAGACCTGCGGGGAGGCGATCGGCAGATCCGCGTACCAGTCGTAGAACGAGATCATGGGCGCGCCGATCAGCGCCATGAAGCGGGCGCCGACGGCGTGGGAGGCCATCGACATGGCGGGGATCGGGGAGAAGCCGGCGATCCGGTCCGGGCCGTGGGCGCGCAGGGTGTGGACATGGGCGGCGGCCGCGATCTCCAGGGCCTCCTCCCAGTCGATCCGCACCAGCCCGCCCTTGCCGCGGGCCGACTGGTAGCGGCGCCGCTTGACCGGGTCGCCGGTGATCTCGGCCCAGGCGGCCACCGGGTCCCCGAGCCGCTCCCGGGCCTCCCGGTAGAGCTCGACCAGCACACCGCGGGCGAGCGGGTGGCGCACCCGGGTGGGGGAGTAGGTGTACCAGGAGAAGGAGGCGCCGCGCGGGCAGCCCCGCGGTTCGTACTCGGGGCGGTCCGGGCCCACCGAGGGGTAGTCGGTCTGCTGGGTCTCCCAGGTGATCAGCCCGTCCTTGACGTAGACCTTCCAGGAGCAGGATCCGGTGCAGTTGACGCCGTGGGTGGAGCGCACCACCCGGTCGTGCGCCCAGCGTTCGCGGTAGGGGGAGTCCTCCACGGTCTGGTCGGTCCGGTAGACGGCCCGCAGATCCGGGGTGGTCGGGAGGCGGCGGAGCGCGGTCCCGGCCGCGAGCAGCCTCTCCGTCACCGCCGAGGCGGTGGTCCCGGCCTTCGCTCGTGCTGTGCGGCGCACCACGGTCCAGCTCCTTCGGCTGTGGCTCCGGGCCGAACGGTCGGCCGGGGCCCTGATTGCGTGTCGCGCGACAGCATCACTCGTGTATCAGCCGTGCCGTATGACCCCTTTGAGTCGTTCAGCGTCGCCTGGATCTGTTTTTTCTTGCGGTTTGCCTTTCCCATGGTGAACGCGTGTGCCGATGAAGGCGGCGCGGTGAACGGAACTTGACAAGGTGTCATCATTGCCTGATAGGCAAGCGGGGGGCGCTCACCAGTTCGGTGCGGAACGTCCGTCGGCCGGACTTTCACATCCCTTGACCCGGTTTCTGGCGTGAATTCGCCGTCGCCGGGCGGTGCCATCGCGTCCGCACCAGCCCGGCCGCGACCAGCGACCACACACCCAGGGCGACCCAGACCGCGAGATGCCCGAGGAGCACCAGGCGGTGGATCCCCTCGGCCTCGCCCAACGCGGTGGTGGACACGGCGTACATGCCCGTGGGGAAGACGATGGTCCACCAGGCCGGCTCGTACCTCAGAGGCACCCGGTGCAGCAGATGCCGCCAGATCCCGGCGGCCAGCAGTGGCGGCAGCAGGCCGGTGGCCCAGCCCCACAGGGCGAGCAGGGCGACGCGGATCGCCGTCTGGAGATGGGTGGTGCCGAGCCCCTGGTGCACCAGCCGGGCACCGGCGAGCAGGCTGATCGCGCAGGCCCCCATCGTGATCCAGTACGGCGGTGAGAGCTCCCGGGGCCGTATCCCGAACCGCGCCAGCCGGCCCGCGACCACCATGGCCACCGCCGCGTACAGCAGCACCCCCGCCACCCAGCCGAGCGCTTCGGCCGGCCGGGCGCGGCCGGGGGCCAGCGCGGCCACCGCCAGGACCGCGGACTGGATCCCCACTACGCACAGGAACCAGACCCCGTCCGCGCGCCGCACCATCCCGCCCGCGCCGAGCCGGTGCGCCATGGACGCCACGCACCCCAGCAGGAGGACGGCCACGGGTACGGCCAGCACCGGCAGGGCCGCCGCGGC
Organism: Streptomyces rugosispiralis; assembly: GCF_024505145.1. Classification (GTDB taxonomy): domain Bacteria; phylum Actinomycetota; class Actinomycetes; order Streptomycetales; family Streptomycetaceae; genus Streptomyces; species Streptomyces rugosispiralis. Next base: position 2,846 of record NZ_JANIAA010000032.1, on the reverse strand, counting down.
CGCCCGCGCGGGACCCGCGGCCAGCCGGACGGCGAGCACATCGGAGCCGGCGACGAAGGTGAAGAAGCCGAAGAGCCGTGCGGGATCCCGCAGGTCGGCGGCCACTTCGCGCGGATACCGCGCCACCCGCCACATCAGCCCCGCCAGCAACCCGCCGTAGAGCACCACGGCCACGGCCAGCAGGGCGTCCGAGAGCCGTGGGGCTCCCACCGCCGCCAGTCCCTGGGACACGATTCCGGTCGCCATCACGGGGGCGAAGGCGCTGGGCGGCAGGTTACGCGCCGTCACCCCGTTCATCGTTCGCAGCACGCCAGCAGGCTGTCACCACGTCGGAGTCCGGGTGGAGTGGTGGAGCGGGCACGGGAACGCGACAGGGGGTTCATCGGCCACCGGTTCCCCAAGAGACTCGCGGGTCCCGCTTGGTACGCGCTTGAACCACCGCAGACCGTTCCGATAACCGGGGGCGACGGGCCGCCCCGGGCCGACCGTGGGAAAGGGGCCACGGTGGCGTGAAGACGCCTTCCGGCCGCTCATGGCCCGGACGGCGATCAGCCGGGCGGGGGCGGGGGAGGCTCCGCCCCGGCCCCGATCAGCGAGCGGGCCACCGCGAGCGCCGCCTTGTGGCGTTCCGCCTGCCGGCCGCCCAGTTCGCGCCCACGCGCCGCGGCCATGATCACGGCGGACAGGGCCAGCCGTCCGCGCATCGCGCCCTCGGGCCCTTCGCCGGCGGCCAGCGCGCGGGTCAGGTCGTCGAGCCGCTGCTGAAGTGTGCGGGCGGCGGCCAGGCCGCGCAGGGCGTGCTCGTTGAGCTGGGCGCACACCAGTGAGGCACCGTGCTCGCCGCGGACCAGGGCGTCGAACCGCTCGACGGCCCGCATACGGGCCGCGGCGGACGGCGGATGGGCGCGGGCGGACTCGATGATGAGGTCGAGCGCCGGGAGCAGCTCTTCGTAGGAGCTGGTGAGCAGTTCCTCCTTGTTCGCGAAGTGGTGCAGCACGGCCTGCCTGGTGACGCCCGCCTGCCTGGCGACCTGGGTCAACGAGGTCAGTTCATAGCCCTGCTCGGTGAACAGTTCCAGCGCGATGGCCCGTACGCGTCGACGCGTGTCGGTGCGCCTTCGATCGGCTTGCTCTCCCATGAAAACTGCCTTACTGGTAAGTCAGGTATTCTGGCCGCATGAACGGCATGGAGAGCAACGTACCTGCTGGTGGGAGCGGTGTGCTCGCACCGATTCCCGACGAAGGGCTCACGGGGCGGCGCGCACTGGTCACCGGCGGGAGCCGCGGGCTCGGCGCGGCGATCGTGCGGCGACTCGCCGCGGCGGGCGCGACCGTGTTCGCGTCGGCCAGAACGGCGCCGCCCGAGGGTTCACTGCCGGCGCGGTTCCTCACCGCGGACCTCGCGGACCCCGACGGAGCACGGCAGCTGGCGGAGCGGGTGCGCGAGGCCGCCGGCGGGGTGGACATCCTCATCGACAACGCAGGCGCCGCCAGCGCCCCGGAGGACACGCTGACCCGATCGCAGGAAACCTGGCGGTCGGACCTCGAGGTCAATGTGCTGTCCGCGATCCGGCTGGACCAGGAACTGGTCCCGGGCATGGTGGAGCGCGGCGCGGGGGTCGTGGTGCACGTCTCGTCCATCGCCGGCCTCCTGCCACAGCCGGGCCAGGCCGCCTACGCGGCGGCCAAGGCCGCGCTGAACAGCTACAGCCGCTCGCTCGCGGCCGAGATCGGCCCGGCCGGGGTACGGGTGGTGTGCGTCCTGCCCGGCTTCATCGCCACTCCGGGGGCGATCGCGCACCACCAGAAGATCGCCGACCGGCAAGGGGTTTCGCTGGAGGAGGCCCAGCGCGATCTCGCGGCGCGGCTGAACGTGCCGATGAACCGCCCCGGAACCCCGGAGGACGCCGCCGAGTTGGTCGCGTTCCTGGTCTCGGAGCGGGCGCGCTGGCTCACCGGAGCCCAGTTCCGCGTCGACGGAGGCATCCTCGCCCAGGTGTGACGCCCGGCCCCGGCGGCAGGCGTCAACGTTCCGGAGCGAACTCCGGCAGCACGCCCTTGGTGAGCAGGAAGCATCCGTACGGCCTGTCCTCGCCCGTGATGACCACCGCGAACGCGGAGCGGGCGCGGGCGTAGAACGCGTGGCGCTCGACCGTCTCCACCGCGACGGGGCGGCCCGATGCCTCCGCCGCGGCGGCGATGAAGTCCTTCTGCACCGGCGGCTCGGCGGTGGCGTCGCCGACGACCCCCATCCTCGCGATGGGCTCGGGGACGAACGTGTCGAGCGGCAGCAGCCCGAGCACCGCCCGGCCCGCCGAGACGACATCGGTGCCGTCCAGCCGGATCACACGGTCGTTCACGGAGTGCGCCGGGAAGTTCCTGTCGACGAGTGCGATGGTGTCTCCGTGTCCCATCCGCGCGAGCGCGTACAGCAGGTCCGGGGTCAGGAGCGGGTCGAGTCCCTTGAGCACGATGGATCACCTTTCCGTGATCGACGATGAGCGGGGGCCGGAGCCGGAGCCGTCCGGGAACGCACCGGGGTTCGGCGTCGTGAGCGCGCGGCGCAGCCGTGGCGGGGCGAGCAGCCCGCACGGCTCGGGCCCGGCGCGGAGCCCGGTCCCGGCGTAGTAGCGGTTGGCCGCCGACGGCGCGACCCGGATGCGGAGTTCGTTTCCCCCGGGTCGCAGGGTGTCGGCGGGGATCGTGACGCGGTACGGCGCCCAGGCGCGCTGCGCCACACGCGTGCCGTTCACGGCCACGGTCACGGCTCCGGCGACCGCCGGGAGCGTCAGCTCCAGGGGGATCGGCGTGTCGAGCTCGATCCGCCGCACATAGTCGGCGGTGCC
>NZ_JANIAA010000031.1 GCF_024505145.1 Streptomyces rugosispiralis | reverse complement strand
CTGCGGGAACCGCCCCACCCGACGGGCCAGATGCACGAGGCCCCGCGCAGCCGTGGGAGCCAGCCGCCCCCAGCATCGACAACCTGCCGCATGCCCTCCAGGGAGCTTTCGAAGTTCCCAAGGTCCCGATCGCACTCCGCGGGGAAGTATCGCGGCAACTCCAGCAACCGCTCGGGCAAACGGTCCGATGCCAGAACGGTGTGGAGCTGCTCGGCGGTCCAGCCGCGGTGCCTGCGCTGGCGCTGTGCGATCGCGGACAGTGCGGCAACCAGCGCCTCCGCAGCACTGGCAATCACATTTCCGTCAGCCTCGGCAGGCGGAAGGGCGGGAAGCTCGATGGGCTCCCAGACGAAGTCGCCAACGTAGCGGAACGCCGCATCTGCCAGCCAGTCGAGGTCCAGCTCGTAATCACGGGCCAGCCTCATGCCCTGCCGCAAAGCAGCAACCAGGTGAAGGCGGTCTCCGGACGTCTCACGCCCCAGGGCGTCGAACGTCCGCTGCGCTGCTCTACGCCAGTCCGCCTCGCTCCAGCGGTCTTCGCTGGTGGAGTCGGCCTCCCGAACCGCTTCCCGGACCAGAGCCAGCGCCAAGGACTCGAAGTCACCGCCCGAACCCGGGACAGGTCCACCCTAACCGGCACCACCCGTCCCACCTGCGGGTCGAGCGGAGACCAGTCACTCTCGTGACGCTCGCTGTCCACCAGGTGCTCGGCCAGGGCACGCGACAGTGCGGACTTGCCGGTGCCACCCACCGTAGAAGACGACTACGTTGCGCCGAGGAGCCTCCAGGTCCTCTACATCGAACCCGGGCTCCTGCACCCACTGCGTGTGCCGTATGAGACTCGCGGCCACCGTGTCCCACTCATCGCGCCGGTCGGCGAAGAAGTCGACCGCCTTCAGCTCGCGATCATCAGAGCGGAACAAAGCACGTAAATCCGACCGAGCCACGTGAAACCACTCCTCGACAGGTGGATGAACTGAGCACGTGCAGTAGACAGGCACCTGACCGGCACAGATTCCCGGAGCAACGAGCAGCCATCGACACGGGAGCGAAACGGTCAGAGGGAGATCACCGGGCCAAGGCCATTGCCGCCCTGCGACGACCTCAGCAACCGTCCTTCATGCAACCTGAGGACTGATGCGACGACCTCCGGCGACCCTGCACCAGCAGCACATGCCGACCCGACTTGGGATGACGGAACATCAGTACGACGATGACAGCAGATTGGTCATGTCCAAGGCGCTGTACCTGCCAAGACGAGCCCAGATTGCCCATCAGCACGCGTGTGGGGCCAAGAAGTTACTTTGAAAAGTACCCAGCCACGCGCAAGAATCAGGCAGCTCACCCGACCTTGATTAGTAAGACCAACTCAGCAGCACCCAGACAACCCAGACCAGTTGTCAGCACCGGGCTCTACACTCGGCACGACAACTACATAGCACCGCCCTCCTCGCTCGCGAGCCACCGAACCGCTTGGGGCCCGCAAACAGACACCGGAGTGCACACCCATGATGAGTGACGCCGTCGTCACTGCTGTCCAACAGCTTCAATCTCAAGCCCTGCGCACCAGTGACGCCTACGGACTGGAACGAATCGAACGCGCCCTGGACGAGCTGATCCGCAAGCCTCAAGTCGACCAGCCGACGCCTTTCCTAATCCGCTCCGCCCTCGGTCATGCCTACGAGACGATCGAACGCCGGAAGGCGATCGCTCCGCACGCCGAGCTGCCGATTGGAGGTCAGGAACCCGGCTGCATCGAGACCGCCTACGACGAGATCGAGATGTGCGCCTGGGTCAGCGCGGAGCCTGGTCTCAAGGACACGGACCGGACACTGCTGACGCAACTCGTCCGAGGGCGGGACGCAGTGACGCTCGCCGAGCAGGAAGACGTTCCGGTGGCCAGGATGCGGGAGCGCATCAGTCGCTGCCGACGGCAGGCCCGACAGCTTTGGGCCGTAGTGGACCCTGCCGCTTGAGGGGCATCGGTTAGCAGTGCCTGACCCAGAGCCGCAGCAACACGCACCCACTCGAACTCTGGGCCAGGCCAACGCTCCACAGCCAGTGGCCTGCCCCACTCCACCTCCAACAGTCCGAGGAGTCGAAGTGACGACACACCCCCTCTTCCTGTCACCTGATGAGTTCCGTGGTGACCTCATCCAGGTCGACACCGCACTCGAGTCCATGCGAGACGCCGGCTTCGATCTCACCGCTGCCGCTGGCGAGCCTCTCGACAACTCCATCGAGGCGGACGCGACGATCTTGCGCCTGGAGCCCGTCTACTCGCCTGACAGGAAGTCGATCGAGCAGCTCATCTTCGCCGACAACGGGACGGGTATCGACCCCGCGATACTCCACCACGTGCTGTCCATGGGGTACAGCACCCGTTACGGCCAGCGCAAGGGTCTCGGTCGTTTCGGGGTGGGTCTCAAACTTGCAGGTCTCAGCCTCGGCGAGCGCATCGACATCTACACCAAGCGCGCCGGTGACCCACAGATCTACCACAGCTACTTCGACCTCCAGGAGATCCGTGAGGGCAAGCAGCGCTTCACGTCGACTTCCACGGTCGAGACGTGGCCCGCAGCCGCTGCGCCGCTGATGAAGGACACAACAAGCAGGGACCGTAACGGTAAGGGCAACGATTTCACATCCGGAACCGTCGTCGTCTTTGGGAAGATCGACCGCCTCGCTGGCGGGGGGCGCTACGGAACCGCGCTCCCGGAGAAGATCCAGGACCTGCGGAAGTTCATCGCGCGCGCCTACCGCAAGTACTTGGACACAGGTCGGACCATCGAGATCCAAGGCAAGAAGGTCACCCTGCACGATCCGCTGTTCCTGATGGACAACCCACGGATCATCGACAAGTACAGGCCGAAGGACCCCCGCGGGACGATCATCGAGGAAGCCGACCTCTTGGTGGACGGCGAGAAGGTGCACGTCACCGTCACCGTGGTCCCCGAAGAATTCCGCCCCTTCTCCGGCGCTGGCGGCAACTACGACTCCGTGGGCCAGGACATCCGCGAGTTTCAGATCAACAACGAGAACGCCGGCAAGGTCAGCATCTTGCGGAACGGGCGGGAGATCTACTACGACATCGTCCCCAAACTCATCGAGGGGGGACGCACTGACAAGGTGAACCGCTACGTCGGCATCGAGGTGAGCTTCCCAGCCGAACTGGATGAGTACTTCCAGGTCCGGCACGTGAAGCGTGGTGCTGAGCCTGTGAGCAAACTCCGTGAGGAACTGCGCAAGTGGCTGGAGCGGCCAGTACGCCAGGCACGGCGCGACATCCGAGCGTACTGGCAGTACCAGGACATCAAGCGCCGTGTCGAACAAGGTGAGCACGCCGGGAGTATGAGTATCGCCGAGGCGGCCGAGGCACAGCTCCCCAAGGGGCAGGCCGGGCGGACGGTCACCTCAGAGGAACAAGAAGAGGTGACCAGGCAAACGATCGACGACCTGGACCTCGATCCCGAGGAGGACGGCTACGCGGCTCGCGTAGCCCAGATCCGCGAGCTCATCGAGACGAAGCCCGTCTCTTTGTTGGGTTTCTCTTGGCCTGGCAAGGAGCTGCTCGACATCAACCACCTCAACGGAAAATCGCTCGTCAAGCTCAACAAGCGGCATGCCTTCTTCCGGGAGGTCTATGCGCCGATCAAGAAGGTTGCGGACGAGGGGGCTGAGGGCATGGCCCCTGAGGACGTGATCGACCTCGCCGGTCGGGCCAGGGACGCCATCGATCTGCTGATCATGGCCTTCGCCCGTGCAGAAGGCATGCACTCTGACACCGACCAGTTCGATGGCCTGCGCAGCTACTGGGGCATCTTCACGGACGCATACCTCAAGGAACGCTTCAAGGAGTGAGGGAGGTCGGTTACCGACACGGGCACAGGTATGTCCCAATTCAGGCAAAGGTGGCCATCGAAGGGGATTCGTATGGTCAACTCGACGACCTGCACGCGCCATGCGCACCATATGCGGAGGGGGAAGTAGTAAGTCTATGTACGGAATGGGATCGCAACCGAGGTTCCTGGACCATGTGCAGGGCACGTGGGGCAGCTTCACGACGCCCGCGGGACGCGTCGACTACATCATGACCAAGGCGCGGCTCGGTGAAGACGCCAACGACCCCGAGCGCCGCCTCACCAAGAGCCTCGCTCCGGTCCGCGAAGTGATGGAGGCCGGGGACCTCGACTTCAACCAGTTGCTGCAGCGGGACCTGGACGATCACCGTGTCGCGGTCCAACTGATCCCCTATCTCATGAACGAGCAGGCGAACGGGCCGGCCTTCTTCCCACCCGTGGTGGCGGTCCTGCTGCCCTTCCGCAGCAAACGCCCCTCCCGCTTCGCTCCCCTCGAAGCCGAACCCGTCCTCGTCCCGGATGATGGAGCGGAGTGGCTGCAGCAACGCGCCGGGGATTCGTTCCAGGTACAGCGCCTGGCGCCGGGCGGCCAGCTCCACCCCGGCAGCATCGGGAAGTTGTGGTGGAACAGCGCCGAGGCCCAGCTCGTGGTCCTCGACGGCCAGCACCGCGCGATGGCACTCCTCGCGGTCGAGCGCACCATGACCAAGAGCTGGCAGGGTTCCAGCGGTGCCAAGTACCGCTCTTTCTACGAGCACCAGGTCCAACAGCTGCTGGACGAGCGGGGCGGCGTCGTCGACCTGAGCAGAGTCGAGGTGCCGGTGACAGTGTGCTGGTTCCCAGAGCAGACAGGCGAGCATGCCAAACCGCACGAGGCGGCCCGCAAACTCTTCGTTGACGTCAACAAGGAGGCTCGACCGCCTTCGGAGGCGCGCATCATCCTGCTCTCCGACGCCGAGCTCAAGAACATCCTCACTCGGCGCCTCCTCAGCGAGCTGCGCGGTGGCGACCGCGGCGAACTCCTGCCGCTGTACGCGGTCGAGTACGACAACCCGCAGGTCAATGCCAGCCGACCGGCCCGCTGGTCGGTTCTGACAAGCATTACCGTGCTGAAGGCGATCGTCGAGCGCCTCCTCTTCGGTCCGGCGCGGCAGTTGCAGAACGTCACCTCCAAACCGGGGCCGGGGCGACCCAACGTTCGCGAGCAGGACGGCTTCCTGCGCTCTCAGCTTGAGGTCGCGACGCTCTTCGATGAGGTGATCGATGACGGCGGCTTCCCGTACCAGCGCGATGAGCTCGGCAACGGCAGCTTCCCTCTGGGGCAAGTCGATACCATCACCGATCGCTTCGCAGCCACGTGGGGACGCGCCATCCTGACACTGTTGTCGACCACAACCCCCTACGCAGCGCACGCGAGGGCCCTGACGGGTCTGAAGGAATCCTGGCACCGCGACGACAGCAGCCTGACCCTCGCCTACGACGCGCTCTTCAGCGGTGTCGGCGTCTTCTGGACCCTGCGGGCCAGTCACGACGACTTCATCGAGAAGAAGGCGGACGGTGGCAAGCCCAGCAAGTCGGACGTCATCGTCGCTTGGGAGTCCCTGGACAAGCGAGAGCAGGACTTCGAACAGCTCCGGGCGAAGGAGTACCTCGACTCGGCCACGTCGAACAACATTAAGCGCTCCAAGGCGGCGTTCGCCGTCTTCAACACCCAGGCCTGCCAGATCGGGCAGATGCTGACCCTGGGCACACTCTGGGAGCTGCGCAAGCAGCAGGGATCAGTGGACCTCAGCGAGCTACCCGCCTTCGCCTCAGCCCTCGTCGACGGTTGGAACGCATACTTCACCCAGGAGCACGGCAAGGGCCGGGACCGTAAGGTGGCCTTCAGCAACAGCAAGAGCGACATCACCAACCCGCTCAACCAGATCAGCAACATGGACACGCCCCAAGCGGTCTACTTCCGCTACTTCTGGATGCAGGCTCTGGACACGCCAGCGGCCTGGGAGCACGTCAGCCCGTGGTTCCCGGATCGACACGACTTCTCCGAGACCTTGCACGCGGCGCGCGCCTTCTATTTGCAGTTGCTGATTCGTCAGAACCTCGGTGCTTTGAAGACCAGTCGCCCCGGTACCCCCCAGACTAAGCTGGAGCCGCTCGCAGAGGAAATGTCCCACAAGGCGCTGATGCGGGCCCTCCGCGACTGGTTCTACCTGGATGAGGAGCGGTACCGCCGCTGGGCTGCCTCCCTGAAGGTGCCGTCGCAGCGCTCGAGGGAGGACTCGTTGGAGGCGGGGGCGACCACAGCTACCGAGGAGTAGACGGCGACCGCATAGACAAGGTCGGCCTCGTGCACCCGCTCCCAGGGGGCGAGTGCGGGGTTCAGCGGGTGCACGCAGCGTGTGTGCACCCAGGGGATAGCCGTACGGGGCTGCACTGGGGGCCGCGTACCGGTCGAGTAGCGGGGACGAGCGGGGTGGAAAGTGGACAAGATCGCGAAGTGGTACCGCGGGTTGCACGACCTGGAACAGATCATCGTCGAGGAACACGTCTGCGCCACTGATCCCAGGCCGCTGGACTCGCTCGCATCGGAGCTGCACACCTTCAGGCACGTCATCCACCGGCGTCGGAACGATCTGCCGCAGTCCCTGCAGGACGTCATCGAGGAGGACGCAGGGTTGCGCCACGCTGTTGCGGTCGTCGAACGCGAAATCGCCCACCCGGTCATTGAGGAGGACTTGACCTCTCGATACCCGCAGCTCGCCGTGGAGGTCACGGACGACGGTGGTCTCACCGTCCTCGATCTCCTCTGCGGGCTCATTTGGCCTGGTTCCAGGAGGGACGGGTGGGTCTTCGACGGAGACATCCAGCGCGAGCAGCAGAAGACACTGGATGCCCTGAACATGGAGCCTGACGAGACCATGGCGTTGGGGACAGCGGAACGGCTCCTGCGGGACGCTGGCGTGCGGATCGGGTCTGAGCAGAGCCGCCTGCGCCGATGGCTGGCACGGTCGGGTCTCCTCGTCATGACCCACCAAGTGGTGTCCCTCAGCACCGACCCCCGTGGAGTCAGCGCTTCGCATGCCCTGGTCAGCCGCGATGCTGCCCCCGCGTCGATCACGTCCGCGAAGGTTCCTCATCAGCACTACACGGATGTGGAGTCGGGGACCCCCCATGAGGAGCACGGCGACGTTGCCGATCCTCTGTGGGGAGCGCTCGCCCGCCTGCGAGCACTGTACGTGGAGCAGGGAGTGGTCGACGACCTCGGCACCTTCTTGCTCAACGCCGAACGCCTGCAGGGTGAGCTGCAGCAGCTCGCCCGTCAGGTGAGCGGGGCATACGTCGGAGAGGACGGACGATGGTGCCTCGGCGTGGGTGACGTCGAGGTCCCGGTCCCCGCAACGAGTGCTCCCGCGCGCCGTCTCGGGACGACACCGGACTCGGTAGTCCCGACCGTGTGTCCTGACAGCGGCGTAGAAACGACCGTGCCGACGGACCAGGCGCCCCGGACTGCGCAGTCCAACGGTGCGACAAGGCCGGGCGACGCCGCGTCCACGGCCCCAGCTGCGAGCGACACGACGGTCATGGACACCGTCGAATCAGCACTCGTGGAGGCGGGGCACCCACTGTCCACGCAGGATCTGAGACACCGCTGTGCCCCGACCAGGAGGCTGACGCCGCTGAGGCGGGAGCTCGACGCCGACATTCGTTTTCACCGCAGCGACCGCGACACGTGGGCTCTCAGTGAGTGGGGTATGCCCGTCTACAAGCCGCTCCGGGAGCTCGTCGCCGACATGGTGGACGAAGCTGGGGGCGCAGTGCCCTCTTATGAGGTGATCAAGAAGCTGACCAGGGATTTCACCATCAAGGAGTCAAGCGTGAGGCAGACCATGTCCTCCGCCCCGTTCACCTCACGCGGGGGCGTTGTGCGCCGCTTGTCCGACGTAGGGCCCGAGCAGAGGCGCTGGCAGCAGCCGACGAGCAAGGCCGCCTCAGTCACTGCGGACCACGTGCCCTCCGCCGTCGAGCTGATGAAGGACATGGGGCTGGACTTCTGATGACTACCACCACCTACCTCCGAGACTGTGACCTGCGCGGTGACTACCGCAGCGACCGCAGTGACGTCGTTGCGGACCTCTACGTCCCGGCCCTGCGCGCAGCCGACCGGTACGACCGCGCCGTCGGCTACTTCACCGCCTCCGCCCTCGCCGTGCTCGGAGAGGGGCTGAACCATTTCACCGAGCGGGGCGGCACGATGCGTCTCGTCGCTTCACCGTATCTCCAGCCAGACGACATCGCGGAGATCGAGAGCGGTTACGCATTGCGTACCGTGCTGGAGAAAGCAGCTCTCCGTGACCTCGAACGCGCCGTGCAGGACCCGCGGGCGGCGAAGGGCCTGGGAAAACTGGGCACGCTCATTGCCGAGGGCCGACTCGACATCAAGCTCGCCTACGTGGCTTCGGGCAATCGCGTCGGCATGTACCACGAGAAGATCGGCCTCTTCCGGGACGCACATGATCTCGTCGCTTACAAGGGGAGCGCCAACGAGACGCTGTCCGGGCTGGTTGGGAACTTCGAGGCCATCGAGGTCTTCCGCAGTTGGGACGACCGGGACCGCGAACGGGCCCTCCGCATCAGCCGGGACTTCGACGATCTGTGGCACGACCGCACGCCCATGCTGCGGGTCATGCCGTTCACCGACGCAGCCACGGTCATCATCGAACGGTGCGCCCGCGAGGCACCCGACCAGACCAGTGCGGACGAGGTCCCGGCAAACGGCGCTCCGATCTCCATTACGCCACAGGACTCCGCCGGAATGCTCACAATTCCCGCGGAACTCCGATTCCGTGGCTACCAGAAGGAAGCGGTGAAGGCCTGGATCACCAACCAAGGCCGGGGCATTTTCCGCATGGCTACCGGCACGGGCAAGACCCTGACCGCCCTGGCGGCGGCGACCCAATTGGGCAAGGCACTGCGCGGGCAGGGTCAGCCCCTCCTCACCGTGGTGGTCGTGCCCTACCAGCACCTGGTGGACCAGTGGGCGGCGGACGTCACCTGGTTCGGTGTGACGCCGGTACGGGCTTACGAGTCCACTGACAGCTGGTACCGGAGGGCCTCCCACCTGCTCGACGCCCTGGCGTTGGGTGCCGCCCGAGGCGGCGTCGTCATCACCACCAACAAGACTTTTGGGGAGGCCGCATTCCAAGGCGTACTCGACAGGTACAGGGGACGTCTGCTGTTGGTCGCCGACGAGGTGCACAACCTCGGCGCCAGGCATTTGCGGACCGTGCTGCCCGAGAGCGCATCGTTTCGCTTGGGGCTCTCGGCCACGCCTGAGCGATGGTTCGACGACGAAGGGACAGCCGCCCTCACCGGGTACTTCGGCGACGTCGTCTTCGAGATGGGCATCGGCGATGCCATCCGAGCCGGGGCGCTCTGCCGCTATAGCTACACGCCGGTCGTGGTCGAACTTGATGCGTTGGAGACCGAACTGTACGTCGAGGTGACCGAGAAGATCGCCAAGGTCCTGGTCACGCAGGAATTCACCGATGAGGCGGACGACGACAGCCCGCTAGGTGCACTGCTCCGCAAGCGGGCCAACATTTTGGGCCATGCTCGCGGCAAGCTCGACGCCATCAGGGAGCAGGTAGCAAAACGTCACGATGACTGGTACCAGCTGCTGTACTGCGCGGAGGGCCGTCATCCCCTCAGCTACGAGGATGGCGTGCCCGACGAGCCCACACAACTGGACCAGGCACTGGACCTCGTCGGCAACCAACTGCGCATGTCAGCAGCGCGCTATACCTCTGAAACGCCCCGGTCCGAGCGGAAGGAGGTCCTCAGGCGCTTCACCGACCGCGAGCTCAAGGTCATCGCGTCCATGCGGTGTCTCGACGAAGGTGTGGACGTCCCAGCGGCCCGGACCGCGTATCTGCTAGCCAGCTCGTCCAACCCACGCCAGTTCATTCAGCGGCGCGGGCGCGTGCTCCGGCAGGCGCCCGGGAAGCAGCGGGCGGACATCGTCGACTTCATCGTCGTACCGCCCGAGGACGCCACCTGGATACGGCGCGAGACCGAGCGCCGCATGGTCCGCCGCGAACTGACTCGCGTCACCGAGTTCGCCCACCTCGCCGACAACGAAGCCGAGACTCTCGACATCCTGCGGCCGCTCCGCATCCGTTATGGACTTCTCGATGCCTGACCATCCCCATGACCGACCCGAAAACCACACCACTTGCCGGAGGGGTTCCCTTGAGTGACCAGAGGACAGCGGAGGCGATCCTCGGCGCGCTGTCGCCGGAGGCAATGAAGCTCGCCAAGAACGTCATGGGACTGGAACGGGAGAACCTGCACATCAAGAACCCGACGATGCTCGTTCAAAAGATCGTCGATGCGACGCGGGAGCTGACGAAGTGAAGCTCCTCAAACTCACCCTCGACAACTTCCGTGCCTTCTATGGCCGTCAGGTCCTTGAGCTCGACGTCGACGACGACAAGCCGACCGTCCTCGTCTTCGGCAACAACGGTGCTGGCAAGACGACGCTTCTCAACGCCTTCACCTGGGCCCTTTACGGGACGTTCTCCGCCGACGTGGAGCAGCAGCATCGTGTGGTGCACGACCAGAAGTGGGCGGACACGGGCTTCGGGGAGCCCGTGAGTGCCTCCGTCAAGCTGGAGTTCGAGCACGATGGCACTATCTTCGCCGTCCTGCGTGAGGTTTCGGTGGTCAAGGACGCCGATGAACAAGGTCCAGTGACACCGCGGCTCGTTGTCACCGAGGTGCGCCGCGGTGAGAGTCACCAGGTCCCGAACGGTCAAGATCGCATCGAGAAGATCCTGCCGGAAGCCCTGCGACGTTTCTTCTTCTTCAACGGTGAGCGCATGGAAAAGATGTTCACTGCTGAGGAGAACAACGGTGAGGTCAAGCAAGCGATCAAGACGCTCCTAGGGCTGGAGGCCATCGAGCGCGCGATCAACGATCACCTGCCGAAGGCTGCTCGGCGGCTGGCCAAGGAGCTGGGCAAGGACGGCGGCACCCGTCTACAGCAGTTGCGCGACGATCAAGAGCAGCTGGAACAGCGTCAGATGGACACCCGCGAGCGGGCGCTCGAGGTGTCGCGGGACATCAGCAGTTACAAGGCTCAGGTCGAGGCGATGGAGCGGGCGCTCCGGGACAATGAGCAGGCCGCGCCGCTTCAGAAAGAACGCCAGCGAATCGGCAAGCAGACAGCTGACGAGCAGGTGCGGCTACAGGAACGGCTAGCCCGCAAGCGAGACCTCCTATCGAAGGGGGGCTTCCTGGCCTTCACTGGTGGGGTCGATGAAACAGTTATCGACCTCGCCGACGGGATGCGCCGTCGGCGTGAGCTGCCCGCCGGCATCCAGCGGGACTTCATCGACGGCCTGATAGAGGAGGGCCGGTGCATGTGCGGCACCCCTGTTGCGCCCGGCTCACCAGCATTCGAAGAACTTGACAAGCGTCGCTACAACGCCGGCCTTGCTGATGTCGAAGCCCGCTGGATGTACGTCAGTGGTCAGATGAAGCACCTGGGGGACGCACGCCGAGCCCTGCTGGAGGAGCTGCGTCAGTCCGCCGAGGACATGCAGGCATGTGAGGACACCATTGCACGTCTCGATGCCGAAAGGAGCGAGGTCGACCGGCAGCTCCAAGGTGTCGACGTGCAGGATGTGCAGCGCCTGGAGCAGAACCGCAAGGAGTACGACGAGAAGCGCATAGCTGCCATGTCGGAGCACCGGCGTCTCGAGGAGATTGTTGCCGAGCTTGACCTGGAAATCGAGAAGGTCAAGCGGCGCTTCCGCTCCGCCGAGGCGGCCGACGAAGAGTCCCGCAGGGTGCAGCAGCAGGTCAACCTCGTCAACGAGGTCTTGGATGCCTTCAGCGAGGTCCTAGAGGTGAAGACCGAGGAGGTACGCCTCCGTCTTGACGCGAAAGTCAAGGAGGTGTTCTCTCGCATCTACATCAAGTCGCACACCCCGGTACTCACACCCGCCTTCGAGCTGCAGCTGACTTCGCCCGCAGGCGTGGCCATCCGCAGCACCGGTGAGAACCAGGTACTGGGGCTCTCCTTCGTCGGCGCCGTCTCCGAACTGGCCCATGAGATCCACGAGCGCAAGAACAACAACAGTGAGGAAATCCTCGATGAGGGCGGCATATACCCGGTCGTCATGGACGCGCCCTTCGGCAGCCTCGACCTGACTTACCAGGAGGACATCTCCGCGGCGCTGCCTAAACTCACCTCGCAGATCGTCACGCTGCTGTCGCAGTCTCAGGCACGCGGCAAGGTCATGGAGCACCTGCAGGGCGCCGCGACCCGGATGTACGTCCTCCGCTCAGTGACGCCCAACAGGGACGCTGCCGAGGAGACGATCGAGATCAACAACCGCACCGTCCCGTACGTGACGCACGGCGACTTCGAGCGCACCCTTCTGGAAGAGGTGACCGTCTGATGGCAGCCGAAGATCGCTTCCGTAGGCCAGCGGTACACGAGCAGTTGCTCAGTGACCTGACCGGCAAGGACGGCCCCTTCCGCGCCATGGTCGACGCCCTGATGTTCGCCGCGGCCCTCGGCCGCCGGAAGGGCAAGCCCGCCCCCTTCGACAAGGCTGGCGAGTCAATCCGCCTGGCTCTCATGGACGGCAGGCAGTACGGCGATGTCCTCATCGACATGATTGCCGCGGCAGAAGCTCACGACGACCCGAAAATCCTGGCCGATGAGCGCCTGGCGGAGCGGATCAAGATCTTTGAGGAGTATGCCAATGCCGGTCTCAACTTCATCCAGGGCGAGCTGAACACCAGCGGCAGCCGCGACCTGGTCACCATTGTCAGCTCCCTCGTCATGGACGCACTCACCTCCCCCTCGGAGAAGGAAGACGACTTGGCTCAGTTGCTGCAGTTTGCGGACCTCGACGGGTAGTGCAACAAGCCGCTCACAGGGTGGGGGCCGGCAGCTGAGCCGCTGGTTCCCACCCTGTGAAAAGCACGGTCACTGCTTCACCAGGGAGCCGACGAGCCCTTCGACGGTGGCCATCCCCTTGTGACCGCCGAGGTAGCCGACCCCACGGTGCAGGTGGACCACGAGTGCCTTGGCCACGTTCTCCTCGGTCGGCTCCTCGCCGTCGGCGAGACAGCGCTGTTTGAGGAGTGCCAGGTAGATGTCGCCGTGCTGACCGGTGAAGGTCCTCCACGACATCTCGACGTTGGAGTCCGTGACGATCTCCTTCACCAGGGGCGTCGACGGGTCCTTGAGGGAGAGAGCGAGGGCCCAGCGGCACAGAACGTTCCACTGGGTGATGCCTGTAGTGCGTTTCAGCCAGACCAGCCGGTCCTTGGCCGACTGGGAGAGCCGGACATTCTCAAGCGACATGCGGGGCTCCTGTGGTCCACCAGTAGCCCTCGACGACACGAGTGGTGAATTCCTTGTCGTCGTGGGCAAGGGTGTACATGCGGGCGACGGACTTCTTCAGGCGTCCCAGCAGGTACTCGTCGATCTCCTCATCAGTGGAGAGCAGCAGGACCTGTTCGCTGGCGTTCGGGAAATACCGGTCCACGAGGTGCTCGCGGTGCTTGCTGTCGAGGCGTCCCAGCGGGGTGTCAATCACACTGGGCAGGCGGTTGCCCGCCACCTTCATCAGTCCCCACAGCAGGGAGACCGCGAGCAGCTGACGTTCACCGGCGCTGAGGCGCCCCGGGTCGATGGGCTCCCCCTCCTCGTCCGACAGGGTCAGCGTGAACTTGTCGGTGTCGATTCGGAGGTCCTTGACCAACCCCTGCTTGCGCATGAGTTCCTTGAAGCTCTGGAGTACGGCGACCTCCAAACGACTGATGTGCCGCTGCAGGAGCGCCCCACCGAAGCGGTCCAGGGTGGCCCGCGCCTTCTCCGAGTACTTGATGATCCGCTCGACCTCCTCCGCCTTGACCTTGGTGCGGACGAAATCGTTGTGGGCGCGTTTCAGGGAGGCCGTGATGTCCTCCCGCCGGCGCTTCAGTTCTTCCAACCGCTGGCTACCGCGGTCGCACTCCGCCTGCACGCGCGCGACCTCCTTCAGCTGTTCCGCGCGGGCGGTCTGGATCGCCTCCACCTTGCTTTTCTCCGGCACACCGGCGAGCTGACGGTCTAGCTCGTCCAGGTGCTCCGCCGTCGTCGCGGCCAACGCCAGGAGCTCCGTTGCCCGGGCACGGTCCCTATCCAACCCCTCGTTCAAGATGGACAGCTGCGCCAGCGCGTCATGCGGCAGGTCGAAGTCCACCGGAAGTGCCGTGGCCTGCGCGCGTCGCGTTCGATCGGCCTCCAGCTCCTCCAGGACAGTGGCCCGTGCCGCTTCGGGCAGTAGGTCAAGCAGCCACTGGTCCCGCTCGGCCAGGACGTCGAGTACCTGTCCCGCCTCCGCCGCCGCCTGCTCCTGCTCGGCCTGCTTACGGACGTCCTTGATCTGGGCGTCCAACATCAGCAGCGGGAGGGGGCCAGCCGCCACCTGGACCAAGGCTGCGCGGGCTTCGGCCAGCTGACCGGCGACCTGCTTACGCTCCGTCTCCAACTCCACCCGACGTTCGAAGAGGCCACCGCCCTCCTTCTCGAAGGCACGCTCCAACGTCTCCAGCTTCCGCTTCGCCTTGGCGAGGTCGGATCGGCGGTGGGCCAGATCCTGGTGCACGACCTCCACCTCCTTCTGAACGGTTTCACGCTCCTGTTCCTGAGCGTGAATCACGTCCATGAGGTGTTGATCCTCATCGGACAGCTTCTGCCGACGCTGGAGAGCGAGGAGGTCCGTACGGAGCTGTTGCACCGTGCTCACACCGAGCAGCGAGTGGACAGCCGACTCAATCACCGATGCGGCCCTCTCGGGGTCCGCCAGCGACTCGATCTTCTCACCGTCGAAGAACGACAGGGAGGCGATCTCCAGCGGGAGCAGGTCCTCTACGTGGTCGGCCCACCCTTCGCTGAGCAACCGGTTGAACTTGCCCTGCGGGGTCACTCTCCTACCCGACCGGCTCTTCTCCCCGTACTCCTCGTCAACGTAGACGTTGAGGAACTCCTTGAGCGACTTCCCGCTCGTGTGCCAGCTGCGGACGACCCTGTAGTAGTGCTCACGACCGTCCATGACGACCGTGAACTCCAGGGTTACGGAAGAACCTCGCGATGGGTCGGCCTGACGGTTGATGCTCTCCCGCAGGAACATCTCGTAAGGCTTGCTCCCCCTCCCGCTGCACCGGGCTCGCGGGCCGTAGAGCGCCAATTGGATGGCGTCGAGGAGGGTCGTCTTGCCGCACCCGTTAAGGCCGCCGATCAGCACGATCGGCTTCTTCTTTCGCGGGGTGAGGTCGAGCGACTGCCTCCCGCGGTAGGCCCCGAATTCCTCCAGGGTGAGCTTACGCAGGAGCATCGAGCTCGTTCTCCCCATCCAAGGTCAGGTTCTGCGCGAGGTCGTCGCGCCACTTCTTCTTGCGCTGAGCGAAACCAACGGCGTCGTTGTGGTCCTCGTAATATCCCTTCGCGACCGCCCCCTCCAACGCCTGGAAGAGGCCCGCGCGGCGCGTCATCGTACGGTACTTGCGCTCGACCGAGAGCAGTTCCCGAACCATGTCGTAGTGCAGCTGGTCATCATCACAGGCATCCTTGAGCAGCTCCATCTCGTCTGCCCCCATGACGAGCTGCTCGTCGAGGGGCCCGCCAGGGAACTCCTCGCCGGTGGCATCCTGATAGATACGGGGCAGGGAGTCTTCGACCTCGTGCTTGTCGAACACCCAGATACGCCGGATCTCATGCAATTCGTCCAAGGTGATCAACTCGATTCCCTGGACGTGTTCGGGCGCGTTGGCCCGGATCCACGTCTGCGCCGACAGCAGCTCCCGCAACCAGTCTTCACGGAATTCCTGAAGGTAGGGACCGTGGATCGCATCGTCGTTGAACAGCATCACCTTGCCGTTCATCCGCCGGAAGTCACGGGCGGGCTTGTCCGGACGCGGATGGGGGAGTTTCTTGCCCTTCCGGAAGTCGGGGTCGTCTTCGCTCTCGACGAAGCCGAACGGTGAGTCCAGCTTGTCCCGGAGCTGGAGCAGCGGCAGCATCCACTCCTTCTCTTCGTCGTTCTGGATCATCGCGGACATTGACTTGTCCTGTTCGACCAGCGTGCACGTCCAGCAACCGAAGCGGCTGGAGCCACAGGACGGCGTGGTCGAGTCCACGACCAGCGGGCATTCGCCGTCCGCAGAGGCACCTTGGTACATCGTGAGAAGGTCCTGGTTGTTGTATCCCCAGGGGTTGGGTTCCTGCATCAGGAACTCCCACACATCGTCGTTGGTCCAGTCCTCGACCGGGCTGTAGACGAGGGAGTTCGGCAGGTTGGCGTTGGGGGAAAGACGGTCCCGCACACGGCGCCTCTCGTGCTTCTCCATGGCGCGCGCACGTGCCTGGCTCTCGGTCTTCCGAATGCCGAGGACCATGATGGCCTCGCCGTGCTCGGCGACGACACTCCGGATGAACGCGTTGGACGGCTTGATCTTCAGCCGTTCGGTGCACCACCGGAACTTCGGGCGCGGCGCCGGGTAGCCGCGACCGATGAGGTTGACCCAGAAGGTGTCCTTTATCGCCGGCGTCAGCCTGTGTGGCACGACGGGGAGTTGCTGCTCGGAGGCGGCCTGCTCCATTGCGGTGAGGGACGATGTGACCCAGGCCGCGACCACGGGGTTCTCGACCAGAGTGTCGGTGCTGATGACGTGCACTGTCTTGGTGCGCTGCTCCGGAGGCAGCTCCTTCAATGCCATCCACACGAGTTGCAGGACCGCCGTGGAGTCCTTGCCACCGCTGTAGCCGATCACCCACGGGACCTCATCCGCCGTGTAGAGCTCCCGCACCTCCTCGCTCAGTTCGTCGACGACCTCTGTGAGGGAGCGTCCACCGAACGGTTTCCGCGGCACCGGAGTGATGTCCAGGGGGAGGGGGATCATTGTCATGCGTCGCCTCGCAGGTAAGCGTCCTCCACCCGCCGCTCCTCAGGACTGAGTCCCAGGCCCAGGTGGTTACGCAGATAGTTGACAGTGAGGGTGACGTTCTGGTGGCTCTTGGAGACGCGCCCACCCACGATGGCACGCCCTTCCCAGTCGCCGTTCGACCGCGACCAGTCCACCTTCTTCAATGGAGTGAGTCGCCGCTTCCACTTCGAGGGAGCGGTGGAGTCCCGCAACAGCGAGTTTCCGATACGACCCAATGCGTGGAGTGCTATGCCGTGGCTGTGGATGAAGTCACGACGCATCTCCGAGGCTGAGAGTTCACGCGTCCGCACGGCCGCCCACTCGGGGAGGAGCTTGTCCACCGCCTCCCAGTAGGACTGGGCCAGGTCAGCGCCCTCCTTCGGCTCGACGTCCAAGCCCTGCAGGAGGGCCTGGGTGCCGTAGTAGAGGGCGCTCAGGGTGAACATCTTACGGGACCGCGCCGAGAGGTTACTCTTCTCCATCTCGACGTAGCCCTTGAACACCGCCGAGCGGCCAGCGACGGTGCGGGCGATCTGCGCCTCGCCGTCGCGGTGATCGTAGAGGACACCAATGGACCTCGCTGGCCGTACGGCGTGCCGGTTGAGGTCGGCGAACATCTGCTGCGAGCGGGCCAGCCCCGCGTCGTGGAAGAAGACGACCGCGATCGTTTCATCCCCGAGGTCGGGGTTCTCCTTCAGTGCCAGCTCGATCGCCGCCCGACGATGCTGCCCATCGTTGATCAGGAATCGCGAAGCCATCGGAATGCGCAACTGGCCCGTACGGAACGCCGTCCCGTCCACACCGGCGCTCTCGAAGTCCATGTCACCGTCGACCGATGCGGTCAGGGCGCTGAACACGTAATCCTCTGGGTTGTCCAGGACGTACTTCGTGAGAGCAGGAAGCCGCCCCTTGTTGAGCATGCGCTGGGCGCGCAGTTCCGGGGAAAGCTCATCCTCATCGAAGAGGAAGATCTTCGGTATCAGCCTCAGCGGGCACATCGAGACGTAATACTCACGCCCTGCCTGGATGCCACGAATCGCCGGAAATGTGTAGTCGAACCCCGTCGAGGTACGTGGAGGAACGTCTCTGGTCGCTGCTGCCGCTGCTTCGATTCCCACCCCGCCAACCTTAGCGTACGTCACCTTCTTAACGTACGCTTCCCCCTAACTTCGCGTACATGATCCACGTGATCGGTGCCCACTCGACCACGTCGACGCGCAGAGATGGGAACCGGCTTGGCTACCCCAAAATTTCGTGCCGCACCATGTCGTTCAGTGCACATGGTCCAGGGTGCCAGGCACAGGCAGCGGAGCATGTACGTTAACGATTTGACGTACATGACCTCAGAGGAACGACTCCGGAGGGGGTGGACGCCGTGGTGGCGTACCTGGATGTGGCGGCGACGACCCGCGTAGATCAACGCGTGGCTGACGTGGTGCTCCAATGGATGACCGAAGACTTCGGCAACGCCGGCAGCCGTACCCACGAGTTCGGCGCGCGCGCGAAGAAGGGCGTACAGGAGGCACGAGCATTCCTGGCGAGCACCGTAGGCGCCAAGCCTGAAGAGGTGATCTTCACAAGCGGGGCGACGGAGTCCAACAACATCGCCCTGCTCGGTCTCGCGCCCCACGGCGAGAAGACCGGACGCAAACACATCATCACCTCTGCCATTGAGCACAAGGCGGTGCTCGAGCCCCTCCAACATCTCCAGGAGACCCGGGGCTTCGAGGTGGACTTCCTGGAACCTGGCCCCTCAGGGCGGATCTCCAAGGATGCAGTGCTGGAAAAGCTGCGTCCTGACACCCTCCTCGTCTCTCTCATGCACGTGAACAACGAGACTGGCGTGATCCAGCCCGTCGCCGAGCTAGGCGAGGAGCTGCGCGGGACGCCGACCTACTTCCACGTCGATGCCGCCCAGGGCTACGGCAAGGTTCCGCAGGACCTCCAGGCACCCATCGATCTGATCAGCATCAGTGGTCACAAGGTCGGCGCCCCGAAGGGCGTGGGAGCACTGGTAACGCGCCGACGCGGCTGGGACAAGGCGCCCCTGACACCGCTCATGTTCGGCGGAGGTCAGGAACGGAAGCTCCGCCCCGGCACCCTTCCCGTCGCTCTGATCATGGGCCTCTACGAGGCGGCGGAGATCTTCCGGACGAATCGGGAACGGTGGGAACAGGATGCCCGGCAGATGCGCGAGCGGATGCTCGCTGCGCTGGGCAAGACGCGATTCCACGTGAACGGTGACGCCCAGCACTCCGTCCCCCACATCCTTAACGTGACGTTCGACGGCCTGAACGCCGAGGCACTGATCGTCCGTCTCAAGGAACAAGTCGCCATTGCCACTGGCTCGGCCTGCACTAGCGCGTCGTACACTCCGAGCCACGTCTTGACAGCCATGGACCTGCCGACCGAGGTCGCCTCGAACGGGCTCCGCTTCTCCTGGTTCCCGGATCAGGTCGCCGACTTCGACCCACAAGGGATCGCAGAGACAATCGCCCGAATGCAGCCGGACGTCGTGCCCGGGAAGTGATCAATCTGCTACGCGGCGAACCAACCGGTGCCCGCGGAGTTGCCGCCCGCACCTGACGAGCTCGGCTTCCCAGCCGTCTTCCGTACCGATCAGGTGCGGACGCTCGTACAGTCCCGCCTTCACCTCGGATTCGGTGAGCCGCCGGTAGCGCGGGACGTCGGGATCGTCAGGCGCGAGGAACTCGTGCTTGCGGTGCAGCAGAGGACGGTTCTGGGAGTGCGCGTACGAGAGGTGGGACGTCTCGAGCGACTGTAGATCGACCATGTACGAGGACAGGATGCGCGGGTGCGGGTCCTTGTCGAAGTCCGGGTAGTCGAGCCAGGAGACCGCCCGTCCCTGATGCCTCAGTTTGACGACGCTCCATTCCTGCGGGCGCCCTGCAGCGATCGATGCACAATGCTCGTACAGGCGCAGAACGGTCGGCGCCCGGTCGAGCGCTCGTCGATGCACGTACAGAGCTGTCGGGGTTACCTTCCCCACCGACGAGGCGTTCATCGCGCCCCGTACGTAGCCGTCGTCCCGTAGTTTGAGAAGAAGCCGGTCGGAGCGCTGGCACGCCTCGCGGTATGAGTTGAAGAAGGCGCGCACGTCCAATTGGATGCTCAGAGGCAGACTGCTGAACGGGCCACGGCCGTTGAAGAGTTCGACAGCCAGGTACAGAAGCGTGTTGAGAGTGGAGCGCCTGACGCCCTCAGCCATCGCCCCTGGGTCCGCGGAGTCCCGCACCAACCGCTTCACCTCACCCGGCTTGAGGTGGGCAAGCAGTTCGGCTGTTGCGCGAGGCGTCTCCTCGACACGTGGCTGCCGCCCCCGCCGCTCCACGTAGTCGACCAGCGCGGCGATCGCCGACGTCGTGTCCTCGGAAGCAAGCCATTCAGCGTCAGGCACGATGCGCTGGGCGAGGTACGCCAAACGCGCCGCCTCATCCTTGAATGCATACACGACCCCGGGTGCAGCGGAGACGACCCGAGTGCCCGTGACCTCCTCCACATAGGCACGAAGTTCACTGGCGCCGAAGAGGTGCTGGAACGTACCCCGGCTGGTCAGTAGACCGTCGCCGAAGCCCTGCCCGCGCACCTTCGACTTCTCCCAGGTGAGGCGAGCCGAAACGATGAGCACTGAAGTAGCGAGCTCCCACGCCCGTTTGAGCGTCGTTCGCCGTTCACCGGCATCTTCGATCACGTTAAGGACGTAGGTGAGGAGAACGACGTCGGATGGCTCCAGAGGCGCTTCCGGAGAGAAGTAGGGGTCCCAGCCGTTGACAGTGCAGCCGAGTCGTTTCAACGTCCGCACGTCGTCTCCCCGACCGCAGCCGTAATCCAGGATGACCCTGTTATCGGTAAGCTGGCGGTCGGCTAGGGCCTGGCGTGCGGGAACGGACAGGTTTGCGCGCCCGATGGCAGTCAGTCGCCGCTCGCTGTTCCAGAGAGTCTCCATGTCGTGCCGTTCCCACAAGTCGCGGTGAGTTTCGGGCGCAGCCTAGCCTCAGGCCTCCTCTTACGGGCATCGTTTCGGAAGTCTCTGCCGCCGGGGCACCAGCCCGTCGGGGAGCGGCCCTCAGTTCACATTGAGAGCTGCCCGGCAAAAGGGTGACGACGAGGTCGCCCGTACGGTTCAGTGCGGCTGGCTATGCAAATAGCCGGTGGCAAGGATGTCTTCATGCGTGTGCCCGACCCACGATTCCGCCGCCTGGCTTCTCTCGTTGCAATCGATGCTGATGAACGCGTGGCACTCCTACCTTGCGCGGATGCAGGATCTGAGCGATGGACCTTGCCGCGGTGCCCTGTACGAGCGCGAGAGACCTACGTGGAGGCTGCTGTCCGGCTAGCAGACTGTTGCTTCGCCGATCGTGTCGTGCGGTGGGGGTCAGTGCTGGGACGACGGTGGGCCCCTCCCCCACTTGGCGCCCCGCTGGTGCGCGTGGAAGAGCACCTCTTCCTTCTCCGCACCGACGTATCCCCCACGAGCCCGATCACTGCCAGGTCGCCTGGCACTGCGGCGAGGTGGGCGCCGCGGTCTCGCGTCGACGACCTCCTGCGGGAGGGCTACCGGGATACGACCGCTACCTTGATCGACGGATATCTCGGAGGGTGGCTGCCCGATGGTCCAATCACCCTTGACTAGCCGCCAAGCCATCGGACAGCGAGGGGCGCTGTCCGACTGGTGGTCGCGCAACTGGAAAGCGCCTCTGCCCAGCAGGCGAACCTCAGTGCATGGGGATCGCTAGTCGGCCATGCCAGACTCCTCTTCCAAGAACGACCACAGATAGCTGCGCGAGGGGCCGACCGCCCTCTGCTGATGCAGCGTCCTCTGGCAGACATGCATGCCATGCCAGTGTGCGGCCCCCCTACTGCTGCGCGACCTCCACAGAGGCTACGACGTGGCAGAACAGGCGCTCACCAAGCAGCGGCGAGTACACCAGCGCAAGCCTCACCTTCGCGTCCGGGGAGCTGCTCATGGCAACAGGCAGCAGCCATGGTCCCTCACGCAGTCTGGTATCCCGGACGGGTGAATTTAGGCGCTCAGTCACGGCGTTGCTGCAGGGCAGCCCTACAGTTAGGCGCTGAGGTCTTGGGCTCAAGCAGATTCGAGGAGCCCATCGCCTTGCGTTCATT
Source organism: Streptomyces rugosispiralis (assembly GCF_024505145.1). Classification (GTDB taxonomy): domain Bacteria; phylum Actinomycetota; class Actinomycetes; order Streptomycetales; family Streptomycetaceae; genus Streptomyces; species Streptomyces rugosispiralis. The sequence continues at coordinate 102,393 of NZ_JANIAA010000031.1, read as the reverse complement.
GGGAGGCCAGATGACAGGTGACGCGCTACTTCAGCGTCTGGAGACGCAAGAGAACGATGTCCGCTCCCGGCTTGACGAGCTTCGGGGCGAGGTCACCCACCTGGAGGAACAGCTAGCGCATTTGGCCATCACCCGGCGAACCGTGACGGAGCTGCTGGCCGACGTTCAGCCGGCCCCCGGCTCTACGGACGAAGACGTACGCCCCATGCAAGCGGCGGAGCAGTTCGACGACGGACACCAAACCCCCGAGGACGCAGAAGCCGGTACGGACTCCGCTCGGCTCGGGGTTGTCCCGCCCCAAGATCGGAAGTCCAGCGGCTCTGGGACTGCCCAAGGAAGAACACGCGTGTTGGGGCCGGTGAGCGCGAAGATCTGCGTACTCGTCTCAAGTGCCGACCGACCCCTGACTGCCAAGGACGTCACCCTCGCCCTCGGGCGGAACGTCGAGAAGCGAACCAGAGTCGAGAGCGTTCGAGCGGCCCTGGAGAAGTTGGTCGCCAACGGCTACCTGATCAAGGTCGGCCCTGGGCTGTTCCGTGGGCGACACGAACAACGGGAAGGGGCCGCGTAGGAGAGAAGTAAGCGGGCATCAGCACACTCTGCTGAGCCCGAACATAGGTGGTGCCGCCGAGGGGCTAGCTCAGCGGCACCGGTGCACGTGACCCCTGCAACGGGCTTCAGCATGCCCTCGGAGAGTAACCCACGAATGGGCCAATCCGAGGGCCTGCTGGGCCGATTTCACTCTGCCTGCGTACAGAAAGCGGGCACTGGGAGGTTCAGCAATGTCTCGATCCTGGACCGGAAACCCCCGGGTACAGGCCGATTCCGAGCCCGTCCTCCAGACGGCTCAACGTGGCCACATCGGGCCAGCTACTACCGACGAGCAGGTTCGCGACCGCCTGACGATTGACCCCGCTGAGCGCCGCGACGCGTCTGAGACCGAGCCCCTGGCTGGTCATGTGCCTGGTCAGCGCGCTGGCGATGGCCTGCACCACCCGAGCCTGGGGGTGATCGGGGATCGTCGCCTCGGGCCAGTTCTCCGGGTCCCGGGCCAGTTCCCGCGGCGGCACGCTGCGTGCTTGTCCTCCGGGCATGCGGATGCGCTCCTGACAGTCGAAGTGCACACTCACGACAGAAGCGGCTGCTTGTGTAGCCACTTCTCGTGGTGTGTTCCTTTGGAGACGGATGTGAGCGGCGCGATCCTGGGCTACCGGCCATTGGAGGAGCCGTCGGAATGGCCTCTGGTCGCCGACGGCGTCCGCATGGTGGCTGCAGCGACCTGCGATTCCGTGCCGTACCCGGTCCCGAAGCTGATGCTGGTGTTGTCCGGGATCGCCACCTTCGCCGAGCGCGTCGGGCTCGCCCGTGATCCGATGGTCTGGCTCACGCCGGAGACGATCACCAGGTACCTGCTGGCTCGCCCCTCCCTCCGGGGCAGCACCATTCAGACGTACCGGAGCATCTTGCTGCGAGTCCGCGAAGCCCTGCTCTGGCTGGAGAGCGGGCGGCAACCGACGCCGAAGATGCGTGCTTCTCGGCAACGACCGGCTCCATACACGCCCCCGGAGCTGGCACGCCTCCTCATGTGGGGCCGTGGTCTGCCCGGGACCAACACCCACGGCGGCAGCGCACTGGCTCTGCTCGCGCTGGGCGCCGGCTGCGGGCTGTTTCGCCGCGAGCTCCTTGCAGCCCGCGGCACAGACGTTACGGTGCTGCCCTCCGAGGCCGTAGTGGTGGCCGTACCCGGCAGTGACCGGCTCGTGGTGTGCCGGGCCATGTGGGAAGAGGCTCTTGCCGAACGTGCCCGCTCTGCGGGCGATGGGTACCTGTTCCTGCCTCAGCGCCAAGCGGCCGAGCCGAAGAACGGCATCACGAACTGGGTGAAACGGATCCAGCGCGGCTCGTCCGGTCTGCCGGAGCTCAAGCTGCCACGACTCCGCAGCACATGGATCGTGGAGCTGCTGCGACAGCGAGTGCCGGAAGACGTGATCGCCGCTGCGGCAAGCATGGGGTCGACTGCAGCACTCGCGCCCTATAGGGAATGGGTGCCGCAACTCACCCAGGCAGCCACCACTCGCATGCTCCGGGGCTGGGCGTGAGGACGCCCGCGGACGACCCTCGTTATCAGGCAGGCAACGGTCGGCCTCGCCGGCCCTACCCCCACTCACCTGAGCCGTCCACGCTGGACGATGGACGCGTCAGAAAGCTCTACCTCATGCTGAAGCGCAGCGGGGTGCTGGAGGTAGCAGAGGAACTGTTCGCCCCTTTGCCCGGCCCCAAGGGCTACCCGATCCGACTGGTTCTGCTCGGTCTGGTCTGTGCGTGTTACGAGAAGGCCAGCACCAATCTCGATGACGGCTTCGAGGCCATCACCTTCGGGACCAGCGAGCGCCTGCGCGCAGAGCTGTCCATCCCAACCTGCGACATCGAGGACCAAGACGCAGTCAACGCGCTCTACAACCGCTTCCACCGTGCCTGGAACCGTCTGGTCAGACTGCTCGATGCAGCTCCGCATGAACGTCGCAGTCGTCTCCCCCGCGCTAAAGGCCGCAAGATCGCTGCGGTCTGGAACGGCCCTGGTGGTGCGCCACCCCTGCGCCGACTTGAGGAACTCGCCAACCGACTCGTCACCACTCCAGTACGCACCGCCTTCGCCAAACGGCTGATGCGCCACTGGACCGGTGACGTCGCCGTCGACACCACCAGTCTCCCGAGTTGGGCCAAACCCCACACCCGTAAGCGCTCCTCGCTCGAACCGAGCGCCAACTGGCATTACAAGGGAGGCGGGGGCAGGGAGTTCGGCTACAGCCTCACAATGGCGATCACCGCCCACGCGGATCCGGCTAGCGCGGGCCGCTACCCCCAACTGATCCTGGGCATGGTCCTGCACACCCCTGAGAAGGACATGGGGCGCCACGCCTGGTACGTCAGCAGCGTCCTGTCCCAGTTCACCCACTTGCGGGGCTTCGCTGCGGCCGACCGCGCCTACACCAAACTGCGCCCCAAGAACTTCCACCAGCCCATGCGCGACTTGGGTTTCATGCCAGTGCTCGACTTCTCCAAGACACAGGTCGGCCCTGAGGCCCACCATCAGGGCGCCATCGCCAAAGTGGGGCGCCTGTTCTGCCCCAGGACACCACGCCCCCTGCTCGACCTCTACCAGCAGGTCCGCGACGCCAAGAACGAGCGCGAACGCGTACCTCTGCGGGAGCGTTTGCAGGAGATCGAGCCGTACGCGCTCGTTCGCAAGGCCACGGCCGACGAGCGCGGCAATGAGCGCTACTCCTGCCCTGCCGCCAAGGTCAACTGTCCCTGGGCGCGAGAGCGGGAACAACGCGGCTCCCGTAAGAAGGGAACCGTGCCGCTCAACATTGATTTGGACGGTCCTCGCGCCCGGGCCTCCTACCCAGCAGCTCGCCCTACCGTCGATGTCCCGGACATCCCCTTCGGCGAACGGCCCAAGTGCTGCGACCAGTCCTCCGTCACGGTGCAAGCCAACGTGATGCCCCGCATGCGGCAGGAACTGCCTTGGCAGACCATGTCCTGGGCCCTGGCCTACCAGTCCCTGCGCTCCCACATCGAAGGAGGCAACGGCCGCCTCAAGTCCGTCGACGCCGCCCTGCACGCCCGGGAAAGGCGCCAGCCGCGCGGCCGCGTCGCCCAGACGCTCCTCGCCGCGATCACGGTGATGGTCGAAAACATCATCGAACTCGAACGCTTCCTCAGGGCCAGCAAGGAGAAGACCAGCACTGCCCTGGTGCTCCAAGCCGACGAGACCCTCCCGCCGTACCCCGCGCTCCAGGAGATCCCCGCACTCAGCGGCACGGCCATAAGCCGCAGTCCGTGAGCCGACGCGGACCCCACATCTGAAGATCGACAAGTCGCCAGACCGCAGGCATCTGCCCCCATGCCTGCGGTCCCCGCGGCATGCCCGCATCTCCACCGCCGATCCCGGCCCGCTCCGGCACGGGGGTGCCCCAGCGGCTCGCCAGCCTGACTTCCGTACTAATCGAGGCCAAAACGACGAGATCCCGACCCGACGGTGACCGTCTGATCGGGATCTCGTGAACCGTTCGCGGGCGAACCCGCGAACGGCCCTGCGGTGGACCTGAGGGGATTTGAACCCCTGACCCCCTCGATGCGAACGAGGTGCGCTACCAGTCTGCGCCACAGGCCCTTGCAACGAGTGAAACTCTAGCATCCCCTCCGGGGTGCTTGGTAATCCGTTCCCCGCTGGTCAGTGAAGGGGCCGTCACTCGTTGGCAGCACGCGGCCGGTCCTCGTCGGCGTACTGGTCGAAGAGGGGGGTGCGGCCGCGGTCGCGGGTGCCGCGGGGTGGGGCGGCGACCGGGTCCGGGGCCGGGGCGGGGTCATGGGCGGAGGCGGGGTCGACGGTGCTGGAGCGGGCCGAACTCCAGGCGTCGGGGGCGGCCAAGTCGACGCTGCCGGTGGCGCGCGGGGCGACCGGAGCGGTGACGTAGGTGGGCAGTGGGACCGGCACCGGCTCCCAGCCCTCCCCGGCGGCCGGACCCCGCTCGCGCTCGCGCTCCTGGTCCACCCACTCGGCGTGATCGGTCTGCTCGACCAGCGCGCGGCGCCCGGCCGCGTGCGGCGAGGGCGCCTTTACGGGGGCGGGCTCGGCCTCGGCGGGGGCGGGAGGGTCGGCGGGGCGGTCCTCGGCGGAGGGGCCCTCGGCGGGCGGATGGGCCCGCGGACGGCGCTCACGCAGCCGCTGCGCGGCCTGCTCGGCATGGCGCTGGTCCATGGTGAAGGCGAAGCGGCGGCGCTCCTGGGCGCGGAGGTAGGCGATATAGGCGCTGAGCAGTATGGCCGGGATGCCCGGGGCCCACAGGAAGGCGAGGCCGCCGACGGCGGCGACGATCGCGCCGAGGGTGAAGGCGACGAAGAGGATCACGGTGGTGCGGCGACGGCGCGCGAGTACTCGGGCGCGCCGTCCACGGTCCAACGCGCTCCAGCCTCCGCCGGCTGCCCCGCGTGCACCGCTCGCGCCCCCGGCGCCCGAGGCCCGCGCACCGCTCGCACTTCCGGCGCCCGCGCCACGCGCACCGCCCGCGCTCCCGGCCGCCGGCGCCGACGCGCCCTCGGCGAGGGCGTCGGCACTCATGGGGGCGGGGGCACGCAGGGTTACGGGCTCGGCGAAGGCCCGGACGTCGACCGCGTCGGTCACCGCTTCCGGGTCGGCCGCGTAGCGCCCCGGCTCGGCGGGGCCGCCCCCCGTGGCGGGGGCGTCCGCGTCCTCGGCGGTGCGCTCGGCGGGTTCGTCCGCCGGGTCCCCGGGGCGCTCGAGGTCCGCACGGCTCTTGGCGTAACGGCGCTCCATGCCCGCCCGTCCGGACAGCAGCCGGATGGCGGTGCTGAAGCGTTCCGTCGGACGGGCCTCATTGAGCTCGTCCTGCCTACGAAGCCACATCGGCACCAAATAGGCGGCCCAGGCCCCGACGATGACTGCGTAGATGAGGCCACTGCTGCTCACGCTCACACGGTAGAGGGGTCCGCATGAGGCCATCTGCCAATTGGCGCGGTGTGTCGCACGATCTGGCTGATATCTCGAAAGTTTTTTGTGATTGTTGGGATGACCAGGTTGGAAATGTTCTCCCGCTATTCGAACAGATATTTCATTTCTGTGATGCGCCTGGTCGAGTCCGGTGCCACCGGTTCAGCAGCCCCTCGGACAGTTCCTCCACCGTGAGCGCGTAGACCAGGTGGTCGCGCCATGCGCCGTCGATGTGGAGATAGCGGGGCCGCAGCCCTTCCTGGCGGAATCCGAGTTTCTCCACCACCCGGCGGCTGGGCAGGTTCTCGGGCCGGATACACACCTCGATGCGGTGCAGTCCGACGGTGCGGAAGCAATGGTCGACGGCGAGCGCGACCGCGGTCGGCATCACTCCGCGCCCGGCCACCGCCTGGTCGACCCAATAGCCGACATGGCCCGAGCACATCGAACCCCAGGTGATCCCGGCGACCGTCAACTGCCCGGCCAGCCGCCCCTGGTACTCGATGATGAACGGCAGCATCCGCCCGCCGTGCGCCTCCGCCCGCAGATGGCGGACCATCTGCCGGTAGGTGGGCCGATGGGTGACCGGCCCGCCCGGCGGGGGCGGCGGGATGGTCGCCTCCCAGCGCCGCAGCCACTCCCGGTTCCGCTGGTTGACCTCGCGCCAGGCGCGCTGGTCGCGCAGCTTTATGGGGCGGAGGACGGTGTCGCCGTCCGCCAGCACGACCGGCCAGGGGGCGTTCAGCGTGCGCTCCCGGCCCGCCCCGCGGGATCGGCGGGATCATCGGCGGGGGCGGCGGAATCGGCGGGTCTGCGGTGGTCCCCGCCATGGATCTGGTCGACCGCGTGGACCAGGAGGCGGCCGAGCACCTTAAGGCCGTCACGCACCCCACCGGTTGAGCCGGGCAGATTGACGACCAGGGTGGTGCCGGCGACCCCGGCCAGGCCCCGGGAGAGCGCGGCGGTGGGCACCTTGGCGAGTCCCTCGGCCCGGATGGCCTCCGCGATCCCGGGGATCTCGTAGTCCAGGACCCGGCGGGTGGCCTCGGGGGTGCGGTCGGTGGGGGTGAGACCGGTGCCGCCGGTGGTCACCACGACGTCGTACGAGGCCGCCACGGCGTCCCGCAGGGCGGCCTCCACCGGATCGCCGTCCGGCACCACGCGCGGACCGTCCACGGCGAAGCCGAGCCCGGCCAGCCCCTCGGCGATCAGCGGGCCCCCGGTGTCGGCGTAGACCCCGGCGGCGGCGCGGTTGGAGGCAGTGACGACCAAGGCGCGGCGTGACGCCGCTGAGCCGCTCACGCCCGGCTCCAGTCGCCGGACTTGCCGCCGGTCTTCTCCTCCACCCGGACGTCGGTGATGACGGCTCCCTTGTCGACGGCCTTGACCATGTCGATCACCGTCAGGGCGGCGACCGAGACCGCCGTCAGGGCCTCCATCTCCACGCCCGTGCGGTCCGTGGTCTTCACGGTGGCTGTGATCTCGACGGCGTCGTCGGCGACCTCGAGGTCCACCGTGACGCCCGACACCGCGAGCGGATGGCACAACGGGATCAGATCCGGGGTGCGCTTGGCGCCCATGATGCCCGCGATCCGCGCGGTGGCGAGGGCGTCCCCCTTTGGGAGGCCCTCGCCGCGCAGCAGTTCCACGACGCGCGGCGCCACGCGCACGCGGCCGCTCGCCCGGGCGGTGCGCGCGGTGACGTCCTTGGCCGAGACGTCGACCATGCGGGCGGCGCCCGACGGGTCGAGGTGGGTGAGATGGTCCTGGGCGCTGCTCATCGTTCTCCCGGTCCGGGCCAGGTGGCTCCTGTGTGGGACGACACCGTACCCGCCGCGGTCGGCTGCTAGGCCAGCAGGACGACGTCCACCTCGGCGCCGGGGGCGACCTGGGTGACGTCCTCGGGGACGACGATCAGCGCGTTGGCGTGCGCCATGGCCTTGATCAGGTGCGATCCCGCGCCGCCCACCGGGCTGACGGTGGCCGGGCCGTCGAGCGTGGCCGGCTCGTACCAGCCGCGCAGGAACTGGCGCCTGTCCTTGGGCGAGGAGGCGACGCCCTCGGGGCAGACCGCCTGCGCGATGGTGCGGTGGACGTCGGCGCTGCCCAGCATGGTGCGGATGACGGGGCGCACGAAGAGCTCGAAGGAGACGTACGAACTCACCGGGTTGCCGGGCAGGGCCATCAGCGGGGTGTTCTCCGGGCCGACGCGGCCGAAGCCCTGGGGCTTGCCGGGCTGCATGGCCAGCTTGCGGAAGTGCACCTCGTGCATCGCCTCCTTGACCACGTCGTAGGCACCGACGCTGACGCCGCCGCTGGTGACGACGATGTCGGCGCGGACCAACTGGTCCTCGACGGCGGCGCGCAGCGTGGCGGCGTCGTCGGCCACCGCGCCCACCCGGTAGGCGATCGCGCCGGCCTCCCGGGCGGCGGCCGTGAGCTGGAAGCTGTTGGAGTCGTGGATCCGGCCGGGGCCCGCCTCCTCACCGGGCTGGACCAGCTCACTGCCGGTGGAGAGCACCACCACCCGCGGCCGGGGCCGCACCATCACGGTGGCGCGGCCGAGCGCGGCCAGCAGCCCGAGCTGCGAGGCGCCCAGGACCGTGCCGGCACGCAGCGCGAGCTCGCCGGCGTCCGCGTCGCTGCCCCGGGTGCGCACGTGCTGGCCCTCCCGCACCGGGCGGAAGACGCGCACCCTGCCGCTGCCGCCGTGGGGGTCCGAGCCCCGTGCGGGCATATGGGTGACCGGTCCGCTGTCGAGGCCACCGTCGGTCCACTCGACGGGGACGATGGCCTGGCCGCCGGGCGGGACCGGGGCGCCGGTCATGATCCGGGCCGCCTCGCCCGGACCGACGGCGGGCAGGTCACCGCTGCCCGCCGCGATGTCGCCGATGACGGTCAGCACCGCGGGATGGTCCTCGGTCGCGGCCGCGACGTCAGCCGTACGGACGGCATAGCCGTCCATGGAGCTGTTGTCGAACGGCGGAAGCGCGCCGGGGACGGTGACGTCCTCCACCAGGACGCAGCCCTGGGCCTCGAGCAACTGCAGCTCGATCGGCTCCAGCGGATGGACGTGCCCGAGGATGTCGTCGAGGTGCTCGGCCACCGTCCAGACCCGGTCCTGGTCCGGGCCGCGGTCCGCGGCCCGTTCTGCGGTGCTGCTCAAGGTGCTACATCTCCTCGGTGACGTAACTGCGAAGCCATTCCCGGAACTCCGGGCCCAGGTCTTCACGTTCGCACGCGAGTCTGACAATGGCACGCAGATAGTCGCCGCGGTCGCCTGTGTCGTAGCGGCGCCCCTTGAAGACGACGCCGTGCACCGGGCCGCCGAGGTCCGGACTGGAGGCTAGCGCCTGCAGGGCGTCGGTGAGCTGGATCTCGCCACCGCGGCCCGGCTCGGTCTCGCGCAGCACCCCGAAGACGGCCGGGTCGAGCACATAGCGGCCGATGACGGCGTAGTTGCTGGGCGCGTCCGCCGGGTCGGGCTTCTCGACCAGGCCGGTGACCTGGACGACGTCGTCGTCCACGGTCGGCTTGACGGCCGCGCAGCCATAGAGGTGGATCTGTGCCGGGTCCACCTCCATCAGGGCGATGACGCTGCCGCCGTGCCGCTCCTGGACGTCGACCATGCGGGCCAGCAGCGGGTCGCGGGCATCAATGAGGTCGTCGCCGAGGAGGACGGCAAAGGGCTGGTCACCGACGTGCGGGGCGGCGCAGAGCACGGCGTGGCCGAGCCCCCTGGGGTCTCCCTGGCGGACGTAGTGCATGGTCGCCAGGTCGCTGGACTCCTGGACGCGGGCGAGTCGGGTCTCGTCGCCCTTACGGGTCAGGGCCTCTTCGAGCTCGTAGTTGCGGTCGAAGTGGTCTTCCAGGGGCCGCTTGTTACGACCGGTGATCATGAGGACGTCGGACAGTCCGGCGGTGACTGCTTCCTCGACGACGTACTGGATCGCCGGCTTGTCGACGACCGGCAGCATCTCCTTGGGGGTGGCCTTGGTGGCCGGAAGAAAGCGGGTTCCGAGTCCCGCGGCAGGGATGACAGCCTTGCTGATCCGAGTACGCGATTGAGTCATGTACCGAACCCTATCCGGTGCCTTTGGGGCAGATGATGAGTATTCGGTGAATATGGCATGAGACAGGGAGATTGCGCACCCAGTGATCAACACCGACGCTAGTAAGCGCGCGTTGCGGAGACGTCACCTGACGATGAGGTCCAGGTTGACGGCGGATGACATCGAGACGGCCGGCGCCGCCCTGGCGTGTCGCGCCCTGGAGCTTCCCGAGCTCGCCGGGGCGGCCACGGTGGCGGCCTATGTGTCCATGGGCGGCGAGCCCGGTACCCATGCCCTGAGAGAGGCCCTGCGCGCCCGCGGGGTCCGGGTGCTGCTTCCGGTGCTGCTCGAGGACGACGATCTCGACTGGGGCGAGGACGAGGGGCCGGAGCGGCTGGCGCCCGCCCGGCGCGGCCTGCTGGAGCCCGAGGGGCCGCGGCTCGGCCCCGAGGCGGTGACCGGGGCGGACGTGGTGCTGCTGCCCGGACTCGCGGTGGACCGGCGCGGGATGCGACTGGGCCGCGGCGGCGGCTCGTACGACCGGGTGCTGGCCCGGCTGGCGGCGGCGGGGGCCGATCCGGCGCTGGTGGTGCTGCTGTACGACGGTGAACTGCTGGACGAGGTGCCCGAGGAGGCCCACGACCGTCCGGTGCACGCGGCGGTGACGCCGTCGGGCCTCCACCGCTTCACGCCGCGGCCCCGCTGAAGGCGCCCGGAGGCGTCTGTCGGCGGGGCCGCGAGGGTCGAACGGGCCCGGGGACCGACCGGGGGCGGAAACGCCCCTCAGACGGCCACCGGGCCCGTCGGGGCCCGTGCGGGGCCCCGGGTGCTCCATGGGGAACTACGGGGTGAGCGCCAGCTCGTCCTCCGTCGACTTGTCCACGGCGCTCTTGTTGAACGCCCAGGGCAGCAGCTCGCCCTTCGCCCACTTCTCGGTCTGGTCCGTGTAGTGCGCGTTGTAGGCGTGGCCGGAGGCGCCGGTGAGATTGATCCAGCGCGACTTGTCGAGGTTGTCGAGGTTGACGACCATCCGCATCGAGGGAACCCAGGTGACGTCGTAGCCGCCCGCCGCGTTCCAGCCGGTGGCGTTGACCGCCGCCTCACCGCCGGAGAGGTTCCACGGGCCCCGGTTGAGGAGCCACTGCACCACACCGGGGCCGTCGGTGCCCAGGGTCTGGTTCTTCAGCGTCAGCCGGTGCAGCCGGCCCCAGCTCCAGCTGTTGATGTCCTTGCCCAGCTTGGCGGTGAGCTCCGAGCGCGCGGCCCGCATGGCCTGCGCCAGCAGCTCGTCACGGTTGGTGGCGCCGGGCTTGTTGCGGGTGCCCGCCGTCTTCCACCAGTCGTTCTTCGGATCCTTGATGATCTTGCGTACGACCTCGTACCAGCGGTCACCGCCGTCGGGCTGGGCCATGTCGGGGTCGCGCTTACCGCATTCGCGCACCAGCCGGGCGTTGCCGTTCAGGTCCTCCAGCGGACCCGAGTCGTCGGCCGGGCGCACCCGCAGGCACTCGCCCTTGACCCGCAGCTCCTTGGGGAGCTTGTCGCCGAAGGCCAGCTTGAGGGTGTTGCGCCAGACGGCGTTGAAGTACGCGGCGGCCGCCGAGTCCGAGTCCTGGGTGTAGTCCCAGCTCTCCAGCAGCTTCTGGGCCTGGCGCACGTAGTCGTCCTTGACCTCGACCTTCAGCAGATAGGGCGTCAGCAGCTTGGCGATCTCGCTGCTGTTGTCCATCTGCAGGGACTGCATGTCGTCCGTGGAGATCTTCCCGCCGTCCTTGACCTTCGACTCGATGAGGTCGGTGATGCGCTGGCTCCGCGCTCCGTACCCCCAGTCGTCGGTCAACAGATACGGGTAGTTCTTCTTGTCTATGACGGCCTGGTTGGCGGTGACGATATAGCCGCGATCGGGATTGAGCTCCCAGGGCAGCGCCGACTGCGGGATGTACTTGCTCCACTTGTAGCGCGAGTCCCAGCCGGGCGCCGGGTAACGGCCGTCGCCCCTGGAGCGCACCGGGATCTGGCCGGGCGCCTGGTAACCGATGTTGCCCTTGGTGTCGGCGTAGATGAGGTTCTGGGAGGGGACCGCGAAGTCGCGGGCCGCCTTACGGAAGTCGCTGAAGTTCTTGGCGGTGTTGAGCTTGAAGACCGCGTCCATGGTGTTGGACGGGGTCAGCGCGGTCCACTTCAGCGCCACCGCGTAGCCGTCGCCGCGGTCGGGGGCCACGTCATCGGCGCCGGAGCCCACCGGGGCACTCTTGCCGACGTCGGAGAGCTCGTCGTCGCGGTCGGAGACGATCGGGCCGTTGTTGGTGGTGCGGACGGTGATCTTACGGCTCGCGCCGCCCGCGACCTTGATGGTCTCCTCGCGGGTGGTGAACGGAATCTGCTTGCCGTCGTAGAGATAGCCGTCGGCCGTGACCTTCTCCAGGTACAGGTCGCTGACGTCGGCGCCGAGGTTGGTCATGCCCCAGCTGATGTCCTGATTGTGGCCTATGACCACACCGGGCAGACCGGCGAAGGTGAAACCCGCCGCGTCATACGGACACTCGCTGGTGACCTGCTTGCAGTGCAGCCCCATCTGGTACCAGACGGACGGCAGCTGGGGCGCCAGGTGCGGGTCGTTGGCGAGCAGCGGCTTGCCGGTGGTCGTGTACTTGCCGGAGACCACCCACGAGTTGGAGCCGATACCGGTCCCGTTCGGGCCCAGCAGCGCCGGGACGTCGTCCAGGGTCTTGGAGAGCGAGGACAGCTGCGTCTGCAGCCCCTGAGCGGCTCCGGTGGCCCCTCCGTCCACCGAGCCGGCGCCACTCGTGCCGCTCGTGGAGCCGGCCGGGGTGCCCTTGGGGTCGAACTCGTCCGTGACCCCGTTGACGGCGCCGCCCTGGACGATCGGCTTGTTCCGGCTGTACGGGTAGGACGGGTAGAGCTCGTCTATCTGCTTGGCGCTGAGCCGGTTGGAGGCCAGGGCGCGGTCCACCTCGTCCTGCATGTTGCCGCGCAGGTCCCAGGCCATCGCCTTGAGCCACGCCAACGAGTCGACCGGGGTCCACTTCTCGGGCTTGTAGCCGTCGTTCTTGAAGTCCAGGGCCGCGTACTCGACGGACAGCGCGTCCCCCTGGTGGTCCTTGAGGTAGGCGTTGACGCCGTCGGAGTAGGCCCGCAGATACTTCTTGGTGGCGGCCGACACCTTGGTGTCGTACTCCTGCTTGGCCACCCGGTGCCAGCCCATGGTGCGCAGGAACGCGTCGGTCTCCACCTGGCCGGAACCGAACATCTCCGAGAGCCGGCCCGCGGTCATATGGCGGCGGACGTCCATCTCCCAGAAGCGGTCCTGGGCCTGGACGAACCCCTGGGCGCGGAAGAGGTCCTCGGAGGTGCCGGCGTAGATCTGAGGTATCCCGTAGCCGTCACGCTTGACCTGCACGGGGCCGGACAACCCCTTCAGCTGCAGCGATCCCGTGGTCTCCGGGAAGGAGGCTCGAACTGTACTGATGCTCCAGTACGCGCCGTAGCCGACGCCCCCGACGAGCAGCAGCACGACTGCGATCACGATCAGGCGGAGACGTCGGCTCTTCTTCTTTTTGGGAGAAGAGCCGGTTGTGTTGGCGGGCATCGCTGTCCTTCGAGGGGCAGGGTGAACCTGGAGTGCTGGAGCAACCATAGGCGCAGCGCTGTCGCCGCCCCTACGCGGAGTCATGACTGACGCCCCGGACCGGCCACCGCCCGGTCTCGTACACCTCGGTGAAGCCTTCTCGTCGGAGGCTCGCGTCAAGATCCCGTAAAATGTTAGATAAGGCAATGAAGTTCCGGTCGGTGGGGACCCCTTCGCAGCGTTCCCTCCGCTCCCGCGAGAAAGGGTCGGCCCCTGACTGTTCACCACCTCAACGAGCTGCTGTTGATCTGCTCCCTCGTCCTGCTCTTCGCGGTGGCGGCCGTAAGGGTGTCATCACGCAGTGGACTGCCCACGCTGCTGATCTATCTCGGGATCGGCGTCGCCATCGGCACGGACGGGATCGGCGTCACCTTCAACGACGCCGAGCTGACGCAGATCCTCGGCTACGCCGCGCTGGTCGTGATCCTGGCCGAGGGCGGTCTGGGCACGAAGTGGAGCGAGATCAAACCCGCCCTTCCGGCAGCCGCGGTCCTGTCCACCGTGGGCGTCGCGGTGAGCGTGGGGATCACCGCGGCGGCGGGGCACTACGTGGTGGGACTGGACTGGCGGCAGGCGCTGATCATCGGCGCGGTGGTGTCGTCCACGGACGCGGCGGCCGTCTTCTCGGTGCTGCGCACGGTGCCGCTGCCCAAGCGGCTCACGGGCGTCCTGGAGGCCGAGTCGGGCTTCAACGACGCCCCTGTGGTGATCCTGGTGGTCGCCTTCTCCAGCCAGGGCCCCATGGATTCCTGGTACGTCCTGATCGGCACGATCGCCCTGGAGCTGGCGATCGGCGCGGTGATCGGCATCGCGGTCGGCTGGCTGGGCGCTTATGGCCTGCGGCATGTGGCGCTGCCCGCCTCGGGTCTGTACCCGATCGCGGTGGTCGCCATCGCGGTGACCGCCTACGCGGCGGGTTCGCTGGCACACGGGTCCGGCTTCCTCGCCGTCTACCTCGCCTCGCTCATCATGGGCAACGCGCGGCTGCCGCACTGGCCGGCGACGCGCGGCTTCGCCGAGGGGCTGGGCTGGCTCGCCCAGATCGGGATGTTCGTCCTGCTGGGGCTGCTGGTCACCCCGCATGAACTGGGCGATGACATCCTGCCCGCCCTCGTGGTGGGGCTGGTGCTGACCGTGGTGGCCCGCCCGGTGTCGGTCCTGGTCAGCACGGCGCCGTTCCGGCTGCCCTGGCGGGAGAAGGCTCTGCTGTCCTGGGCGGGGCTGCGCGGGGCGGTGCCGATCGTGCTGGCGACCATCCCGATGGTCAGCGATGTGCCCGGCAGCCGCCGGATCTTCAACATCGTCTTCGTGCTGGTGATCGTCTACACCCTGATCCAGGGGCCGACACTGCCCCGGCTCGCCCCCCGGCTGCGGCTCGAGGAGCCCGAGCCTGCGGACCTGGGCATCGAGTCGGCGCCGCTGGAGCGGCTGCGCGGCCATCTGCTGTCGGTGTCGATCCCCCAGTCGTCCAAGATGCACGGCGTCGAGGTCGGCGAGCTGCGGCTGCCCCAGGGGGCCGCGGTCACCCTGGTGGTCCGGGACGAGACCAGCTTCGTACCGCTGCCCTCGACGACGCTGCGGCGCGGCGACGAGCTGCTGGTGGTGGCCACGGACCCGGTGCGCGACGCGGCGGAGCGGCGGCTGCGGGCGGTGGGCCGGGGCGGCAAGCTGGCGGGCTGGCTGGGCAGCGGAGCGAGTTGAGGAGCCTGCCGGGGACCGCCCCGGACGGTGTCTTCGATCACCGTATGTCTCGTCCCAGTGGACTGACGGGCGGGAATACTGCACTATGGAGCGTCGTTAGCACTCATTGAGTGAGAGTGCCAGGAGGAAGAACGTGCCGACCTACCAGTACCAGTGCACCGAGTGCGGCGAGGGCCTCGAGGCGGTGCAGAAGTTCACCGACGACGCGCTCACCGAGTGCCCCAACTGCAAGGGACGCCTCAAGAAGGTGTTCTCGGCGGTCGGCATCGTGTTCAAGGGCTCCGGCTTCTACCGGAACGACAGCCGCTCCTCCTCCAGCAGCTCGAGCGGCGGTTCCAGCAAGCCGGCGGCGAAGAGCGACAGCTCCGACTCGTCGTCCTCTTCGTCTTCGAACTCGTCCTCGGACTCCTCTTCCTCGTCCTCCTCCTCGACGTCTGCGTCGTCGGGGGCCTCGTCGTCGGGGTCTTCCTCGTCGTCCTCGACGTCGAGTTCGGCCGCCTGACCGGGCCGCCTGGTTCTTCGGCTTCATCGGCACCCCGCCACCTCCACCGGGAGGCGGCGGGGTGCCGTTCGCGTGTGCGCGGGTGGCTAGGGTGATCACATGGTCGAGACCAGCAGGCAAGCAGACATAGGGGTCATCGGGGGATCGGGGTTCTACACGTTCCTCGACGACGTGACCGAGATCACCGTGGAGACTCCCTATGGGGCGCCGAGCGACTCGCTCGTCCTCGGCGACATCGAGGGGCGTCGGGTCGCCTTCCTCCCGCGGCACGGCCGCAAGCACCATCTGCCGCCGCACCGCATCAACTACCGCGCCAACCTCTGGGCCCTGCGCTCGCTCGGGGTGCGACAGGTCTTCGGCCCGTGCGCGGTCGGCGGACTGCAGCCGGAATACGGACCTGGCACGCTGCTCGTCCCGGACCAGCTGGTGGACCGCACCAAGGGGCGTACACAGACCTACTTCGACGGCGAGCAGCTGCCGGACGGCCGGATCCCGAATGTGGTGCACACCACATTCGCCGACCCGTACTGCCCGGTGGGCCGGAAGGCGGCCGTGGACGCGGCGCGCGGACGCGACTGGGAGCCGGTGGACGGCGGGACGATGTGCGTGATCGAGGGGCCGCGCTTCTCCACCCGCGCCGAATCGCGCTGGCATGCCGCGCAGGGCTGGTCGGTGGTCGGCATGACGGGTCACCCGGAGGCGGTGCTCGCCCGTGAACTGGGGCTCTGCTACACGTCTTTGACGCTGGTCACCGACCTGGACGCGGGGGTCGAGACCGGCGAGGGCGTCACCCACACCGAGGTGCTGAAGGTCTTCGGGGAGAACGTGGGCCGACTGCGCGAGGTGCTCTTCGACGCGGTGGGCAGGCTGCCGGAGACCTCCGCCCGAGACTGCCTGTGCACCCACGCCCACGACGGCTGGGACCTGGGGATCGAGCTTCCGTAAGCGCGGTGGGGGGGCAGCCGCCGGGGCGGGTGTCGCTCGCTGGGGTGACCGAGTTTTCCACAGCCTGGTGGCCGTCCACAGGCCCGAGCGGGATCGGGCGGGGGCGGGCATGGTGAGGGGGCCAGAAGCATCCGGACCCTCACGGCAGGCGGTGATGTGCCATGTCCCATCCGTCCCCCACCTTCGCGTTACCCCGCTCCGCTCCCCCGGCCCGTGTGGTGCCACGGTTCGATCCGGTGCGCACCGGGCGCACCGGGCGCACCGGCGGATTCGGACTGCGACGGACCGTGCGGCGACGCCGCCGCGCGATGGCGGCCGGGCTGGCGCTGACGGCCGCCGCGCTCGCGGCCGCGGCACCGTCCGGCCGGGGGCACACGGACGCGGTGACCTCACGGGCGCCCGCGCCCGCGGGTGAGGAGCGGCGGGGCGGCCCGCGCCCCGCCATGGTCTCGGCGCCGGTCCGGATCGCCGACGCCGCGGCGGTACGGCTGCTGCACCCAGGCGACCGGGTGGATGTGCTGGCCACACCGCTTCCGGACGCCGTACGGGCCCGGTCGTCCGGCGCTACGGCGCGGGTGGTCGCGCGTGGGGTCCGGGTGGCCGATGTGCCGGGGGCGCGGAGCGCCCGCGCGACGGACGGCCGAGCCGACGGCGGCGCACCGGAGGCCGATGCGGACGCGGATGCGAGCCGCGACGAGGCGCCGGACGGCGGCGGCGCGCTCGACGGCCCGGCGGGCGGCGGCGGAGCACTGGTGGTGCTGACGGTGCCGCGAGCGGACGCCACCGCGCTGGCCGGAGCCTCGGCCGGCTCCCGACTGGCGGTGACGCTATGCCGCTGTTGATTCCCCCCACTCCCCCGGCTCCCCTGATGCCCCTCTCACCTGCGGGTGTAGGTTGCGGAACCGTCCGCTCAAGCACCGACGCGGCGAAAGAGAGGCAGTGGGTTGAGCCAGGAGCAGGTGACCGAGGAGAAGCAGAGCGTCATGGAAGGGTTCAAAGCCTTCCTGATGCGCGGCAATGTGATCGATCTGGCCGTCGCGGTCGTCATCGGAGCCGCTTTCACCGCCGTCGTGAACTCGATAGTGAAGGGCCTCATCAACCCCATAGTCGGAGCCTTCGGCACGAAGGACCTCGAGAAGTACCGCTCCTGTCTCAAGGCACCCTGCGAGACCAACGCCACGGGCGACATCGTCCACGGCATCCCGATCCTCTGGGGAAGCGTGCTCTCCGCCGTGCTGACCTTCCTGATCACCGCAGCGGTGGTGTACTTCCTGATGGTGCTGCCGATGTCGCGCTATCTGGCGCGGAGGGCCGCCAGGGAGGCGAAGGCAGAGGAGGAGCAGGCCGTCGCGGACGCCGAGGAGATCATTCTGCTGCGCGAGATCCGCGACGAGTTGGTCGCACAGCGCGCCGCCGTCCACGACGGTGGCGGCAGCGGCTCCAGCGCCTAGGAATCCGTCAGAGGTGGTGGGGCGGCTTCTCGTCGAGGAACCGGGCCAGATCAGCGGCATCGTCGGCACTGTCGCCGCCGGGAACCCGCTCGCCCCACCCGTGGTCCGTATCGTCCGATGACCGCTGCGCGAAGGGATCGTCGAAGCTCAGCGCGGCGGCCGGATCGCGCGGTCCAGGGGCAGGGGCGGTGCTCATGCCTCAAGAGTACGGCCCGGGCAGCGGCTCGGTGTACCGGCCGAGCTCGTCGTGCCACCACAGATCACGCCCGGGCCTCCAGGACACCGGGCAGGCCCGCCGGTGGACCACCAGTACGGACCGCACCCCGGGGCAGCCCGCCAGCGCCCGATCGACATGGCGCTTGAGCGGCTGTATCTCCCCACCGTGCTGCCCGGCGTCCGCGGTGATGACGACCTTGGCCCCGACCTCCCTGATCCGGTCGCGCAACTCGTGGGGGCGCAGCCCCACGGGGAGGCTGGCGCGGACGACGTCGAGCCGGCCGCAGGCGAGCGTGGCGATCACGGACTCGGGCACCAGCGGCAGATGGACCGCCACCCGGTCCCCGGCGCGGACACCGAGCCGGGTGAGCGCGGCGGCGGCCCGGGCCGCCTGGTCGAGCAGCTCGGCATGGGTGAGCTCCTCGGTGCAGTCCGGCTCGCTGATCCAGCGGAGGGCCACCCGGGCGGCCCGCCGAGGGTCGGCGGCCGGTGTCGGGAGCTCCTCCGTCCGAGACGTACGGGGCACGGCGGTCTTCTTTCGGACGGGGGCGAACGGCATACAGCTCAGATTGCTGTCAGGCCATCAACGTCTGATGAACGCCCTCTATATGAGAGGTCCTCATCCCGTCCCGCACGCTTCGGCGGCGATCGCGGAAGGGTGGATACGGGGGTGGTTCGCGCCGCTACGGGGGTGGTTCGCGCCTCGCCACTCGACCATGCCACGGCTTCCCGTGCTACGGATAGCTTCCATGGATGCCGAGCGGACAAAACCCGAATCAGCTCCCACCGGTCCGGCCGACGGCCTGACGGATATCCGCGGACTGCGGGTGGGCCATGCCCAGCGGTCCGGCGGCGGCCGGCTCACCGGGACGACCGTGGTGCTGGCCCCCGAGGGCGGTGCGGTCGCCGCCGTCGATGTGCGCGGCGGTGGGCCAGGTACCCGGGAGACCGATGCCCTCGATCCGCGCAATCTGGTCCAGCGCGTCGAAGCCGTCGTGCTGACCGGCGGCAGCGCCTTCGGGCTCGACAGCGCCTCTGGGGTGGCCTCCTGGCTGGAGGACCACGGCCGGGGCTTCCGGGTCGGCCCCGATCCGGCGCAGGTCGTTCCGGTGGTCCCGGCCGCCGCCCTCTTCGACCTGGGCCGGGGCGGCGACTGGCGGGCCCGCCCGGACGCCGCGCTGGGGCGCGAGGCGATCGAGGCGGCGGCCGGTTCGGAGACGGGGGCTCCGGTCGCGCAGGGCAATGTGGGGGCGGGCACGGGCGCGGTGGCCGGTGGGCTCAAGGGCGGCGTCGGTTCGGCCTCCACGGTGCTGCCGTCCGGCGTCACGGTGGCCGCGCTGGCGGTGGTCAACGCCGCGGGATCGGTCGTCGATCCCGGTACGGGTGCGCTGTACGGGGAGCACTACGGGCCGTCGGAGGAGGGCGGGCCGCACCGGCCCGGTGCGGCCGTGCATGTGGAGGCGATGCGCCAACTGGCCGCCGCGCGGGCCGAATCCGAGAGGCGACAGGCCGCGTCGGTGCGGCCTCCGCTGAACACCACGCTGGCCGTGGTCGCCACCGACGCCGTGCTCACCAGGGCCCAGGCGCAGAAGCTCGCGGGGACGGCGCACGACGGTCTGGCGCGGGCCGTCCGGCCGGTGCATCTGCTCTCCGACGGCGACACGGTCTTCGCTCTGGCCACCTGCGGGCGCCCGCTGATACCGGACGGCGACCCCGAGGACGCCGGCGATCCGGCGTTTGGGGTGCACCGGGAGAGCGGCGCGCTGAACGAGGTACTGGCGGCCGGGGCGGACATGCTGACCCGGGCGGTGGTCAAGGCGGTGCTCGCGGCGGAGACCGTGGACGGCCCGGGCGGTGTCTTCCCCGCGTACCGGGATCTTTACGGCCTCTGATCCGCGGGGGCCGGAGGGAAGGAAGCGTCCGGCCGGAGACAAGCGGGCCGGAGCGATGAGGAGATGGGGGGCTTCGGATGGATACGGATCTGCTGATCGTCGGCGGCGGCCCGGCGGGCTGCGCCGCCGCCGTGATGGCGGCGAGCGTGGGGATGCGCTCGGTTCTGATCGAGTCGGGCGACGCCCTGTGCGGGGCGCTGCGGCGCATCCCGGTGGTGCGCAATGTCCTCACCGCCACCAACGGCCCGGACCTGGCGGCGGCGATCGAGGCCGATCTGGCGCAGTGTGAACTGTGCCGGGTGGAGCTGGGGCACCGTGCCACGCTGATCGATGCCTTCGACGACCGTGTCGAGGCCACGGTCGAGCGGGTTGAGGCCACGGTCGACCGTGTCGAGGCCACGGTCGAGCGGGTCGAGGCCACGGTCGAGCGGGTCGAGCCGGTGGGGGCCGCAGGGTCCGCTCGGGCCCCTGGTTTGCGGCTGACCGCTCCCTATGTGGTCGTCGCCACGGGGGTCGGGCCGCTGGGTCCCGAGGGAGCGGAATGGCTCGGGGGCATGGCGGGCCGGGCGGTGCCGCAGTTGTGGGAGGCGGATCCGGCGGCGATCGACGACCGGACGGTGCTGGTCCTGGGGGCGGACCGGCCGCTGGGGACCGTGGCGCGGGCTCATCCGGAGCTCAAGGCCCGCTTTGTGGTGGCGTATCCGCCCGAGGACGCCTACAAGACCGAGGAGGTCCGGCGGGACCCCAGGGTGGAGCTGATGGCCGTGCGGCGGCTGGAGTTGGGGCCCGGGTCCACGTCGGCACCCGTCACCGCCGAGGTCGAGACGGTGGCGGGCGAGCGGCGGACGCTCACGGCTGACGTCGCCTTCCTCAATCTGGGCAGCGCCCCGGCACCGCCGGCCGGGGCCGTGGCCGTGGACCGATCCGGGTATTGCCCTCCCGGGGGCCAGCACCCCCGGATCTTCACCGCCGGTGATCTGCGGTCGGTCCGCTTCCAGCGGATCGCGACCGCCATGGGGTCGGGTGGCGAGGCCGCGCTCGGCGCCTACTACGCCTCGCGCGACCTGCCCATGGAAACCGGCGGCCCGCCCACGGTGGTGGGCGGGCCGCCGGGCCCGGCAGGGGGTGGCTGAGATGCGGTCAGACCGCCACCGCCACCTTCGACTCGTCCTCGGTGGTACCGCCCGTGGCAGCACCTCCGCCCGCCTGGCCGGTGGCCTCCGGCTCCGCCGTCTTCCGCAGCCCCTTGAGGAAGACCACCAGACCGGTCGAGACCACCGTGCCCGCCACGATGGCCAGCAGGTAGAGGAACGGCTGGCCGATCAGCGGGACCACGAAGATGCCGCCGTGCGGGGCGCGCAGCGTGCAGTCGAACGCCATCGACAGCGCACCGGTGACGGCGCCGCCCACCATCGACGAGGGGATCACCCGCAGCGGATCCGCGGCGGCGAACGGAATGGCGCCCTCACTGATGAAGGAGGCACCCAGCACCCAGGCGGCCTTGCCGTTCTCCCGCTCGGTCTTGGTGAACAGCCGTCCGCGCACGGTGGTGGCGAGGGCCATCGCCAGCGGCGGGACCATACCGGCGGCCATCACCGCAGCCATGATCTTGAGGCTTCCGGTGGAGGGGTCAGAGACCGCGATACCGCCGGTCGCGAAGGCGTAGGCCACCTTGTTGACCGGGCCGCCCAGGTCGAAGCACATCATCAGGCCGAGGAGGACGCCGAGGCCGATGGCGTTGGCGCCGGAGAGGCCGTTGAGCCAGTCGGTCATCGCCTCCTGCGCGGAGGCGATGGGCTTGCCGATCACCACGAACATCAGGACGCCGACGATCGCGGAGGAGATCAGCGGAATCACCACCACCGGCATGATGCCGCGCAGCGACGCCGGGACCTTGAACCGCTGGATGGCCATGACGACCGCGCCCGCGATCAGACCCGCGACCAGACCGCCGAGGAACCCGGCCTTGATGGTGGTCGCGATGTAGCCGCCCACGAATCCGGGGACCAGACCGGGCCGATCGGCCATGCCGTAGGCGATATAGCCAGCCAGGACCGGCACCAGGAAGGTGAACGCCGCACTGCCGATCTGGAAGAGCAGCGCCGCCCAGCTGCTGCTCTCGGTCCAGACGAAGTGGTCCGCCACGGACTTGGCGCCGGCGATCTCGTAGCCGCCGATCGCGAAGGCGAGCGCGATCAGCAGACCGCCCGCGGCGACGAACGGGACCATGTAACTGACGCCCGTCATCAGCCACTTGCGCAGCCGGGTGCCGAAGCCGTCACCGGCGGCACCGTCCGCGTCCATCGGCGCCGCGCCCTCCGCCGCGCCGTCGGCCGGTGCGGCGATCTCGCCCCGCGCGGCCTTCCCGCGCGCCTCGGCGATGAGTTCGGCGGGGCGGTTGATGGCCGCCTTCACCCCGACGTCCACCGTCGGCTTGCCCGCGAAGCGGGCCTTCTCCCGCACCTCCACATCGTGCGCGAAGACCACCGCGTCGGCGGCGGCGATGGTGGCGGCGGGGAGCTTGTCGAATCCGGCCGAGCCCTGGGTCTCGACCACCAGCTCGACCCCGGCCTCGCGAGCGGCGTTCTCCAGCGACTCGGCGGCCATGTAGGTGTGGGCGATACCGGTGGGGCAGGACGTGACGGCCACGATCCGGAAGGGGGCCACCGGCTCCGACCCGGTCCGGGAGGCGTCGGAGGCCGCGGCCGAGTCGGAGGCGGCAGGCGCAGCCGCAGCGGGCTCAGCGGCGGCAGGCGCGGCCGAGGCGGGCTCAGCGGCGGTGGGCTCCTCGCCGCGGATCAGGGCGGCCACCCGTTCGGGCTGGTCGGCCGAGCGCAGCGCAGTGGTGAAGTCGGCGTTCATCAGCTGCCGCGCAAGGCTCGACAGGATCGTCAGATGGTCGCTGTCCGCGCCCGCCGGGGCGGCGATCAGGAAGATCAGGTCGGCCGGTCCATCCGCCGCGCCGAAGTCGATCCGGGCCGCGCTGCGCCCGAAGGCCAGGGTCGGCTCGGTGACATGGGCGCTGCGGCAGTGGGGTATGCCGATGCCGCCGTCCAGGCCGGTCGGCATCTGCTCCTCGCGCGCCGCCACATCGGCGAGAAAGCCGTCGAGGTCGGTGACCCGGCCGGCCTCGACCATGCGTTCGGCGAGCGACCGGGCGGCGGCTTCCTTGGTGTCGGCGGACAGGTCAAGGTCGACCAGATCCGCGGTGATCAGCTCACTCATCTCGCGGCTCCCTTGTGTGCGGTGCCGCCCTGGGGGAGGCGGGCGGACGGAGTGGGGATTGGGGGGTGGGAGTGGGGTCGGCCGGTCACGCGGGCTCCTTGAGCACACGGTCCAGCGGAATGTCCGCCGTGGTGACCACGGCGGACGGGTCGAGGTCGGCCGGGGTCGGCATGGCGCTGCCCGGCAGCTGCACCGCGGCCGCTCCATGGGCCACGGCCGAGGCGAGTGCGGCGGGCCCGGAGCCGCCCGCCGCGAGGAATCCGGCGAGCGAGGCGTCGCCGGCGCCGACGTTGCTGCGCACGGCGGTGACCCGTGCGGTGCCGAAGTACGCGCCGGTCTCGTCGACCAGCAGCTGGCCGTCGGCGCCCAGGCTGGCGAGTACCGCGCGGGCGCCCAGCCCGCGGAGTTCCTCGGCCGCCTTGACCGCCTCGCCCACGGTGGCCAGCGGACGGCCCACGGCCTGGGCCAACTCCTCGGCGTTGGGCTTCACCACATCGGGGCGCTCGCGCAGAGCGGCGGTCAGCGAGGGGCCGGAGGTGTCCAGGGCGATCCGGGCGCCCGCCCGGTGGGCCCGCGCCACCAGCTCGGCGTACCACTCGGGGGCGAGCCCGCGGGGCAGGCTGCCGCAGCAGGCGATCCAGTCGGCGCTCTCGACCCTCGTCCGGACGGCCTCCAGCACCGCCTCGGCCTCGGCGTCGCTCAGTTCGGGCCCGCTCGCGTTGAGCTTGGTGAGGGTGCCGTCCGGTTCGGCCACGGAGATGTTGACCCGGGTCGAGCCCGCCACGGGCACGCCCGCCGCCTCGATGCCCAGCTCCTCCAGCAGCCGGGCGAGCAGCGCGCCCTCCGGTCCGCCGAGCGGCAGTACGGCCACCGTGCGCTGCCCCGCGGCGGCCACGGCGCGCGAGACATTGACGCCCTTCCCGCCGGGGTCGACCCGGTCGGCCGTGGCCCGCAGCACGGCGCCGCGCTCCAGCGCGGGGATCTCGTACGTACGGTCCAGGCTGGGGTTGGGGGTGACGGTGAGAATCATGCGCGTGCCACTTCCGTGCCCTGGCGCTCGATGGCCAGGGCGTCCTGGGGGCTGAGCCCGGTGTCCGTGATGAGCAGATCGACATCGTCCAGGCCGCCGAACCGGGCGAAGTGCTCCCGGCCGAACTTGGCGGAGTCCGCGAGCAGCACCACCCGCCGGGCCGACGCGATCATGGCGCTCTTGACGGCGCCCTCCGCGAGATCGGGGGTGGTGAGCCCGCCGTCCAGCGAGAAGCCATTGGTGGCGAGAAAGACCACATCGGCCTTGATCTCGCCGTAGCCGCGCAGCGCCCATGCGTCCACGGCGGCCCGGGTGCGGTGGCGGACCCGCCCGCCGACCAGGTGCAGCGCGATACCGGGGTGGTCGGCGAGGCGGGCGGCGACCGGCAGGGCGTGGGTGACGACGGTGAGCTTGGCCTCCAGCGGCAGGGCGGCGGCGAACCGGGCCGCCGTCGAACCCGCGTCGATGATCACGCTGCCGTCGGACGGCAGTTCGGCGATGGCGGCCCGCGCGATGCGGTCCTTCTCATCGGCGGCGGTGGACTCGCGCTCGGCGAGATCGGGCTCGAAGTCCAGCCGTCCGGCCGGGATGGCGCCCCCATGCACACGGCGGACGAGCCCCGCCCGGTCGAGGGCGCGCAGATCACGCCGTACGGTCTCGGCGGTGACCTGGAACTCCTCGGCGAGGGACAGGACATCCACCCGCCCGCCCTCGCGGGCGAGCCGGAGAATCTCCTGCTGACGCTCCGGTGCGTACATGTGGGTTTACGTCCCTTCCATGCCCGAACCTGTGATTTCGCGGCCAGATTACGTGGGCGATGCAGGAAAGTAAACAGACTCGGGCACGAAACAAACTCGACCGGGCATGTTCGTGACTCGTGGCCGCTCAGCGGCCTCCCCCGGCGCCTCACGCCCTGGCCTGATCCGCCCCCGGCCGCGGCCCCGGACCACGGCCTCTGAGCGCCGCCCCGGCCATGGCCTCTGAGCGCCGACCCCGGCTGCCGCATCTGCCCCCGCCTCTCGCCTGACCTCACCCCCGGCCGCCGCCCAGCGCGGCAGCGCACCGTCCGAATCCCGCCGGACTTCCGCGGCCCGCCCG
Organism: Streptomyces rugosispiralis; assembly: GCF_024505145.1. GTDB lineage: Bacteria > Actinomycetota > Actinomycetes > Streptomycetales > Streptomycetaceae > Streptomyces > Streptomyces rugosispiralis. Next base: position 77,117 of record NZ_JANIAA010000031.1, on the reverse strand, counting down.
GCCAGGATCGAGTCATGTCCTCCGGGACCACCGCATAACTAAATATCCACCGCATAACTGAATCCCCACCGCATAACCGAATCTTCACTGCATAGCACACCTTCATCGCATAACAGGAATACCAGGAATAGAGGAGAAGGCATGACACTCGACGGCAAGGTGGCCCTGGTCACCGGTGGCAGCCGGGGCATCGGTGAGGCCGTGGCGATCCGGCTCGCCGAGGAGGGCGCCGATGTCGCCCTGACCTACCAAAGCCAGGCCAAGCGCGCGGCGGATGTCGTCGACCGGATCAAGGTGCTCGGCCGCCGCGCCTGGGCTGTGCGGGCGGACGGCGCCGACGCGCAGGCGGTGCGGGCCGCCGTGGAGGGGACGGCCGCCGAGTTCGGCCGTCTGGACATCCTGGTCAACAACGCGGGCATCGGCGTCCTCGGCTCCATCGCCGAACTGTCGCTGGACGATGTGGACCGGGTCCTCGCCGTGAACATCCGGGCGCCGTTCCTCCTGGCGCAGGCGGCCGTCGAGCATATGGCCGACGGCGGGCGGATCATCAACATCGGCAGTTGCATGGCCGAGCGGGTCGCCTTCCCCGGTGGCAGCCTCTACGCGACCAGCAAGACCGCGCTCACCGGCCTCACCAAGGCCCTGGCCCGTGAGCTCGGCCCGCGCGGAATCACGGCCAACCTGATCCACCCCGGCCCCGTGGACACCGATATGAACCCGGCCGACGGCGAGAACGCCGCCTTCCAGAGCGGCTTCACCGCGCTCGGGCGCTACGGCCGCCCCACGGAGATCGCGGCGACCGTGGCCCATCTCGCGGGCAACAGCGGCCGCTATATCACCGGGGCGTCGATCGCCGTGGACGGCGGCTTCGCGGTCTGATCCGACCGGTCGCTCCCCCACCCTCAGACCCCACAAGCTCCCCCACCACCAGACCCCAAAAGCTCCCCCACCACCAGACCCCACAAGCTCCCTCCCCCTCCCCCCGGACCCCAACAGGCAGATAGACAGAAGCGAGCCCCGGCGCCGGGGGGGGGGAGGCGCCGGGGCTCGGTCCAGGGGTTGGAGGGTAAGTGGTGACTGGGGTCTGCCGGCCTGAGAACTCAAGCCGCTGCGTCGAAACCGGTCTGGCGGGCCATCTTCTTCAGCTCAAGCAATGCGTGCTTCTCGATCTGGCGGATTCGCTCACGCGTGAGGCCATGCTGCTTGCCGACCTCGGTCAGGGTGCGCTCCCGGCCGTCGTCGATGCCGTACCGCGCCTTGATGATGGAGGCGGTGCGGTCGTCGAGGCGGCCGATCAGGTCCTCCAGCTCCTCGCTGCGCAGCAGCGTCATCACCGACTGCTCGGGCGAGACGGCCGAGGTGTCCTCCAGCAGATCGCCGAACTGGGTCTCCCCTTCGTCGTCGACCGACATGTTCAGACTGACCGGGTCGCGGGCCCAGTCGAGCACATCCGAGACCCGCTCCATCGTGGAGCCGAGCTCCTCGGCGATCTCGGCGTGCTCCGGCTCGCGGCCGTGCTCACGGTTGAACTCCCGCTGCACCCGGCGGATCCGGCCGAGCTCCTCGACCAGGTGGACGGGCAGCCGGATCGTACGGGACTGATCCGCGATCGAGCGCGTGATGGCCTGACGGATCCACCACGTGGCATAGGTCGAGAACTTGAAGCCCTTCGTGTAGTCGAACTTCTCCACCGCGCGCACCAGGCCCGCGTTGCCCTCCTGGATCAGGTCGAGCAGGGGTAGCCCACTGCGCGGATAGCGGCGCGCCACAGCCACGACGAGGCGCAGGTTGGAGCGGATGAAGATGTCCTTGGCGCGGGCACCTTCGGCGGCTATCGCCTCCAGCTCCTCGCGGCTCGCACCTGCGGCAGGGGTGTCCTCAACCTCCCCGTCCAGGATCTGCTGGGCATACACCCCCGCTTCGATGGACTGAGAAAGCTCGACCTCCTTCGCCGCGTCCAGCAACGGGGTGCGAGCGATCTCGTCGAGATACATGCCGACCAGGTCGCGATCGGCGATCTCCCCGCCTGAGGCGCGAACGCTGTTGGCCCCATCAGCGCCACCACCGGCGGCGGACTGATTACGGGCGACGGCACGGGTTGCCATGCGTGCTCCCTTACAGATGGATCGGGCGCGGACTATGGACGGACTCTCCGATGTCGGGTGCCCCGTCCGAAGGAAACAACGACTGGAATCAGGACAGAATTCCCATCAGGTCCCCACCTTTTTACGATCATGCAGTATCCTGTCCAGCCACACGCGGGTCAGCACACTGCCGAAACACCGGGAAGCGCAGGTCAGACCCCCTGTGCGGCTGCCTTCCACGGCTCTTCCGCCCTTCTCTCATCTGTCAAGACGAATCTCGCGGGCTGCCGGTTGCCCGAATGGCCCATCGCGCCGGGTTGCCCGCCCCTCCGCATGGGTGTGCGCTGGAAAGTGACAGGTCAAAGTGACAGGTCAGGGCGGGGACGCGGCGACGAGGAGGTTCCGCATGAATGCCCCCACAGCCCCCACAGCCCTCACTGCCCCCGTGGGCCACCACCGCCATCCGCGGCTCCCGCTCCACCCGCACCTCTCCGCCTCCTGGGGCGTCCCAGCCGCTCTGGGGGTGCTCCACGGCGGCTGGGTGATGTTCGTGACCCACAACCAGGGCTCCACCATTCCCACGGCCGCAATCTTCGGCGTGGTGTCGGGGGCGGTGGTCGGGGCGCTCTGCTACGCCCTCGGCAGGTTGACGCCGGGCCTGATGCCGGAGATCCGGGCCGCGCTCTACGGGGCGGTCTTCGGCTGTGCGGTCGGCTTTCTGCACTCCGTGAGCGGAGGCTCGGTGTACCGGTCCTCGGGGATCGGGCTGGGGGCGGGGGTCGTGATGGCGGGCATGTCGTTCTACGTCTTCCACGTCTTCCACGTACGGGCGGAACACCCCCGGCAGTGACCCTCAGCCCTCCAAGGTGGGCCCGGACCGGCCCTCCAAGGTGGGCCCGGACCGGCCCTCCAAGGTGGGCCCGGACCGGCCCTCCAAGATGGGCCCGGACCGGCCCTCGGGCGCGGCCCGGCTTAGGCCATTCGTCCCCGCACGCTTCCGTCCCCGGTCCGTTCCGGGGCCGCCCCGCCCTCCCTAGCGTGAGCTCATGACAGACGACACGAGTGGAACCCTCGACGAAGCCCTCGAGCGACTGCACGCCTCCGGCCCCGAGCGCCACGGATGGCTGAGCAATCACGCGCCGATGGCCGTGGAGGCACTGGTGCGCCACGGCCAGGGGCGCGCAGTGCACCGCTGGCTGGACCGCTATCGCGAGAAGCTGGAGGAGATGCCGTCCGCGTACGCCCCGATCACCGAACGCAACTGGCGCGAGGCGCTCGGCGATCCACGCCGGCTCGCCGACTGGCCCGCCTACTTCGACCGGGAGCTCGCCGACCGCCCCTGGCAGGACGTGCTCGCCGTGTGGTGGCCGCGACTGCTGCCGGGCATCGCCGGCGGCGCGACCCATCCGGTGATCCGCGTCGGCCACGCCGTACGGACCCTGCTGGACGACCCGGGCACGACGGCCGCTCCCCGCACCGCCGAACTGGCCCACGCCCTCGGCTACTGGGCCGCCCGCCACGACCCGCTGCCGCCGCTCCACCGGCGGCCGGGCCCCACCTCCGGATCGGCGGCCGACGCGCTGGCCGCCGTGGAGCCGATCGCCGACCAGAGCGGTGGCATACGGGAACGGCTGGCCCGGCTCACCGCCTTCCCCACCTGGCCGCCCACCGCCTCGCAGCCCGCCCGGCCGTCCCCCTCACGGCCCAGCCGGACGACCGACCCCGCCCCCGACGGCCCCGGCACCCCCGACCACCCCGCCGACCAGCCCGAGGAGGCGCGCCGACGGCTCACCGAGCTGGTACGGGCCGCGACGTACCGCTACGCCACCCACGGCCACGGCGAACCGATCATGCTGGTCCACGCCGCGACCGCGCCCAACGCCGTCCTGCGCACCCTGCCCGCGCTGCCGCGCGAGCTGTGGGTGCCGAGCCTGGACGCCGCATGGGCGGCGAGCGCCGCGGTCACGGCGGTGTACGCGCCGCACGAGCCGCTCCCGGCCGACCGGCTGCCGGCCGTGGCGGGCGTCACCCCCGAGGAGGTCTTCGCCCACGCCGCCGCGCACGGCGATGAGCACGCCATCAAGCTGACCGACACCGCCCTCGATGTCGCCCGGGGCACGGACCCGACGGCCCTGGCCGCCGCACTGCACGCCTGCGCGATGATCGACCCGGTGCTCTGACAAGGGCACATGCCACTCCGTGCCAAGCCCCAAGCCCCAAGGCCCTCAGCCGCCCCGCGCCCCCTCACTCCCGCACCCACCTCTCACCCCTCACGCCCTCGCCCCCGCACCCCTCAACCCCCGCACCCCCTCACCCCCTCACCCGAACTGCAACGACCGCTTCGCCAGCCCCATCCAGAACCCGTCGATCACACTCCGCTGGCTGCGCAGCTCCGCCTCCGCCGCGCCCAGCGTGACGAACAACGGCGCGAAGTGTTCGGTACGCGGATGGGCCAGCCCCGCGGCCGGGGCCATGTGCTCGAAGTCCAGCAGCGCGTCGATGTCCTGCGCGTCCAGCGCCCGCTGCCCCCAGTCGTCGAACTCGGCCGACCAACTGGGCGGCATCGGGCCCGTCTGCCGTAGCGCGGCCAGGTTGTGGGTGAAGAAGCCACTGCCGACGATCAGGACGCCCTCGTCCCGCAGCGGCGCCAGCTTTCGGCCGATCTCCATCAGCTTCCGCGGGTCGAGGGTCGGCATCGAGACCTGGAGGACCGGGACTTCGGCCTCCGGATACATCTCGACCAGGGGCACATAGGCCCCGTGGTCCAGCCCCCGGTCGGGGATGTCCTGCACCGGGGTACCCGCCGTGCGCAGCGTCTTGCGGATCCGCTCGGCGAGTTCGGGCGCGCCCGGCGCGGCGTACCGCACCTGGTAATAGTGCTGAGGGAAACCCCAGAAGTCATAGACCAGAGGCACCTGTTGGGTGGCGCCGATCGCCAGGGGCGCCTCTTCCCAGTGAGCGGAGATCATGAGAATGGCGTTGGGCCGGGGCAGGCCGGTGGCCCAGGCGGCGAGCTGTCCCGGCCAGACCGGATCGTCGGCGAGCGGCGGAGCACCATGGCTGAGGTAGAGCGCGGGCATGCGCCCGTCGAGCGCGGACATGAGGACTCCTCGTCAGTCGGCAGAGCTCACTCAGATTGCTTGAAATATCAAGCAATCATCTGTCACTGTAGCGCACAGTTATTTAAGATTCAAAGAGAATTCCTTAGAATGGACGCGTGGACGACGCCATGAAAACCCCCTCAGACACCGACGAGCCGCGTTGGCTGACCGAAGACGAACAGCGCAGTTGGCAGGCGTATGTCCAGGCGAGCATGCTCCTGGAGGACCACCTCGACCGCCAGTTGCAGCGCGACGCGGGCATGCCGCACGTCTACTACGGCCTGCTGGTGAAGCTCTCCTGGGCGCCTCGTCACCGGATGCGGATGACCGAACTGGCCGAGGCCGCCAAGATCACCCGCTCCCGGCTGTCCCACGCCGTCGCGCGCATGGAGAAGGACGGCTGGGTCCGGCGTGAGGACTGCCCCGACGACAAGCGCGGACAGAACGCGGTCCTGACCGACAAGGGGCTCAAGGTGCTGCGGGACACCGCCCCCGGCCATGTCACCGCCGTACGGACGGCCATCTTCGACCGGCTGACCCCCGAGCAGGTCGAGCAGTTCGGCGCCGCATGCCGGATCATCGCGGACGGCCTCCAGCCGGCGGGCGCCGACCTCCCCTGGCTGCGCTGACGCCACGCCCTGAAGGCTCTGGAGGCCCTGGAGGCCCTGGAGGCCCTGGAAGCCGTGGAAGCCCGGAAGACCCTGGCGGCCCTGGAACCTGAAGGCCCTGGAACGGGACGCGCGAAGGCCCCGCTCCCCTCGAGCCTCGAGGAGGAGCGGGGCCTTCGCATCCCCACGGACTCCCGGCGAAGAGCCGCCGGGAGTCTCAGCGCATCAGTGCGCCATCACCGGAATCGCGTCCTCCGCCGCACCGTCACCGGAACCGGTGACCGCGCCACCGCTCTCCGGCTGTCCGGCGTTGATGAACGCGATGGCGATGACCGCGGCCAGCACCAGGATGCCGACCGCCCACCAGATGGCGGCGGTGTAGCCGTGCACCATCGACTGGAGCTGCAGCGCGGTGCGGGAAGTGGCCCCCGCCGCATGCGACTTCGCGTACTCGGTGGTGGCGCTCGCCGCGATCGTGTTCAGCAGCGCGGTGCCGATGGCGCCGCCGACCTGCTGCGAGGTGTTGACCATCGCCGAGGCGACACCCGCGTCACGCGGCTCGACACCATGCGTGGCCAGGCTCATCGCCGGCATGAAGGCGGTACCCATACCGAGGCCGAGCAGCAGGAACCCGGGCAGGATCAGCGTCGGGTACGAGGTGTCCAGGTCGATCTGGGTCAGCAGCAGCATGCCGACCGAGGCGACCAGGAAGCCCGGCCCCATCAGCAGCCGCGCCGGGACGCGGGTCATCAGCCGGGCGCCGATCTGCGTCGAGCCGGTGATCATGCCCGCGACCATCGGCAGGAAGGCGAAGCCGGTCCTGACCGGGCTGTACCCCTTCACGATCTGCATGTAGTAGGTGAGGAAGAGGAACAGGCCGAACATGCCGATGATGGCGAGGGCCAGCGAGGCGTAGACACCGCCGCGGTTGCGGTCGGCGATCACGCGCAGCGGCAGCAGCGGCGCCTTCACCCGCGACTCGACGACCACGAAGGCGAGCAGCAGCACGGCCGCGGCGATGAACAGACCGATGGTCGGGCCCGCGGACCAGCCGTCGGACTCGGCGCGGGTGAAGCCGTAGACCAGCGAGACCAGACCGGTGGTGGCCAGGATCACGCCGGGGATGTCCAGCCGGGACGAGTTGTGGCTCTCCACCGGCTCACGGATCACGGCGACCGCGCCGATCGCGGCGATGATGGCGAACGGGATGTTCACGAAGAAGGTCCAGCGCCAGTCCATGTACTCGGTGAGCACACCGCCGAGGATCAGACCGACGGCGCCGCCACCACCGGCGATGGCACCGAAGACACCGAACGCCTTGGCGCGCTCCTTGGCGTCGGTGAACATCACCGCGAGCAGCGAGAGCGCGGAGGGGGCGAGCAGCGCGCCGAACACACCCTGGAGGGCACGCGCGCCCAGCAGCATGGGAGTGTTCAGCGCGGCACCGCCGACGGCCGAGGCGGCGGCGAAGCCGATCAGACCGACGATGAAGGTCTGCTTGCGTCCCCACAGGTCGGCGATCCGGCCACCGAACAGCAGCAGTCCGCCGAAGGCGAGGGCGTAGGCGGTGATGACCCACTGCCGGTTGCCGTCGGAGATGCCGAGGTCGGCCTGGGCGCTGGGCAGCGCGATGTTCACGATGGTCGCGTCGAGCACGACCATCAGCTGGGCGAGGGCGATGAATATCAGCGCTTTCCAGCGCCGGGGATCGACGAGTCGAGCCGTTTCAGGCATGGATGGGCCTACCTAGCGGTGCGGAGAGTGATAAATGGGACGTAAGGGGCCGGTCGAGGTCAGACCGGCCCAGGCCGTTGGATAAGAGGTAGCGAGAGGCGACGACGCACGTAAGGAAGACGTGTGAACGTGCGCGGAATAAGCGGTGCTCCGGGATCGGCCGGATGCGATCTATGTCACGTCACGGCCGGTGCTGCAGATCCTCCAAGGTCACGGACTTTCCGGGTAGTTCCGAGCGCGCCGGGGTCTGCAGACCGTCCAGGAACAGCTGCAGATGCCGGTGCACAAAGGGCTCGAAGTCCACACAGGCGCTGCCGGGCAGCGGCCGGGTGAGCTGGTTGAGCGCGACCATCAGGTCACCGACGCCGATGTCGGTGCGCAGTTTGCCGTCGGTTTTCGCGGCCCCCATCAGGGCTTCGACGCCGTCCGCCAGACGGTCGCGGGTGGCGATGAGATCAGGGTGCTCCTTGTCGAGGCCGTCGGAGAGCAGCAGGCACAGGGCGCCGATGTGCTCGTCCGCCGCGGCGTGGACGAAGCGCCGCAGCGCCGAGAAGGTGTCGTCCTCCTCGGCCAGGGCGGATTCGGCCTGGTCGGCGACACGGGACATCACCGAGAGCGCCACATGGTGGATCAGCTCACGGCGGTCCGTGAAGTGCCGGTAGATCGTGGCATTGCCGACCCCCGCCCGTCGAGCGATTTCATCGAGGGGGATGTGCGCCCCGCACTCGACGATCACCTCTCGGGCGGCCGCGACAATGCGCTCCCGGTTGCGCAGGGCGTCCGCGCGCAGCCGGGGCTGTGCGGACTTCGCGGTCATCGTGTCGGCGGCCATGACAGCACTCCCTTCTGCGTACGGCTTCCCGCGTACGGTTATCCGGTGGCCGGTGCTCCGGCGGCTTGGCGGCGGCGCCGCGCCCCGGCCTTGACGTTCGAGCTTCAACTTTTCCGGGGAGTGAGTCCCCGTTTATGCGTTCACTCGGTTAAACGGGGAATGAGTCCCCGGAATTTCTCCGTCCGTAGGTGACCTGCCTCACACCTGTCCGGCACCCCCCTTCGCCCGGACGGAGCAGGTCATTCCACCGATCGGCGGCACCCCACGGGCGCCCCGGTCCACGCCGTCACACCGTGGTCGGCAATGGACCAGACGCATGGGACCACCCGCCCCCGCATACGAATACGCCGGCCCCGCAGAGGCAGCGCGTTCGCCACCGCCGCCGTGCTCACGGTGGCGGTGGTCGCCCCGGCGGCGGCCCCGCGTCCCGCGCCCCCCGCGCCCCGCGAGCTGGCCCCGGCGCCCTCCGCGCGACCGGCCTTCGGCTCCCTCGCGCCCTGCGCACTCGCCTCCGGACCGGGGCTCCAGATGGCCGACGGCATACCCACCGGCCGCGGCTACAGCCGCAGCACCGGCACCGTCCACGCCCTCAACCTCATGATCGACTTCCCCGATGTCCGCGGTCAGGGCACCGCCCGCCAGCGCTTCGAGGAGTTCTTCCCCCAGACCTCCCGGTGGTTCGCGCGGAGCTCGTACGGACGGCTGGACTACCGCCCCGAGATGCCGATCACCCACTGGCTGCGGATGCCGCGCCCGTTCCGCGCGTACGGCATCAAGCGCGGCAGCCCCTTCGACCCGGGCTATCGCAAACTGGTCGCCGACATCGCCAAGTCCGCCGACCCCAAGGTCGACTTCCGCCGCTACGACCTGGTGAACGTCCTGGTCACCCCGAACGCCGGGCCGCCGGCCGCGCATGCCGTGCTGTCCGTCACCTACGCCGACAACCGGCACGCCCCGACCGCCGACGGCGTTCCGCTGGCCAATGTCTCCTTCGTCTACAGCCGCCAGGACGACGGCTCCGGCTCGCTGCGCCGCACCGGCTTCCGCGTCCTGCCCCATGAGAACGGCCATGTCTTCGGGCTGCCCGACCTCTATACCCACGGCGGCGGCGACAAGGCCGGCCACTGGGATGTGATGTCCGAGGACTGGGGCCCCGGCAACGACCTGCTGGCCTGGCACAAGTGGAAGCTGGGCTGGCTCGGCCCGCGGCAGATCGCGTGCGCCGCCCGGCCCGGGGTCTTCGCCCACACCCTGTCCCCGCTGAGCCGTCCGGAGGGCACCAAGCTGGTCATCGTCCCCGTCTCGCCGTCCACCGGCTACGCCATCGAGGCGCGGGCGCCCGGCGGCAACGACGAGGCCATATGCAAGCCCGGGGTCCTGATCTCCTGGGTGAACACCGGTGTCGACTCCGGCGGCGGCCCCGTCACCATCGTGGACTCCACCCCCCACGGCCGCGGCTGCACCCGGGAGCGCAATGTCCACCCCGGGCTCAGCGACGCGGCCTACGCGCCCGGCGAGACCTTCGAGGCCGCGGCGAACGGCATACGCATACGCGTCCGGGTCACCGGCCGGGACGCGGCCGGTGACTACGGCGTGGAGATCACGCGTCGTGCCAGTGGTGGCGCCCGAGGCTGATCAGCAGCATCTGTTTGCGCGCCGTGGCGGCCACCCGCCGCTCGTCCGCGGCCTCGGGGTGATCGGCCTGCGCCTCCAGGAACGCCGTCGCCGTCATCACCATGTGGTCCACATACAGCTCCGCAAGCATCCGGACATCCTCCGGTGGCCAGGATTCCGCCGGGAGCTGCGGGCAGAAGGCGGTGGCCACCTCGTCCGCGAATCGGTCCAGCTCGGCGGCTATGGCCTGGCGCACGGGGCGCACCCCGCCATGCCGCTCACGTGCGATGAAGCGGATGTGCGCGGGGTAGCCGCGGACATGCTCGGCGACCGCGTCGACGGTGGCCTCGATCCGCTCCTCGTCACCGTCCTGACCGGCGAGGATCGCGTTGATCATATGGTGCAGGCTGCCCAGGCTCTCCTCGACCAGCGCGACACCGAGATCGCTCAGATCCCGGAAGTGCCGGTAGAACGCGGCCGGGGCCACCCCCACCGCCCGCGTGACCTCGCGCAGCCCCAGGCTGCTCAGGCTCTGGTCCTCCAGCAGCCGCAGCGCCGCGTCCATCAGGGCGCGCCGGGTCTTCTCCTTCTGGGCCTGCCGGACCCCGGGGGTGTGACTCATATCATTCAGTAAACAGCCGTTCGCTGAATTTTTCCAGGGTTCGGGCGGGTACTCTGGAACTCAGTGAACAGTTGTGATTCCAACTGTTCACCGAACAATTACCATCCGCACGCCAACCGCATCCGGATCGTCACTTCGAAAGAGGCACCCATGCTCTTCATCGTCGCGGCACTCGCCCTGATGGGAGTCCTTCTGGGGGCGGCGGCGCACACCCCGCTCCCCCTGTTCCTCGCCGCCGCGGGCGCCATCGGCGCCTGGCTGCTGGTCTTCTTCATCCGCGAACGCACCGGGCACAAGGGGGCTTGAGACCCATGGCACTCACCGCACCGTCCCGCACCTCACCGGTCCGGGCGCGCCGGGACGCCGACGGCATGGCCGTCGCCTCCTTCGTGCTCGGCCTGATCGGCCTGCTGCTCTTCAACGCGGTCTTCGGGCCCTGCGCGATCGTCCTCGGGACGCTCGCCATCGCCCGGGACACCCGCCGCAGGGGCCGGGCGCTGCTCGGGATCGCCCTCGGCATCGCCGATGTGGTCCTGCTGATCGTCCTGCTGACGCTGAATCACTCCGTCTTCTGGCAGTTCGGCGGCTGACCCGCCCGGCGGTCCGCCGACCGCCCACCGCCCGGCGGCACACCGCGGCACACCTCCCCGCACGGCCCTTCCACTCAGTGGAAGGGCCGTTGCCCGTGCGTAACGGGCGTCACCACGCTGGCACGCATGACCGCCTTCGCGAAAAACCAGTGGTACGTCGCCGCCTACGGCCGCGAAATCGGCCGCGAGCTGCTGGGACGCACCTTCCTCGACGAGCCCATCGCCTTCTACCGCGCCGAGTCCGACGACCAGGTCATCGCGCTCGCCGACCGCTGTGTGCACCGCCGCTATCCGCTCACCGCCGGCCGGCTCGACGGCGACACCGTCGTCTGCGGCTACCACGGCTTCACCTACGACACCGGCGGCACCTGTGTGTTCGTACCGGGCCAGAAGCGCGTCCCGCGCACCGCCCGGGTCCGCTCCTACCCCGTCGTCGAGCGGGACTCGCTGGTGTGGGTGTGGATCGGGGACCCGGCGCTCGCCGACCCCGGCGCGGTGCCGCGCGCCCCCTGGCTGGCCGATCCGCGCTGGACGACGGTGGGCGGCATGGAGCCGATCGACGCCGACTACGGCCTGCTCGTGGACAATCTGCTGGACCTCTCCCACGAGACGTATCTGCACGGCGGCTATATCGGCACCCCCGAGGTCGCCGAGACCCCGATCACCACGGAGGTCGACGAGGGCGCGGGCGTGGTCCGGGTCAGCCGGCACATGGACGACGCCGAATGCCCGCCCTTCTACGCCCGCTCCACCGGTATCGAGGGCCGCATCACCCGCTGGCAGGACATCGAGTACCACGCGCCCTGTCTGTATCTGCTGCACAGCAGGATCGCCCCGGTCGGGGTGGGCCCCGAGCCGGACGGCTCCGACCCGAACGCCTTCCACGTGGAGATCACCTACGCCATCACCCCGTCCACCGACCGCCAGGTGTACGACTTCTGGGCCGTCTCACGGGACTTCGCGCAGGACGACGAGGAGGTGTCCACCTTCCTCCACGACCTCAACCGGACCGTGGTGCTCCAGGACGTGGCGGCGCTGAACGTGCTCCAGAAGGCCCTGGACACCGAGCGCGAGGGCTATCAGGAACTCAGCATCAACATCGACACCGGCGGACTCGCCGCGCGCCGCATCCTCGCCCGCCTCGCCGCCGAAGGGGAGAAGACCGCGCCGGTCGTGGCGTCCCCGTGAGCACGCCCACGGCGGAGGTGTACCGGATCGACTGGCTGCCCGGCACCGATGTGCTGCACGGGGTCTGCCACTGCGGCGCCGAGCGCACCGCGGAGGACCCGGTCGAGCTGTGGCAGTGGATGCTCGCCCACCCCAGCGGGCACCACCCCGCCGTTCCCTCCGAGGATCAGCCCACCGGCCACCGTGAGGAGCCCCGTTCATGAACCCCGGCGCCGAGTACGAGGACACCCTGCTGGTGGCCCGCAGGGAGGAGGTGGCCTCGGACGTGGTGGCGCTGACGCTGCGCCACCCGGCGGGCCGCGACCTCCCGGCCTGGGAGCCCGGCGCCCATCTCGATCTCGTCCTCGACGCGGGCCCCACCCGGCAGTACTCGCTGTGCGGCGACCCCGCCGACCGCGCCTCCTGGCGGATCGCGGTGCTCCGCGCCCCCGCCGGGCGCGGCGGCTCCGCCCAGGTGCACGACACCCTCACCGAGGGCAGTACGGTGCGGGTGCGCGGGCCGCGCAACCACTTCGCGCTGCGCCCGGCGGCCCGCTATCTGTTCATCGCGGGCGGCATCGGCATCACGCCCCTCCTCCCCATGACGGCCGCCGCCGAGGCCGCGGGCGCCGACTGGCGGCTGCTGTACGGCGGGCGCACCCGTGCCTCGATGGCCTTCGCGGACCAGCTCGCCGACCGCCACGGCGACAAGGTGCGCCTGGTGCCGCAGGACGAGGAGGGGCCGCTCGACCTCGTGCCGTATCTCACCGCCCCGGCCGATCCCGGCACCCTCGTCTACTGCTGCGGCCCCGAACCGCTGCTCCAAGTCGCCGAGGAGGCGTGCCGCGACTGGCCCGAGGGGTCCCTGCGCACCGAGCGCTTCCAGCCCCGTACGGACGACGCGGGCGCCGAATCGGCGGGCCGGGCCTTCGAGTTGGTGCTCACCCGCTCCGGGCTGACGCTCACCGTGGAGCCGGAGCGCAGCGTGCTGCGCACGGTCGAGGCGGCGGGGGTACCGGTTTTGTACTCCTGCGAGCAGGGCACCTGTGGGACGTGTGAGACGGACGTCGTCGAGGGGGAGGTGGACCACCACGACTCCGTGCTCACCGACGAGGAGCGGGCCTCGGGCGAGACGATGATGATCTGCGTCTCACGCTGCCTTGGCCCGCGATTGGTGCTGGACCTGTGAAACCGCTCCGACCGGCCGTATGAGCCGCTCTGAACGGCCGTATGAGCCGCTCCGACCGGCCGTCTGAGCCGCTCTGAACGGCCGTCTGAGCCCCTCGATGTGAGGCCCGGAACGACCCCGCCCACTGGACAAACAGGTTGGTTAGGCTAACCTAACTACGTCCTCGGGTCGCCGTCCCGTGGCCATGCCCCCGTACGCATCGAGAGAGAGCACCTTCATGCGCCAGGCCAGAGCACTCCCCCTCTCCCGCCGCGGTCTGCTCACCGCGGGCGGCGCCCTCGGACTCGGAGCCCTGGTCACCGCCTGCGGAAACAAAGGCGGTTCGGGCTCCGGCGGCGACGACGGCGGCGGCTCCTGGTCGTTCACCGATGACCGCGAGAAGAAGATCAGTCTCGACAGCCGGCCGCGGCACATCGTGGCCTACATCGGCGCGGCGGCCGCGCTCTACGACTTCGGCATCGAGAAGCAGATCACGGGCGTCTTCGGCCCGACCACGCTGAAGAACGGCAAGCCGGACGTCCAGGCGGGCGACTTCCCGGTCGACCAGGCCACGTCCCTGGGCAACACCTGGGGCCAGTTCAACGTCGAGAAGTACGCCTCGCTCGGCCCCGATCTGCTGATCACCAACATGTTCGACCCGGGCGCGCTCTTCTACATCCCGGACGACAGCAAGAAGAAGATCCTGCAACTGGCCCCCAGCGCCGCCATCTCCACCGGCCGGATCTCCATGCTCGAACCCATCAAGCGCTATGCCGCGCTGGCCGAGGCGCTCGGCGCCGATCTGAAGGCCAAGAAGGTCACCGACGCCAAGGCGCGGTTCGAGAAGGCCACCGAGACCCTGCGCAAAACTGTCAAATCGCACAAGATCAAGGTCATGGCCTGCTCCGCCAGCGCCGATCTCTTCTATGTCTCCAACCCGAAGATCAATGCCGACCTGATCTACTTCAGCGAGCTCGGCGTCGACTTCGTCGTCCCCGAAAAGCCCGACAAGGGCGGCTACTTCGAGAGCCTGAGCTGGGAGAACGCCGACAAGTACGACGCCGACATCCTCTTCCTCGACAACCGCACCGCGACCCTCCAGCCCAGCGCCCTGACCTCCAAGCCGACCTGGTCCAAGCTGGCCGCGGTCAAGGCGGGTCAGATCACCCCCTGGAGCAGCGAGCCGCGCTTCTCGTACGCCGGCGCCGCCCCGCTCGTCGAGTCCCTCACCAAGGCCATCCAGGACGCGAAGAAGGTCAGCTGACGGTCAGTCGACCGGCTGGCCCCGGCCTCCCCACGGCAAGCGAAGGGAAGACCCCCCTCCCATGACCACCGCAGCCATCAAAACCGCCACCACCGCCACCCCGTTCCGGTTCTTCGACGCGCGGGTCGTACGGACCCGCTCGCTCGGACCGTCCATGGCGCGGATCACCTTCGGCGGCGCCTGTCTGAAGGACTTCACCAGCGGAGGCCGCGACCAGCGCTTCAAACTCTTCCTGCCGCACCCCGGCCAGACCGCCCCGGTGGTGCCGGTCGAGGCCGGGGAGGGCTGGTTCACCACCTGGCGGGCGATGGACCCGGCCGAACGCGGCATCATGCGCTCCTACACGGTGCGCCGGCAGCGCCGCGACCCGGACGAGATCGACGTGGACTTCGCGCTGCACCACGACAGCGGCCCGGCCGCCCGCTGGGCCGCGCGGGCCGAGGCCGGCGACCGCGTCACCCTGCTGGGCCCGGTCGTGGCGGACAACGGCGGCGTGGACTTCCGGCCGCCGTCCAGGACCGACTGGGTGCTGATCACCGGCGACGAGACCGCGCTGCCCGCCATCGCGGGCATCCTCGAATGGCTGCCCGCCGACTTCCCCGTCAAGGTGTGGCTCGAGGTCCAGCACGCCGAGGACATCCAGGAGCTGCGCACCGAGGCGAAGGCCGAGATCACCTGGCTGGTCCGGGACGCCGTGGCCCCCGGCACCACGCGCTCCGCCCCGCTGCTGAACGCCGTGGGCGCCACCGAACTGCCCCACGGCACGCCGTACGCCTGGATCGCGGGCGAGGCCGGAACGGTCAAGGCGCTCCGCCGCCACCTGGTGCGCGAGCGCGGCTTCGACCGTAAGGCCGTCACCTTCACCGGCTACTGGCGTCTGGGCGCCTGTGAGGAGCAGCTCGTCGAGGAGGCCGTGTCGGGCACCGGCCCCGCGACCGACGACTGACCCCCGTCGCCGTACCCCCTCTCCCTCCCACAGCCGCGACCCACAGCCGAACCCACGGCCGAACCCACAACCGAACCCACAACCGCGGCGCACAACTGAATCCATCCATAGGACCGCGGAGGACCGACCGCCGGACGCCAGGCGGCCGACCGCTGGGCGCGCCCCCGCACGCCCCGCCGCCACGTCCAGCGCCCCCGCACGCCCACCAGACCATCGGGTCGTCAGGCCGTCGGGTCGTCAGGCCATCGGGTCGTCAGGCCGTCGGGTCGCGGGCCGCCCCTCCCCCACCCAGCCGCATGCCCGCGCCGTCCGCACGCCCGCATGCTCGTTTCCAGAAGGGACAGACCGTGAGTTCCCTCGCGCAGACCGCTGAGGACCCGTCGCCGGAGCCGATACCCGGGGCGGCGGATGGCAGGGCCCACCTCTTCAACGGCCGTACGGCGGAACGCTATCGGCGCTCCGTGACCGACGGCGTCGGCCTGGTGGCCGCCACCGTCGCCCGCGCCGAGCGCCCCTTCACCGGCATCACTCCCGCCGAACTCGCCCCCGAGATCTCCGGAATCGACCTGGAGCGCCCGCTCGGCGATCCGGACGCCGCACTGAAGGAGCTGGAGGGCGTCTACCTCAAGGACGCCGTCTACTTCCACCACCCGCGCTACCTGGCCCACCTCAACTGCCCCGTGGTGATCCCCGCACTGCTGGGCGAGGCCGTCCTCTCCGCCGTCAACTCCTCCCTCGACACCTGGGACCAGAGCGCCGGCGGCACCCTGATCGAGCGCCGGCTGATCGACTGGACCGCCGAGCGCATCGGCCTCGGCGAGGCCGCGGACGGCATCTTCACCAGCGGCGGCACCCAGTCCAATCTCCAGGCGATGCTGCTCGCCCGCGACGAGGCGTGCGCCCTGGTCGAGAAGGAGGCCACCGCCGTCGGCGAGACGATCGCCAAATCCGCGATCCTGCCCCGGCTGCGCATCCTCACCTCCCAGGTCAGCCACTTCTCCATCCAGAAGGCCGCCGCCATCCTGGGGCTCGGCTACGAGGCCGTCATCCCGGTCCCCTGCGACCAGGACCGCCGGATGCGGACCGTATCCCTCGCCCATGAGCTGGACCGCTGCCGCCGCGAGGGCCTGATCGTCATGGCCGTCGTGGCCACCGCGGGCACCACCGACTTCGGCTCCATCGACCCGCTGCCCGAGATCGCCGAGCTGTGTGCCCGGAACGGCACCTGGCTGCACGTGGACGCCGCGTACGGCTGCGGACTGCTGGCCTCCCCGACCCGCCGCCACCTCCTGGACGGCATCGAGCGCGCCGACTCGGTGACCGTGGACTACCACAAGTCCTTCTTCCAGCCGGTCAGCTCCAGCGCCGTCCTGGTCCGCGACCGCGCCGCGCTCAGCCACGCCACGTACCACGCGGACTACCTCAACCCCGAGCGCAGCGTCGAGAGGCTGATCCCCAACCAGGTGGACAAGTCCATCCAGACCACCCGCCGCTTCGACGCGCTCAAACTGTGGCTGACGCTGCGGATCATGGGCGCGGACGCCGTCGGGGCGCTCTTCGACGAGGTGGTGGAGCGGGCCGCCCAGGCATGGGCCCTGCTGGACACCGATCCGCGCTACGAGGTGGTCACCGAGCCCCAGCTGTCCACGCTGGTCTTCCGCTACGTACCGCCGTCCGACGGGCCGTGCGACCCCGACCTCGTCGACCGCGCCAATCTGCACGCCCGGGACGCGCTGGCCGCCTCCGGCGCGGCGGTGGTCGCCGGAACCGTCGTCGACGGCCGTCACCACCTCAAGTTCACGCTGCTCAACCCGGAGACCTCGCTGAGCGACATCGCGTATGTCCTCGATCTGCTGGCCGAACACGCCGGTCAGTATCTGGCCCTCCACATCGAGCCCGAGCTCAGCGGCCCCCGCCACTCGCGCGCCAGTTGAACGCCAGTTGAGCCCCTTCACCCCGCCGGAGACCCTCGTGCCCACCCCGCACACCCACGACTTCATCGCGGTCGGGCTCGGCCCCTACAACCTGGGCCTTGCCTGCCTCACCGAGCCGATCGACGAACTCGACGGGCTGTTCCTGGAGAGCAAGCCCGACTTCGACTGGCATCCGGGCATGCTGCTGGACGGCGTCACCCTGCAGACCCCGTTCATGGCCGACCTGGTGACCCTGGCCGACCCCACTTCCCCGTACTCCTTCCTCAACTACCTCAAGGAATCGGGGCGGCTGTACTCCTTCTACATCCGCGAGAACTTCTATCCGCTGCGCGCCGAGTACAACGACTACTGCCGCTGGGCCGCCGCGAAGCTGCCGTCCATCCGCTTCGGCCACCAGGTGACGAGCGTCGAGTACGACGAGGCCGACGGCCTCTACACGGTGCGCGCCCGGCGTCCCGCGAGCGGCGAGACCACCACCCACCGCGCCCGCCACCTGGTGCTGGGCACCGGCACCCCGCCGTATCTGCCCGAGGTGTGCCGGGACCTGGGCGGCGATCTGCTGCACAACACGGACTACCTGGAGAACAAGCGGGCGCTCCAGACCAAGGAGTCCATCACCGTCGTCGGCAGCGGCCAGAGCGCCGCCGAGATCTACCAGGATCTGCTCGCCGACATCGACACCCACGGCTACCGGCTGAACTGGGTGACGCGCTCCCCGCGCTTCTTCCCGCTGGAGTACACCAAGCTCACCCTGGAGATGACCTCACCCGAGTACGTGGACTACTTCCACGCGCTCCCCGAGGACACCCGCTACCGGCTGGAGGGTGAGCAGAAGGGCCTGTTCAAGGGGATCGACGCCGACCTCATCAATGGCATCTTCGACCTCCTGTACCAGAAGAGCGTGAGCGGCCCGGTGCCCACGCGGCTGCTGACCAACACCGCGCTCACCGAGGCGGCGTACGACGAGCAGTCCGCCACGTACACCCTCGGGCTGCGCCATACGGAGCAGGAGCGGGACTTCTCGCTCACCACCCAGGGGCTCGTCCTGGCCACCGGCTACCGCTACCAGGTGCCCGCCTTCCTGGACCCGGTGCGCGGCCGCGTCCGCTGGGACCGCCACGGCCGCTTCGACGTCGCCCGCAACTACAGCATCGACACCACCGGGCGCGGCATCTTCCTCCAGAACGGCGCCACCCACGCCCACAGCCTGACCTCCCCGGACCTGGGCATGGGCCCGTACCGGAACTCGTGGATCATCCGTGAGCTGCTGGGGCGGGAGCACTATCCGGTGGAGAAGTCCATCGCCTTCCAGGAGTTCGGCGCACCGGAAGGAGCCGTGTCATGACGCCCTCACCGCTTTTCGAGCACACCGACGCGCGCCTGGGCACCTTCGCCCTGCGCGACCTGGACCCGGCCGCCGACGCCGCACTGCTGCACGGCTGGGTGACCCACCCCAAGGCGTCGTTCTGGATGATGCAGGAGGCGGACGAGGCGGAGGTCGCCACCGAGTACCGCAAGATCCACGAGCATCCGCACCATGACGCGTTCATCGGCCTGCACGAGGGGCGCCCGGCGTTCCTGGCCGAGCGGTACGACCCGTCGCGGGTGGAGCTCGCCGGTCTCTACCCGTCCCGGCCCGGCGACGTCGGCATGCACTTCCTGTGCGCGCCGACCGACACCCCGGTGCGCGGCTTCACCCTCGCCGTGATCACCGCCGTCATGGAGTTCTGCTTCTCCGATCCGGCCGTCCGGCGCGTGGTCGTCGAGCCCGATGTGCGCAACGACGCGGTGCACGCGCTCAACGCGGCCGTGGGCTTCGAGATCGTCGAGCGGATCGCCAAACCCGAGAAGGACGCCTACCTCAGCATCTGCACCCGCGAGCGGTTCGAGGCCGCGCGCACGGCGCGCACGGCGCTCGCCGCGGATGCGGCACGGACCGCACGGACCGGCCGCGGGGGCCGCGCGGCCGGGACCGACGGGACCGAGGGGACCGACGGGACCGACGGGACCGAGGGGACCGAGGGGACCGACGGGACCGAGGGGCCCGAACAGACTGACCGGACTGGGCGGACCGCCAGCGAGGCCCGCGAGGCCCGCACCGCCCGCGAGACCCGCACCACCAGCAACACCCGCACCACCAGCAACACCAGCGACACCCGCACGACCAGCGACACCAGCGACGCCCGCGAGACCCGCACCGCCCGCGAGGCCCAAGGAGTGACCCGATGAGCCCCCGAGACGCCGTCGCCCACCTCACCCCCGACCTGTGGGACCGGGCAGGCCGCCTCCTCATCCGCAAGGCCCTCGCCGAGTTCACCCACGAGCGCCTACTCGCGCCCGAGTTCGGCCCCGACGGCCGCTACGCCGTGACCAGCGACGACGAGGCGGTGACCTACCGCTTCGCCGCGCGGATCCTCTCCCTGGACCACTGGCTGGTCGAGGCGGACAGCATCACCCGCCACGACCGGACCGGCGCCGAACTCCCCCTGGACGCGCTGGACTTCTTCATCGAGCTGCGCGGGCGGCTCGGCCTGAGTCAAGACATCCTCCCGGTCTACCTCGAGGAGATCAGCTCCACCCTCTCCGGGACGGCCTTCAAACTGGCCGGCGAGCCGGAGGCCGCCGCCCAACTGGCCAAATCCGGCTTCCAGGAGATCGAGACGGGGATGACCGAGGGCCACCCCTGCTTCGTCGCCAACAACGGCCGCCTCGGCTTCGGCATCCACGAATACCTCTCGTACGCCCCCGAGACCGCGAGCCCCGTCCACCTGATCTGGCTCGCCGCCCGCCGCGACCGCTCGACCTTCACGTCCTCCGCGGACCTGGACTACGACGCGCTGGTCCACTCCGAGCTGAGCGAGGAGACCCGGGCCCGCTTCGCGCGGACCCTCACCGACCTCGGCCTGGACCCGGCCGACTACCACCTGCTGCCGGTGCACCCCTGGCAGTGGTGGAACAAGCTGTCGGTCAGCTTCGCCGCCGAGGTCGCCCGGCAGCACCTGGTGTGCCTGGGCCCCGGCGCCGACGAGTACCTGGCCCAGCAGTCGATCCGGACGTTCTTCAACACGAGCGACCCGTCCAAGCACTATGTGAAGACCGCGCTGTCGGTGCTGAACATGGGCTTCATGCGGGGCCTGTCGGCGGCGTACATGGAGGCGACGCCGGCCATCAACGACTGGCTGGCATCTCTCATCGCCTCGGACGAGACCTTCCGCGCCGCGCGTTTCTCCATCATCCGAGAACGGGCCGCCATCGGCTACCACCACCGCCAGTACGAGACGGCCACGGCGAAGGGCTCGCCGTACCGCAAGATGCTGGCGGCCCTGTGGCGCGAGAGCCCCGTACCGTCCCTGGAACCCGGCCAGCGCCTGGCCACGATGGCGTCCCTCCTCCACACCGACCCCGACGGCGCCTCCTTCGTCAGCGCCCTCATCGAGGAATCCGGCCTCACCCCCGCCACCTGGCTACGCCGCTACCTGGACGCCTACCTCACCCCGGTGCTGCACAGCTTCTACGCCTACGACCTGGTCTTCATGCCGCACGGCGAGAACGTCATCCTGGTGATCGAGGACGGTGCCGTCCAGCGCGTGATCTTCAAGGACATCGCCGAGGAGATCGCCGTCATGGACCCCACCGCGGTCCTCCCCCCGGCCGTGGAACGCATCCGCGTAGACGTCCCCGAGGACAAGAAACTCCTCTCGATCTTCACGGACGTCTTCGACTGCTTCCTCCGCTTCCTCAACGGCATCCTCGTCAGCGAGGGCCTCC
Organism: Streptomyces rugosispiralis; assembly: GCF_024505145.1. GTDB lineage: Bacteria > Actinomycetota > Actinomycetes > Streptomycetales > Streptomycetaceae > Streptomyces > Streptomyces rugosispiralis. The sequence goes on along the minus strand of NZ_JANIAA010000031.1, from coordinate 55,685 downwards.
TGGAGGAAGACACCTTCTGGCAGACGGTCGCCGACTGCGTCCTGTCCTACCAGCGCTCGGCCCCCCACCTCGCGGACAAATTCGCCCAGTACGACATGTTCGCCGAGGACTTCGCCCTCTCCTGCCTCAACCGCCTCCAGCTCCGCAACAACCGCGAAATGGTAGACCTCCAGGACCCAGCCGGCGCCCTCCAGCTGATCGGCACCCTGAAGAACCCACTCGCGGGACTGGGGACGGCGACCTGACCCACCCGACGGGCCCCGACGCCTCGAGCCAGGTCGCCCCGCCCCGAGGCGAAACCCGAGCCCCACCACCCCGGAGCACCCGAACGCCCACGTACCCGACCCGCTACACTGTGACGGCGCGCCGCGGCGGCACCACGATGCCGCCCTGACGCCGGGCCTCCGTGGCCTCGCCTCCGTAGCTCAGGGGATAGAGCACCGCTCTCCTAAAGCGGGTGTCGCAGGTTCGAATCCTGCCGGGGGCACCATGCCTGACCAGGCTCAACGCCCCCGCGATCTTGGATCGTGGGGGCGTTGACGGCAGAGGTTGACGGCAGTTCTACCTACGGGGCCTGAGCAGCCGGTCCATGTGGCCCATCGCCTCACGACGGCTGTCAGCTCGGATCGTGCCTCCACCTTGCGATGCACCGCGTCTGACGCCGCACGCTGACCCGCCAGGCATTACGGGACAGCCCCCCTCATCAGGTTCTGCGGCGCAGGCTCCGCACGAAGAGCGGCACCGACAGCAGGAGCAGGGCGCCTTCGACAGCCAGGCTGACCAGTCCGATCGGTTCCGTCCAATTGCCGATGTCGTCGCTGTAGTAGGGCAGCCCCGGACCCCTGGAGAGGATGTAGCCCACCAAGGGGCCGACGGCGACCATGGCCGCCAGCAACCATCCCAGTCGGACGAGGCCGATGAGGAGCAACGCGGCGGTGACCACGGCCGCGATCTCCAGGACGTGGTAGGCAACGCCGATGTAGTAGGGGTCCCTCGTTACCACGATGCCGCCTTGGTCCACGACATGAATGGCGGCCACCGCGAGACACAGCAGAACTCCCGCCCACCTGGCCACCCAGGTAGCCCCCGGCACCGTCGCGGTGTGGTGTGACATGCGGAGGGACCTTACCCTTCCTTCAGCAGCGTGTGCTTACCGCGCCGCGATCCCATCTGCCCGGTTGGCTCCTGCCCAGGCAGCGCGCCGCACCTGTGTCAGGTCCCAGTCTCAGCGGACCGCTGCTCGCCGTCGCCCCCGACGGTGCAGACGAGTGGCACGGCCACCGGCGTGGCGAACGCACGTGTCTGCTTGTCGTGCTCCTCGCTCACCATGCGCCAGCAGCCGTTTCGACGTGTCTGCTGTCAGTGCCGACGACACACGACGCCTACTGGGGGTGGACTGGCACAAGATGCGCACCAGGGCCCGGACCTACGGATCAGTAGGTCTGAAGCCGGGGCCGTTGTTGCCGAGCTGGTGAGCCTGACGACAGTCGTTGACGGCAACAGGGAGGGCCGGCTCAGGGGCTTGATCCCCTCGAGCTGGCCCTTCAGCGTGATCACGGCCGTGCCCCGCACGTGCCACAAATGCCACTGAGGTGCCACGTCCCCACGCTGCTGCCGGATCAGCGATCCGAGTCGATCGGCGATCACGAGTTCCGGCGGCCCCTGTCCAACCAGGCAGGTGCCGCCTGGCTCGGGGCCGACCGGTGCGGCAGCGACGGTGCTCCTCGACGGCGGCCGTTCCGCCGTTCTCGCCGACGCCGCCAGCGGCGGACGGGGCTGGTCCCCGTCCGCCGCTCCGTTCCCGCGTATGACCCGTCAGGCGGACACGGGCCGTGCCTCATCAGGCGTCCGCACGGGCGCGAGGCGGCCGGTGCGGTGCAAACCGTACAGAGCCACGGCGCAGGACAGGCCCAGTGCCAGCAGCGCGAGCCACGGCAGCGCGGACATGCCCGCCGCTCGGGCGGCGTCCAGCGCCGCACCGGTGAGCAGGTTGCCCAGGGTGATGCCGACGCCGCAGATGGTGTTGTACAGGCCGTAGTGGGTGGCCACGAGCCGGTTCCCCGAGAGCCGGACGATGGTGTCCATCTCGAACGGATAGGCGATCATCGTGCCCAGCGCGAGCAGCAATGCCGAGAGCGCGGGCGGGACGGCCGCGAGCAGCCAGCGGCCCACGCCACCGTCCGGTACCGGAACGGCGGTCGCGAGCAGCAGCGGTGCGAACGCCACCCCCATCGAGAGCAGCCCCCAGGCCAGCGCCCGCCCTGGCTCCATCCGGGCCTTGCACCAGGCGGTCACCTTGGTCTGTCCGAGGATGGTGCTCAGTCCCGAGACGGCGAACAGCAATGCCACCGCCACCGTCCCGGACTCCCCGTCGCCGCCGAGGCGGCGCACTTCCAGCGGCAGGGCCAGATAGACCTGGAAGGACAGGACATACGAGCCGATCATGGCGACCGAGAAGAGCAGGAAGGGCCGGTTGGCCACCACCTCTCGCCACTGCGCCAGCACGCCCGCGCGCCCCGTGCCGCCCTGAGCATCCTTGGTGTTGTCGCCCCTCCGGGGCGGCAACGCACGGATCTGTACGACGCTGAGCACGGCGAAGACCGCTGCCGCGACCAGGCAGGTGACGCGGAAGTTTATGCCGGTCAGCACCATGCCCACCAGCGGGCCGAGCAGGATGCCCGCCTGGTAGAAGATGTTGAACAGTGCGAACGCCTCCACCCGGCGCTCTCCCGCGTCTGCCGCGAGGTACGCCCGTACCGCGGGGTTGAACAGGGCACCGGCCAGCCCCGTGGCCGCCGAGGCGGCGAGTAGCGCGGGCAGGGAGTCCACGAGCCCCAGAGTGGCGAATCCGACGGTGCGCAGAACGCATCCGGCGATGATCAGCGGCTTGTAGCCGAACCGGTCCGCCAGCGTGCCACCGACCAGGAACATGCCCTGCTGGCTGAAGTTGCGCACTCCCAGAACGAGTCCGACGAGCCAGCCGGCCAGCCCCAGGGTGCCGGACAGGTGAGCGGCCAGGTAAGGCATGAGCATGTAGAAACCCAGGTTGATGGTGAACTGGTTCACCATCAAAAGCTGGACGCTGCGCTCGTAGGAACGCACCTGTGTGAACAGCGACTTCACTACGCCACCTCCTCGTCGGGGTCCTCCGTGGCGTCCTGGAGGGTGAGGGGGTCGGCCACGGTGGTGCACCGGGTCCAGCGGTGTACCTCCTTTTCGTTCAGGCGGCCGATCAGGTCTGGTTCGGGTGCGGGGGGTGAGCCGAGCAGACCGTGGGCGGCGCAGTAGTCGTCGTCGTAGACGGTCCCCAGGTAGCGTTGCGGTCCATCGGGGAAGATCGCCACGATCCGGGCCTCCGCGGGCATGGTCCGGACGAGCCAGCCCGCCACCAGGGCAACCGCTCCGACGCTCCATCCGCCGGTGGCGTAGTGGGACGCGGCCAGTTGGCGGCAGGTCCACACGGCTTCCGCGGGGGCTACCCAGTGCACTTCCGAGAACTGGTCGTAGGCGACGTTGCGGGGGTAGATGCTGGATCCCAGCCCCCGCATCAGACGGGGCCTGGCGGGTTGACCGAAGATCGTCGATCCGACGGTGTCGACTCCGACGACCGTCAACTCGGGGTAGAGCTGGCGCAGGACTCGCGAGACCCCGGCAGAGTGTCCACCGGTGCCGACGCTGCACACCAGCACGTCGATATGGCCGAGTTCGCGGGCCAGCTCGAGCGCCAGTGGGGTGTACGCGGCGACGTTGTCGGGGTTGTTGTACTGGTCCGGGCACCATGAACCCTGGTGCTGGTCCCGCAGTCGTTGGACGCGGTCACGGCGGGCCTGCTGCCAGCCACCGGTCGGGTGGGGCTCGGAGACGACATTGACCTGGGCGCCGAACGCGGTCAGCAACCGGGTCATGGACAACTCCAGCCCCGGATCGGTGACCAGGGTGACGGGATGGTGGTAGACCATGCCCGCCAGGGCGAGTCCCAGTCCCAGGGTCCCGCTGGTGGACTCGATGATCCGGCCGCCGGGCCGCAGGTCACCGCGGGCCCGTGCACGTTGGACCATGTGCAGCCCGGGGCGGTCCTTGATGCCGCCGGGGTTGAAGCCCTCCAGCTTGGCCCAGAAGCCACGTCCCGCCGGGACGAGGGGCTCGGACACTCGCAGGAGCGGGGTGTTGCCGACCAGCCCGGAAAGGGCGGACCTGTCGGTCAGCGGACCGGTGTCGGTGGTGGTCGAGGAGTGCATGTATCCGCTTTCTTCTCAGAGCGTGAAAAGCTGCCGGGTCGTCTGATCGCGTCCCGGCGAGACCCCGTGGCGCGCTTCCCGGATCCGGGGGCCGCTCGTTCGGGTACGCCGGCATGACGGCGGTGGCGGGCACGGCCTAAATGCGCCACCGGCAGACGACGGACAGCCTGGAACTCCCGGCCAGTACTCCGCCGCTTCTCTCTCGCCCGGGGCGTGCCACGGCAAGGACGGCGGCCATGGCGAATGCCGGAGCCGCTCCGGCATTCGGTACCAGCTCACGCGAGGGCGACGGTGGCCTCGGCACGGACAGACCGGCAAGGCCACGTGGATCACAGGGCTCCGCTCTGGGTATCGCGTCGGTATCCGAGTCCGCAGACGATGCCGCCTGCGCGGACCCCACGGACGCGATCGGCACCCGAGCGCTCCGATGGTCCGACCCGTTATGTGGACCGGCACAGTCCAGAGCGGCCAGCAGCAACCCGCACAACACCACGGCGACGAGGCAGCGATACCAAGGAGGCCCGGGTAAGAGAGCGGGACGGACCTGGAGATGGAACGGCAACGATTCCTCCGCATGGGCCACCGCCCCCGATGCGGAGCGGGGAGGGGCGGTGGACAGAGACCGGCAGGGCAGGGGGCAGCGCCCCGAATGTCCCCGAACCAGCGTGCTGAATCAGCGGATCCGGGAGATCAGGGGCACCGCGAACCGGCAGCACCGAGCCGGACCGGGCGTATGGCGGGCATACCCCGGCCGGCCGACGGCACCGAGGTGTGCGCCTAAATCCGCAGAACCACGCAAGCAGCGGAGTCCGTCAACGGACATCCGCCCGAAGCCAACCGGACCAGGCCGGTCGTCCCCGATGGCCCGGCCGGAGGAGCCGACGCCCGGCTGAATATCGCCGGGCAAGGGGCCGCCCCTACGGAACCGTACTGCGGCTGACCCACCAGACACTCATGCGCGGGGTGAGACGAGTCATGGTCGCCGTTGCGGTGATCCCCCGGTGCCTCGACCCCGCCGCCGGACGCCTTCTCGACGGCGGCGGACGCCGTCCCGGTGTCGCCCTGGCTCACGGTCGCGCTCTGCTCCACCGCACCGAACGCGAGGTGTCCGGCCACGCCTTCCGCGCTCACGCCATGCGCGTACACGAGCCCGAGCAGGAGCGCCGCCACCCACAGCACACGCGGCGGCCACCGCGACGGGCGGCACCACGCCATAGCGGAGGGAGGACAGGCCGTAACCATGTCGTGACAATAACACTGGTGCGGAAGCACCCGGGAAAGACCTGTCACTTCGCGCCAAGTTCCCGCGCGGCGCGCGGAGTTGGGCCTGGTGCGACTCAGGCCCATGGGTCGTGGCCTCGCTCGTTCCGTGCATCGGGAGCCCCGGGGCGATCAGGCTCGATAGGCCACCAGCGCCATCATCCCGGCCTCGCCGTGGTAGGCGTTGTGGCAGTGCAGCATCCACTGGCCGGGGTTGTCGGCGTCGAAGAGAACGGACAGCTTCCGCTTCGGCAGCACGATCGCGGTGTCCTTGCGGGGCCCGGAGCCGCCGAGTTGGTAGGTGTGGCCGTGCAGATGCATCGGGTGCCACATGCCCGTACGGTTGACGAAGTCCAGCCGGACCCGTTGCCCTGCCTCGACCATGAACGGGGCGGCCGTCGGATCGCTCATGTCGAACGCCTTGCCGTTGATGGCCCAGTTGTACTTCGCCATGCCGCCGGTCAGCTCCACGCGGAGCGCTCGGTCCGCCTTCTTCGGCGACAACCCGACGTCGTCCGCCGCACGGAGCTTCGAGGCGGTCACGATCGCGCCGTCCAGTTCCTTCGGGCGGACGGTGGCTTTCGGTGCCCGGCCCGAGCCGGTGCGGACCAGGGCCAGACCGGTGGCGTTCTTCCCCTCGGCGAGTGCGACGAGCGGGAAGACGCCATCCGCGAGCGTGACCAGCACGTCGTAGCGCTCCCCCATGCCGATCAACAGGGCATCGGCCGGCTGGTGCTCGACCGGGAAGCCGTCGGTGTGGGTGATGGTCATCCTGTGGCCACCGAGCGCGACGCGGTAGGCGGTGTCGCCACCGGCGTTGATGATCCGTAGCCGGATCCGCCTACCGGGCTTGCCGGTGTAGACATCCGGGTCGGCCGGGACACGGCCGTTGATCAGGTGGTACGCGTACTTCACGTCGCCCGCGTCACCGCCGAGCAGCTCGCTGTCGGCGCCCATCAGCATGAACTTCATCGACATGCCGTCAGCGGAAGAAGACGGTGAGGCGCTCGCCCCGCCCTCGCCCCCGCCCATGTCCATGCCGCCCATACCACTCATGTCGTGGCCACTCATGTCGTGGCCACTCATGTCGTGGCCACCCATGCCCATCCCGCCCATGCCCTGTCGCAGCTCGGCGAAGACCTCGTCGGGGGTGCCGGTGACACCGTCGACCCAGTCGTCCAGGACGACCACCCACTCGTCGTCGTAGGACAGTGGCTCCTTCGGATCCTCGACGATCAGCGGCGCGTACAGCCCGCGGTCGAGCTGGACCCCGACGTGCGGGTGGAAGAAGTAGGTGCCGGGGGTGTCGGCGATGAAGCGGTAGGTGAAGGTGGATCCGGCCCGTATCGCGGTCTGCGTGGCCGGGGGAACGCCGTCCATGTCATTGCGCAGGGCGAGACCGTGCCAATGGATGGACGTGGCCGTCCTGTTCGGCAGCTGATTGGAGAGTTCGGCGGCCACGGTGTCACCGGCCGACACCCGCAACTCCCTGCCAGGGGCCTGCCCACCGAAGGCCCAGCTCTTGGCCATGACGCCGCCGCCGAGCTCCAGCATGGCGGGCGCGGCGGTCAGGGTCAGCTTGTGCACCTTGCCGGTGCTGGTGCGCTTCCTCTCCGCGGCGGCCACGGCCGGGTCGGACGGCTTGACCAGGGCGGTGGTGCGGTCGGCGGCGCCGCTGGAGCCGCTGCAGGCGGCGAGCGCGCCCGCGCCCGCGGCGCCGAGCCCGGCCAGCAGGACAGAGCGGCGGTTGATGCTGTTCACGATGACGGTGTTCCTCTTCTCGATATGCCTTGTGTTCGGTCGCACGCGGGCACGGCTGATCGCATACGCGGACGCGAAGAAGCGCGGACGCGAAGATGCCGTGGGGGCGGCCTACAGAAGCAATCGAGAGAGCACGGAAAGGTCGGGCGGCGCCCGACTCACGGTGCCGGGAACAGGGCGACCGGCCGGGGTGGCGTGCACGTCGCCCTCGCGGCCGACCCAGGGCTCGCTCGGCGGCATGTGTTGTACGACGTCGATGCCGGCGGCCGAGCAGTGCTGCACGCCCATGCCGGAGCAGGATCCATCGTCACCGTGGGCGGCCGGGGCGGAAGCCCGTGCGGTGCCGTCGTGCCCACCCCCGTGCGCCGACATCGTCGCCGGGGGCGCGTGGACCATGCGCGCCATCCCACTCATGTCGGGCACATCGACCATGCGCGCCATCCCACCCATGTCGGTGGCACGCACCGAGTGCGAGACGGCCGCATTCGTCTCGTGGTGGAGGAGCACGGCGAACGCGGCGAACAGCGCGACGGCCGCGAACCACATCCAGCGTCCGGCGCCACCACGGGAATGGTCCCGTCCGGCCCCGGCTGTGGTCATGGCTTCCATCCCTGCTCTCGGTGAGCGACTCCGCCAATATACCCGGTAGGGGTAACCGCAAATGCGCCTCTCGCCATTCTTCAGGCTCACACCCCGGGCCGAGTGCGGCGGGCGTACGCGCGGGCGGCGCGGGCGCGGTCGCCGCAGCGGGTGGAGCACCAGTGGCGGCGGCCGTGGCGGAGCAGGTAGCGGTTGCAGGGGGTGGAGCCGCATGCGGTGAGGCGTTCGGCGTCCGGGCCGGTGAGGAGGTCGGCGGCGTCGGCGGCGACGGTTGCCAGAGCGTGGTCGACGATCTCGGTGGTGGGGTGGGAGGTCGCGCGGTAGGGGCCGGCCTTGTCGTCCCATCGCAGCAGCGGGGCCGTGGGGACGCGGGTCATCGCGTCGTTGATGGCCGCGACGGCGGCGGGGAGGGCGGGGAGTCCCGCGGCGCGGGAGGCGAACAGCGACCTGATCTGCTCGCGGAGCGAGCGCACCTGCGCCGCACACATTTCCCTCATGCCGGCGTCGACCGGGGCGAGGCCGCGCTCCGTCAGCCAGTGGTTGGCCTGCGCGGGAGTCCCCAGGAGATCGACCGTATGCCCGCCGGCCATGGCAATGGCGCTGTTGGCGAGGGCGAGGGAGAGGTGCTCCTCCTCGCCCGTCGCGGGCGGCAGGGCCGGTTCCTCCCTCGCGTACTCCTTCATGGCTCTCATGGTACGGCTTGCGCGTATCCGTGAGAAGTGCTTAGAGTCATCTCACGGTTCGATCGAATCTATCCGTGAGGTGTTGTTTCTCGTGACCGCTCTCCGCGCAACCGACCAGTTCCCGGTACGGACTTTCGGCGGCCCGACCGCCCTCTTCGAGTACGGCGGCCTGCGGTTCCTGACCGACCCGACCTTCGACGGCCCCGGCGACTACGGGTCGTCCGGCCCCGTCCTGACCAAGACCGCCCCCGCCACCGCCGCCCCCGCCGACCTCGGCCCCATCGACGTGGTCCTGCTCTCGCACGACGAGCACCCCGACAACCTCGACACCTCCGGCCGGGCCCTGCTCGCCGACGTCCCGCTCACCCTCACCACCCCCGGTGGCGGACAACGCCTCGGGGAGAAGGCCAAGGGGCTGGCCGACTGGGAGTCCATCGAGCTGGAGCGTCCCGACGGCGGCACCGTGACCGTGACCGGCGTACCCGCCATCCATGGGCCCGGGACGCGCGAGGAGATCGAACCGGTCTCCGGCCAGGTCGTCGGCTTCGTCCTCACCGGGGAGGGCCTGCCCACGGTCTACGTCAGCGGCGACAACGCCTCGCTCGACGCGGTCCAGCGGATCGCCGAGCGTTTCGCCCCGGTGGACACCGCCGTCCTCTTCGCCGGAGCCCCCCGCTTCCCCATGCTCTTCGACGGCGCGCCGATCGTCCTGGACAGCGCCCAGGCCGCCGAGGCCACCCGGGTCCTCGGCGCCCGCCGCGTCGTTCCGGTCCACTACGACGGCTGGGCCCACTTCACCGAGGGCCGCGACGAGTTGGCAGCCGCCTTCACGGCCGCCGGCCTGGCCGACCGCCTGGACTGGGGCCGACAGGTCTGAGCCGCCCAGCAGGGGGTCGCAAGGACCGGACCCGTTTGGCGGCACACCTGGTGAGGGCGCGATCACCTGTCGTGAGAAAGAGAACGTCATCTTGCCATCCCGGTTGACCAGCGAGCCCGCTGAGACCGGCGATGCGCCGCTTCACTCAGTGCTGAGGAAGGCGTAACGATGAGGTTCATTTCGCGGTCCGGCGCCATGGCCGTCGCGGTCGGTACCTGCCATCAACCGGGCCAACGCCAACGGCGGCCGCATCACCCTCGCGCCCACCTCACCCTGAAGTCGCTCACGGTCAGCGGCGGCGCCATCAGCAACATGGGCGGCGGCGCCCTGAGCGACCAGGGCACGCTGAACCTGAACGACACGACCATCAAGGACAATCTCGCGACTACCGGTGGTGGCCTCTACAACAACGGTGGGCAGCTCAACCTGGACCGCAGCACCGTCGAACGCAACACCGCGACCGGCTTCGGCGGCGGAGTCGCCAACGACTTCAACGGCACAATGACGATGAAGGGCGGGACCCACCCACCGGGCCCCGCCTCTCTGCACCTGACGCCGGGCGTCCGACAGGCCAGGCAACCGGCGGCGTGCTGCCTTCGGCTCGCGCTGTCCGCGAATTTTAGTAGCAGTTCCACTCGTGCGATCCGATGAAATAGTTGCCCGCGAGATTGACCTTCTTGCCTTGGGTGACGCAGTCCCCGATCTGGCTTTCCATGCCCGGGTACCGGTAAATGTGCACCCCCAGCCCCGACGTTCCGTGGTTGTAGACCGACTTCGGATGCGCGGTGTCGGCCCAGGAACATTCCTCGTACCAGTTGTAGGAATCGTCCTGCCACTTGCAGATATGGCCGGTCCCGCTGTAGCCGTCCCAGACGCAGAAGTACGAGGACGGACAGTTGTCGCCCCAGGCGCTCGGAGCGGCATTGGCGGCTCCCGGCATGGCCAGGGTGAACGCGGCTGACGCAGCCAGGGTGAAGGCAGCTGCCACGGCGAAGGTGGCATGCCTGACAGGGCGCATGGATCCCCCTTTTCTTGGCATGCGTTGTCTCGTTCGGACAACGCACTGACGAGTCTGCGGGCTGATCCGGCGGGTCCGGCAGGGAGCGTGGCGGATTGAGGATTTCCCGGGACGTCCCATCCGCTGACCTGCTGGGACGTCGCCCCGCACAAGACTGCGCGAGCGGTCAAAGACTCTGCGCTCGCTGCCAATGACTCCCTGAGCAGCGGGGATCAGACTCGACACGCCCCTCGCGACCACAGCCACTATGGAGGGACGGTGCCGTGCGGATCATCTACGCCGCTGGCGGGGAGAACGGTCATCGGCCGGGGTGCCGAGGCGAATGTGCGTGTCGTGGCCACGGGGGTGTCCCGACTCCACGCTGCGTTCGAGGTCGCGCCCGACGGGGGCGTGCGCGTCACGGATCTCGACTCGGCCAACGGCACCGACGTATGTGGGCTCGGTCCTGGCACTCGCGGCGACCGGCCAGGCGCCGTTCGGCGAAGGATCGACCGGGGGCGTCATCCACCGGGTGATCTACGAACCGCCGAGCACGGATGTCGTCGAGCGAGTGGCGCGGAACGCCCCGGTACTCGCCGACCTGATACGCCGCTGCCTCGACAAGGACCCGGCCGCCCGCCCCGCCCCGGAGCGGATGGCCGACGTCTCGGGCAGGCAGGACCCGGCCGAAGAATGGCCGGATCCGGTCACCTGGCCGGCCCTTCGGGGCGGCTGAGGAGGTGTGCCGCTAGTCCCATTGCGTACAGAGACCCTTCGCACAGGCGCGGACCCACACACCGTGTCCGGCGGGAAGGTGGACCGTCCGGTGGTAGCGCGTGCCCTTGCCCGGCACCGCGGAGGCGAGATCAATGATCTGCGAGCAGACACCCGGGTGATCGGAGACGCAGAGCTGGGCCGTGGCCTCCCCCGCGCTGTTCGGGTTCTCCACGTACCCGTTCACCGTGGCGGTGGCCGATTTCCAGCAGACTTTCCCCGTTGTGTACACATGGATGTCCGCGTAATAGTCGCGGCATCCGGATGTCGGGGGCTTGGGAGTGGTCGTCCGGTCGGACCATGGAAAGGCCAGGACCGCGGATAACGCGATGCCCATTCCCAGTCCGGCGAGCAGAACCAGGTTTCGCCGGTTGCGGAGCGGGCCGCGCGGCCGATGAGTTGACTCATCGGCGGGCATCGGTGGTTCCGTATCCGTCGCGATCTCGAGAGGCGGAGTGGCTTCCCGCGCCGCAATGGCCGCTTTCAGCGCGTCGTCCCAGAATTCCAGCAGCGGCCCGGGGTCGGCGTCGCACGCCCGCGCGATGTCCTCGACCGCGTCGCGCCCGGGAAACAGCTTGCCGTTGACGTAACGCTCGAGCGACGCCTTGCTGTAGTGGGTCCGGCTTTCCAGCCGGGCGAAGCTCAGCCCCGACGTCTGTTTGACGCGCCGCAGTTCGGCCACCAGCTGCCGTCCGGCCGGGGAGGCCAGAGCGAGAGTGCCTTCATGAGGCAACCCCCTCGGTGCGTCGGCGTTCGCCGCCCCCATGCCGTTTCCCCCCGTATGTCCCGCCTTGTCGTGCGCCCCGGACCGTGTGGCGTCTCAGGATGTCCCATGGGACGCCTGATCCCTTCCTGAGCCGGCCCGAGGTGTCAAGAGTGTAGGGGGAAGCGCTTCACACGGGGGTGAACGTGAGCCCACGTGGTGAGCGGGTTCGCTGTCCCGGGGAAGTCCGAATTCCCTCGGTCGCACGAAAGGCACTTAGGTTTTGACGTCGCACGACACCTGTGTGGATTCCCGTGGCATAAGGGTGCTGGACCTTGGCCTGGTGCGTATTTCGGTGGTTCAGCACCTCGCACCGGCACGGGAAGGGGAATACCGTACGTTCCTCCAGCCCAACCCGGGGAGCTGGATCATCGTGCTCTCGTTCCATCAGGATCCGTCGCCGTTACAGGGGCGAGCAGGAACCTCCGCGCGAACTCACCAGGGAGCCACCGCCTTTGTCCTGCGGGAGGAGACACCGCCGCTCGACCTGTCGCTGCTCGGCCGGGAGAATCCGGAACAGGCGGTCGTTGTGCAATTGCCGCGCAGCGCCGTCCCCATTCCGGCGTGTGCGTCGCGAAACCTGACGCGCGGGCCGATGCCGCTGAGGAACGGGCCCGGGGTGGTGCTGGCCCGGTTCCTGGAAGGAGTCGCCGACCAGTGCGCGATGCTGGAATCGGCCCCGGTCGGGCGCCTCGGATCAGTCGTCATAGACCTCTCGGCCATGTTTCTCGCCAGCATGGTGGAGCGGCCGGAGGTGATTTCCTCCTCGCCGAAGGCGGAACTCATCAAGGAAATCGAGAGGTTTGTCATTCAGCATCTGAACCAGCCGCAACTGTCCCCCGCGCTGATCGCTGCCGAGCACCACATCTCCCTGCGGTACCTGCAACATCTCTTCCAGCAGGATCAGCGGACGGTCCGTGGGTTCATCCGTCAAGAGCGGCTGGAACGCTGCCGCGCCGATCTGGCGGACGCGTCCCACGCCGGCCGGACGGTCGGGGAGATCCGCGCCCGATGGGGATTTCAGGATGACGCGGTGTTCGGCAGGGTCTTCAAGAAGACCTATGGGATCTCTCCCGGCGAATACCGCAAGGGGCGGATCCGGGGAGCTGGGTCCCGGGCCACGGTTGTGGGCACCGTCGCCGCGCCCCCTCACGTCGGGGCATCGGCGCCGTCGAAGCATTCCCTGCCGGGTTGATGAGCGGACGGGTAGTAGCAAGCACGAAGGCGGGAGGGATGAGCCGCGGAGATCATGGCAGTGGTGACCGGGCCCTGGTCCGACGGCAAGGTGGTCACCACGGCGCTCTGGCGGTGTCCTCCCGGTCCGGTGATCTCGATGCGGAAGCCTTTGTGCGTGGTACGGGTACGGATCCAGCCCGCCCGGCAGCTCGGGCTGAGGCGGATTTCGAGTCGGGTGCCGTCAGCGGCCGTATGCGATGCCACGGTGATGGGGTCCTCGCAGGCCGTGGTGCGAGGGTTGCGGCCTTCGCAGGACCCCAGTCGGCAGACGGGCGGGCGGGCGCGTGACGCACGGGTGGCGGCGTGCGTCATGTGGTAGATGGCGGCCGGGGTGATCATCGCCGCGCATACGAGCACGACGCCGGCCGTAGCGGTTCGAGGCCGTCTGGTGATGAGGACGGAGGCCGCCAGGAGCGCTCGGTGCAACGGACCGGGGGGCCGGCGCGGGGCTGGGACCTCGGGCCCGACCGCAGCGGCGTGCCCAGTAGTGGGGGACGAGTGGACGTGGCCGGTCGCGATGGCGTGCTCGCGACAGCTCCAGGCCGCGTCCGCCAGGGCCCACCGGGCCAGGATTCCCGAGTCGGTCTCCCCCACCACCTGGCACAAGGCCGCGACGGCGTGGCGTGGCGGGAACTGCTTCCCGTTGAGATACCGCTCCCAGGACGACTTGCTGATGGCTGTCGCCTCCGCCAACTCGGCCAGGTTCAGGCCACTGCGGGCCTTCAGCTCCCGCAGATCGGTGACCAACCGCACGCATTCCGCGGGCAGGGTCAGGGGCAGTTCGCGCCAGCGGGACGTCCTCCGCGAGTTCTCCACGCGCCGAGCCCTCCTTGTCACGACCGGGTATTCACTCCACGTGGCGCAGAAGCGCCCACGTCTGCTCCCCCACGACACCGTCGGCGGGAACATCGTCCTGCCGCTGCAACCGCTTGACCTGCGCTTCCGTCTGCGGGCCGAAGTATCCGTCGATGTCTCCCGGGGACAGCTTGTGGCGCTGGAGCAGACACTGCACCTCGGCGGCGTCGGGGCCCGTGCTGTTGAGCATGACCCGATGGGACATGGCCGTGCTGTTCCCGGCGAACACCAGGTCGTCGCGCCGGGTGTACTCGCAGACGTACTTCCCGACGTCGGCGGCGGCCCCCTGTCTGCTCCCGGCCCTCGGATGCCGGGCGTCCATGACCAGCAGGACGGAAACCACCGCGGAGAGCAGGAGCGCCCCCGCGGCCACGGACAGCGCCACGACGCGTATCCGCGGCACCTCGGATTCCGGCGCACCCCGCGCCGTATCGCCTCCGGCCGTGGAGTCGGCGTCCGAGACCGTGTTCCAGGTCCGTTCGGCGGCGTCCCGCAACTCGAGCAAGGGTGCGGCATCCTCGCCGGCGATCCTGGCCATGGCCTCGACGGCCGTCTCGGGAGGCAGGACCTTGCCATTGAGGTAGCGCTCCCACGAGGAGCCGCTGAAGGGGGTCTTCGCCTGGAGGGAAGCCAAGCTGAGGCCGCTGCGGTCCTTCAACAGTCGCAGCTGTCCTACGAACCGCCGCCCGTTCGAGTCGAGTGACGGAGGCAGTGCTCTCCATCTCACTACGCTCCCCCTTCGTAGCCCGCCCAGAGTCTCCTCCCATCCGGCCGGTCGTGGAGCGCTTTCGCCGCCGCTGTCCCACTTCCAGGCGCCAGATCCGGACATCACGTACGGGGACGCGGGATTTCCCAGGATCACGTCAGGAGCACGAGGAGATCGCAGCCGGCCGCCGGGGAGGTCCCGGGACATCTCCGGTTGTTCATCCCGGCTGGTGAAGCACCAGGTCCCCCGAGAACAGTGGGTTACGGCCACGGGTCACCGAAGCCGTGGAGTCGCCCCGCGTACTCCTCCCGACGAAAGGTACTGACTGATGCTCATCCGCAAGGTTGTCGTCGCCTCGGCCGCGGCGCTCGCCCTGACCGGCATGTCGATCGGCCTCGCCGACGTGGCCATGGCCACCGGCGTCACCTCGGCGAGTTCCGCCGCCGTGCAGTCCTACAGCTGCTCCAGGACGTACTACAGCGGCACGGCCCTCACCGAGTCCGGTGACACCGGAAACCGGGTGATCGAGGTGCAGTGCCAGCTCTACCACCGCGGATTCCTCAGCTCCGGACAGGTGGACGGCATCTTCGGGAGCATCACCTACAACGCGGTTCTCCGCTTCCAGAAGGAGTACAACAGCATCTGCCACGGCGGCCTCTCGGTCGACGGCGCCGTCGGCACCTACACCTGGGCCGCGCTGCGCTCCGCCTGCCCGAGCTGAGACGTCCGGCCGGCTTCGGGTCAGGTAATCCGCGGACTCCGCCGCTCGATGAGGACGACGTCACGCCATACGCCATGGTGGCGGCCGACGCGTTCGCGGGTGCCGATGACGCGGAAGCCCGCACGCTGGTGCAGGGCGAGGCTGGCGGTGTTCTCGGGGAAGATGCCGGATTGGATGGTCCAGATGCCCGCCGCTTCCGTGGAGACGATCAGCGCGTTCAGCAGAGCGAGACCGGCCCCGCGGCCGCGCGCGGCGGGGTGGACGTAGACGGAGTGCTCGACAACGCCCGCATACGCGCGGCGGTCGGACACCTTCGTGGCGGCGACCCAGCCGAGCACGCGTCCGTCGTGGTCCACCGCGACATGCCGGTGGTCCGGGAGTTTGGCCGCGTCGAAGGCTTCCCAGCGGGGTGCGGCGGTCTCGAAGGTGGCGTTCCGCTCCTCGATGCCGAGCTGGTAGATCGCCAGGACCTCAGCGGCGTGCTCGGCCGTCAGGCCGGTGATACGGATCGTCATGGGGTCGGCGGCGGCCATCAGGCGTCCCCCGCCGTCCCGGCGGGCTGGGGCAGGGGCTGCCCGGCGGGGCGGGTGAGGAGCCCGGCGAGCCGGTCGGTCATCTCCGGCAGCAGCCGGTAGTAGACCCATGTGCCACGGCGCTCGCGGTCGATCAGCCCGGCCTGCCGCAGCAGCTTCAGATGATGGGAGACCGTCGGCTGCGACAGGTCGAAGGCGGGAGTGAGGTCGCATACGCACACCTCGCCTCCGGCGCGGGAAGCGATCATCGACAGCAGCCGCAGCCGGATCGGATCGCCCAGCGCCTTGAACACCTTCGCCAGCTCGACCGACCGCGCGTCGTCCAGGGGAGCGGTCAGCAATCCCGGGGGGCAGCCGTCGACGCCGTCCACACCATCCTGGCCGAGCACCGCGAGCTCTTGTTTCGGCATTCTTCTATGTTGACGCCTTTCGATCCACGACACAACGCTGAATCGAAGAACATCGATACAACCCGACCGGAGGGGCCAAAGCGCGGCACTCGACACCGCCGACGCCTGCCGCACGAGCGAGCCCGCCCCGACGGAGGCCCTCGAGCCCGCGACGGGCAGCGAACACCGAGGCAAGGACTGGACCGTTTGGCGCCCCGCCCTCCGCTCAAGGGCTCCAGTCCGACGACGACGTCGAAGACCCCGAGTGAGCCGCCCGCCCACCACGATGACCATGACGAACTACGCGCCCCGCGCCGCGAACACCGCCGCGCCCAGCAGGGCCTGGTCCTCGCCGTCGGCCTGTACCGACAGGGTGAGGTGGGCGAGCCGTGGGTCGTGGTGGGTGAGGCCGGTGGTGAGCGGTGGGCCTATCAGGGGCCAGGCTGCGGTGATGGAGCCGCCGAAGACGACCGTGTCGGCCTCGAAGGCGGCCAGCCACGGGGCGAGGGCGGCGCCGAGGGCGCGCAGGGCCGTGGTGATGACGTCGCGGGCGGTGATGTCGCCGACCGCGGCGAGGGCCGTCAGCTCCCGTAGCCCGTCGACTGGACGGCCGGTGCGGGCCGTGTAGTGGGCGGTCATCGCCCGGGTGGAGACCGTGTCCTCCAGCGGACGGCCGTCGACGGTGAGCAGGTCGACACGGCCCTCGGGCGGCACGCGCGGGTCGTCCTCGACGATCGTCCCCCGGTCCAGGAACGCGGAGCCGACCCCCGTGCCGAGGGTGACCGCGACGAGGCGCCGGCTCCCGGTGTGCGCCGTGTGCCAGGCGCCGAGTGCGAAGGCGGAGGCGTCGTTGAGGAACCGCAGCCGGGCCGGGCGGGGGTTCAGCCGGGGCGCCAGGAGGTCGCCGACGGCGAGGCCGTCCAGCGCGGCGAACTTGCCGACGCCGTGGTAGCGGGCGATGCCCCGCGCGTAGTCGAACGGCCCCGGCACCGCGATGCCCCAGGTGGCGCGGCTCCCGCGGGCCGCGCCGGGGGCCGTCGCCGAGACCCCGGAGAGCCCGGAGAGGCCGGAGAGCCCGGAGGGGCCGGAGAGGCCGGAGAGGCCGGAGAGGCCGGAGAGGCCGGAGAGGCCGGAGAGGCCGGAGAGGCCGGAGAGGCCGGAGAGGCCGGAGAGGCCGGAGAGCGCAGAGAGCCCGGCGAGCACGCCGTTCGCGGCTTCGGCCAGCGCCGTGAGGAAGTCCTCGGGGCCGACGCCGGGCGCCAGCGGCAGGCGGCGCCTGGTGCCGTCGGCGATCCGGGCCCGGCCGAGGTCGACGGCCGCCGCGGTGACATGGGAACCGCCCACTTCGAGGACGGGCACGACGGAGGGCTCGTCAGCGCGTCGGTGCGGCACGGGGCCTCCGGTGTCCGTCATCGGCGCCTACCGCGGTGCCGGGTGGTCGACGAGGGTGGTCGCGATGGTCACCCGGCGCGGCGGCTGCGGGGCGGTGCTCGCCTGGCGCTCGAACAGCAGCTTCGCGGCGGCCCGGCCCAGTTCGACCGGGTCGTAGGAGACGACGGTGAGCGGCAGGTGCAGCATGTCGGCGAGTTCGATGTCGTCGAAACCCGCGAGGGCGACCGGCTCCTGGTCCTGCGCACGGTCCCGCAGGGCACGCAGCGCGCCCACCGTGTTCCGGTTGTTGGCGGTCAGCAGCGCGGTCGGCGGGTCCGGCAGGGCGAGCATGGCCCGCGCCGCCTCCTCCGCGAGCGCGCTGTCGCCCCGGTGCCGGCTGACGTACCGCTCGTCGAGCGCGATGCCCGCCTCCTCCAGCGCCACCGCGTAGCCCCGGAAGCGCTCGGAACCCGTCCACAGCGACGGCGGCAGGCCGAGGAAGCCGATGCGCCGGTGGCCGCGGGCGACGAGGCGGCGGCCCGCCTCGCGGGTGCCGCCGAAGTCGTCCACGAGGACGCAGTCCACGTCGATACCCATCGGCGGGCTGGCCGCGAGCACCACCGGGAGGTCGCGCAGCCGCTCGCCGCCGAGGTGGCTGTGGTCGTGCCCGGCCGGGGCGACGACCAGGCCGTCCACGCCGCGGTCCACCAGGTCGGCCACCACCTCCCGTTCGGTGGCCGGGTTTTCGCCGGTGCTGCCCAGCATGACCCGCGCGCCGTAGCCCACGCAGATCTGCTCGAGGCCGACGGCGAGTTGGGAGTAGAACGGGTTCGCCAGATTGGTCACGACCAGGCCGATGAGCTCGTTCGGGCCGCCCGAACGCAGTTCCCGGGCCCGCTTGTTGGGGCGGTAGCCGAGGGCCGCCACCTCGGCGAGCACCCGCTGGCGGGTGGCCTCGCCGATGCCGCGCTGACCGCGCAGCGCGCGGGAGACCGTCATCGGGCTGACGCCGAGCCGCGCGGCCACGTCCCGCATGGTCAGGGCCGGTTCGGACTCCGAATGTGCGCTCATACCACCTGTGCCTTCACCAGACGGACCGGCTCCGGCCCCTGACTGTGCACGTGGTAGGCGGTGACGGACGCCGGGATTGCGAGAGTTTCGGCATAGTGTACGGAGTGCCGGTGCCCGGCGGCGGTGGTGATGACCGCGCCCTGCCCGTCGACGACGGTCAGCACATGGAAGCGGCCGTCGGTCCGCTGCTCGGCGGTCCGGCCCGGCTCGACGGCGATCCGGTGCACCTGGAAGAACATCGCCGGCAGCGCGCCCAGTACCTCCTCCGTCCAGCCGTCCCCCGCGCGCAGCGGCCGGGGCCGCTGGATCAGCTCGCGGGCGACCGCTCCACCCGACCGCTCCGGGTCGAGGTTGCGGAAGGCGTGCTCCACGTGCACGGCACGCTGCCGGTCCGCCGCGTCCCGCCGCAGCCAGTCGTAGAACCGCAGTGAGTACAGGTAGGGAGTGGCGCTGACCTCGAGGACGACATTGCCCTCGCCGCTGCCGTGCGGCGTACCGGCCGGGACCAGGTAGAGCTGCCCGGCCTCGGCGGGGAACACCTGCACATACCGCTCGATGTCGAACGGTGTGCCGTGCGCGTCGGCGGCGTGCGCGCTGTGGTGGAACGCCTCGACGTCGGCGCCCTCGCGCAGTCCGAGGAAGACCTTGCTGTGCCCCTCGGCGTGCATCAGGTAGTAGGTCTCGTGCTGGGTGTACGGCCAGCCGAAGACGTCCCGCATGTCGTCGGGCCGGGGATGGCAGTGGACGGACAGGTTGCCGCCGCGGACGGTGTCGAGGTAGTCGAAGCGGACCGGGAACGACGTGCCGAACATCTCGTGCACGGCCGGGCCGAGCACCTCCACCGGGGAGAGCGCGACGACGAGCTGGAACGGCACCTCCACACACCGGGAGGCGTCGTCGCCGAGCAGGACACCGCTCTCGGGCGCGATCAATTCGTAGCCGAGGGCCGTGTTCTCCGCGTCCGGGTTGTGCCCGAGCGTCTCCTGTGCCCAGTGCCCGCCCCATGGCGTCGAGTTGAAGGTCGGCCGGGTGCGGAAGGGGCGGGTGGCGAGCGACCGGCAGGTCTCGCGCAGCGCCTGCCCGCTGATCGACGTCGGGATAACGGTATCGGTAACGTCGATCCAGCGGTCGATCCGCTCCGCCATCCGGTCGCGGTGGCGGTCGAGCAGCGGCCAGTCGATGTAGAGCAGCCGCCGCAGGGTCGGCGGCTCGTTCTCGGGCGCCGCGAGGTTGCGGCCCCGGCCGTGCTTGACCGCCGCCTCCGCGTACCGCTTCGGCAGGTCGGCCCACCACAGGACGTCGGCGTCCGCGAGCGCGGCGCCGGGGCCGAGCAGGACGCGCAGCGCGCCGCCCCCGGCCGGACCGGATCCGCCCGGGTCGGGTTCGGCCGCACGGTCCTCACCCGGGTCGTCCTCGCTCACGCCGGATCCGCCCGCGCCGGATCCGCCCCGCCCGGCGAGCGCCTCCAGGGCCGCCAGGGCCGCCGGATCCATCAGGTCGGAGAGGTCGCCCCCGGCCAGCCGCGCGAAGTCGGGGTCGTCCCGCAGTTCGTCGGAGTCCGTGAGCCGCCGCACCGTCTCCCAGTCGCGCACCGCCGTACGGACGTCCGCGAACTCCACCCGGGTGCGCCCGTCGCCCTCCACCCGGGTGCGCCCGTCGTCGAACGCCGCGCGCAGCCCGGCGGCGACGGCGGCCCAGTCCAGTACCGCGGGGCCGTCCACGGCGAGGACCCGGGTCCCCTTCGGGAGCGTCCCGGCCGCGTCGGCCCAGCCGACGGCGACCGCGTCGGCGAGGACCGGATAGCACGGTGTCGGGTCGTACTGCGGCGCCTTCACCTTGACCTGCGGACTCTCGCCCATGTCACCAATCCCGTGAGATACGTTAACGCGCGTCTTTTCAAACCACCTGCACGCCTGTACGTTACCGATAACTTACCAGGTCGGTGATTCCGTGACGAGGGGGTCAGATGGGGTCGGTCGACATACCAATCGATATGCCGCAGGGGACGAGTCGGCGCCGGCTGTTGGCCGCCTCCTCCGCGGGCATCGCCGGTCTTGCCCTCAGCGCGTGCGCACGAGGTTCGATGAGCCGGCCCGCGCCCGACGACGTGGTCTCCGTATTCAACGACAATCCCACCTGGTCGCCGGGTTTCCGGGCGGCGGGCGGGAAGTTGCGGCCGCTGTCCGGCTTCCGGCTCGCGCCGCGGGCGGTTCCCAACGTCAGCAACTATCAGCAGATCGTGCGGATGTCGGCGCAGACCCACTCCACGGCGGATCTCCTCAAGTGGTGGAACGGGTACCGGCTGCGCGACATCGCCCGCGCCGGGATCCTCGCCGATGTCACCGACGCCTGGGACGAGGCGGCCCGGCGCGGCTGGAGCGACGACACCGCGTTGCGCGAGACCTTCAGCCACGAGGGAAGGCAGTACGGCGTCCCGCTCTACAAGTCGTACTACGTGGTCTTCCACAGCCGGCCGGTCTTCGAGCGGCTCGGTGTGGCGGTGCCGACGACATGGCAGCAGTTCCTCGACGTGGTGGACGCCGCCCACGCCAAGGGCATCACGCCGATCTCCTCCGGCGGCGCGACCACCTGGGAGTCCTCGATCTGGTTCCAGCAGCTCGTCAACGGGCTCGACCACCGCTTCTACCTCGACCTCACGGCGGGCAGGGCCTCGTACACCGACGAGGTGTGCCGGCGCGCGATGGCCCTGTGGAGCGATCTGTACCGGCGGGGCGCGTTCTCCTCGCCCGATGCCTCGTCCACGGACGTGCCGGGCCAGTTCGCGCAGGGCCGCACCGCCATGTGTCTCTACGGCACCTGGAACACCGGGGCGTTCCTCGACGCCGGGGTCGAGGAGGCCGACCTCGGCGCGTTCCTGCTGCCCACGCCGCCCGGGGGCAACCGCTCGGTGCTCGTGGAGAGCGGTGTGCTGGCGGTGTCGGCCAACGCCCACAAGCGCGACGCCGCCCACGCCGTGGCCCGCGCCTGGCTCGACCCGGCGGTCCAGACGGCGTGGACGGGATTCCTCCGGGACACCTCAGCCGACCCGGGCGTCGTGCCGAACGTGGGCACCGTGCGCCAGGTCGCCGCCCAGGTGCGGCGGGAGCGGCCGACCCAGGCCATCCGCTACTGGGAGGCGTCGCCCCCCGTTCTGATCGAGGGGAACGTCCAGGACCTGAGCGCCTTCATGATCGACCCCACCCCCGCGAAGGCGACGCGGACCCTGACGAACATGCAACACCGAGCCGACAAGGAGTGGAAGGTGTGGACGTCCTGACCACTGCCGACGAGGCAGCCAGCCGAACGGGGCCACACCGGCCCGAACCCCTTGGGCCCGATCCGCGCTCCGCCCGCTTCCGCGCCGCCACCTGGGTGGGCGCGTTCCTGGCGCCCGCCGTGGCGCTGATCCTGCTGCTCCTGGTCGTACCCTTCCTGATCACCGCGTGGCGCAGCCTCTTCGACGACAACGGCATCACCGCGCGCTTCGTCGGCCTGTCCAACTACACCGCGCTGTTCACCGACCCCGACTTCGGCCGGTCGCTGCTGAACACCGTGCTCTGGGTGGTGGGCACGCTGGTCCTTCCGGTACTGCTCGGCCTGCTCCTCGCGGTGCTCACCCACTCGATGCGCTGGGGCGCGGTGGCCCGCACCGCCGTGGTCATCCCGTACGCGCTCTCGGGCTCGGCGACGGCGCTGCTGTGGACGTATCTGCTCAGGAGCGACGGGGCGGTCAACCAGACGCTGGGCGCGGTGGGGCTCGGCGGCTGGCAGCAGGAGTGGCTGCTGCACTGGCCGTTGAACACCCTCGTCATGATCGTGGCGACGACATGGCAGGCGACCGGGGCCTCGCTGATCCTGTTCCTGATCGGGCTCCAGACGATTCCCTCGGACACCATCGAGGCCGCCCGGCTCGACGGCGCGCGGGGCCTCCAGCTGTTCCTGCGGGTGATCGTGCCGCAGCTGCGGCCGATGACCGTCGTGGTGGTGGGCATGTCCATCGTCAACAGCCTCAAGACCTTCGACATCGTGTGGCTGCTCACCCAGGGCGGCCCCGGAACGGCCTCCGAGACGCTCGCGCTGACGATGTACCGGCAGACCTTCACCCTCAACCGGTACGGCTACGGCGCGGCCGTCTCCGTCGTACTGACGGTCGTCGTCATCGCCGCCTCCTGGCTCTACCTGCGGCAACAGGTGCGGCAGCGGTCGGGCGATGCCGTATGACGGGCAGAACGGCGCGCGGCGTCCTGGTCGCCCTGGTCTCCGTGCTGTGGCTGGTGCCGACCTGGCTGGTGGTCGTCAACGCCTTCACCCCGGCGAAGCAGTACACCGGATCCCCGCGGTGGTGGTTCGCCTCCCCCGGGCTGTTCGCGAACATCCGCACCGCGTTCGAGAGCGCCGACGTCGGGCGGGGGCTGCTCAACACCCTGATCTACGCGGTGATCGGTGCGGCGGCGGCCGTGGTGATCGCGGCACTCGCCTCGTTCGCCGTCACCGTGATGCCGGTGCGGCGGCCCGGACTCTGGTTCTGGTTCATCTTCATCGGCACCGTGCTGCCCCTCCAGACCTTCCTTTCCCCGCTGTTCAGCGGGTACGCCACCACCGACCTCTACGACACCCAGTACGGCATGCTGCTGATCTATGTGGCGCTGACGATCCCCTTCGCGTTCTTCGTCAACCGCAACTTCATGCTCACCGTGCCGAGGGAGATCTCCGAGGCGGCCCAGCTCGACGGCGTGAACTGGCTGTCGATGTTCCTGCGGATCCACCTGCCACTGGCCAGGAACGCGCTGCTGGCCGCGTTCATCTTCCAGTTCACCTGGATCTGGAACGACCTGCTGTTCGGCATCACCTTGTCGCTCAGCCCGAACGTGCGGCCGGTGACGGCCACACTCGCCGACCTCAACGGCAACTACGCCACGGTGGGGCCGCCCGTCGTGCTCGCCGGCGCGCTCGTCGCCTCGGTGCCGACCGTGGTCCTCTTCTTCGTGTTCCAGCGTTTCTTCGTCAACAGCCTGCGGCTCACGGCCTGAACCCGCGGCTCACGGCCTCAACCGAACCACTGAACCAATCCGGGAGAGAAGAGACACATGACGACGCGCGCCCTCGTACGCGACCGCCGCTGGTCCACCGACAAGGCCCGGACGAGCATGATCGGCCTCGCCGTCGCCGCCACCGCGCGGGCCGGCGGCACGGAACTGCGGGCCCTGCCGGAACACCTCGTACGCCGCGCCGGCGACGGCGCCCGGCGCGGAGTGCGCATCCTCGTCTCCGGCGACGCGCCCGCGCATGACCAGTGGACCTTCGACGTGGAGATCGCCGGGCGTGGCCGGGTGCCCGTCGAGGTGCTGCCCGCGCCCGGCGGGCCACGCCTTCTGCTCCCGCTGGAGCGCGACCGCCGCGACGTGCGCATCGAGGCCCGCAACGGCGACGCCTCGGCGGTGCTCGCCTTCGCGCTGGAACCACCGCGGGACTGGACGATCCACCTGGTCCACCACTCGCACCTGGACATCGGCTACACCGATCCGCAGGGCACCGTCCTCGGCGAACACGTCGCCTTCCTCGACTCCTGCCTCGATCTGACGCGCACCACCGACGGTTGGCCCGACGACGCCAGGTTCCGGTGGGCCGTGGAGTCGCTGTGGTCGTTCGAGCAGTGGGCCGCCGTCCGGCCGCCGGAGCGGGTCACGGAGTTCATCGAGCGGGTCCGCGCCGGTCAGATCGAGCTGACGGCCATGCCGTACAACCTCCACAGCGACACCTGCTCCACCGACGAACTCCACGAACTGCTGCGGTTGGCCCGCCGGGTGCGGGACACCTACGGGATCGACTTCCGCTCGGCCATGCAGACCGACGTGCCCGGCTCCGTCGCCGGGCTGCCGGACGCGCTCTCCCCCCTGGGCGTGCGCTACCTGTCGGTGGCGCACAACTGGGCCGGGCGCTCGGTGCCCACCACCAACGGCGGCGCGCGGTTGCCGCGCCTGTTCCGGTGGCGCGCCCCGTCGGGCAAGGAGGTGCTGGTGTGGATGACCGACAGCCCCCACGGCCTGGCCTACATGGAGGGGCCCGTGCTGGGCTTCGACACCTCCTACGCCATGGTGGACGACCTGCTGCCCGCCTATCTGACGTCGCTCGCGACCAACCCCTACCCGTTCCCGCCCGAACTCCTCGGCGCACCGGCCCCCGCGCCGGGCGAGCGCGAGCCCTACCCGTGGGACGTGCTGCATCTGAGGGTGCAGGGCCACTTCGGGGACAACGCGCCGCCGCGGCTGATCCTCGCCGAGACCGTACGCCGCTGGAACGAGACCTGGGACAGCCCCAGGCTGCGGCTGTCCACCAACACCGACTTCTTCACCGACGCCGAGGCCCGCCTCGGCGACGCCATCCCCGCCTTCGAGGGCGACTGGGGCGACTGGTGGGTCGAGGGCGTCGGCTCGGGCGCCCGGCCCCAGGCCATGGTGCGCCGCGCCCAGTCCACCGTCACCGACGCCGCCACCCTGTACGGGATCGCCGCCCTGGCCTCCCCCGCGGGGCCCACCACCGACCTGGCCACCGCCGCCCGCGGCGGCGCCGACCAGGTGTACCGGTCGGTGTCCCTGTTCAACGAGCACACCTGGGGCGCCGCCGACCCGTGGACCCACGGTGACGCGGGCGGCGAGTCGGGCGAGCAGCAGTGGCACTGGAAGTACGGGTACGCGCTGCACGGCGACAACGACGCGGACACCTTCCTCGACCACGCCTCGGCCGCGCTCGGCGCCGTACTCCCCGCCGCGGCCGATGCCGACGTGACGTACTGGGCCGTCAACACCACGGCGGCCGCGCGCACCTCGGTCGTGACGGTGTTCCTGCGCGAGAGCCGGGTCCCGCTCACGAGCCGGGTGTCGGTGGCCGACGGCCGCACCGGCGCGGAGCTGCCGCTGGTCCAGGAGGCGCAGACCAACCCGGTCCACCGGGACGCCGGGCGGTGGCTGCACATCCAGGTGCCCGATGTGCCGCCGTTCGGCGTCGTACGGCTGGACGTGACGGTGACCGGCGAGAACGGCGGCAAGGCGGTGACCTCCCCCGCTCCGCTCCGCCTCGACGGGGACGAGGACGGCGAGGAGCGCGAAGTCCGCGCCGTACCCCTGCCCACCGCCGAGGACCTGATCCTGGAGAACGACCACCTGCGCGTCCGAATCGACCTGACCAGGGCCTGTGTGGCGAGCCTCGTCGAGAAGGCCACCGGTCGCGAACTGGTCGACCAGGACGCCGTCGTGGGCTTCAACGGCTACGTCTACGACACGTACACCACCGCGGGCGGCTACAACCACCAGGCCAACAAGACGACGGTGAGCGAGGAACTGGAACTCCTCGGTTCCCGGACCCTGGCCCGCCCCGCCGTGCTCCTCGAACGCGTCGATGACGCGCTTGGCCGGCGCCTCACCTACGAGTACGCGGCGGACGGCGTCCACCGGGCCCGCACCACCGTCAGCCTCGGCCGTGACGACGCCCATCTGGTGATCGACAACCGGTTCGACAAGCCCGCCACCATGACGAAGGAGAGCGCGTACCTCGCCTTCCCGTTCGCGCTGACGCGGCCCACCGTGCACTACGAGATCACCGGCGCCCTGACCGGCACCGGCCTCGCACACGTGCCCGGCGCGCCCCAGCACATGCGTGCCGTCAGGTCGTTCGTCTCCCTGACGGACGACGGCGGCCCCGTCGCCTGGATCACCCGGGACGCGCCGCTGGTCGAGCCGGAGACCATCGCCCTGCCCTACGCGCCCTTCCCCGACTCGACGTCACCGCGACAGCCAGGCACGGTCTACTCCTGGGTGCACAACAACCTGTGGGACACCAACTTCCCGTCCCAGCAGGCGTTCCACACCACCTTCCGGTACGCGGTGGGCGTCCGCCGCCCCGGCGAGACCATCGACGCCGACGCCCTGGCACTGCGCACCGCCTATGAGGTCGACCACCCGCTGATCGGCGTACCGGCACACGGCGCCCCCGACGCGGACCGGCCGGCCGAACTCGCGCTGCTCTCCGTCGACGACGCCCGCGTCGCGGTCCGCGACGCGGCCCCGGTCCCGGGCGACGACGGCGTCGACCTGCTGGTGAGGCTCCAGTCCTTCGCCACGGAACCGGGCACGGTCCGGCTCCGCTGCGGCTTCCCCGTCGCGGCCGCCGAACGCGCCACCTACCTCGGCGACCCCGACGGCCCCGCCACCCTCGACGGCGACGACATCCTCGTGTCGATCCCCCGCCTGGGCACCACGGCGGTGCGGGTGCGCCCGGCGCCGCGGGGTCGGGCTCGTCCGGGGGCGACGGCGGAGGTGGACGGCGATTCCCGATGAGCGTGGCCGGGCGTCAGGTGGAGAACGTCGCGACCATCCACTCGGTGCCGCCGCCCAGGCGTGCCGAGAAGCGGCGGAGCCGGCCGCCCGCGTCGATCCAGTAGCGGGTGTGCCCCGGGACCGGGGCGGCGCGGGCCGGGTCCGGGGCGGCCCCTCGGGGCGTGGGGGTGGAGGGGCCCGCGAACACCGTGACGGGAACTCCTGCCAACTCCTCGCTGCCGAGGCGACGGGCACCGCTGTGCAGCAGCAGCCGGGCGTTGTCGGGGCGGTCGGCGGCCAGGTTGAGCAGCAGGAGCAGCGTGGTGTCGATGGTGGACGCCCGGGTGGTGAGCGCGCGTCGGGCCCAGCCGTGGCGGGGCGGGTGCGAGGGGAGGTGACCGGTCCAGTCGCGCCGGACGGAGACGGTGGTGCGGTCCCAGCGCAGGAGGTGGCGTCCGTGCTCGAGGACACCGCCGTTGCCATTGAGGACGGCGAGTCCGGTCGCGTGGCGCCAGTCGAGGCGGCCGGTGAGCCGGGCGGGGTGACCTTGGACCGGGATGTCGGCCGTGACCCGGGCGGCGCCGCGCCGGTAGTTGGTGAACCGGGTGAGGGCGAGCAGTTCGGCCTGCGGATTGGTCAGGGCGGGGGCGGTGGTGGCGGATACCGGAGGGTGCGGCTTGTCCTGGGTGCACGCCGAGCCGCCGAGGAGGGTCAGAAGGGTCAGCGCGATGGAGCGGACCGGAAGGGACGGCAGGGCGCGGCGGTGTGGTGGCGTCATCGTGCGGTCGCACCGTGGCGGGGGCGGGTGGCGAGCAGATCCGGAGCGGGGAGGGGTACGCGGTCGGTGTGTACGTCGCCGGGCAGCTGGCGGGCGGGGGTGGCGGGTGCGCTGCGGGCGTGCGGAAGTTGTGGCTGGGCGGGGGGCGGCGTGACGTCCAGGAAGGCGATTCCGGCTGGTGGCCGGGCGGTGCGGGGCGCCGCGGCGGAGGACCGGCGGTTTCCCTCGGGGCAGGGGGCGGTGCGGGGGAGGTTTTCGGGACGGGTGCGGTGGAGGGTGTTGCCGCGCAGGCAGTTGCCCTGGCCGGGGGATCGGTCCGAGGCCTGGTAGGCGATGTCGACCGCGTTGTCGGACAGGGTGTTGTCCTCCAGCCGGTTGGCCAAGGGGGGCACGTCCTCGTGGGAGGCGAGCACGACACCGGCGTGTGAGTTGCCGCTGACGCGGTTGCGCAGCAGCACGTTGCGCTGCCCGCCGGCGATGCCGATGCCGATCCCGAAGCCGCCGTCCGCCTGCTCGGGGGTGTCGCGGGCGTTGTTGTCGGCGACCAGGTTGCCGGCGACCACGCCGCCGGTCTGGGGTACGTAGGCCTCCTGGTAGTCGGTGTTGACGGTCAGGCCGACCCGGTTGCGGGTGAAGCGGTTGCGCAGCACCCAGATGGGTCCGCTGGCGTTGGTGCCCTCGTAGCCGATGGCGTTGTGGTCGGCGATGTTGTCCTGGACGAGTACATGGCAGGGCTTGCACTGGCCCACGTAGAAGCCTGAGTCGGCGCTGCCGGAGGCGTGGTCGCGCTCGATCACGCCGTGCCGGGCGTTGAACGCGTAGATGCCGTACAGGCCGTTGGCATGGGCGGTGACATAGCGGACGCGGAAGCCGTCGAGGGGAGGGAAGCGGGCCGGGTCCAGGTGCTGGTAGCCGTCGCTGCCGCGGCCGAGTCCGCCGTCGGCGTCGCTCATACCGGTGACCAGGACCCCGTTGAGGAGGTGGTTGCGGACGGTCAGGTTCTCCACGGAGACGCCCGCGGCGGTGACCACGATCCCGTTGGAGCGCCGCCCCTGGCCGTCGATGATGACGCGGTTGCGGTCGGTGCCCCGCAGCACCACGCGGTCGGTACGCACCCGCACGCTCTCGTGGTACACGCCGGGTGAGACGAGCACCAGGTCGCCGGGGCGGGCCCGGGCGAGGGCGGCCTTGATCGTCGGCGCCTGAACCGGCACCCGGATGGTGGCGGACCGGGCCGGGTGGGCGGGGGCGTGGCCGTCGGTGGTGGCGGACGGCCCCGAGCAGCCGCCGCACAGGAGCGCCGCGACCAGCACGCCGCCCAGCGTCGCGGCGCGCCAACGGCCGTGTGCCCGGCGGACGATGAGCGGCCTCATGTGCGCTTTACTCCGATCCGTAGGGACAACGACCCTTAGCTTAAAGTGCTCGAATGACCACTGACAGTACTCGGTTGGGTGAATCAGGTACGGGGCGGCGGCCGTCGCGGCGCAAGGCATTGGCGACGGGCACAGCGGCCATGGCGGCTGCCGGGATCACCGGCTACGCGGTCGCCGATCGGGGACGGTCGGCCGCTCCCCCGGACGGTGCGTCCCGGGCGGGGTCCTCCGGGGCCGGGCCGTCTTCCGTATCGGCGGTCGTGGCCGTGCCCGCTCGGGGTGGTCGGCAAGCCGGGGTCGACCGCCCGGTGCAGCCCCAGCAGCACGTGGCCCTGTCGGTCTACGACCTGCCAGGAGCCGGACACCCGGACGCGCCGGGCAGTGACTTCGCGCGCCGGAGCGGGTGGCCGGCCGCCGCGTTGGGCGCCCGCGTCCGCACGCTCACCACGCGGGACGGTGGCGCGGCCTTGGGCGGACTCCCGCCGGGCGACCTGACCGTCACCGTCGGAGTGGGCCCACGCGTCGTGGCCGCCGTGGACAGCGAACTCCCCGGAGCCCGCGAACTGCCCGGGTTCGCCCGGGAGGAGATGTCCGACTCGGCCCGGGGCGGCGATCTGATGGTCCAGGTCTGCGCGTCCGACCCGCAGGTGGTGACACTGGCCGACGGCGCCCTGAGAGCCTGGCTCCAGGAACACTCGGTGGCGCCGCGCTGGACGCAGCACGGCTTCCGGCCCCCCGCACCGCCCGTACGACCCGGGCAGGCCGGGCAGCGGGTCCCGATGCGCAATCTGCTGGGCTTCCTGGACGGCATCGTCGTACCACGCACCGGACGGGAGCTGGACCAGGAGGTCTGGCTTCCGGCCCCGGCCCGGGTGCGGGGCGGCACGGTCTCGGTGGTGCGGCGCCTGCGGCTGGACGTGGCACGTTTCCTCGCCCAGGACCTCGCACAGCAGGAGCGGATGATCGGGCGGCGCCGCGCGGACGGGGCGCCACTGAGCGGCGGCGGCCCGGACGCGCCCATGGATCTGGGCGCCAAGTCCGCGCGGGGCCGATACCTGGTCCCGGCCATGGCGCACGCCCGCCGCGCCAACCCGAATGGCACGGGCAGCGGACTGATGCTGCGGCGCGGCTACAGCTACGCCAACGGGCCGGAGGACCGCGGGCTGCTGTTCATCTGTTTCCAGCGGGAACTGCGCACCTTCGTGGCGACGCAGCAGCGGCTGGACGACGGCGACGAACTGTCCTCCTTCGCCACGGCCACCGCCTCCGGCGCCTTTCTCGTGCTGCCGGGATTCACGGGGGCGCGTCCGCTGGGTGGGTCGCTGTTCTCCTGAGCCCGGAAGCGAGCCTGGCGGAACCGGAGGTTCCGGGCCGCCCGTACCGGTGCGGCCCGGATCCTCGTGGCTGACGCGGGCGACGGGGTCAGGTGCCCGCCCACATCCCGGCGTCCAGATCGTGGTTGACCGAGCCGGGAGGTCCGGTCGTCACCTTCGCCACCGCGATCGGGTCTGTTTCGTCGCCGCCGGTCGGCTCGGCGTCCGAGTTGGTCGCCGGGTCGCGGCCCGTGGTGCGCGTCCACATCAGGTCGTCGAGTGTGGTGATGTAGTTGGGCAGCTTGTTGATGTCGACGGTGCTCTTGTCGAACTCCACCGTGTAGTCGGTGTTCGGTTCGAGCCCGTCGCGATGGTCGAAGTAGTACTCGCCCTTGTCGTCGGTCTTCTTCCTCGCGATGACCTTCCCGGTGGAGTCCTTGAGGGTGACGGTCATGCCCGGGATACCGAGGGCTTCGTCGTTTCTGGAGTTCTGGGTGCCGCCGCCGTCGTCGAGCCAGACCCGGTTGCCGATCTGCACCGGTGGGTCGTCACAGAGCAGTTCCAGGTCGCCCAGGCCATTGGCCTTGCCGAAGCCGCCGTCGGTGGCGTAGACGACCCCGAACCCGTCCTGGGTCGCGTCACGGTGGCCCGTCGTCCGGTCGAACCACCCGACCCCGCCGGAGGTGATGGTGCGCCACGGGTCGAGGAAGGTGCTGGCGATCGTGTCCTGCTGGAGCGGCAGGGCGAGCGCGCCCCACGCCGTCTCCCGATGGCCGGTCCCGGTGTGCCAGGTGTCGCCGGTGAACCACTCGTTGCCGCCCTGGGGGCGGGGACAGTCGGCGCTGCCCTCCCAGTGGTAGGTGCCGTCGGACTTGCGGCAGACCTTGTTGGTGTCGCCGCCGGTGACGGTGGACTCGATGGGACCGTTGGGGTTGGCGTTGGGGATCTGCAGCCCGGACTGGTCACCGAACCGGTCGCGGAAGCCCAGGACCAGGCTGCCGTCGCGCTCGATCTCGATGTCGCCGAGCATCGGCTGGGGGTAGGCCACGTTTCCCATGGGGAACTGGGCCAGGTTGTCCCGCGTCCACGGCTTCCAGTCGCCCGGCGTCGGATCATTGGCCGGGTCGCGGGGGAAGTTCAGCGGTTCGTCGACGATGGGCGCGGCGCCGAACGCGCCAGTGGTGGGGTCGTACGTCCACACCACCGCGCGCAGTTTGGTGGCGTCCTGCGTGCTCTCGGCGGAGCAGACGCCGCCCGCGTACACCACGCCGTCGCGCACGCCCAGGCCCATCGGCCGCCAGTCGCCGAGAGGGGTGCAGGCGGAATCCGGGATCGGGACCGGTACGCGCTTGGGGCCGGTGGCCGTGGCCTGCGTCGCGTCGTAGGTGTAGAGCTTGCCGTCGTTCATGTTGACGACGTACAGCTCCGAGCCGTCCGAGGAGATGTCGACGTCGCCGAGGGACTCCTTGCCGGGCCGGCTGGAGAACGCGGCGTCCACGCGGCTGCCCTGGTTGTGCGCGGTGGTTCCGGCGTTCGGCACCGTCGTGAACAGACTGGTGGCGCCTGTGGTCCGGTCGGTCACGTAGATCGCGCCCTGGGGGTCGGCACCTGGGCCGCCGGGGCCGTACTCGGTGTGGCGCTTGGCGTAGGCACCGGAGAAGAGCCGCTTGTCCTTCTTGCGGTAGGCCAGCCCGTAGACATTGCCGGTTTCCTTGACCGTGGCGATCGGCTTCGGGTTCGTGGTGTTGCCCTGAGTGTCGCCGCGGGAGTTGTACGGGAAGGTGACCAGCGTCTTCTCGCCCGGCTTGGTCGCCGCCTGCTGACAGGCCGTGACCAGGGTGGGGTTGTCCTGGCAGTAGTCGTCGGGGTTCCACACGGCCATGTTGAGCGTGGCGTCCCGGCCACCGTCCATGTCCACGTAGTTGAGGTGGGAGGACAGCCCCGTGCCGGCGAACGCCGGCTGGAGGAAGCCGGTGCCGGTGACCGGGTCGTACTTGTCCGGCCAGTTGATCAGCTCGACCTTGTACTTCCCCTTGGAGCCCGCCCAGGTGTCGAAGTCGATGGTGATGGTCCCGTCGGGACCGACCGGGTAGTTCCGCGACTCTCGTGAATGGTCGCTCGTGACGCGAATGGTCGCCCCGGCCAGGGCGGTCTGGATCCGCGGATCGAGCGTGCCCTTCGCGGCGTACTCCCTGAACACATTGACCGTCAGTTTGCCCTCGCCGGTCTGGGCGGTGGCCGGGGCGGCGGGCGCCAGCAGGGCACCGGCCCAACTCAGCGCCAGCACCGCCCGCCAGGCTGTTCGTCTGATCACGTCATTCCCATCTCTGCCTCGCTGTCGCCATGGAGCGGGACCCGGAGCTGGTTCGCCCGGAGCCCCGGTTCGGTGGCTTTCGGCAGGAGAAACACGGGTCAGGTCCAGGACGCCAGGCCCCTCTTGAGCCTTGATGAAACGCCGCCCCCTCGCTGCATCACAGCCACACCCCTAGCTCAGAGTAGTCACACTCACACTGAATGTGACTATTACCCGAAGGGGTGATCCCGGCTCCACCAAGTCGGTCGCGAGGTGTCCGGTACGGCGAAAACTCACGGGCCGGATGTCACAGCCGTGCGATAGAAAACAGTTCAGCCGCGGCATCCACCGCTGACGCACGGAGAGATCGCGGCGTGGTCGCGACCTATCCCTGGGGGGACTGATGTCAAGAAGACGGGTGGCCTGGGCCACCATCGGCACTGTCGCACTCCTGTTGTCCGGCACCCCGGCGGCGAACGCCGCGGAGGGGCGGGCTCCTGACGTCCGGTGGGCGCACAGCGTCTCGGAGGATCTCGGCACCCTGGCCGTCAGCATCAGCTCCGACAGCGCCATCACGGGAATCAGGGCCCATATCGTCTCCGCGGCGACACAGCGGGAAGTCGCCGTCGTGGAGCACGAGGCGTTCGGCCTCGTCTCCGGCACGCCGGATGACGGCGTATGGCACACGAAACAACCGCTGAACCTCGCCGATCTGGGCAGCTACACCGTCCGCATCGAGGCTGCGGACACCGACGGCGACCGCACCACCGACGACTCCGCGGGCACTCTCGCCTACTACGTCGCGGCGGTGGTCGAGGACGTGCGCACCGACCGCACGGAGGTCGACAACGACCACCGTCAAGTGCGCGTCGACGGCCTCCTGAAGGGGCGATGGCCGGCGACCCGCGAGCTGAAGCCCTTGGCGGACCACCCGGTGGACCTCGATGTGGATTACTGGACGGAGGACACCGTCCGCACCGACGCGGAGGGGCGTTTCTCGGGCACGGTCACCGTGAACGACGCGGTGCCGATCCAGGTCGTCTACCGGTACGACGGCAAGCATCCGAACGTCCTGTACGGCGAGTCCCCGTTGACGCGGATCGGGGTCCGGCCGATAGCCACGCGCTGGACCGTCCAGGCTCCGGCGGAGGCCCGGACGATCGACTTCGGACAACAGGTCACCCTCACGGCGACGCTGGAGCGCGAGACCCCGCAGGGCTGGGTTCCCCTGGAGGGCCAGAGCGGCGGGGTGCTCTTCGAGCCCTCCTCCGGCGGTCAGTTCACCAGTGTCGGCTATTTCACCACTGGCGGGGACGGCGAGGTCACCTTCACCCACGCCCCGTGGGAGACCGGTAGCTTCCGCGTGGCGTCGCACAGCGACGACCCCTTCATCGCCTCCGCCTCCTCGAACAGCGCCAAGATCACCGTTCTGCGTGCCTCGGCCTTCACCTCGTTCTCGGCCGTCCGTACGCAGGACGGCAGTGTGCACGTCGAGGGCGCCATGGACTTCCCCGATGGCTGGACGCCCGCCACCATCCCGGTGCACATCCAGTACTCGCCCGACGGCGAACAGTGGACGGACCTGCTCACGAAGGAGGCCATCTGGTCCGGCAGCGGTCACGCCTTCTCGGCCGACATCGCCGACGCGAAGGACGGTTACTTCCGCGCACACTTCAAGGCGACCGACTCATTCCGCGCGGCGACGTCGAAGACTGCGAAGGTGAGTCGCTGACATCCACGGCGCTGGACGCGGCGGGGCGGCGGGGTGGCGCCTCGCCCGCCACCGGCCCGGGGCCGGTGGCGGGCGGCCCCGGGCCACGCCCCGTAACTATCCGCCGCGGCCGCTCTTGACCTGGAGCGCGCTCCAGATCCGAGCATGGGCGGCATGCACACCACTGACCCCCACATCGTCCTCGGGACGATGGACTTCGGCACCCGCGTCGACGCCGACCGGGCCTTCGCGATCCTCGACTCCTTCGTCGCGGGCGGCGGTGTCTGGCTCGACACCGCGAACTGCTACTCCTTCTGGAGCGACCCCAGTGGCGTCGGCGGCGCCAGCGAGCGCCTCATCGGCGCGTGGCTCCGGGCCCGCCCCGGCGTGCGCGACGCGGTGCGGATCGCGACGAAGGTCCGGCAGAACCCGCTCATCCCGCACTCCTGGCCGGAAAGCGCCGAAGGGCTCTCCGCCCGCGCCATCCACGACGGTGTGGAGGAGAGCCTGGAGCGCCTGGGAGTCGATCACGTCGATCTGCTCTGGGCCCACGCCGAGGACCGCACCGTGCCGCTGGAGGAGACGGTCGGCGCCTTCGGCGAGCTGGTCGCGAAGGGAGTGGCCCGGCGAGTCGGGGCGGCCAACCATGCCGCCTGGCGCGTCGAGCGCGCCCGGTCGCTCGCGCGCGAGCGGCGCGTCGAACCGTGGACGGCCCTGCAACTGCGCCACTCGCTCCTCCAGCCGCGCCCGCTCACACCCGTCGCGGAGTCCGGCCACCGCATGCTCACCGCCGAGGACCTGGACCTCGCGCGGTCGGAAGGGCTCGCCGTGTGGTCGTACACCTCGCTGATGTGGGGCTCGTACGTACGCGCGGACAAGCCGCTCCCGCCCACCTATGATCACCCCGGGACCACCCGGGCGCTCGCGGTCCTGGACGACATCGCCGACGAGCTCCCGGCCACGCGGAACCAGGTCGTCCTCGCATGGCTGATGCGGCAGGGGATCGATCCCATCGTCGGCGCGAGCCGGGTGGAACAGATCGAGGAGGCACTGGCCGCACGGCGTGTGCGGCTCGACGACGAGCACCTGGCGCGCTTCGCCGAAGCGCGCTAGTGACGGGTCATCAGCGGTCACAAGCGGTCACAATAGGGAGCCCCATGACCACCCTCACCCCGGCAGCGGCCGCCGACCGCACCGGCGTCTCCATCGACACGCTGCGCTACTACGAACGCGAAGGGCTGATCGGCCCGATCCAGCGCTCCGCCGGCGGGCGCAGGGAGTACACCGAGAACGACATCTTCTGGGTGGGCCTGGTCACCTGCTTCCGCGAGGCCGGCCTCGGCATCGCGGACCTGAAGGGGTTCGTCGCCATCCTGCGCGCCGAGCACCCTCCGCAGGACCGGGTCGCCTTCCTCCGCGAGCGCCGTACCGCCCTGGAGGAGCGGGTGGCGGCGCTGCACCGGGCCATGAAGGTCCTCGACGAGAAGATCGCCTACTACAGCTGAGTTCGAGGGTCCGTGGGGTCGGCGCGCGGCGCCTCGGTGTCGTAACCACCGGTAGCTGGCGGTCGATGCCGGAAACCCGCCAGGAGGCCTCCCCGCCGCCCCCGGTGACGCCTCGGAAGGCGTCACCCCGTAGCGGAGGAGGCCGGCTGCCGCACGGCTACCGCCTCGATGCCCACTCCCACCCCCAGGGGCAGCTGGTGTACGCGGCCGCCGGCGCCCTGGCCACCACGACCGAGCGCGGCACCTGGGTCGCCCCGGCCAACCGGGTGACGTGGACGCCGCCCGGATTCGACCACTCCCATCGCTTCTACGGCAGGACCGACGCCCGGCTGGTCGTCATCCCGGCCGAGCCGTGCGACGCGCTCGTGGCACACCCCAGCGTGTTCGCGGTGAGCCCGCTGCTGCGCGAGGCGCTTCTGGCGCTGACCGATCCGGCCCTGCTCACCGGCTATTCGGAAACCTGTCTGCGCCATGTCTGGAACTACCAGGCATACGCGACATGGATCACCGAGCTCATACACAACGCCGGTGACGCTTCCCACGAAGGAGAATTCCGCAAGCAGATCGCCCGAGCGGAACTGGAACGCCAATTCAACTCGCCCACGGCGAACCGTCTCTTCGGCGAACTCGCCGCCGGGGTGAATGAGGACCCGGGGCGAATGGGGACACGGGGTGAAGGGGGGTGGCCGTCGGGATACCGGGACGCGGATGGGTCTGGAGCGGACGTTCCGGCTTCTGTTTGAATGCCTCCTGTAGCCGAGCCGGTCCAGGAGGGACGGACACATGGTGTCCACGGAGAGCATTCTCGCGTTCGCGGCGATGTCGCTACTGGTGATCGTGATTCCGGGGCCGAGTGTGCTGTTCGTGGTCGGCCGGGCCCTCGCCTACGGCCGCCGCACGGCCCTGGAGACGGTCCTCGGCAACGTCGTCGGCTCCTATCTGCTCGTGATCGCCGTGGCGTGGGGTCTCGGCGCGCTGGTGCAGAGCTCGGCGGCGGTGTTCACGGGCGTCAAGCTGGCGGGGGCGGCGTATCTCGTCCATCTGGGCGTCCAGGCGTTCCGGCGCCGCGGGGACATGCGCGTGACGGACATGGAGGTCCCGGCCCGTGCGCACCGCGGCCATCTGCGCACGGTCCTGGACGGCATCTTCGTCGGCGTCACGAACCCGAAGGGCATCGTCTTCTTCGCGGCGGTGCTACCGCAGTTCGTCAACCACTCGGCGGGCCACCTTCCGCTGCAGATGATGGTGCTGGGCCTGGTCCCGATCACCATCGGACTGATCACGGACACCCTCTGGGGCCTGGGTGCCTCGGCGGCCCGTTCCTGGTTCGCCCGCTCCGACCGGCGGCTGTCGATGGTCGGCGGGGCGGGCGGCCTCGCGATGATCGGCCTGGGCGTGACCGTGGCGGCGACCGGTCGCGCCGACTGACCCGGCGCTGGGCGTCCGGGTGTGGCGTCAGCGGCGGCTCACGCGTCCGGGCGGGGAGCCCGCAGATGCCGGCGCCGGGCCAGTTCTTCGTCGTCGACCAGGGTGAGCATGGGCCGGCCCGGGGCGCAGAACATGGTGACGACGAAGCGGCTCCAGGCATCCTTCCGGTTGTTTCCGTCCTGGTAGTGGATGACGTCGCCGCCCGGTTCCCAGAACGTCTCCCCCGCCCTGATCACCCGCTCCGGCTCGCCTTCCAGCTCGAAGAGCATCTCGCCCTCCAGCACATACCCGAAGGCGGGGCCCGAGTGCCGGTGCGGGGGGAGGCCGGGGGTGCCGGGCGGGTAGTCGACACGGATCGTCATCCCCTCCGCCCCCTCCGGCACGAACGGCGGTTTCGCCGACTGCAGCACGGTGATCGCCGAACTCAGCTCCG
Organism: Streptomyces rugosispiralis; assembly: GCF_024505145.1. GTDB lineage: Bacteria > Actinomycetota > Actinomycetes > Streptomycetales > Streptomycetaceae > Streptomyces > Streptomyces rugosispiralis. Next base: position 17,704 of record NZ_JANIAA010000031.1, on the reverse strand, counting down.
CCAAGCGCGCTTGGCTCTCGGCGCTGCCCGGCATCGACTCCTCGCTCGGCATGGCGAGACCTCCAGGGGGTGGGCCGGCTGGGGCGGGGGAGCCCGTCGGCGTGGTCGACGGGTCACCTTTCGCCGGGCACCGAGGGCTCATGCGTCCAGATTGCGACGGGGCGGGGCGGGGGGCACGTGGGCCGGGGCCATGGGGGTCCTCACGGTCGGTGACGGAGGCCGCCGTAGGCGCCCAGGGCGGCTCGTTGACACGGGCGGCGGCGGCCGTCCGGCATACGTCCGGCTTCTCCGCCTTTGACCTCAAGTTCAGTGCCCCGCATAGGCGTTGGACCGCACCCGGGGTTGATCACGGCCCTGTCTCGTTTTCCTTCGGTTACGCAACCGTTCAGCTTTCAGACAGCTCTCCTTCCATGACTCTTCCGTTCCGGCCGCCGGGGGAGACAGGTGGCGGTCGGGGCTCAAGGGCGACCGATGCGTTTCTCATGGAGGATTTGTGCGCAATAGAACCCGAGGTGTGGTGGGCGTGGCGGTGGGCGCCTTCGTGACCGCCGCCGTGGCCGCCGGGGCCGGCGCCGTGGTGACGAACGGCGACGGGACCGACCAGAAGCAGCCCTCCCCCACGGCTGCCGCCGCAGGGAAGACCACACCGGGCGATATCGACGGCGACGGCTACGCCGACCTCGGCGTGGGCGCGCCCGACGGGACCGTTTCGGGGAAGTCCAAGGCGGGCTACGTGGGTGTGACCTATGGCGCCAAGGCCGGGGTCGACACCAAGCGGCACGGCACGTTGTCGCAGGCCAGCCCGGGAATTCCGGGGACCCCCGAGGCCGGGGACCACTTCGGCTCGGCCGTGGTGCGCGGCGATGTGGACGGGGACGGGTACGGCGATCTGATCGTCGCCGCGAACTACGAGGCCATCGGCAGCGTCAAGCGGGCCGGTTCGGTCACGGTCGTCTTCGGCTCGAAGGACGGCCTCTCCAGCGACGCCATCGCCTTCCACTCACCCAACGTCACCGCCTACGCGCTGTTCGGCGACACGATGGCCGTCGGCGACTTCAACCACGACGGCCGCGATGACATCGCCATCTCGGACGGCACCAAGGTCCAGGTCGTGAACGGCGCTGCGAACCTGCGCGAGACGGCCACCCCCAAGATGTCCAGCGTCACCCCGCCCGGCGGCGGAGCGGGCATAGAGCACCTGTCCTCCGGTGACATCAACGGGGACGGCTTCGCCGACCTGGTCACCGTCGCCTACCAGGACGACCCCGCCGACGAGGGCACGCTCGGCGTGCTGCCCGGCTCGTCCAGGGGGCTGAAGAGCACCTCGCTCGGCAAGGACGTACCGCTGCCGTTCGCCTCGTACCGGGCCGTGGTGGGTGACATCAACGGCGACGGCAAGGACGACGTCGTCACGGACACCAGCTTCACGGACGGCCCGGACGACGCGCGCCTGCGGACGTACCCGGGCACCGCCGAGGGGCTCGACGCCGCCCATCCGGTGAACTGGACGGGCAAGGCCCAGAACGGCATCGCCGCCCGGCTCACCGACATCAACGGCGACGGCCACGACGACCTCGTCGTCAGCGACACCGCCGCCGAGGCCCCCGGGGGCTACAACGACGCCGGTGCCATCACCGTGCTCAAGGGCACCAAGGACTGGCTGACGGACGCGGGGGCGCAGACCTTCTCCCTCGACACCGAAGGCGTCCCCGGCGACATGACGGGCAACGACAAGTTCGGCGACGCCATCTCGCCGGCCGACTACAACGGCGACGGCAAGCCCGACCTGGCCGTCGGGGTCCCGAACCGGACCGAGGGCGCGGGCGCGGTGGCCCTGCTGTACGCGGGCGCCGACGGGCTCACCGCCGAGGGCTCCGCCCTCATCGGGCCGGGCGATCTCGGCTCCCCGGCGGACGACGCCGCCTTCGGCAAGGAGTTGTCCGGGCCCGCTACCAAGTAGCAACGGCTCGTGGTTGTTCCGGTGGCCCGGCCCGCGTTCTTCCGGGCCGGGCCACCGGCCCAACCGGGGGATGAATTTATGGTGAATCACACCTGACCGCGCACTGTCCTGCCGCGGCCGATCGATCAAACCTCGCTGGTCAGGACAGATGTGGGTCGGCCGGACGCGGGCTCGGACCGCTTACGCCATCGCACAACCAACCGCGAACCCAGGAAGTCACACGCAGTTGTCACCACCCCCTACGCCTCATGGAGGTTGGCAATGCGTTCTCCCCTGGTCAGCCGCCGGATCCCAGGTGCCGCGTCGGCGCTGACCCTGGCTCTCGGCACGGCACTGGCCGCTCCCCTCGTCCTCGCCGGTACGGCCGCCGCCGCGGCGCCCTCGGCCACCGCCGCGTTCAGCCCGAGCGACCACGCGATCCTCTACACGGCCGCTTCCGGCCAGACCAACAAGGTGGCCGTCACCGCCTCGAAGACCAGCGGCCTGGCGAAGATCATCTACGTGATCGACGACTCCGTCCCGATCACCGCGGGCAGCGGCTGCGCCTACCCCGACAGCACGGACCACACCAAGGTCTCCTGCACGGTCGAGACCCTGGAGAGCCAGGACCCGTACGCCACCCTGAAGATGTCTCTCGGCGATGGCAACGATGTCGTCAGCTACGACAACACCACCGACCAGACCTACTACTTCGCCTCCATCGACCTCGGCGCCGGTAAGGACACGCTGACCGAGACCGACGGCAGCAACGGCAACTACGTCAGCGGCGGGACGGGCGACGACAACCTTACGGTGGGCGCGTACACGGTGGTCTCCGGCGGCGACGGCAACGACACCATCCACGCCGCCGAGGGCACCATCGCCCAGGGTGGCAACGGCAACGACACGATCTACTCCAACGGCGAGGAGAGCTCCGTCGAGGGCGGCGCGGGCAACGACGAGATCCACGGCGGCGCGGGCCGGCAGCATCTGTCCGGCGACGACGGCGACGACACGATCTACGGTGGGGCCGGAGACGACTTCATCTACGGCGGGAAGGGCGACGACGTCCTGTACGGCAACAGCGGGAACGACACGATCTACGGGAACAGCGGGGACGACAAGCTGTACGGCGGCCCCGGTACGGACACCCTGTCCGGGGGGCCGGGCAGGAACGTCGTCCACCAGGACTGACCCGTAGCCGCACCGCGGCAGGGCACCGGTCCAGGAGGGCTCCCCTCCTGGACCGGTCTCCTCAGCCGGCGACCTTGGCGATGATGCGGCCCATATCCTCCTGGCCGAAGGCCCGCAGGGTCGTGGTGCGGACATTGCCCAACGCGCTGAGCTGCAGCGACGCCGCGGTCGCGGTCTCGTCGTCCGGAGCCTCCACGATGCACACCAGGTCGTACGGCCCGTCCGTCCAGTAGATGTCCACGAGCCGCGCCCCGAGCTTGCCCAGCGCCGCGACGAAGTCCTCGGTGCGCTTCGTGGTCTCCCTGTAGGCGCGGACTCCCTGCTCGGTCCAGTTCAGCAGCGTGATGTAAGTCGCCACGGCCCTCACCTCCACGAGAAGACTCACCGTGCGATCAATTCTGGAAGTAACCTCGCGAAAGCGCACATCCAGTGCGTCGGTGAGCGGCCGGATTGGTTTGCCGAACCGGCAACGGATGTGGTCCGCGTCCCGGACGGCACGGCAAGCTCGGCCCCATCGGCCGCCACAGAGAACGCCCAGCGCGCCCCCGGAGGGAACCATGCCGCAGACGCCGCCCACGACCGAGCTCACCCACCGTCTGGTGCCCTCGCCCGCGGGTCGGATCCACCTCGTGGAGCAGGGCAGCGGACCACTGGTGCTGCTCGTCCACGGCTTTCCGGAGTCCTGGTACTCATGGCGCCACCAGCTGCCCGCGCTGGCCGCGGCCGGGTATCGGGTGGCCGCCGTCGACGTCCGCGGGTACGGCCGCTCGTCCCGGCCCGGGGCGGTGGACGCGTACCGGATGCGGGAACTGGTGGCGGACAACGTCGCCGTGGTGGAGGCGCTCGGCGAGGAGTCCGCCGTGGTGATCGGGCACGACTGGGGCTCGCCCATCGCCGCCAATTCCGCCCTGCTGCGCCCGGACGTGTTCCGGGCGGTCGGGCTGCTGAGCGTGCCGTACACCCCGCGCGGCGGCCCCAGGCCCAGCGAGGTCTTCACCGGGATGGGCGGGGACGAGGAGTTCTACGTCTCCTACTTCCAGCAGCCGGGCCGGGCCGAGGCGGAGATCGAGCCGGAGGTGCGCGGCTGGCTCGCGGGGATCTACGCCGCGCTGTCCGGCGACACCATGCCCGCGCCCGACCTGCCCGACCCGCACTTCATCACGCGCGGCCGGACCATGCGCGAGCGGTTCCCCGCCGAGCGGCTGCCCGCCTGGCTGAGCGAGGCGGATCTCGATGTCTACGCCGGTGAGTTCGAGCGGACCGGGCTGAGCGGAGGGCTGAGCCGCTACCGCAACATGGACCGGGACTGGGAGGACCTGGCCGAGTACGACGGCGCGCCCATCACCCAGCCGTCGCTCTTCGTCGGCGGCGCCCTGGACGCCTCGACCGCCTGGATGGGGGACGCGATCAAGGCGTACCCGAACACGCTCCCCGGGCTCGTCGGCTCGCACATCCTCGAGGGCTGCGGCCACTGGATCCAGCAGGAGCGCCCGGAGGAGATCAATCGGCTGCTGGTCGACTGGCTGAATTCGCTGTCCGCGTGACGCAGATGGCCGGAGGCAGCGGCCCTCATAGCTCCCATACCCCCTTCCCCAGCGTGGACAGCCCGCCTGCCAGCGCCAGCAGCAGGACGAGCAGGCGGGCTCCGTGGTCGGGGACGCGGGTGGTGAGGGACTTGCCGATGAAGGCGCCCGCCGTCATTCCCACGGCCGCCAAGGTCCATACGGGCGGGCCGAGTCGGGGGACGCCGTTGGTGGCGACGGAGAACGCGTTCACCACGATTCCGTAGAACTGGGCGTTGGGCACGAACTCGCGGACCGTCCAGCCCGCGTTCACCGCGTACAGGGATATCGGCGGGCCGCCCACGCCGGCCGACGCGTTCATGAAGCCTCCGGCGGCGCCGGCGGTCAGGGCGCCTTTGACGCCGTTCAGGGCGGGGACGCGCATACCGGCCATCACCAGCAGGACGGCCAGGCTCACCAGGGTGCCCGTACCGGCCAGGAGGACGGGTTCGGGGAGGCGGGCGGCCACCCAGGTGCCGGCCGGGACGGTGCAGGCGGAGGCGGCGACCAGGGGGACCATCGCGGGGAGCCGCACCCGCCGCCAGCCGCCGGCGGTGAGCCCCAGCGCGCAGATGGCACCGGACCCGCAGTTGGCGAGGGCGACGCCGTCTCCCGGGCCGAGCAGCAGGACGAGAGCGGGCACCGCGATCAGCGCGAAACCCATTCCCGTCAGCCACTGCACGGACGCCCCCGCCATGACGATCACGCCGAGTATCAGCTCCGCGCCACAACAACCGCTCATCGCGGGAGTCTCTCGCATCCGGGGCGGAGAAGACCCCGCGGGAGATCAGTCGGGTGGGCGCTGGAGGGCGCGGAAGTCGTCGAAGAAGCCGTAGTTGTGGGCCGGTGAGCCGTCCTCGGACCGCTCCACGGTGCGGTTGGCGTAGAGGCTGTTCAGCAGCCAGGGCTGCTTGTCCGGGCCGAAGTTCTCGGTCATGGCGGCGCCTTGGGTGACGCCGTACGTGGCCACGGCGAGCCGTCCGGTGTCGCGGAAGTGGCCCACCTGGTCCCGCAGGAAGTGCTTGTTGTTCTCGAACCAGGGGCTCATCGCGAGGAAGTCACGCCACTTCTCCTCCGGGAAGGGGTGCTCGATGGCTTCCTTGATCACCTTCCACACCGGGGTGTCCGACGGAAGGCGGTAGCGGCGGGCGAAGCGCGCGGGGATCGTGTCGTTCAGGTGCAGCTTCCACAGCTGGACCAGGGAGAACTCGGTGACCAGGAACTTCTGGCCGTCGCGGAGGCGGGGCAGGATGTAGTCGAGGTAGGGCCGCACCTTCCCCGGCGCGGACACATGGGGGTGGATGTCCACGCCCTCGATCTCCGGGGTGCGGCGGGTGAAGGACAGCCAGCGGTCGGTGGCCGGCGTCCGCTTGTCCGGCTTGTCGAGGAAGTTGAGCGCGCCCATGTACAGGCGGGTCCGGCAGCGCGAGCCGAAGTGCTTCTTCCGGTACGCGACGATGTGCTCCGCGACCGCCTCGTAGAACGCGTTGAGCGCGCCCGAGCGGCGGTCCTGGGGAAGGCTCTCGATGAACGGCTCGTTGCCGATGGCCAGGATGTCGACGGTGTCGAGGACGGTGTGCAGGACCTTGTCGACCCGGGCGAGTTCCGCGGCCATGGCCGAGCTGCCCGGCCGGGGTATCGGCCGGTGGTTGTACGGGAACTTCAGCGAGAGCAGTGTGCGGTGGCCGAGACGATGGGCGTCCAGGAGCTTCGCGATGGCGCGCTGGTCGGAGGCGTCGTCCTCGACCTCGGGCATCGGAACGAATCCCCGGAGCCAGCTCGCGGAGAGCTCGCGCAGTTCGCCGAAGGTCACGCTGCCGGCGTCCTCGTTGAAATTCGCGCCCAGCGCGCCGTCCGGCGCTTCGGCGGAGGTCTTCGCCCCGGGGCCGTGACCGGTCTTACCGGTCTTCTCGGCGGACCGTCGTTCGCCCTGTGTGCACCCCGCGGCGACGAGGGATCCCGCCGACAGGGCCAGCACACGTCGCCGTGCGAGCGGCTTCTTCCTCTTCTCCGAATCCAAGTGACGCTCCCTCTTCGTGCCGGTGACCCTGGCGCTGCTGCCCGAGCCGCCCGTAAGGATGCGTCGGCGAGGGCCGCCCGTTGCCCACGGTGCTCACGTTTTTCGCGGAACCGCGTGCTCGGGCGCGCCGCGCCACCCGGTCAGTGGGTGATCTGCACGGTGAGGGTGAGGGCTCCCTTGTTGTCGTCGAGGCAGCCCTCGCGGTCGTTGGCGCGGAGTTGCAAGGTGCCCGAGCGGGTGGCCTGGAAGCTCCAGGCGCGGTGTACGGGGTGGGGGTTGCCGGGAGTTCCGGGGTAGCGGCCCAGCAGGGCGCCGAAGGGGACGGCGGAGTTCACCTTGCAGTTCTCCCAGGCGAAGCGGAGGGATTGGTCGTCGGCGGCGGTGTGGCCGGCCGGGCCGACGAGGGGGAGGTTGGCGGAGTCCACGGTCCAGGTCCCGCTGACGTAGCGGACCGACACCCTGTCACCCTTCTGGATCGGGATGCTCGTCGCGGACTGCCAGCCGCGTGCCGCGTCCACGGTCACCTTGCTGGTGCTGGTGGAAGGCTGCGCCGCGTCGTCGCCGCCGTCGTCGTTGTCGGACGGGGGGCCGAAGGCGAAGAAGAGCCCGGCGGCGAGGGCCGCCACCGCGAGGGCCGCACCCGCCGTCCACCACCAGGTCCGGCCCCGGCCCCGGTCACGGCCCCGGCCCCGGCCCCGGCCCCGGCCTCGGTCGCGGCGTCCAGGGGGCGGCGATCCGGCCGCCTGGTCGACGACGGTCGGCTCCTGGTCCAGGGCGGCGGGTCCGGCGAGGGTGTGGGGTGCGGTTGGTGTGGGCGCGCCGGCCAGGGTGTGGGGGGCGGTCGCCGAGGGCGTCGCGGTCAGCGTCGGGGTGTCCACCACGTCCGCGCGAGTGGCCGCCGCCCCCGCGGGGTACGCCGGGAAGTCGCCCGGCGTGCCCGCCGGTGGGAGCGGGCCAGGGTCTTCCGCACCGTCCGCCACCCGGCGCAGCGCGGCCCCGACCGTGGCCGCGGACGGGCGCTGGTCCGGGGACTTGTTCAGCAGGGCCTCGACGATCGGCCGCAGCGGGCCGACGCGCTCCGGGATCTCCGGATCCGCGAAGGTGACCGCGTGCAGCGCGGCGGCCCCGGTGGCGCGCTGGAAGGGCGGTACGCCGGAGGCGACCGCGGACAGGGTCGCGCCCAGCGACCACAGGTCCGACGGCGGGCCGGCCTCCTCCGTGGTCAGCCGCTCGGGCGCCATGTAGCCGATGGAGCCGAGGAGTTCACCGGTGGTGGTGAGCGACTCGTCGTCTTCCAGGGCGGCGATGCCGAAGTCGGTGAGGACGGCGCCGCCGTCCCGGCGCAGCAGGATGTTGGCGGGCTTGACGTCGCGGTGCAGCGCCCCGGCGGCGTGTACGGCCTCCAGCGCGCCGAGCAGCTGGAGCCCGAGTGCGGCGGTGTGGCGGGGCGTGAGGGGGCCGTCGTCCGCGATCCGGCGGGCCAGATTGGGGCCGTCGACCAGCTCCATCACGATCCACAGCCGGTCGTCGTGTTCGACCAGGTCATGGACGCCCACCACATGCGGGTGGTGCACCCGGGCGACGGTACGCGCCTCTCTCTGTGCCCGGCGCAGCCTTCGGTGGTACTCGTGGTCGTCGCTCGCGACGTTCAGCTCCTTGGCAGCGACCTCGCGCGCCAGCATCTGGTCGTACGCGCGCCAGACCGTGCCCATGCCGCCTCGCCCCAGCCGGTTGCCCAGCTGGTAGCGGCCGCCGATAAGCCGTACGTCGTCCCCACCCGATGTCACCCGATCTCTCCTGTTCTCACGCCCGGTGAGCATAGTCGGAAGCGTTCGAACATCATCGACCAAAACTGATGCATCAGTCAGCCCGCATCGCAATCTCTCGCAATCTCCGGGTGAAATTCCCATGAACACAGGTAGGAAACGGGCATCGCGCTGACAGATTCATTGCGCTTATCTCAACGCGTCCGTACCGTGTCGGCCATGCGGCAACAGTTCGACGTGGCGGAACGCGTACGTCAGGTGATCGGCGACGCCGGGTGCACCCAGCGCGAATTCGCGCGGCGGGTGGTGATGGACCCGTCCAAGCTCTCGCGGTCGCTCAGCGGCAGCCGGCGCTTCACCGTGGCCGAGCTGGCGCGGATCGCCGACGCCGGGAACGTGGACGCCGGGTGGCTGCTCGGCACCACGACGGACGGCGGAACGGCCGACGGAGCGGACGGCGGAACGGACGGCGGAGCCGAGGTAGCGTACGGCGGTGCGGTCGGCGCGGTGGCCGGTGCGCCGCGGCCGCCCGCCCCCACCGCGCCCCCCGGCGGCGGGCGGCCGCTGCAGATCGTGCGGGAGACGGTCCGGCTCATCGCCGAGCGCGGCTTCCACGCCGTACGCGTCGCCGACATCGCCGCCGCCTGCGACACCAGCACCGCCACCATCCACTACCACTTCCCGGGCCGCGCCGAGCTGCTCGAGGCCGCCGTGCGCTGGTGCATGGACGAGGACACCGCGCGCCGCGCCGCCCGGATCGCCGAGGCCGACGACGCCCGCGAGGAGCTGCGGCAGCTGATCGCGCTCCAGGCGCCGTACACCGAGCGGCAGCGGCAGCAGTGGCTGGTGTGGATGGACCTGTGGGCCGAGGCCGCGCGGTCCACGGCCATCGGACGGCTGCACGCCGACTTCTACCAGCAGTGGCGGCAGACCGTGGCCGAGGTGATCCGGCGCGGCATCGGGCAGGGGGTCTTCCGCACCGTCGACCCGGAGTTCAGCGCGCTGCGCCTGACCGCGCTGATCGACGGGCTCGCCATCCAGGTACTGGCCACCGGGCCCGGTGCGGGCGGTACGAGCGCCGAGGCCATGGACATCGCCTGCAACGCGTACGTGGACACCGAATTGACCGCGCGGCGCTCCGGCGCCGACGCGGCCGGACCGGCCGACCGGCCCGGAAGTAGCTGAAGCACCACAAGGGCCCGGACCGTAGCTGAAGCACCACAAGAGTGCGGTGCACCGCAAGAGAGGGAGAGAAGCCCATGCCCATGAACGACAGCGTCATCATCACCTGTGCCCTGACCGGCGCCGGTGACACCGTGGGCCGCAGCCCCCATGTCCCCGTCACCCCCGAGCAGATAGCCCGCTCCGCCGTCGAGGCCGCGGAGGCCGGGGCGGCCGTGGTCCACATCCACGTACGCGACCCCGAGACCGGCGCCCCCGCCCGTGATCCGCGGCTCTACCGCGAGGTCGTGGAGCGGGTCAAGGAGACCGGTACCGACGTCGTCATCAACCTCACCGCGGGCATGGGCGGCGACCTGGTCATCGACCCGGAGCACCCGCTCACCCACCTCCCCGGCACCGACCTGGTCAGCGGCCTTGACCGGCTCCCCCACGTCGAGGACCTGCTCCCCGACATCTGCACCCTGGACTGCGGCTCGCTCAACTTCGGCGACGGCAGCAACCTCTACGTCTCCACCCCCGACATGCTGCGCACCGGCGCCAAGCGCATCCAGGAGCTGGGCGTACGCCCCGAGCTGGAGATCTTCGACACCGGGCAGCTGTGGTTCGCCAAGCAGCTGCTGGCCGAGGGGCTGCTGGACGATCCGACCGTCTTCCAGCTGTGCATGGGCATCCCGTGGGGCGCCCCGGCCGATCCGGGCGTACTCGCGTCGATGGTCAACATGCTGCCCGAGGGCGCCCAGTGGGCCAGCTTCGCGCTGGGCCGGATGCAGATGCCGTGGGTGGCGCAGTCCATCCTGCTCGGCGGGAACGTACGGGTCGGTCTTGAGGACAACCTCTACCTCAGCCGGGGCGTCAAGGCCACCAACGGCCAGCTCGTCGAGCGCGCGGTCCAGATCACGGAGCTGCTGGGCGCGAAGGTCGCCACACCGGACGAGGCGCGGCAGCGGCTGGGCCTCAAGCCCCGCGCGTAATCCCCCCCACCGGCCCCTCCTCTCTTCCCTCCCCTCACACCCTTTAGGACCGCCATGCCCTCATCCCCCTGTGCCCCCGAAGAGGTACGCCGCGTCGCCTGCGTCGGCGCCGGAGTCATCGGCGGCGGCTGGGTCGCCCACTTCCTGGCGCGCGGCTACGACGTCACCGCCTGGGACCCGGCCCCCGACGCCGAGGAGAAGCTGCGCCGCCTGGTGGCGGCCGCCTGGCCCGCCCTGGAGCAGATCGGCCTCGCCGACGGCGCCTCCCCCGACCGGCTGACCATCGCCGCGACCGTGGCGGAGGCCGTGGCCGACGCGCAGTTCGTCCAGGAGAGCGCCCCCGAGAAGCTGGAGCTCAAGCGGTCGTTGCTGGCCCAGCTGGACGCGGCGGCCCCACCCGGGGTCGTCATCGCCTCTTCCACCTCCGGCTATCCGATGACCGATATGCAGACCGAGGCCGCCGACCCCGGCCGCCTCGTCGTCGGCCACCCCTTCAATCCGCCGTATCTCATTCCGCTGGTCGAGGTCGTCGGCGGGGAGCGGACCGACGCCGCGGCGGTCGAGTGGGCCTCGCGCTTCTACAAGGTGGCGGGCAAGTCCGTGATCACCATGGAGCGCGAGCTGCCCGGCTTCATCGCCAACCGGCTCCAGGAGGCGCTGTGGCGGGAGGCGCTGCACATGGTGGCCAACGGTGAGGCCACGGTGAAGGAGATCGACGACTCCATCACCGAGGGGCCCGGACTGCGGTGGGCGTTCATGGGTCCGTGCCTCACGTTCGCCCTGGCGGGCGGCGACGGAGGCATGGGACATATGCTCGACCACTTCGGACCCTCGTTGAAGTCTCCGTGGACCCGTCTCGAGGCGCCTGAGCTGGACGACACGCTGCGTGCGGCCATGGTCGACGGCTGTGACGAGGCGGCGGGCAGCCGTACCATCGCGCAGCTCGTCGCGGAGCGGGACCAGGGCGTCATAGACGTCCTGCGGGCGACTGGCCGTCTGCCGCGGCAGCGCACCGAGGGGACGGACGGCATCGCACATACCCCCAGCACCATGGGAGACGAGAAGTGAGCAGCACGCTCCCCGACTACCGGCAGACCGTACGTCCCGAGTGGATCGACTACAACGGCCATATGAGCGAGGCGTTCTACGTCCTCGTCTTCGGCCACAGCACCGACGAGATGATGGTGGAGACCGGGCTCGACTCCGCCTACCGCGCCAAGACCGGCTGCTCCCTCTACACCGTGGAGTCGCACATCCGGTACCTCAACGAGGTCGAGGAGGGCGCGGAACTCACCATCCGTACGCGCGTCATCGGCGTGGACGAGAAGAAGGTCCGGTTCACCCACGAAATGCATGTGGGCGAGCCGGACGGCGCCCCCGTGGCCACGACCGAGCTGCTCGCGCTCCACATCGACCAGAAGGAGAGCCACTCGGCTCCGTTCCCCGATGAGGTGCGGGAGCGGCTGACGGATCTGCTCGAGAAGGCCCCCGAGTGGGCGGGCCGGGCGATCGGCCCGGTTCCGGCCGAGGCGGGTTGAAGGACCGCCGTACCGCCTGAACGCCCCGGCCCCGGATTCGTCCGGGGGCCGGGGCGTTCGCCGTTCCGGGTGTTCGCCGTTCCGGATGAGGCACCGGGTGAGGTTGAATGGCGGTAAAGGCGATGGGGGCGATGGCGGAAACGCCGAGGGACGCGCGGGCGAGGAGTGACGACGCCATGGCGGACGCCGGACCGGACGGGAACGGGAACAGGGCCGGGGACGGGAACGGGAACGGCACGAGGGGCCGCAAGGGCGGTCGGCGCGTCGAGCTGAGCGAGGTGCCCGAGACCCTGCTGTGGAACCTCTATATGCGGGCCGCCGAGGCCCGCCGGGCGCGGACCGTGCTGGACGACCCCAAGGCCGTGGAGCTGGTCGAGCGCATCGACTACCCCTTCGAGGAGACCTTCGGAGCGCCCGGCCTGCTGCTGGCGCAGGGCCACGCGCTGCGGGTCCGCACCTTCGACACCGTCGTACGGGCCTTCCTGGAGGAGCATCCGGACGGCACGGTCGTCACGCTCGCCGAGGGTCTGGAGACGCAGTTCTGGCGGGTGGACAACGGGCGGGCGCGCTGGCTGTGCGTGGAGCTGCCGGAGACCGCCGAGGTGCGGCGGGCGCTGCTGCCGGACGAGGAGCGGCGGCGCACCCTCGCCCGCTCGGCGCTCGACCTGTCCTGGCGGGACGAGGTCGATCCGGCGCGTGGGGTGCTGATCACCGCGCAGGGGCTGCTGATGTATCTGCGGCCGACCGAGGTGAAGGACCTGATCGCGGGGTGCGCCGAGCGGTTCCGGGGCGGGGCGCTGGTCTTCGACGCGGTGCCGCGGTGGTTCAGCGCCCGGACCCTGCGCGGCGAGATGCGCACCGCGGGGGGATATCAAGCGCCGCCCATGCCGTGGGGCATGGACGCGGGTCAGCTGCCTAGGGTGCGGACGGCGCATCCGGCGATCACGGACGTGCGCGAGGTGCCGCCGCCGCGCGGACGGGGGTTCTACTACGGGGCGCTGGCGCCGCTGATGCGGCGGCTGCCCGCGGTACGGAATCTGCGGCCGACGATGACGGCGATAGCCCGTTTCTCGTAACGCTCGTTGATCAGCCCGCCGGTTCGGCGAGCACCTTCGCGAGGCGTTTGAGGACCGAGGGCCAGCCGCGCCCCATCCCCTCGATGGCCTTCTTGCCCATCGGGGAGTCGAGGTCGAACCCGGCGTGCTCGAGGAAGAGCCGGGTACCGGCGCCCTCCGGTTCGAGGCGCCAGGTGATGGTGGTGTCGAGGGTGGCCTCGGCGAACCGGTAGCTCAGCAGCCGTTCCGGCTCGACGGCGATCACCTCGCAGGGCTGCTCTCCCCAGGAGCCCATGTCGAGCGTGAAGCGGTGGCCCACCTCCGCCCGCACATCGCCCGCGGCCCACCACCGCGCGTGCAGCCGCGGATCGGTGAGGGCCTGCCACACGGTGGCCGGGGGGTGGGGCAGGAACTGGTCGCAGTGGATGGCATCGGGCTCGGTCATGGGTTCTCCTCGTCGAGGACGTCGCGCAGCGCGCGGAGCCGGGCGCGCCAGTAGTGCTCGAAGGGATGCAGCCACTGCTGCACCTCGGCGAGCGGATCCGCCTCCAGGTGGTAATACCGCTGCCGCCCCCGCGGCTCCTCCCGCACGAGCCGGGCCTGCCGGAGCACCTGGAGATGTTCCGAGATCGCCGGTCTGCTCAGCTCGAACTCGCCCGCGAGGTCGTTGACGGCGCGGGGGCCGTCCCGGAGGCAGTCGAGCAGCTTGCGGCGCACGGGGTTGGCGAGCGCGCTGAAGACGTCTGTGGGCACGATCCGGAGATTACGTCGGAGATTCCCGACGCGTCAACTTGTTCCGACGCGTCAACTTGTCCCGACGCGTCGGGCCCGGTTGACCTTGCCGCATGCCTCACGTTTGGTTGGGATCCATGACACACCACACACACCGCGAAGTCCGACTGGCGGCCCGCCCCGAGGGACCGGTCAAGGATGACCTCTTCGAGATCGCGGAGGTGCCAGTCCCCGAACCCGGACCGGGCCAGGTCCTCGTGCGCAACACCCATATGGGCGTCGCCGCCGTGATGCGCACGCTGATGGACGAGAACGCCGACGTCCCGATGGACTCCTTCGGGATCGGGGCGCCGCTGAACGGGCCGGCGGTCGGCGAGGTCATAGCCGCCCCCGGCACCGAGCTCACCCCCGGCGACCTGGTGGAACACCGGCTCGGCTGGCGCGAGTACGCGCTACTCGACGCGGATCAGGCGCACCGCCTCGAACCGGGCCTGATGCCCGACCCGGCCGCCTATCTCTCCCAGGGCCCCACCGCCCTGATGGGCATCGAGCGCGGCGCCGAAGTGCGGACCGGCGACACGGTGTTCGTCACTGGGGCGGCCGGTGGCGTGGGCTCCCTGGCGGGCCAACTCGCCCGGCAGTTCGGCGCGGCCCGGGTCATCGGGAGCACCGGCTCGCAGGCGAAGGCCGACCGGCTGATCAGCGAACTCGGCTATGACGCGGTGGTCATCCGTGGCGCGGGCCCCATCGAGGACCAGCTGCGCGAGGCCGCCCCGGACGGCGTCGACGCGACCTTCGACAATGTGGGCGGCGAGCAGCTGACGGCGGCCATCGCCGTCGCCAACAGGGGCGCCCGGATCGCCATCGTGGGTGCGCTGGCCAGTCAGCTCGCCACGGAGACCACGAATGCCTCCAAGACCGAGATAGACACGCTCTCGCTGCTCTCCCGCAGCATCACCCTGCGGGGTATCGCCCTCTACGACCACCTGGACCTGATCCCCCAGTGGAACCGCCGCTTCGCCGAGGGCCTGCGCACAGGCACCCTCTCCTTCCCGCACACCCGGCTGCACGGCATCGAGCAGGCGCCCCAAGCGCTCCGCGAGCTGACCGAGGGACGCCATCTGGGTGCCGTCATCGTGGAACTGTGACACCACGGGACGAAGCTCGCCGACGGCCGGCTCCCGGACCGGCCGTCGCCGACTGTCGATCGCAGCCCATGGCACGCACCTGGGCCCGGGACCTCGTCCCACCACTGACGGCCGCCCCATTGAGCCGCTTGAGCCGCCCTGAGCGGACCGGTCACTCCGGCGGGACGCTGTACCGCTCCAGAGTCGCCTTGGAGACCGAGGTGTCCATGAGGCGCAGCTCCCATGGGCCGGTGTTGACGTCGAAGTCCTTGCCGAAACCGACCCACTTGCCAGCCATCCGGCGGCTGGTCGGCTCCACGAGCATCTGAACCGCGCCGTGGTAGCACGCCCCCTGGTAGTAGCCGCCGGTGGCCGTCTGCTCGGTCCAGGTGCCCGTGACCACGCTCCGGTCAACGGTGAGGTCCAGGGAGAGCGGGGAGTCCGGGTTCAAGGACGCCCCGTTGAGTGACCGCCCGGTCAGGCGATTGCCGTGCTGCACGAGCACCACGTAGTGCCTGCCCTCGAAGACGTCCTCGCGCCCTGACGAGTAGTACTCGTACCGGGAAAGCCAGACGCCACCGTAGTTCTCCGCCGCTGTCTGCCGACCCGCCCGGGTGTCGGCGGAGGCGGGAGCCACACCCTCCGCGCTCGGTGTCATGTCATGCCCTCCTGCTCCATCACCATGGACTCTCGCCATGGGCACCTGCGGGGCGAATCCCAACGACTCGATCGGCACCCCTGTGGCCCTCTCCAGCGCGCGGATGTAGACCGGCCTCGGCGATCTGCTGATACCGGACTCCCAGCGTTGGACCAGCCGCTTGCTGGCCTCGTTCGGCTCGCCTGATTCGGCACCTGCCCGGCGGAGCGCCTTTGCCAAGTCGTCCTGGCTCATCCGCAGGCCGATTCGCACGGCCCGCAGCGCGTCATTCGGTGCGTGCACCTCGGTCGTCATGACGTCCACGCTAGCCCTGAACGCCCATGAATGACACCGAAATGACGCCCTTTGAGGGACACCCGGACAACGCCTTTTCTGTCGTCTTTTCTGTCGTCGCGGCGTCCTGGGCGATGGCGGGACCATCACGACCCAAAGCGGCAGAAGAGGCAGATCGTGATGGACAAGACGGAAAAGGGACAGCGGCTCATGAGCCTGCGGGTGTCCCATGACAGTGGCCAGACCTGGAGCGCCGAAGTGGTGGTCATCAGCAGTGACCCCCTGGCCCCCTCCTCACCTCGGCATGACCCCCTGCCAGCGCTTACGCCGTGTGACCGGCTCGGGCCCCGCGTCCGTACGGCCCACAGGCGGCACGGCTCGGTAAACGAGGGACAGAGGTCAGAATGGACAGGTGAGACGCCCGATAGACCTCGCCACCCTGTACCAGTCCTGGCCGCCGTCCCCGTTGCAGGACGTACAGGATGGGTGGCTTGCCCGCCGGGGCGTGGAGCTACGGCTCAAGCGGGATGACCTCATCCACCAGTGGCTTTCCGGCGCCGCCGGGGCACATGCGCCAGTGGACCTGTACCCTCCGGGCAACAAGTGGCGCAAGCTCGGCCCGAATCTGCGCGCGGCCGTCGAAGGCGGCCACACCCGGCTGCTCACGTTCGGCGGGGCGTACTCCAACCACATCCGGGCGGTGGCGGCGGCGGGGGCCGCGTACGGGCTGTCGACGGTCGGGGTGATCCGGGGCGACGAGCTGGCCGGCGCGCCGCGCAACTGGTCGCTGGCGCGGGCCGAGGCACACGGCATGGAGCTGGCCTTCGTCAGCCGCTCCGCCTACCGCCAGACCCTGCGCGGCCTGAGCGAGGACGACCCCGGCACCCTGCGGGCGCTGGAGGAGCGGTGGGGGCGCGCCTATGTGCTCCCGGAGGGCGGTACGAACGTCCTGGCGGCGCGCGGCGCGGCGGAGCTCGTCGCGGAGCTGCCCGACCTGGCCGACCCGGGGCCGGGCGATGTGGTGTGCTGCGCGGTGGGCACGGGCGGCACGCTGGCCGGGATCGCCGCCGCGCTTCCCGCCGGTGCGCGGGCGGTGGGGTTCGCCGTCCTGAAGGGGGCGGAGGGCTACCTGGACGGCGAGGTGGCCGCGCTGCACGAGCGCGGGTGGGGGCGGGCGTTCGGCAACTGGCGAATCGAGCACGGCTACCACGGCGGCGGCTACGGGCGGGTTCCGGCGGAGCTGGAGACGTTCGCGGCTCGCTTCGAGGAGCGGCATGGGGTGCGGGTGGAGCGGCGGTATGTGGCGAAGCTGCTGTGGGGGGTGTACGGGCTGGTGGAGCGGGGTGAACTGGCCCCGGGCAGCCGGGTGACGGCGGTGATCACGGGGCCGCCGGATCCGGTCGGTTCGGTCGGTTCGGTGGGTTCGGAGGGTTCGGTGGGTTCGGAGGGTTCAGAGGGTTCGGTGGGTTCGGAGGGCGGTGCGGTGCTGCCGCCCGGTAGTGCGGCGCCCTGGTGAGGGGCACCCCACTACCGGGCAAACCGCGTCGGTGGTGGGTGCCGGGGGCGGGGCCTCCGGGGCGGCGCCCTGGACCGCACATTTACGGCGCCGTTGGCCGGGGGCTTGCGTGGGCCGGGGATTGGCGCCACAAATATGCGTGAGCGTCCAGGACACCACCCCTCCGACCCC
>NZ_JANIAA010000030.1 GCF_024505145.1 Streptomyces rugosispiralis | reverse complement strand
AGCCCCATCAGCAGCGATACTGTACCGGGTGGCCGCCAAGATCGGGGCGGGGTGATGCTGTACCGATATCCGTCTGGCTGCCTTGCGACCGGCCGTCTCTCTGCCCAATTTCCAAGAGCGCTCCTGTCCTGCCGGGGTCGCGCCCGCGGCGTCGCGGTGCAGGGGGGCGAGGTTCGTCCGCATACCCGCCGCATGCCCGCCGGATGGAAGTCCGGGCCGTGCCCGGGAAGGTGCGGGCAGCGCGCTCATCACCGGTCGGCGATTCGCGCCGGCGCACTCCGATGAGGCTCAGGGTCCGTTCGTCGCCGCGTCCACATTCCCCTTGCGGTCAATCCGCGCGGGCAGTTATCCGTTTCGTGCCATTTCTTGTGATATGTGTCCAGTGATCCCAAACCTCGAACAAAGGGGAGAAGTGGACAGAAGACGCTTCATCCAAGCCGGTTCGGCCGTGGGGAGCGCCGTGCTCCTTCGGGGCCTCGACGCGGCCACGGCGGCCCAGGCCGCCCCGCGGCAGACGCTTCCGCCTGTCATGGACCCGCTGTACCTCAACCCGATCGCTGATCCGCATGCCATCCCGCGCTTCGTGAACGCGCTGCCGCGACCTTCGCGCATCGACGTGACGGCAGGCGGCACCCGGACCCTGCGGGCGAGCCCGGTCACCCAGGACCTGCTCGGCGGCGGACTGGGGCTCGTCACCCCCGTCTGGGGCTTCGGGCAGAGCGGACGCCAACGCGACCCCGGGGTGTCCGTGAGCTATCCCGGCCCGACCTTCGTGGCGCTCAAGGACCAGCCGGTCCATGTGCGGTGGGTCAACGACCTGCCCTTCCGTCATCTGCTGCCGGTGGACACCACGATCCACTGGGCCTTTCAGCACACCGACTACACCATCGCGGAGAACGGTGTGCCGTCCGTGGTGCACCTGCACGGCGGACACACCGAACCCCAGAGCGACGGCCACCCCGACGCCTGGTACACCGTCACCGGCACCCAGGGTCCGCGCTTCGCGGGAACGCGGTTCACCTACGGGAACACCCAGGAAGCCGCCACCTTGTGGTACCACGACCACACACTGGGCATCACCCGGCTCAACGTCTACGCGGGGCTGGCCGGCTTCTACTTCCTGCGCGACCGTCATGAGCTCTCGCTCATCGAGGACCATGAGCTGCCCAGCGGGCCGTACGAGATCGAGCTGGTCATCCAGGACCGGATGTTCTATCCGGACGGCCTTCTCGCCTACCCGGACGTCCCCGCCGATTCCCCCGACTGGCCCGGTGGGCCCTCCGTCCAGCCCGAGTTCTTCGGCCAGGTCATCCTCGTCAACGGAAAGGCATGGCCCTATCTGGACGTGGAGCCCCGCCAGTACCGGCTGCGCCTGCTCAACGGTTCGAACTCACGCTTCTACCGGCTCTCCGTCGACGGGAGGTGGCCCTTCCCCGTCACCCAGATCGGCACCGAAGACGGCTTCCTGTACCAGCCGCTCCTCCTGGACGCACCGCTGGTGATCTCTCCGGGGGAGCGGGTGGATCTGGTCGCGGACTTCCGCGGCCTGCGGGGGTCACAGTTCACACTCACCAACGACGCCCCGACACCTTTCCCCGACGGGACCCCGGTCGCCCCGCCCGCCAACGAGATCCTTCAGCTGCGGGTCGGCCTGCCCCTGGACCAGAAGGTGCCCGAGCCGCAGCTGCCGAGCCCCCTGCGCAAGGCGCCGTTCACGGTCGACAAGCCGCCGACGCGCACCCGCCAGCTGTTGCTGCTCGAAGAAACCGACAGCTTCGGACGGCCCCGTCCGCTGCTGGGCACCGTGGAGCAGGGCGCGCTGGCCTGGTCGGACCCGATCACGGAGGACCCCGCGCTGAACACGGCGGAGATCTGGGAAGTCTTCAACACCACCCCCGACACCCACCCGATCCACCTGCATCTGGTGCGGTTCCAGGTGCTGGACCGGGCGCCCTTCACCGCGGACCAGGACCCGCGGACCGGTGCGCTGACGAACATCCAGGTCGGTCAGGCCCAGCCGCCCGACCCCACCGAGCAGGGCCCGAAGGACACCGTGCGGATGGCGCCTGGCCAGGTCACCCGGATCAAGGCGCTGTTCGACAAGCGGGGGCTCTACGTCTGGCACTGCCACATCATCGAACACGAGGACAACGAGATGATGCGAAACTACCAGGTCACCTGAGCGCGGCTCGGCCGGGATCCATCCCGCCGACGCCCACGGTCTCGCACCGCGGGCGTCGGCGGGAGAGCCCAAGGTTTCCGGAGTAAACGAACCGACGGCAGGCGCTGAGAATTCTTATCGGAGCCCTTACTCCACGCTGTCACCACACTGGCTATGCGTTGTAGTGCGCGGTTCTAGGGTTTTGGCATTCGCGGACGCCAAAACCCGGCGGTCCGTTCGCCGATCGGCAGTGGCCGTTCCATTTCCCTGGAGGACTCCTATGAACGCCAAGATCCGCGCGCTTGCCGCCGTCCCGGCCATCGCTCTCGTACTCTCGCTCTCCGCCTGCGGCGGCTCGGACTCGAAGGACGATGCGAAGGACACGGCGGCCGAAGCGTCCGCCCCGGCCGGGGGCGGCGCGGCCGAGGGAGGTGCCGCGGCTGGCGAGGCAGCGGGTGGTGACGACGACGGAAAGGTGGAGCCACCCCTGACCGGGGAGATCAAGTCCAAGGCCGAGAAGGCGGCGCTGGCCGCGCACCCCGGCACCGTCCTGAAGTCGGAAGAGGACCAGGAGAACCCCGGTCTGTACGCGGTCGAGGTGAAGAAGGGCGACGGTACCTCGATAGAGGTCTATCTCGACAAGAGCTTCAGGGTCGTCAAGACCAAGGAGGAGGGCACCGAGGAAAACGAAGGCTGACCACCCGCGGGAAGCCTTTATCGCTCTCATCAACCCTTGAGTGGTTCTGGTGATTTCGCCACCCGGCGGATCTGAGGTCTGTGACCCTGTCGACATGCGTGTCTTGCTCATCGAGGACGACGACCGGGTGGCCGGACCGGTGGTGGAGGGGCTGAACCGCTTCGGGTTCACCGTGGACCACGCCCGTACCGGCGCCGACGGCCTGGCCGCCGCCGAAGCGGAGATGGTGCTGCTGGACCTGGGGCTCCCCGACATGGACGGCATCGACGTCTGCCGGGCCCTCAGACTCCGCTCCCAGGTTCCGATCATCATGATCACCGCCCGGAGCGACGAGGTCGACCGCGTGCTCGGCCTGGAACTCGGTGCGGACGACTACCTCTCCAAGCCCTTCGGCGTACGGGAGTTGGTCGCCCGCATCCGGGCCGTCACCCGGCGCGCCCGGCCCACCACCCCGGGCGTCGGTCAGGCCACCGCCCCGGGCGTCGGCCAGGCCGCCCCGGGCGTCAACCGGACCGCACCGGACCCGGTGGGCGGATTCGCCTCCGGACATGCCGCCGGGCTCCAGCACCTGGGGCCGCTGACCATCGACCGCCGGGCCCGCCAGGTGACCCTTCACCAGACGTCCGTCGCACTCGCCCCCAAGGAGTTCGACCTGCTTGCCTACCTCGCCGAGGATCCGGGCGCGGTCTACTCCCGCCAGCAGATCCTCGACACCGTGTGGGAAGCCAACTTCTTCGGCCCCACCAAGACCCTCGACGTGCACGTCGCCGGGGTGCGCCGCAAACTCGGCGACTCCTCCTGGATCGACAACATCCGTGGCGTCGGCTACCGCCTCACCCCGCCCCCTGAAGCGCCCGGGGCCACCTCACCGGAGAGCCGGGGAGAGGCCCGGTGACACACCGCCTCCTCCTCAGCTACCTCAGCCTGATCCTGCTGGTGCTGCTCTGCCTCGAAGTGCCGTTCGGCTATGTGTACGCCAGCGAGCGGATGTCCCGCTTCTCCAACACCGGCCGGCAGGGCGCGGTGATGCTCGCCGAGGTGCTGGAGGAGAACGTCGAAGAGGACGCCGCCTCCGACGTACCCCGGTTGGCGGCGAACTTCGCACGCAGGACCGACAGCCATGTGGTCGTCGTGGACCGCACCGGAAGGGTGCTGACGGACTCTCGCGACGCCGCCCCCACCGGCGCGGACCTCTCCGCCGAACCGGACATCGCGCGGGCACTGCGCAACCGATCCACCTCTGGCACCCGCCGGGATCCCGTACTGGACGGGGAAGCCTTCTCCGCCACCATGCCGGGAAGTTCCGGAACCACCGTCCGCTGTGTGGTACGCGTCACCTACCCCCTGGCCGCGGTCGAACAGAAGATCCGTGACGCCTGGCTGGTGCTGGCCGCCGTCGGGGTCGGCGTCCTGGCCGCGGGCGCCCTGATCGCCTTCGCCCTCGCCCGCTGGATCACCCGCCCCGTCCGGGCCCTGGAACGTGCCACCACCCAACTCGCCGACGGCACCCTCAAGGATCCGCCCGCCACCGACCTCGGCCCGCCCGAGCTCCGGCAGCTCGCTTCCTCCTTCACCCACACCGCCTCCCGTCTGCAACATCTGCTGCGCGCCCAGGAGGCGTTCGCCTCCGAGGCGTCCCATCAGCTGAAGACGCCACTGACCTCGCTGCGTCTGCGACTGGAGAACTTCGAGCCCTACCTCGACCCCCGCGCCCAGGGCAGCCTCGACGAGGCCGTGGGCGAAGTGGAACGGCTCGGCCGCATGGTGCACGGTCTGCTCGCCCTCGCCCGGCTGGAGAGCTCCGCCACCACCCCCGAACCCACCGACCTGGACACCGTCGTCGCCGACCGAGCGGCCATGTGGACCGCCTTCGCCGCCGAACACCTCGTCGACATCGCGGTCTCCGGCCCTGGCATCGGCCATGTGTGGGCGATCCCCGGCGCCCTGGAACAGATCATCGACAACCTGCTCTCCAACGCACTGCGGATCTCACCCCCCCGGATCCGTCATCACCCTCACGAAAACCCCGGTGGGCGAGGATCCCCGCGTCCCGGCGAACGTCGCACTGCATGTGATCGACCAGGGACCCGGCATGAGCGAGAGCGAACGGCGACGCGCGTTCGACCGCTTCTGGCGCGCCGCGGACGCCCATCACGACGGCACCGGACTGGGGCTGCCCATAGTCCAGCAGCTCACCCGCGCCGGCGGCGGCGACATCACCCTGGACGCCGCGCCCGGCGGCGGCCTGGACGCCGTCGTCCGTCTCGAACCCGCGGACCCCCGCCGCCCACCATCCGCCCGCCGCCCGTACGCCGCCGCCCGCGCCCGGCACGATGCCACGCCACCCGCGTGGATGGGCTGAAATCCCCGGAGCCGGCGGGCGAGGGCCGCGGCGTATGCCGGGAGTGCCGAGGAGGGGAGGTCGTGGCGGGCATCCCCTCCTCGGCGTATGCGGTCAGCGCAGGCGCAGGGCCTCGCGGACGGTGGTGAACAGGTCGGTCTGGTCGGTCACGCCGAGGACGCGGTACGCCTCGGGCCCCTGGGCGGCGATGCGCACCTGGGTGCCGGTGTGCTCCTGGGACTGACCCGGGGTGTTGGTGGAGTAGTTGACCTTGAGCTGCTGGCCCTCATCGGTGACGAGGGTGGAGGACAGACCGGGCGGGGTGGCCTCCAGCGGCACGATCTGGCTGGTGTGGCCGTGGTCGGCGGTGGTGACCACGAGGGTGTCGGGGTGCTTGGCGGCGTAGTCGCGGGCCACCTTCACCGCGCGGTCGAAGGCGGCGGTCTCGCCGATCTGGCCGCACGGGTCGGCCGCGTGGTCCTGCTTGTCGATGGAGGCGCCCTCGACCTGCAGGAAGAAGCCGTTCTTGGAGTGCTTCTGCTTGGCCTCGAGCAGCTGGATCGCCTTGGTGGCGGAGTCGGCCAGGCTCGGCGTGCCCGCCGGGCGGCCGGAGTTGGAGGTCGCACACCGCTGAGGGGCCGTACCGCCGACCGCGGCCGCCTTGCCGGTCCATTCCACCGGAACGTTGCCGGAGGCGAACAGGCCCAGCACGGGCTTGCCGGGCTTGGCGCTCTTCATGCCCGCGTCGTCGGTGACGACCTGGTAGCCGAGCTTCCGCGCCTGCTCGGTGACGGTCATGCCCTTGAACGTGCCGTCGGTGACCTTCTGGTCGAACCGCGCCTTGCCGCCGCCGAGGAGGACGTCGACCTTGTGGTTCACGGACTGTTCGGCGATCGAGCCGGGGCCGCCCGCGGCGATCGTGTCGGTGGGGCACTTGGCCATGTCGGCCGGGCCCTGGCAGGAACGGTCGGTGGCGTGGGAGGCGAGCACCGCGGGGGTGGCGTCGGTGAGCTCGGAGGTGGTGACGCTGCCGGTGGCGTACCCGTTCTTCTGCGCGAGCTCCAGGATCGTCGGGACCGCCTTGTCGGTGCCCGGCGTCTTGGAGATGCGTCCGTTGACGGTCTTGCGGCCGGTCGCCCAGCCGGTGCCGCTGGCAGCGGAGTCGGTGACGTAGTCCGGGGTGCCGTCGGCGTGGACCGCGTAGGTGGTGTAGGCGCCGGTGAGCGGGAACTTGTCCAGGTTCAGCCGGCCGTCGGCCCCGACGGTGTAGTCACGGGCCAGCGTCATCTCCGAGTCACCCATGCCATCGCCGATCAGCAGGATGACGTTCTTCGCCTTCCCGCCCTTGATGGCGCTCCGGGCCTGCTCCTTGCTGTCGAAGGCGCCGGCGGAGGTGGTGGCGGCCACGGCGGCAGCGGCGACGAGGGTGGCCGTGGCGAGGGTGAGGTGACGACGGGAGGGTCTGTGCATGGGAGCAACTCCTTGAAGGGTCAGGAGACAGGTGTTGATGCCAACGGACCCCAAACCATCAGTCATTGGTGAACCGATGGGAAAGCCTTGGCCCCGTTTTTATTTCCACTGCATGGCGCGGACGGCGGATGCTCCGGCTCGGTCGGCCCCAATTAACTTGCGTGTCACCCAACAAGTTTATAGGCTGCTCCTCATCCTGAAGGAGGTTTTGATGATCGAGATGGATGAGCGGGCCCTCGACACGCTGCTGGCCGAGGACCCCGGCGGCCCCGTGGTGATGCTGAACCTGCTGCGGTTCCGTCCGGACGGTGGCCGCGAGAGCTACCAGCGCTACAGCGAGGCGCTGGGTTCGAAGATCCACGATCGGTACGGACTGCGGGTGGAGTACCTGGGGGACGGCGGTCGCGCCCTGGTCGCCGAGGACGGGCAGGCGTGGGACACGGTGCTCCTGGTGCGCTACCCCAGCCGCCGGGCGTTCGTCGACATGGCCCGTGACCCCGACTACCGGGCGGCGGCCCATCTCCGTGCCGAGGCGCTGGTGGAATCGGTCCTGCAGCCCACCGTGCCGCTCCAGGGCGGGGTGGCCTGATGCCCGCGGTCTTCGTGCACGGCAACCCCGAGACGGCGGCCGTCTGGGATCTCCTGATCGCCGAACTGGAGGCCGCCGGTACGGCTCCGGACGATCTGGTCCGGCTGTCCCCGCCCGGGTTCGGGGCACCGCTGCCGGACGGGTTCGGGGCGACCGTACGGGAGTATCGCGACTGGCTGATCGGCGAGTTGACACGCTTCGCCGAGCCCGTCGACCTGGTGGGCCACGACTGGGGCGGCGGACACGTCCTCAACGCGGTGATGAGCCGTCCGGACCTCGTGCGCAGCTGGGCCAGCGACACGATCGGGGTCTACGATCCCGAACACGTCTGGCATGAGCTGGCCCGGCGATGGCAGACACCGGGGGTCGGCGAGGCCGATGTGGCCGAACGCTTCGGCGCGCCCCTCGAGCGGCGGATCGCCACGCTCGTCGAGCGGGGGATGGGCGAGGCGGTGGCCGAGCGGGTCGCCGAGGGCCAGAACGAGGCGATGGGCCGGGCCGTGATCGCGCTCTACACCTCCGCCACACGATCGGTGATGAACGAACTCGGCCGGGACCTGGAGAACGCGGCCCAGCGGCCGGGGCTCGTGTTGCTCGCCACCGAGGACCACGTGGTCGGGACCGTCGAGCAGCGACGCCGCGGTGCGCGCCGGGCCGGTGCCCGGGTGGAGGTCCTCGACGGGCTGGGCCACTGGTGGATGACGCACGACCCGCGCCGTGGCGCCGAGGTTCTCACCCGCTTCTGGGCGTCACTGGACCGCGGGTAGCCGCGGGTGGGGTGCTGCCGTACACCCGAGGGTGCTGCCACCCACCCGAGGGTGCTGCCACCCACCCGAGGGTGCCGCCGTACACCCGAGGGTGCTGCCGTACACCCGAGGGTGCCGCCCCCGCCCATGCCGATCCCGCCGATGGGCCGGGGGAGGGGGCGTGGCGGCCGCCTCACCTCCGGGGCAGAACGAAGGGCGGCTCACGCGGTGGCGGCTCAGGGCCACATCAGCTCATGGCGCCAGGCGCCCGAGCCTGCGCCGGTGTCCCTGCGGTATGCCACCCGGTGGTGCACCCGGTCGGCGCTCGCCTCCCAGAACTCCACCTCGGTGGGGGAGATGGCGTACAGCGTCCAGCTCGGCGGGCACGGCACGTCGTCCGGATGGGCCGTGCCGAGACGGTCGAACTCGGCCAGTGCGCTGGGCCGGTCGGCGAGCGGGCCCTGGCGGTGCAGATGGGCGGCGAGGCGGGACGCGCGGCCGCGGTCGGCGAAGTCGGACTCCGAGGCGGCCCGGTCCAGACCCGCCGCGGTGCCCACGATCCGCACCTGGCGTCCGACGGCCGGCCAGTAGAAGTGCGCCGACACGTTCGCGTTCGCCGCGATCTCGCGGCCCTTGCGGCTGTCGGCCGGTGTCGCGAAGTACAGACGGTCGTCGTCGATGTCCTTGACGATCAGGACCCGGCTCGACGGCACACCCGACGCGCCGACCGTGCACAGACTCATGGCGTGCGGCTCCGGCTGCCCCGCCGCGTCCGCCGCGAGAATCCACTCCGCGATCACCGGCAGAGGGTTGTCCGGGAGGCCCGTCTCACGGAACTCGGTGGGCCGTACGTTCGCGAAGACCGGAATCGACCGGAGTCTGGTGCGCATCGCCTCGTTCACATGCCAGGACCCTACCCGCGAGCACCGCGTTGCCGGAAGTGATCCAGATGGCTACGTTCGGCTCCATGGCGGATGACGAACGCACCCGCGCGGCGCGATTGGTGGATGCCCAGGCGAAGGCCACCCGGCTCTTCGCGGAGATCGAGGAGCGCGGGCTGGTGGCGCCCGGGGAGGGGGAGCGGGCGGTCAGCGACCGGATCCGGGACCTGGCGAACGAGATGTTCGGCACGACCCGGCACTGGCACAAGCGGATCGTGCGCTCGGGGCCGAACACCCTCATGCCGTACCGGGAGAATCCGCCGGACCGGGTGATCGGTGCGGACGACATCGCGTTCGCCGACTTCGGGCCGATCTTCGAAGAGTACGAGGCCGACTTCGGAAGGACGTTCGTCCTCGGCGACGACCCGGTCAAGCACCGGCTGCGGGACGATCTGCCCAGGGTGTTCGCCGCCGGGAAGAGCATCTTCGAGGGCGACCCGGAGATCACCGGTGAGCGGCTGCACACCGAGGTCGGCCGTCTGGCCGCCGAGGCCGGCTGGGAGCTGGGCGGCTGGCACGCGGGGCACCTGGTCGGGGAGTTCCCGCACGAGACGATCGACGGTGCGGACGTGGAGTCGTACATCACGCCCGGCAACGGCACACCGCTGCGGCGCACCGACCGGACCGGGCGCCGCTGCCACTGGATCCTGGAGGTCCACCTCGTCGACCGGCGGCGGGGGTTCGGCGGGTTCCACGAGGAACTGCTCACCTTGTGATCGGTCCCCGGTGGCGAGTGCGAACTCGGCGCCGCGACGACGTACCTCAGCGGCGTCGCGCCGGTCGCCGGCCCGGCGGCTGGGCGGGCTCGGGGAGGGCGGTGGGCGGGTCGAGGGGGCGGGTCAGCGGGGCGTTCTCGGAGAGGGTGAGGAGCTCGCCGCCGTGGCTGATCCGGATGGGGTCGCCCTGCCTCAGCAGGTACGTGACCTGCTGACCCGTGATGTCGACCCGCAGACAGCTCTGCCGGACCCGCAGTGAGAAGGCCAGCCGGTGGAGGCTCTCGGGCAGCCGCGGCGCGAAGTACAGGACGTCCCCGTGGTCGCGCAGGCCGCCGAAGCCGGCGACCAGGCCGATCCAGGTGCCCGCGAGGGAGGCGATGTGCAGGCCGTCGCGGGTGTTCCTCTCCAGGTCCGCCAGGTCCATCAGCGCGGCCTCGCCCAAGTAGTCGTAGGCCAGGCGCAGATGGCCCACCTCGGCGGCCATCACACACTGCACACAGGCCGACAGTGAGGAGTCCCGGACGGTCAGCGGCTCGTAGTAGGCGAAGTTCCGCGCCTTCTCGTCGGGTTCGAAGGCATCGCCGCACAGGAACATCGCCAGCACCAGGTCCGCCTGTTTGACCACCTGCTTCCGGTACAGGTCGAAGTACGGGAAGTGGAGCATCAGGGGATAGCGCTCGGGTGGTGTGGCCTTGAAGTCCCATACGTCGAGCCCGGTGTAGCCCGCCGACTGCTCATGGAGGCCCAGCGCGTCGACGTACGGCACGGACATCGCCCTGGCGGCATCACGCCATGCGGCGGTCTCCGCCTCGTCGACACCCAGCGCCGCGGCCTCCGTGATGTGGCGCTCGGCCACGTCGGCGGCGGCTCGCAGATTCGCCCGCGCCATGAGGTTGGTGTACGTGTTGTCGTTCGCGAGCGCGCTGTATTCGTCGGGGCCGGTGACGCCGTCGAGGTGGAAGCGGCCCCCGGAGTCGTGATGGCCGAGCGAGTGCCACAGCCGGGCCGTCTCCACCAGCAGTTCCACCCCGGTCCGCCGCTCGAAGTCGGTGTCGCCGCTGGCCCGGACGTAGCGCACGGCGGCCGCGGCGATGTCCGCGTTGATGTGGAAGGCCGCGGTCCCGGCCGGCCAGTATCCGGAGCACTCCGCGCCGTCGATCGTGCGCCATGGGAAGGCCGCGCCGCGCAGTCCGAGCTGCCGGGCGCGCTCCCGCGCCGCGGGCAGGGTGTTCCGCCGCCAGTGCAGGGCCTCGGCGACGCAGTTCGGCGAGGCGTAGGTGAGCAGGGGCAGCACGAACGCCTCGGTGTCCCAGAAGGCGTGTCCGTCGTAGCCGGAGCCGGTCAGGCCCTTGGCCGGGATCGCCCGCTGTTCGGCCCGGGTGCCCGCTTGCAGGACGTGGAACAGGGCGAACCGCGCGGCCTGCTGGATCTCCGCGTCGCC
This sequence comes from Streptomyces rugosispiralis, assembly GCF_024505145.1. Taxonomy (GTDB): domain Bacteria; phylum Actinomycetota; class Actinomycetes; order Streptomycetales; family Streptomycetaceae; genus Streptomyces; species Streptomyces rugosispiralis. The sequence goes on along the minus strand of NZ_JANIAA010000030.1, from coordinate 116,429 downwards.
GTCGACCTCGATGTCGGAGTGGTGCCAGAAGCCGTCGAGGAACTCGCGCTGCTGATCGACCAGCCCCTGCCAGCCGGTGTTACGCGCACCGCTGAGCGCCGCCTCGACCTGGTCCCGGACGGCCGGGAGCGAGCGGAATCCGGACCAGCCGTACGCGACGAACTTCTCGATGCGCAGCCGCTCACCGGGGTCGAGCACGGCGGTGACGGTCACGCGGCCCACGTCATCGGCGCTCTCGCCGGAGGTACGGGTGGATCCGGGGCCCCGCACCACATGGTCGGCCGCGGCCGCGACCCGCTGCCCGCTCGCCGCCGTACGGTGCACCAGGCGCAGCCGCAGGTCGAGCGCGAAGTTCTCCTCGGGCTGCAGGCATGACTCCAAGGCGGCGCCGACCCGGGGATCGCCGCCGAGGGTGGGCAGTTGCTCATTGGCGACGAGTTCCGACTGCACGACCACGTTCGTCCGGTCGTCCAGCGGCTCCACCTCGTAGGCGATCGCGGCGATGGCGCGCTGGCTGAAGGAGATCATCCTGGTGGAGCGCACCCGGACCGTCTTGCCGACCGGCGAGGTCCACTCGCAGACGCGGTGTAGTAGTCCGGTACGCAGATCGAGCACCCGCTCATGGGAGCGCAACCGGCCGTAGCGCAGGTCGAACGGTTCGTCGTCGACCAGCAGCCGGATGATCTTGCCGTTGGTCACGTTGATGACCGTCTGGCCGGACTCTGGGAAGCCGTAACCGCCCTCCGCGTACGGCAGCGGATGCTGCTCGTGCACACCGTTGAGATAGCTGCCGGGCAGGGCGTGCGGCTCGCCCTCGTCGAGGTTGCCGCGCCAGCCGACATGCCCGTTGGACACCGAGAAGACGGATTCGCTCTGGGCCAGTACGTCCAGGTTGAGCTCGGTCTCGCGCAGACACCACGGCTCGACGGCATAGGCATGGTGGCTGATCACTTGTGACCCTCCAGCAGCTCGTAGAGGTCCGATGCCACACCGCGCGTTGTGTCCAGGATGCCCCACTTCGCCGTATTGGCGATTCTATCGGCGATATCACCCGCGCGCCGTGGCGGGCTGTCCCATGGCATCGACCTCATCCCGGCTCCGGTCGAGGCACTGGGCGAGGCAGCGGGTGTGCGACAGCCCGAAGATCCCGTAGAGCAGCACACCCAGTCCCATCAGCGCCGGTACGAGCCAGAATCCGGTGCGGGGCTGCTCCCCGTAGAGCGTCACACCGAGACAGAAGCTCACCGAGGCGTCGCCCAGTGTCAACGCGGGCTGCGAGCCGATGAGCGGGCCCCCTTGCATGGCCACGCCGAGCAGGAACAGCGAGAAGGCGCCAATGGCCGCGAAGCTGTACGTCTGCCAGGCGGTGAAGAAGGCCACGGCGCCCCGGGCGGAGAGGATGTTCATGGCCGACTTGACCAATGCCGCGGTGACGGCGTTTCCCACGGCCGCGGCCGCCGCGAGGGAGGCCGCCCGCATCAGACCGGCGGGGCGCCGCAGACCGGTGAGCACGAGGGCGGCACCGATCCCGCCGGTGACCGCGAGCGCGGGCGGCCACCAGATCCCGGGCACCTGATCGCGCCCTCCGGTGGGAGCCAGCGAGAGGAGGACCAGAGCCAGTCCGGCGACGACGCAGGCCACACAGAGCCATGCCCTCCGCGACAGTCCGACATGAAAGACCATTCCGCCGATCACCAGGGCGAGGGGGAGCTCGAGAATGAAAATGGGCTGTACGGCGGCGAGTGATCCGGTGGCCAGGGCGAGCGCTTGAAAGAGGGCGGCGAAGATGACGCCGAGCATTCCGCCGAACCAAACGGGAGTGTGCATGAGGTCGCGGATCAGCCCGAGGCGCAATGACCGTGACGCGGGAACGGTGAGCGCCGCGCGCCGCTGCAACACCGTTCCGAGTGCGTTGCTGCCGGCCGCGAGCAGAGCAAACATGATCGACAGCAGAATCAACGCCATGGGCACCACTCCCGGGCTCGCGCTTCTTCGTCACGGTGCGCTCCCTCGGACCTTCGGCCAGGCTACGCCTTCCGGGGGAGCGCCCGGGATCGCGCGGGAGCGCCTGGGATCGCGCGGGAGCGCCTGGGAGCGCCTGGGATCGCCCGGGATCGCACGGGGCGCCCGGCCTCCGCCGACAACCGGCGGAGGCCGGGCGCCGTAGCCGCGCTGAGTCAGATCACGCGGCCCCGGCGTCCCGGAGGCCGGCGGCGACGTCCGTTACGAGCGCGGGCTGAGTGCCGGGAATTTCGTCCGGTCATAGGAGGACCCATTGGCGGTCATGAACTCCGGATATCCGCCGTCGAGACGGGAGAGATGGTCGAGCAGAATGCCCTCGCGCAAGGCCCATGGGCAGATGGTGAGTCGTTTCACCGCCATGACCTCCATGGCGGCCTCCGCGACGATGGCACCGGCCAGACATTGATGCGCCCTGGAGGCGGAGATGCCACGCAGCTTCGCCCGCTGCCCGTCCGTCCTGACCGCCAGCCGTGACACCCAGGGCACCAGTTCCTTACGGCTGAGACTGTCGGCCGCGGGCAGACCGTTGCCGGGCCGCGGGGTTCCGGCGAGGCGGGCCAGTTGCGCGAACGTCCTGGACGTGGCGACGCAGGTGAGGGGCGTCGGCTGGGCGCGCAGTTCGGCGGTGGCCTGGCCGAGGGCGGAGCGTACGTGCCGGCGCAGCGCCTTGACGTCCCGCTTCCGCACCGGCGTGGCATCGGGCAGATGGTGGCGGGTGAGCCGGTCGGCTCCCAGCGGCAGGGAGATCGCGAGAGCGGGGTCCGTGCCGCTTCCGCAGGCGATCTCCAGGGAGCCGCCACCGATGTCCAGGAGCAGTATCCGCCCCGCCGACCAGCCGAGCCAGCCGCGTACCGCCCGGAACGTCAGCCGTGCCTCCTCCACGCCGCTCATGTAACCCACGCGGATACCGGTGGCGGCCTCGATCTCGTCGAGCACCGCGTCCCGGTTGGTCGCGTCCCGCACCGCGGAGGTGGCGAAGGGGATCAGGCGGTCGACGCGGTGGGCGGACGCGGCCGCGGCACTCGCGGTGACGGCACCGACCAGGGACCGGATGGCCGCGCGCGGGATCACCCCCTGGCGATCGGTCGCGTCGGCCACGCGGACCGGCTGTTTCCACGAGCTCACCGGCTCCGGAGGGCTACCGGGGAACAGGTCGGCGATCTTGAGATGGACGGTACGGGATCCGATGTCGAGCACTCCACAACGCATCCGTGATGAGTGCCCTGGCCTGACATGTTCCAGACGTCGGATGATCGCTTGCCGTCCGGGGATCCGCGGCGTTCCGCTCCGCCGGGCCCGCCGCCGGCCCGCCCCGCCGCTACTCCGGGCCCGCTCCGCGCCGTGGCCTCGGCGGCCTGCGGCGGTGGCTGGTGTCGCACCACGGATAGCGTGCGCTGCGGCCGCACAGACACACGGCCGCCATGAAGCGGTCGGAGCGCACCACGCTGCCATCGGGCAGGGTGACCTCGACCGGTCCCTCGATCAGCATCGGGCCGTCGGTCCCCAACCGCACGCTCACCGCCTGATCACACCTGTCGTTCGGCACGGATCACCACCAGCTCTTCCTTCGTCTCGCCCGGGGCGATCAGCCCATGGGCCGCCAGCCAGGGGGCCTGCTCGCGCAGCACCGGCCCGAAGGGGATCGTGCGGCGGTCGGCCACGGCCGCCCGCAGTCCCGCCCCCGCCGACTCCAACCGTTCCACCGTACGATCCGGGCCGCACAGCCCCGAGTGCACCAGGAGCAGCACCCCGCCGGGGCGCAGCAGCGGTGGCGCGTCGCGGCAGATCCGGTCGACCACCGCCCGCCCGTCCGCACCGGCCCGCCAGGCCACGCCACGGCCCCGGCGGCTCCGCCGCCCCGCCACCGGCACATACGGCGGATTGGCCACGATGAGATCGAACCTGCGGTCGGCGACCGGTGTCAGCAGATCGCCCTGGAGGACACGCACCGGCAGCCCTTTGAGGCGGGCCCGCAGCCATGTGGCGCCCACGGCGAGCGGCGAGACATCGACCGCGGTCACCTGGGCCGCGCCGCGCCCGGCCGCGGCGAGGGCCAGGGCCCCGCTGCCGGTCCCCACGTCCAGCACCGCCGTCTCGGCCGTGATGTCCTCCCGCAGCAGGGCCTCGGACAGCAGCCATGTGTCGTCCTGCGGGGCGTACACACCTGGAGGCGTCTTGAACATCATCAGCGGCGAGTACCCCCGACGGGCCGTGACGTGCGCGTGGGATGTGATGCGCTGGTACGCCCTGCGGTCCGGCGTCCGGCCCGAAGTCGTCGAAGCGCGGGGTGCCCGCGTCCTCGAGCATCACGGCCCACCGGTCTTCGTGTCGCTTCTCCTCCAGGGGGAGAGCTGTTGGGGGGTTGGTGGGTTCGTTTACGCTGTCGCTCGCTCGAACGGCGAGAGACGGGGTGACGGGGAGCATGTCCCGACCGGACCATGACCGTGGTCGCTTGGCGGTTCCACCCGTTGGGGTGGGGCGGCAACCGGGGTGGCCGACAACTCCGCCACCACACCGCCCCTTGGGGGCCGCCGATCCCGCCACGGCCGGTCCGTACCGGCTGGAGGCGGTGCTGGGCGCGGGGGGAATGGGCCGCGTCTACCTGGCGCGTACGCCGGCCGGCAGCGCGGTGGCGGTCAAGGTCGTGCACCGCGAATACGCGGGCGACGCGTCGTTCCGTAAGCGCTTCGAGCAGGAAGTGGCCGCGGCCCGGCGGGTCCAGGGTCTGTACACGGTGCCGGTGGTGGACGCGGATCTGCGGGCCGAGGAGCCCTGGCTGGCCACGGCGTACGTGCCCGGACCGTCCCTCCAGCACGCGGTCGCCGAGAGCGGGCCGCTGCCGGCCGACGCGGCGCTGGGGCTGATCGCCAGGGTGGCCGAGGCCCTGCAGTCCATCCACGCCGCCGATGTGATCCACCGTGATCTGAAGCCCTCCAACATCATCCTCACCGCCGAGGGACCCAAGGTCATCGACTTCGGCATCGCCCGAGCCGCGGATGTCACCGCGGTGACCGCCACCGGGATGCGCACCGGAACGCCCGCCTATATGGCGCCCGAATACATCAGGGGGCAGGACGTCACCGAAGCCGGTGATGTGTTCGCCCTCGGTGTGATCGCCAGTTTCGCGGCCACCGGACGGCTCGCCTTCGGCGGCGGCTCCGACCACAGCGTCATCTACCGCATCCTGGAGCAGGATCCCGACCTCGACGGCTGCCCCGAGCCCCTCCGGGCCATCGCCGCCCGCTGCCTGGAGAAGGACCCGGCGCGGCGGCCGACCCCGGCCCAGGTCATCGAGCAGTGCGGCCGGGCCGACACGACGGGAGTCGCCGACGCCGTCGCCGACGCCCACACCCGCACCGTGGTGTCGCCGTCAGGGCCCGAGCGCGCGACACCCGGCCCGCCCAGCGCCCCCGGCCCGCTCCACGCCCCCGGCCCGCCCAGCGCTCCCGGCTCGCCCGACGCCGAGACCCGCACATCACCGCCGCCGCGCGGATCCGGGCCCGCCGCCCCCGTACCGCCGCCGTCCGCCCCTGCCGCGCACGACCCGGACCGGGGCGCCGCTCCCGGCGGTCCCGCGACCCCACCGGGCCCGGACACCTCGCCGAACCCGCCGGTCCCGGACCCGCTCACCACACCCGCGCCGGGGCTGCCCGTCCTGCTCAGCGGGGTCGGGATCCTCGTCCTCGCCGTCGTCCTGATCGCCGTCTACCTCCCCGGCTCTTCCCCCGACCGCGGGCCCAGCCTCCCCTACCGCACGATCGGGCCCACGTCCTCCCTCGGCCCCACCGGCAAGTCCAGGACGGCCGAGGGGCTGGCGATCAGCCCGGACGGCAAGACGCTCGCCACCGGCAACGACGAGGGCGAGGTGCGGCTGTGGAATGTCGCCGACCGCAAGCCGGGAGCCACCTTCACCCAGCGCGACAGCGTCGGCAATAAGGGGTTCGCGAACCGCGAAGTGGCGTTCAGCCCCGACGGCAAGCTCCTCGCCGCCACCAATACGACCGGCTGGCTGACCATGTGGGACGTGGCCGAGCACCGGCAGATTCGCTTCCTCGGCACCACGGTCGATGCCGGCGAAAAGGTGGCCTTCAGCCCGGATGGCAAGCTGTTCGCCACCGGCAGTCAGTCCGGCCCGGTGTTCCTGTTCGACACCAACAGCCGCAAGGACAAGATGCTCGCCTACTTCGACCAGGAGGCCGATGTCACGGGCGTGGCCTTCAGCCCGGACGGCCGGACGCTGGCCTCCGCGGGCGACGACTCCGGCAGCAACCTCACCCCGAAACACTCGGTGCGGCTGTGGGACGTGGTACACCGCGATCCGGAACCTTACGGCCAGGGCGATCCACGCGTCACCATCTCCCCCGCGCAAGGAGTCCTGAGCCTGGCCTTCAGCCCGGACGGCAGGACGCTCGCCACCGGCAGCTACGACCGCAAGGTGCGGCTGTGGGACGCGAAGACCGGCCGTCAGCGAGCCACCCTCAGCGACTCCCTCATCGCATCGGAGGTCAACCACCTGGCGTTCAGCCCGGACGGCAGGACGCTCGCCATCCCCTCCGAATACGGACTGCTGCTGTGGAACGTGGCCACCCGCAAACCGCGCGCCTTCCTGTCGACCAGCGAGAAGGGGGCGGCCAACGTGATCCAGGACGTGGCCTTCAGCCAGGACGGCCGGCTCATCGTGGGCAACGACAGCAAGCACCGCAGGGTGTACCTGTGGAAGAACCCGTACCGGGCGCGCTAGGGCCTGTCCGGGGTCGCCCCGCGGCGGTTGACCCTGACGCAGGGGCAACCTCGCAGCATGGCCGGCATGACGACGACGCGCCACTTCACCGTCCACCACGACGGCGTCACGATCCCGGTGTCCCGCGGCGGCCGGGGACGGCCACTGGTCCTGTGCCCCGGCCTCAACTCCACCCAGGCCGATCTGCGCGAGCTGATCGAGCTTCTGCGGCGCGACCACGACGTGGTGACCTTCGACCTCCGGGGCCATGGCCTCGCCTCCGCCGCCGACCGGTACTCCTTCGACGCGTTCCGGAGCGATCTCTTCGCCGTGCTGGTGGGGCCGGGACGCCTTCACCTCCCCTCGCCGCCCGTACTCGTGGGCTACTCGCTGGGCGCGGATCTGGCCGTGCACTACGCCTCCGAGTGCCCCGACGCGGTCGCCGGGCTCGTCCTCATCGACGGGGCGAACCCGCTGCCCGAACCGTTCATCACCGACGCCGACCTGCCGGAGTTCCGCGCGATGGCGGAGGACCCGGCCATGTGGCGGGAGATCGAGCGGGCCAGGGGCACCGCGCGGCAGGTGTCGCTCAGCGCCCGGGACATCCTCGATCTACAGCTCGAGATGGATGTGGTGCGGGCCGGAATCCTGGACCGGTACCGGAAGATCGACCGGCCGATCCACATGATCATGTCGGCCGCGATCGCGGGCGACGGCACCGAGGGGCGTGCGCCCCGGCACAACCGGCTCTGGCGCGCGGGCGTCGACCGGCTTGTGCATGAGCGGCCGGACACCTCCGCGACCTGGCTCGACACCGGCCACCGGCTGGTGTTCACCCACGCCAGGGAGATCTCGGAGATCATCCGCCGCGCACACCCCCCGGCCGACGAGACGGCTTCATAAGCGACATCCAGGAGAAATGATCCGATGCTGACCATCGGTGAGCTGGCGTCGTACGCCGGAGTGACGGTGCGCGCGGTGCGGCACTACCACGCCAAGGGGCTGCTGCCCGAGCCGGAGCGGGACCACTCCGGCTATCGGCGGTACGGCGCCGACGCAGTCGTCGAGCTGATCAGGATCCGGACCCTCGCCGAGGCCGGGGTTCCGCTGGCGCGCGTACGGGAGCTGCTCCGGGCCGGTGAGGAGGAGTTCGCCGCGGCGGTCGCGGAGATCGACCAGCGGCTGCGGGCGGAGATCCGGGAGCGGCAGCGGCACCGCGCGCGGATCGCCCGCCTCGCCTCCGGGGACAGCCTGGCGCTGTCCCCGGAGGTGGTGGAGTTTCTCGACCGGCTGCGGGCGCTCGGGGTCGACGAGCGGATCGTCCAAGTGGAGCGCGACGGCTGGATCCCGCTGGCCGCGCACGCACCCGAGCGGGTCCCGGAGTGGATGGCGCGCAAGCGGGAGCAGATCGCCGACCCGCGGTTCATCGGCTTCTACCGCACCCTGGGCCAGGCGCTCGACCGCGCCGACGACGATCCACGGCTGGACGGGCTGGCCGACGAGCTGGCCGCCTACCTCACCGGGATGGCCGAGGAGCGGGGCGAGGACTACATCGACGACGCCGAGATCGAGCCACCGCTGGTCAGGGTGATGGACGCCCTCGCGTTCGACGCCATGCCGTCGGCCCGCCGGCTGATCGAGCTGCTGGGGCAGCGGGGCTGGACCGGCTGGACCAAGGTCGGGCGCGTCGCCCCGGATGCGGCCGGACCACGGGGGGCTGAGCAGAAACGGGGGCCTCGGCGGATGGGGCCTCGGCAGATGGGGCCGAACGGGTGAGGATGGGCGCATGACCGCCACCTCGCGTGCCCATTCGTTCAACGCGGCCGCCGCCCAGTACGCCGCGAACCGCCCCTCCTACCCGCCCGCGCTCTTCGACGCCGTCGAGGAGCTCGCCGGACGCCCCCTCGCGGGCGCACGCGTCGCCGATGTCGGCGCGGGCACCGGAATCGCCACCGCCCTGCTGCGTGAGCGCGGCGCCGAGGTGATCGCCGTCGAGCCGGGCGCGGGCATGGCGGCCCAGCTCCGCCGGACGCTTCCGGACGTGCCGATCGTGCGGGGCGACGGCAACGCCCTGCCGCTCGCCGACGCCTCCCGCGACCTGATCACGTATGCGCAGTCCTGGCACTGGACCGACACCGGCCGGTCCGTTCCGGAGGCGCTGCGGGTGCTGCGCCCGGGTGGCGCGCTGGCGGTCTGGTGGAACACCACCGCCTTCGACGTGCCGTGGATCGCCGCCCAGGCCGAGCGCGTCGCGGCCCACTCCGGTGTGACGTCGACCCCTCATGTGGGTCCGGACGACAGCCGCGCCGCCCGGCTCGCGGGCCTCTCCGGTCTCCGTGTCACCCGCCGCCATGTGCGCTGGAGCCGCGTGGTCTCCCTCGACACCCACCTGGCCAACGTCACCAGTCACTCGGCGTTCCTCGTCCTCGGCGAGTCCGGCACCCAGGCGTTTCTCGCCGACGAGCGCGACCGGCTGCGCGAGCTCTTCCCCGACGAGAGGGTGGAGGAGACCTATCTGGTGGACCTCCTGGTGGCCGCCCGGCCCTGACCGGCACCCGGGTGCCCCGGCCCTGACCGGCACCCGGGTGCCCCGGCCCTGACCGGCACCCGGGTGCCCCGGCCCGCCGCGACCCGTGCCCGCCACGTTTACCGGCCCGGTCGACGGCTACTCCTGTGACGTGCGTCGTGCAGCACTGCCTTCGGGCAGCACTACCGAGGAGGTGCCGTGGCTCAGGTATCGGATTTCGTGCTGACTCGGCTGCGGGAGTGGGGGGTGGCGCGGGTCTTCGGCTATCCAGGGGACGGGATCAACGGTCTGCTCGGGGCGTTCGACCGCGCCGCCGGCGACCCCGAGTTCATCCAGGTCCGGCACGAGGAGATGGCCGCGTTCATGGCCTGCGGCCACGCCAAGTTCACCGGCGAGGTCGGAGTCTGCGCCGCCACCTCGGGCCCCGGCGCCGTCCATCTGCTCAACGGCCTCTACGACGCCAAGCTGGACCACCAGCCGGTGGTGGCCATCGTGGGCCAGCAGAAGCGGCTCAGCCTCGGCACCCGCTACCAGCAGGAAATCCACTTGGACCGGCTCTTCGCGGACGTGTGCGAGTACTGCGAGATGGTCACCCACCCCGGCCAGGCGCGGCATGTCATCGACCGCGCCTTCAAGACCGCGCTGACCACCCGCGGCGTGGCGACCATCGTGATCCCCAACGACATCCAGGAGGAGGACGCCCAGCCCTCCCCGCCCAAAGCACACGGCTCGGTGTTCTCCAGCGTGGGCTGGAGCCGCCCCCGCGTGCTGCCCGACCCCGATGAGCTCCGCCGTGCCGCCGATGTCCTCAACGAGGGCGAGCGGGTCGCCATCCTCGTCGGCCAGGGCGCGGCCGACGCCGCGGGCGAGGTGGTCGGAGTGGCGGAGCTGCTGGGCGCCGGGGTGGCCAAGGCGCTGCTGGGCCGGGATGTCCTCCCCGACGACCTGCCCTATGTGACCGGGCCGATCGGTCTGCTGGGCAGCACCGCCAGCGACAAGATGATCAAGGAGTGCGACACCCTCTTCCTGATCGGCACCAGCTTCCCGTATTCCGAGTGGCTGCCCGACGAGGGGCAGGCCCGAGGCGTCGAGATCGACATCGACGGCCGCATGATCGGTATGCGCTACCCCATGGACGCCCATCTGGTGGGCGACGCGAAGGAGACCCTCAAGGCGCTCCTGCCGCTGCTGCGGCGCAAGGAGAAGCGGAGCTGGCGGAAGAAGGTCGAGAAGGATGTGCGGGAGTGGCTCACCATCTGCGACACCTGGGCCGGCCAGCACTTCGGGGACACCATCAACCCCCAGTCGGTGGCCGCCGAGCTCTCCTCGCGGCTGCCGGACCGGGCGATCCTCACCGCCGACTCCGGGTCGGCCACCAACTGGTGGGCGCGCCATCTGAAGCTGCGCGACGGGATGGACGCCTCGCTGTCCGGCACCCTGGCCACCATGGGGCCCGGGGTGCCGTACGCGATCGCGGCGCGCTTCGCGCATCCCACCCGCCCGGTGATCGCCTTCGTGGGGGACGGTGCCTTCCAGATGAACGGCATGAACGAGATGATCACCGTCAAGCGCTATCTGGACCGGCTGGCGGGCGGCCCGCCACTCGTCTTCTGCGTCTTCAACAACCAGGACCTCAACCAGGTGACCTGGGAGCAGCGCGCCATGGCCGGGGACCCGAAGTACCCCGCCTCCCAGGTCATCCCCGACATCCCCTACGGGGCGTACGCCGAGCTGCTGGGGCTGCGGGGGATCCGCTGCGAGTCCCCGAAGAAGGTCGGCAGGGCCTGGGACGAGGCGCTGGCCAGTGACCGGCCGGTCGTCCTGGAGTTCCTGGTCGACCAGGAGATCGCCCCGATCCCGCCCCATCTCATGGTCCCCATGGCGAAGAAGACCGTGAAGGCCGCGCTGCACGACCCCGAGCTGGCCGGGATCGCCCACCGGGGCATCCGGCAGAAGGTGGCCCAGTACGCCGAGCGCCTGCCGGGACGCGGGCACGCCTGACGGAAGGGGAAGTGCGGCATGCGTACCTCGAGCGGGCTTGAGGGGGCGCTGCGTGCGGAGGTGGACGCCGAGGTCAGGTTTGACGCGGGCAGCCGGGGCGCGTACGCCACGGACGGCTCCAACTACCGCCAGGTGCCCATCGGCGTCGTCGTCCCGCGCGGTGTGGAGGCCGGGGCGCGGGCGGTGGAGGTGTGCGCCCGCTTCGGCGCGCCGGTGCTGTCGCGGGGTGGCGGCACCAGCCTGGCCGGTCAGTCCACGAACACCGCCGTGGTGATCGACTGGAGCAAGTACTGCCACGCCCTGGTCTCGGTGGATCCCGAGGCGCGCACCTGTGTGGTGGAGCCGGGGCTGGTGCTGGACGAGCTCAACCGTCAACTCGCCGACCACGGGCTGCAGTTCGGGCCGAAGCCGTCCACCCACAGCCACTGCGCGCTGGGCGGAATGATCGGCAACAACTCGTGCGGAGCCTCGGCGCAGGCGTATGGCAAGACCGTGGACAACGTGCGCCGCCTGGAGGTCCTCACCTACGACGGCGTGCGCATGTGGGTGGGGCCGACGTCCAGGGCGGAGCGGGCGCGGATCGCCGCGGCGGGCGGCCGCCGGGCCGAGATCTACGACGGGCTGGACCGCGTCGTCGGCGAGTACCTCGCGGACATCCGGCGCGGCTACCCGAAGATCCCGCGCCGGGTCTCCGGCTACAACCTGGACTCGCTGCTGCCGGAGAACGGCTTCGACGTGGCCCGCGCCCTGGTGGGCAGCGAGGGGACCCTGGTGACGGTGGTACGCGCCGAAGTGGACCTGGTGCCCGTACCCCCGTACCAGTCGCTGCTGGTGCTCGGCTACGACGACATCTGCGCCGCCGCCGACGATGTGCCCCGAATCCTGGAACGCTGCACCCCCGGGGAGCTGGAGGCCCTGGACGGGCGGATGGCCCAGCTGATGCGCGAGGAGCACGCGTACCTCGAATCCCTCAACTCCCTCCCCGAGGGCGGCAGTTGGCTGATGGTGCAGTTCAGCGGGGACACCCAGGAGGACGTCGACGGGCAGGCACACGCGCTGCTGCGCTCGGTGGGGCGGGACGAGAAGGACGCCACGGTGGCCTTCTCCGACGACCCCCGGCGCGAGCAGCGGATGCTCAGGGCCCGCGAGGCGGGACTCGGGGTGACGGCGCGCCCGCCGGACGACCGGGAGACCTGGGAGGGCTGGGAGGACTCCGCCGTCCCGCCCGAGCGCCTGGGGGACTATCTGCGCGATCTGAAGGACCTGTTCGCGGAGTTCGGCTACGACCATCCGTCGCTGTACGGCCACTTCGGGCAGGGCTGTGTGCACACCCGCATCCCGTTCGGGATGACGACCGCCGACGGCGTGGCCGACTTCCGCCGCTTCCTGGAACGCGCCGCCGACCTGGTGGTCTCGTACGGCGGCTCGCTGTCCGGCGAGCACGGGGACGGCCAGGCGCGGGGCGAACTGCTCACCCGCATGTTCGGCGAGCGCCTGGTGACCGCGTTCGGCGAGGTGAAGGCGGTGTTCGACCCGGGGAACCGGATGAACCCCGGCAAGGTCACCGGCCCGAACCCGAGCCCTGGCGAGTCCACCGGCCCGGATACGGCCACCGGCCCGGATACGGCCACCGGCCCGAACCCGGTCGACGGTCAGCTGCGCCTGGGCCCGGGGTGGCGGCCGACGACCCCCGGCACACACTTCGGCTACCCCGACGACGAACACTCCTTCACCCGCGCGGTCATGCGCTGTGTCGGCATCGGCAACTGCCGCGGCCACCACGGCGCCGTGATGTGCCCGTCGTACCGGGCCACCAAGGAGGAGGAACACTCCACCCGCGGCCGGGCCCGGCTGCTGTTCGAGATGCTCGACGGCCACCCGGACTCCGCCGTCACCGACGGCTGGCGCTCGACCGAGGTCCATGACGCCCTGGACCTGTGCCTGGCGTGCAAGGGCTGTAAGTCCGACTGCCCGACCGGTGTCGACATGGCGACGCTCAAGGCCGAGTTCCTCGCCCATCACCACGCGGGCCGCCCGCGCCCGGCGGCGCACTACTCCATGGGCTGGCTGCCGGTGTGGGCCCGGCTGTCCCGCATCGCGCCCTCGCTGGTCAACACCGTGGCCAGGGCGCCGGGTGTGGCCGGTCTCGGCAAGCGGCTGGCCGGTGTGGACGGCGCACGCCAGGCGCCCGTGTTCGCACCGCGGTCCTTCCTCCAGTGGTGGCGCGCCCGCGCCACCGAGGAGCCGGACCCGGCCGATCCGCGGACCGTGGTGGTGTGGCCCGACACCTTCAGCACCTACTTCCACCCCGCGGTCGCCATCTCGGCCGTCCGGGTGCTGGAGGACGCCGGATTCCGGGTCGCCGTACCGGCCGAGCCGGTGTGCTGCGGTCTCACCTGGATCTCCACCGGGCAACTGGCCACGGCGAAGAAGGTGCTGCGGCGCACGCTGCGGGTGCTGCGGCCCTACCTCGAGGCGGGCACCCCGGTCATCGGCCTCGAACCCTCCTGCACCGCGGTGTTCCGGGCCGACGCACCCGAACTGATGCCCGCCGACCAGGACGTGGGGCGGCTGGCCGGACAGTTCCGCACCTTCGCCGAACACCTCGTCCACCACGCCCCCGACGGCTGGCGGCCACCCGCGCTCACCCGGCAGGCCGTCGTCCAGACCCACTGCCACCAGCACGCCATCATGAAGGACGACGCGGACCGCGAACTCATGCGCCGCGCCCACCTCGTCACCGACGTCCTGGACGAGGGCTGCTGCGGTCTGGCCGGAAACTTCGGCTTCGAACGCGGCCACCACGAGGTCTCGATGGCCATCGCGGAACAGGGTGTCCTGCCCGCCGTGCGCGCGGCCGCCCCCGGCAGCCTGCTGCTCGCGGACGGCTTCAGCTGCCGCACCCAGATCGAGCAGGGCGACACCGGCCGCGGGGCCCTCCACCTGGCCGAGGCGCTGGCCCTGGGCCTCGACACCACCCTGCCGAGCGAGCGGCCCGAACGCCTGGCCCAGCGCGCGGCCCCGCCCTCCCGCGCGGCCCGCTGGGCGACCACCGCCGGTGCCGCCACCCTCACGGCGACGGCCGTGGCGGGGGCCGCGGTGGGGGTCGGCCGCGCCGCCTCGCGACGCACGCGCCGCGGGCGAAGGTGACCGCGCGGTGGTGACGGGCCGCGTCGTGGCAGGAGGCGCGGGCGAGCACGTCGTGGACGGGGTGGACAGCGCCGTCTACACGGTGCCCACCGACGCCCCCGAGGCCGACGCCACCCTCGGCTGGGACAGCACCACCCTCGTCCTCACCACCGTCCGGTGCGGCCGGGTCACGGGACTCGGCTACACCTACGCCCCGGCCGCCACGGCCCTGCTCATCGACGATCTGCTGGCCGATGTGGTCACCGGCACCCCGGCCCTCGACGTACCACGCGCGAACGAGGCCATGCACCGCGCCGTGCGCAACGCCGGGCTGCCCGGCGTGGCCGCCCAGGCCATCGCCGCCGTGGACATCGCCCTGTGGGACTGCAAGGCCCGCCTGCTCGACCTGCCCCTGGTCCACCTCCTGGGCAGGGCGCGGGACGAGGTGCCCGTGTACGGCAGTGGCGGCTTCACCACGTACGACGCCGAGCGCCAGGACCGGCAACTGCGCGGCTGGACCGAGGAAGCGGGCATCCCCCGCGTCAAAATCAAGATCGGCGAGTCCTGGGGACGGTACGAGGAACGCGACCGGAAACGCGTCGCCGAGGCCCGTACCAGCATCGGCGACACCACCGCCCTGTACGTGGACGCCAACGGCGGCTACGACGCCAAACAGGCCATCCGCATGGCCGGCACCCTCGCCGAACACGGTGTGACCTGGTTCGAGGAGCCCGTCTCAGCCGACCACCTCGCCACGCTCGCCACCGTCCGTGACCGCGTCCCGATGGAGGTCACGGCCGGTGAGTACGGCTACACCCTGCCGTACTTCGCGCGGATGCTCGCCGCCGGAGCCGTGGACTGCCTCCAGGCCGATGTCACCCGCTGCGGCGGCATCACCGTCTGGCTGCGCGCCGCCGCCCTCGCCCACAGCCAGGGCCTCGAGATCTCCGGACACTGCGCCCCGCACGCCCACGCCCACGCCGCCGGGTCCGTGCCCAACCTGCGCCACCTGGAGTGGTTCCACGACCATGTGCGCATCGAGCGCCTGCTGTTCGACGGCGCCCTCGCACCCGACGGCGGCAGCCTCGTCCCGGGCCACGACGGGGCGCCCGGCCTGGGGCTCACGCTGAACAGCGAGCGGGCACGGCCGTATCGGGTGGCGTGAATGCGTGCCAGACGCCGCACGCTGATCCGACCGGGGATATGACACAGGCTCTGAGCCGTACGGCAGGACGCTCCCGGCCACCCGGCCCGCCACGGGGCCATCCGGCCCCTCGCCCGAGGGCGTTCCGCCCCCAGGACACCGCGCACCGGCGGTGTCACAGTGGACGGCGTCAGGCAGGAAAGGCGGGATGTCGATGCGTGCCCATGTCGGCGACCAGCTGATTGTCGAAAGCCCCACCACCGGTGCCACCACACGGGACGGTGAGATCGTCGGACTCCACCACGACGACGGGACACCCCCCTATGACGTGCGGTGGTCGGACTCGGACCAGATCACCCTGGTGTTCCCCGGCCCGGACGCACACGTTCACCCCATCGGGCAGGAACCGGAACGGCGCCGGGAGGGGACGGGCCGGCGCGGCTCCGCGGCGACCCACCGCACCGCTCGTTCGCTCTCCGAAGCGGTTGTCCTGTCGTTGGTGGCGGACGCCACGGCCGCGCCCTCGATGCACAACACCCAGCCCTGGCGGTTCCAGTACTCCCGGCGCGGCCGCGTGTTCCGTCTCAGGGCCGACCTGCGGGGTGCCCTGCCGCACACCGACCCCGAGCTTCGCGCGCTGCACATCGGCTGTGGCGCCGCCCTGATGAACCTGCGGGTCGCGGTGGCGCACGAGGGCTGGGAGGCGGCGACCCGGCTGCTGCCCGACCCCGTGGACCCCATGCTGCTGGCCTCCGTAACACTGACCCGCCCGCTCGGTGACGAGGCCGATCCGGCCGCCCTGTACCCGGCCGTGCGCACCCGCCACACCAGCAGGTTCCCCTTCGCCGAGACCGAGATCCCCGCGTCCGTGCGGAGCGCCCTCGTCGACGCCGCGCACCGGGAGCACGTCGCGCTGTCCTTCGTGTCCGGCTGGCATCTCCAGTACGTCGTGGACCTGGCGCTGGAGGCCGAGGCCCGCAACCTCACCGACGCCGGGGCCGCCGCGGACCTGGCCCGCTTCACCCGCGCCGCCGACGACACCCGACCGGCCACCGAAGGCGTTCCGGAGTACGCCTTCGGACCCCGGCGCCGGATCGGCAAGGCCCCCGTACGGGACTTCGCGGGCGGCAGGTCCATCCCCGGGCGCCCGACCGCCGACTTCGAGACCTTCCCGCACCTGGTGTTGCTGAGCACCGCCCGCGACCGTCCGGTGGACTGGCTGCGCACCGGCCAGGCGGTGGAGCGGGTGCTGCTGCGCGCCACCCTGGCGGGACTGTCCGCCTCGTTCGTCACCCAGGCCCTCGAATGGCACGACCTGCGCTGGCCACTGCGCGACCCGACATCCGCCATGGCCCATGTGCAGATGGTGCTGCGGCTGGGGTACGGCCCCCGGGGCAGGCAGACCCCGCGGCGGCCGGTCCACGACGTCCTGGACATCGAGCCGTAGAGCTGACAGCCCCGGCCCCCTTCGGCCCGCCGCGCATATCCGGTGGCGGGCCCGGCCGTCCGGCGGTGAGGATCGCGGCATGCATGTCTTCCTGGAGACCGAACGGCTCGTGCTGCGCCCGTTCACCGACGCCGACGCCGACCACCTGTTCGCGCTCGACAACGACCCCGACGTCATGCGCTTCCTCACCGGTGGCAAGCCGACGAGCCGGGAGACGATCCTCGCGAAGACCCTGCCACGGTTCCTCCACGACCACCCGGGCCTCGGGGTCCGCGGCTACTGGGCCGCCGAGGAGAAGGCCACCGGAACCTTCCTGGGCTGGTTCGAGTTCCGCCCCCTGGACGACCACAGCCCCGCCGTGGTGGAGCTCGGCTACCGCCTGAACAAGGCCGCCTGGGGCAAGGGCTACGCCACGGAGGGATCCCGGGCGCTGATCCACAAGGGGTTCACCGACCTCGGCGTGGAACGGGTCACCGCGGACACCATGGCGGTGAACACCGGGTCCCGGCGGGTGATGGAGAAGTCGGGCCTGTCGTTCGTCCGCAGCTTCACCGAGGAGTGGCCGGAGGCGATCGAGGGATCCGAACACGGCGAGGTCGAGTACGAACTCACCCGGGCCACCTGGGAGCGGCGCCGGTAGCCGGTGTGCCGGGGGAGGGACGACCTGGCGCGGCGCCGCCTTTGGCCGGGATCACGTCGAGCGCCCCGGACCCGGCCGGTGGCCGTGGGCCCGGCCCGGGTTCCGCAGGGCGGCTCCGACGGCGGCGATCTTCATCTGGGTGCCCCTTCCGGGGCGGGGGTGGGGACGGAGTCGTGCTGGGGCGTCTCGGGGCGGGCTCGGGTGCGGGTACGCGGCGCAAGCTGTCCCGCGACGATCGCGGCGAGCGAGAGCGCGAATCCCACGAGCTGGACCGGGCCGAGTGTCTGGTCGAGCACGATGGCGCCGAGAACGGCGGCCACCAGCGGCGACAGCAGGGCGAGAACCGCGACCGAGGCGACGGGCAGGCTGGTGATGCCCTGGAACCACAGGGCGTAGGTGAGCAGACCGCCGACCAGCCCCAGCCAGAGGTAGCCGAGGACGGCGGGCGGGTCGATCGCGGGAGGCGCCCCCTCGACGAGGAAGGTGAGGGGCAGCAGGAAGAGCCCTCCCGCCGAGAGTTGCCACCCGGCGAAGGTGGTGGCGCCGACCCCGGCGGGGCGCCCCCAGCGCTTGGTGAGCGTCACGCCGAGCGCCATCGTGACCGCGCCCGCGAGCCCCGCCACGACCCCGACGGTGTCGAGTGCCGCGTTCGGCCCGATCACCACGAGACCGACGCCGACGACGCCCGTCACACCCCACAGGAGGCGCCACAGCGAAAGGCGCTCATGGAGCACGGTGACCGCCAGGACGGCCACGACCAGCGGCTGGGCCGCCGCCAAGGTGGCGGCCACACCACCCGGCAGGCGTTCGGCCGCGATGAACAGCAGCGGGAGGAACAGCCCGATGTTCAGCACGCCGAGCGCCGCGGCCTTCCCCCACCAGGCGCCGCGCGGCAGCGTCCGGGTGAGGGCCAGCGCGATCAGCCCGGCGGGCAACGCGCGCAGGAACCCCGCGAAGAGCGGATGTCCCTCGGGGAGCAGCTCGGTGGTGACGACATACGTCGTGCCCCACACCGAGGGAGCGAGCGCCGTCAGCGCGGTGCGTGGCAGGTTTCCGTGGCGAACACCGCCGGCCCCGCCGGAAGCCACGTGTGTGGTGTGCCGTGTCATGCCTCGAAGTCTCATCTCGGAGCCATTGATGAGTCCAACACATGTTTGTCACCACATCGATCTCGATTCACGATGGATCCATGGAGCTTCAGCAGATGCGGTACGTCGTCGCCGTCGCCGAGACGAACAGCTTCACCCGGGCCGCGGAACGGTGTCTGGTCGTCCAGTCCGCCCTCAGCCACCAAATCGCCCGGCTGGAGAAGGAGTTGGGCGCGAGACTCTTCGAGCGCACCAGCCGCCGGGTGCGGCTGACACCGGCCGGTGCGGCCTTCCTCCCGGCCGCCCGGCAATGCCTGGACGCCGCCGAGCGCGCGGCCGCCGAGGTCGCCGCGGCCGTCGGGGAGGTACGCGGACGGCTCGCCGTGGGCCTGATCCCCACCGTCACCGCGGTCGACATCCCGGGCGCGCTGCGCGACTTCCACGAGCGGTACCCGCGCGTGCGCGTCAGCCTGCGGGTGGGCGCGAGCGACGACCTCGTCGAGCAGGTCAAGGAGGGCGCCCTCGACGTGGCGTTCCTCGGTCTGCCGACCACCGCCCGCCCGCAGGGTGTCGCCGCCCATGAACTCGCGCGTGACCGGCTCGTCGCCGTGGTCGCGCCGGACCACCCCCTCGCCGGGGAGTCACAGGTCGACCTGCGCAGGCTCTCCGCCGAGGTGTTCGTGGACCTCCCGGCCGGGACCGCCGGGCGCGCCCAGTCCGACCTGGCCTTCGAGGCCGCGGGGCTCACCCGTGACGTCGCCTTCGAGGTGACCAGCGCCGAGTTCATCGCCCGGCTCGTCGGGCCGGGCCTCGGCGTGGCGATGCTTCCCACCGCCTACGCGCCTCATCTCGCGGGCGTCGTCACCATCGGGGTCGCCGACGCACCGGCCCGGGTCGAGTACGTCATCTGGAGCCGCTTCAGCCGCACACCGGCGGCGACCGCCTTCCTCACGGCGCTGGACATCACGCCCACGGAAGCCTGACGGACGCGACGGACCCGGGCCGCCCCGCCCGTCAGGACGGCGCGCGGCCGCCGCCAGGACCCGACGGCCGCACGGGTCGTACAGCCCGAACACCGCGTCCGGCCGGCCCTCGCCGGTCAGCAGGGCGTCCAGCCCCCGTCCCGCCGAGTCGTCATCGTCGAACGGGACCACGCACGGCCGCACCCCGGCCCGCGCGACGTCAAGCGGCTGCGCGATGTCGAGGCCACCTTCATGGCGCCCGCAGATCGCCGGGACGGCCGTCGAACACCAGCGGCAGACCGCGGGCGCGCAGCACCCGCAACACGGGGTCGCCGGGCGGGCCGTCCGGCACCACCACCCCCGCGGCGGGCAGCGTGCGCCACATGTGCTCGGCGGGCCCGAGTCCATCGCCGTCACCGCGAGCCCCAGGGTGCGCCCGCCGCTGCCCGCCGGGCCGTGACCGAGCGCGCCGGCCATCGCCCGCACCCGGGCCCGCGTCGCCTCCGAGACCCGGCCGGTGCCGTTGAGTACGTTGGACACCGTCGTGGTCGACACCCGCTGACGTGGTGCATGGGGGGTGGGCGATCGGGGACGGCGGTCGACCGGATGAGTTACGGGCCCGACTCCGGGAACGCGCCACGGAACGGAAAGGACGACGCAAATGCCCAAGATCGCCATCATCCTCGGCAGCACCCGCCCCGGCCGCAACGGCGAGGCCGTCGCCCGGTGGGTCTTCGATATTGCCCGGCAGCGCACCGACGCGGAGTACGAGCTCGTCGACATCGCCGACTACCGGCTCCCCCTCCTGGACGAGGCGGTCCCGCCGTCGCGGGGCCAGTACTCACAGCCGCACACCAAGGTCTGGGCGGAGAAGATCGCCTCCTTCGACGGCTATGTGTTCGTCACCCCCGAGTACAACCACTCCATCGCCGGCGCACTGAAGAACGCCATCGACTTCCTGTACGCCGAGTGGAACAACAAGGCCGCCGGTTTCGTCGGCTACGGCGGCGCCGGTGGCACCCGCGCGGTCGAACACCTGCGCCTGGTCATGGCCGAGTTGCAGGTGGCCGATGTGCGTGCGCAGGTCGCCCTGTCCCTGCTCACCGACTTCGAGAACTTCAGCCGATTCACCCCCGCCGAGCACCACACCGGGGCCGTGCACACCCTGCTCGACCAGGTCGTCAGCTGGAGCAAGGCGCTGGCCACCGTCCGCGCCGCCTAAGCGCTCCGCGGGAAGTGCCGCGAGGTGCGGTCGTTCATCCGCGGCTGCGTCGTGGCCGGTCGCGCAGTTCCCCGCGCCCCTGCGGGGCGACACGGGTGACCCGCGGGTCGGTGCGGTCCGGTGTGCCGGACCTGGCCGGCAGCGGATGGCGGCCGGTCAGCCAGTCCCGGCGCAGCAGCGGCAGGGTGCGCTCCACGTCCCGGACGCCGGTGACCGGCAGCCGCACCTCGAACCGGGTGCCGGGGCGTCCGTCGGGCCGGTCCAGGACGGTGATCCGGCCCCGGTGCAGGGCGATCTGCTGGGCGACCAGGGTCAGGCCGAGGCCGGAGCCGGGGCTGTCCGGGCCGCGCCGGAAGCGCTGGAAGACCTCCTCGCGGCGCTCGGGTGGGATGCCGGGGCCGTGGTCGTCCACGGTGAGCACGGCGAGCGGCCGCCCCGGGTCGCCGGAGTGGCGCAGGGCCACCTCGATATGGGCCGTGCCGTCGGTGGCGCGGCCATGGGTCCTGGCGTTGGCCAGCAGGTTGTCCACCGCCGAGCGCAGCCCCTCCTCCCAGCCGTGCACCAGCAGCCCCGGCGTGGCGCGCACGGACACCTCGGCGTCCGGATGGGTGCGCCGCAGGTCGGAGACGGACGCGTCCACCACCTCCGTGAGGTCCAGCGACGCGAACGCGTCCGCCTCGACCAGGTCGCCCTGCGCGAGCGCCCTGAGCATCACCAGCAGCCCCAGCAGCCGGGCGTGTTCGCGGCCCAGGTCGTCGACCACCTCCGCCCGGTCGGCCGGGTCAAGGCCGGGGTGGTCGGCGAGGATGTCGATGTTGGTGCGCATGCTCATCAGCGGGGTGCGCAGTTCGTGGGACGCGGTCGCGGCGAACGCGCGGGCGGTGGCGAGTGCCTCCCCGGTGCGTTCGACCTGCTCGTCGTAGCGGGCGAGCACGGTCTGCAGCGTGTACGCCAGGTCGTCGACCTCGCCGATACGGGTCGGCGTGTGCTCCAGGCGTACGGCGCTGGTCCTCGGGTCCAGGCCGCCGGCGCGCCGCTGCAGCCGCCGCAGCGGCAGGACCGCTCGGGCGGCGATGGCCCAGGTGGTGGCCCCGGCCAGGGGCGCGGCCAGCAGCGCCCCGAACACGACCCGTTGGCGCACCAGCGCCAGTTGCTCCTCGGCGGTGTCCGGCGAGAACAGCCACAGATTCGGCGTGGTGCCGTTTCTCGCGTCGCCGACACGCAGCGACAGGACCAGCCAGTCCGTGTCGCCGGAGGTCACGGTGACCGGCTTCGGGGCGTTGCGGGGCAGCGCGGGGAACGGATCGGGCCGCGGCCCGGCCGAGATCGTGCCCCCGGGCGCGTCCAGCCGGATGCCCACGTCCCGCGCGGAGTTGACCAGCCGGCGCTGCCGGGCCCGCTCCATGACCGGGCGGTCGGTCCCGGCGACCTCGAGGTACGCCTTGGTGTTCTTGGCGACGACCGTGGCGCGAGCGCGCAACTGGGAGTTCTGGTGTGCGCGCAGGTCGTCGCCGACCAGGCGCAGCAGCAGCCATCCGGAGGCCAGCACCAGCAGCGGCACGCTCAGGCCGACCGCGAGCGCGATACGGGTGGACAGCCTCATGGCGCCTCCCCGGATGCCGTTTCCCCGGGCAGTCCGTGGTTGCCTGCCATGCGCACCTCTGTTCCGCGGCGGTCGAACGCGTCCGTCCGAGGATCAGATCAAAGCATCGACACGGCCCGTGTCTCCAGACCGAACCGGCGCGGCACCGGCGACCGCCGCCCGCGCCCCGCTGTCAGGAGCCGAGAGCCCCGGTGAGCGCGTCCGTGAAGCGGGACGCCGCCCGCACAAGGCTGGGCCGGGGGTCGGCTCCCGCTCGTTCGCACGCCGTTCTCATGTGTGCGGGAACGGCTCGGTCAGCGACGCGAGCACATGGTCGGCCGCCGCGGCACGCAGTTGCTCCACGGAGTAGTGGCCGCTCGCGACCCCCACCGCCGTCGCGTTCGCCGCCCGCGCGGCCTCGATGTCGAGAGGGGTGTCCCCGACCACGTAGACATCGGAGCGGCCCAGATCGTGCCCGTGCAGCCGGGCGGCCTTCGCCATCGCCAGGCGGGTGATCTCCGCGCGGTCCGGGGAGTCCGAGCCGTAGGCGCCGAACACGAAATAGCGGCCCAGCCTGCCCGGTTCCATCTTGATCCGGGCCGCGCCCTCCATCGCGCCGGAGATGAGCCCGAGGATGATCCCCGCGTCCGTGATCCGCCGCAGGGTGTCTTCGACGCCGTCCATGACGCGATACCCCTCCGAGGTCCGGATGTCCTCCGAGAGATGCCACAGATACGCCGCGTACAGGCGGGCCATCTCATCGTGACTGGGGTCGCGGCCGAGCACGGCCCGGAATGTCTTCCGGCCGACCTGCGGATCCGTCTCCCCGGCCGATGTGTGCGTTCCGATGTCGGCGGCCACGCCGTGCAACCGGGCGAAGGCCCAGGCCCAACTCCGCGCCCCCGAGCCTCCGGTGTGGACCAGGGTTTCGTCGATGTCGAAGAGCACCGCTGTCGGTCCGGCCATCACACGTTCTCCTCCGGTTCCGCCTGTTTCCAGGGTGCGTGGTGGCACCGGAGGCGGCCAGTTGCGGGGCCGCGGGGTTGGTGGTGCCGTGGAAATGACGGAGGCAGTGCGCCCGAAGGGCCGAGAAGGGAAGCGACCATGGGCACCACCAACCGCAGCCTGCGAGCCGACCTGCTCGTGATCGGTTTCGGCAAGGGCGGCAAGACGGTGGCCGCCACGATGGGTGGACTCGGCAAGCGCGTGGTGCTGGTCGAGCGGTCGGCGCGGATGTACGGCGGCACCTGCCCGAACGTCGGCTGTGTGCCGACCAAGGCACTGGTCCACCACTCCCGCAAGCGCCGCCCGGAGGATGCGCCACAGGAGTGGTACGAGCGTTCCGTCGGCGAGGTGCAGGCGCTCACCAAGCTGTTCCGCGGTGGCAACTACGACGGGCTGAGCGACATGGACACCGTCTCGGTGATCACCGGGACCGCCGCGTTCACCGATCCGCACACCGTGCGCGTCGAGACCGCCGACGGCCCCCTGACGGTCACCGCCGAGACGATCCTCATCAACACCGGATCGGAGCCGATCGTCCTCGACATCCCCGGCCTGCGGACCAGCCAGTACACCGTCACCAGCACCGAACTGATCGACACCACCATCCTCCCGGAACGGCTGGCGATCATCGGCGGCGGCTATCTCGGCCTCGAATTCGCCTCCATCTACGGGCAGTTCGGCTCCGAGGTCACCGTGCTCGAGGCGGCCCCGAAGGTGTTCGGGCTGGTGGACGACGACGTTGCCGCCGTCGCCGAGGGCATCCTGGTGGACGAGCGCATCGAGATCGTCACGGGGGCCGCCGTCACGGAGGTCCGGGACGGCGAAAGCTCCGCGACCGTCGTCTACGAGACGGACGGCCGACAGCACACGCTGGAGGCCGACGCCGTCCTGGCCGCCACCGGCCGCGCACCGGCCACCCGCGGCCTGGCGCTGGACGCCGCCGGAGTGCGCACCACCGAGCGCGGCGCGGTCGAGGTCGACGAGCATCTGCGCACCAGCCGGCCGCATGTCTTCGCCCTCGGAGACGTCAACGGCGGGCCGCAGTTCACCTATATCTCCCTCGACGACAGCCGTATCGTCCTCGACCAGCTCCTCGGCGAGGGCAAGCGGTCCACCGACGACCGGGTCGCCATCCCGCACACCGTCTTCATCACCCCGCCGCTGGCGACCGTCGGGCTCACCGAGAAACAGGCCCGTGCCGCCGGGCACCGGGTGCGGATCGCGAGTCAGCCGGTCGCCGAGATCGTCGCCATGCCGCGTGCGTACATCGTCGAGGACACCCGTGGGGTGATGAAGTTCGTGCTGGACGCCGAGACCGACGAGATCCTGGGCGCCGCCCTGCTCAGCGTGGACGCGCAGGAACTCATCAACACCGTCGCGCTCGCCATGCGCCACGGCATCCGGGCGGCCGAGCTCCGCAACGCCGTCTACGCCCACCCCACCTCCACCGAGGCCTTCAACGATGTCCTCGCGACGATCGTCCGATCCGACACATAGCAGGCCGCACAGACACCCATCGAGCGCACGGAGGGCGGCGTCGCCATGACCGACCTGGACACGCTGTCGGTGAACACGATCCGCGGACTGTGCATGGACGCGATCCAGAAGGCGAATTCGGGGCACCCCGGAACGCCCATGGGGATGGCGCCCGTCGCGTACACACTGTGGCAGCGGTTTCTGCGCTTCGATCCCGCCGATCCCATCTGGCCGAACCGCGACCGCTTCGTGCTCTCCGAGGGCCATGCCTCCGCCCTGCTCTGGTCGCTGCTGCATCTGACCGGTGTGCGCACGGTCGACCCCGAGTACGAGGTGCTGGGCCGTCCGGCGGTGACCCTCGACGATCTGAAGTCCTTCCGGCAGCTCGACTCGCGCTGCCCCGGCCACCCCGAGTACCGCTGGACGAGCGGCGTCGAGACGACCACCGGCCCGCTCGGCCAGGGCGTCGCCACCTCCGTCGGCATGGCGATCGCCGGTCGGTGGCTTGCGGCGAGGTACAACCGCGACGACTTCACGCTCTTCGACTTCGATGTGTACGCGCTCGCCGGGGACGGCTGCATGATGGAGGGCGTCTCCGCCGAGGCGGCCTCGCTCGCCGGACACCTGCGGCTGTCCAATCTGTGCTGGATCTACGACTCCAATCGGGTCACCATCGAGGGCCACACCGACATCACCTTCACCGAGGACCTCGCCGCGCGCTTCCTGGCCTACGGCTGGAACGTGACCACCGTGGCCGACGCCAACGACCTGGGCCGGATCGGCCGCGCCTGCCACTCCTTCCGGGCCGAGGCCGAGCGCCCGACCCTGATCCTCGTCCACAGCCACATCGGGTACGGCTCGCCGGTCGAGGACTCGCCGCAGGCACACGGGTCGCCGTTCGGACCGGAGGGGGTCAAGGCCACCAAGCGGGCACTCGGCCTGCCACCCGACGCCGACTTCCACATCCCCGACGGTGTGCCCGACTGGTTCGCGCGGGGCATCGGCGCACGCGGCGGCCAGTTGCGCAACCACTGGGAGAAGACGTTCGACGCCTACCGGGGCGCGTACCCCGAGCTCGCCGACGAGCTGGAGCGGATCCAGCGCCGTGAGCTGCCGGACGGCTGGGAGACCGCGCTGCCCACCTTCCCGGCCGATCCGAAGGGCCTGGCGAGCCGCGACTCCTCGGGCCAGGTGCTGAACGCGGTGGCCAAGGCGGTGCCCTGGGTGCTCGGCGGCTCCGCCGACCTGGCGCCGTCGACCAAGACCCGCCTCACCTTCGGCGGTGCGGGCGACTTCCAGCCGTACGACCGCGCCGGGCGCAATCTGCACTTCGGCGTGCGGGAGCACGCCGCCGCCGCGGTGGCCAACGGGATGGCGCTGACGAAGCTGCGTCCGTACTGGTCCGGGTTCCTGATCTTCTCCGACTACGCCAAGGCGGCCATTCGCCTCTCCGCGCTGATGGAGATCCCGACCGTGCACATCTTCACCCACGACTCCATCGGGGTCGGCGAGGACGGACCCACCCACCAGCCCGTCGAGCAGCTCGCGGGGCTGCGCGCCACGCCCGGACTGCTGGTGTTCCGCCCCGCCGACGCGAACGAGGTCACCGAGACATGGCGGGTGGTCGCCGGTCTCCGCCGGGCGCCGGCCGCGCTGGTCCTCTCCCGGCAGCCCCTGCCCACCCTCGACCGCACCCGGCTCGGGGCGGCCAGCGGTGTCGCGTGGGGTGCCTACGTCCTGGCGGACACGGACCGCGGCGAGCCCGAGGTGATCCTGCTCGCCACCGGCTCCGAGGTGGCGCTGGCCCTGGCCGCACACGAGGAGCTCACCGCCGAGGGCATCGCGTCCCGGGTGGTGAGCATGCCCTGCTGGGAGCTGTTCGACCGGCAGCCGCGTGAGTACCGCGACCGGGTGCTGCCGCCCGCGGTCACCCGCAGGGTCGCGGTCGAGGAGGGCTCCACGTTCGGCTGGGACCGCTATGTCGGCGCGGACGGGGCCATCGTCGGCATGCACACCTTCGGCGCCTCCGCACCCCTCAAACAGCTGCTCACGAAGTTCGGATTCACCCCCGAGCGCGTCGCGCAGGTGGCGCGCGAGCTGGTGGCCCGGGGCTGAGCGGGCAATGACGCGACAGGAGAGCACATGGCTACCGACACCCCCATGCGGCTCGGCATGATCGGGCTCGGCCGGATGGGCGCGAACCTCGTGCGCCGGCTGATGCGCGACGGCCACCGCTGTGTGGTCTACGACGTCAACGAAAACACCGTACGGGAAATGGCGGGCGAGGGCGCCGTCGCCGCCCGCTCGCTCGGCGACCTGGTGACGAAGCTGGAGCGGCCACGGGCGCTCTGGCTCATGCTGCCCGCCGCCGTCGTACAGCCCACCCTCGACCAGCTCACCGAGCTACTCGACCCGGACGACGCCATCATCGACGGTGGCAACTCCTACTACCGCGACGACATCACCCGCGCGGCACAGCTCGCCCCGCACCGCATCCACTACCTGGACTGCGGAACCTCCGGCGGGGTCTGGGGACTTGAGCGCGGCTACTGCCTGATGATCGGCGGTGCGGACGGGCCCGTCGCCCGGCTCGACCCCATCTTCCGCACCATCGCGCCCGGCAGCGGCTCCGCCGAGCCGACACCGAACCGGCACACCGACGGAACGGCGCCGCAGGGCTATCTCCACTGCGGCCCGAGCGGAGCCGGCCACTTCGTGAAGATGGTCCACAACGGGGTCGAGTACGGCATGATGGCCGCGATCGCCGAGGGGCTCAGCATCATCGACCACGCGGACGTCGGCCTGCGCAAGCGCGCCGCCGACGCGGAGACCACCCCGCTGCGCGAGCCGGAGGCGTACCAGTACGAGATCGACGTCGGCGAGGTGGCCGAAGTGTGGCGCCGCGGCTCGGTCGTGGGCTCCTGGCTCGTCGACCTCACCGCCGACGCGCTGGCCCGGTCGCCGAAGCTGGACGAGTTCACCGGACATGTCTCGGACTCCGGCGAAGGGCGCTGGACGGTACGGGCGGCGGTGGACGAGGGCGTGCCCGCCGCCGTGATCAGCACGGCGCTCACCGACCGCTTCCAGTCCCGGGGCCTGGGCGAGTTCGCCGACCGGGCGCTGTCCGCGATGCGCAGCGAGTTCGGTGGACACGCCGAGAAGGGGAGCGGGCGATGACGGCACCGGACGATCATGTGATCGTGCTCTTCGGCGCCACCGGCGACCTCGCCAGGCGCAAGCTGCTCCCCGGGCTGTTCCACCTGGCCGCCGCGGGCCTCCTCCCCGACGGTTACCGCATCGTGGGCTCGTCCCCGTCCCGGTCGGCGATGAGCGACGACGCGTTCCGCACCCTCGCGCATGACGCGGTCGCCACCTTCGGCCGGTCCAAGCCGACCGGGCCGGTGTGGAAGTCCTTCGAGGAGTCGCTGTCCTACGGCGCGGCCGACCCCGAGCAGCCCGGCCCGCTGCTCGCGGCCGTACGGGCGGCGGAGGACTCCCTCGGCGGGCCGTCCCGCAGACTGTTCCACCTGGCCATTCCGCCCTCGGCGTTCGCGTCCAACATCGGCATGCTCGGCGACACGGGCCTGGCCGAGAACGCGAAGGTGATCGTGGAGAAGCCCTTCGGCACCGATCTGGCCTCGGCGCGGGCGCTCAACGAGACGATCAACGCGGTCTTCGACGAATCCCGGGTCTTCCGCATCGATCACTTCCTCGGCAAGGAGTCGGTGGACAACATCCTCGCCCTCCGCTTCGCCAATGGCATGTTCGAGCCCAACTGGAACCGGGACCACATCACGTATGTGCAGATCGACGTCCCCGAGACGCTCGGCCTGGAGGGCCGTGGCCACTTCTACGAGGGCACCGGGGCCTTCCGGGACATGATCGTCACCCATCTGATCCAGGTGCTCGGCATCGTGGCGATGGAACCGCCGGTCTCGCTCGCCGCCCAGCCGTTGCGCGACGAGAAGGACAAGGTCTTCGCGGCGTTGCGCCCCATCGGGCCCGGGGATGTCGTGCGCGGCCAGTACGAGGGCTACCTTGACGAACCCGGGGTGGCCCCCGACTCGACGACCGAGACGTTCGCCGCGCTGCGGGTGGAGGTGGACAACTGGCGGTGGGCCGGGGTCCCGTTCCATCTGCGCTCCGGCAAGAACCTCGCACAGCGCCGCCAGATGATCACCCTCGGACTGCGCGAGCCGCCGCTGCGGATGTTCCCCACCGACCTCGCCGACCAGGAGCGGAACCGGGGCAACAAGATCATGATCGACTTCGGGGACCCCGGGTGGATCGCCACCCGCTTCCTCACCAAGGAGCCGGGCCCCGCCATGCGGCTCGAACCGGCCACGATGGCCTTCGGCTACGCCGGGTCGTTCTGCGAGGAGAACGGGCTCGAGGGCTATGAACGCCTGATCCTGGACGCCATGCTGGGCGACCAGTCGCTGTTCACCCGGGCAGGCGGCATCGAACACATCTGGGCCGCGTCGACCCCCCTCCTGGAGAACCCACCGCCGGTCCAGCCCTACGCCGTCGGCTCCTGGGGCCCCGAACCGGCCGTCAGCGAACTGATCGCGCCCCACCCGTGGCATCTGCCGGACGCCGCCGAGGTCATGCCCGGAACGTTCGGGACGCCCGGAGCGTCCGGGGGGCCAGGAACCGGCTCATGACGGGGACCGGCGCATGACCGACCCGCGCTGCCCATGGGCGCTGAGCTCCGCGGCGATGGGGGCGTACCGCGACACCGAGTGGGGCCGTCCCTCGCACGACGATCGGCACTTGTTCGAAATGCCGCGAGCACGGGTGACCACGACCGGCGCGAAACAGCGGGCGCCTCATCCGCGGCCGGCCAGCGCCGCGTTGAGCTGGACGACGTTCACCCGCCGCTCGCCCAGGAAGCCGAGGACGCGGTCCTGGACATGGGCGGTGACGAGCGCGTGCACGGTCGCCGGACGCAGACCGCGCGCCCTGGCCACCCGGTTCACCTGCTCGTAGGCGTACGCCGCGGAGATGTGCGGATCCAGGCCGGAGCCGGAGGCGGTGACCGCGTCCGCGGGGACGTCCCCGGGGGCGACACCGTCGAACCGCGCGACCGCGGCGCGCCGCGCCTCGACCGTCCGCACCAGGACCGGGTTGTTGGGGCCGAGGTTGGAGGCGCCGGAGGCCAGCGGGTCGTATCCGCCGGCGGACGGACGGGGCTGGAACCACGCGGGATCGGGCCGGGGCGCCCGGCCGGAGCCCCCCGGGCGCTCCCCGGGCAGGGCGAAGTTCTGGCCGAGGAGGGTGGAGCCCATGACCGTGCCGTGCCGGGTGATCCGTGAGCCGTCGGCCTGGTACGGGAAGGCGCCCTGGGCCACGCCGGTGACGGCCAGCGGATAGAGGGCGCCGGTGACGAGGGTGAGCACGATCAGGATCCGCAGGGCGGTCAGGTGGTTGCGGACCACGAGGGGAAGCGACTTGGCCATGGTGGCGCCTTCTGCCAGACCGTCCTGGCGGGTCGTCGGTCAGCGCAGTCCGGGGATGAACTGGACGACCAGGTCGATGAGTTTGATGCCGAGGAAGGGCAGCACGAGCCCGCCGAGGCCGTAGACCCGGATATTGCGGCCGAGCAGGTCCGTCGCGGAGGAGGGCCGGTAGCGGACACCGCGCAGGGCGAGCGGGATCAGCGCGACGATGATCAGCGCGTTGAAGATGATCGCGGAGGCGATGGCCGAGGTCGGGCTGTGCAGCCGCATGACATTGAGCCTCTCCAGGCCCGGATGGACCACGGCGAACATGGCGGGGATGATGGCGAAGTACTTCGCCACGTCGTTGGCGATGGAGAAGGTGGTCAGCGCACCGCGGGTGATGAGCAGCTGTTTGCCGATCTCCACGATCTCGATGAGCTTGGTGGGGTTGGAGTCCAGGTCCACCATGTTCCCGGCCTCCTTGGCGGCCGAGGTGCCGGTGTTCATGGCCACGCCGACGTCCGCCTGGGCCAGTGCGGGGGCGTCGTTGGTGCCGTCGCCGGTCATCGCCACCAGCTTGCCGCCCGCCTGCTCGCGGCGGATGAGCGCCATCTTGTCCTCGGGCGCGGCCTCCGCCAGGAAGTCGTCCACCCCGGCCTCGTCCGCGATGGCCCGCGCGGTGAGCGGATTGTCGCCGGTGATCATGATCGTGCGGATGCCCATCCGCCGCAGCTCCTCGAACCGCTCCCGCATACCGTGCTTGACCACGTCCTTGAGGTGGATGACCCCGAGCACCCGGGCGGCCGTGCCGGTGTGCTCGGCCACCACCAGCGGGGTGCCGCCCTGCTGGGAGATCCGGTCCACGACCGCCCGGACATCCGGGCCGGACCGTCCCCCGTGGCCGGCCACCCACTCGGCGACGGCCGAGGCGGCGCCCTTGCGCACCTGGCGGCCCCCGATGTTCACCCCGCTCATCCGGGTCTGGGCGGTGAAGGGCACGAACCGGGCCTCGCCCAGCTCGCCCTCGTCCCGCGCCCGCAGTCCGTACGTCTCCTTCGCCAGGACCACCACCGAACGGCCCTCCGGTGTCTCATCGGCGAGCGACGACAACTGGGCGGCGTCCGCCAGCTCTTCGACCGCGGTGCCGCCCACGGGCAGGAACTCGGCGGCCTGGCGGTTGCCGAAGGTGATGGTGCCGGTCTTGTCCAGCAGCAGGGTGTTGACGTCCCCGGCGGCCTCGACGGCGCGGCCGGACAGCGCGAGGACATTGCGCTGGACGAGGCGGTCCATACCGGCGATGCCGATCGCGGACAGCAGCGCGCCGATGGTGGTGGGGATGAGCGCGACCACCAGCGCGACGAGGACCACGATGGACTGCTCGGCCCTTGCGTAGATCGCGAACGGCTGAAGGGTGACCACGGCGAGCAGGAAGATGATGGTGAGCGAGGCGAGCAGGATGTTCAGCGCGATCTCGTTCGGCGTCTTCTGCCGCGCCGCGCCCTCCACCAGCGCGATCATCCGGTCGATGAACGTTTCCCCCGGCCTGGAGGTGATCTTCACGACGATCCGGTCCGACAGCACCTTCGTACCGCCGGTGACCGCCGAGCGGTCGCCGCCGGACTCGCGGATCACCGGCGCCGACTCGCCGGTGATCGCCGACTCGTCGACCGAGGCCACGCCCTCGACCACATCCCCGTCCCCCGGGATGACCTGCCCCGCCTCGACCACCACCCGGTCGCCCAGCCGCAGCTCAGCGGCGGGCACCTCCTCCTCCGCCACCTCCACCGCCCCCGGCCGCCAGTCCACGAGCCGGCGGGCGACCGTGGCCGTCTTCGTCCGCCGCAGCGTCTCCGCCTGGGCCTTGCCCCGCCCCTCGGCGACGGCCTCCGCGAGGGTGGCGAAGAGCACGGTCAGCCAGAGCCAGACGGTGATGACCCAGGCGAAGACGCTGGGGGTGCGGCAGGCGAACGCGGTGGTGAGGAGCGCGCCGACCTCCACCACGAACATCACCGGGTTTCTGACCATGCCCCGCGGGTCCAGCTTCCTGGCGGCGCCGGGCAGGGAGGCGATCAGCTGCCCGGGGTCGAGCAGACCGCCGGAGACGGGACGGGACGGTGCGGACATCACTGGAGCCCTTCCGCGAGCGGTCCCAGCGAGAGAGCGGGGAAGTAGGTGAGGCCGACGACGATGAGGACCACGGCCGTCAGCAGACCGACGAACTGCGGCCGGTGGGTGGGCAGGGTCCCGGCCGTGACCGGCACCGGAGCCTGCCCGGCGAGCGAACCGGCCAGCGCCAGGACGAACACCATCGGCAGGAATCGGCCGAAGAGCATGACCAGGGCGAGCACGGTGTTGTACCAGGCGGTGTCGACGGAGAGCCCGGCGAAGGCGGAGCCGTTGTTGTTGCCCGCCGAGGTGAAGGCGTACAGCACCTCGGAGAAGCCGTGCGGCCCGGGATTGAGCATCCCGGCGCGTTCCCCCGGCCGCGCCATCGCGAGACCCGCGCCGATCAGCACCACCGCCGGGGTGGCCAGGATGTACAGGGAGGCGAACTTCATCTCCCGCCCGCGCAGCTTCTTGCCCAGGTACTCGGGGGTGCGCCCGACCATCAGCCCGGCCACGAAGACCGCGACGACCGCGAGGACGAGCATGCCGTAGAGGCCGGATCCGGTGCCGCCGGGCGCGATTTCGCCCAGCATCATGTTGAGGATCGTCATCCCGCCGCCGAACGGCGAGTACGAGTCATGGGCGGAGTCGGTCGCGCCGGTTGAGGTGAGGGTGGTGGCGGCGGCGAAGAGGGCCGAGGCCCAGACGCCGAACCGCTGCTCCTTGCCCTCCGCCATGCCGCCCGCCGCATGGCCCGCCCGGCTGCTGACGCCGTGCAGTTCGTTGACGGTGACGACGGCGACCGAGGCGGCCCAGATCAGCGCCATGACCGCCACGATCGCGTACCCCTGCCGGTGGTCGCCGGCCATCCGGCCGAAGGTGCGCGGCAGTGCGAAGGCGATCGCCAGCAGCAGATAGATCTCCAGCCAGTTGGTGAAGGCGTTGGGGTTCTCGAAGGGGTGGCTGGAGTTGGCGTTGTAGAAGCCGCCGCCGTTGGTGCCCAGCTCCTTGATGACCTCCTGGGAGGCCACCGGGCCTCCGACGACGCTCTGGTGCTCCCCGGCGATGGTCGGGATCGACTCCACACCGTGGAAGTTCTGGATCACACCGCCCGCCACCAGCACGATCGCGAAGACGAACGCGAGCGGGAGGAGGACCCGCAGCACGATCCGCGTCAGATCCACCCAGAAGTTGCCGACTCGGTCGGTCTCGGTACGGGTGAAACCGCGGATCAGCGCGGCGACGACGGCGATGCCCACGGCCGCCGAGACGAAGTTCTGCACCGCGAGCCCGGCCATCTGCACCAGATGCCCCAGGGCCGACTCGCCGGAGTACGACTGCCAGTTGGTGTTGGTGACGAAGGACGCGGCCGTGTTGAAGGACTGGTCCGCGGGCATCGGCGGTCTGCCGAGCGACAGCGGCAGATGGCTCTGCAGCCGCAGGAATCCGTACAGGAAGAGCACCGACACCGCGGAGAACGCGAGCACCCCGCGCAGATAGGCGCTCCACCGCTGATCGGCGTTCCCGTCCACCCCCGCCAGCCGGTAGACCAGCCGCTCGGCGCGCAGATGCCGGGGCGCGGTGAGGACGTGGGCGATCGCGTCGCCCAGCGGCCGGTAGGTGAGGGCCAGCGCCGCCACCAGCGCCAGGACCTGGAGCCAGCCCGCGAGGGTGCCGCCCACTAGAACCTCTCCGGGAAGATCAGGGCCAGCACCAGATAGCCGAGCAGGGCGGCGGCCACGATCAGCCCGACGAGGTTGTCGGCGCTCACAGCCGCTCGGCGCCTCTCCCGACGGCGCCGATGACGGCGAACACGGCGACGGTCAGGACGATGAACACCACATCTGACATACGGACACCACCCCGGGCGGCTGAGGGTCGTAAGGGCGTGACCGCTCACCACCTCGGCCACCGACGACCCTTGTTAGCGCGACCCCGACGCCCCGCCCGAGACGTCGGCGGTGTCCCCGCGCAAATCAGGCCGATGGAGTGAACGGGCGGTGGCCCGGGGCCCCCTCCACACCACCGGCAGCCGGAATTCCCGGCACCGGGCGCCCGGGGCTCGACGCTCCCCCGACACCGGCCGCGTAGGTCCGTCAACGCCGCGTCAATCCCCGGGGGCGGGGCGTCAGAGCGGCGACAAGGCCCATGGCTCGCGCCGCCGCGCCGTGCGAGGTTGGGATCTCGCGGCGGAGAGAGCCGCGGAACGGCCGCTCAGCGGTGTGAGGTGTCAGCGCGGTGTCCAGCACCATCGCCGCTGGACACCGCGGCCCGGTGCGTTCACGGTGCCCGGCACCGTACCTGAGTGCGCGTCGGTCCCCGTGGGAACGCCGCCTTCCGCCCTCCCCGCTCTCTCCGCCGCGTACCACCGGCCCCGGGGGCCGGGCACCGGGCACCCCGAGGAGGGGCGGCGCGACAGCCGCCCCTCCTCGGGGCACGGGGCATGGGGCTCGGGGCATGGGGCATGGGGCATGCAGCATGGGAGTGCCGTGTCACGGGAGCGGCTGCCGCTCGGCGCGGCTGCCGCTCCCGTGGCCACGGGTGGCTACAGACCGACGTCGCGGCCGCGGATGTCGTCCAGCGACTCACGCCGGATCAGCAGCCGCGCCCTGCCGTCGGCCACTGCGACCACCGGCGGGCGGCCGACCAGGTTGTAGCCGGATGCCATGGACAGGTGGTACGCGCCGGCCACCGGTACCGCGAGCAGATCGCCGGGGCGGATGTCGCCCGGCAGCTCCGCCTCGCCCGCCAGCACGTCCCCGGCCTCGCAGTGGCGCCCGGCCACGGTGGCGGGGGCGGGCGGCGCCGTGCCCGCGCGGCCCACGAGCCGGGGCGCGTAGCGCACTCCGTACAGCGCCGGGCGGGGGTTGTCGCTCATCCCGCCGTCCACGGCCACGAAGGTGCGGTGTCCGGTGCGCTTGACGGCCAGGACCCGGTAGAGCGCGACCCCGGCCGGCCCGACGACGGCACGGCCCGGTTCGATGATCAGCCGTGGCACGGGCAGTCCGGCCGCCGCGCAGCCGTCGGCGAGTTCGGCGCGCAGCCGGGGCCCGAGCGCGGCGATGTCGAGGGCGGGCTCGCCGGGGCGGTAGGCGATGCCGTGCCCACCGCCCAGATCCAGCTCGGGGAGGGTGACCCCGTGCTGGTCCCGGACCCTGGCCAGCAGCCCGACCATGCGCCGTACCGCCGCCAGATAGGGCTTGGCGGAGGTGATCTGGGAGCCCAGATGGCAGTGCAGGCCCACCAGTTCCAGGCGCGGCTGGTCGAGGATCCGGGCGATGGCGTGGTGCGCCGAGCCGTCGGTGAGCGACAGGCCGAACTTCTGGTCGTCGGTGCCGGTACGGACCTTGGCGTGGCCGCCCGCGGCGATGCCCGGCGCGACCCGGACCATGACCTTCTGGCGGCTGCCCTCGGGTACGGCGACGGCCAGCCGGGCGATCTCCGAGGGGCTGTCGATGACGATGCGCCCGACCCCGAGGCGCAGGGCGGTCTGGAGGTCGTACGGGCTCTTGGCGTTGCCGTGCAGCACGATGTGCTCGGGCGGGAAACCGGTGGTGACCGCGAGCTCCAGCTCTCCGGCCGAGCACACGTCCAGGCCCAGGCCCTCCTCCTCCGCCCAGTGCGCCATCGCGCGGCAGAGGAACGCCTTGGCGGCGTAGAGGACGGCGGTCTCCGGGAAGGCGTCGCGGTAGGCGCGGCAGCGGGCCCGCACCTCGGCCTCGTCGAGGAGGTACACCGGGGTGCCGAAGCGGTCCGCGAGTTCGGTGAGCGACACTCCGCCGACGGCCAGGTCGCCATCGGCGAGCGGGACGGTGGAGGCGGGCCAGACGGACAGCGCGCCGTCGCGGGGCGGGGTGTGGGGCGCGGGGTGCGCGGGGCCCGGGATCAGTGGCGTGACCATGGCGTCCTCCCTCAGCCGAGCCATGCGCCGAGAACCCCGGCGAGCGCCGCGACCCCCGCCACCCGCATGGCACCGACGGCCCGCGGGCGCCATGCGGACGTGGTGACGCGGCGGCGCGGAGGCGCCGATGGTGCCGGTGGTGCCGATGGTGCCGGTGGCGCCGGTGGTGTGAGTGCGGGTGTGGTGGTGTGGCGGTGTTCCGGGGTCGGGGGTGTGGCGGCGAGGGCGGTGGCGCTGCGGCACTCCGGGGTCCGAGACGCGGGCGTGGTGGTGTGGCGGCGCTCCGGGGTCGGGGGTGTGGCGGCGAGGGCGGTGGTGTGGCGGCGCTTCGGGGTCCGAGGCGCGAGGGCGGTGGTGTGGCGGCGCTCCGGGGTCGGGGGTGCGAGGTCGCGGACCGTGAGCCGCGGGTCCACGGTGAGCGAGACGGCGCCGAGCGGCTCGGCGAGGGCGCGCAGCGCCGGTTCGCCGAGCCGGACCCACGGCTGCCGGGCGCCGAGGACCGCGGCCAGCCGCCGCCGGGTGGAGAAGCCGACCGCGGTGCGGCCACCGTGCGGCGTACGGAAGAGACGCACGGCGCAGCCGGCGGGTCCCGGCCGGACGGGGACGTACAGGACGCGTCCCCGTCCGGCCGGGACGGGTTCGTCGGGCTCGGGGTCGTCTCCGTACAGACGGTCGTTCATGACGTGCCTCCAGGGGCGAGGGGAGGGCCCCGCACCGGACAGGGGGACCGGAGCCGGGGCCGGGACAGGACGCTAATTCCCGCGCCCCACCCCGGGGCCCCGTCCCTGACGGGACGCTGACGCGGGGACGGGAAGTCTTG
This sequence comes from Streptomyces rugosispiralis, assembly GCF_024505145.1. Lineage (GTDB taxonomy): Bacteria > Actinomycetota > Actinomycetes > Streptomycetales > Streptomycetaceae > Streptomyces > Streptomyces rugosispiralis. The sequence continues at coordinate 79,196 of NZ_JANIAA010000030.1, read as the reverse complement.
ACGCGACGCTGGCACGGCCCCCCCGGGCGCACCGACGCCGGCACGGCCCCCCGGGCGCACCATGGAAGTGCGAGAGGCGTGGCCGCGGCAGGGTGCACAGGAGGCCGTCGATGACACGCGGACGATTGCGGATCCATCTCGGGGCGGCGCCCGGGGTCGGGAAGACCTACGCCATGCTGCGGGAGGGCCAGCGGCTGCGCGCCCAGGGCGCCGACGTGGTGATCGGCCTGGTCGAACCGCATGGGCGGCGGCCGACCGCGGCCCTGGCCGAGGGGCTGGAGACCGTCCCCCGGCGCACCCTGACGCACCGGGGAGCCGCCTTCACCGAGCTGGACCTGGACGCGGTGCTGGCCCGCCACCCCCAGGTGGCCCTGGTCGACGAGCTGGCCCACACCAACGTCCCCGGCTCGCGCAACACCAAGCGCTGCCAGGACATCGAGGAACTCCTCGACGCCGGGACCGATGTGGTCACCACCCTCAACATCCAGCACCTGGAGTCACTGAACGACGTCGTACGGCAGATCACCGGCGTCGTCCAGCACGAGACACTGCCCGACGAGGTGGCGCGCCGCGCCGACCAGATCGAGCTGGTCGACCTGTTGCCGGAGACGCTGCGCCGCCGTCTGGTGCACGGCGACGTCTACCCACCGGATCGCGTCGAGGGCGCCCTGACCCACTACTTCCGGCTGGGCAACCTCACCGCGCTGCGCGAGCTCGCGTTGCTGTGGCTCGCCGACCGGGTCGAGGAGGGGCTGCAGCGCTACCGCGCCGAGCACGGCATCACCGCCCCCTGGGAGACCCGGGAGCGCATCATGGTCGGCCTGACCGGCGGCCCCGAGGGCGAGACGCTGATCCGCCGCGCGGCCCGGATCACCGCCCGGACACCCGGCAGCGAACTGCTGGCCCTGCACGTGGCCCCCGGCGACGGGCTCGCCCAGCCGACCCCGGGGGCGCTGGCCGGGCTGCGGGCCCTGGTGGAGTCGCTGGGCGGCAGCTACCACCAGACCACGGGTGAGGACGTCCCCGAGGCGCTGCTGCGGTTCGCCGAGGCCGAGAACGTCACCCAGATCGTGCTGGGCGCCAGCCGCCGCGGGCGGTTCTCGCTGCTGCTGCGGGCCGGTGTGGGACAGCGGACGATCCACGGGTCCGGCCCCATCGACGTCCACATCGTCACCCACGAGCAGGCCGCCGGGGCCGCCTCGCCCCGGCTGCCCCGGCCGCCGCGGGGCACCGGACCGGCGCGGCTGTGGTCCGCGACGGCCGGAGCCGCGGTGCTGCTGCCCCTCCTCACGCTGGTACTGATCGCGGTGCGCGACCGGGTCGGTCTGCCCGGCGCCCTGATGAGCTATCTGCTCGCCGTGGTCGTGGCCGCACTCGTCGGCGGTGTGTACCCCGCGCTGGCCACGGCGGTCGTGGCGGGGCTGCTCGCCGACTACTACTTCACCTCGCCGCTGCACTCCCTGAAGGTCATCCGCCCCGTCGACATCGTGGCGCTGGTCGTCTTCCTCACCGCCGCATGGCTGGTCGGGGCCGCCGCGGGCACGGCCGCCCGCCGCACCAGACAGGCGCTGCGCGCCACGTCCGAGGCACGCGCCCTGAGCCGGCTCGCGGCCGCCATGGCGCGCGGCCAGGATCTGCCCGCCCTGCTGGAGCAGGTGCGGGAGTACTTCTCCCTGACCTCGCTCAGCCTGCTCCAGCGCGAACCGGGCCATGCCGCCGAGCCCCGCTGGTACGTCGTCGCCAGCACCGGTGAGCGACCGCCCGAGCGGCCCTACGAGGGCGAGGTGGAGGCCCCCATCGCCGACGGCCTCACCCTGGCCGCCCGCGGCCATGGCCTCAGCGGGGACGACCAGCGCATCCTCACCGCCTGCGCCACGCAGATCGGCATCGCGCACACCCAGGGCCGGCTCACCCGGCACGCCGCCGAGACCGACACCCTCGCCGCCGCCGAGCGCACCCGCGCCTCGCTGCTCCTCACCGCGAGCCACGATCTGCGGGCGCCGCTGCGCGCGGCCGAGGAGGCGCTCGTCCGGCTGCGCCCCGGCTCGGCCGCGGAGATCCGGCGCGTGGCCACCGCCCGGTCGGCGGTGCGCCGCGCCACCCAGCTCCTCACCGACCTGGACGACCTCGGCCGGTTGCACGCCGGGGCGCTGGACCTCTACCTCCGCCCGGTCGACCTGGACGAGGCGCTGACGGCCGCGCTGGACGACCTCGGGACCGGCGGCCACACCCTCGTCCTGCGGCTTCCGGAGCAGCCGCCGTACGTCCTCGCCGACGCCGCGCTCCTCACCCGCGTCCTCACCGCGCTCGCGGCCGACGCCCTGCGCCACAGCCCGCCCGAAGCGCCCCCCACCCTCACGGCCGAGGCCCGGCGGGGCCGTCTGAGGATCCGCATCACGGACGGCTCCGCGCCCGGGGCGGCCCGCGCCCCCGCCCGGGGCGACACCCTGCCCCTGCGGCTGTCCCGCGACCTCGGTGAGGCGATGGGCGGCACCCTGGAGCACACCACGACCGGCGGCGCCTTCTCCGTGACCCTCACCCTGCCGACGGCCGCGCACCGCGTGGCGCCGTCACGGGCCGGGCAGTGACGCGGCGACTCCGGGCCGCCGCTTTGGTGATCCGCACACCACGTGCCCGGCGGACTTGGCACGGTAGGACCATGACGAGCATTGAGCCGGACACACCGGCCACGGGCACCTCCGAGACCTCCGACGCGCGGCCGCGCCGCGTACCCGTGGCCCAGGCCATGCGGGGCGCCGCCCGGCAGTTGGGGGAGTTGCTGGGTACCACGCCGGAGGCGGTTTCCGCGATGCGGCCGACGCCGGACGGATGGGTGGCCGATGTGGAGGTGGTGGAGCTGGAGCGGGTGCCGGAGACCATGACCATCATGGCCACCTACCGTGTGACCCTCGACTCACAGGGACAGCTCCTCGGCTACGAGCGGCAACACCGCTACGCCCGCGGCCGGCTCGACCACGGACGCTAGACACCGGCGCCGGACCAGGCACGGCCGGTCTTTTGCCGGGTTTCCTCCCATGGCCCCGCGCCGGTGCTGCCCGTGGCGCGGGGCCGTGCCATGCGTGCGCGCCATGTGTCATACGCGCCGACATCGGTGAACGCCCCCGCCACCGCGCCCGTATCAGACGCGGACAGGCGACCGAGCGCGACCGAGAGGAAGCACACGTGACCGTGATGACGCAGACCGGCGGGCTGCCTGCCACCGCATCGACCGGTTCAGGGACCGGAAGCCTCTTCGACATCCTCGAACTCATCCTGGACCGTGGCCTCGTCATCGACGTGTTCATCCGGGTCTCCCTCGTCGGCATCGAGATCTTGAAGATCGACATCCGGATCGTGATCGCCAGCGTGGACACATATCTGCGCTTCGCCGAGGCGTGCAACCGCCTCGACCTGGAATCGGGCCGGAAGGCCCCGGACAAGCTGAGCGACATCGTCGGCAACATCGTCGAGGGCGGCGCCCGGGGCAAGACCGAGGGGGCGATCAGCGGCGCCCTCGGGGCCATCGGCGATGTCTTCGACCGCGACCGCGACGACGAGGACAGGTGACCATGTCGACCACGTCCACGTCCACATCCCCGTCCCAGTCCCCGGCCCCGTCCCTCTACATCTACGCGATCACCGGGTCCGACCATCCGCTGCGGCTGGCGGGACTGCGGGCCGTGGGCGGCGTGTCCGGCGCGCTGCGCGCGGTCACCGGCGGACCGCTGGCCTGCGTGGTGAGCCCAGCGCCGCCGGACCTGCGCCCCAAGCGCCGTGACCTCGCCGCCCACCAGGAGGTCCAGGAGCGGCTGATGGCGGACGGCGCGGTGCTGCCGATGCGGTTCGGCATGCTGGCGCCCGACGACGCCGCGGTCACGGCGGCGCTGGACGGCAAGCGCGCCGAATACGTCCGCAGGCTCGAGGAGTTGCACGCCACCGCGGAGTTCAACCTCAAGGCGGCCCGCTCGCAGGACGGTCTGCTGCGGGAGGTGCTCACCGAGTCCGACGACGCCCGGCGCCTCAACGAACGCACCCGCGACGGCGGCGGCACCTACGCCGACCGGGTGGCCCTCGGCGAGCTGGTCGCCCACCAACTGGACGCACGGCAGCGGCTGCTGGCCGACCAGGTCGTCGGGCGGCTGGCGGAGCTGGCCCGCGGCAAGGTGGTGGCGGCCCCGGCCGGGGACGACTTCCTCAACGCCTCGTTCCTGGTGGAGCGGGGGCGCGCCGAGGAGTTCTCCCGGGCCGCGCGGCGGCTCGCGCGGGGCTACGGAGAGGGCTACGACTTCCGGCTGCGCGGCCCCTTGCCGCCGTACAGCTTCGTGGCCTGATGAGGACGGGACCGCCATGGGACTGCTGACCGGGCTGCTCACCTTTCCGCTGGCGCCGGTGCGCGCCACCGTATGGGCCGCCGAGCAGATCGCCGCGGCCGCCGAGCGCGAGTACTACGACCCGGCGCCGGTCCGGCGCGCCCTCGCCGAACTGGAGCGGGACCTGCTGGCCGGGCGGATCGACGAGGACGCGTACGACCGCCGCGAGGACGAGTTGCTCGACCGGCTGGCCCAGCTGGAACGCCGGGAACGGCCGGACGAGGGGAGACGAGCCCCATGACGACGACGGAACCGGTGGCGGGCAGGCTGGGCCCGCCACGCCTGCCCGCCACCCCGTACGGCCAGGGCGCCGAGGGCGCCACGTCGCTCGCCGACATCCTGGAGCGGGTACTGGACAAGGGTGTGGTGATCGCGGGGGACATCCGCATCAACCTGCTGGACATCGAACTGCTCACCATCAAGCTCCGGCTGCTCGTCGCCTCCGTCGACAAGGCGAAGGAGATGGGCATCGACTGGTGGGAGCACGATCCGTCGCTGTCCTCCCGCGCCCGCAACCGGGCCGTGGCGGACGGCGGGGACAGCGGGGACAGCGGGGACGACGGCGCGGAGCGGTCCCTCACCGAGGAGAACGCCCGGCTGCGCGCCGAGATCGCGGCGCTGCGGGCACGGGCCGAGGACAGGAGCGTGGACGGTTGACCGAGAGCGCACGGCGACAGCACATGGTGTACGCCTACGCGGTGCTGCGCCCCACCCCGGAGGCCGCGCGGGCGGTGGCCACGCTGCGCGGGGTGGCGGACGAGCAGGTGGGGCTCGTGGAGACGGGGGACCTGGCCGCGGCCGTCGGCCCGGTCCCGGCCGAGGAGTTCGAGGAGGGCGCGCTGCGGGCGGGTCTGGAGGAGCTGCCCCGGCTGGAGGCGCTGGCCCGCGGCCACCACGGGGTGGTGGCGGGGCTGGCCCCGCTGGGCGCCGTACTGCCGCTGCGGCTGGCCACCGTCTACCGGGACGAGGACCGGGTGCGGCGGGTCCTCCAGGAGCGCCGCGACCAGTTCCTGCCGCTGCTGGAACGGCTCGCCGGGCATGTCGAATGGGGTGTGAAGGTCTACACCGATCCCACGGACTCCCTGGCGGGGGACGCGGCGGCGCCCGCCGGGGCCACGGGCGGGCAGGAGGCGCTCAGCCCCGGCCGGGCCTATCTCGCCGCCCGCCGCCGGCGTCGGCGCGGCGCCGAGGAGGTCTGGCAGACGGCGGCGCGTACGGCCGCGCGCATCGCCGAGGAGGCCGGGGCCCTGGCGGTGGGCAGGGTCGCCCACCGGCCGCAGCGCGGTGAACTCGCCCAGGCGGCCGGTGGTGGGACGGTGGGTGGCGGGAAGCCCGGTGGCGAGAACATCGCCAACGACGCGTATCTGGTGCCCGCCGACCGCGCCGAGGAGTTCCGCTCCCGCGTCCTGGCCGCCGCCGAGGGGCGGCCCGGGGTGCGCGTCGAGGTGACCGGCCCCTGGGCGCCGTACTCCTTCGCCCTTCCGCCCGAACCGGCGGCCCGGCCGGAGCCGGTATGAGCGGGGTGCTGGACGAGGCCCGTGTGCCGGCCGCGCTGGACGGGGCCCATGTGCGCGGCGCGCTGGACGAGGAGGACGCGCGGGCGCTCGCGGGCCGCGAGGTCGCCCTGATCGACCTGCTGGACCGGCTGCTCCAGGGCGGGGTCGTGCTCGCCGGGGACCTCGTCCTGTCCATCGCGGACGTCGATCTCGTACGGATCGACCTGCGCGCGGTCATCGCCCCGGTCGACGCCGAACACCCCGCCCCGCCGCTGCTCTGACGTAAGGCCCCGACGAAAGGAAACCCGCGCATGTCAGCCCCCTCCGGCGCCGCCGCCCAGCGGCTGCGCACCGACGCGGACACCGTCGAGCGCGATCTGGCCAAGCTGGTGCTGACCGTGGTCGAGCTGCTGCGTCAGCTGATGGAGCGCCAGGCGCTCCACCGTGTCGACAAGGGCGATCTGACGGAGGAGCAGGAGGAGCGCGTCGGCATGACGCTGATGATCCTCCAGCAGCGCATGGAGGAGATGTGCGCCCGGCACGGCCTGCGGATGGCGGACCTCAACCTCGACCTCGGCCCGCTCGGCACCCTGCTCTCCCCGGCGGGCCCGTCCTCCCGGTAGGAATCCCCACGTCGTCGCACCGCACCGCGCGTCAGTGCCCGCAACCGCGCTGCGGCCGCACGGGCCGCCGAAGATAAGACATCGGCTCACTCTGGCTCTCAGCGGCTCAATGTGAGGAACTGAGTCCACCTCATCTGCGATTACGTCGCCAGCTGAATTTCTATACGTCGGAGGTATTCCCAGGTGCCCAAGTGCCCTGCACCATGCCGGTAGTTCACCACCGGATATGGGAGGCACATACGTGACCGCGCCAACAGGGAACGGGATCTCTCGAAGAGGTGTGATCGGCACCGCGGCCGCGGTCGGCGCCGGGGGCTGGTTTGCCGGATCCGGCACCGCCTGGGCCGCGCCCCAGGCGTCCGGCGGAGCGGCGGCCCTGCCCGAGCGGATGGCCAGGGCCGCCGCCCCGCGGTGGCGGCGGATGCCCGGCGACTGGAAGGACGGCCCCTTCCTGGCCAACGGCCTGCTCGGCGCGGTGGTGTACCAGGGCGCCACGCCCAACTCCGTGAAAGTCATGCTCAGCCACGGTCAGGTGCAGGACCAGCGGCCCCAGTGGCGCGCCCCGTACGGCTACTCCCGGCTGCCCATCGGCCACTTCGACCTCACCCTCGCCGGGGCGGTGACCGGGGTCGACTGGACCCTCGACCTGTGGGACGCCGAGCTGCGCGGCACGATCACCACCACCCGGGGCAGCGTCCGCTTCACCCTGCTGGTGCACAACGCCCGTACCGCGCTGCTGATCTCCACCCGGCCCAGCGCGGGCGAGGAGAGCGCGGCCTGGTCGTTCACCTGGATGCCCGCGGCCTCACCCAGGACCAAGGACAAGCCCGCCGACTACACCGGCAACCCCGACCCCCGCACCGGCTCCACGGGCGACACCCACTACGTGGAGCAGCCGCTGATCGCGGGCGGCGGCTGGACCACGGCCTGGCGGGAACGGCGGGTGGGCACCGGCAGGCTGCTGGCCGCCCACATCGTCTACCGCCACCCCGGGGACCTGTCGCGCACCACCGAACTGGCCGTCGCCGAGGTGGCCCGCACCCTCGCCGCCGACCCCGACGACCTGGTGCGCCCACACCGCGCCTGGTGGCACGGCTACTACCAGCGCAGCCTGCTCTCCCTACCCGACAAGCGGCTTCAGCACTTCTACTGGATCCAGCTCTACAAGGCCGCCTGCGCCACCCGCGCCGACGGGCCCTCGATGTCCGAATGGGGGCCGTGGTACCCGGAGACCGGCGGCAGCTGGACCGCGGTGTGGTGGAACCTCAACGTGCAGATCGCCACCTGGCTGATCCACGGCTCCAACCACCTCGAACTCGACTCCGTGACCTCCACCTTCCGGGACTTCGAGAAGAACCTGCCGCTGTCCGTACCACCCGAGTACCAGGACGGGGACACCTACGCCCTCGCCCACCCCTCCGACTGGCTGTTGCGCCCCGGTGCCAAGACCGTCGGCATCCCCGGCACCTCCACCAAGACCGACAACAACGGCAATCTCATCTGGGCCATGCACAACGTCTGGCTCAGCTACCGCCACACCCTCGACATCCGCATCGTGCGCGACGTCCTCTACCCGATCCTCGCGAAGGCGGTGAACTTCTACGACCACTTCCTGTACGAGGGCGGCGACGGGAAACTGCATCTGCCGCTGACCCGCTCACCGGAGTGGGCGGACGCCGAGGACTGCACGTACGACCTCTCCCTGCTCCGCTGGGGCTGCGCCACCCTCCTGGACTGTCTGCGCGTCCTGCGCACCGACCACCCCCGCGCCCGGCGCTGGCGCGAGATCCTCGACCGCCTGGTGGCCTACCCCCGCGATGCCACCGGCATCATGATCGGCGCGGAGAAGCCGCTCACCGAGTCCCACCGCCACTTCTCCCATATGCTCTGGCTCTACCCGCTGCACGAGCTGGACTGGGACCGCCCGGCCGACCGGGACATCATGCGCACCACCTTCGACCACTGGGTCAAGGACCGAAGCCTGTGGGCCGGTTACAGCTACGCGGTGGCCTCCTCCATGGCCTCGCGCATGGAACGGCCCGAGGATGCGCTGGACCACCTCACCTTCCTCATCGGCGGCAACAAGGTGAACAACGCCTGGATCACCCCGAACACCATGTATGTCGAGGGCGGCAACCTCGCCACCGAGAGCCCCTTGACCGCGGCCCAGTCGGTGCTGGAGATGGCCGTCCAGAGCCACAACGGCGTGGTGCGGATCTTCCCGTCCGTCTCCCGCCGCTGGCCCGACCTCTCGGTCCACTCCCTGCGCACCCAGGGCGCCTTCCTCGTGGACGCCGACCGCGCGGCCGGGCGCACCCGCTGGATCCGCGTCCACAGCGAGGCCGGCGCCCCGCTCGTCCTGCACCACGGCATCCCCGGCCCGATCGACGTCCGCGACCACCGGGGCCGTCCCCTCCGCCACCGCACCACCGGCCCCGGTCGCATCGAGATCCCCCTCGCCCGCGGCGAGACCGCCCTCGTCACTCCCCGGGGCCACCGCCCGGACCCGGCCCCGCGCGATGTTCCGGCCGTCGGCGACGCCAAGCCATGGGGGCTGCCGGACTGAACCGCGGCCGGAGGACCTACGGCACTGACCGTCGGCCGGGGCGGGAGTCCAGCTCCGCCCAGACCGTCTTGCCCACCGGATGGTGCGGCTCGGTGCCCCAGCGGTCGGCGAGCGCATCGACCAGCAGCAGGCCACGCCCGGTTTCACGGTCCGGGGGAGGGGCGGGCCTGCGGGTCGGCCGCCGCTCGCCCCGGGTGTCGGTGACCTCGATGCGGAGGGTTTCCGCGGCGTCGTCGAGAGCGAGGCCGAGCCGGAAGTCGCGGCCCGGTACGCGCCCGTGGAGTGCCGCGTTGGCGCTCAGTTCGGCCGTGATCGCCACGGCGCGCTCGGCGACGCCGGGTGACACGGGCCAGGTGCGGAGCTGCTCCACGGTGAGCAGCCGGGCCAGCCGGGCCCCACGCCGGGTGGAGGACAGGCGTTGGGTAAAGGTCCAGCTCGTGGCGGGGAGTTGGGGCGTGCTTGGGTTCATGGGGCCACGGTGGCGGGTGGTCATCGGCCTTGGCCAGCGCCGCGCCGCGTACGCAGCGTCAGCGTACATGCGCGTTCGGTGGACGGTACGCCCGGTGATCCGTCACCCTGGGTGAGTCGAGCGCGGGGGCCCTCGCACGTACGCACCTGGAGGTGGCCGCGTATGACGACCGACAACACCTGTATGGCCGGGGACGGTGACTGGGAACGGGAGCCCGACCCCTCCGACAGTCTGCGCACCTTCGGGGCCGTGGTCCAGGCCCTCCGCGAACACGCGGGTCTCACCCGGGCTCAGTTCGGGGAGCTGGTCCGGTTCTCGAAGCACACCGTGGCGTCGGTGGAGCTGGGGCGGCGCATGCCGGACGAGTCGTTCGTGGAGCGGGCGGAGGAGGTCCTGGGCAACACGGGCGCGCTGCGGAAGGCGGCCCAGCATTTGTCGCGCGGCGAGCCGGGTCTTGCGGCGTGGTTCCGGCGGTGGGCGCGGCTGGAGCGGGTGGCGGTGAGCCTGTACACGTATGAGTGTCGGCTGGTGCCGGGGCTGTTGCAGACGGAGGACTACGCGCGGGCGGTGTTCGACGGCACCATCCCCCTGCTGACGGATGAGCAGTTGGAGGCCCAGCTTGTGGCGCGGACCGAGCGGCAGAGGATGCTGCGCGAGCGGCCACACGTCCCGTTCAGCTTCATCGTGGAGGAGGCCGTGTTCCGGCGCGGGTTCGGCGACAGGGAGCAGCGGCGGGCCTTGTTCGACCATGTGCTGGAGCGCAGCGCGCTGCGCAATGTGAAGCTGCAAGTGGTCCCGCTGGAAGCTGAGTTGCATGCGTGTCTGGACGGACCTGTTCGGCTGTTGGAAACGCCGGAGGGGCGGCGTCTCGCGTACTCCGAAGGGCAGCAGAACGGACGGCTGATCGCCGACCGGAAAGAGGTGAGCCTGCTCTGTCAGCGCTATGACACACTGCGCTCGCAAGCCCTGACTCCCCAAGACTCGCGGGGCTTGCTGGAGCGACTGCGAGGAGAGCTATGAGCGCGACGGAATTTGCCTGGTTCAAGTCCAGTTACAGCGGCAGTCAGGGAGACGACTGCGTGGAGGTCGCCGTCACCGAAGGGGCCGTCCACGTACGGGACTCCAAGGACGCGGCGCGCCCCGGTCTTGCCGTCAGCCGTGACGGCTGGGCGCGGTTCGTCCGGTTCGCCGCACACGGCTGAGCCGGAGGCGCGCCCGCGAACTCACCGCGGGCGCGCCACCGTCGCGGGACATCAGCTTGCGGTCGCCGCGAAGGGCACCTGTGCGGCGGTCGGTTCGGGGGCGGCGGGCTGGAAGGGGTGGGTCCACAGGCCCTGCCCGCGCAGCAGGGGCAGCACGCCCTCGCCGAACCAGTACGCCTCCTCCAGGTGCGGATAGCCGGACAGGATGAACTCGTCGATGCCGAGGCGGTGGTACTCGGCGATCCGCTCGGCCACCTCGGCATGGCTGCCCACCAGGGCCGTGCCCGCGCCGCCGCGCACCAGGCCGACACCGGCCCAGAGGTTGGGGTAGATCTCGAGGTTGTCCAGGCTGCCGCCGTGCAGGGCGAGCATGCGCTGCTGGCCCTCGGACTCGCTGCGGCCGAGGCCGGACTGGATGGAGCGCACGGTCTCCGGGTCGAAGCCGTCGAGCAGTCGGCGCGCCTCGGCCCATGCCTGCTCGGCGGTGTCGCGGGTGATGACGTGCAGCCGGATGCCGAAGCGGATCGTACGGCCCTGCTCGGCGGCGAGGGAGCGGATCCAGGCGATCTTCTTGGCCACCTGGGCGGGGGGTTCGCCCCAGGTGAGGTAGACATCGGAGTGGCGGGCCGCGACCTGACCGGCGGCGGGGGAGGAGCCGCCGAAGTAGACATCCGGGACCGGGTCGGGGAGCCGGGCCAGCTTGGCGCCCTCGACATGGAGGTGTTCGCCGGTGTGGTCGACGGTCTTGCCGTCCCACAGGTCGCGGACGATGCCGAGGAACTCGCCGGTGCGGGCGTAGCGGGCGTCCTTGCCGAGGAAGTCGCCGTAGCCGCGCTGCTCCTGGCTCTCGCCGCCGGTGACCACGTTGAGCATCAGCCGCCCGCCGGTCTGCCGCTGGTAGGTGGAGGCCATCTGGGCGGCGAAGGTGGGCGAGAGGAAGCCGGGGCGGAACGCCACCAGGAACTTCAGCCGCTCGGTGTGCTGGCTGACCATCGCGGTGGTCAGCCAGGCGTCCTCGCACCAGGCGCCGGTCGGGGTCAGCGCGCCCTCGAAGCCGAGGTGTTCTGCGGCGCGGGCGATCTGGGAGAGATAGCCGACGGACGGCGGGCGGTCGCCTCCGGCCGAGGTGACGGGCGTGCCATGGCCACCGCCGACGACATGGCGGCTGTCGCCGTTGGTGGGCAGGAACCAGTGGAAGGTGAGGGACATGGTGCGACTCCGTTCAGGTGGCGCGGTGGCGGGGGCTACAGGAGGCCATGACGGGGTGGTCTCGTTCCGTTGAGCACATAGCGGCCGATGTGCTGGATCTTCCAGCGGGCCGGGTCGTGCAGGGTGTGCGTACGGGCGTCCCGCCAGTGGCGGTGCAGTCCCAGGGCGTCCAGGGCCGAGCGGGTGCCGGAGACCTCGAACAGCGAACTGCCCGTCTCCACGGCCGCGTCGGCCGCCGCCACCTTCGCGGCGGCCACCGCGATCGACGCCTCGGCGGCGGTGTCGTCGTCGAGGTGGCCACGGGCGGTGTCCACGGCCCGCGCGGCGGCGGACAGCAGCGCCTCGGCGCCCCGGACCCGGAGCGCCAGCTCGCCGAAGCGCTGGATGAGCAGCGGATCCTCGGCGGCGGTCTCGAAGCCGCTCTCGAACCAGGGGCGGCTCTTGGTGCGGACGAACGTCACCGCCTCCGCCAGCGCTCCCGAGGCGATCCCCACGTCGATGGCCGCGTGCAGCAACTGCGCGGCGGCGCCGTGCAGTTGGGGCCCGCGGAAGGTGAGGTGGTGCGGTACGACCCGGTCGGCCGGGACCGGCACGTCCTCCAGCCGGACGGTGCCGCTCGCGGTCGTCCGCTGGCCCATGCCGTCCCAGTCGTCCACGACGGTCAGACCGGGCGCGTCCCGTGGCACATAGGCCACATGGAGTTCGTCGTGCTCCGCGCGGGCCAGCACCGGGATCCAGTCGGCGAACAGCGCACCGGTGGAGTAGTGCTTGACTCCGGTCAGGCGGTACGAGCCGTCGGCGGCCGGGGTGAGGCGGGTGCGGATGTCCTGGAGGTGCCTGGTGCCCGCCTCGGACTGGGCGTTGCCGAACCGCTTCCCCGCCAGCACCTCCCCGAAGAAGAACGCCTGCTGGCCTTCGGTGCCCTGACGGCGCAGCACATTGACGTACGAGAAGTGGCTCTGCGGGATCTGGGCGAGGCTGGCGTCTGCGGACGCGAGCAGCCGGAACACCTCGGCGAGGGTCACGGCGGACACGTCCGCGCCGCCGTGCCCGGCCGGGACGGTGACGGCCAGGAGCCCGGACGCGGACAGCCGGTCCAGTTCGGCCCGCGGCAGCCTGCGTTGTGCGTCGCGCTCGGCGGCGCCCGTACGGAATTCCTCGGCCAGCGCCGCGGCCACCTTCAGCGCCTCGGTGTCATCGGCGATGACATGGGCGGGCTCGGGCAGGGACGGCACGGTCAGCTCGCCGCGGCCAGCACGGTGGGGTGGCCGAGCGCCGCCGAGAACTGGTCGACCACCTGCTCCAGCGCCTCGGCGGCCCCGGCGGCCACGCTCACCCCGCCGTCCTGCTCCACCGTGATGTCCTTGTCCAGGGTGAACCAGCCCTGGACGATATGGGACGCGCCCATGGAGGACAGCACCGGCCGCAGCGCGTAGTCGATGGCCAGGACATGGGCGGTGGAGCCGCCGGTGGCCAGCGGGAGCACGGTCTTGCCCGCCAGCGCGTACTGCGGCAGCAGGTCCAGCAGGGACTTCAGCAGCCCGGAGTAGGCGGCCTTGTAGACCGGAGTCCCCACCACGAGCCCGTCCGCCTGCTCGACCAGCGCCTTGGCCCGGACGATGGCCGGGTGCGAGAAGTCCGCGCCGAGCAGCGCGGCGGCGGGCAGGGTGCGGACGTCGAGCGGGACCACATGATGGCCCTGGGCGGTCAGCCGGGCGTCCAGGTGGCGCAGCAGCCGGGCGGTGCGGGAGGTGGCGGAGGGGGAGCCGGAGAGGGACAGGACGGTGGCCATGAGCAACCCTTCGTGAAGCGGTCGGGGCGGTGGGGTGGGGAGCGGGTGGGGCCGGTGGGGCCGGGAGCCGTGGGGCCGGGAGCCGGTGGGAGCGGTGGGAGCGGTGGCGGTCAGATGAGCGCGGGCACGGGTTCCGGCAGCTCCGCCTCGAGCTCGCGGACCAGCGGCAGCACCCGCTCGCCGAAGTACTCGACCTCCTCCAGGTAGTGCAGGAAGCCCAGCAGGAAGAGGTCGACGCCGAGCCGCTTGTAGGCCACGACGCGCTCGGCGATCTGCTCGGGGGTGCCGATCAGCCCCGTACGGAAACCGTCGTTGTACTGGACCAGGTCCTCGAACGAGGAGTCCTGCCACATGCCCTTGCCGTCGGCGGTGGACCGGCCCGCCTGCTGGACGGCGCCCCGGAAACCGGCCACGGCCTCGGTGTCGGCCTTGGCGACGATCTCGCGGAGGGTCTCGCGGGCCTCGGCCTCGGTGTCGCGGGCGATGAGGAAGGCGTTGAGGGCGAAGCCGGGCGCGGGGCGGCCGGCGGTGGCGGCGGAGGCGCGGACGTCCCTGATCTGCTCGGTGACGCCGTCGAAGTCCTTGCCGTTGCTGAAGTACCAGTCGGAGACCCGGCCCGCCATGGCGCGGGCGGCGGTGGAGTTGCCGCCCTGGAAGATCTCCGGATGCGGGCGTTCGGGGGTGCTCAGCGGCTTGGGCTTGAGGGAGAAGTCACGGATCCGGTAGAAGTCCCCGGCCAGCTCGGCGTGGTCTTCGGTCCAGATGGCGCGCAGCGCCCGGATGAACTCCTCGGAGCGGCGGTAGCGCTCGTCGTGCTCCAGCCAGGGCTCGCCCAGCGCGGTGAACTCGCCCTTGAACCAGCCGCTGACGACGTTCACCGCGAACCGCCCGTCGGACAGGTGATCGGCGGTGGCGCCCAGCTTGGCCAGGACACCGGGGTGCCACAGCCCGGGGTGGACGGCGGCGATGACCTTCAGCCGCTGGGTGGCCAGCAGCAGCGCGAGGCTGAAGCTGGTGGACTCGTGCTGGTACTCGGCGCCGTAGGCGGCCATGTAGCGGACCTGGCTGAGGGCGTAGTCGAAGCCGTTGTTCTCGGCGAGCACGGCCAGATCGCGGTTGTAGTCATAGCCCCAGTCGGTGCGCTGCTCGACGGTGCTGGTGACCAGGCCACCGCTGACATTGGGCACCCAATAGGCGAAACGGAGGGGTTCTGCGGGCATGGGGAACTCCCGGTGGAGCAATTACGGGCATGGGGAATCGGCGCCCCGGCGGTGGGCGGAATTCACCGTGGCGGGGGCGCGGAAAGACCGGGAGCGCGAAGGGGCGCCGCAGGCGATGCGGTGCGGCCGCAATTCCTCGATGGCGGCGGCTAAAAGCCTTTCCCGATCATGGGAGGCGACGGGGAGCGAAGCGGAGGCGGTTCCTCAGAACTCGCTCGGACCCGTACGGGGGGTCAGGCCGGACAGCAACAGGACGCGCTGGAGACACGCGCGAGGTCGACGTGGCGCCGCCGCGTGAGATCCTGTCGCTTCATGTCACCGATCCAACCAGGGGGAAGTCCTGCCGGTCAAGAAGGCCCGGGTGCCATTCCATATCCCGGACGCATGGGCCGGGCCGCGAAATTCCGCGGCGCCCGCTTCGAGATTACCCGGGAGACCGGCCGGGGAGTGAGTCGGTATTCATGAGACCGTGATAGGGATCCCCTTGAAGCGGGCGGGCTCGCGCGGGCATGGTGCGGCATGTGCGAATTGAACAGCTCGAATACATCGCCGCCGTCACCCGCCTCGGATCGCTCCGCCGCGCCGCCGAGGAACTGCATCTGTCCCAGCCGGCGCTCAGCGAGACGGTGCGCAATCTCGAACGCGAACTCGGCGTGGATCTGCTGGAGCGCAAGCGCTCCGGCGCGACGATCAGCGCGGAGGGACGGGAGCTGCTGCCGCATATCGCCGGCGTCATCGAGGCCGTCGACCGGCTGCGCGACGCCGCCGGTGACCAGCACCGGGTCAGCCGGATGATCCGGCTGGGCACGGTCAACACGGCGACCGTCCCGCTGCTGATCCCGGCCGTCCGGGAGTTCCGCGCCACCCACCCGGTGACCCAGGTCGAGGTGGTCGGCGCGCAGCAGGCCGAGATCCACCGGGCGCTGCTGGAGGGGAGTTTCGACCTGGGCCTGGTCAACTGCCTCCAGGGCGACGACGTTCCGCCCTCCCTGGAGACCACCGTGCTGCTGCGCGGCCGCCCGGTGGTCTGTCTGCGCCCGGACAGCCCGCTGGCCGACCGGCCGACGGTGAGCACGGCGGATCTGCTGGACGGGCGGGAGCCGCTGATCGTGATGCGCTCCGGCTATCTGATGCACCGCTTCATCCACCGGCTGCTGGCCGGGCGCACCCCGTCCTTCTCGTACTCCACCGACGGGGCCGAGATGGGCAAGCTGATGGTGGCCGAGGGGCTCGGCGTCACCGTGCTCCCCGACTTCAGCGTCATCGGCGACCCCCTGGAGCGCGGGGGCGCGATCACCCACCGGCCGCTCGCGGACGGCGAGGCCACCGAGGTGCTGCTGATGATCCAGCGCCGCCGCTCGGGATCGGTGCCGCGCGCCGTACGCGATCTGCACGAGCTCTTCGTACGGCGCGCGGACACCCCTGGAACTCCCCGGGCTACAGCTCCCTGAGCGCGGGCAGCAGCCGCTTCTCGGCCCAGTCCAGGAACGGCCGCTGATGGTCGCCGCCGATCTGGACGAGCGCGACATCCGTGAAGCCTGCGTCCACGAAGGGCCGGATCAGCTCGGTGAACTCATCGACGTCATCGCCGCACGGAATGGACGCGGCCACGTCCTCGGGCCGGACGAACTGGGTGGCGCCCGCGAAGGAGGCGGGCCCCGGCAACTCCGAGTTGACCTTCCAGCCACCCCCGAACCAGCGGAACTGGTCATGGGCGCGGGCGATCGCCGCGTCCCGGTCGGGGTCGTAACAGACCGGGATCTGGCCGATCCGAGGCTTTCCGCCGCCGCCGTTCGCCTCGAAGTCCGCCAGCAGCTCGGACTTGGGCTCCACGGCGATCAGGATGTCGGCCAGCCGCCCGGCCAGCCGGCAGGACCGCGGCCCGGAGACGGCCACGCCGATGGGCGGCGGCTGGTCCGGCAGATCCCACAGCTTCGCCGAATCGACGTCGTAGTGGGTGCCGTGGTGGGTGACATGGCCACCGCCGAACAGCGCCCGGATGATCTCGATCGCCTCTTCCAGCATCTCGAGCCGCACATCCGCCGACGGCCAGCCCTGCCCGACCACATGCTCGTTCAGGTTCTCACCGGACCCGAGCCCCAGCCGGAACCGCCCCTCGGACAGCAACTGGAGTGTCGCCGCCTTCTGCGCCACCACCGCCGGGTGATAGCGCACGGTGGGGCAGGTGACATACGTGGTCAGCGGGATCGAGGAGGTGGCCTGTGCGGCGGCGCCCAACACGCTCCAGGCGTACGGGGCGTGCCCCTGGGAGTCCAGCCACGGGAAGTAGTGGTCGGAGGTCACCGAGAAGTCGAACCCGACCTGCTCGGCCCGGACCACGTCGTCGACGAGCTGACGTGGCCCGGCCTGCTCGGTCATCATCGTGTATCCCCATCGAACCATGGCTCCCGAGTACCGTCCCCCACGCCGTCCAAACGGGACAAACGGCTGGTCACCGTGGGTTGTGGCGGCTCACCTGCGGTAGACCCGGGAGGTGCTGGGAGATGACCGGGGCCAGGCGGTCGGCGATGGTGCGGTGGCCCTTGTCATTGGGGTGGACCGAGTCCGAGAGGTCGTCGGCGGCGAGCCAGCCGGTGGTGTCGACGTAGGAGGCCCTGGCGTCGCCGGAGGCGGTCACGGCGGCCTTGGTCTCGGTGCCGAACCGGCCGCTGAAGGTGCGCAGCGCGAAGATCCAGGCGTTCGGATAGGCGGTGCGGACCTTGCGCAGCAGACCGGCGTAGGACGCCTGGAACTGCGCCGGGGTCACCCCGCGGCCCACATCGTTGGTGCCGAGGTTGATGACCACCGCGCTCGCCTGGTAGCGGGAGAAGTCGGCGCTGCTCGCCGAGCGGATCGACGGTGAACTTCCGCTGGAGAACGGCAAGTTGGCGTCGATGACGCCCAACACCCACCGCACCCGGGCCTCGCTCCTGGCCGATCTGAAGCGGACGCGGGAGCGGGGCCACGCCATCGACCGGGAGGAGGGGGTCCTGGGCATCGTGGGCTTCGGCTTCGCCCTCCGGTACGACGTCCCGGCGGTGGACGCGATCAGCTGCTCGGTGCCGACGGCGAGGCTGACCGAGGGGCGGGAGGAGCGACCGGAAGTCAAGCGTCGCTCAGGGACGGCCGCCCTTGATCATGTCCGCGCATTTCTCGCCGATCATCATCGTCGTGATGCACGGATTGACGGCGATGAGATACGGCATCGCCGAGCCGTCCGCCACCCGCAGCCCCGTCACCCCCTTGACCCTCAGCCGCGGATCCAGCGGGGCGTCCGGGTCGTCGGCCGCGCCCATCCGCACCGTGCACGCCGGGTGGTAGACGGTGTTGTGGGTCTGGCGGATGTACCCGGCCAGCTCGTCCGCGCTGTTCACATCGGCCCCGGGGGCCAGTTCGGCGCCCGCCCACATGGCCAGCGCGGGCCGAGCGGCGATCTTGCGCGCCAGGAGCAGACCGCGGGTCATGATGTCCATGTCGTAGGAGTCGGTGAAGTAGCGGGGATCGACGCGCGCCTTGTCGCGGAAGTCGCGGGTGGCCAGCCGCACGGTGCCACGGGAGCGGGCCCGGGTGACGTTCGGGGTGAGGCAGAAGGCGTTCTCCGAAGTGGGGTAACCCCGGCGGTAGGTGTTCATGTCGAAGGGCGTCGAACCGTAGTGGAACATCAGGTCCGGGCGGTCCAGATCGGGCTCGGTGGCGGTGAAGATGCCGATCTCCCACCACTGGGTGGAGCTCTTGATCATGGGTTGCTCGGCGTTCCACATGATGACGCCCTCGGGGTGGTCCTGGAGGTTGCCACCGACCCCGGGGGAGTCCACGACCACCTCCACCCCCGTCTCCCGCAGATGTGCGGCCGGGCCGATCCCGGAGAGCATCAGCAGCTTCGGGGTGTCGATGGCGCCGCAGCAGACGATGACCTCGCGCCGGGCGTGCACCGTCAGGGTGTGGATCAGGTCGGGGGAGAGGTAGTCCACCCCGGTACAGCGCCGG
Source organism: Streptomyces rugosispiralis (assembly GCF_024505145.1). Taxonomy (GTDB): domain Bacteria; phylum Actinomycetota; class Actinomycetes; order Streptomycetales; family Streptomycetaceae; genus Streptomyces; species Streptomyces rugosispiralis. Next base: position 60,262 of record NZ_JANIAA010000030.1, on the reverse strand, counting down.
TCCTCGTCCAGGACCAGCCGTCTGGCCTGGAGTCCGGTGCGCACCTCCAGATTGGGCCGGGAGTCCAGGACGGGGTGGAGATAGGCCACCGAGGCGGAGCAGCGGGTGCCGTCCTCACGGGCGTTGATCTGGAACCAGTGGGCTCCGCGCACCACCGTCGTCCCGGTGTTGAACGGCGTGATGGGGATGCCCACCTCCTCGCAGGCCGCCAGCACCGCCCTGCCGCACGGGTCCTCGGGCGGCACGGTGCGGATCCGGACCGGGCCGCCGCGGCCGTGGTGGTCGCCGGGCGCGTCGTTGTCCTCGAGGCGCCGGAAGAGCGGGAAGCAGTCGGCGGCCGACCAGCCGTCCAGGCCCAGGGCGGCCCATTCGTCGAGGTCCTCGGCGGGGGCCCAGAAGGCGATGCAGGAGTTGTGCGAGGAGCAGCCGCCGAGCACCTTGGCGCGGGCGTGGCGCAGAAAGCTGTTGCCCTTCTCCTGCGGTTCGACGGGGTAGTCCCAGTCGTAGCCGGAGCCCAGCAGCCCCATCCAGCGGTTCAGCCGCAGCACGTTGTCGTCCCCGAGGTCCGACGGGCCCGCCTCCAGCAGGCAGACGCGCACCGAGGGGTCCTCGGACAGCCGGGAGGCGACCACCGATCCGGCCGTACCGCCGCCGACCACCACGTAGTCGAACTGGTCCACGGGCCTCTCCTCCTCTCCTCCTCACCTCACGTCCTCACGGGGCGGTGGCGGCCGCGTGTTCGGCGAGCACACCCGTACGGGCCCGCTGGACGAACCAGTAGGAGGTGAAACCGCCCAGCGCGATCGCGCCGACGAACAGGACCGCGCCCCAGCGCAGATACCAGTGCTGCGGGCCGGTGGCGTTGTAGACCTGCGCCCTGGGCCAGGCGAGGTTCACGGTCATCGCCGTGCCCCACAGCACGGCCAGCGCGTTGACCGTCAGGCCAAGCCGCCCCAGCGAGAAGCGGCCCTCGGCCGGGCGCCACTGGCTCCTCAGCCGCCGTACCAGCATGGGCAGGGTGACCATCAGATACGCGAAAAAGAGCAGGATGAGCCCGCCGAGGGCGAACGAGGCCACCAGCGCCCGCAGAATGGCGCGCGGCGCGTTACGGCCCGGGTCCAGCGACTCCTCGCCCAGCGAGGACGCCGTGTCGAAGCCGTACATCACATACGCCGAGGCGAGCGAGACATACGCCGAGGCGAGCGAGGCGGTGAGGAACGCGCCGAGGTAGCCCAGCGATTCCCCCTGGCCACGGCCCAAGGTGTCCAGCGCCACCGACGGGCCGCGGGTGATGTTCGCGGCCAGCAGCAGGATCAGCACGACGGTGGCGATCAGCTCGATGGCCACGCCCGCGGAGTTGATACGGGCCATCAGCTTCACCCCGAAGCCGTTGACCAGCGTGGTGAACAGGACCAGCACACTGCCGAGCAGCACCGCGTTGGCCGCGCGCTCGGTCCCGGTGGAGCCGTCGCCGATCACCTGGAACCACGCCGAGACCTGCTCCAGCGTCACCTGGTAGGCGAGCGCCACGGCCGCCGGCGACACCATCGACGCCGTCATCATCATCCAGCCGCCCAGCCAGCCCACATGGGGACCGCCCAGCAGCTTGGACCAGTTGTAGACCGAACCGGCCACCGGATAGCGGCCCGCCAGCTCGGCGAAGCACAGCGCCACCATCAGCTGCCCGGTGAACACCATCGGCCACGACCACCAGTACGCCGGACCGCCGTGCGCCACGCCGAAGTAGAAGAGCTGGAAGGTGCCGGTCAGGAGGGAGATGTAGCTGATCCCGGCGGCGAAGGTGTGGAAGTTGCCCAGAGTGCGCTCGAGTTCCGGACGGTAGCCGAGCTCGGTGAGCGAGTCGTCGTCGTGCGCACCGTCCGGCCGTGGCTCCGGCGGCGGTCCGTCCGGCTCGGTCGCCGTCAATCGAACCACCGCTGCGGACGCGGCGCGGTGTTGCGCCAGACGTGCTTGAGTTCCTGGTACTCGTGCAGCCCCGACGGACCCAGCTCCCGGCCGACACCGGACTGCTTCATCCCGCCCCACTCGGCCTGCGGGACATACGGATGGAAGTCGTTGATCCATACGGTCCCGGCCCGCAGCCGGGACGCCACCCGGTGCGCCTTCTCGGTGTCCTGCGTCCACACCCCGCCCGCCAGGCCGTACACCGTGTCGTTGGCGAGCGCCACCGCCTCGTCCTCGTCCCGGAACCGCTCCACGGTGAGCACCGGGCCGAACGACTCGTCCCGCACCACCGACATGTCCGGGGTGCAGTCGTCCAGCACGGTCGGCAGGTAGTAGAAGCCCTTCGCCAGGTCCGGGTCGTCGGGCGGGGTCCCGCCGCAGCGCAGCACCGCGCCCTCGTCGATGCCCGCCACCACATAGTCGGTGATCTTCTGGCGGTGCTCGGCGGAGATCAGCGGCCCGGTGCGGGCGTTCTCGTCGAACGGCCCGCCCAGCCGGATGTTCCGGGCCCGGTGGACGATCTCGTCGACGAACGCGTCGTGCAGCTGCTCCTGGACCAGCAGCCGGGCACCGGCCGAGCACACCTGCCCGGAGTGCAGGAACACCGCCGTGAGCGCGTAGTCCACCGCGGTGTCGAAGTCGCAGTCGGTGAAGACGATGTTGGGGTTCTTGCCGCCCAGCTCCAGGGCCAGCTTCTTCACCGTGGGCGCGACGGCCGACATGATCCAGCGCCCGGTGACCACTCCGCCGGTGAAGGACACCAGGTCCACGCGTTCGTCGGTGACCAGCGGCGCGCCCGCGGTGGCCCCCGAGCCGAGGATCAGATTGGCGGCGCCGCCCGGCAGCCCGGCCTCGGTCAGCAGCCGCATCAGATGGATCGCGGTGTGCGGGGTCAGCTCGCTGGGCTTGAGGACGAAGGTGTTCCCGGCCGCCAGCGCGGGCGCCACCTTCCAGGCCGTCTGGAGCAGCGGATAGTTCCACGGCGTGATCAGCACACATACCCCGACCGGTTCGTGCACCACCCGGCTGTCGATCTCCGGACTGCCCACCTCCACCACGCGGCCGCCGCTCCCGGAGGAGGCGAGGGTGCCGAAGTAGCGGAAGCAGTTCGCGATGTCGTCGAGGTCGTACTCGCTCTCGACCAGCCGCTTCCCGGTGTCCAGGGACTCGGCGCGGGCGAGCGTCGGCTTCTCGCGCTCCAGCAGATCGGCCACCCGCAGCAGCAGTCCGCCCCGCTCACCGGCCGGGGTGCCGGGCCACGATCCGCGGTCGAACGCGTCCCGGGCGGCCGCCACCGCCGCGGCGGCGTCCTTCGGCCCCGCCTCGTCGACCACGGCGACCAGTGAGCCGTCCGCCGGGCAGCGGATCTCGCGGCTGTGTCCGTCGAGGGCGGTCGTCCAGTGGCCGCCGATGAAAAGCTCCGGCATGGGTTCCTCCGGGCTCGGACGACAGGGCCGGTCCCGAGTGGATCCATCGACGCACCCGTCCGGCCCACACACCGAGCGTAAATGGCCCGGGTCCCCCTCGCACGACGTACGGGGGCCGCGGATGCGGGCGGGCGCGGGCGTGGGCGGGCGCGGGCGTGGGCGTGGTGGGGGATGTGCGTGGGCGCGGTGGGGACGTGCGGGCCCGGCGGCCCCGCGAGATCGGCGTGCCCGGTCCGGCGCGTGCCGGGGGTCGTTGCGGGGGTGTGGCTCGGCTCGGTGGGGCGTGGGGCGCGGGCGTGGGCGTGGTGGGGGATGTGCGTGGGCGCGGTGGGGATGTGCGCGGGCGTGGTGCGGACGGGAGTGGGCGCGGTGGGGGCGGGAGGGCGCGTCCCGGCGGCCATGCTGAGATCGGCGTGCCCGGCCGGGGTGTGTTCCCGGGGCCTTCGCCGGGGGCCGTCGCCGGGGTGCGGTTTGGCGGGGTGCGGTTTGGCGGGGCGTGGGGCGTCGGGGCCATGCGGATCGTGGCTCAGATGTGGCACGCGCGGGCGGGACGCGAGGGGGCGTGGCGGGCACGCGAGGGGGCGGGGCGAAGCCCCAGATGAAGCCCCAGATGTGGCACGCGCGAGCGAGCGTGGCCGGGCGCGAGGCGCCGGGGCGACGGGTGTCACGGGAAACCATCTTGCGGCGGGACGTGTGACCGCACGCGTGGGCGGCACAATCCCTGGCATGGTCAACGCGTCCGAAGCCCACCGCGGCCCCGAGCCTCCCCGCGCTCCCCAAGCCCATGGGGCTCCCGGAGCCGACGGCGGCTCCGAAGTCCTCGGCGTCCCCGATCCCCGGCGCGCCCTCGCCGACGAGCTGCTCGCCGCCCTCGACCCGCTGCCCTTTCCGCGCCGGATGCGGGAGCTGGCCGGGCGGGCGCGGGCGGCCAGCGCCGAGGGGCGGCTGGGCGCGCTGATTGAGGAGTTGGAGCGGCGCGGGACGTACGAGCGGCGGCTGGCGGCCGTGGCCGCGGCGGCGGGCGGGCGCACCGGCCATCTCGCGGCGCGGCTCGCCGACCCGGACCCCGTGGTGCGGCACCGCGCCCTCGACACCGCACGTCGCGGCGGCCCCGGCGCGGTCCCGGACGATGCGCTGGAGGCGGCGTTCGAGGACGCGCCCGCCACCGTACGGCGCGAACTGGCGCGCACCGTCGTGGCCGGGCGGCGCACCGCGCTCGCGGACCGGCTGATCGAGCCGTTCCGGGAGCGCTGGGGCGACGGCGAGGCCGCCCGGCTGCTCCCGGGCTGCGGGCCCGAGACCGTGGGGCGGCTGCTGCCCGAGCTGTTCCACGCCGTCCGCGGCTGGCGGCCCCTCGTCTCCCGGCATCCTCGCACCGTCCTGGACGAGGTGGCCCGCCAGCTCACCGCCCTGCCCGCACCGCTGCGCGCCGACTGGTGGACCCGCTACGCGCCCTGTATTGCGCTCGCCGCGCCCGTCGAGCCCGAGCGGGTGCTGGACCTGCTGGAGGACTACGGCCAGGGCCCGCTGCCGACCCCCGTACGGGCCCGGCTGTCCGCGCTGGTGGCCGCCGAGCCGAGCCGTACGCTGCGGCTGCTGCTCGCCCCCGAGCACGGTGGCACCCGGCGGCGGCTGGACCGGGCCGTGCTGCGCCGGTTCGTCCGCGCCGACCCGCCGGAGCTGGCCGAACTGGGCCGGGCCCTGCGGCACGACGCGGACCCCGACGCTCTCGCCCGGCTGCTGGCCACGCTGCCGCCCGCCCGCCGCTCCGCGTTCTACGACCAGGCGACCTTCGACCAGGCGACCTTCGACCGGGCCGCCGGCCGGGCCGCTCACGGTCAGGCCGCCTACCGCCAGGCCACAGACCGGGCTGCCGACGAGGGGGCCACCGACGGCCGGGTCACCGACGACCGAGCCACCGACGGCCAGGCCACAAACGCTCAGGCCACCCACGACCAGTCCGCCCACGACCAGTCCGCCCACGACCAGGCCACCCACCGCCGCGATGTCTCCCACGCCGTGATCGAGCCCGCCGTGCTCGAGGTCCTGCCGCGCCCTCGCCGTCAGGCCGAGGCCCGTCGGATGGCCGCTCAGGCGCGCGAGCGCGGCGCGCCCTGGACCACCGTGCTGGAGTCGGTGGCCCAGTTGCCGGTCGAGGAGGCGCGCGAGGAGCTGGAGGCCGCCGTGCGGCGCTCCTCGGCCGAGGACCGCGCCCTGGCCCATCCGCTGCTGATCCGGTGCGTCGCCCGATCCGCCGACCCGGACGCCCTCACCGAGCTGCTGCGCCTGCTGGAGCGGCTGCGCAACGAGCAGGACCCGGTGCGTTCCGCGGCGCTCGGCGCGCTCGCCCGCACCCATCCCGCGCTGTTCACCGACGACGCCGCCGAGCACCTGGACCGCATCGCCGCCGACGCCATCTCCGCGCGCGACTCGTCCTCCGCCACCCGCCAGGCGCTGCGCCACCTGGCCGTGGCGCTGCTGCGCGAACACGCCGTCACCGGGCGGCGGCAGCTGCTGGGCTGGGCGCTGCGCACCCTCACCCGGCTCGCGGGCAGCGTCGGCGCCGCCGACCTGGGCCGTCTCGACCACCAGTTGCGGCGCGGTCAGGAGCAGGCGGTGTTCGAGGCGCTGCGGCCGTGGCTGGAGGCGGGTGCAGAACGGGTCGACCACGAGCTGACCTTCGCCCTCGCCCGCTCCCTCGGGCGGCGCGCCCACGCCCTGCCCGAGCTGCAGGAACTCCTGTGGCAGGCCATCTCGTTCGGCAGCGACGCGACCGCCCGCACGGCCATCGGGCTGTGGCTGGAGCCACCCGCCGAGCGGGACGCCCGCGTGGCCGAGCTGCTCGCGCACGAGCCCTCGGCGGCCGTGCTGCCGCCCGTCCTGGCCGTGCTGACCCGCCGTCGCACCGATCTGCTCGACCTCGTCCTCGGCGACACCCCGCCGTACGGGCGCTTTCTGACCCCCGGCACCCACTGGACCCCGCCCACCGGGCGGGACACCGGCCGCTGGCTGCCCCGTCAGCAGGCCGCCGCCGCCCGCGTCCTGGACCGGGCCGCCGCCGACACCTCCCTGCGGCCGGGGCAGCGGGCGGCCGCCGTCGCCGACGCCGCGCCGATCCCCGGCCACGGCGCGGCCACCGTCCGGACCTGGACGGACACCGACGATGTGGTCCTGGCCGAGACCGCGCTCGCCGCCCTCGCCCGCACCGACCGCCCCGGCGAGGCCCTGCCCGCCCTGCTGGCCCACGCGGGCGACGACCGGGCCCGGGTGGCGATGTACGCGGCCACCCGAGCGTCCCGGTACGCCGAGCCGTCACGGCTGGGGCGACTGGTGCGCGGGGTGCTCGCACCGGACGGGGTCGCCACCGCCGTACCGCCCGTCCCCGCGAAGGTCACCAGCCGTAAGGAGGCCATCCGGCTCGCCGCCACCCTGCTCCCGGTGGCCGACGCCGCCGCACTGCTCGCCGACGCCTTCGAACTGCCCGGCCAGCACCCCGATGTGCAGGCCGCCTGTGTCGCCTTCGCCGCCGGGCTGCTCGACACCAAACGCGCCTGGGAGTTGCTGACCGCCGCCGCGAGCGGCCGCCGCGAGCTGCGCCACGCCGTGCTGCGCACCCGCCCGCTGGACCTCCCCGAGGCCCACCGCGGCCGCTACGCCCAGCTCATACGTGCCGTCTGCGACACCGACGACCCCGAGGTGGCGGCGGCCGGTTACGGGGCGCTGGCCCGCTGGTCGCCGTGGGCGCCGGACGCGGCGGCCGTACTGGTCGCGGCCGTCACCGACCTGGGCAACCGGGCGAGCTGGCGGCCCGCCGCCGACGCCCTGCTGGACCTGATGGCCGCGGCGCCCGACGGTTCGCCCGGTGACAACCCGCTGGCCTGGGCGCTCGCCGCGCTCGCCACCGCCGACGCCCGGCCCGGCGGCCCCGACGCCGAACCGGACCGGGACCGCCCCGCCCACCGCCGCATCCGGCACCTCGCCGACCGGCTCGCCACCCGGGCCCGGATGCGGCCCCGGGTGACCCGGCGCACCGCGCGGGCCGCCGGTGAACTCCTCGCCGGATACGAGACGTTCGTCCAGGAGGCCGCCCATGTGCTGGTGAACGCCCTCGACCTGGACTCCCGCCCCGGCCCGCTGACCGCCGCCCTCGCCCGCCTCGCCCGGCTGCACACCACCCGCCCCGCACTCGCCGTCCGTACCGCCGACACCCTGCGCCGACGGCTGAACACCGCCACGCGGCCGGGCTCCGACGCGGCCCTGCTGCGCGCCGCGCGGGAACTCGACGAGGACGGCGGCCACGCCTCCGGACTGTTCGCCGCGACCCTTACAGAGGTGGCCGGGGCCCGTACGGAGTGGGCGGAGCCCTGGCGGGAGCGGCTGCGCACGCTGCGCGGCCATCCGCACGCGGATGTGCGGGACGCGGCGCTGCGGCTGACGACGACGGTGGAGTGAGATGGCGGTGTGGCCGGGGGCCAGGGTCCGGGGGTTCCGGGGATTCCGGGGATTCCGGGGGTTCCGGGGATTCCGGGGGCGCGGGGGGCCCGGGGTCCCGGGGGCCCGGTATCCCTGGGACCCTCGGGTCAGTCGCTCTTGTGCCAGGTGCCGTCGGTGTAGTCGTAGGCGTAGGCGGGGCGGCCCTTGACGCTGCTGGTGCGGAACGGCGAGCCGTCGTCGTCGATCCGCACCGTCCCCGAGCGGCCGCCGCTCGACCAGTCCAGCTCCAGGTACCAACTGCAGTCGCAGCCCGCCGTCCGGGCCTTGACCAGTAACACCTCGGGGTCGGAGGCCGAGACGCGGTAGGGGAACTGGACGGCGGGGATCGGCTTGCCCGCGTCATTGCCGTCGATGGGGTGGGCCAGCGGACGGGCGGCGTCCAGATTCACCGAGAAGGCGCGCGGGGTGAGGGAGCCCCCGCAGCCGTTGTCCATGGCGAACGACGACCACGCGAGCGTGGTGCGGCGGCCCACGACCCGTACGTGCAGGGCTCGCAGGACGACGGCCGACGAGGCCCGGCCCTGCACCGTGACCTCGACGTTGGTGGTCCCGCCGTGCACCGCGTCATGGGCGGCGGCCCATGTCGGGGCGTCCTGCTCGGTGGGCGGCGGGGCGACCTGGGACGGGGGCCGGTCGATGAGATAGCGGTGGCCGCAGCCGTTCTCCCAGACGTGGGAACGGGTGGCGAGGGTGAGCGGGACCTGGGTGGACCCGCCGTGGCCCGGCCCCTTGGTCGCGCCGGACGTGGGGGACCCGGAGGCGTCCCCGTTGGCCCTCCGCTCCTTACCGCGTTCACCCTTCCCGTCGTCGCCGCGCGGTGCGCCGGACGCCTTGTCGTCGCCGTCCGTCGTCTGACGGTCCAGATGGCCCCGGGCGGTCGGCCCGGCGGGCGGCGTGGAGGACGGTGCGGCGGAGGGAGGCACGGCCGCGGTGTCCTTACGGTCGTCATCGCCGGGCGGCCGCACCTCGACCGCCGTAACGGCGAGCACGACAACGGCGGCGGCCCCGGCGAGCAGCGCCCATGGCCGGCGCACGCGTGAGGGGACGGCGGTGTCGGTGGTCCCTGCCGCCACGGCGCGCAGCCGGGCTCGTTTGGCGGGCGGGGGGTCGGTCTTGTTCGTGAGGGCGGGTTCGGCGTCGCCGCTGGGCGCGGGTCCGGGCTTGCCCGTGGGCGCGGGGCCGGTCTTGCCGGTGGGCGCGGGGCCGGTCTTGCCGGTGGCCGTGGCCGTGGGGCCGGCCTTGGCCTTGGCCGTGGATGTGGCCGCGGCCGTGGTCGCCGATCCGGCCTCGCCCGCGGGCACGCCGGGCGGTTGGGGCCGGGGGTCGTTGGTCCGTGTGCCGTCGGCCCGGTCGGTGTCGTCGGCGCGCCGGTGTGGGTCGCCGTCCGGATGTGCGGCCGCGCCGCGGTGCGCGGCACCACGAGCCCGTGCCGACCGGTCCGGGCCGTTGTCTTCTCCGGGGCGGCCCGATGCGGGGTCGGCCGCGGCGGACGCGCGGTGTGCGGCCGGGCGGGCGTCGGGCGTCGGAGCGGCCCTCGACGCGTCGTCGGCCGGGGTGGCGGCCTCGTGTCGCTCATCGGCTGCCGCGCGCGGCTGAGCGTCGCGCGAGCGCGCACCGGCCTCCGGCCCGGTGGCGCTGCCTCCGGCCGGCCCGGTGGCCGTGGACGCATCCGGGTGCGGGCCGGTCACCGGCCCCGGGCCGGGCGTGGCGACCCGCCCCTGACGACGGTCGGCGGCCAGAGGCACGGCGGGCGCCGCGGTGGTCCCGGACGCGTCCGACGCGGCGTCGGCGCCTCGTAAGTCGGCCGACTGCCGCGGCTCACCGCCACCGGACCGGCCGTCCGTCCCCCGTGCGGTGCCGTCCGCGGCCGGGCGGTCGGACGCGTCCCCGCCGTCGGACGCGTCCCCGCCGTCCGCGTCCCCGCCGTCGCCCCCGCGCGGTGCGGACACCTCGCTCTCGCGCGCACGGCGCTTCGCTGCGTCCGCGAGGATCCAGCGGCGGTGGAGGGCGACCAGCTCGTCCGGGGTTGCGCCGCACAGCCGGGCGAAGCGCTCGACGGGGGCGTAGTCCGCCGGGACCGCGTCGCCGTTGCAGTAGCGGTGCAGCGTGGACGTGCTGACGTGCAGTCGTGTGGCCAGCGAGCCGTAACTGCGGCCCGAGCGCTCCTTCAGCGCCCGCAGTCTCTCGGCGAAGTCCTCAACCTCTTTGGCGTTCCCCACGCCCACCACCCCCCAATATCGTCCCCGGGACCGCGAGTCGTCCCGTGGGCGTCCCACGAGCGCGTTCCAGGGTGTTGTCATACCCCCAAGTCAGCGTACGTGCAGGCGTTCCAGCGTCCCGAATGCCCCGCCGGTCGTAGCCGCCACGGCCAGGTGGCGCACACGCTTGTCCTGCCGCCGCGACCTCCCGGTGCGGCGGCGACATGCTGAAACCCTGAGATCGGGAAGAGACGAGGAAGCACCTCATGCGCAAGCCCACGCACTCATTCCGCGGCGCCGCGCTCGGCGTCGTGGCAGCGGCCGTGGCAGCGGCCGCGGTCGTGGCCGGGACCGGGCCGGCCCAGGCCCAGGCCCAGACCCAGACCCAGGCCCAGGCCCAGGCGGGGGCGCGGGCGGCCGTGCCCCAGCGCACCCCCGGCCACCTCGTGCCGAGGGAACTCCCGCCGCACCGCAGCTCCGACTGGTACGCGAGCGATGTCACCAAGGGCCTGCCCGAGACCCCTCCGTTCTGCGTGGAGCAGACCTTCCCGTCGGCCGGGACGACCCACCGCACGTTCTGGACCGAGTACGACACCGGCGCCACCCAGGTCGTGGTCAGGACCGGCACGGTGGAGGCGGCCCGCGAGCTGGCCGCCGCGGCCGAGAAGAAGATCCGGAACTGCGCCGCCGACTGGGAGCGCCAGTACCCGGAGGGCACCGCCTCCTGGCGGGACTACGGCGCTCTGACCGCCGAGGACGGCGCCCATGCCTACGGCGTCCACACCTCGTACCCGGACTCGGAGCCCGGCATCCACCTCTTCGGCGTGGGCCGCGACGGCCGGACCGTCACCGTGGTGACGTGGGGCGAGATGGGCGGCTACGACCAGGCGCCACTGGCCGACTTCAAGCGCACCACCACGACTGCCGTGGTCAAGCTGTACCACCCGTGAGCAGGGTCTGACGGAACCTGACGGGGTCTGACGGGGGACGGGGGACGGGGGATGCGCCCCGAGGGGCTGACGGGGGCGGGGTGGGACCGGTGGCGGCCACGCGTACACACGGGGGTACGCGTAGCCGCCACCTCCGCGTATCCCCGGGCCGCCGACCTGGGGGCCGTCGTGTCCGGGGAGGAGCCATGTCCCCGGGGGATGCCAAGAGCCGGGGAGGTGACGTGTTCCGGGCGACCGGGCCTCGGTCAGGTGACGTGTTCCCAGGAGGCGCGGAGACGCGTGGCGGAGGGTCGATCATGAGGGTGCGTGGCGGATATGGTCGAAGCACGCCCCCCACCGGACGCCCGACCGTCGGAGGTTTCCCGTGCCGAACGGATCGCTCTCCCTTGCCGCCTCGCTCTACCTGCTCTCCTACGACCCCGAGACCGGCGAGCCCGCCGGTGCTCACACCGCCCTCCTCGTCCGCGCCGCCGCGCTCACCGAACTCGTTCAGCGGGGCATGCTCACCGACGCCGACGGCAGCCCCTGCCCCGTGCCCGATGCCGCCACCGGCGACCAAGCGCTCGACGGGCTGCTGGAGCTGATCGGCGAATCCCGGCCGCGCAGCTGGCAGATCTGGGTGGGACATCAGCCGCGGCTGACCGAGCACGCGGTCCGCGACCAGATGGTGGCGGCCGGATATGTGCGGGCGAAGGGGAAGCGGATGCTGGGGCTGTTCCCGGCCAAGGAGTACACGCTGGAACGGCCCGACCAGGTGGTCGGGATGCGGGACGACGCGGTGCGCGTGCTGCACGGCGAGCAGCCGACGGCCGAAGTGTCCGAACGGGACGCGGCTTTGGTCACCCTGGCGGCGGCGGGTGAGCTGAGGTCCGTGGTGACGGCCACGGACGCCAAGGTCCGCAAACGGCGGATCCTGGAGCTGGGGGAGCGTTGCGGGGGTATGGGCCCGGTGCTGGAGAAGGTGATCGCGCAGGTGCGGACGGCGCTCGCGGCCGCCGTCGTCACGACCATGCTGGCGTCGACCACGGCAGTGACCGCCACCTGACCCCGCACCGCGAGGGCGGGCTCGAGCGTCCGTACGGGCCAGGGCGTCCGTACGGGCCAGGGCGTCCGTAAGGGCCAGGGCGTCCGTAAGGGCCAGGGCGTCCGTACGGGCTCGGCGTGTCCCGTAAGGGCCAGGGCGTCCCTACGGGCCCGAGCGGCCCGTACGGGTCCGGGGCCTCCGTGTACCAGCCAGGCGGCCTCCGTATACCGGCGCGGGCTTCCGTACGGGCTTCAGGCGTCTCTCAGCAGCGACGCCAGCCCCTCGTCCAGGTCGAGCTCCCCGGCCTCGCTGCCCTCGGGGACGACCGCGTACGACCGGCCGAGGAATCTGCGGAGGTCGGCGGTGTCGAACTGGACCATGGCCATGCCCTCGGGGGCGTGGAACTCCAGGACCGTCCCCTGCGGTCCGCTCGGCCACATCTGCACATCCCCGCTGCCCGCGGGGCCGCGCAGCCCGGCCGCGAGCAGCTCGCGGCCGAACGTCCACTCCACCGCGGAGCCGTCGAGGGACGCGGAGGGCGGGAAGGAGACGCGGACGGCGAACGGGTCGTCCCGCTCGTAGCGCAGGCACGCCGGAATCGCGCGTGACTCGGGTGTCGACGCGATGAGCTGTGCCTGGACGGCTTGGTCGATGACTGTGGTCACGTCGGCTCCCTTGCGATAGGTGCGGGGCGCGTCGCCCTTACGACCGTTAAGACGTTTGGGCGATCAGGCCAGTGCACCCACTTTCGACGTGACGTGCGTCACGACTGATTTTTCGTGGGGACATAGGGCATTTAGGCTTGCCAAACCATGCAAGGTCTCGGGCGCCGTGCGGAGCTGTTACAGAAACGTCGGCAATGACGAGGCACCCACCCCAGGGGTTGTTCCACCATGACCGAAGGTCACGCGGCGCTCGACGCGGCCGCCTACAGCCGAATCTACGAAGCCGAATATTCGCGTCTGTGCGGATATGCCCGAACTCTTACCGGTAACCCCTGGGTTGCGGGGGACCTGGTGGCCGAGGCGCACTACAGCGTGTGGCGTCGGATCCGCGCCGGGCATCCCCTCGGTGCCGACGCCGTCCCGGCCGAGCTGACGGGCGCCGTAAGGGCGCTGTCGGTCGGGGTGGGGAACGGGGGTCCGCCGCAGCAGGCGTCGTACCTCGAACCGCTCGTCCAGGTCCTCGACGAGCTGCCGCAGCGCTGGGTCAAGGTGCTGTGGCTCGCCGAGGTGGACGGGCTCCCGTCGGAGGAGGTGGCGTGGCGGGCCGGGGAGAGCCCGGACGGCGCGGCGGCCCTGGTGGAGCGCGTCCGGGAGAGCGTGCGCCAGGAGTTCCTGCGCGCCCAGCCCGGCTATCCGGCGAGCGCCGCGTGCGGTGGGCACTGGGAGGGGCTGCCCGATCATGTGCGGGGCGCGGACTCCCCTCACCAGGCCGAGCAGATCGCGGTCCACATCGACGGCTGCCGGGACTGCCGGGGCCGGATGGAGCAGTTGGTCGCGGCCGACGGCCGGCTGTCCGCGCTGACCGGCCCGGCGCTGCTCGCGCTGTACGACCGGGACATGGCGCGCTTCCTGGCGCCGCTGGCGGCCGCTGCCGCGGTGGGTGGCGCGGGGGTCGCCGGAGCGGCTGCCCTGGCGACCGGCGGCGGTGCGCACGCGGCGCCCTCGAACGGGCCGCTGGTCTCCTCCCGCCGTTCCATGCACCACCTCGTCCGCGGCCAGGTGCGCCAGGCGGGACCGGTGGCGGTCGCGGCGGCCGCGGGCGCTGTGCTGCTGGTCGCGGGGGCGGCGGTCATGACGGGGCTGGCGCTGACGGACGGCGGCTCGGCGGCGGCACAGCAGCCGGCGGCGGGCTCGGAGCCGTCCATGTCGGATACATCCGACTCCGCTGATTCTTCCGCTTCCTCCGCCACCCCGGGCGCCTCGCGGCACTCGGAGGGGGCGCGGGTGGGCGTTCCGGGGGAGGCGTCCCGGAACCGGCCGTCCACCGCGAGCGTGCCCACCGGGCACTCCCCGACGGATGTGCCGTCCAGCGCCGTATCCCCCTCGCGCAAGGCGCCGACGTCCGGTTCCTCCGCTTCGCCCTCGTCGCGACCGTCTTCGCCCCCTTCGTCCTCCGCGTCGAGCGGTCCGTCGCACCGGCCGACCGACGAACCGACCCAGAAGCCGACCGCGAAGCCGACGGACGGCGGTACGTCGGACCCGGGCAGCACCCCGAGTGGGCAGCCGACGCGGCAGCCCACGGACGAGCCGACGCAGCGGCCCACGGCCAAGCCGACCGACCCCGGAGGCTCCGGCTCCGGCGACTCCCGGGGCTGTGTCTCGCTCGTGGTCCGGCTCTGCGTCTCCCACTAGGCCGCTGGGGGTGCCCGCCGTGTCTTGGCGCCTGCGGCGGGCTGTTCCCCTCCCCGGGCTTCTTCAGACGCCCCAGCTCGCCGAACGCGGACTGCGCTGTGGACGCCCCCACGCTCAGGACGCAGAAATCGAGGCCATGGTGAAGGCCCGCTTGGATCGTCAGACGGTGCTGGATCGACCCAAACCGCCGCGCTGCTGGTTCATCCTCGACGAGGCCGTGCTACGTCGTCCCGTTGGCGGACATGAGGTGATGGGCGCTCAGCTGGCGTCTCTCCTCAAGCGTGGGACACAGTCACACGTGACCATCCAAGTGCTGCCCTTCACCGCCGGTGACCATCCTGAGAGAGGCGGATCTCTGACGCTGTTCACTATTCCCGGTGAGCCGTTGGTGGCGTACGACGAGGGCAGCCAATCCGGGGTGATCATTGAGGACCAAGAGGCTGTCGCACGACGTAGAGAGAACTACGATCTGCTCAGGGCCATGGCCCTCTCGCCTCTCGACTCGGAGGCGATGATCCGAGCCGTTTTGAAGGACTGGACCCCATGCCGACCACCCCGGACCTGAGCTGTGCCGCCTGGCGTAAGAGCAGCTACAGCAACAACGACGGTGGCAATTGCGTCGAGATCGCGGACAACCTCTCGGGCGTCGTCCCGGTCCGCGACTCCAAGTGCTCCGATGGCCCCGCCCTCATATTCCCTGCCGGGGCATGGGCCACGTTCATCGCAAGCCTCAAGATGGGCTGAACTCATGCCAACCACCCCGGACCTGAGCACTGCCGCGTGGCGCAAGAGCAGCTACAGCAACAGCAATGGCGGCAATTGCGTCGAGGTCGCCGACAACCTCCCGGGCCTCGTCCCCGTCCGTGACTCGAAGAACCCTGACGGCCCCGCCATCCTGTTCCCCGCCGGATCGTGGGTCGCGTTCATAGTCTCTCTCAAGGCGTGAGCGATCGCCGCATGCTGGAATACGAACGGTTTCATGACCATGCACCGTAGCGCCCGAGCGGTGAACAGGCGTCCGTAGAAGTCGAGTTGGGCAAGGCTCCGCCGGGGCCATCCGGACTTGGCGGTGGAGGTGAGCCATGAGGAAGGCGCGTGCGGGTCTTTCGGCGTTCGAAGCGAGAGCAGGAGAGGCCGCGCGGACCCTGCTGCACAACCAGGGCTACGACGGCGGGTGGGGTCTCACGCTCACGTCGGTGTCGTCGATCGTCAACACGAGCGAGGTCCTTCCGATCCTGCGGGCCGCCGGGCTCGCGGGGCAGCCGGTGCGTGAGGCACTCGACTTTCTGACCGGCGCCATTCCGGAGCACTGCCGACCCCGTCACAAGGGCGGCCGTGGTGAGCACACCCGTTTCGTCGCCTTTGGCCTGACCGGGCTGCTGTCGCACCCGCGTTTCTTCCACCATGACGGTGTCGTGGAGGCCGCCGCCTGGTGCGTCGGCTGGCTCGAGGACCATCGCGTTGACCACGGCTGGCCCGAGGTACTCGGTCTCGACGACACCTCGCTGCACCAGACCGCCCTCGCCGTGCAGGGGCTCGCCCAGCTCAGGGACACCCTCCACGAGCTCGGCCCGGGTTTCGTCCTCCCGGGCGGGGCGGACACCACGAGCCTGCTGGGGCGAGTCGAGCCACTGATCGACCACGGCCTCCATGGTCTTCTCTACCACCGCCGGTTCAGCGGCGCCTGGGGTTGGCGCACCTACGTGGATACCGACCCGAGCCCGAGCAAGACCGCGCTGTGCCTGCTGGCGCTCTCAGCAGTTGCCTCCGGGGCCGGTCCCGGAGGCGAACTGGCCTACCGGGACGCGCCCCGGGACGCCGGAGGCGTCCACGGCCCGGTGCAGAAAAAGCGGCTGTCCGAGGCGGTCGTCGAGGCCGGGCAGTGGCTGCTGCGCAACCACCACCGCTGGGAGAGCTTTGTCGAGGACGACAAGGACGTACAGGGCACCGCGTGGGAGCATATGGCGTACGCGCTGTGCACCCAGGCCGTCATTCGGGCCGGTGCCAACCCGCGCGATCCCCGGCTGTCCACGGCGTGGCGGCTGATGAACGACCTGTGGGAGCCCGAGGCCGGGATGTGGAACGAACCCGGCGCCTCTGGCAAGCGCGCCACCATCCGCGCGGCGTACTACACCGTCTCGGCCTACCAGGAGGCCCTCGGCCGTCTCGCCCGGATCGGCATCGGCGAGGAAGCCGGGGCCGGTGACAGCGACATTGCGGCGGAGATCCCCCTCATGGGCGCCGAGCTTGCCGCTGGGCACACGGTCCTGCTGATCACACCGGACAGCGACGGCCCGGTGGCATGTCAGCTCTCGGAGCGGCTGTTCGACCTGGCGAAGGTCGTGCACGACGGTCCTCGTGAGGGCATGTCGACCGAGCAGATCGCCCAGGCCCTGTTCGTTGCCCCGTCCTCGGTTCCCAAGTACGTCCAGCGACTGAACCAGGCGGTGTCCGCCGCCCTCGGCGGCGCCCAGGCCCGGTTGCTGATGGCCGACACCGTGAACGGAGCTGGCGGCTACGCCTGGGCCCGCTCGGAGGTGACCGGGTAGTTCAGCAGGGCGAAGCGTGCCAGGGAGCGGACCTGCTCGAAGGTCGGCAACCGCTCCAGGTCCTCCAGGCTGAACCACCCAGCCCCGTGCACCTCCTCCAACTGCGCCTCCACGGCCTGCTCGCCGGTGCCTGCCTGGCGGCGGACGTAGAAGAACTGGACCAGGGCGGGGATGGCGAACCCTTCCCGCTCGATGTCCACGTAGAACGGCACCGGCTCGGGGGTGGCGTTGTCGTCGGCCGGGTGGATGGCGGGCTGGCTGGAGATCGCCTCCACCAGCAGGCCGCTCTCTTCTTTGAATTCCCGCACGGCCGTTCCGGCGAACGACTCGCCAGGCTCGATGTGCCCGCCGGGCGGGACCCACTTGTCGAAGCGGTTGTGGTGGACGAGCAGCACCTTGCCGCGCTCGACGAGGTAGCCCGAGCAGATGTACACCAGACCGATGTCGCTGGTGGTCCGGCCGTCGTGAATGAGAATCGAGCGAGGCACGCTCGCCACGATAGCCCACTGGCCTTTTCCTGAACTCGCCGGCAGAGCAGGGGCTACGGGCGCCGGATGACATGTCATCGGCGATGACATCGCAATGTCATCGCATACACGTTATGACAGGCCGGAAGGTGGACGCGTGCCCCGCCACTGCCGATCGGCTGCGCGGGCGAAGGCCCTGTTCGGTGAGGGAAAGGACCGTGATGCGCATCCGCATCTCCGGCTGGCGTGCCCGCTACGATCAGTGGTTCACGGTCCCGCAGACCGTGGTTGTCCAGCCCACGACCTGGTGCAACCTCGACTGCCATTACTGCTACCTGCCTTTCCGCAAGCTCAGGCACCACATGCACCCGGATGTCGCGGCCGCCCTGGCGATGTCGGTCGCTCAGCTCACGGCCAGCGGCAGCCCGCCCATCGGGATCGTCTGGCACGGCGGGGAGCCCCTCGCGCTCGGCCCGCAGAAGTTCAGGGCGCTGCTCGCCCCCTTCGAGGATCTGCGCCGCGCGGGCCGCGTCCACCACTACGTGCAGACCAATGCCACCCTGATCACCGACACCTGGTGCGAGCTGCTGACCGCATACGACATCCGCGTGGGCGTGAGCATCGACGGCCCGGCCGCGTTGAACACCGAGCGGGTCGACCTGCGCGGCAAGCCTGCCTTCGACCGGATTCTCCACGGCATCCGGCGATTGCGTGAGCACGGCATCCCGTTCTCCGTGATTTCGGTCGTGGCCACCGAGTCCATCACTCGGCCCGATGAGCTGCTGGGATTCCTGGCGGAGCTGGGCTGCCACTCGGCGGGGCTCAACATCGAGGAGGTCGAGGGCGTCAATACCGACCGGCAGGCACCCACGCCCGCGCAGGCCGAGGAGTTCTGGCGCCGCACCCTCATCTGGACCCGCTCCCACGGCGACCGCCTGAAGGTGAGGGAACTCGAACGCCTCGCCGAGTACTTGCACCTGATCCGCACTGGACAGCGCGCGGCATGGGACGAGCGGCGCCTCGATCCGATCCCCACCGTCTCCGTCGCCGGTGACGTGGTGCTGCTCTCCCCGGAGCTTGCGGACACCACCGACCCTGCCTACGACGACTTCCGCGCCGGCAACATCCTCCACCAGCCCCTGCCCGTGATCCTTAGCGGCGCGCACCGACTCCGCTACGTCCGAGACTTCCTCAACGGCCTGGACCGCTGCCGGGCCGGGTGCGCGTTTTTCGACTTCTGTCGCGGCGCCCAGGCCGCCAACCGCTACTTCGAGAACGGCAGCCTGAAGTCCACCGAGACCAACTACTGCCGGGTCTCCCGGCAGGCCCTGGTCACGGCCCTGTCCACCCTCGCAACCAAGGAGAAAGGGCAAGCAACATGACACTCCTCGACGGATTAGCCACTTCCGACGCGCCGGTCGTGATGGACTTGATCTCCACCCACGTCGCTCCGGCTCCCATGACCACTGGGGTGGTGTGGGACAACCGGCCTACATGGGACAACTGGCGGAAGAGCCCCGCCCCCTTCGATAATCGGCCCACGTGGGACAACTGGAACAAGAAGAGGTAGCCCACCGTCGGCGGCGTGCCCGCGCGAGGGCGCACCGCCGGTGCCGCACCAGGCCCACCTCGTTGGAAGGCATCTCAATGGGAACCCGCACGATCCGTCGCACGAGCGTTACCCTGCCCTCGCTGGAGGAGCCCGGTCTGTACCTGACCCACGTGACCTCGCTCGAAGGCGGTCGTGGCCGGGTCGCGGAGTTCCACTACGGCGACGCGGATCTGCGCGTGCTGGACCTGGCCGACACGCACCTGATCGATGGGCGGATCTCCGGGCTCAAGACCCAGCGCGCCCGGCTGGAGAAGCTCCGCGTCGACTCTGTGGAATTCACCGGCTGCGACCTGTCCTCCCTGCGCTGGACCGACAGCAAGGTCACCCGCGCCGTCTTCCGAGACTGCAAGCTGATGGGCGCCATGTTGGAGGACGTCACCCTAGACGACGTCCTGTTTGAGAACTGCAAGCTCGACTACAGCACCTTTACCCGCGTCCGGGCCGTCGGACCCCTGATCTTCTCCCAGTGCTCCCTGCGCGAGACCACGTTCGATGCGGCCGACCTGAGCACAGCTGCGTTCGAGGACTGCGATCTACGGCTTGCTGAGTTCGACGGCGGCACGTACCGCCACCTGGACCTGCGCGGCAACGACCTCTCCCAGCTCCGCGGCCTCGCCTCACTCAAGCAGGTGATCATCGACCATGGACAGACCCCGCAGCTGGCCGAGGCTCTCGCCGCAGAGCTCGACGTCACCTACGGCGAAGACCTCGACGACAAGTAGCCCCTTACCCGCCCTCGGGAGGGCGCCATGGGTCCGCGGCTCTTATACACAGCGTTTGACGACATACGCGGCCAGAGCGGGCATGTGGCTGTCCGAGGTGCTGAACTACAGCAAGTCCGCCAGCGCCCGTGTCGTCCTTACGGTCCCCGTGCCGTCTTACGGTCGCTGCTGGCGGTGTTCGGCGAGCGCCGGGGCCGTACGCGTGGCCAGGAACTCGGTGATGGTGTAGTCGCCGACGCCCGCGACCACGAAGGGGTCGCTCGCCACCATCTCCTCGATCCTGGCCCGGTCGTCGCCGAGCGCCAGGATGACCCCGCCGTCGCGGGGGTTCTTGGGCCCGGAGGCGAGGAAGACGCCGTTCGCGAAGTGGTCGTCCACCCAGACGAGGTGCTCGGGGAGGGCGGCCTCGACGCGGTCCGCCGAGGCGGTGTACGTGATCTCCAGTACGAACATGACGGGCAGGCTAGTAACGTGAACCGCACGATGACCAGGGCCGTCGATCCACGATATGAGCTGCCCCGCGACTGGCCCACGACCGAGGCCGAGGCCATCGCCGTCCAGGAGCGGACGCGGGGGTCCGTGGTCGTCGGCGGGGAGGTGCCCGAGCCGGGCACCGGCACCGGCGCGGTCGTCGGGGTGGATGTGGCGTACGACGACGAGCACGACCTGGTTGCGGCCGCCGCCGTCGCCCTGGACGCCCGTAGCCTTGCCGTCGTCGCGGAGGCGACCGCGGTGGGCCGGGTCTCCTTCCCGTACGTCCCCGGGCTGCTGGCGTTCCGTGAGATCCCGGCCGTCCTCGACGCGCTGGGCGACCTCGACCGGCGGCTCGGCCGCCCAGCCGACCTGGTGGTGTGCGACGGCTACGGCCTCGCCCACCCCCGCCGGTTCGGGCTGGCCAGCCATCTCGGGGTGCTCACCGGGCTGCCCACCATCGGCGTCGCCAAGAACCCCTTCGGCTTCCGTCACGCCGACCCGGGGCCGCGCCGCGGTGACTGGTCGCCCCTGCTCGACGGGGACGAGGAGGTCGGCCGGGCGCTGCGCACCCGCGACGCGGTGAAGCCGCTCTTCGTCTCCGTCGGCCATCGGGTGACCATCGCGGACGCCTGCGCGTACACCCTGCATCTGGCCCGTGATTTCCGGCAGCCCGAGACGACGCGGCGCGCGGACGCGCTGTGCCGCCGGGCCCTGAAGGCCGCCACGCCCTGAAGGCGGTGCGGTGAGCCCGACCTCCGGACGTGGCGGCTGTGCACGCGGTACTCCGAGCGCTGTGCGTGCGGTACTCCGAGCGCGGCGCCGGGCGAACCCCTGTACCCCCCGGCGTCGCCCGCCCCGGGGTCGCCCCAGGGTCGCCTCAGACCCGCCGCGTCTCGGCCAGGAAGCAGCCGAACTCGACGGCGCGCACATGCACCGCCGCCACCCGCGGGTCCCCGTACAGCTCGGCCAGCCCCTCCTCGATCGTCGGCTCGCCGTCGTTCAGCAGCCGGCCGCCGAGGATGTTGCCCTCGGCCGTGTACGCCCGCAGCACCCGCCGCCGGCCCCGGACGCCGTCCGCGATGCCGGGGCCGGTCCAGCCGTCGCACTCGTCGAGGTGGATGAAGACCGGGCCGACCTCGTTGTAGGGGCCGGGCGTGGCCCCCGTCTCCCGCGCCCAGCGGCGCAGCGGGGCGTAGGAGACGAGCGCGATGGTCTCGTGCGGCCGGCTCCGGCCCAGGCAGCAGCGCATCGGGCTGCCGCCCTCCTCGTCCTCCACCACCAGGCGCGGCGGGTTCCCCGCGTCATCGGTGATCCGTAGCTGCTTCAGCGCCTCGGGCGCGATGGCCCGCATCTCATGGTTTTCGTCCATGTGCCCAAGACTGGCCGGTGGGCTCGCGGACCGCTGGCGGGATTCGGACGAGGCGCTGCGGCGGGAATGTACTTGACAGGGCGATGGCGCTCCGTCAGATTCGGGCCCAAACATAGGACGTCCCACGTCCCAATTGTCCCGCTATCCAGAAGGCTGGGTGTCGATGAGTCTTCCGGCTCCCCTTACCGGTGTCGTTCCGCCCCTGTGCACCCCGCTCACGCCCACGGGCGAGGTCGACACGCGTTCCCTCGCCGCGCTCGCCGAGCGGCTGATCGACGCGGGGGTGAGCGCGCTGTTCGCGCTCGGGTCCAGCGGAGAGGCCGCCTATCTGAGCGACCGCGACCGCCGTACGGCCCTTACGGCGGTCATCGAGGCCGCCGACGGCCGGGTTCCCGTGCTCGCGGGGGCGATCGACATGACGACCGCGCGGGTGCTCGATCACGCCCGTACGGCGGCGGAGTCGGGCGCGGACGGCATCGTGGCCACCGCGCCCTTCTACACCCGCACCCACCCCCTGGAGATCGCCGACCACTTCCGGCGGCTGCGCGACGGCGTGGACAGGCCGCTGTTCGCGTATGACATCCCGGTCTCCGTCCACTCCAAGCTGACGCCCTCGATCCTGCTGCCGCTGGCCGCCGACGCCACGCTGGCCGGGGTCAAGGACAGCAGCGGGGACGACGGGGCGCTGCGGCGGCTGCTGGTCGAGGTCCGCCGGCGCGGTCTCGCCGACACCTTCACGGTGCTCACCGGCTCCGAACTGTCGGTGGACGGCGCCCTGCTGGCGGGCGCCCATGGCGTCGTCCCGGGGCTGGCCAACGTCGATCCGGCCGGGTTCGTCCGGCTGTACGAGCACGCCCGCGCGGGGCGCTGGGAGCAGGCGGCCGCCGAGCAGGACCGGCTGGCCGCGCTCTTCGCCATCACCGACGCCGGGGATCCGGCCCTCATGGGCGGCAGTTCCTCGGGCCTGGGCGGTTTCAAGGCCGCGCTGCGGCTGCTGGGCGTGATCGATTGCGCGGACACCGCCGCGCCCCAGGTGCCGCTGGGCGAGGCGGCCGTCAAGACCGTACGTCAACTCCTGGAGGAGGGAGGGCTGTTGCCGTGACCGAAGCCGCCAGGGTGCCCTGGTACCGCGAGGTCTCACCCGGTCAGTGGAAGTCCCTGTTCGCCGCCTGGATCGGCTATCTGCTCGACGGTTTCGACTTTGTGCTGATCACGCTCGTCCTGACCGAGATAGCCGACGAGTTCGACCTGAGCACCGCGTCGGCGGCGAGCCTGGTCTCGGGCGCCTTCATCACCCGCTGGCTCGGCGGGGCGGTGCTGGGCGCGCTGGGTGACCGCTACGGCCGTAAGGCCGCCATGATCACCAGCATTCTGCTCTACTCGCTCGCCACCTTCGCCTGCGGGTTCGCCTGGAACTACATCAGCCTGTTCGCGGCCCGCCTAGTGATTGGCATGGGCATGGCTGGCGAGTACAGCGCGAGCGCCACCTATGTCCTGGAGAGCTGGCCCGCGCGACTGCGCAACCGCGCCTCCGGCTTCCTCATCTCGGGCTACTCGGGCGGCACCATCATCGCCTCCGAGCTCTACAAGTGGGTGGTGCCCCACTGGGGCTGGCGCTGGATGTTCTGGATCGGCGTGCTGCCGGTGCTGGTCGCCCTGTGGGTGCGGCGCGCCCTCCCGGAGGCCGGGGACTGGCACGAGGAGGTGGGGGCGGCGCGGGCGCGGCCGAACCCCTTCCGGCCGCTGTTCGCCGGACGTGTCCGGGCGAGCGTCAACACGGCGCTGACCGTGGCCGCGAGCGTCGCGCTGTTCCTGGTCTTCACCCCGGCGGGCGCGGGCTGGCGCCGGCCGCTGTCGGTCCTGGCGGCGGGGTGCCTCTTCGCCTTCGCGGCCCAGCTCGGCGGGCGGCGCCGCTGGCCGCTGTATGTGTCCCTGATGTGCACGGTCTTCTGCGCGTTCCTCTACAGCTGGCCGATCCAGGCGCTGCTGCCCACCTATCTGAAGGAGCAGCTCGAGTACTCCCCCTCCGAGGTCACCGATGTGATGTTCTACGCCGGGTTCGGGACCATGGCCGGCTGCTGGCTGGCGGGCTTCGTGGGCGACTGGCTCGGCACCCGCCGCGCCTACGCGGTGACCCTGCTCGCGTCGCTGGTCTTCGTCTTCCCGGTGTTCGCGGTGCAGGACTCGCTGGTCGGGCTGGGCGTGCTGCTGTTCTTCCTGCTCGCGTTGAGCCAGGGGATCTCCGGCATCCTGCCGAGGTACATCGCGGGCCACTTCCCGACCGGGAGCAGGGCGGCCTCGCTCGGCTTCGTCTACAACACCGGGGCGCTCGGCGGCGCGGTGGCGCCGGTGCTCGGCGCTCATCTGGCCGAGGGCATGTCCCTCGGGCGGGCGCTGGCCGTGCTCACCTTCGGGCTGACGCTGGTGGTGATCGTGCTGGTCGGTGCGGACGTGCCGGGCCGGCTGGGCCGGCTGACCGATCCGGAGGGCGACGAGGACCATCTCGTGCCCGGACAGCGACCGTCGATGGCGGGGCCCGATCCGAAGAAGACCTGATCCGAAAAGCCCGGTCGGCGCCACACCCGGCCCGCCGCGCGCCCGCACGGCCGAACCCCCTTTCCGGCCAAGGGGTTTGGTTGTCCACAGGCCCGGGAGAGGGCTTGTGGAATGCGGGACGCGTTCTTAGCATCGGCGGTGTTACAGCGGTGGTGTCACACGATTGGGGGACGGCATGACGGTGGCGGCGGAAGGGGCGGCGAGCGGTCCGCTGGCCGGAGTGCGAGTGGTGGAGCTGGCCGGGATCGGGCCGGGCCCGTTCGCCGCCATGGTCCTCGCCGACCTCGGAGCCGATGTGGTGCGCGTCGACCGCCCCGGAGGCGCCGGGGGCCTGCGGATCGACCCGGAGTACGACCTCGCCAACCGCAACAAGCGCTCGGTGCTGATCGACCTGAAGGCCGACGGGGGCACGGCCGCCGTGCTCGACCTCGTCGAGCGCGCCGACATCCTCATCGAGGGCTACCGCCCGGGGGTCGCCGAGAAGCTGGGTCTCGGCCCGGACGACTGCCTGGCCCGCAACCCCAAGCTGGTCTACGGCCGGATGACCGGCTGGGGGCAGGAGGGCCCGCTCGCCCGGACCGCCGGCCATGACATCGGCTATATCGCCGTCACCGGCGCCCTCAGCATGATCGGCGCCGCCGACGGCCCGCCCATCGCCCCCGTCAACCTCCTGGGGGACTACGCGGGAGGCTCGCTGTACCTCGTCATCGGCCTCCTCGCCGCCCTGCACCACGCCCGCGCGGGCGGCCCCGGCCAGGTCGTGGACGCCGCGATCGTCGACGGCACCGCCCATCTGACCGCCGTCACCCACGGAATGATGGCCGCCGGCGGCTGGCGGGACCAGCGCGGCACCAACCTCCTCGACGGCGGCTGCCCCTTCTACGGCACCTATGAGACCGCCGACGGCGGCTATATGGCGGTCGGGCCCCTGGAGCGCAAGTTCTACGAGGAGTTCATCGAGTTGCTGGGGATCGCCGACAAGGCCCCGGCCCGCGACGACTTCGACAGCTGGGCCGCGCTGCGCGCCGCCATCGCCGACCGCTTCAAGGAGCGCACCCGCGAGGAGTGGACCGCCGTCTTCGGCGCCTCGGACGCCTGCGTCGCCCCCGTACTGTCGCTGCGGGAGGCCCCGGCCCATCCGCAGCTCGCCGCCCGCTCCACCTTCGTCGACCACGGCGGGATCACCCAGCCCGCGCCCGCCCCTCGCTTCTCCGCCACCCCGGGCGCGGTGCGCCGCGCGCCCGCCCGGCCAGGGGCGGACGCCGACGAGGTGGCCCGCGACTGGGGAGTCACCTCGCTCATCGAGGGAAACCCGTCATGAGCCCCCTGTCTCCTTCCCGCCGGACCACCGAGCCGTCCCCGCCGCACCCCTCCCCTTGAAAGGCCGCTGACGTGAGCACCGAAGCGTATGTGTACGACGCCATCCGCACCCCGCGCGGGCGCGGGAAGGCCGACGGCGCCCTGCACGGCACCAAGCCCGTCGACCTGGTGGTGGGCCTCATCCATGAGCTGCGGCGGCGGTTCCCCGAGCTCGATCCGGCGGCGATCGACGACGTGGTCCTCGGCGTCGTCAGCCCCCTCGGCGACCAGGGCTCCGACATCGCCAAGATCGCGGCCATCGCGGCAGGGCTGCCGGACACCGTCGCGGGCGTCCAGGAGAACCGCTTCTGTGCCTCGGGCCTCGAGGCCGTCAACCTGGCGGCGGCCAAGGTCCGTTCCGGCTGGGAGGACCTGGTGCTCGCGGGCGGGGTCGAGTCGATGTCACGCGTGAAGATGGGCTCCGACGGCGGGGCCTGGTTCGCGGACCCGATGACCAACTACGAGACCGGTTTCGTACCGCAGGGCATCGGGGCCGACCTCATCGCCACCATCGGCGGCTACAGCCGCCATGACGTGGACAGCTACGCGGCGCTCTCCCAGGAGCGGGCCGCCCGCGCCTGGAAGGAGGGGCACTTCGACCGCTCCGTGGTCCCGGTCCGCGACCGCAGCGGGCTGACCGTCCTCGACCACGACGAGCACATCCGCCCCGGCACCACCCCCGAGACCCTGGCGGGCCTCAAGCCGTCCTTCGCCGCCATCGGCGAGGCGGGCGGTTTCGACGCGGTGGCGCTGCAGAGGTACCACTGGGTCGAGGCGATCGACCACGTCCACCACGCGGGCAACTCCTCGGGCATGGTGGACGGCGCCGCCCTGGTCGCCATCGGCAGCCGTGAGGTCGGCGAGCGCTTCGGGCTGACACCGCGCGCCCGGATCGTCTCCGCCGCCGTCTCCGGCGCCGACCCGACCATCATGCTCACCGGCCCGGCTCCCGCCACCCGTAAGGCGCTCGGCAAGGCCGGGCTGACCATCGACGACATCGATCTGGTCGAGATCAACGAGGCGTTCGCGGCGGTGGTGCTGCGTTTCGTGGACGACATGGGGCTGAGCCTGGACAAGGTCAACGTCAACGGCGGCGCGATCGCCATGGGCCATCCGCTGGGCGCCACCGGCGCGATGATCCTCGGCACGGTGATCGACGAGCTGGAGCGGCGCGACGGGCGGTTCGGGCTGGTGACGCTGTGCGTGGGCGGCGGGATGGGCATCGCGACGGTGGTCGAGCGGCTCTAGGGGTGTCCGACGGATCGTGACGGACACCGCGTAGAGCCGAGCGGCTCCCCAGACATCGCGTAGAGCCGAGCGGCTTCCAAGACATCGCGTGGAGCCGAGCGGCTCCCCGACACCGCCGTTCCTCCGCCTTCCGCCCCCGCCCCCCGCCCCCGCCCCCCGCACCTTCGCCCTGGAGACCTCAGATGACCCACCCCACCACCGCCTCGACCATCCGCTGGGAGCAGGACGACGACGGCGTCGTCACCCTGGTGCTCGACGACCCCGACCAGTCCGCCAACACCATGAACGCCGCGTTCATCGACTCCCTCGACGCGATCGCCGACCGCGTCGAGGCCGAGCGGGACGCCATCCGCGGCATCATCGTCACCTCCGCCAAGAAGACCTTCTTCGCCGGTGGCGACCTCAACGACCTCATCCAGGTCGGGCCCGGCCAGGCCCAGGAGATCTACGACAAGAACCTCCGCATCAAGCGTGCGCTGCGCCGGATCGAGACCCTCGGCAAGCCCGTGGTGGCCGCGATCAACGGCGCGGCGCTCGGTGGCGGGCTGGAGATCGCGCTCGCCTGTCACCACCGCATCGCCCTCGACGCCCCCGGGGCCCGCATCGGCTTCCCCGAGGTCACCCTGGGCCTGCTCCCCGGCAGCGGGGGCGTCGCCCGTACCGTACGGCTGCTCGGCGTCACCGACGCGCTGCTCAAGTGGCTGCTCCAGGGCACGCGTTACAGCCCCCTGCGCGCACAGGAGGCGGGGCTGGTGGATGACGTCGTGACCACCCGCGAGGAGCTGCTGACCCGGGCGCGGGCCTTCATCGCCGCCCACCCCGAGTCGGCCCAGCCCTGGGACGACAAGGACTACCGGATCCCGGGCGGCACCCCGGCGCAGCCGAAGTTCGCCGTCAATCTGCCCGCCTTCCCCGCCAATCTGCGGAAGCAGCTGAACGGCGCGCCCTACCCGGCGCAGCGCAATATCCTGGCCGCCGCCGTCGAGGGGTCCCAGGTGGACTTCGAGACCGCGCAGATCATCGAGGCCCGGTACTTCACCGAGCTGGTTGTCGGCCAGACCGCCAAGAACATGATTCAGGCGTTCTTCTTCGATCTGCAGGCGGTCAACTCCGGTGCCAACCGGCCGCAGGGGATCGAGCCCAGCCAGGTCCGCAAGGTCGCGGTGCTGGGCGCCGGGATGATGGGCGCGGGCATCGCGTTCGCATGCGCCAAGGCGGGCATCGAGGTCGTCCTCAAGGACGTGTCCGTGGAGGCCGCGGCCAAGGGCAAGGCGTACTCCGAGGAACTGCTGGCCAAGGCGCTCGCCAAGGGCCGGACCACCGAGGCCAAGCGGGACCAGTTGCTGGCCCGGATCACCCCGACCGCCGATCCGCGCGACCTCGAGGGCTGTGACGCGGTCATCGAGGCGGTCTTCGAGGACCCGGCGCTCAAGCACAAGGTGTTCCAGGAGATCGAGGGCATCGTCGCCCCGGACGCCCTGCTGTGCTCGAACACCTCCACCCTCCCCATCACCCTGCTCGCGGAGGGGGTGCAGCGCGCCGACGACTTCATCGGGCTGCACTTCTTCTCGCCCGTCGACAAGATGCCGCTGGTCGAGATCATCAAGGGCGAGCACACCGGTGACAAGGCGCTGGCCCGCGCCTTCGACCTGGTGCGGCAGATCGGCAAGACCCCGATCGTGGTCAATGACTCCCGCGGCTTCTTCACCTCCCGCGTCATCGGCCACTTCCTCAACGAGGGCGTGGCGATGGTGGGGGAGGGCATCGACCCGGCCTCCGTGGAGCAGGCCGCCGCCCAGGCCGGATACCCGGCCAAGGTGCTCTCCCTGATGGACGAGCTGACCCTCACCCTGCCGCGCAAGATCCGCGAGGAGACGCGCCGGGCCACGGTGGAGGCGGGCGGCGAGTGGCGGCCGCATCCTGCCGACGCGGTCATCGACCGCATGGTGGAGGAGTTCGGGCGCCCCGGCCGCAGCGGCGGTGCGGGCTTCTACGACTACGACGAGACGACCGGCAAGCGCACCGGGCTGTGGCCGGGGCTGCGCGAGCACTTCGCCCCGGGCGGCTCCGGCGGGTCCGGCGGCGCCGGCGGGTCCGGCGGGTCCGGCGGCGCTGCGCGTGAGGGCACCCGCATCCCCCTCGAGGACATGAAGGAGCGGATGCTCTTCTGCGAGGCCATCGACACGGTCCGGCTGCTGGAGGAGGGCGTGCTGACCTCCGTCGCCGACGCCAACATCGGCTCCATCCTCGGCATCGGCTTCCCCGGCTGGACCGGCGGAGTGCTCCAGTACATCAACGGATACGAGGGCGGAGTGGCCGGTTTCGTGGCCCGTGCCCGGCAGCTGGAGGCGGCGTACGGGGAGCGGTTCGCCCCGCCCGCGCTGCTGGTGGAGAAGGCGGAGCGCGGGGAGCGCTTCACGGACTAGGGCCTGCGGATCTCGGCGCCCGCGGCGGGCTGTTCCCCGCCCCGCCCCTCCCACAACTGGGGCCCCGCCCCGGACCCCAGGCCGGACGACCCGGACGTGCGCGGGCGCCCGCCCGATATCCGCCGCGTCGGCGCGCCGACCGCGATCAGCCCGTCGGGGCAGGTGCTCACGGCGCCGACGGCCGGCTCGTCGACGCTCGGGGTCCAGGGGCGGGAGCCCCGGCCACGCGCCGGACGCCCCGTGGCCGCTCGTACGGCTTTCCGTACCGCTTCCCCTGTGCCGCTGGACGGGCCGGGCCGCCCGGCCCGTCAGCGCGTGCCGAGACGGCGTTCGAGTCGCTCGGCCACCCCCGGGCACCGCTCCCGGGTGATGTCCAGGAAGGCCGCCAGCACGGGGGAGCGGTCCTGGGCGCGGAAGGACATCACCAGCTCCGGCAGTTCCACCCGCGGACTCACCTCGCACACCCGGACGTCCGGCCGCGCCGCCCCCCGCAGACACGCCGGACCGAGCCCCACCCCGACCCCGCACGAGGCCAGCCCGATGATGGTGTGCGCGTCCCACGCCTCCGTGACCCCACCGGCCCGCGCGGACGTGTCGGCGCCCTCGCCCAGCAGCCCGGTCAGCCAGGCGGCGACCGTCGGCTCCTCCTCCGCGGGCGCGACGATCAGATGCTGCCCCTTGAGCTGCTCGAGGCTCACCTTGGCCTGCCCGGCGAAGGGATGGGCGGCCCCGACGACCGCCACCAGATGGTCCCGGCCGACCGTGACCGACACCAGATCCTCGGCCCCGTCGCCCCGGGGCGCACCGCGCCCGATGGCGAGGTCCAGCTCGCCCGCGAGCAGCGCCGAGGTGGACCTGCGGGTGGACATCTCCCGCAGCCCCAGCCGCACCTCGGGGCGGTCGCGGATGAACGTGCCCAGCACGGACGGCAGAAGCTCCAGCAGCGCCGAGCCGATGAAGCCGAGCCGCAGCCGCCCCGTCTCGCCCCGGGCGGCCCGGCCCGCGTCCGACACGGCGGCCGACATCTCGGCCAGCGCCCGGCGCGCCCTGGTCAGGAACGCCTCACCCGCGGCGGTCGGGAACACCCCGCGCGCCGTACGGTCGAAGAGCCGCGCGCCCAGCTCCCGCTCCAGGGCGGCGATCTGCTGGGACAGTGGGGGCTGGGCGATCCCGAGGGCGGCCGCCGCCCGTCCGAAGTGCTGATGCTCGGCCAGCGCCAGGGCGTAGCGCAGATGACGTGACTCCATCGGTCCGAGGATAACCGAGGCGATATTCAGGAAATATCGGCGGCGGGGTTGTCAGATATGAGGGTGGATAACGCGCGGCCGTGCCGGTGGACTGTCCCCATGAGCGCCACGAGCCCCAGAACCCCCCGCACCGATTCCCACCCCGGCCCGGTTCCGCCCGGCACCGTGTTCGTGCTGGTCCACGGCGCCTGGCACGCGTCCTGGCAGTGGGCGTCCACCCAGCGCGCCCTGGCCCGGCTCGGCGCGGCGAGCCTCGCCGTCGATCTGCCGGGGCACGGCTTCGAGGCACCGCTGCCCTCGGGCCTCCTTCTCCCCGGCCAGCCGGGTCTGGCGACCGAGAAGTCGGCGCTGGCCGGGGTGACCCTGGAGGAGTGCGCGGAGGCCGTCGTCACCGCGCTGCGATCGGTCCGCCGGTATCCGAAGGTCGCCCTGGTCTCGCACAGCGCCGGTGGCGCCCCCGCGTCCCTGGCCGCGGAGCGGGCGCCCGAGCTGGTCGACGAGCTGATCCATCTGTCGTCCTTCGTCCCGGCCGGGCGCCCGCGCTTCGCCGACTACCTGACGTCCCCCGAGCAGACCGCGACCGTGCGGGGGCAGGGGCTGATGCTGGGCGACCCGGAGGCCATCGGCGCGTTCCGGATCAATCCGCGCTCCGCCGATCCGGCGTATGTGGAGGAGCTGCGGCTGGCCTTCTACGACGACGTCCCCGCGGAGTCCTTCGCCCGCTGGTACCAGGCCCTGAGTCCCGATCTGCCCTTCGCGGTGCCGACCACCCCGATCACTCTGACCCGGGAGCGGTGGGGCCGGATCCCGCGTACGTTCATCCGGTGCGCCGAGGACTGGGCGTGCACTCCCGCGATGCAGGATCTGATGATCGCGGAGGCCGACGCGGCCATGCCGGACCAGCCCTTCACCGTACGGCCGCTGCCGGGCAGCCACTCGCCGTTCGCCGCCCGCCCCGAGGCGCTCGCCGCCGCGCTCACCGGCGGCCGCTGACCCACTCATCGGCGGTGGACACCCACTCATCGGCGGCCGCTGACCCACTCACCGGCGGTGGACACCCACTCACCGGCGGTGGACCCACTCATCGGCGGCCGCTGACCCACTCACCGTACGGCCGCTGCCCAGCCGATTCGCCCCGGGGCGGGGGCCGCCGTGCCGCCCGCCCGGGGGCCCGCTCAGTCCGCGTCCTGCCCGTACCAGGCCCGCAGCTCCTGCTTCATCGACCGCTGGAACGCGATCACCAGCGCCTCCACCACCAGCGGCTGCATATGTGCCGACAGCGACTTCTTCGCCTGCATCCGCTCCGGTCCGCTCCCGGACTCGTGATCGCGCTCAGGCCCCCACACCTCGTCCCGGAACAGCCGGCTGAGCTCGCGCGCCGCGGAGCGGGTGTGCTCCAGGACGACCGCGTGGGCCGTGCGTATCGTCTCCAGCTCGATCGGCACCTCCAGCAGCCGCAGCCCCAGATGGAGCGCCCTGGGGTCGATCCGGAACCGATCCGGGTCGTCGGTGCGCTCCAGCGCCTCCAGTGCGGTCAGCCGGTCGATGTCCTCCTCGGTGAGCTCCCGCCCGGCCCGCCGGTCCAGTTGCTCGCGGGTCGCCTCCTCGGGGGCGTCCGGGCCCCAGGAGGCGACCAGGGCGCGGTGGATCGCCAGATCGTTCTCGCTCAGATCCGGTGGCAATTGGTTCAGATAGCGCTCGATGGCGGACAGGGTCATGCCATGGCGCTGCAACTGTTCGATCAGCGCGAGCCGGGAGAGGTGTTCGGCGCCGTAGTGCCCGACCCGGCGCGGGCCGATCGCGGGCGGCGGCAGCAGCCCGCGGGTGCTGTAGAAGCGCACGGTGCGCACGGTCACCCCGGCGCGGGCCGCCAGCTCGTCGACGGTGAGGGTGGGTTCCTCGGTGCCGGGGGTGGTCATCGGTCGTGCCTCGCTTCCGCGTCGTCCTGCTCCGCTGTGCTGCTGCCCGATCGGGTTCATCAGTATTGCTGTCGCATCATCGCTGTGAAACCTCCCACCGCCACACGGCGAACACCGGGATCGGTAGGACCTGTTGACGCTCTCTTTACCGATGAATAGCGTGCGACGCCGTTCAGCTGTGTTGGTTTTCTTCCGAATCTGTGAGGTGGGGTCGGATTGAGCTCGGAACGCGGCAGGTATCGAATACGGAGATTGATCGGGGCGGTGCTGGCCATGACCACCGCCGTGGGTCTCGGTCTCACGGCCGCGGACACGGCCGTCGGGAGGTCGTCGGACGCGGGCAAGTTCCCCGCCGATGTGCACACCTACCTCGAGGACCCGGAGCGCACCGGCGAGGGCCAGGAACCCCCGCACACCCGGCTGCGGCCGGACGGGCCCGACGGCGCGCGGTGGGAGCGCAGCCTGGACGGATCCTGGCGGTTCGCCCTGGCCGACCGGCCGGAGGACGCGCCGGGCGGCTTCTGGAAGGACGGCTACGACGCCTCGGCGTGGCAGCGCGTCCAGGTACCGCACACCTGGCAGACCGACGACCTCGACCATCCGGTGTTCCGCAACGTGCAGAGCGAGATGTCGCCGGACGATCCGCCCAAGGTGCCCCGTGACACCAACCCGACCGGGGCCTACATCCGGGACGTCGCGGTGCCCCGGAACTGGGACGGGCGGCGGCAGGTGATCCGCTTCGACGGGGTCACCTCCGGCTGGTTCCTGTGGATCAACGGCCACTACGTCGGCTACGACCAGGGCGGCTATGTGCCGGCCGAGTTCGACGTGACCGACTATCTGCGGCCCGGCGCCACCAACCGGATCGCCGTCCAGGTGCACCGCTGGAGCGCGGGATCGTATCTGGAGGACTACGACCAGTGGCGCTACGCGGGCATCTTCCGCTCCGTCTCGCTGTACTCCACGCCGACGACCCGCATGGAGGACGCGTACGTCACCACCGATCTCGACGCCTCCTACCGGGATGCCACCCTGCGCACCGAAGTGGACATCGCACGCACCGGAAGCGACAAGAGCGGACCTCATCAGGTCACCGGGGTGCTCTACGACCCCAAAGGGCGCGAGGTACGGCGGCTGACGGCCGCGGAGAAGGCCGGGAAGGCGGAGCTCACCGGGCAGATCGCCAACCCCGCCAAGTGGTCAGACGAGACGCCGAACCTCTACGCGCTGGTGCTCACCCTGCGCGATCCGGAGGGCAAGGCGATCCAGACCGTTCGCCAGAGCGTCGGATTCCGTGAGATCGAGGTCAAGGACAAGCAGCTCAGGCTCAACGGCAAGCGGATCCTGATCCGTGGCGTCAACCGCGCCGAGACCGACCCGGCCACCGGACGCCATGCCACCCGCGCCCGGATGGAGCAGGACATCCGGCTGATGAAGCGGCTGAACGTCAACGCGATCCGCACCTCGCACTACCCCTCGGACCCGTACCTCTACGAGCTCGCCGACCGCGAGGGCATCCTGATCGACGACGAGATGGAGGTCGAGACCCACAGCCACGAGAACTGCCCGGACGACTGTCTGGCCGAGCGCCCCGCATGGCAGAAGGCGTTCCTCGAGCGCCACCAGGGCATGGTGGAGCGCGACAAGAACCACCCCAGCGTGATCATGTGGGACACCGGGAACGAGGCCGGTCTCGGCAAGGCGCACTACGCCATGGCCGAGTGGACCCGGGCGAACGAGCCCACCCGCCCGCTCTACCACCAGTCCAACCGCCCCGACGGCGACGCTCCCTACGCGGACATCGCCGGACCCCGCTATCCGACCCCGGCCTCCCTCGAAACCAAGGCCAAGACCTTCACCAAGCCCATCGTGATGGGCGAGTACGCCCACGCCATGGGCAACAGCCTCGGCAACTTCCGCGAGTTCTGGGAGGTGATGCGCGCCCACCCCAGCGCCCAGGGCGGCTTCATCTGGGACTGGGCCGAGCAGAACATCCGCCGTCCGCTGATCACCACCCCCGACTCCTCCGGCCATGACATCGCCGCCTCCCTGTCCGGCAAGCCCAAGGTGGTCGACGGCTACGGCGGCAAGGGCAAGGCGCTGTACCTGTCCGGTCTCGACGACTTCGTCGAGACCTACCGCGATCCGCAGCTCGACCTCACCGGCACCGCCGTCACCCTCGACGCCCGCGTCAAACCGGCCGAGCCCTGGACCGGGGACTTCACCATCGTCAGCAAGGGCGATCAGTACGTCCTGCGGATGAAGGACGCGGACACCCTCGAATTCACCATCACCAGCGGCGGCAAGCCACGTACCGTCACCGCCCCGGTGCCCGACGGCTGGACCGGCGCCTGGCACCGGGTCACCGGCACCTACGACGGCACCGCGCTGCGCCTCTATGCCGACGGTAAGGAGCTCGCCAGGACCGAGTGGAGCGGGCACATCGACTACACCGGCTTCGACCTCGGCGTCGGCCGGAACAACGACACCATGGAGGACGGCTGGACCGGCCGGACCGCCAAGGGGACGATCGACCAGGTCCGGGTCTACGACACGGCGCTCGGCGCGGAGCGGCTCGCCGCCGGCCAGGACCCCGAGCGCGACGCCCTGATCGCCCTGAACTTCGACGACTTCACCCGTAAGGGCAGCTATCTCTCCTACGGGCTCTATGAATCCGGCGTGGACGGCCTGGTCACCGCCGACCGCGACCCGGAACCCGAGACCGCCCAGCTCGCCTGGGTGCAGGCCCCGATCCGCATCACCGACCCGGGCGGCGAGGGCGCCCGCACCGGCAAGGTGGAGGTCACCAATGAGCGCGCCTTCACCGGCACCGACGACCTCCGGCTGCGCTGGACGGTGACCGAGGGCGCGCGGACCGTCGCGAGCGGCACCCGCGCCCTGGACGTCGGGCCCGGCGAGAGCGCCGTGGTCCAGCTCCCGGCCCCGCCCGCCAACCCCGGCGGCTATGAGCGCCATCTGACCGTAAGGGCCGTCACCGCGCACTCCACCGACTGGGCCAAGGCCGGGCATGTGGTCTCCTTCGGCCAGTTCGCGGTCGGCGGCGACAAGGTGCCCGAGCCCGCCCCCGCCCCGGCCGCCGAGGGCCCCGCCAAGGCCGTCGAGAGCGGCGACGCCGTACAGGTCAGCGGCGAGGGCTTCCGCTACACCTTCGGCAAGAAGGAGGGCACCCTCACCTCGATGCGGGTGGCGGGCCGCGAACTGCTCCGCTCCGGCCCCGAACTGGACGCCTGGCGCGCCCCGATCAGCAATGAGCGCTCCGACTGGGGCACCGCCGAGGGCAAGCGCTGGCGCTCCCTGGGTCTTGACCGGCTGCGCACCACCGTCGACGGCGTCGAGGTGACCCCCGGCGACGACGGCACGGTCACCGTCACCGTCCGTTCCACGGCCGCCGCGCCCGATGTGACCGGCGCGTCCTTCGACCAGACCGTGGCCTATCGGGTCGACGGCGCGGGCCAGGTCCGGATCCGGCACCAGGCCGAGGCGCGCGGCGACTTCCGCACCCTGCCCTATCTGCCCAGGATCGGCCTCAAGCTGAAGGTGCCCGAGCGGTACGGCACCTTCCGCTGGTACGGGCGCGGACCGGTGGAGAACCTCAACGACCGTAAGGACGGCACCCCCATGGGCGTCTGGTCCTCCTCGGTCGAGGACCAGTACGTGGAGTATCTGAAGCCCCAGGACCACGGCAACCACGACGATGTGCGCTGGGCGTCCCTCACCGACGGCAGCGGCGCCGGACTGCTGGTCTCCGGCGATCTGGAGGCGGGCGCCAGCGCCTACGACGAGCTCGACCGCGCCGCCTACCCGCACTTCCTGAAGCGCAACGACGGCTGGAACACCCTGCACGCCGACCACGCGGTCACCGGCGTCGGCGACACCCCCAACCCGGTGCGCGACCAGTACCGGGTGAAGGCCGACGGCGCCTACGACTACACGCTCACCCTGCGCCCGCTCGACGGCGGCGCGAGCGCGCACACTGGAACAGGAGGGAAGTAACCGCACCACCGATGGACTCATGAGCACGCAGAGCCCCCGCCACACCGCCGCAGGCCACGATCCGCCCCCTGCGGGCGGCATCCTGTGGGCCGTGGCGGGGGAGCTGCGCAGTGTGCTCGCCCTGCCGGCCGCGATGACCATGCAGGTGGCGCATCCGGCCATCGGGGCGGGCGTGGACCAGCACTCCGTCTTCCGCACCGACCCCTGGGGGCGCGGGGAGCGCTCGCTGCGGTCCGTGCAGCTGTGGGTGTACGGCGGTGCGGAGGCCGAGGCGGAGGGCCACCGGCTGCGCAGGCTCCACGCGTCCATACAGGGCGTGGACGTGCACGGCCGCCCCTACCGGGCGCTGGACCCGCCCGTCTACGCGTGGGTGCACGCCACGGGCTACCCCGTCTATCTGCGCGCCCAGCGCTATCTGGGCACCCGCCCCTTCACCGCGGCCGAGGAGCGGCGGCTGTACGCGGAATGGCTGCGGATCGGACGGGTGCTGGGCATCGACGAGCGCGAGATGCCGGGATCCGTCGAGGAATTCTGGCCCTACTACCGCGCGATGGTGCGGGACCGGCTGGAACCGACCGTCGTCGCCCGTGAACTC
Source organism: Streptomyces rugosispiralis (assembly GCF_024505145.1). Taxonomy (GTDB): domain Bacteria; phylum Actinomycetota; class Actinomycetes; order Streptomycetales; family Streptomycetaceae; genus Streptomyces; species Streptomyces rugosispiralis. The sequence goes on along the minus strand of NZ_JANIAA010000030.1, from coordinate 23,290 downwards.
GCCGCGCCCGACGCGGCCGTGCCCCCGCCGGGCGCGCTGCCGCTCCGTCTGCTGTGGCCGCTGCTGCGCCCGCTGTTCACCCGCTTCCGTGCGTTCCTCACCGTCGGGCTGATGCCGCCGGACGCGCGGGAGGCGATCGGGCTGGACTGGACGCGGGGGCAGGAGCGGCGGCTGCGGTGGTTCGGGAGGGCGGCGCGGGTGGTGGTCCCGCTGCTGCCCGAGCGGCTGCGCTATCTCCCCATCGCCCGCGAGGCCCGGCGCCGTGCCCGCGCCGGACGGCCGTGATCAATGGCTTCCGTGGCGTGCCGGGCCCCGGCCGGGGTGGGGGGACCCGGCCGAGGCCCGGGTGGCTCAGAGCCGGTGGGCGCTGTGCGTGTCCTGGATCCGCTGCCATGACTTCGGCCGCGCCGGAGCCTTGTCCGGGCTCACCTCCGCCGCCCGCGCCTTCGCCGCGGCCGGCTTCGACGGGGTGAACAGCCAGGTGTCGAAGAGCGAGGCCAGCGGCTTGCCCGACACCTTCTCCGCATAGGTCACGAAGTCCTTGACGGAGGCGTTCCCGTACCGGTGCTCCGCCGTCCAGCCCTTCAGGATCGCGAAGAAGTCCTTGTCGCCGATGTGGTTCCGCAGCGCCTGGAGGGCCAGCGCGCCCCGGTCGTACACCGCGTCATGGAACTGGTTCTCCGCCCCCGGGTCGCCCGGCTCGACCTTCCAGAAGGGGTCGTCGGCCGGGTAGGAGGCGTAGGTGTAGTCGGCCAGCTCCTGTGCGGTGCCCTCGCCCTCCTTCTCCGACCACAGCCACTGTGCGTAGCTGGCGAAGCCCTCGTTGATCCAGATGTCGCGCCAGTCCTTCAGCGAGACGCTGTCGCCGAACCACTGATGGGCCAGCTCATGCACGACCAGCGAGGTGTTCGCGCCCTTGGCGAACCCCTTCGGGCTGTAGAACGGCCGGGTCTGGGTCTCCAGCGCGTAGCCCGTGGGCACATTGGGCACATAGCCGCCCAGCGCGTCGAAGGGGTACGGGCCGAAGACCGTGGACTCCCAGTCCACGATCTCCGCCGTCCGCTCCACGCTCGCCCGCGCCGCCCCCGCGTTGTTCCCGAGGTCCTTGCTGTAGGCGTTGATCACCGGCAGACCGTTGGCGGTGGTGTCCGTCGTGATGTCGAACTTGCCGACCGCCAGCGTGGCCAGATACGTGGCCTGCGGCTTGCTGGAGCGCCAGTTGTAGCGGGTCCAGCCCAGCTTGGAGCTGGTGGACTGCAGGGTGCCGTTACTGAGCGCCTGCGTTCCGTCCGGCACCGCCACCGACACGTCGTAAGTGGCCTTGTCCAGCGGATGGTCATTGCTCGGGAACCACCACCACGCCGACTCCGGCTCATTGGCCGCGATCCCGCCGTCCGGGGTGCGCAGCCAGGAGGTGAAACCGCTCGCCACGACCTTCGAGGGCGTACCGCTGTAGCGCACGACGACGGTGAAGGGGCGGCCGGAGGTCAGCGGCGTGGCCGGGGTGATCTCCAGCTCATGGTCGCCGGTCGCCGCGAAGGCGGCCTTCTTGCCGCCCACCAGCACCTCGCTCACATCGAGCGCGAAGTCCAGGTTGAACCGGGACAGGTCCTGCCGGGCGTCGGCCACGATCGTCGCCGTGCCCTCCAGCCGGTCCGTCTTCGGCTGGTACTTCAGCCGCAGGTCGTAATGGGAGACGTCGTATCCGCCGTTGCCGTACGTGGGGTAGTAGGAGTCCCCGATGCCGGGGGCGCCCGGCGTGGGATCGGCCGCCGATGCCGGGATCGCCAGCAGCAGGCAGGCCACGGCCGCGCCCGGAACGAGGAGTCTGTGGTGACGCACGAGTCCTCCAACTCGTAGGGGAGAACGATCACTCGTGACCTTATGTACTCCTCACACGCACCTCACGTCCATCACGCCGTCCGACATCCAATCGACATCCGGACGCAATGCGCATCGACCCGGACATGCCCAGGACACGTATCGCCCTCTTCTGTACAGGAGTTGACTCGCGCTACCGTCCGCCCGTGCTGCTACAGACGCGGAGATCCCGCATCCCCTGGACCACACTCGTGCTGTCGGCGGTCACCGCGCTGGTCGCCGCCGCCGTTTCGCTGCTGCCACCGCTCGGCGCCCCGGCCGCCCACGCCGCTTCCGCCGCGCCGAGCAGATCGGACAGCAAGGCGGAAATCCCATCAGAAAGCAGACCCGTCTACTCCTACGAGAACGCCATCCGCGAATCCGTATGGGTGGACACCACGATCGACGGCGACGCGGACGGACGGACCGACCGGGTCGCCGTCGACATCGTGCGGCCGCGCGAACCCGCAGCTCAAGGCCGTCGCGTCCCCGTCATCATGGACGCCAGCCCGTACTACTCCTGCTGCGGGCGCGGCAACGAGAGCCAGACCAAGACCTATGACGCGGCCGGGAATCCGGTCCAGTTCCCGCTCTTCTACGACAACTACTTCGTACCGCGCGGCTACGCCACCGTCCTGGTCGACCTCGCCGGGACCAACCGCTCCGACGGCTGTGTGGACGTCGGCGGCCGTTCCGACATCCTCTCCGCCAAGGCCGTGGTCGACTGGCTGAACGGCCGCGGGACCGCGTACCGCACCCGCGCCGGCGGGGAGCGGACCAAGGCGAGCTGGACCAACGGCGCCACCGGCATGATCGGCAAGAGCTACGACGGCACCATCGCCAACGGGGTCGCCGCCACCGGCGTCAAGGGGCTCAAGACCGTCGTGCCCATCGGCGCCATCTCCTCCTGGTACGACTACTACTTCGCCAAGGGCGCCGCGCTCTTCGACTCCGGCCCCGACGGGCTCTCGGACGCCGTCGAGAGCGATGGCGCCCACGCCCGCTGCGCCGCCGTACAGAAACGTCTCGTCGAGGGCGCCCCGCGCAATGGCGACTGGACCGATCTGTGGACCGACCGCTCTTACGTCCCGGACGTGGACAAGGTGCGGGCCAGCGTCTTCGCCGTTCACGGGGCGCAGGACCTCAACGTCCGCACCAAGCACCTCGGCCAGTGGTGGAACGCCCTCACCGACGCGGGCGTCGAGCGCAAGATCTGGCTCTCCCAGGCCGGGCACGTCGACCCGTTCGACTTCCGGCGCGGGGAGTGGGTGCGCACTCTGCACCGCTGGTTCGACCACTACCTTCTCGGCATCGACAACGGCATCGAGCGCGAGCCGATGGCCGACATCGAGCGCGCTCCCGACCAGTGGTCCACCGACCGGGTCTGGCCGCCCTCCGGCACCCGGCAGACGACCCTGCGCCCGCGCGGCGGCGCCGGCGCGGGAGTGGGCGTGCTCGGCACCGAGCCGGCCGAGCCCGGCTCGACCGAGACCTTCACCGACGACCCCGCGCTGAGCGAGGCCGACTGGTCCGCGGCGATCGACACCTCGACGCCCGGCAAGGCGGGCTTCACCACCGGTCCGCTCACGAAGGACCTGCGGCTGTCCGGTTCCGGCACGGTCACCGTCACCGCCACGCCCTCCACCACCAGCGCCCATCTCTCCGCGGTCCTGGTCGACCTCGGCCCGGCCACCATCCGCGACTACACGGCGGCGGGGGAGGGGATCACCACCCTCGACCGGCGCACCTGCTGGGGCAGCAGCAGGGCGGGCGACAGCGCCTGCTTCAAGGAGACCGCCGCCGACAAGGAGGACGTGGACTACACGGTCTTCAGCCGGGGCTGGGCCGACCTCGGTCACTTCACGGACGACGGCAAGGGCCGTGCGCTGACCCCGGGCAAGGCGTACACCATCACCCTCGACCTCGCGGCGACCGACCATGTGGTCCCGGCCGGTCACCGCCTCGGCCTGATCATCGCCGGTACCGACGCGGGCCTGATCGAACCGCCGTCCACCACCCCGCGGCTGACCCTGGACCTGCCCCGCACCTCGGCCCGTCTGCCGCTGGTCGGCGGCGCCCCGAAGGCCGCGGCCGCCCCCTCGCGCACGGCGGCCGCACCGCCCCTGAAGGGCGTACGGGCCCCGCACCACCGCGCCCCGCTGCCGTCCGTGTCCACCCACGACTGACCCGCGCCGGTGGGCCCCCGCCGCCGCGCGGGGGCCCACCGACGGCGGGCCCGGCAGGACGCCGTCACCGATATCGCCCCCGCATCCCCTCACCCCAGGAGGTCCTTCGTGTTCTCGCGGTCCCCCCTCATCCGCGGCGCCGCCTGTGGCGCGATCGGTGCGCTGCTGACCGGGTCGTTCCTCAGCGCGCCCGCACGGGCCGAACAGCGCCCGCCGCGTACGGGGTTCGAGATCAGCCATGGCGCACGGTGGACCGGCCAGGACGAGGAGGCGGACTTCCTCGCGGCGGTCGACAAGGCCGCACCGCGCGTCGCCGTCGACCGGATCGGCGCCACCGCGCAGGGGCGGCCGCTGCGGCTGGTGCGGATCGGCGCACCGGCCGCGCCCGCCGATCCGGCCCGTGCCGCGCGCGGCAACGTCCTGCTGCTGATCTGCTCCCAGCACGGCGACGAGCCCTCCGGCCGCGAGGCGTGTCTGACCACCATCCGCGACCTCGCCTACGCCAAGGACGGCCGGACGCGGCGCTTCCTGGAGCGCACCCAGGTGCTCGTCGTCCCGACCGCCAACCCCGACGGCCGCGCCGCCGACACCCGCGGCAACTCCGACGGCGTGGACATCAACCGCGACCACATCGCGCTCTCCAGCGCCGAGTCCCGCGCGATGGCGGGCGTCATCCGCGACTGGCGCCCGGACACCGTCTACGACCTGCACGAGTACGGCGCCACCGCCCCGTACTACGTGAAGGACCTGCTGGCGCTGTGGCCGCGCAACCTCAACACCGCGGGCCCGGTGCACCGCGAGGCGCGCACCCTGTCGGACGCCTATGTGCGCCCGAGCGTCGAGGCCGCGGGCCACACCACCGGCGTCTACGGCATCTGGACCGACCCCGAGACCGGTGAGCCGGTCAAGCAGGTGGCAGGCGACGGCCAGGAGCGGATCCTGCGCAACACCGCGGGCGTCAAGAACGCCGTCGGGCTGCTGGTCGAGACCCGGGTCGACCCGCTCACCGACGCCGAGAAGGCCGACCCCGCCCTCAACAACCGCCGTCGGGTGGGCTCCCACCTGGCCGCGCTGAACGGCGCCTTCGACTTCATCACCCAGCGGCGCGCCCGGATCGAGGCGGCCACGACGGCGGCGCGGCTGGCCGGGTACGCGGACCGGGGCCCGGTCCACCTCGGCGGCGCCGACAACGAACCGCCGGAGGAGGACACGGTCCTCGAGGATCCGCCGTGCGGCTACCGGCTGGACGCCGAGAGTTACGGCGAGGTGCGGGACGAACTGGCCCTGCACGGGGTGACGGCGCACCGCGTCAAGGGTGACGGAAGCGCCTTCGTACCATTGCGGCAGTCGGCCCGCGCGCTGGTGCCACTGCTGCTGGACGGCCGTGCCGCGTACCACCTCACCGCGGGGCAGCCGGTGGACACGTGCTGATATGACGCCCCGACGGTGCTGACCTGACACCTTTGACGGCGCTGACCTGACGCCCTGACGGCACACGAGAACACCGGCCGTATGGCCGGTGGCATGCATCTCCGGGTACTGGGTAGCCGGAAATCCGTCGGATAAACCCCCAGTGAAAGGTCTTTTGCGTGCCGCAGACAGGTACAACCACGGGGGACGTCAGCGGCGATCCTCCGGTGACCGTGGACCTTCCCGGCTCCGACCCCGCCGGGCCCCATCGGACCCCCCGGACGGACCGCGTGGTCTTCGGCGTCTCCGCCGCGCTGACGGTCGCCTTCGTCATCTGGGGGTCCGTGGCCAGCGACACCCTGGAGAGAGTCTCGGACAGCATGCTCTCCGGGCTCATCCACAACGGTGGATGGGCCTTCGTCCTGGCCGCGTCGGGATTCGTGATCTTCGCCCTCTGGCTGGCCATGAGCCGCTACGGCAAGATCACCCTCGGCAAGGAGGGCGAGGAACCCGAGTTCCGCACCGTCTCATGGGTCGCGATGATGTTCAGCGCGGGCATGGGCATCGGTTTGATGTTCTACGGCGTGAGCGAGCCGCTGTCGCACTTCATGACCCCGCCGCCCGGGACCGATCCCGGCACCGCGGCCGAGAAGATGCAGACCGCGATGTCCACCACGCTCTTCCACTGGACGCTGCACCCCTGGGCCATCTACGCGGTCGTCGGCCTGGCCATCGCGTACAGCACCTTCCGCCGCGGCCGCCGGCAGACCATCAGCGCGGTCTTCACGCCCCTCATCGGCTCCAAGAACGCCAACGGCTGGGGCGGCCGGGTCATCGACATCCTGGCCATCTTCGCCACGCTCTTCGGCTCCGCCGCCTCGCTCGGCCTCGGCGCGCTGCAGATCGGCAGCGGTATCGAGGTGCTGGGCTGGAAGAGCGACGTGGGCACCGGGCTGCTGGTCGCCGTCATCGCGGTCCTCACGGCCGCCTTCATCGCGTCCGCCGTCTCGGGTGTCGCCAAGGGCATCCAGTGGCTGTCCAACATCAATATGGTGCTGGCGCTCTTCCTCGCGGTCTTCGTCTTCGTGGCGGGCCCGACCATCATCATCCTCGATCTGCTGCCGACCTCGATCGGCTCCTACGTCGGCGATCTGCCGCAGCTGGTGGGCCGCACCGAGGCCACCGGCGGCAAGTCGGTCGCGGACTGGCTGAGCAGCTGGACGGTCTTCTACTGGGCCTGGTGGATCTCCTGGACGCCGTTCGTGGGCATGTTCATCGCCCGGATCAGCCGCGGCCGCACCATCCGGCAGTTCGTGGGCGGCGTGATCCTGGTCCCGAGCACCGTGAGCCTGATCTGGTTCGCCATCTTCGGCGGCTCGTCGATGAAGCTTCAGGCCGCGGGGCGGCTGGGGAAGGAATCCACCCCCGAGGGGCAGCTGTTCGGGGTGCTGGAGCAGTACCCGATCGCCGGTGTGATGAGCGTGCTGGTGATGATCCTCGTCGGCATCTTCTTCGTCTCCGGCGCCGACGCGGCGTCCATCGTGATGGGCACGCTCTCGCAGAAGGGCGCCTTCGAGCCGACCCGCTTCGTGGTCGTCTTCTGGGGCGTGGTCACCGGCGCGGTGGCGGCCGTCATGCTGCTGATCGGCGGTGGTGGGGGCGACGCCCTCACCGGGTTGCAGAACCTGACGATCCTGGTGGCGGCCCCCTTCACGCTGGTGATGGTGGGGCTGTGCTGGGCACTGCTGAAGGATCTCCGCCGCGATCCGCTGATCGTCCGGGGCGAGAAGGGCGAGGAGGCCGTCGAGATGGCGGTCATCGCCGGTCATGAGAAGTACGCGGGCGAGTTCGAGATCCGCATCGGCCCGGCGACCCCGTCCGACGGCGACTCCCCGTCCGAGAACGCGGACGGCGCGGCCGGGGCGGACGACCGCACCGCCGCGGCCAAGACCCGCTAGCTCACCGGCCGCCGCTTTCGGGCGCGGCCGTGTCCTGCCGCCCGGACCCCCGGTCCGGGCGGCGCACCGCCGGTTTCCCCTGATACCGCCCCGAAGCGGGAATACTTGGGGCATGACCTCCGAGTACGTGACCTTCGGGCTGGCCCCGGCGATGCGCGCGGGCGGTGTGCTGGCCGACGGCGCGTACCAAACCCACCGCGACTTCCTGGACTTCGTGGTGGACGGCAGCCCCCTGCTGGCGCGCCTCGCCGACCTCGACGCGGTCTCACCGCTCGCCGCCGGCATCGGGCCCGCCGCCCTCGCCGAGCAGGTGCGGACGCTGCTGCTGGAGACGGAGGCGCCGCTGGAGGGGAGCCGGTTCGTCCTCTACGGCTGCCCGGAGTGCGAGGGGCTGGAGTGCGGGGCCGTCACCGCCGTCATCGAGCGGGACGGTCCCGATGTCGTCTGGCGTGACTTCGCCTGGCAGACCGGCGAGACCCCGGACGACGAGCGCGACGGCTACCACGACCTCGGCCCTTACCGCTTCCACGGCGAGCAGTACCGGACCGCGCTGAAGGGGCTGCTGACCGCCGACGGCGCGCTCGGGGCCGAGCTGCCGAGCGAGCTGTCGAACGGCCCGAGGGCGCTGCTGATCGGGCCGCGCGCCGCCGTCCTCGCCAAGCTGGCCGCCGCGCTGCGCCGCATCGGCGTCGGCGCCGAGATCACCCTGGACGCGGCCGGCGCCCACGCGGATGAGCTGCGCAAATACGGTGCGGTGGTCTTCGGCCGGACGGTGGGTCAGGACGACCGGGACGCGGTCCGGGACGCCTTCGCGGCGGCGCGCTCCGACGCGGTGTGCGTCACCGCGCTCGCCCCGATCGTCCCCCTGCTCGTCGCCCAGGTCGAGCAGGCCCTGGACCGCACCCCCCACGACCGCCGCCGCCTCCTCGGCCTGACGACGGTGGCGGGCGGCGCCGAGGCGGTGGTCGAGGTCGCGGCCACCTGCCGGGTGGCGCTTGTGGCCCACCGCCTGGGCCGGCTCTCCCGGCCCCATACGCGCGAACTCTTCGACGCCGTCCTGGAACCGGGCACCCACCACGTTCCCCTGGACCCCCGCGCCCTCCGCGGCCGCTCCTACCTGGTGGCCCGCACCAGCGAAGCGGTCCGGGTCGCCTCCGTGGAAAGGTGACGGCGGCCGCCGACCCGCCCCCGCGCGGCCCCGCCGTCATGGCGAGGCCGACCGGGGGCGGACCGCTCGCGGAGGGCTAGCGGTTCTTCGGGTCCAGGAGGCCCGCCCGCCGCAGGGCGTCCGCCATCGCGCCGTTCGCCGGAGCCGCGTCGCGGCCGCCGCCGCGCTGGCCGCGGCTGCCGCCCTGGCGCTGCTGGGGCGCGCCGCGACGGCCCCCGCCGCGCTGGCCGCGGCCCTCGTCGGAGCGGCTGCGGTCACGGTCACGGCCGCCGCCGGACGGGGCGCCCGCCTCGTCGTCGAGCCGGAGCGTCAGCGAGATCCGCTTCCGCGGGATGTCGACGTCCAGGACCTTCACCCGCACGATGTCACCGGGCTTGACCACGTCCCGCGGGTCCTTGACGAACGTCTTGGACATCGCGGAGACATGCACCAGACCGTCCTGGTGCACACCGACGTCCACGAACGCGCCGAACGCCGCCACATTGGTGACGACGCCCTCCAGGATCATCCCGGCCGACAGGTCGCCGATCTTCTCGACGCCCTCCTTGAAGGTCGCGGTCTTGAAGGCGGGACGCGGGTCGCGGCCCGGCTTCTCCAGCTCCTTGAGGATGTCGGTGACGGTCGGCAGACCGAAGGCGTCGTCCACGAACTCGTTCGGCCGCAGACCGCGCAGCACCGAGGTGTTGCCGATGAGGGTGGTCACGTCGCCGCCCGCCGTGGTGGCCATCCGCCGCACCACCGGATACGCCTCGGGGTGCACGCTCGACCCGTCCAGCGGGTCGTCGCCGCCGCGGATGCGCAGGAAGCCCGCGCACTGCTCGTACGCCTTGGGGCCGAGCCTGGCCACGTCCTTGAGCGCCTTACGGTTGTGGAACGGGCCGTTGGCGTCGCGGTGGGAGACGATGTTCTCCGCGAGGCCGGTGCCGATGCCCGAGACCCGGCTGAGCAGCGGGGCGGAGGCCGTGTTGACGTCCACCCCGACACCGTTCACACAGTCCTCGACGACCGCGTCGAGCGAGCGGGAGAGCTTCACCTCGGACAGGTCGTGCTGGTACTGACCGACGCCGATCGACTTGGGGTCGATCTTGACCAGCTCGGCCAGCGGGTCCTGGAGCCGGCGCGCGATGGAGACGGCGCCGCGCAGCGAGACATCGAGGTCCGGCAGCTCCTGCGAGGCGAAGGCGGAGGCCGAGTACACGGAGGCGCCGGCCTCCGACACCATCACCTTGGTGAGCTTCAGCTCGGGGTGCTTGCCGCACAGCTCGCCCGCCAGCTTGTCGGTCTCGCGGGACGCCGTACCGTTGCCGATCGCGATGAGCTCCACCTTGTGCTCACGCGCCAGCGCGGCCAGCTTGGCGATGGCCTCGTCCCACTGGTTGCGGGGAACGTGCGGATAGATCGTGTCCGTGGCCGCCACCTTGCCGGTCGCGTCGACCACGGCCACCTTGACGCCCGTACGGAAGCCGGGGTCGAGGCCCATCGTGGCGCGGGTCCCGGCGGGGGCGGCGAGCAGCAGATCGCGGAGGTTGGCGGCGAAGACCCGGACGGCCTCGTCCTCGGCGCCCTGGCGCAGCCGCAGCCGCAGATCGATGCCGAGGTGGACCAGGACGCGGGTGCGCCAGGCCCAGCGCACGGTGTCGGCCAGCCACTTGTCGGCGGGGCGGCCGCGGTCCGCGATGCCGAAGCGATGGGCGATGGAGCGCTCGTAGGAGGTGGGGCCGGTCTCCTCGGAGGGCTCCTCCGGCTCCAGGGCGAGGTCGAGGACCTCCTCCTTCTCACCGCGGAACATCGCCAGCACCCGGTGCGAGGGCAGCTCGGTGAACGGCTCGGCGAAGTCGAAGTAGTCGGCGAACTTGGCGCCCGCCTCCTCCTTGCCCTCGCGCACCTTGGTGGCCACCCGGCCGCGCTCCCACATGCGCTCACGCAGCTCGCCGATGAGGTCCGCGTCCTCGCTGAACCGCTCGGTGAGGATGGCCCGCGCGCCCTCCAGCGCGGCGGCGGCGTCCGCGACGCCCTTCTCGGCGTCCACGAAGGCCGCCGCGGCGGCCGTGGGCTCCACGCTCGGGTCGCCCAGCAGCCCATCGGCGAGTGGCTCCAGCCCCGCCTCGCGGGCGATCTGGGCCTTCGTGCGCCGCTTGGGCTTGTAGGGGAGGTAGATGTCCTCCAGCCGGGCCTTGGAGTCCGCGGCGAGGATCTGCGCCTCCAGGGCCTCGTCCAGCTTGCCCTGGGAGCGGATCGAGTCGAGGATCGCGGTGCGCCGCTCCTCCAGCTCCCGCAAATAGCGCAGCCGCTCCTCCAGGGAGCGCAGCTGCGCGTCGTCGAGCATCTCCGTCGCTTCCTTGCGGTAGCGCGCGATGAACGGCACGGTGGAGCCGCCGTCGAGCAGCTCGACGGCGGCTTTGACCTGCCGTTCCCGTACGCCGAGTTCCTCGGCGATCCTGCCTTCGATGGACGTCGTCACGATCACGCTCCGCTTTCGGTCTGCACTGCTCCTGCATTGTGGCAGGTGGCACTGACGAAGCGGTCGCGGCCGACGCTTTCGGCGGGCCGGGAGGCCCGGGTACGGGGCCGGGCGGACACCGGTATCAGCCGGAAACGGTCATCACACCCGCCTGCGGCGCGGTCCGCTCGCCGCGTCGGAGACACCGCCGAAGAGGCGGGCCACGGCACGGAAGGGAAGCGTCACCACGGTCGCGATGGCGGCACCGATGGCACGGAGCACGTCGGCGATGGCGCGGAACACGGGATACCTCCTGTCGGTCGGTGGCGGCTCGGCGGCGGCCGCCGGGCACCGTTCGCTACGCGGCGCACGGGCTGCTGCCGGCGTACGCGGCGCGCGGTGTGGGCGCCCGGTTGTCAGACGGCCGATCGCGCACAACAAGCGGGTATCCCGATGTGCCCCTGCCAAACGCGACCCCCGGCGGGGCCGCCGACCAGGGCTCCACCGGGGGCCGCGCCGGGCCGACGCCGTGGCCGGGCCTCCTGGCCAGGCGCCCGGCCCGGGTGGTCAGGGCCGTCCGTCAGTTCTTGCCGCGGAGGTCGGCCGGGAAGGCGCCGTTCTCGCGGGCGGTGGTGGAGAAGGCGGTGGCCAGCTCGGTGAGCCGGGACACGCCCTCGGCGCCGAGGTGCTCGTACGGCGCCGCGTCCAGGCGGTCGGTCTCGGCCTCCAGGTCCTGGCGCAGCCGCTCACCGGCCTCCGTCAGCTCGTTGTCGGCGGTGAGCAGGCCGCGGTCGCGCAGCCGTCCGCGGCCCGCCTCCCACTCCTCGGCGCTGTAGCCGCGCGTCCGCAGGATCCACTTGGTGGACATGCCCTGACCGGTCGCGGTGTGGGAGGCCAGCGCCTCGACCGCGTCCAGCCCGGCGCCGACCAGGGTCATCAGATGGGCGTCGCCGCGGTGTTCGCGCAGCAGCGTGGCGGCGTGCCACAGCGCCAGGTGCGGGGCGTCCGGGACGGGCAGATCGGCGTGGGCGGCGTACAGCGGGCGCGCCAGGCGCGAGCACGCCTCCGTCGCCCGCAGGGCCAGCTCCGCGGCCTCGGCCATCTCCTTGGAGGCGATGATCTCCTCGCCCAGCACCCGTCGCAGCACCGAGTCGGCGGCCCGCAGCCGGGCCTCCAGGGCGACCTCGGGGGAGACCACGTCCCACGCGGCCGGAATGTGTCGGGCGACCAGGTCGTGGCTGAAGTTGAAGAAGGTCGCGGTGACGGTGCCCGCGCCCACCCGTCCCAGGGGCGCCGCGCGGCCGACGAAGTACGCGGCCGCGCCGTCCTTCAGCCCCCGCTCGGCGAGTTCCTCGCCGAAGTCGGGGGAGAAGTAGATGGCGGAGTGGAGGGGGTTGACGACGCTGTAACAGCGACGGGCGGCAAGCTCGGGAAGTGTGGTCATGGGCCGCACGCTACCGACAGGTAGTCACCCCCGGTAGCCCGGGTCTCACCAGCCCTCATCGGCCCCGCCGGATCCGGCCACTCCTCGGCCGCCGTGACGCCCTTACGGTTCCCATGAACCCTGCTCGGTCCCGCCACGACCGGCCGCCGTGACGCCCTTACGGTTCCCATGAACCCTGCCCGGTCCGGCCACGACCGGCCGCCGTGACGCCTTTACGGATCTCATGAACCTTGCCCGGTCCCGCCACGACCGGCCGCCGTGACGCCCTTACGGATCCCATCAACCCCGCCCGGTCCGGCCGCGTTCCGCCGCGATCATTCGGCCGGTGGGGTCCAGCGGAACCGCGGCGGGCGGCGCTCGAAGAAGGCCGCGATGCCCTCGGCGGCCTCCTTGCTGTCCCCCGCCTGCTCCTGCCAGTACGCGACCCTCTCCGGCGCGACGGACCCGGCCGCGAACTCCTTGACCGCGGCCTGGGTGAGCTGCGACCGGGAGACCAGCACCCGCGTGAACTCCGCCACCCGCTTGTCGAGTCCGCCCGCCGGCAGCACCTCGTCCACCAGCCCGGTGCGCAGCGCCCGCTCGGTGTCGATCAGCTCGCCCGAGAACAGCAGGAACTTGGCGGTGGCCGGTCCCACCAGCTCGACCAGCCGGCGGGTCGAGGTGGGCGCGTAGACGATGCCCAGCTTGGCCGGGGTGATCCCGAACTGGGCGCCCTCCTCGGCGAACCGCAGATCGCAGGCGGCCGCGAGCTGACAGCCGCCGCCCACGCAGTAGCCGCGCACCGCGGCCAGGGTCGGCTTGGGGAAGGCGGCCAGCGCCTCCTCGGCGGGCAGCGCGATCCCGGCGGTCTCCTCGTACGTGGCGCTCAGCGAGCCGATGTCGGCGCCCGCGCAGAAGGTGTCGCCCTCGCCGGTGAGCACCAGCGCCCGTACGGCGGGGTCGGCGGCGAGCCGGGCCAGCAGCGGGGGCAGCGCCCGCCACATCCCGGGGGTCATGGCGTTGCGCTTGGCGGGGTGGCGGATGACGACGGTCGCTATGCCGTCCGCGACCTCGTGCTCCAGAGAGGGCTCCATGCGGCGGATCGTATCCGGGCCGCTCGTATCCGGGCCGCCCGTATCCGGATCACTGGTGTCCGGGCCGCGCGGTGGCGCCTCCGACGGCATCCGGGCCGGGGCCCAGCGCCGGGACCCGGCCGTTCGAGCCGGTCACGGTGGAGTCAAGGCCCGGAATCCAGAGAGTCAATGCACGGAATCCACACGAGCAGGAACAGTCGAGCGCGTGACCCTGGCATACGCCAACGATCAAAAACGCTCGATAAGCGTCAAGTTGTGCGTAGTCCATCGGTCAGTACCAGAGCTTCCCAACACTCGATACGAGAGGTCGGGCCGCGGCGAGGGGTGGGTATCGCACATGGAGATCGTCGGGAGAGTCCCCTCCGAAGCGGGACACGCCCCACCGGCGCCCCCGGCCCCGGTCGGCTACGAGGGGACCTGGCGGTTCACCGCACCGGCCCTGGACTCCTCCGTGCCACAGGCCCGGCACGCGGTGCGCGAGCTGCTGGTCCATCAGCGAGTGCCGGTGAACGACGAACTGGTGGAGGGTCTGCTCCTGATCGTCTCCGAGCTGGTCACCAACGCGGTGCGGCACGCCGCGCTGCTCTCCCCGCAGATCGCCGTCGAGGTCTCCCTGAGCCGGGACTGGGTCCGGATCGCCGTCGAGGACAACCATCCCTACCGGCCCGTCGCGCTGATGGCGGACCAGGGCGGGACCGGTGGGCGGGGACTGCTGCTGGTGACGGCGATCACGGAGGAGGCGGGCGGGGTCTACGACGTGGACCAGACGGCGAGCGGCGGCAAGGTGGTCTGGGCCGCCCTTCCGCTGCCCGGCGCCGCTACCAGCCCGCCGCCGTCCCGGTGAGTTCACGGACCGCCGGGCGGGCCGCGTCCAGCACGGTCATGAACCACGCCGAGAACGGGCCCTCGTCACGCAGCTTCTCCAGCTCGTCGGGGGTGACGAAGGCGATCTCGCCGATCTCCTCGGGGTCCGGGCGCGGGGTCGTCCGCACCAGCCCCGCGAAGAGGTGGTTGTACTCCTGCTCCACCAGGCCCGAGGCCGGGTCCGGGTGGTTGTAGCGGACCGTGCCCGCCTCCCGCAGCAGCGCGGGCGCCACACCCAGCTCCTCGCCGGTGCGCCGGGCGGCGGCCACGAACGGCGGCTCACCGGGGTAGGGATGGCCGCAGCAGGTGTTGGACCAGACTCCGGGGGAGTGGTACTTGCCCAGCGCACGGCGCTGCAGCAGCAGCCGCCCCTCGTCGTCGAAGAGGAAGACGGAGAACGCCCGGTGCAGCTTGCCGGGCGCGAGATGTGCGGAGAGCTTCTCCGCGGTGCCGATCGTCGTACCGTCCTCGTCGACCAGCTCGAGCATGATCGGCTCTGCGGAACCGCTCGGCGCGGCGGTCTCGGCGGTCTCGGCGGAGCCGCCGTTGGCAGGTGTGATCGGCATGACCATCCTCTAGTTCCGACTCGTGAACGTCCAAGTCTGCCGCACATGTGCCCCTCGTCCATGTCAGTGGCACAGCTTGGCTTCGTGATCAGCATGCCCACCCGGCTCCAGCTGGAACGTGCAGTGACCGACGTCGAAGTGCTCCCCGAGACATCCCTGGAGGGCGTGCAGCATCCGCTCGTGGCCCATCGCTTCCAGGGCCCCCGGAGCGACCACCACATGCGCGGAGAGCACCGGCATTCCCGAGGTGATGGTCCAGACATGGAGGTCGTGCAGCCCCTCGACCCCGGGCAGCCCGAGGATGTGGGCGCGTACGGCCGCCATGTCGACATTCCGCGGCGCCGCCTCCAGCAGCACGTTCAGCGTCTCGCGCAGCAGCTTGTACGTCCGCGGGACGATCATGAGGCCGATCACCAGGGAGGCGATGGGATCGGCCGTCTGCCAGCCGGTCGCGAGGATGATCCCGGCGGACACCAGCACCGCGACCGAGCCCAGCGCGTCCGCCGCGACCTCCAGGAAGGCGCCCCGGACGTTCAGGCTGGTGCGCTGCCCGCCCCGGAGCAGGGCCAGCGACACCAGGTTCGCCGCCAGGCCGACGGCGCCGAAGAGGATGGTCAGCCCGCCCTCGGTGGCGGCCGGGGTGAGGAACCGCAGCACCGCCGCACAGAGGATGTAGCCGCCGACGCCGAACAGCAGCAGACAGTTGGCCAGCGCCGCCAGGATCTCGGCGCGGGCGTAGCCGTAGGTGCGGTGCGGGCTCGGGGGACGGCCCGCGAAGTGGATCGCCAGCAGCGCCATCGCGAGCCCGAGCGCGTCCGTCGCCATATGGCCGGCGTCCGCGAGCAGGGCCAGGGAACCGGCGAGCAGACCGCCGACGATCTCCACGGCCATCACCGTGAGGGTGATCGCCAGGGCGATCCGCAGCCGCCACCGGTGGGCGGCGCCCGCAGTGGGCCGGCCGCGGGCGTGGTCATGACCTGCGCCCATGTGCGTAGGGGCCTCCTCCCGGCGCCGCGGTCCCCTGCTCACCAGTGAACTACGGCGCCGGGGCGGGGCCGGGTCAGCCGCGCCGATACCCGATGCCCGGTGGGGCGGGGGCCCGTGAGGCCGGTGGCCCCGGTCAGCCGCGCCGGGCCTCGGGGTGGTGCAGGCACCAGCCCGCCCAGGCCGACTCCACCATCGCGCGCACATCGTGCCGGGCGCTCCAGCCCAGCTCCTTGGCGATCAGTTCGGTGGATCCGACGACCCGGGCCGGATCGCCCGCCCGGCGCGGCCCCACCACGGGGACGAGCTCCGGGCGGCCGGTGATCTCGCCGATCAGATCGGACATCTCCCGCACCGAGACGCCCCGGCCGGTGCCGATGTTCACCGTGAGGTCGCCCGGCCCCGGCTGTGCGGCCAGCCGACGGGCCACGGCCAGATGGGCGGAGGCCAGATCCTCGACATGGATGTAGTCGCGGACGCAGGTGCCGTCGGGAGTGTCGTAGTCATCACCGAAGATCCGTGGCGGCTCTCCCTCGGTGATCCGCTCGAACATCATCGGGATGATGTTGAACACTCCGGTGTCGGAAAGCTCGGGGCGCGTGGCACCCGCCACATTGAAGTAGCGCAGACAGGCCGTGGAGAGGGAATGGGCCGCGCCCGCCGCCCTGACCAGCCATTCTCCGGCCAGCTTGGTCTCTCCGTACGGGTTGATCGGCAGACACGGGGTGTCCTCGGTGACGAGTTCCACATCGGGCATGCCGTAGACGGCGGCGGAGGAGGAGAAGAGGAAGCGGCTGACACCGGCCGCGACCGCCGCCTCCAGCAGCACCGTGAGCCCGTGCACATTCTCCCGGTAGTAGCGGAGCGGCTGCTCCACGGACTCCCCGACCTGCTTCTTCGCCGCGAGATGCACCACACCGGTGACCCCCAGCTCGGCGAACGTGCGGTCCAGCAGCTCACGGTCCAGGGTGGAGCCGCGCACCAGCGGCACGTCCTCGGGCAGCCGCGCCCGGACGCCGCTGGTCAGGTCGTCGAGCACGGCCACGGACTCGCCTGCCTCGGCCATGGCCCGCACGACATGCGACCCGATATATCCGGCACCACCTGTGATCAGCCATGTCATGCCCCGCACCCTATCCATGGCGCGGCGATCGCCGTTTGTGGAGGACAGCCGCCATCCACCATGATGATCGGCGGCGCGCGGAAGTGGTCGTTCCCCCGATCGTGTGGTGAATGTGCGGTGAACGGCGGCTTCCATCGATCCGATAGCCTCTGCCGGACGTGCCGCCGGCTCCACGGGACCAGGGCGTGCGATGCCCATGGCCCGGAGGGTCCCGGGCCAGTGCCATCAGCGGCGCGGCCACCATGTCAGCTGCCAAGGAGTGAGTTCGTCTGTCGACCGCGATTCTCACCGGTGCGCCGGTCGCCGGCTCGTCCCTCGAGGACGACCTGCGGTCGCTGGGCTTCGCCGTGCGTACGGCGACCGAAGCCGCCGGGGTCACGGCGGAGCTCGCCGCCGTCCCGGCGCATGAGCGGGTGGCCCTCGTGGACCCCCGCTTCGTCGGCCATGTCCATGCCCTGCGGCTGGCCCTCACCGACCCCCGCTTCCCGGCCGCCACGGTGCGCGGTGCGCTCACCGTCCAGGCCGAGGCCCGTACGGCTCTGACCCGCGCGGTGACGGCTGCCGCCGCCACGGCGCGGACCCCCGGGAACGGAGGTGGGGCCCCCACCGCCGCTCCCGGCGTCGCCACCGCGCCCACGGCCGCCGCACCCGGCGAGGCCACGGACGGGGCCTCGCCGGACCGCGCCGCCGCCGTCGGCGTACACGCGGACGCCATGGCGGCTCACCGGTCCGCCACGCAGGCCGGTGAGCCGGTGGGCGCGGGGCACGCCGCCGACGGCCTCGTCGCGCCGTCGCGGTCCGTGGCCCCCGCCGGGGTGGCGGCCACGCACGGCGCCGCCGACGCCCACTCCTGGGTGGACGACATCGCCGTGGCCCTCGACGCCGACGGCGTCGCCCCGCACCGGCCCGAGCTCGGGGTGCTCGTGGCCGCCGTGCCCGTGGACGACGCCGCGCGGGCCGCGGCGCGGGACGCCGTGGACGCGGTGGACGACGAGCGGGTGCGGCTGCGGTCGGCCGTGAAGTCGCGGGACGGCTTCTTCACGACCTTCTGCATCAGCCCGTACTCCCGCTACATCGCCCGCTGGTGCGCCCGGCGCGGGCTGACCCCCAATCACGTCACCACCGCCTCCCTCCTCACCGCGCTCATCGCCGCGGCCTGCGCGGCCACCGGCACCCGGCCCGGGTTCGTCGCGGCCGGTGTGCTGCTGATCGCCTCGTTCGTGCTCGACTGCACCGACGGGCAGTTGGCCCGCTACTCGCTCCAGTACTCCACGCTCGGTGCCTGGCTGGACGCCACGTTCGACCGGGCCAAGGAGTACGCGTACTACGCGGGCCTCGCGCTCGGCGCCGCCCGCGCCGACGGCGACGACGTCTGGGCGCTCGCGCTCGGCGCGATGGTGCTCCAGACCTGCCGCCATGTCGTGGACTTCGCCTTCAACGAGGCCAACCACGACGCCACCGGCAACACCAGCCCCACCGCCGCCCTCTCCGGCCGCCTCGACAGCGTCGGCTGGACGGTCTGGGTACGTCGCATGATCGTGCTGCCGATCGGCGAGCGCTGGGCGATGATCGCCGTGCTGACGGCGTTCACCACGCCCCGTATCACCTTCTACGCACTGCTCGTCGGCTGTGCGCTGGCCGCGTGCTACACCACGGCGGGCCGGGTGCTGCGCTCGCTGACCCGCCGGGCCGAGCGCACGGACCGGGCCGCCGGCGCCCTCGCCGAACTGGTCGACTCCGGCCCGCTGGCGGAGCTGGTCGTCAAGGCCGCCCCCCGCGGGACGAGTTCGTACCTCGCCCCGCTTTCGGCCGCCCTCGGCACGGCGGTCGTCCTGGTCGGCGCCGCGGCCGCCGGTTTCGGCTCCTGGGTGCCCGTCGGGTGCGCCGTGCTCTACGCGGTCCTCGCGGGCGTCGCCGTCGCCGCGCCCCTCAAGGGCCCCCTCGACTGGCTGGTGCCGCCGCTCTTCCGCGCGGCCGAATACGGCACCATCCTGATCCTGGCAGCTTGCTCGGAGGTGAACGGCGCCTTGCCCGCGGCTTTCGGGCTCGTTGCGGCAGTCGCCTACCATCACTACGACACGGTGTACCGCATCCGCGGCGGCACGGGGGCACCCCCGCACCGGCTGGTGCGGGCGATCGGCGGGCACGAGGGGCGGACGGTGGTGGTCACGGCCGCCGCTGCCCTGCTGCACCACCAGAACCAAGGTTTCACCATCGCGTTGACCGCTTTGGCGGCGGTCCTCGCGCTGGCGGTGCTCATCGAGAGCATCCGCTTCTGGGTGTCCACAGGAGCACCCGCTGTACACGACGAATCAGGAGAACCCGCATGATCGGCCTCGTGCTCGCGGCCGGCGCCGGACGGCGTCTGCGCCCCTACACCGACACGCTTCCCAAGGCCCTGGTGCCGGTAGGACCCGAAGGGAAGGAAGGTGAGACCACCGTCCTCGACCTGACCCTCGGCAACTTCGCGGAGGTCGGTCTGACCGAGGTCGCCATCGTCGTCGGCTACCGCAAGGAGGCCGTGTACGAGCGCAAGGAGGCCCTGGAGCAGGCTTATGGCGTCAAGCTCACGCTGATCGACAACGACAAGGCCGAGGAGTGGAACAACGCCTACTCCCTCTGGTGCGCCCGTGACGCGATCCAGCACTCCGTGATCCTCGCCAACGGCGACACCGTGCACCCGGTCTCGGTCGAGAAGACCCTGCTCGCCGCGCGCGGCAACGGCCAGAAGATCATCCTCGCCCTGGACACGGTCAAGCAGCTCGCCGACGAGGAGATGAAGGTCGTCGCCGACCCCGACAAGGGCGTCCAGAAGATCACCAAGCTGATGGACCCGGCCGAGGCGACCGGTGAGTACATCGGCGTCACCCTCATCGAGGGCGAGGCCGCCGCCGACCTCGCGGACGCACTGAAGACCACCTTCGAGCGCGACCCCGACCTCTACTACGAGGACGGCTACCAGGAGCTGGTCAACCGCGGCTTCAAGGTCGACGTGGCCCCCATCGGCGACATCAAGTGGGTCGAGATCGACAACCACGACGATCTGGCGAAGGGCCGTGAGATCGCGTGCCAGTACTGACGAGGCTCATCCCCTCGCCGCTCGTCGTCGACATTCGCGCGGGCGCCCTGGACGATCTCGCGGGGGTCCTCGCCGACCAGCGGATCTCGTCCTCCGGCAAGCTGGCCATCGCCATCAGCGGCGGCTCCGGCGCCCTGCTGCGCGAGCGGCTGGCGCCGGCGCTGCCGGGCGCGAGCTGGTACGAGGTCGACGGCGGCACCCTGGATGACGCGATCAAGCTCGCCGACCGCATGAAGTCGGGGCACTACGACGCGGTCGTGGGGCTGGGCGGCGGGAAGATCATCGACTGTGCGAAGTTCGCCGCGGCGCGCATCGGCCTCCCTCTGGTCGCCGTCGCCACCAACCTCTCGCACGACGGTCTGTGCTCCCCGGTCGCGACCCTCGACAACGACGCGGGCCGCGGCTCGTACGGGGTGCCCAATCCGATCGCCGTGGTCATCGACCTCGATGTGATCCGGGAGGCGCCGGTCCGCTTCGTCCGCTCCGGTATCGGCGACGCCCTGTCCAACATCTCCGCGGTCGCCGACTGGGAGCTGTCCAACCGGGAGACCGGCGAGCAGATCGACGGCCTCGCGGCCGCGATGGCGCGCCAGGCCGGTGAGGCCGTGCTGCGCCACCCCGGCGGGGTCGGCGACGACGGTTTCCTCCAGGTGCTGGCCGAGGGACTGGTGCTCACCGGCATCTCGATGTCGGTCGCGGGGGACTCCCGCCCGGCCTCCGGTGCCTGCCACGAGATCAACCACGCCTTCGACCTCCTCTTCCCCAAGCGCGCCGCCAGCCATGGCGAGCAGTGCGGTCTGGCAGCCGCCTTCGCGATGCGGCTGCGTGGGGCGCATGAGGAGTCGGAGCACATGGCCGAGGTGCTGCACCGGCACGGGCTGCCCGTACTGCCCGAGGAGATCGGCTTCACCGTGGACGAGTTCGTCCAGGTCGTGGAGTTCGCTCCGAAGACGCGCCCCGGCCGCTACACGATCCTCGAGCACCTCGACCTCTCAACCGACGCGATCAGGGACGCATACGCCGACTATGCCAAAGCAGTCAGTCAAGCCATCAGTGGCTGAACTCCGCCCGGTCGTCCACCCCGCGGGGGTGAAGGACCGGCGGAGCGGTGAGCACTGGGCCGGGCGCCTCTACATGCGGGAAATCTCGCTGCGCATCGACCGGCACCTGGTGAACACGCGGGTCACGCCCAACCAGCTGACGTATCTGATGACCGTCTTCGGCGCCCTCGCCGCCCCGGCCCTGCTGGTGCCGGGGATCGCGGGCGCCGTGCTCGGGGTGCTGATGGTCCAGCTCTACCTGCTGCTGGACTGCGTCGACGGCGAGATAGCCCGCTGGAAGAAGCAGTTCTCGCTGGGCGGTGTGTATCTGGACCGGGTCGGCGCCTACCTGACCGACGCCGCGGTGCTCGTCGGCTTCGGGCTGCGCGCCGCCGACCTGTGGGGCTCCGGGCGGATCGACTGGCTGTGGGCGTTCCTCGGCACCCTCGCCGCGCTCGGCGCCATCCTGATCAAGGCCGAGACTGACCTCGTCGGGGTCGCCCGGCACCAGGGCGGTCTGCCGCCGGTGAAGGAGTCGGCCTCCGAGCCGCGCTCGTCCGGTATGGCGCTGGCCCGCAAGGCGGCCGCGGCGCTGCAGTTCCACCGGCTGATCCTCGGGATCGAGGCGTCGCTGCTCATCCTCGCGCTGGCGGTCGTGGACCAGGTGCGCGGCGACCTGTTCTTCACCCGGCTGGGCGTAGCCGTACTGGCCGGTATCGCCCTGCTGCAAACCCTGCTTCACCTCGTGTCCATCCTCGCGTCGAGCAGGCTCAAGTGAGCATGAGCACCATGAAGCTCGGAGCGGTCGTCCTGACGATGGGCAATCGCCCCGAGGAGCTGCGCGCACTCCTCGACTCGGTCGCCAAACAGGACGGCGACCCGGTCGAGGTGGTCGTCGTGGGCAACGGTTCGCCGCTGCCCACGCTCCCCGAGGGCGTCCGGACCATCGAGCTGCCCGAGAACGTGGGCATTCCGGCGGGCCGCAACGTGGGCATCGAGGCGTTCGGACCGGGCGGGTCGGACGTCGATGTGCTGCTGTTCCTCGACGACGACGGGCTGCTGCCGGGCACCGACACGGCCGAGCTGTGCCGCCAGGCGTTCGCCGCCGACCCGAAGCTGGGCATCATCTCGTTCCGCATCGCCGACCCCGACACCGGCGTCACCCAGCGTCGCCATGTGCCCCGGCTGCGCGCCTCCGACCCGCTGCGGTCCTCCCGGGTGACCACCTTCCTGGGCGGTGCCAACGCGGTCCGTACCACGGTGTTCCAGCAGGTCGGCGGGTTGCCGGACGACTTCTTCTACGCCCATGAGGAGACCGATCTGGCCTGGCGGGCGCTGGACGCCGGATGGATGATCGATTACCGGTCGGACATGGTGCTGCACCATCCGACGACCGCCCCGAGCAGGCACGCGGTCTACCACCGCATGGTGGCGCGGAACCGGGTCTGGCTGGCCCGGCGTAACCTTCCTGCGCTGCTCGTCCCCGTCTATCTGGGAGTCTGGCTGCTGCTCACACTGGCCAGGCGTCCTTCGAAAACCGCACTTCGGGCCTGGTTCGGAGGGTTCCGCGAAGGCTGGAAGACACCGTGTGGTCCACGCCACCCCATGAAGTGGCGTACGGTATGGCGCCTGACCCGACTGGGCCGACCTCCTGTCATCTGACAAGCTCGTTACGAAGAGCATCGGGCGCGACCCGGGGCGCGGCCCCGCTCAGCGCACCCTGAAGACGAAAGTGTCAACTGTGAGCGAGACTACGCACGACGGTGCGGTAGCCGTGAGTGGCCCGCCATCAGCCGACGACGGCCTTTCCCCGTCCGAGCTGGCGCGGAAGTACGAGCTGTCGGTGAGCGGCGCCCGGGTGGGGCTCGGCGAGTACATCCGCCAGATGTGGGGCCGGCGTCACTTCATCGTGGCCTTCTCGTCGGCCAAGCTCACTGCCCAGTACAGCCAGGCCAAGCTGGGTCAGGTGTGGCAGGTGGCGACCCCGCTGCTCAACGCGGCGGTCTACTTCTTCATCTTCGGCATGCTGCTCAAGAGCAGCCGCGGTATGGCGAACGACATGTACATCCCGTTCCTGGTGACGGGTGTGTTCGTC
>NZ_JANIAA010000029.1 GCF_024505145.1 Streptomyces rugosispiralis | reverse complement strand
GGGGGGGGGGGGGGGGGGGGGGGGGGGGGGGGGGGGGCGGGGGGGGGGGGGGGGGGGGGGGGGGGGGGGGGGGGGGGGGGGGGGGGGGGGGGGGGGGGGGGGCGGCGGGTGTGGGGGGCGCGGCGGGAGCGGGAGGCACGGCTGGGGCGGGGTGTGCGGCGGGCGGGGAGGGCGCGGGAGGCTCGGGCGGGGGATCATCTGGGCCCGCCGCCCCGTTCACCCGCCGTGGGGCGGGGGCGGGGTGGGCCTCGGTGGCTCCCGAACCGCCGGGCGCCTCCCCGGCCCCGGGAGCGCCCGAAGCCATCAGTGCTCGCAGAGCCTTGTAGCCTTCCGAGGCCTTGGGATCAGGGGCACCATGCGAAGCCTTGGAGTCAGGGGCACCATGCGAAGCCTTGGGGCCATGCGGACCCCCGGCGGCCTCCGGTGCCTCGGGACCACTCCTCCCGGCATCCGCGGCCTCGGCGGTCCTGGAGGGCCCGGGGCTCTTGGAGACAGGCGTGTTCCGCAACTGGTGGAGCACATCGCTCTGCCAATCCCCTGCGCCCATGACGCCTCCTCTCGGCTCGGATACGGACGACGGTCGACTACGACAAGGACAACGACGACAACGACAACGACAACGACAACGGCCAGGAACCGGCGCTAGAACGCGTCCAGCAATCGCGCATACACCCCGAACTCCCCGACCACCAGCGGAAACAGCATGATGACGCCCACCGCCTCGACCAAGTCCACGATCCGCCGGAGCCGGACCCGGACATGCTCGGGCGGCCGTACGGTCAGCACGCCCAGCGGGAGCAGCGCGGCGACGGCGAGCGCGGCCAGCGGCCCGTACGGCCGGCCGTCGGTGGTGTCGAGCCAGAGCACCACCAGACGCACCAGCAGCACCATGGCCGCGGCGAGCAGCGCCACCACCTCGGCCGCCAGCGGGTACGCCCGCGACCGGGACAGCAGGACGATCGCGAGCACCGCGGTGAGCGGCACCGTCCACGCGGAGGCGTCGCCGACGGCGAGCAGCCCGGCGGCGGTGGCGGACACCGCGGTGACGAGCGTGGCGAACACCAGCCCCCGGTGGGTGGCGGCGAGCGCGGTCGCCACCTCGTGCCGGCTGACCGACGCCCCGCCCGAGCGCCGGTCGTCAAGACCGGTGAGCCCGGCGGCGGTCAATGCGAGGCGCGGCAGCAGGCCGAGCGCCACCACGGACACCACGGCGAGCACCGCCCCCAACCGGGCCTGCTGGACATCGGTGTGGGCGCCGTTCTGCAACGCGGCGACGACCTCCCACAGCCCGCCGGTGACCACGACGGCCCCGGCGCCGATGTACGCACCCCGCCCGACCGTGGCCGAGGCCCCGAGCAGCAACAGCGTCACCACAATGGCCCCCGCCACCCCGGCGAGCCGCGCCGCACCGCCCCAGCCGTGGGCGTCCGCGGCCGTCCAGGCGGCGAGCACGCCGAGGGTGCCGCCGGTGAGCATGAGGGTGGCGCCGAGGTCCCGGTTGCGCAGCCGGGCGGCCGCGGCCCCGGTCAGCGCAGCCGCCGCGGCCGCCACGGCCAGGGCGGTGGCCACACCGGAGTCGGGGAGGCCGCGCCGCGCCAGCAGCCCGACGGCCAGTGCCAGCGCGAGGGTGGCCGCGCTCGCGGTCCACTGCCGCGCCGCCGCCGACCACCGCCATGCCCGGAGGTCCAGGTCCTCGGCCACCTCGTCGGTGACGTCGTGCACCACCGGCGCCGCGGGAACGTCCCGCTCCCGCACCAGCCGCAGCACCGCACCGTCCGGCACCGCCGCGGACGCGAGCGTGGCGTCCTGCGGCAGGACGACCCCCTCGGCGGTGACCAGATGCCGCAGTGTCGGCCGGTCCGCCACCTGGTCGTCGACCAGCCGCAGCACATCCGGCAGCAGCCGGCCGACCGGCTCGTCGGCGGGCAGCACGATGTCCACCCGCCGCCGCTCCCCGACCAGCGTGACCCGGCTCAACTCGGCGCGCCGCGCCTGCTTCGCCGCCCCCACGATTCCCCCTCCCCCGACAGGCCCTACCGGGCCGTGTCCGTCGCCGCGGTGGACGAAGGCGTCAGCACACCCGGCCCGGACCGGCCCTGCTTGCCGATGGCGTCGGAGATGAACGACCACCCCACGCACCCGGCGCACAGCACCGCCGCGATCACGATGCCCGCGAACACCTTCCCCAAATTGTCATCCACCGACCGCCGCCCCCGCTGCGCCCCGAACAACAACGCGTCCCGAATCCGCCGCCGCCGGACCGCCACCGACTCCAGCAGCTGACTGTCGTAGTCCCGTGCCATCAGTTCTCACGCCCGGCCAGTTCGCGCAGGGTGGCAAGGTCCGGGGCGGTGGCGTGGGAAGCCAGGTCCACACGGCCGGCCTGGGTGTCGGCCGGCTCGCGGGCGAACTCGGCGAGGGCTTGCGAGGGCGCGAGCCCGCTTTCCTTGGCTCGCCGCAGCCGCTCCAGCCACCGCAGGCCCGCGTGATGACCGGCGTCCTCGGCGGCCTCGCGGGGCTCATAACTGGCGGCCCCTTCGGCGTCCGCGGCCCATAGATAGCCGAGGATGCCCCCGCGCCCGCTGGTGACCGGGGCATATTCGATCTCCCCCTTGGCGGTCCTGGCATAATCGTTCCCACCGAATCCCACGTTGTAGTGGAAAATGCGGTTCCGGTAGGGGATTTCAAAACTGCCCCACACATCGGATGCCGAACCGTCCTCGTCGAAATAATTATCGACGCCGGTCTCCGTCGGTTTTCCGAACCAGGTGGGATCGTCGGGATCGGTGTCATCGCCGACGAGCTCGGAGATTTCCCGCAGAGCCGCCGCGAGGCGCGGATAGTTCGCGGCGTGCACGGCTTCCTGCGACCGACCGCGCAAATCGTAGGGCATCCACGCATCGGAGTACGTCGTCAGACGTGCCGTGTAATAACCGAGGAGCATTGACACGCCGAGCGTGAGCAGTCGCTCTTCGCGGTGCTCGACGCCGTCCGCCCCCAGCCATACACCCGGGCACCTGATGTCCGCCTCCACGGCGCCGGGCTCGCCGGGGCGCAGCCCGCGCCTCACCAGGCGGACCAGGTCGCTTCCGTCCGGCTCGGTCACCTCGAATTCGCCGCTGAAGAGGTAGTTCTCCGGATGGCCCGACTCCGGGACCGAGACGCGGACCCGGGGGTTACCGACGGCGAGCCGGTGGCTCGCCAGCACTGAGAACGCGTCCAGCACTCCGGTGAGGGTCCGCTCGATGGCGTCCCCGGCCTCGTCCTCGTTCCCCCACGTCCACCGGGCGACGGGCGTTGACGCGATCACGGCGCTCCTCCAGGATCAGGAACGAACTTTCCACCGGGGGGAATCATCAGAGTGCCGTCCTCGACTCGAATGACGAACTGCACGTTCGTGGTGCCATACACCTCGTTCAGCCGCCGGGTCATATTCTTGGCTTGTAGATCTTCCAGGGTGCCCTTGGTGTCGACCACGAATGTCTGCACATCGGCATGTGAACGGGTCAGCTGGTGTATCTCCCCCATGATCTTATTCATCAGCTTCTTGGGGTTCGTTACGGTCTTGAACTGGTATCCGTACGCCGTGCCCCTGTGATCGTAGGCCAGTACGTCCAGATCCGCCCCATCCTCCATCCAGACGCCGGGCTTGATCTCGAACCCATTCTCCCCCTTGACCTCGAACTTGATGTCGTCGATCCCGCTGGCGTGCAGCCGGTTGGCGAGGCGGACTTGGTCTATCCCACCCTTCATGTCCTCCTTGGCAAAATTGGAGACCAAAGTGTCATAGCCGTAGGAGTGTTTGAACCGGCCGGAGGCGATAGTGTCGGCGATCTCCTGGCCCTGCGGATGCCTGGCGAGGTTGTCCAGCAGCTTGCCCCAGTTGTCAGGCTTGACGTTCGAACCGCGCAGCTGTTGGCGGATCAGCCGCTCGGTCTCGCCTCCGCGCTCGAACGGCCGAGGCTCCTCCCTGGGAAGCCCGTCGTCACCTGGGCCGCCCGAATCGTGGGGGCCACCAGGACCGCCCGGGTCGTGTGGGCCTCCGGGACCACCGCCGCCGCCCGGACCGTCACCGCCACCCCCGCCGCCCGGGGCCGCGGAGTCGTGGGTGGGGGTGCCGGTGTCGTGGGTGGTGGGGTGGGAGCCGCCGCTCGTGGTGGGGGCGTGCTTCTCGGGCGGGTCGTTCGGCGGGTCGTTCGGCGGGTCGTTCGGGCCGTCGTTGCTCGCGCGGGGGCCCAGGTCGTCGGGGGCACGGCCCACCTCGTGGCCGGGGGCGCCCACCTGGGCGAGCTCTCGCTGCCGGGGGCGCTGGGCCGCGCCCGGCGCCTGCCGGTCATCGGCGGACGGCTCGTGCACCGGGTGGTGCACGGTGCCGTCGGGGAGTTCGAGGGCGCCGTTCTTGTGCAGGACGCTGCCGTCGGGCAGCTTGACCGAGCCGTCCGGGCGGAAGACCGTGTCGTCCGGAAGCTTGAGTGAGCCGTCCGGCAGCCGCACACCGCTCCCGGCGCGCAGGTTCTTCAGATGGCTCACCAGGTCGCCGACCTTGAGCTTGGACAGCCCGATGCCAGCGCCCTTGACGACGTAGGTCATCGGGTCCACGACCTTGCCGACCTTGCCCGCCGCGCTGAGCGTCCGCGCGACGGCGCCCGACTTGGCGGCGGACCCCGCGCCGTCCGTGGCGATGGCCGTGAGCACGTTGAAGGTGACCCCGCCCGCCGCACGAGCCGGGTTCTTGCCCCACTCGTCCCATGCCACCATCGCCTTACCGGCGTTGATCATGGCGTGTTTGGTGCTCTTGAGGAACCCCGGCAGCATGGAGTCGGGCGTCGCGAACCAGCCCGGCACCAGCGTGTTCAGCGACAGGCCCACGGCCAGCTTGCCGAGGTTCGCCCAGGAGTTCTTGAAGGCGTCCCAGCCGTCGACGCCGACCATGGTGCCCAGCCCCCGGATGGTGCCCCAGACGCCGTCGACGATGAAGCCGTCCCAGACGAAGCTCTTGATCCAATGGCCGAACTCGTACCAGTGGTGCGTCTCCGACTCCTGAGTGCCCCAGGGCGTCTGTTCCGCGTGCTGGAAGACGTCAGCCGTATAGCCGTACATCCCCGGCTTGTGGGAACCGTCGTCGACCACCCAGTGGGTGCCGCCGACCAGCGCACTGATCTTGTTTGCACAGCTCCGCTCGGCGGCCTCGAACGCGGCCGTGGCCGCGCCCACGTCGGCCATCAGGTCATTGTTGTGCTGGACCTTGTCCCCGTCGTCCTTCCAGTCGTCGTCGCCCCCGTTCTCCCTGATGAACTCGGCGGCGTCCGCCCTGAGCCGCTTCAGCCGCTCGACGATGGGCCGCACCTCGGTGGCGTACGCGCTCAGGGCGCTGCTGACGGCCTCCAGCTTGGTGGCGAACCCGTCGGCCTTCTCCTTGACCGGCCTGGTGGTCGCGAACAGCTGCTCGGCCTCGGGCGCCGTGTAGTACGCCGACAGGCCCTGGAACTGGTCATGGACCCCCTGGCCGGTCTTGCGGATGTGTCCGGCGTCCGCCTTCAGCGCCGGCGCGTCCTTCTCCAGCTGCTCCAGTCTTCCCGTGAATTCGGGAATGCCATCAAGGCTGATCATTTCGAACCGTTCCGATGGTGTTGACCCGGAGGGTTCAGATCGGGCGCCTTCAACGCCTCGCGCTGGGCGTGCGCCGCCATGGCGAGGTCGCCCCCGACGTACTCCTTCGTGGCGGTCGCCGCGCCCCTGATCGACTTGCCGGAGCGCGCGGCGATGTACTTGATGTCGTTCTCTGTCTTCTGTTCGAACTCGACCAGGGCCGCCGCGACGGGCCCGCCCTCGGGCTTGGGCCCGCACCCCATGCTCAGCGTGCCCGCCGACTTCGCGGCACTCAGCAGGTGCTTGCCGTACGACTTCGCCTGGCCCTCGATGTCGTCGGCGACATGTCCGGTCTTGAGAAGGACACCACGCACCCCACTGGTGTCGATGTCCCAGCCGTCATCAGGCTTTCCCACCACGTCCCCCTTTCAGCCTCAACGGCGCGCGGTGTCACGCGAGTTCAGCCGATGGCGTCCACCGCCGCCTTGGCCCTGGACAGGGTCTGCTGGGCGGTCCCGTCGTTCTTCTCCAGAGTGGCCTTCACCAGGTGGATGATCTGCCGCACCTCGGCGGCGGCCTTGTTCCACCGCGCTTCCTTGCCGTGGTACTCGTCCGCCACACCGTCGGCGGTGAAGTCCGCCATGGCCGCCTTCACCGCCCGGTCCCGGTCGGTGAGCACCCGCTCCAACTGCCCGATCACCACGCCGAGGCTCCCCTGCACCTCACCCGAGGCCCCCGTGTCGTAGCTGCGCCGATCCTGATTCCCCATTGCTCGTCACCCCCGCCGTGTTCACCGGCCGTTGAAACGGGCCGCGTCGAAATTGGCCGCGGCCATGGTCTGCCGCGCGTTGTCCGCCGACTCCACGTCACCGCTGCCGAATGCCTTGTCCATCCCGGACTGGCCGCCCAGGATGTCCCGGAGCGAGCCGTTGAGCGCCGCGGTGATCTCGTCCGCGTTCTGCTTGAACTGGTCGAACGCCGCCTTGCCCGCGCCGTTGAAACGGCCTT
The DNA here is from genome assembly GCF_024505145.1 of Streptomyces rugosispiralis. Taxonomy (GTDB): domain Bacteria; phylum Actinomycetota; class Actinomycetes; order Streptomycetales; family Streptomycetaceae; genus Streptomyces; species Streptomyces rugosispiralis. The sequence continues at coordinate 121,686 of NZ_JANIAA010000029.1, read as the reverse complement.
CCAGCGGCTGCGCCGCGGCGATCAGTTGGCGGATGAGTGCCCCCAGGTCATCACTCGATCCGGATGTCTGGGAGGTCAGCGTTGACAGCGTGGAACTGCCCATGTCGAACTTCACGAACCCACCCCCGTTGGGTAGTCGCCATGGTTCCGTCGAGCGGGCCCCGCGTCGGAGGCCCGACCCATCCCAGTATGGCCCCGGGCACCGACAGTCCCGCCACCGCTCGGTAACAGTCGGTCGCCCAACCCGTAACAGGACCGACGGCGGCGCGACACTACGATCACCGCTCATGGAGATAGCGGCGTACATCGCGATCATGGCTCTGATAGTGCAGTATCCGCTGCTGGAGTCGAGGATTCAGAAGGTCCAGCGCAGGGCGGACCGCATCGAACGCAAGCTTGATCTGATCCTCGACCACCTGGACATCCAGGTGACGGAGCCCGGTTTGGAGCGGGTGGTGGCCCTGGTGCGGGAGGGCAAGAAGATCGAGGCCATCAAGGTCTACCGGCAGCTCACCGACGCCGGCCTGAAGGAGGCCAAGGACGCGGTCGAGCGCATGGAAGTCGCTTAGGGCCTGCCTGGAGGTCGCGGCGCCGGGCGGACCGGTGATCGGCGGACCGGCGGGCCGGCGGATCGGGTCAGGGGCGCTCGCGGTCGTGGTAGGTGCGGCGGGTGTGTTCGGTGTGGGCGCGCATGACGGCCGTGGCGCCGTGTTCGTCGCCCGCGGCGATGGCCGCGATCAGCTCACGGTGCTCGATCCAGGACTGCTTGCCGCGCTGGCGGGCGACCGGGGTGTAGTACCAGCGGACCCGGCGGTCCACCTGGGCGGCCAGCTCGGACAGGACCGCGTTTCCGGCGAGCTCCATCACCTTGGCGTGGAATTCGGCGTTGGCCGCGACCGCGCCGTCCACATCGTCGTCCAGGACCGCGCGCTCGCCCTTGGCGCACAGCTCCTCCAGGGCGGCGACACCGGTCTCGTCGGCCCCGGCGGCGGCCAGCCGGGCGGCCTCGGCCTCGAGGAGCGTGCGCACCGTAAGAAGCTGATCGGCCTCCTCCTCGGTGGGCTCGTGGACGAACGCGCCCTGGGCGGGCCGCAGATCGACCCAGCCCTCGGTGTTGAGCCGCTGGAGGGCCTCGCGCACCGGCTGGCGGGAGACGCCGAGATGGCCCGCCAGCTCACTCTCCACGAGGTGCTGACCGGGGCGGAGGGCGCGGGTGGTGATGAGTTCGAGCAGCGCCTCGTAGACCCGCTCGCGGAGTGGCCCGGGCCGCTCCAGCTTCGGCACCGCGCCCTGCGGCAATCCCCTGGACAGCATCGCGCCCCCTCTGGCTGGCTGTTCACCGGATGTCCGGATTCACCGGATGCGTGAATTGGTTATTGTCTACAGTTTACCCAACCTGTCCACGACGCCGACACATCCCGGGTGCCTTGACGTCTAGTCATCGACTCGTTGAATCCTTAAAGTCCGGGCACATGCTCACCAATGATCGTCTCGGCCCACTCAGCCGCTCACGCACCCTGGCCCCGCCAGGGTGGAGCCGCTGGCTGGTGCCGCCCGCCGCCCTGTCCGTTCATCTCTCGATCGGCCAGGCCTACGCGTGGAGCGTGTTCAAGCCGCCCCTGGAGTCCTCGATGGACCTCTCGGGCACGGCCAGCGCGCTCCCCTTCCAGCTGGGCATCGTGATGCTCGGCCTGTCCGCCGCCTTCGGCGGCACGCTCGTGGAGCGCAACGGCCCGCGCTGGGCGATGTTCGTCTCCCTCGTCTGCTTCTCCTCCGGCTTCCTCGTCGCCGCGCTCGGCGCCGCCACCAGCCAGTACTGGCTGGTGGTCCTCGGCTACGGCTTCATCGGCGGGATCGGGCTCGGCATCGGCTACATCTCCCCCGTCTCCACGCTGATGAAGTGGTTCCCCGACCGACCGGGTATGGCCACCGGCATCGCCATCATGGGCTTCGGCGGCGGGGCGTTGATCGCCTCGCCCTGGTCCAGCAAGCTGATGGAGCACTTCGGCACCGACAACGGCGGCATCGCCGCCACCTTCCTGGTCCACGGCGTGACCTACGCGGCCTTCATGGCCCTCGGCGTGCTGCTGGTGCGCGTACCGCCCGAGGGCTGGCGGCCGGCCGGCTGGGAGCCGCCGCAGGAGCAGGGGCACATGATCAGCACGGCCGACGTCTCCGCGCGCAACGCCATCCGCACCCCGCAGTTCTGGTTCCTGTGGGTGGTGCTGTGCATGAACGTGACGGCGGGCATCGGCATCCTGGAGAAGGCCGCGCCCATGATCGGCGACTACTTCAAGGACACCGACACCCCCGTCTCCGCCACCGCGGCGGCCGGTTTCGTCGCCCTGCTGTCGGCGGCCAACATGGCCGGGCGGCTGCTGTGGTCGTCCACCTCCGACCTCATCGGGCGCAAGAACATGTACCGGGTCTACCTGGGCGTGGGCGCGCTGATGTATCTGGCCATCTCACAGCTCGGGGACTCCTCCAAGCCCCTGTTCGTGGTCTGCGCCCTGGTGATCCTCTCGTTCTACGGGGGCGGCTTCTCTACCGTTCCGGCGTATCTGAAGGACCTGTTCGGCACCTATCAGGTGGGCGCGATCCACGGCCGGCTGCTCACCGCGTGGTCGGTGGCCGGGGTCCTGGGCCCGTACATCGTCAACAAGGTCGCCGACCACCAGGAGGAGGCGGGGAAGACCGGTCCCGGGCTGTACTCGCTCTCGCTCACCATCATGATCGTGCTGCTGGTCGTCGGCTTCGTCGCCAACGAGCTGATACGGCCGGTCCATCCGCGCTTCCATGAACCGGCGCCCACGGCGGCCGAGTCCGGGGACGCGGCGGCCGAGTCCGGGGCGGCGCCGGAATCCAAGGTGGCGGCCGAGCCCAAGGTGGCGGCCGAGTCCGGGGCGGCGTCAGAGCCCAAGGCAGCGGCCGAGCCCGAGGCGGCGTCCGCCGAGAAGGGAGGGGACCGATGACCGAGCCCACCAAGGATCGCACCGCGCTGACCGTGGCCGTCTGGGCCTGGGTCGTGCTGCCCTTCGGATACGGGGTCTACGAGCTCGTCCAGAAGGCCACCCAGCTCTTCACCGGCTGAGCCGCACCGACCGGGGTTCCATCACCGGGGAACGGAAGGGGGGTTGAGGTGTCGTCCGACTCCTTGACCCTCTTCTCGGGCATACTGTATTCAATATTCAGTCGACGATACCCGGACGCTCGGTCCCCTCACGTCGCACCGTGCGGCGTGACCGCCGTAAGGAGCCCGTCGTGGCCCGTAACCGCCAGCGCAACCGACAACAGAAGCAGTACCCGCGGCTGACCCACCCCCTGGTGCGGGACTCAGTGAGCGGAGAACTCCGCCGCGCCTCCTGGGACGAGGCGCTCAGCCGGGCCGCCGCCGGGTTCCGGGCCGTGACGGCGGCCCATGGGCCCGACGCGTTCGGCATGTTCTCCTGCGCCCGCGCCACCAACGAGATGAACTATGTGGCCCAGAAGTTCACCCGGGTGGTGATCGGCACCAACAATGTCGACTCCTGCAACCGCACCTGCCACGCGCCCAGCGTCGCGGGGCTGTCCGCCGTCTTCGGCTCCGGCGGCGGCACCTCGTCGTACGCGGAGGTCGAGGACACCGACCTCATCGTGATGTGGGGTTCCAACGCCCGCTTCGCGCACCCGATCTTCTTCCATCACGTCCTCAAGGGCATCCGCAACGGCGCCCGGATGTACGCCGTCGATCCGCGCCGCACCTCGACCGCCGAATGGGCGGAGAGCTGGCTGGGGCTGAACGTCGGCACCGACATCCCGCTCGCCCACGCCGTGGGCCGCGAGATCATCCACGCGGGGCTCGCCAACCGGGCCTTCATCGAGCGCGCGACCACCGGCTTCGAGGAGTACGCGGCCCATGTGGAGCCCTGGACCCTGAGCGTCGCGGAGAAGGTCACCGGCGTCCCGGCGGACGCCATCCGCGACCTCGCGCACGCCTACGCCACCGCCGAGCGCGCCCAGCTGTGCTGGACGCTCGGCATCACCGAGCACCACAACGGCACCGACAACGTCCGGGCGCTGATCAATCTCTCCCTGCTGACCGGCCATGTCGGCCGGTACGGCTGCGGGCTGCAGCCGCTGCGCGGCCAGAACAACGTGCAGGGCGGCGGCGATATGGGCGCCATCCCCAACCGGCTGCCCGGCTTCCAGGACATCCTGGACCCGCCCATCCGGTCCAAGTTCGAGCGCGCCTGGGACGTGGTCATCCAGCCGCGCTACGGGCTGAACCTCACCGAGATGTTCGAGGCCATGGAGGCGGGCGAACTGCGCGCCGTCTACTGCATCGGCGAGAACCCGGCCCAGTCCGAGGCCGACACCGAACAGGCCGTCCGGCGGCTGGAGTCGCTGGAGCACCTGGTGGTGCAGGACATCTTCCTCACCAGGACCGCCGAGCTGGCCGACGTGGTGCTCCCGGCGACCGCCGGCTGGTGCGAGACGGAGGGCACCACCACCAACAGCGAGCGGCGCGTCCAGCGGGTGCGGAAGGCCGTGGAGCCGCCGGGCGAGGCGCGCGAGGACATCGACATCATCTGCGAGCTGGCGCGGCGGCTCGGCCACGACTGGAAGTTCGAGGGCGCGGAGGAGGTCTGGAACGAGCTGCGCGACGTCTCCCCGGACCACTTCGGCATGACGTACGAGCGGCTGGAGGAGCACCAGGGCATCCAGTGGCCCTGCCCCAGCACGGACCGTCTCGAGCCCACCTATCTGCACGGCCGTCTGTGGGAGAACGATCCGGCGCTGCGCGGCCCGCTCGCCCCCTTCGGCCCGGTGAAGCACGATCCGCCGGTCGATCTGACCGATGACGCGTTTCCGATCCGGCTCACCACGGGGCGGCGCCTGGACTCGTACAACACCGGGGTGCAGAGCGGGGGTTTCGCCTCTCCGCTGCGGCGCGGCGAGTACGTAGAGCTGTGTCCGGAGGACGCGGCCCGCTATCGGGTGGAGGCCGAGGAGCGGGTGCGGGTCACCTCGCGGCGCGGTTCGGTGGTGGCGCCGGTGTGGATCGATCCCGGGCTGCGGCCGGGGCTCGCCTTCATGACCATGCACTTCCCCGACGAGGTGGACACCAACTCCCTGACGATCGAGGCGAACTGCCCCATCGCGGGGACGGCGGAGTTCAAGGCGTCGGCCATAAGGATCGAGAAGATTCCCGTGACCGCCGTAAGGAGCTGATCGTGGATCTGCGGTTCGGTGACAGCAAGCCCACGGACGAGGAGCGGGCGGCGGTCGACGCGCTGCTCGGCCGGCCCGAGTCCGCCTGGGAGGGCGCGGACGACCGTACGGACACGGATCTGCGCTGGGCCCGTGGCGGCCGCGAGGCACGGGAGCGGCGCGATCTGCTGTTGCCCGGGCTGCACGCCCTCAACGACCGGGTGGGCTGGATCAGCGAGGGCGGCCTGGACTATCTCTGCCGCCGGCTGACGGTCCCTCCGGCCGAGGGCTACGGGGTGGCGACCTTCTACGCGATGTTCGCGGTGAAACCCCGTCCGGCGACCGTCGTCCACGTCTGTACGGATCTGGCATGCGCGGCCCGGGGTTCCGCGCGGGTGTGCGCGGAGCTCGAACGGGACGTCGGCCCGGCGGGCTCGGCGGGTTCCGGGGCCGTATGGCAGCCCAGCCCGTGCCTGGGCCTGTGCGAGCGTGCCCCGGCGGCCCTGGCGATCCGCGCGGGCGAGACCCCGCGGGCCGCGGTCGTCGCCCCCGCCACCGCCGGGGCGGTCGCCGACGCGGCGTCGGCGCCGCACCAGGCGCCGGCCGAGCCGCCCGCGGTGGCCGCGGTCCCCCAGGCCGGCGCCGACGGCCTGGTGCTGCTGCGCCGGGTCGGGGTGGTGGACCCGGGGTCGCTGGACGACTACCGCGCCCATGGCGGATACGCGGCCCTGCGGCGCGCGTTCGCACTCGGGCCCGCCGGGGTGATCCGGGAGGTGACCGAGGCGGGTCTGGTCGGGCGGGGCGGGGCCGCGTTCCCGACCGGGCGGAAGTGGTCGGCCACCGCCCAGCAGCCCGACCATCCGCACTATCTGGTCTGCAACGCCGACGAGAGCGAACCGGGCACCTTCAAGGACCGGGTCCTGATGGAGGGCGATCCCTACGCCCTCATCGAGGCCATGACGGTCGCGGGCTACGCCACCGGGGCCCACCGCGGCTATCTGTATCTGCGCGGCGAGTACCCCCGGGCGCTGCGCCGGCTGCGCACCGCCATCGACCGGGCCCGGTCCCGTGGCTTCCTCGGTAAGGACGTCATGGGCCAGGGGTTCGCGTTCGACATCGAGATCCGGCGCGGCGCGGGCGCGTACATCTGCGGCGAGGAGACCGCGATCTTCAACTCGATCGAGGGGCGGCGCGGTGAACCCCGCAGCAAACCGCCCTTCCCGGTCGAGAAGGGGCTGTTCGGCAAGCCGACCGCGGTCAACAACGTGGAGACCCTGGTCAATGTGTTGCCGATTCTGATCGAGGGCGCGCAGGCCTATGCGCGTACCGGCACCGGCACCTCGACCGGCACCAAGCTGTTCTGCGTCTCCGGCACGGTCGCCCGGCCCGGCGTCTACGAGCTGCCGTTCGGGGCGACGCTGCGGGAGCTGCTGGAGCTCGCGGGGCCGCCCGAGGCCCTGCGCGCGGTGCTGCTCGGCGGCGCCGCGGGCGGTTTCGTACGCCCCGACGAACTGGATGTGCCGCTCACCTTCGAGGGCACCCGCGCCGCGGGCACCACACTCGGCTCGGGGGTGGTGCTGGTGCTGGACGAGAGCGTCGAGCTGCCCCGCGTCCTGCTGCGCATCGCGGAGTTCTTCCGCGACGAGTCCTGCGGCCAGTGCGTCCCCTGCCGGGTGGGCACCGTACGGCAGGAGGAGGCGCTGCACCGGCTCAAGGACCGTACGGGCGCCGCCGCGGCCGGGGACATCGCGCTGCTGCGCGAGGTGGGCCAGGCCATGCGGGACGCCTCGATCTGCGGTCTGGGCCAGACCGCCTGGAACGCCGTGGAGTCCGCCATCGACCGCCTGGGAGCCTTCAAGTGACCGCGATACCGCTGCGACCCCCGCGCCGACTGGTCGATCTCACCCTGGACGGCGAGCCGGTCCGCGCCCCGGAGGACAGCACCCTGCTGGACGCCTGCCGCGCCGCGGGCAAGGACATCCCGACCCTGTGTCAGGGCGACACGCTCACTCCGAAGAACGCCTGCCGAGTGTGCGTGGTGGAGGTGGAGGGCGCCCGCACCCTCGCCCCGGCCTGCTCCCGCCGGGTGGAGCAGGGCATGGAGGTGCGCACGGACACCGGGCGGGCCCGGCACAGCCGTAAGGTCGTCCTGGAGCTGCTGGCCTCCTCCACCGATCTGTCGACGACCCCGCGCGCCGCCGGGTGGATCGAGGAGTACGGGGCCGAGCCGGACCGTTTCGGCGCGGACGCCGCCCGGGTGGACGAGGAGCCGAAGGTCGACAATGACCTGTACGTCCGCGACTACGACAAATGCATCCTCTGCTACAAGTGCGTGGACGCCTGTGGTGAGCAGTGGCAGAATACCTTCGCGATCGCGGTCGCGGGCCGCGGCTTCGACGCCAGGATCTCCACCGAGCACGACGCGCCCCTCACCGACTCCGCGTGTGTCTACTGCGGCAACTGCATCGAGGTGTGCCCGACCGGCGCGCTGAGCTTCAAGACGGAGTTCGACATGCGGACGGCCGGGACGTGGAACGAGGCGGCCCAGACGGAGACGACCACGGTGTGCGCCTACTGTGGTGTGGGCTGCAATCTCACCCTCCATGTGCAGGAGAATGAGATCGTGAAGGTCACCTCGCCGCACGACAATCCCGTCACGCACGGGAACCTGTGCATCAAGGGCCGCTTCGGCTACCAGCACGTACAGAACCACGCACAGAACCGGGACTGATCGACATGGGACGGGTCACCGAGCGACGCCGCGTCATCCGCATCCGGGACGGGGCGGTCAGCGCCCGGCCGGACACCCTCGTGGCGGAGGAGCCGCTGGAGATCCGGCTGAACGGGAAACCGCTGGCCATCACCATGCGCACGCCGGGCGACGACTTCGCCCTCGCCGCCGGATTCCTGGTGAGCGAGGGGGTCCTCGGGCGCGCGGACGAGCTGGCGAACATCGTCTACTGCGCGGGCGCCACCCCGGGGGCACCCCCAGCGGTAGCTGGGGGAGGGTCCAACACCTACAACGTGGTGGATGTGACCCTGGCCCCGGGCGTGCCGGTCCCGGACATCACCCTCGAGCGCAATGTCTACACGACCTCGTCCTGCGGTCTATGCGGCAAGGCCAGCCTGGACGCGGTGCGGACGACCGCGCGCTGGCCGCTGGCGGACGGTCTCGGAGACGCCGGGGGCTCCGCCGTCCGGATCGAGCCGGAGACGCTCGCCGTGCTCCCGGACCGGCTCCGCGCGGCACAGCGCGTCTTCGACCGGACCGGCGGTCTGCACGCGGCGGCGCTGTTCAGCCCGGACGGTGAGCTGCTGGACCTGCGGGAGGACGTGGGGCGGCACAACGCGGTGGACAAGCTGGTGGGGCGGGCGCTCCAGCAGGGCCTGCTGCCGCTGTCGGGGTCGGTGCTGATGGTCTCGGGGCGCGCCTCCTTCGAGCTGGCGCAGAAGGCCGTGATGGCGGGGATCCCGGTGCTGGCGGCGGTGTCGGCGCCCTCCTCGCTGGCGGTGGATCTGGCGGCGGAGACGGGGCTGACCCTGGTCGGCTTCCTGCGCGGCACCTCGATGAACGTGTACGCGGGCGAGCAGCGGCTCGCCCTGCGGACAGCGGTTGGCGGGGCCTGACGAGCGGCCCGCCCGCTGCACGGGTTGGCGGGCCGGCCGACGGGGAGCGCCCCCTGCGTCGGCCGGCCCCTACCGGGCCCGGCAACCCCGGCGACCCCGGCGACCCCGGCGACCCCGGCGACCCCGGCGACCCGCGACTCGTACATACGTTCCGCCGTTCCGTGTCCGGGCCTTCACTCGAAAGTGTTCTTGACCGCTCGTTCTGGTTAGGTGCTACGGTTGGGTCATGGCCAGAACGAAGGAATTCGATCCAGAGGCCGCCCTGCAGTCGGCTCTCGAGCTGTTCTGGCAGCGCGGCTATGAAGCGACCTCGATGGCGGACCTCGTCGACTATCTCGGCATCGGCCGCGCCAGTATCTACGCGACCTTCGGCAGCAAGCACGAGCTGTATCTGAAGGCCATGGACCGCTATGCGGAGACGCGCGATCCGCCCCTGCTGGCCGAGCTGTCCCAGCCCGGTCCGGCGCTGCCCGCGGTGCGGTCGGTGGTGCGCCGGTTCGCCGAGGAGGCAGCCTCTCCGGAGATGCGGCTGGCCGGCTGCCTGGTGACCAACACGGCGGCCGAGTTGGCGCCGCACGACCCGGCGGCGGCCCGCCGGGTGGAGCTCAGCTGGGACCGCGTGGAGACCCCGCTGTGCTCCGCGCTGATACGGGCCCAGGCCCAGGGGGAGCTCCCCGAGGACCGCGACCCCCGCGCGCTGGCGCGGATGCTGTTCGTGCTGCTGCAGGGGCTGCGGGTGGTGGGCAAGGCGTCGGACGACCCGGCCCGGGTGCGGGACGCGGCGGAGCAGGCGCTGACACTGCTGGACTGATCTCCCTGGCCTGACCTTCCGAGCCCACCTCTCACCTGCCACCTCTCACCTCCCGCCCCTCCATGACCCACCGGCCGGAGCCGCACCACACCACGATCACGGGAGTCACACAGAGCCCATTCTCACGCCCGCATATTAAAACGATCGGTCAAATATTGGGGGAGAGATGACCGTCACCGACACCCCGTGCGACACCGACAGCGACACGAACACAGACACAGACACCGCCACCGCCACCGCCACGACCCACCGTCGCCGGGCCTTCGCGCTGCTCGGCTCCGTCCAGATCACCCTGATCTTCACGCTCGCGGCGATCGCCGTGCCGCTGCCCGAGATCGGCCGGGCCTTCGGCCTGGAGCGGGCCGATCTGATTCTGCTCAGCGCCGCCTATGGGCTGACCTTCGCCGGGCTGCTGCTCTTCGGCGGGCGCCTCTCCGACCGCTACGGCGGGCGGCGGGCCCTCACCGCCGGGCTCATCGTCTTCGCCGCCGCCTCGGCCGCCGCACCGTTCTCCTCCGGCATCGGGACCCTGCTCGTGGCCCGGTTCGCCCAGGGCGCGGGGGCGGCCCTGATAGCGCCCGCCGCCATGGGCGTGCTGCGCGCCGTCTTCCCGGCTCCCGCGGCCTACGGCAAGGCGATGGCGACCTGGGGCGGGCTCTCGGTGCTCGGCGCGACCGCGGGCAATCTGCTCTCCGGGGTAATAGCCGAGCTGCTGTCCTGGCGCTGGAGCTTCGCCGTACCGCTGGCGGTGGCCGTGGCCGCCCTCGTCCTCGCGCCCCGGCTGCTGCCGAACACCCCGCCGAGCCGGGGCCGGGCGCTCGATCTGCCGGGCGCGCTGCTGGCCACGGCCGGGATCACGCTCGTCAGTTACGGGCTCGTGGTCACCGACGCGCTGCCCTGGTCGTCGGCCGGGGTGCTGGCGCCCCTGCTCATCGGGGCAGCGCTGCTCATCGCGTTCTGGTACGCCGAGCGCCGGGCGGGCGATCCGCTGCTGCCGCCCCGCTTCCTGCTGGACCGGCGGCGGGCGCTGGCCCTGGCGGCGATCGCGTTCAGTGCCTGCGCGACCGCCATGACCTTTGTGACCCTCTCGCTCCATCTCCAGCAGGACCGTGACTGGTCGCCGCTGCGGACCTCGGCCGCCTTCGTGCCGTTCGCCATCGCCCTGCTCACCTCGGGCCGGGCGGCCGGGCCGCTGATAGCCCGCTTCGGCCCCCGCGTCGTCACCGCCGCCGGGCTGGCCACGGCCGGGGCCGGGCTGGTGCTGCTCGCCCTCACCGGGCTCGACCCGCACACCCCGTACGCCTCCGCGCTGCTGCCGGGGCTGGTGCTGCTCCCGGCCGGGGCCGCCGCCTCCTTCGCCGGGGCCGCCGTGCTCACCACCCATGGGGTGCCGCATGAGCGGACCGGGCTCGCGGGCGGGGTGCTGAACACCGCGATGGAGCTCGGCCCGACCGTGGTCTTCGCCATCGTGCTCACCTTCGGCAGCGATGCCGTCTCCCTCGCCGCGACGGGGGCCGCGCTCGCCCTCGTCGCCGCCCTGAACCTCCGCGCCCAGCGGAGCCGCCCGTCCCGTCCCTCCTCTCTTCCTCAAGGAGCCACGCAGTGAACCGCTTCACCGGAAAGACCGCCCTCGTCACCGGAGCCGGCACCGGTCTCGGCCGTGCCATCGCGCTCGCCTTCGCCGCCGAAGGCGCCTCCGTGGTGGCCGCGGGCCGCACCGAATCCACCCTGGCCGAGACGGTCCGCCTCATCGAGGCCGCCGATGGCCGGGCCGCCGCCGTGACCGCCGATGTGACCGACTCCGGGCAGCTGCGGGCGCTGGTGCACAGCGCCGTCACCCGTTTCGGCGGACTGGACATCGCCGTCAACAACGCCGGGATACTGCGCGGCAAGGGGCCCGTCGGCGAGGTCAGCGAGGAGGACTGGGAGGCGGTGCTGCGCACCAATGTCACCGGGGTCTGGCTGGCCATGAAGCACCAGATCGCGCATATGAAGGAGCACGGCGGCGGGGCGATCGTCAATGTCTCCTCCAACCTCGGCGCCCATCTGCGGGTTTCGGGCCTCGGCGCCTACAGCACCTCCAAGGCGGCGGTCGCCACGCTGACCCGGATCGCCGCGCTCGACCACATCCACCAGGGCGTCCGGATCAACGCGGTCAGCCCCGGCGCCTCCGACGGCCCCATGTCGCTGCTGCCGGGTGAGACCGAGGCCGATCGCGCCGAGCGGGCGAAGAGCGAGACTCCGCTGGGCCGGGTGGCGGAGGCGGACGAGATCGCGGCGGCCGTGCTCTACCTCGCCTCACCGGCGGCGGGCGCCGTGGTCGGCACGGATCTCGTGGTGGACAGCGGCTCATCGGCCTGACCGGCCTCGAGCGCCCGGCCGAGGCCGGTCAGGGTTCGACGGAAGCGCGTCAGGGTTCGGCGGAAGCCCGGCCGAAGGCTGACCGAAACGGGCCGGAGCCCGACCGGAGCCCAGCCTGAGCCCGGCTGAAGCCGGACGAAGCCCGGCCGGAGCCCGACCGAAGCCCGGTCAGAGCCCGGCTGAAGCCGGCCGGAGCCCGGCCGGAGCCTGGTCAGAGCCCGGCCATGGGGCTGTCTTCACCCGAACCCCGGGGGCTTGCCGCATGGCCGGGGCACCACCGCCCCCGGAAGCTGGTGAGACATGAACACACCCACGAAGCGCCCTCGTTTACGCCTCGTCACGGCCGCCGCCGTCACCGCCGCCCTCCTCGGCGGTGCGGCCGCGGTTCCGGCGGCCGCCACCACGGCGCCGAAGGCCGGCCCCGCCTCGTCCGACACCTCCGTCACCTCGTCCGCCACCTCCGCCGCCGCCACCTCCGCCACCTCCGCCACCTCCGCCACCTCCGGTCAGCGGCTCAGCGAGGCCGAGTTGCGGCGCGCGGTGGCCCGGACGCTGGAGGACGCCGGTTACATCGGCATCACCGTGGAGGTGCGCGACGGCCACCGCCGGATCCACGCCCGCGCGGGCGAGGCGGAGCGCGGCACCGGCCGCCCCATGCCGTACGGGGCGCACTACCGGGCCGCGAGCGTCACCAAGTCCTTCGTGGCCACGGTCGTCCTCCAACTCGTCGCCGAGGGGCGGCTCTCGCTGAGCGACCCGGTGGACAAGTGGCTGCCGGGCGTGGTGAGCGGCAACGGCAACGACGGCCGCCGGATCACCGTCAGGAATCTGCTCCAGCACACCAGCGGCATCCACAACTACGACTACAGCGAGGACACCGGCGACACGGCGGCGGACTTCGAGCGGACCCGGTTCGACCATGTCTCCCCCGAGCAAGTGGTCGCCGGGGCGATGAAGCACCGGCCCGATTTCCCGCCCGCACCGGCCGATGACCCGAAGCCCGACTGGAACTACTCCAACCCCGGCTATGTCCTCGCCGGAATGATCATCCAGAAGGTCACCGGACGGGCATGGCCGGAGGAGGTCCGCGACCGCGTCATCCGCCCGCTGGGTCTGACCGGCACCTCCGAGCCCGGGGACGATCCGCGGATCAAGGCCCCGTACGCTCATACGTATCAGCGCTTCCCCGGCTCCGACGGCTGGACGGACACCACCCTGCGGAATGTCTCCTCGGGCGGTGCGGCCGGTTCCATCATCACCACCGACCGCGATCTGGACCGGTTCTACACCGCCCTGCTGAACGGCCGTCTGCTGCCCCCGGCGCAGCTGGCCGAGATGCGCCGGACGGTCCCCGTCGGACCGGACTTCGAGGTGGCCTTCCCGCATGCGCAATACGGGCTCGGGATGATACGCCAGCCGCTCAGCTGCGGCGGCTACCGCTGGGGCCACGGCGGCGACCTCGAAGGGGCCACGGTGCGCACCGGCTTCACCGAGGGCGGGCGGCGTTCGGTGACCATCAGCTCCAGCGGCAAGACCGCCGATGACGAGGAGATACTCCACGCCGAGAGCGTCCTGCAAGGCCTTATCGACCGCGTTCTGTGCGAGGGGATCGGAGGCCGTAAACTCTGACACCCATTGGAGGGTTCGGAGAGTTACCGCCGCGAGGAGGAGGCCCATGCGGATCGGCGAGCTGTCCCGCCGCACCGGGGTGAGCGAACGGCTGCTGCGCTACTACGAACAGCAGGGCCTCCTCCGGCCCGAGCGGCTGCCCAGCGGCTATCGCGCCTACCGCGCGTCCGATGTGGCGGTGGTGCGGCGCGTCCGCGCGCTGCTGGCGGCCGGGCTGTCGACGGCGACCATCTGCCAGGTCCTGCCCTGCCTCCGCGACGACGGTGAGCACCTCGTGCCCACCTGCCCGGACCTGCTGGGCGAACTGCGCGCCGAGCGGGATCGGATGACCTCGGCCATCGAGGAGCTCGAGGTGTCCCGGTCGCTGCTGGACCGGGTCATCACGGCGGGTCAGACGGCCATGGGCTGACCGAGGCGGGGCGCGTCCGGGGGCGGGCGCCGTCCCCCTCGCGCCCCGCCCTCACCTCAACTGGCGGAGTGTCACGAGGATATGACGCACGGTCCTTGTCCCGGGCGACCGCAGGACGAGACACTTTCAGCCGCAGTCATGTGTGAGACATGGGATGTCTTGATGTCCTGACGGCATGATGCCTCATGGCGTGATGCCCAGAGGGCCTCGACGTCCAGATGCCGATGCCTCGACGAGGCAGTCTGAAGGGCAGGCCGTGACCATGGCGTCAGTTCTCCGCACACGTCCCCGCACCAGACCACCCCGCTCCCGTACCAGACCGTGGCGGCGCCGCGCCTCCGTGCTCCTCACCGCCGCGGCGCTGGCCCTGGTCCCGCTTCCGGTTCGGGCCGCGGACACGGATTCCTCCGTGCCCGCGGCCCGCGCCGACTCCGGCTTCGAACAACAGGTCCTCTTCAAGTCCGCCCAGGAACAGGGCTACTCCTGCTTTCGGATCCCGGCGATCGTCAAGGCCGAGGACGGCGCCCTGCTGGCCTTCGCCGAGGGCCGGGTCGACAACTGCGGTGACGCCGGGGACATCGATCTGGTCCTCAAGCGCTCCACCGACGGCGGCCGCACCTGGGGCCCGCTCCAGGTGGTCAACCAGGGCGACGGCGACACCCACGGCAACCCCGCGCCCATCGTGGACCAGCGCACCGGCCGCATCGTGCTCGCCAGCACCTACAACACCGGCCGCGACGACTCCCAGAGCTGCGACGTCCCCTGTGACCGCTCCCCGCATCTGCAGTACAGCGACGACAACGGCGCCACCTGGTCGGCCCCGCGCGATCTGAGCTCCTCGCTGATGCCGGCCCAGTGGAACTCCTGGTACGCCACCGGCCCCGTCCACGGCATCCAGCTCCAGCGCGGCCGCCACAAGGGCCGGCTGGTCTTCACCCTCAACACCGAGAGCTTCGGCGGCGGCCGCATCACCGACAACCACGCCGCGCTCGCCTACAGCGACGACGGCGGCGACCGCTGGCGCATCGGCGCGGTGGACAGCTACCCGCTCGCCGAGGACGGCACCTTCCGCCAGAAGCCGTCCGAGATGACGCTGGTGGAGCGCGCCGACGGCTCGATCTACGTCAGCGGCCGGGAGCAGGACGGCACCGATCTCGGCCACCGCGACTACGCCATCAGCCGGGACGGCGGCCAGAGCTTCACCGCGCCCTTCCGCGCCATTCCCGATCTGCCCACCCCCCAGGTGCAGGGCTCGATCCTGCGGCTGCGCGACCCGGCCCGCGACGGCTACAGCCGACTGCTCTTCTCCGCCCCCGCCGACCCCGACCGCCGCCGCACCATGATGGTCCGCTCCTCCTGGGACGAGGCCCGCACCTGGGACGGTGTGGACCGCGGCAAGGTCGTCACCACCGACTGGTCCGGCTACTCCGACATGGTCGCGATCTCCCGTGACACGGTGGGGCTGCTGTACGAGGGCGGTGCGGTGGACGCCCGTGACGAGATCCGCTTCGCCCGCTTCACCGAGGACTGGCTGGGCTCCCGCCAGCCGCCCTCCCCCACCACCGACGACCGCGCGCCCGGCGCCCGGTCCGCGACCGTGCTCGGTGGCGCGGCCACGCGCGACGACGGCCGTTTCGGCGGCGCGCTGTCCTTCGACGGGACGGACGACGCCGTACGGGTCCCGTACCGGAACGCGCTGCCGCTGGGCACCCGCGACTTCACCGTGAGCCTGTGGTTCCGCTACTCGGCCGCCTCCGGGCAGCATCCGTTCCTGTGGATGGGCGGCATCGGCAACAAACAGCCGCAGGTCTGGCTGCGGGGTGAGCCGGGGAGCAACCGGATCCGGGCGCTGATGACCACGGTCAACGGCTTCGCCACCTTCACCAGCGCCTCGGTGTCCACCGACGCCGCGTACAACGACGGGCAGTGGCACCACATCGCCCTGGTCCGCAGCGGTGGACGGCTCTCCCTGACCGTGGACGGCGGCACCGCGGTCACCGCCCCCGACGCCCCGGGCACCGTGAGCCGCACCGCGCCCTTCGGCCTCCACCTCGGCCAGGCCGTGGACAGCCGCTCCCACATGACAGGCGATCTCGATGAGTTCCGCCTGTACGGCCGCGCCCTGTCCGACACCGAACTGCGCCGTGTCCGCGAGTTCAACGCCCCGCTCGACGACCCCCGCTCCGGCGCCCTCGTCCACCTCCCCCTCGACCGCGTGCGGTCATCCCACAACTAGTCGCCACAACTGGTCACCACAACTAGACGACACAGAACTCATTGCCCTCCGGGTCCTGGAGCACCACCGCGTAGTACTCCATCCCCGGCTCGTCCATGATCCGCAGGACCGTGGCTCCGGCTTCCTTCAGCCGGTCCACGGTCGCGGTGACGCGCTCGGTGCGGACCGCGACGGGCACATCCCGCCCACCGCCCACCTTCAGATCGAGATGCAGCCGGTTCTTGGTGGCCTTCGCCTCCGGAACCTGCTGGAACCACACCCGCGGACCCTGCCCCTCCGGATCCACGATGGACTCCGGGGTCTCCCCGACCCCGGGGAGCAGTTCCTCGGCGGGCACCCCCATGTCCGCCCAGTACTCCCGCCAGGTGGCGTGGCCGCCCGGCGGGGGCTCCGGCACATAGCCCAGGGCCTCGGACCAGAAGGCCACCATCCGGCGTGGCTCGGCACAGTCGATGGTCAGCTGCAGCGTGAGCGTCGTCATGCCCGAAGCCTCCCAGAGGGGTACGACAACGGACCCCGGAATCCAGAGGCGAAACCCCTCCCACGCGGCAGCCGCGCCCAGGGGCGGAGCCCTTGGCAGTGGGAAGGGGCGAGGAGGGAAGGGGCGAGGAGGGAAGGACCCGCGGTGTGTCCCGCTAGGGTGTGCGGCCGTGACCGAAGCCGACTTCTTGAACTCCACGCGGGCGTCCTACGACGCCATGGCCATCGACTACGACGAGCGATTCCGCGATGAACTGGCGGCCCAGACCCTGGAACGGGCGGTGTTCGCCGGGTTCGCCGAGCTGGTACGGAACGCCGGGGGCGGACCGGTGGCCGATGTGGGCAGCGGACCGGGCCGGGTGACCGCGCATCTCCACGGTCTGGGGCTGTCCGTGTACGGGATCGACCTGTCGCCGCGGATGGTGGAGCTGGCCCGGCGGGAGCATCCCGGGCTGCGGTTCGAGGAGGGGTCGATGCTGGCCCTGGACATCCCGGACGGCACCCTCGCCGCCGTGGTGGCGTGGTACTCCACGATCCACGTTCCGCAGGAGCGGCTGCCGGATGTGTTCGCCGAGTTCCACCGGGTGCTGGCGCCCGGTGGATACGCGCTGGTGGGCTTCCAGGTGGGCGATGAGCAGCGGGTCTATGCGGAGGCGTTCGGCCATGAGGTGTCGCTGACCTTCCGCCGCTGGCAGCCGGACCGGATCGCCGAGTTGCTGGCCGGGGCCGGACTGCCCGTCCACGCCCGGACCATCCGTGAACCGGAACGCTGGGAGCCCACCCCGCAGGCGTTCCTCATCGCCCGCAAGCCGCTGCCGCCTGCCGACGACCAGGCAGCCGGAGACGAGACCGCCGGTAACTAGGCAGCCGCAACCCCGGCCGCCGGTGACCAGGCAGCCGCGACCCCGGCCGCCGGTGACCAGGCCGCCGCAGCCCCGGCCGCCGGAAGCTGACGTCAGACGCGGGTCAGCGTGGCGCTGTCCGCGCTGTCCGCGCTGTCCGCGCTGTCCGCGCTGTCCGCGCTGTCCGCGCTGTCCGCGCTGTCCGCGGGAGCGTGAGGCCGCGACCGCGCTTCAGCCTCCGTCACCGCCGCTTCCGGCGCCCGCGCCGCGAAGCGGCGGGCCAGCACCGCGCAGACCATCAGCTGCATCTGGTGGAAGAGCATCAGCGGCAGCACCGCCAGACTCGCCTGGGCGCCGAAGAGCACACTCGCCATCGGCAGCCCGGCGGCCAGGCTCTTCTTCGACCCCGCGAACACGATCGTGATCCGGTCCTCACGGACGAAGCCCAGCTTCCGCGAGCCGTACGAGGTGAGGGTGAGCATCACCGTGAGCAGGACCGCCTCGACGCCGAGCAGGATCGCCAGCCGCGCCGGGGTCACCTGGTGCCAGATGCCCCGGACCATGCCCTCGCTGAACGCCGCGTAGACCACGAGCAGCACCGAGCCCCGGTCCACCAGCCGCAGCACCACCCGGTGGCGCGAGATGAAGCCGCCGATCCAGCGGCGCAGCAGTTGCCCGGCGAGGAAGGGGGCCAGCAGCTGAAGCCCGATCTTGATCATCGAGTCGGCCGAGAAGCCGCCTCCGCCGCCGCCCAGCAACAGCGCGACCAGCACCGGGGTGACCACCACGCCGAGCAGGCTGGAGAACGAGCCCGCGCAGATCGCGGCGGCCACATTGCCCCGGGCGATCGAGGTGAAGGCGATGGAGGACTGCACCGTGGAGGGCACCAGGCACAGGAAGAGCAGCCCGGTGTAGAGGGGATGCGTCAGCACGTACGGCACCAGACCGCGCGCGGCCAGGCCGAGGGCCGGGAAGACGACGAAGGTGCACACCAGCACGGTCAGATGGAGCCGCCAGTGGCGCACCCCGTCCAGCGCCTCCCGGGTGGAGAGCCGGGCGCCGTAGAGGAAGAAGAGGAAGGCGACCGCGACCGTGGTGGCCCCGTCGGTGGCGGTGGCGGCCCGGCCGCTGACCGGGAGCAGCGCGGCGAGCGCCACGGTGCCGATGAGTCCGAGGATGAAGCCGTCCAGGGGGAGCCAGGAGGGAAGGGCGGGAAGGGCGATCTTGCGGAAGTGCGGGCGGTGCGGCATTCGTTCTCTTTCTCGCCTGGCATGGACACGGACGGGGCCCGTTCCATGGTGCTCCCGATCAAGGTCATCGGGAATCCCGTATACCGCTCTGACTGTCATCGCCTTCCGTGATGGCCTCGGCGTACAGTGGCCGCCATGTACGACCCCGCCCAGCTCCGGACGTTTCTCGCGGTGTCCCAGACCCTCAGCTTCACCCAGGCCGCCGACCGCCTCGGGGTGCGCCAGTCCACCGTGAGCCAGCAGGTCCGCAAGCTGGAGACGGCCGTCGGGCGGCAGCTCTTCGCCCGCGACACCCATGGGGTGGAACTGACCGAGGACGGCGAGGCGATGCTGGGGTTCGCCCGCTCCATCCTGGAGGCGAACGAGCGGGCGGCGAGCTGGTTCCGGGGCACCCGGCTGCGCGGCCGGCTGCGCTTCGGCGCCTCGGAGGACTTCGTGGTGACCCGGCTGCCGGAGATCCTGGAGGGGTTCCGCCGCGACCACCCCGAGGTGGACCTGGAGCTCACCGTCGAGCTGTCGGGCACGCTGCACGAGCGGCTGGAGGCGGGCAAGCTGGATCTGGTGCTGGCCAAGCGGTCCGAGGACCGGCCGGGCGGGCAGCTGGTGTGGCGGGACCGGCTGGTGTGGATCGGCGCCGAGCGGCTACGGCTGGATCCGGACCGCCCGCTCCCCCTGATCGTCTTCCCGCCCCCCGGGCTCACCCGGGCCCGCGCGCTGGATGTGCTGGAGCGGCACGGCAGGTCATGGCGGATCGTATGCACCAGTGGCAGTCTCAACGGGTTGGTCGCGGCGGCCCGCGCCGGGCTCGGGGTGATGGCCCACACCCATGGCCTGATCCCGCCCGGCCTGGCGCCGGTCCCCGAACGGGCCGCGCTGCCGGACCTCGGCCCGGTGGATTTCGTACTGTTGTACGGAAAGCATCGGCAGGAGGGCGCCCCGCACGCCGCCGCGGAGCGGCTCGCCGCCGCGATCCTGGCGGGGCCTGTGCCACGATCGGAGAGATTTCGTGCAGAAGGCCGTTACATATGAGCCACACACGCGGCGCATAGGACCAGACTCCACGCAATCCGCCCTCGTCGACGCCTGATTGATACCCTTTCACCTCACTGTCCGCCCGGCATTCCGTACGTTCCGGGCACAAAACACCTCTCCCGCATCGGGGGCCGGATCGGGTACGGTCGCGGCGCTGTGCCCAGCGGCTTCAAGGAGCAGGTATTGCGCGAGTTCACCGTCCCCCCGTTGGCGACGCCGTCTCAGGCCGGAGGACTGGCGGACGCCGTCTTCGACCATGCGGACTCCGACCCCCTCCGGGTTGCACTGGCGCGCAAAACGGCGGACGGCGGCTGGCAGAACGTGACCGCGGGCCAGTTCCGGGACGAGGTGACGGCGCTCGCCAAGGGCCTGCTGGCCCGTGGTGTCCGATTCGGCGACCGCGTCGCCATCATGTGCCCCACCCGCTATGAGTGGACGCTCTTCGACTTCGCCCTGTGGACCATCGGCGCCCAGAGCGTCCCGCTGTACCCCACCTCCTCCGCCGAGCAGGTCTGCTGGATGCTGCATGACGCGGGGGTCTCCGCATGCGTCGTGGAGCATGAGGACCATGCGATGACGGTCGGCTCGGTGGTCGGCCGGCTGCCGCATCTGAGGCAGCTGTGGCAGCTGGACGCGGGGGCGCTGGGGGAGCTGATGGCGGCCGGGGAGTCGGTCGAGGACGATGTGGTGGAACAGCACCGGCTGGCCGTGACCCCCGAGCAGCCCGCGACCATCATCTACACCTCGGGCACCACCGGCCGCCCCAAGGGCTGTGTGATCTCGCACGCCAATCTGATGGCGGAGTGCGACAACATCGTCGAGCGGTACGAGGAGGCCTTCCACTCCAAGCGGGGTGACGAGGCCGCCACCCTGCTCTTCCTCCCGCTCGCCCATGTCTTCGGCCGGATGGTGGAGGTCGCCGCCATCCGCGGCAAGGTCAAGCTCGGGCACCAGCCCAGGCTCTCGGCCGCCGCGCTGCTGCCCGATCTGAAGACCTTCCGGCCGACCTTCATCCTCGCGGTGCCGTACATCTTCGAGAAGGTGTTCGCGGCGGCGCGCCGCAAGGCCGAGGCGGAGGGCAAGCTGGGAGTGTTCGAGAAGGCCGTGGACGTGGCGGTGCGGTACGCGGAGGCGCAGGAGGCCAAGGCGTTCGGCACCGGGCCGGGACCGGGCGCCGCGCTGCGGGTGCAGCACCAGTTCTTCGAGAAGGCCGTCTACGGCAAGGTACGCGCCGCGATGGGCGGCCGGGTGCGGCACGCGATGTCGGGCGGTTCGGGCATGGAGCGGCGGCTCGGCCTGTTCTTCGCGGGTGCGGGCGTCATCATCTACGAGGGCTACGGCCTCACCGAGTCCACCGCCGCCGCCACCGCCAACCCGCCCGAGCAGACCCGCTTCGGCACGGTCGGGGTGCCGATCCCCGGCACCACGGTGCACCTCGCCGACGACGGCGAGGTGTGGGTGCGCGGCGGCCAGGTCTTCGAGGGCTACCTCGGCGATCCCAAGGCGACCGACGCGGTGCTGCGCGACGGCTGGCTCGCCACCGGCGACCTGGGCACGCTGGACGACGACGGCTATCTCACCATCACCGGGCGGAAGAAGGAGATCCTGGTGACCTCCAGCGGCAAGTCGGTCTCCCCGGCGGGCCTGGAGGAGCGGGTGCGGGCGCATCCGCTGGTGGCCCAGTGCATCGTGGTGGGCAACGACCGCCCGTATGTCGCGGCGCTGGTCACCCTGGACTCGGAGGCCGTCGCGCACTGGCTGACCATGCGCGGCAAACCGGAGCTGCCGCCGGGCGATCTGGTCCGGGACCCCGATCTGGAGACCGAGATCCGGCGGGCGGTGGTCGCGGCGAACACCACCGTTTCCCAGGCGGAGTCGATTCGTACGTTCCGGATACTTGCCGCGCAGTTTTCCGAGGAGCATGGTCTGCTGACGCCTTCGCTGAAATTGAAGCGGAAGGCCATCGAACAGGCGTACGCCGTCGAGGTCGAGGCGCTGTACAACACCTGAGCCGCGAAGGGGGCACGAAATGATCGATGTCATTCTCCCCGAACTTCCCGAACGCGAACTGGCCCTGCTGTCCGAGGAGACACCCCAGCCCAGCGGCCCGAGGCTGGCCGGGCGGGTGGTCCTGGGCGGGCCGGTGGCCTTACCGGTCACGGCCGACCTCGTCGGGCCGGATCCGGAGCTGCTGGACTTCCTTCGTACCGAGGCGGACAACGCCGTCTATCACCTGGTGCATCTGTCGGTGACCTGCGCCCGGGACGCGCCGGACCCCGCCCTGCACTCGGTCAATCTCGATATCGGCCTCACGGCGGAACCGGCGCGGCGGGGCACCGCGGTCTTCCAGCCGGTGGCCTGGTCCATGACCCCGCGCCGGCTCACCGCCGTGGTGGCGGCATCGGCGCCGGCCGCCCACCTCGGCCCGCGGCTCGGTTTCCAGGACGGTGGCGACACGGCGTACGGCGAGCGGGTCTGTCTGGAGGCCCGGCGGGAGCTGCGCTCCGACCCGGGCTGGGAGATCCGGCATACCTCCGCGGTGCGCATCGGCGGGACGTACCGGCTGGCCATGGTGGTGCGGGCACCGCGCGGGGCGGTGAGCCGGGCGGCGGTCGCGGTGGGCGCCACGGTGCGCGAGGGGCACACCCTGCACCGCTTCCGGGAGGAGCTCGAGGAACCGCTGCGCCTGGCCGCGCTGCAGTAGGGACGGGACGTCGGCGGGGACGGAACCGGGGGGCACAGAACGGTACGAGCACAGGCGAGGAGCGGCGGAACACGGTGGACGGCCAGGACGGGGACGGACATCCGGCGCTGACGACCGCGGAGATCGGGGAGTTGACGCAAGTCTTCCCGCCCGGCCCGTCCGCCGTGGCGCTGCTGCGCAGAGCGGGCTTCCCCGCCGAGCACATACCCGCGGCCGCCGCGACCGCCGGGGAGTTCTGGTCCGCGGTGGCCGGGGCGGTCGCCGCGGGCCGGGTCGCGGACGGCAGGCTGCGCGTCCTGGCCGCCGCCCGCGTCTCCTATCCGCACAACGAGGTGTTCCGGGCCGCCTTACGGGAGCGGCCGGGCGGGGGCGGGGTCCGGCGGGTGCTGGTGACCGGCGCCGCCCCGGGCGGTCAGGGGTTAGCCGCGGTCCAGCGGGCGGCCCGGGGCGTCCTGACGGTGGACCGGTGCCCCGCCGCGGCCGCCACCGATCTGCGGTGGATCCTCACCGTACGCCCGGATGTGCTGCATCTGGTCTGCCGTCGCGAGGGGCGCACGCTGGTCTTCGAGGACGGCGGCGGGCGGGCCCACCACACACCGGCCGCACGGCTGGCCGAGCTGCTGGCCGTCTACCGCCGGCTGACCGGCGCCCCGCTGCCCGGTGTGGTGCTCGACTGCCCCGAGGGAGCGCCGCTGGCCGGGCTGTTCGCCGGGGCGGCCGAGGTGGTCGTCGCCCACCGCGGACCGCTGGACGGCGCGGCGTCGGCGGCCTTCGCGGGCGGGCTCTACGGCCTGCTGGGCGAGGCTCCCACACTGGAGCGGGCGGCGCGGCGGGCGGCGGACCGCCTCGGGCGGGACGGGGTGGTCATCCTGCGCGGGAGCCCCTGGTGAACGGGAATGACGGCAGACCGTTGATCGTTGCAGGCGTTGGAAGCACGTAATCCACATCCGACGTAAGGATCGACTGCTCGTGAGCAAGATCCCCTTCATCACGCTCAACAACGGCATACGGATGCCGCAGCTCGGCTTCGGCGTCTGGCAGATCCCGGACGACGAGGCGCAGATCGCGGTGCGCAACGCGCTGGACGCCGGGTACCGCAGCATCGACACCGCCGCGATCTACGGGAACGAGGAGGGCACGGGGAAGGGACTCGCCGCGTCGGGCATCGCGCGCGACGAGCTGTTCGTCACCACCAAGCTCTGGAACGGCGAGCAGGGGTACGACTCGACGCTGCGCGCCTTCGACACCTCGCTGACCAAGTTGGGCCTGGAGTATGTGGATCTCTACCTGATCCACTGGCCGATGCCCGGGGTCGACAAGTACGTGGACACCTGGAAGGCGTTCGAGAAGATCTACTCCGAGGGCCGCGCCAAGGCCATCGGCGTGTCCAACTTCCACCCCGCCCACCTCCAGCGGCTGCTCTCCGAGACCTCGATCGTCCCGGTGATCGACCAGATCGAGCTGCACCCGCGGCTGCCGCAGGCGGAGTTGCGCGCCTTCAACGCCCGCCACGACATCGCCACCGAGGCGTGGTCCCCGCTCGGCCAGGGCAAGGGCCTGCTGGAGGACCCCAAGCTGGCGGCGATCGCCGAGAAGCACGGGAAGACCCCGGCCCAGGTGGTGCTGCGCTGGCACCTGGACCTCGGCAATGTGGTGATTCCCAAGTCCGTGACCCCGTCGCGGATCAAGGAGAACATCGACGTCTTCGACTTCCAGCTGGACTCCGAGGACCTGGCGGCGATCGACTCCCTCGAGACCGGCGTCCGTCTGGGCCTGGACCCCGAGACCTTCAACGGCTGAGTCCAAGACCTTCGACAGCCGAGACCTTCCGCCCCGTCGCGTCCCCCGCGGCGGGGCGGACCCGTATCCACCGCCGCCGTCGCTCACCGTCCTGACATATCCCGGACGCATGACCCCCGTGCGGGACCGATGCGGCCCACCGAGCGAGGCACATCCCCGGCAATTACGCTTGGCGCCCAGAAGGACACACAGCGTGACCATATTCCTAGCCGAGGAGACCGAAGATGTCCCGCAGACGCCGTCACGGCCTTGAGCTGGCCGCCGGTTGCACCGTCGCGATAGCCGCCCTCTTCCTGGGGAGCGGCATACCCGCGGTGGCCGACCCCGGTGAACCCTCCCCCCGCCCCCGGAGGGAGGTGCCCCCCGAGATGCTGGCCTCGATGCAGCGCGATCTGGGCCTGACGGCCGATGAGGCGCGGGCACGGATATCCAATGAGTACCGGGCCGGAGAGGCCGAACCGGGGCTGCGCCAGAGCCTGGGCAGCTCCTACGGCGGCGCATGGGTGTCCGGCAACACCGCCGAACTCACCGTGGCCACCACCGACAAGGAGCAGAGCGCCACCATCACGGCCCGCGGCGCCAAGGCCGCCGTCGTCAAGCACAGCCTCAAGGCCCTCGTCGACGCCAAGCAGGCCCTGGACCGCACCGCCGCCGAGCGCCCCCCGGCCGCCGATGTCGCCTCCGCCTGGTACGTGGACGTGAAGACCAACAGCGTCGTGGTGCAGTCGGCCGAGCCCACCGAGGCGGCCGCCTTCGTCGCCGCGAGCGGCGCGGACCGCGAGGTGGTACGGATCGTGGAGTCGGCCGAGCGGCCGAGCCCGCTGTACGACCTGCGCGGCGGCGAGGCGTTCTACATCAACGACGCCGCCCGCTGCTCGATCGGCTTCTCGGTGACCAAGGCCGAGCAGAACGGCTTCGTCACCGCCGGCCACTGCGGCGGCCAGGGCGACACCACCGCCGGCTTCAACCGGGTGGCCCAGGGCACCTTCCAGGGCTCCAGCTTCCCCGGCAACGACTACGCGTGGGTGGCCACGAACGCCGACTGGGCCCCGCAGCCGTGGGTGATCGGCCCCCAGGGCACCAACGTCACCGTCACCGGCTCCCAGGAAGCGCCGGTGGGGTCGTCCGTCTGCCGCTCCGGCTCCACGACCGGCTGGCACTGCGGCACCATCCAGCAGCACGACACCAGCGTGCAGTACCCCCAGGGCACGGTCAGCGGGGTCACCCGCACCAACGTCTGCGCCGAGCCGGGCGACTCCGGCGGCTCGTTCATCTCGGGCAGCGAGGCGCAGGGCGTCACCTCCGGCGGCTCCGGCAACTGCACCGCCGGCGGCACGACGTACTACCAGCCGGTGAACCCGATCCTGACGACCTACGGGCTCACCCTCACCACCGGCTGACGCCGGGCGCCGGGGCCGCCGCGGTCGATCGGACCGCGGCGGCCTCACGCGTGCGAACGGCGCACCTCGACGATCACCGGGGCTCGACGTGTGCCGGGCACCTTGATGTGTTCGGAGCACCTTGATGTGTTCGGAGCACCTTGATGTGTTCGGAGCACCTTGACCAATCCGCACCCGTCCGGGCGACGAATGAGGTACGACACCTCCGTGTGCGCCGCATCGTTCCCGGAAGGACGGCCCGTGAGAGAACCCGTGTACATCGGCGGACCCGCCGCGCGCGGACCGGACCTCGAAGAGTTGCTCCAGATGGTGGCCCGGGGGGACCAGAACGCGTTCGGCGCCCTCTACGACGCCGTCAGCGGGCCGGTCCTGGGGCTGACGCGCAGTCTGCTGCGCGACCCGGCCCAGGCCGAGGAGGTCACCCAGGAGGTCCTGGTCGAGGTGTGGCGGTCCGCGGCACGGTTCGAACCGGGCCGGGGCAGCGCCATGTCCTGGATCATGACGGTGGCGCACCGGCGCGCCGTGGACCGGGTGCGCTCGGCGCAGGCCGCCTCCGACCGCGAGGAGCGTGCCGCGCTGCTGTCCCGTACCCCGGCGTTCGACGAGGTGACCGAGCAGGTGGAGGCCAGGCTCGAGCGCGAGCAGGTGCGCCGGTGCATGCGGACGCTGACCGAGCTGCAGCGGCAGTCGGTGACGCTCGCCTACTACCGGGGCCGCTCCTACCGCGAGGTGGCTGAGCTGCTGTCGCTGCCGCTCGGGACCGTAAAGACCAGACTCCGGGACGGGCTCATCCGGCTCCGGGACTGCATGGGGGTCGGCGCATGACCAGAGCGGATCTGCACACCTTGACCGGGGCGTACGCGGTGAACGCCCTGTCCGGGCGGGAGTTGGGCGAGTTCGAGCGGCATCTGGCGGTCTGTGACGCCTGCCGTCAGGAGGTACGGGAGCTGCGGGAGACCGCCGCCAAGCTGGCGGTGGCCACGTCCCTGACCCCGCCCCCGACGATGAAGGACGATGTGCTGCGGCGGATCGCCACGGTCCGCCAGGAGCCGCCCCGGGTGGCGGTGCGGGAGGCCCGGGAGTCCCACGCGGGCCCCCGGCGGCGCGCCGGGCGGCGGGCGATGAACTTCGCGCTGGCGGCCTGTGTGGCCGCGGCCGCCGTGTGCGGCGGGGTGGCGGTGTGGCAGTACCGGCAGGCGTCCGACGCCCGCGACACCGCCCGCCGCTCCGAACAGCGGGTGGCCCGTACGGAGGAGCTGACCCAGGTGCTGGCCGCGCCCGACGCGCACAGCCGCAGCGGCCGGATGGCGGACGGCTCGACCGGCACCGTGGTGGTCTCGCGCGGGCTGAACAAGGCGGTGTTCCTCGCCTCCGGGCTGCCCGAGCCGCCCGCCGGGCGGATCTACCAGCTGTGGTTCAGCGACGGCGGCACGATGCGCCCGGCCGGTCTGATGGACTCCTCCGGGCGGAGCACGGCGGCGGTCATGAGCGGCGCGGTCGGGAAGGCGTCGGCCATGGGGGTGACGGTCGAGCCCGCCGGAGGGTCGAAGGCCCCGACGAGCGATCCGCTGGTCCTGTTGACGTTCCCCTCGGCGTGAGCGGGCCACATCGAGTGCCGTCGGGCGTCATCGAGTGCTGTCGGGCGTCATCGAGTGCCGTCGGGCGTCATCGGGTGACACGGGGCGCGAAGCCGCCGATCCGCGGGCCGGGTGGGGTAAGGGAGAGGGATGAGCACGTCCCTCTCCGTCTTCACCTCCGATCTGCGGCTGTCCGACAACCCCGTGCTGCGCGGCGCGCTGCGCTCCGCCGAGCGGGTCGTGCCGCTGTTCGTCGTGGACCGTGGCCTGGCCGGGACGGGGTTCGCGGTCCCCAACCGGGTGGCGTTCCTCGCCGACGCCCTGGCCGATCTCGACGCGGGGCTGCGCAAGCGCGGCGGGCGGCTGGTGGTCCGCCGGGGGGAGGCGGTGGCGGAGATCCTGCGGGCGGCGCGGCAGGCGGACGCGGACGAGGTGCATATCGCGGGCGGGGTGAGCGGCTACGCCGCCCGCCGCGAGCGGCGGCTGCGTGAGGCGCTGGCGGCGGACGGACGGCGGCTGCGGGTGCACGGCGCGGTGGTGACGGCGGTGGAGCCGGGCGAGGTGACCCCGGCGGGCAAGGACCACTTCGCGGTCTTCACCCCGTACTTCCGCGCCTGGCAGCGGGCCGGGCAGCGGGCGCCGCTCGCCGCGCCGCGCACGGTGAGCGTGGCGTCCGGGCCGCGCTCGGAGCCGGTGGCGGCGGTGGCCTCGCTCGCCCCCGGCAGCCCCTCCCCCGGGCTGCCCGAGGGCGGGGAGACGGCGGGCCGCCGCCGCATGCGCTCCTGGTGGCGGTCGGGCTTGAGGAGCTACGCCGACCGGCAGGACGATCTGGCGGGCGACGCCACCTCCCGGCTCTCCCCGTATCTGCACTTCGGCTGTCTGTCCCCGGTGGAGCTGGTGCACCGGGCGCGGCAGGCGGGCGGTGCGGGCGCCGACGCCTTCGTACGGCAGCTGGCCTGGCGGGACTTCCACCACCAGGTGCTGGCCGCCCGGCCGGACGCCTCGTACGCCGACTACCGCACGCGGGGCGACCGGTGGCGCGAGGACGCGGCGGAGGTCGCGGCCTGGAAGGCGGGGCGCACCGGCTATCCGCTGGTCGACGCCGGGATGCGGCAGCTGCGCCACGAGGGCTGGATGCACAACCGGGCGCGGCTGCTGGTGGCGAGCTTCCTCACCAAGACGCTCTACCAGGACTGGCGGATCGGCGCCCGGCACTTCCAGGAGCTGCTGGTGGACGGGGATGTGGCCAACAACCAGCTGAACTGGCAGTGGGCGGCGGGCACCGGCACCGACACCCGCCCGAACCGGGTCCTCAATCCGCTGACGCAGGCCCGGCGGTTCGACCCGGACGGCGCGTATGTGCGGCGCTGGGTGCCGGAGCTGGCCGGGGTGACCGGCCCCGGCGTCCATACGCCTTGGCGGCTGCCGGAGGCCGAACGGGACCGGCTGGACTACCCGGACCCGATCGTGGACCTCCAGGAGGGGCTGGCCCGCTTCCGGCACGCGCGGGGATGACCCCGGCGCCCGGAGGGGGCGACCCCGCACGTCCGGGGATGACCCCCGGCGCCCGGGGGCGACCCCGCACGGCTGATCAGCCGGCGCGGGCGCCGTTCAGTCGGCGCGGGCGCCGTGCTGCGGGGCGATCTCCTCGATCCGCCCGGCGAGCTCGAAGTCGAGCGCGGTCACCTTGCCGCCGACGCTGTGGGTGTTCACCGTGACGCCCACCTTGTTGTAGCCGAGGGTGAGGTCGGAGTGGTGGTCGAGCTCCTCCTGGATGGTGGCGATCTCCGCCACCAGCCCGGCCGCCTGCGGATGGCCCTTGAAGACGTACGTCCGGAAAAGCCGGTCGTCCGCGAACGACCAGCCGGGGAGCTGCTCCAGACGTCGCTGGATCTCCTGGTCGGTGAGCGGCTCGACTGCCATGACACATCCCTTCGTCGCGGGTGACCGGTGGCCCCTCCACCCTGCCATGGCCCCCGCCCGGGGTCGGCTACCTTCAGGTCATGACGACTGCCGCGCCGCCCCGGGTGGGCACACTGCTGCGCGAGTGGCGGGACCGCCGCCGGATCAGCCAGCTGGAGCTCGCGCTGCGCGCCGACTCCTCGGCCCGCCACATCAGCTTCATCGAGACCGGCCGGTCGCGGCCCAGCCAGGAGATGGTGCTCCGGCTCGCCGACCACCTCGACGTGCCCGTCCGCGAGCGCAACGCCCTGCTGATCGCCGCCGGTTACGCCCCGCACTATCCGGAGCGGTCGGTGGACGACCCGTCGATGAGCGCCCTGCGCGACTCGCTGGAGCGGCTGCTGACCGGCTACGAACCGTATCCGGCGCTGGTGGTGGACGGCACCTATGAGGTGCTGGCGGCCAACCGGGGGATCGCCGCGCTCCTGGAGGGGGTGGCGGAGCATCTGCTGAGGCCCCCGCTGAACGCGATGCGCCTCACCCTCCACCCCGAGGGCCTCGCCCCGCGCATCCGCAACCTCCGCGAGTGGCGCGGCCATCTGCTGGACCAGATGGACCGGCAACTGGCGCTGATGCGCTCCTCGCCGCTGCGTGCGCTGTACGACGAGGTGGCGGCCTATCCGCTGCCCGAGAGCGGCGGCCGGGAGACGGCGGCCGCCGGGGACACCCCGCCCTTCGCGCTGCCGATGATGATCGAGCACGGCGGCCGGGTGCTGTCGTTCATCTCGACGATCGCGACCTTCAACACCCCCATGGACGTCACGGTCTCCGAGCTGGCCATCGAGACCTTCCTCCCGGCCGACCCGGAGACCGCCGCCGCCCTGGGCCGGTTCAGCCGACCGTAGGGACGCGCTTCCAGCCGCTCGCGGGGACGCGGTCAGCCGCCCGTGGGCACGCGGTCCAGGAAGCCGAGGACGGAGCGGATCCGGCCGTCCTCGGCCAGGGTGATCACATCGGTCGCGGCGACCGGGGCGGAACCGTCGGCCGTGGAGACCAGCTCCCAGGTGAAGCGGGCCATGTCGTGATGGCCGTCCACGGCGCCGGTGAGCCGGAACTCATGGCCGGGGAACTGCTCCTGGGCCCCGGCGATGACGGCGGCGAGCTGCTCATGGCCGCGCGCCTCCGCCAGCGGGTCGGTGTAGCCGCCGTCCTCGGTCCAGGCGGCGGCCACGGCCTTGGCGCGGGCCTCGGGGCCGGTGGCGTTCCATGCCTCGAAGTAGCGGGCGACGGCGGTGTCGTACTGCGTCATCTGGTCACTCCTCCATGAAATCCCCTGGTGGGAACGGATCCCGGACCGGAGGGCGCCGGCCCGGAACCCGATGCCTCAACCCTGCCGCCGCCGTGCGCGGGGGTCGATTACCGCCGAGGTAATGGAGGCGGGGTGACTCAGGACCGCTGGGACTCCACGAGCGCGATGGCCTCTTCCTTGGTGGCCACGGCGGGCGGCGAGCCCTCCAGCGGCTTACGGGCCGTCTCCTTCATCACGGCGGCGGCGATGATGCCGACGACCGCCGCGAGCATCGTGTAGTAGGCGGGCATCAGATCGTCCCCGGTGCTGCTGATCAGGCCCTCGGTCACCAGCGGCGTGGTGCCGCCGAAGAGCGAGACCGAGATGTTGAAGGCGATGGAGAGCGAGCCGTAGCGCACATTCGTCGGGAAGAGCGCGGGCAGCGAGGCGGACATCACGCTCACATACGGCAGCAGACACAGCCCCAGGAGCAGCAGCCCGGCGAAGACCGGGACGATCCCGCCCTGTTTGATGAGCAGGAAGCAGGGCACGGCGAGCACCAGGAAGCCGACGGAGCCGGCCATCAGCACGGGCTTGCGGCCGACGCGGTCGGAGAACCGGCCGACGAAGGTGATGACCGCCATCAGCACCAGCATCACGATGATGATCGAGACCAGCGCGCTGGTGCTGCTGTAGTGGAGGGTGTCCGACAGATACGTCGGCATGTAGGACAGCAGCATGTAGTCGGTGATGTTGTACGCGGCGACCAGCGCGATGCACAGCGCCATCGCACGCCACTGGGTGCGGAACACCTGCCAGAACGGCAGGCTTTCGCGGTCGGCCGCGTTGGTGGCGCCCTCGTCCTCGAGCTTCTGGAACGCGGGGGTGTCATCCAGCTTCAGCCGCAGATACAGACCGACAAGACCGATCGGCGCGGCGGCCAGGAACGGAATGCGCCAGCCCCAGGAGTCCATCGAGGAGTCGGCGAGCGTCACGGTCAGGATGGTCACCAGCCCGGCCGCCGAGGTGTAGCCGATCAGCGTGCCGAACTCCAGAAAGCTGCCGAAGTAGCCACGGCGCTTGTCGGGCGCGTATTCGGCGATGAAGGTCGAAGCGCCGCCGTATTCCCCGCCGGTGGAGAAACCCTGGAGCATACGGAACAGGATGAGCAGCGCGGGCGACCAGAAGCCGATGGCGGCATAGCCGGGGATGAGGCCGATGGCGAGTGTGCTGGACGCCATCATGATCATGGTGAAGGACAGGACCTTCTTACGGCCGATCCGGTCGCCCAGCGGCCCGAAGAACAAACCTCCCAGCGGACGGACCAGAAAGGCCACCGCGAAAGTCGCCAGGGAGGAGAGCACCTGGGCCGTGTCATTGCCGGACGGGAAGAACACTTTGCCGATGGTGACCGCGAGATAGCTGTAGATCCCGAAGTCGAACCATTCCATGGCGTTTCCCAGCGCGGCCGCCTTCACCGCTTTCCGGACGGTCCTCTCCTCGGTGACCGTGATGTCGCTCCGACGCAGTGGAGGGTTCTTGCGTCGCTGGACGGCGCGCCAGAGCAGGCGGTGCCGGGAGGGCGCGGACGCGGAGGCTTCGACATCGGTTTGGACAGGCACAAGCAACTCTTTTCAGTGGACAGGCTTGTTGCGCATACCCGGCGATCGCCACGGCATGCCCGGCGGGTCGCAGACCACCCACGGCGAGGGCCGCGGCGCTCAAGGCGCGTTCGACCCCGACCCGAGCCGGGGCAGGCATCTTCAGGGAAACCCGGCGGTTGCTTTACCGATTCTTGGCCTTCGCCAGACCTATCCACGCAATCGCACAACCCGTCACACAGCGCCGAAAGGCACCGAACTCAAGGGGACATCATGCTCTACGGCAGTGCCCTCCGAAAGTCCGTCAGCTCGCCTCCCACCACGCCTCTCATCGGCATCTACGACATGTACTCGGCGTCCATCGCCGCACAGCACTACAACGGCTTCTTCGTATCCGGATTCGGGTTCGCCGCATCGCATTACGGGCTTCCCGATATCGGCTTCATCGCCTGGCCCGACATGCTGGCCTTCGTGGAGCGGCTGCGGCTGGCCTTCCCCGGCCACCATCTGCTCGTGGACATCGACGACGGCTATGTGGACCCCGAGGTCGCCTGCCATGTGGTGCAGCGGCTGGAGCGCACCGGGGCCTCCGGGGTGATCCTGGAGGACCAGCGGCGCCCGCGCCGCTGCGGCCACGCCGACGGCAAGCTGATCCTGCCGCTCGAGGAGTACCTCGAGAAGCTCCAACTGGTGCTGAGCAGCAGGACGGACCTGGTGGTGGTGGCGCGTACGGACGCCACCGAGGAGTCCGAGATCCTGCGGCGGGCGGCCGCGCTGGCCGAGACCGACGCGGATGTCGTCCTCGTCGACGGGGTGCGCAGCGTGGAGTGGATCCGCAAGGTCCGTAAGGTCATCGGCGACAAGCCGCTGCTGTTCAATCAGATCGCGGGCGGGAAGTCGCCGAGGCTCTCCCTGTCCGAGCTGTCCGAACTCGGGGTGGACGTCGCCATCTACAGCACTCCGTGCCTGTTCGCCGCCCATGGCGCGATCGACGGGGCGCTGAGCGATCTCAAGACGGCGGACGGGCGGCTGCCGGACACCCGGGAGACCGGGGCCATCGGGGTCAAGGGCGCCACGGAGCTGCTGGAGAAGAACATCAGCAGGCACCACGGGGACCGTCAGCCCGCCCGGGTCGGATGACGAGGGTCGCGCGCATGTCCTCGACCTTCCTCGGGTCCGGCCCCGGCCGGCGCCGTAAGCCCCGCAGGGACATCCTCACGATCCGTCCGTCCGCGGCGGGGCTCCTCCTCGCGGCCACCGCGACCGTGCTGTGCTCGGGCCCCGCGGCCCCCGCCACGGCGGCCCCGCCGCCCGCGGGCGCCCCGCATGACGAGGACCGCGAACCGGAGGAGGCCGCACCGGCCTCCGACCAGCACAACGGCCTCGTGGTCATCGACAACTCCGCCGCCGACTCCTGGCTGGAGGTCGACCGCACCCTCAACACCCTGCTGCTGAGCCGTGGCACGGCGGGCAGCGACCACGACGGGGGCGGCGGCGCCATCGATGTCGTGGCAGGCGACATCCCCGGTGCGGATCGGATGCTGCCGCAGATCGGCCACCCGCCGTGGCAGACCGGAGGCGGTGATTGATATGAGATGGAGGTCCTGGCCGTCGTGGCCGGGCCGACTCGGGAGGGCGGTGGACCCCTATGTCGCCGCCCTCCTCGGGACGGTCGCGCTGGCGGCGCTGCTGCCCGCGAGCGGGGCGGCGGCCACGGCCGTCGGCGGTGCCGCGGACATCGCGATCGGGCTGCTCTTCTTTCTCTACGGTTCGCGGCTGTCCACCCGTGAGGCGCTGAACGGGCTGCGGCAGTGGCGGCTGCACCTGGTGGTGGGCTCGAGCACCTTCGCGCTCTTCCCGCTGCTGGGGCTGGCCGCGGGCGGCCTCGCCCCGTTCCTCCTCACCGACCAGCTCTACACCGGTCTGCTCTTCCTGTGTGTGGTGCCCTCGACCGTCCAGTCGTCGGTCGCCCTCACCTCCACCGCCCGGGGCAATGTCCCGGCCGCGATCTGCGCGGGGACGTACTCCAGCCTGCTGGGCATGATCGTCACCCCGCTGCTCGCGGCATGGCTGATCGGCTCGGACGTCCGCTTCTCGGCGAACGGGCTGCTGGCCATCGCCACCCAGTTGCTGCTCCCCTTCCTCGCCGGGCAGGCGCTGCGCCGCTGGACCGCGCCGTTCATCGGCCGTCACAAGAAGGTGCTCGCCCTGCTGGACCGGGGCTCGATCCTGCTCGTGGTCTACACGGCGTTCAGCCGGGGGATGACGGAGGGCATCTGGAACCAGATCACCCCGGCCCGGCTGCTGGCGCTGCTGGGGCTGGCCGCGGCCGTGCTGGGGCTGGCCCTCACCACGACGTCGTTCACCGCGCGGCGGCTGGGCTTCCGCCGGGAGGACCGCGTCACCATCGTCTTCTGCGGCTCCAACAAGTCCCTTGCCACGGGGCTGCCCATGGCCGCGGTGCTGTTCGGGGACGCGGCCGGGCCGGTGATCCTGCCGCTGATGCTCTTCCACCAGCTACAGCTGATGGTGTGCGCGATCATCGCGGGCCGCTGGTCGCGGCGGGCCCCGGAGGCCGCCTCCGCGCAGGGGGAGCGCGTCCGGATCACGGGGGTGAGGGGGTAGGAGAACGGAGCCAACGGGAGCCAACGGGAGAGGGCGGCGGCTCAGGCGCGGCGGCTCAGGCGCAACGGGCGATCACCACGATGGCCGCGTCGTCGTTGACGACCCCGCCGGTGTGCCGGAGCAGATCGGCGTGGAGAAAGTCCACCAGCGACTGCGGGCTGCCGCCCTTCCACCCCGCGAGCCGTTCGGGCAGCGGATAGAAGGCGCCGCTCTCGTCCCGGGCCTCGATGACCCCGTCGGTGTGCAGCACCAGAAGGTCGCCGTACTCGAAGCGGAACATCTCGACCTGGTAGTCCCGCTCCTTCGGCACCTCCAGCCCCAGCGGCACCGCGGGCTCGCCCACGTCCAGCGTCGAGATCTCGCCCCTGTGGAGCAGCAGTGGTGGGGGGTGGCCGCAGTTCACCATCCCGGCCACCGGGCCGTCGTCGTAGACGTCCAGCACCACGGCGGTCACGAAGGACTCCAGGACGTTCCCCTCCTCACCGGCGATGTGCTGCCAGTTCCAGCACATCGCGCTGCCCATATGGGTGGCGATGCCCGGCAGGGAGAGATTGCGGTAGGCGGACCCCCGGAAGGCCCCGATCAGCACGGCGGCGTCGCCGATCGCGGCCAGCCCTTTTCCCCGTACGTCCCCGATGACGAGCCGGATCGCCCCCTCGGCGCGGACGGCGGCGTACAGATCGCCGCCTATCTGCGCCTCCTCATCGGCCGCGAGATACAGCGAGGCGATCCGCAGTTCCCCGATCCGTTCGGGCAGCGGCCGCAGCAGGACCTCCTGCGCCGCCACGGCCACTGAGCGCACCTGGCCCAGCCTGCGCCGATGCCGGTCGGTGACGTAACGGAAGCTCGTCACCAGCCCAGAGATCACGATCAGGGCGACGAGCTGCGCCTGGTGGTTGGCGGTCATCGGACCGCCGTGGAGCTCACCGATGATGATCTGAGCCCCCACGGCGAGGGCTCCGATCACGGCGGTCCCGCCCGCGCCCGCGAAGGACGCGGTGATCGCGGGTGCCGCGATCAGAAAGGGACTGAGATGGACGGTGGGCGGCGTAGTGAGATCGGTCAGCGTGACCGCCAGGATGATCGCGAGCGGGACGGCGAACAGCGCCCTGCCCGACCGCGTTTCTCCACCGATGCGGATGAGGTCGGGCGAAACGCGCATACATCCTGCTTACACCCGATACGGGCGCGGTGCGTTCAGACCGTGGTGTCGACGGTGACCGCGAGGCCCGCCGCCGTGACCGCCGAAGTGATCTCCGGGCCCGCCGCCCTGACCGCCGGGGTGGTCCCCGGATCCGCCGCCGTGACGTCGGCGGCCTCCGTCGCCTCCGG
The DNA here is from genome assembly GCF_024505145.1 of Streptomyces rugosispiralis. Taxonomy (GTDB): domain Bacteria; phylum Actinomycetota; class Actinomycetes; order Streptomycetales; family Streptomycetaceae; genus Streptomyces; species Streptomyces rugosispiralis. The sequence goes on along the minus strand of NZ_JANIAA010000029.1, from coordinate 85,590 downwards.
GCCCTCCGCCCGGCTCGCGCGCCGCGCCGCCATCCACACATAGACCAGCACACCGGCGAACAGGAACAGCACGCCCTGGTACACCGCCGCGTATCCGGCGCCCGCGACCAGCCAGAACGAGAAGCCGAAGCCCGCCAGCGCGAGCACCACGTCCCGGACGAAGCGCCCCGTCCGCACCTCCTCGCGGCGCCCGGACAGCAGGAAGTACAGCTGCGCGCCCGACGCCAGCAGATACGGGACCGTCGCCGAGAAGGTGGTGATCAGCACGAGGATCTCGAAGAGCCCGCTCGAACCCGAGGTGTAGTTGACCACGGTGAGCAGGGACGCCAGGAGCACGCCGACGATGACGCCGAAGGTCGGCACCCCGCGCCGCTTGGTGGCGAACGCGGCCGGGAAGAGCCCGTCCCGCGCGGCCGCGTAGGGGGCCTGGGCACTCATCAACGTCCAGCCGTTGAGCGCGCCGACGATCGAGACCACGGCGGCCAGCGCGATCAGCGTGCCGCCCCAGCGCCCGCCGAACATCGCGTCGACCGCGTCCGAGAAGGGGGCGGTGGAGTTCACCAGGTCCTGGTGGGCCACGGTGCCGAAGACCGACACCGTGCCGAGCAGATAGACCACGGCCGCGCCGACCGTGCCCAGCACGCTCGCCCGCCCCACGTTGCGCTCCGGGTCCCGCACCTCGCCCGCGCTCATCGAGGCCGACTCCACGCCCACATAGCTGTAGAGCAGGATCGCGGCCGCCGCCGAGAGGCCGCCGAGCGCGCTGCCGCCGCCCTCGTTGAACGAGCCGAGGTTGTGCGGGTCGAAGAAGAAGAGGCCGACGACGGCGACGAAGAGCAGCGGGATGAACTTCAGCACCGTGGAGACCAGCTGCACCGCGCCCACCCAGCGCGTCCCCGCGAGGTTGGCGAGCGCGGGGAGCCAGAGTGCCAGCAGTGCCACGGCCAGGTTCGCGCCCTTCGAGTCATGGCCGGGGACCAGGACATGCACATAGCCGACCGCCGCCACCGCGAGCGCCGCGTTGCTGACCCAGGTCATCGTCCAGTACGACCAGGCCGACAGGAACCCGGCGAAGTCGCCGAACGCCGCGCGGGCGTGTACGTACGGCCCGCCCGTGCTCGGGTCGCGCTCGGCGAGCCGCCCGAAGACCAGCGCGAGCGCGATGGCGCCCAGCGTCAGGACGCCGAAGGCGAGCAGGCTGAGGGTGCCGAACGGGGCGACGGAGGCGGGCAGCAGAAAGATGCCGCCGCCGATGATGTTTCCCATGACGAGCGCGGTCGCCGTGGGCAGGCCGAAGCGGCGGGGGTGGGGCTGGTCGTGCATATGAACATGGTCACAGAAGGTGTAGGGGGCACCCAAATCACCGGGTTTTGTTCGGCACGACCCGGCTGACCACGGTAAATGGTGCGGCGGGGGCGCCGTCCCACCGGGGATCCTGCACCGTGCGAGCGGCGTCGGACGCCTTCGTCTGCCGTGGCTCGGCGGGCACCCCGGCCTCCGCCGGGGCCTCCGGGACGGCCGGGGCCGCTGCCGCCGCGACCTCCACAGGGGCGGTCGCCGCCTCCTCCTCCGGCACCTGGGGCCCGTCCGCCTCCTCCAGCCAGCGCCGCAGTACCTGGTGCACCCGCTCGGCCCCGACCAGCTCCTCCCCCGCCGCCACCGGCGGGGTCAGCTCGGCCGGCCACAGCAGAAAGGGGTGCCCCTGCTCGCCGCCGAGCCCGCCGTGCGAGCCGATCTGCTCCTCGAAGGCGTGCACTGTGCCGGACGCCGGGTCATAGGCGGAGTTGACCATGATGTCGGGGGTGTTCCGGAAGTGCGCGGTGCGCCGTACGGCGCTCTCCGCGCCGGGCCCGAAGACCGTGAGCGGGCTCGCCCCGAGGACCTCCCCGGTGTCCAGCCGGTGCTCGGCCCCGTGCGCGCCCAGCACCACCGCGCCGTGCGCCTCGGACCGTACGAGCACGAAGCCCACGCCGGGGTGGTCGGCGAGGGTGCGCAGCAGCGCGGGGTGGCGGGCGTCGAGCTGCTCGCGGCTCATCCGCCCCGGTACGTCGGGGAAGGAGATCAGGCCGAGATTCCCGGAGGCGAGCACGATGGGATCGGAAACGGCGGTGTCGACGGCGCCGACGGGGCTGACGGCATCGGCGGGGGCCTCCCGCCCCCCGCACCACCCGTCCCCGTCCACTCCGGGCTTCTCCGGACGGTGCAGCGCCGCCCGCCCCGCCTCGCGCGCCTCCGCCCCGCTCGGGGTCCGCCCGGCCCGCCGCGACACGGGCAGCCCGCAGCCGGCCCGCACCAGGTCCTCAAGCCGCAGCCCGTACGCCCCCGCGAAGGTCTCGCCGGGACTCTGCCCGTGGTCGGACAGCAGCACGATGCGGTAGTCGCGCGGGGCGTGCTCGGCGACCTTGGCGATCAGCGCGATGGACCGGTCGAGCCGGGCCAGCACCTGCCGGGCGTCCCGGCTGCGCGGCCCCGAGTGGTGGGCCACCTCGTCGTACGCCACCAGGTCGGCGTAGATCGCGGTACGGCCGGAGAGGATGTCCCCCATCACCGCCGTCACCACGACGTCCCGCTCCACGACGGTGGCGAACGCCCGGATGAACGGATACAGCCCGCCCCGCTTCACCCGGGGCGTCTCGCGGCGCAGCTTGGCGCGGGTGGACTGGCAGATCTCCCGGACCACCTCGGCGAGGAACGACACGGCGGTGCGGGTGGCGTTGGCGGGGTCGGCGAAGTACGCGAAGTAGCCGGAGCGGGAGCGGTTGTGCTTACCGCGCCGCGCCGCGACCGAGAGGACCAGCGCGAGTTGGTCGGCGCCGCCGGTGAAGAGGTTGCCCCGGCTGGCCCCGTCCACCGTGAGGAGTCCGTCGTGTCTCGCCCGGACGGCGGCGCGGCGCTGGAGCACCGCCGCGCTGGTCGGCCGGTTGCTCACCATCACCTCCCCGGTCTTCTTCTCGTACCAGCGGAAGGCGGGCACGTCCTCGTTGGAGCCGTGCAGGATGCCGAGTTGGCTGGCGCCGGTCTGGCTGGACCAGTCGGTGCGCCAGGGCGTGACCTTGTGGGTGCTCTGGAGCCAGCCCGCGACGGTGGGCATCACCGGGGGCCGGTTCTCGCGCTCCCGCAGCGCCTCCCGGAGCACCGCGTGCCCCACCCCGTCGAGCTGCAGGAACACCGTCCCCGGGGACTCGTCGCTCCCCCCGTCCTCACCGAGCCGCCGCCTGCGCCGCACGGCCAGCCGCGCCAGCCGCCGCCGGTAGGCGCCGTCGTCCCGCACGGTCAGGAAGGTGCTCGTGGCCGACGACGCGGCGGACATCACGGCCGCCACCACGACGGCGGTCTCCGGCTCGGCGGCACCGCGCCCGTCCGGGATCAGGCTGAGGGCGATCAGCAGCATCGAGCCGTTGAGCACGAACACCAGGAGTCCCAGCACCAACGCGGGCATCAGCAGCAACGCCCGTACGAGCAGCGGCCACACCAGCGCGCTGAGCACCCCGAAGGCCCCCGCGCCGCTGGCCGCCGTGATGGCGATCTGCGTCGCGCTGTCACCGTCACCTGACTTCAGGCGAAAGTCGGGGAGGATCCCGGCGAGCGCCAGCATCGTGAGCGTGGACACCGCCCACACCGCCGTCACCCGCAGCAGGGTTCCTCCCACGGTCTTCCATCGGGGCTTCTGCACGCCGCGCCCTCACTTCGCATCACCGGCCCGCACCATGCGCGCGAACCGGCTTCAAGCGTGGCACAGCGCCCCCGCGACCCGGCGGACAGTGGGTTACCGGGATGGATCGATTCCGCTTACGGCAGCCCATCAGTTCGCCAGGAGCGCGACGCGATGCGCGCGGCGCCACGGGGACCGGGACTTGGCCGGACACTACGGCGCCCAGGAATCGGCCGGGTCGTCCAGCCACACCCGCTGACCGGCGGGGCCCGGCCCGACCGCCCGGCGCCCCCGGGTGTTCCCGGGGGCGCCGGGGCCGGCCGGATCGGCCCCGCGTCAGCGGTTCAGGGTCGGCTCAGCAGGTTCAGCGTGTTGGTCGCGTCGTCGACGAAGTAGACCCGGTCGGGGTCCGTGGCGATCGCGAGGCCGAACAGCGCGCCCGCTCCCGGCGGGGTGCCGCTGGTGTCGAGCGTGCGCACGGCCACCTGGTCGCCGCGTGGGGTGGTCTCCACGATGTTGCCGTCGCCGCCGTTGACGGTGAGGATGTCGCCCTTCGGGGTGATCGCCATCCCGAGCGGGCCGTTGAGGTGCTGGTCGGTGCTGACCACACGGCCGATGCCGGCGCTGGTACGCCGGGTCAGCGCGTCCGGGATCGCGGTGATGCGGTTGTCGACGGTGTCCGCCACGTAGAGCGTCCCGTCCCGCAGGCCGACCCCCGTCGGTCCGATCACGAGAGCCGCCGGGTCGGTCTTCTCGGCGAAGCCCGAACCGATCACGGTCGTGGCGACCCGGGTCGGCGGCCGGTCTTCGTGGGTGCGCAGGGTGATCCTCAGCACGGTGCCCTGCCGCACGACATCGCCGCCGGCTGCGACCGTGCCGTTGAGCACGTTGGTGACGAACAGATCGGTTTCATCGCCGCTGCTTTTCGCGGTCATGTCCCAGGGACCGTTGATCCCCTGGCCGCTGAAGGTCTCCCGGACCTTTCCATGGCTGTCCAGCACGAGCAGACACCCGGCCTGCGCCGTGGCGGACGTGCCGTCGGCCGTGGGCAGACTGCCCACCACCACCCAGCCGCCCGGCAGGATGGACAGCGCGGTGGTCAGGCCCACGCCTCCCGGGCACGGTCCCGGCAGGTTCTCCGGGTCGATCTGGGCGAACAGCGTGGTCCTGCCCTGGGGACTGATCTGTACCAGAGTGGTCCCCCTGCCCTGCTCGTTCGCGGCGTTGTTGAAATTGCTGACCAGCACATTGCCGCGCCGTAGGTCACCGACGCTCTTCTTGACCAGGGCGGTGCCGTACGGGTTCAGGTCACCGTTGTCCGGAACCGTCGACGCGATGGTCGAGACGGTGTGCAGCGGCCCGAGGAACGGTTTCCCGTCCCCATCCGCCGGTACGGCGGATGCCGTCTGACTCACCGTCATGATCGCTGTCACCGCGGCCACAGCGGCCACCGCGAGACGCGAAGCGGAAACAAGCCTCATCGGGGTCATACCTCCTCAGCGCCGTGCGGCCATCCCGCGGCCCGACGGCGATCACAGAGAGTTGCCACCTATCACATAATCGGACCCAAAGGCGCGGCGCACGTCAGACAAGGCCAGATGCGCGACTCGGCCCGTCCCCGCGCCGGTCATTTCGGGCCCGGACCGTCAGCCGCCACCGCCTGGGCGGACTTCCCGGCCTTCGCCACCCGCTGAGCCGGGCCGCTAAACCCGGCCGTGCGCCCGCTGGGCTCGGCGCGACAGGGTGTCGATCACGACGGCCAGCAGCAGCACACCGCCGGTGATCATGAATTGCACGGCGGTCTGGATGTCCAGGAGGGCCACGCCCGAGGCGATCGACTGGATGACCAGCACGCCCAGCAGCGCGGACCACGTGCTGCCACGGCCGCCGAAGAGGCTCGTGCCGCCGATGACGGCCGCGGCGATGGCGTTCATCAGCAGGTCGGTGGAGACCGAGGTCTGGCTGACCGAGTTGATCCGGGAGGCCAGGAAGAGGCCGCCGATGGCGGCCATCGTGCTCGACATCATGAACGCGGAGGTGCGCACCCAGGCCACATTGATCCCGGCGCGGCGGGCCGCCTCGACACCGCCGCCCAGGGCGAAGATCATCCGGCCGTAGGCCGTGCGGCGCAGGACGTAGTCGAGGATGACGAGGACGATCACGAAGACCAGGAGGGCGAGCGGCAGGCCCTGGAACTGGTTGAGCACATACGCGGCGGCGAAGGCGAGCACCGCGAGCAGGCCCGTGCGGACGGCGATCGAGACCGGCGGGCGGGTGGGCACACCGGCCGCGCGGCGGCGCTTGACGTCGCGCCAGGCGATGAGGAAGTACCCGGCGGTGCCGACCGCCGCCAGGGCGTAGGCGGCGGCCACGTCGGAGAAGTAGTAGTTGGTCAACTGGGCGACCAGGCCCTGATCGTCGAGGTTGATGGTGCCGTACGCGCCCAAGATGGAGAGCATCAGGCCGTACCAGCCCAGCAGTCCGGCGAGGGTGACCACGAACGCGGGGACGCCGACCACGGCCGTGAAGAAGCCGTGGACGAAGCCGACCGCCGTACCGCAGAGGACGCCCAGGATGATGGCGGGTGGTTCGGGCATGCCGAAGTTGACGTTCAGCACGGCGTACAGGGCGGAGGCCAGACCGCTCACCGAGCCGACCGAGAGGTCGATCTCGCCGATCAGCAGCACGAAGATCACGCCGATCGCGATCATGCCGGTGCCGACGATGTCCACGCCGAGGTTGGAGAGGTTGCGCGGGGAGAGGAAGTGCGGGTTGAGGATCTGAAAGGTGATCCAGATCGCGAGCAGCCCGAGCACGACCGGGACGGCGCCGAACGTACCGCCGCCCACTCGGCGCCCGAACACGTCGGTGAAGCGTTCGGCGCCGTGGGCGCTGGATCCGCCGGGGATGCTCACAGCTCCCCCTCCCGCGCCGCGCGCCGCGTGACCGCGTTGTCGGACGCGCCGGTGATGGAGGAGACGATCTGCTCCTGGGAGGTGGTGGTGACGTCGAAGAACCCGTTGTTGCGGCCGAGGCGCAGCACCGCGACCCAGTCCGCGACGGCCTTGACGTCGCCCAGGTTGTGGCTGATCAGCAGCACTCCGAGCCCGCGGTCGCGGAGCCGTTCCACCAGGTCCAGGACCTGGGCGGTCTGCTCGATGCCGAGGGCGGCGGTGGGCTCGTCGAGCATCACCAGGCTCGGTTCGCCGAGCAGCGCCCGGGAGATGGCGACGGTCTGCCGCTGGCCCCCGGAGAGGGACGCGACGGGCCTGCGGACGTCGGGGATGCGGATGGAGAGGGTGGCCAGCAGATCGCGGGTGCGGCGCTCCATCTCCACCTCGTCCAGGACGCCGATCCGGGTGATCTCGCGGCCGAGGAAGAGATTGCCGACGACGTCGAGGTTGTCGCAGAGCGCGAGGTCCTGGTAGACGGTGGCGATCCCCAGGTGCTGGGCGTCGTGCGGGCGGCCGACATGGATGGGGCGGCCCCGCCATTCGAGGGTGCCGGTGTCGGCCGGTTCGACGCCCGCGATCACCTTGACCAGGGTGGACTTGCCCGCGCCGTTGTCGCCCACCAGGGCGATGACCTCACCGGCGTGGATCTCCAGCTCGACGTCCGTGAGCGCCTGGACCGCGCCGAAGCGCTTGAAGACGCCACTCAGCGCCAGCAGGGGCGCGGCCGACGGTCGGACCATCCGCTCCTCCCTTCATTCCGCGTCGTGCGGTGAGCCGCCCCGGTCGATGAGCCCGGCCTTGCGGCAGTCATCCGCGTACTCCTTGGTGCATATCTGATCGACGCGATACAGACCGTCCTTGATGACGGTGCTCTTGATGTTGCGCGCGGTCACGGCCACCGGCTCGAGCAGCACCGCGGGGATGCCACGGGTGGTGGAGTTGTTGACCCGCTGCTTGGTGATCTTGCTGAGCGAGTGGCCGCGGCCCAGCGCGACGGCCATCTCCGCGGCGGTGTACGCCTCGGGCTTGAACGGCTTGTAGACGGTCATGTACTGCTCGCCCGCGAGGATCCGCTGAAGGCCCGCGACCTCGGCGTCCTGGCCGGTGACCGGCGGTATCGGATGGATCCGGGCCGCCTTGAGGGCGGTGATGACGCCCGAGGCCAGGCCGTCGTTGGCGGCGAGGACGCCGTCGATGCCGTCGGGGCCCAGGGCGGCGATGGCGGCGGCCATGTTGCGGTTGGCGTTCTCCGGGCGCCAGCCGGCGGTCTCATAGGACTTGGCGATCTTGACCTTGCCCCGGAGGACGGACCGCGCTCCCCGTTCGAACCAGCCCGCGTTCGGGTCGGTCGACGAACCGTTCATCATGACGATCTGGCTGCTCCTGGCCTTCGGGCCCAGCGCCCTCAGCAGCGCCTCGCCCTGGAGCTTGCCGACCCTTCCGCCGTCGAAGGAGACATAGCCGGAGATGGGCCCCTCGGCGAGACGGTCGTAGGCGACGACCGGGACACCGGCGCGGCGGGCCTGGACCACGGAGTGGCGGACGGCCTTGGCGTCCACCGCGTCCAGGATGAGGACATCGACCCCGTTGGTGATCATGGCGTCGATCTGGTTGCGCTGGGAGGTCGGATCGTGCTGGGCGCTGGAGTAGCTCACCGTGCAGCTCCGGCAGAGCTGCTTGACCCGCTGCTGGATCAGGGGCGCGTCGAAGCGCTCGAAACGGACGATCTCGTTCTCCGGGAGCAACAGGCCGATCCGCAGCGGCCCGCGGTGGGTTCCGGCCGCGCCGACCGTCTCGCCGATCTGGGCCGCCTTGCCGCAGGCGGCGAGGGTCACGGCCAGGACGAGGCCCGCCGCGACGGCGACGGCCGCGCGGAGGCGGTCGCGCCGACGGGAACGCGCACGGGGACGCGCACGGGAACGCGTCGGGGGGTGAACCCGGGAACGCGTACGGGAACGGGTCATCGCCGAGCGCGTACGGGAACGGATCATCGCCGAGCGCGTATGGGAACGGCTCATCGCCTCGCCCTCCTCCTTCTCGGCCTCCTCCTCCCCGTGGCCCCCTCGTCCCCCGCCCTCCGCTTTTCGGCTCCCGCGTCGGCCGGGCCTTCCGGGGCTTCCTCCGGAGGCTGTTCCGGGGGCTGTTCCGGGGCCCCGCCCCGGGGCTCCGGATGCGGGGACGACAAGCTGATCTCGCCCCAGACCTGCTTGCCCCCGCTCAGCGGCACCGAGCCCCAGGTCTGCGACATCGCCTCGATGAGCAGCAGCCCCCGCCCGCCGGTGGCCTCCCAGTCCACGGTCGTCGGTTTGACGGGGGTACGCGGCGAGAGGTCGCTCACCGCGATCCGCAGCCGGTCCGCGGTCAGCGTCAGATTCAGCCGCACCTCGCCGCGGGTGTGCACCAGGGCGTTGGTGACCAGCTCGGAGGTGACCAGCAGGGCCACGTCCAGCTCGTCCTCCACCCCCCAGTTGCGCAGGGTGCGCGCGGTGAAGCGGCGGGCGTGCATCACCGCGTCGGGCAGCCGCCACACCGTCCAGCTCGCCCGGGTGGGCCGCACCCGCATCCCGTCGTAGCGCAGCAACAGCAGTGCCACGTCGTCGTCCCGGCGGCTGTCCCCGCCGAGCAGCGCGTCCGCGACCCCGCCGGGGTCGGACGGGTCGGCGCGGGCGAGGGCCTGGCAGGCCCGGCGCACCCCGTCGTCCAGGTCGAGCCGGGCGGACTCGACCAGGCCGTCGGTGAGCAGGGCGAGCAGGGTGCCGGCGGACAGCCCGGCCGCGGTCATCGGGAACTCGGCGTCCGCGACCACGCCCAGCGGCGGGCCGCCCTCGACGTCGAGCTCCGCGGTGGTGCCGTCCGGTTGGCGCAGCAGCGGCTGGATGTGCCCGGCCCGGACGAACCACGCCTCGCCCTCCTCCATGTCGAGGTCGGCGTAGCAGCAGGTCGCGAAGAGATCGGTCTCCATGCCGACGAGGAGGCGGTTGGCGTGCGCCACGACCACATCGGGCGGGTGGCCCTCCACCGCGTAGGCCCGGATGGCGGTGCGCATCTGGCCCATGATCGTGGCGGCCGCGGCGCTGTGGCCCTGCACATCGCCGATGACCAGCGCCACATGGCCGTCCGGCAGCGGGATGACGTCGTACCAGTCGCCGCCCACCTCCAGGCCCATCGTCGCGGGCAGATAGCGGGTGACGGCCACTCCGCCGGGCAGCTCCGGCAGCTTCCGGGGCAGCAGGCTGCGCTGGAGCATGGTGGCCAGCTCGTGCTCGGCGTCCAGGGCGTGGGCGCGTACGAGGGCCTGGCCCACCAGACCGGCGGTCGCGGTCAGCAGCGAGCGCTCCTCCGGGCCGAACTCATGCCGCTCCTCCCAGCCGATCAGGCATACGCCGACGATCCGGCCGTCCGCCGGGAGCGGGAGGACGGCGAGGCCGCCGGGGCCGATACCGGCGAGCCCGGGTTCCAGATCGGCGCCCTCGGGCCAGATGCTGACCTGTCCCTCCCGCAGCGCCTCCGCCAGCGTGGGCAGGGCGTGGCTGGGCGGCTCGGGCCATTCGGAGCGCCAGGCGGCCCGCCACACCTCGGGCCAGGCGGCGGGTTCGGCGGGGGCGAGGACGCCGACCACCAGTTGATCGGCCTGCAGCTCGGCGACCGCGAGCCGGCCCGCCCCGAGCGGATCGCGCAGCGCGCCGACCACGGCCCGGCCGACGTCGCGGACGGTGGTGGCTCCGGCCAGGGCGGCGGACAGCCGCTGCACCAGGGAGACCTCGTCGGCGCGCGGCCGCAGGTAGGAGGTCTCCGCGAGCACGCCGAGCATGCGCCAGGGCGTGCCGTCCGCCGCCGTCTCGACCCGGGCGCGCAGGCCCAGCCAGCGCAGCTCGCCGTTGGGCCGGCGGATCCGGAACTCCAGCTGTGCGGTGCCGGAGGTCAGCAGATCGGGTTCCAGGACCGACATCAGGGCGGGGATGTCGTCCGGGACGGCGACCGCCAGCAGGGTTTCCACCCGTCCGTCGAAGTCCTCCCCGGGGATGCCGAAGAGGTCCAGCACCTGGGTGTCGGCGGTCATCCGCCCGCTGTCGAGGTGCAGCACGAACGAGCCGACCCGCAGCCGGTCCAGGGTGAGGCCGGGCAGTTCGGCTCCCCGCTGGGTGAGCGCCTGCGGTCCAGCCGCCTCGACCCCGGCGGCCACATGGTGGGCGTAGAGCTCGATGAACCCGCGGCGGTCGGCGTCGATCCCGCCGGGCGCCTCGTCCACCACCACCAGACAGCCCAGCCCCTTGCCGTCCCCGCCGAGCGGCAGCGCGCCCAGCCAAACGCCGGGCGTGGTGCGGGATTCGGGTGTGGTGGGCCCGATGGGGCCGTAGGCGGCGAGTTCGGTGGGGGTCAGCCACAGGGGGCGCCCGGCGCGGAAGGCGTCGGCGACGGGCGAGCGCCCGGACAGGGGGTAACGGGCCGGCAGCGCGTACGACCGTCCGGCACCGCTCACCGTCTCGGCCAGCCGCAGCTCGGCACCCTCCGCGTCCAGCACATAGACAGCCACCAACGCGGTCCCCGTGAACGTCAGCACATGCCCGGTCACAGCGCGCCTGCACCGCCTCCGTGCGTGGACCGCCGGTCTCGTGGGCGTACCCGGGCCCTTGATCGGCCTCCGCGCGGCGGCCGGTCACGACCACCGACGGGGCCTTCGCTGCCGTGCCCCCTCGAAAGGGATGGCGCCTCTCCTCAAAGCATGGCACAGCGGGGTGAACACGACTATATCCCCTCGGAGGTGACGGCGCTCGGCCACGATCCGGCGGCGCGGGAGACTGAGCGGCATGGTGCGACTGCGAGTGGTCACGACGGACGACTGGCCGATGTGGCGGGACGCCCGCCTGGCCGCGCTGGCCGACGCGCCGCACGCCTTCAAGTCCCGGCTCGCCGACTGGCACCGCGGCGGCGAGGAGCGGTGGCGCGCCCGGCTGGCGATGCCGGACGCCTACCACGTCGTGGCCCTGCTGGCCGGCCGGCCGGTCGGGATGGCGGGCGGCATGCCCGGGGGCGGGGACGGGCGGCCGCCGGAGCTGAGGTCGGTCTGGGTCAGCCCCGAGGCGCGCGGCCACGGCGTCGGCGGCCGGCTGATCGCCGCGGTCGAGACCTGGGCCCTGCGGACGGGCGCCACCGCGCTGCGGCTGGCGGTGATCCCGGGCAACGCACCCGCGATCGCCCTCTACGAGCGGCACGGCTTCGCCGCCACCCAGGAGCCGGGAGATCCGCCGGCCGACGGCGTGACCAGGGAGCTGGTCATGGTGAAGGCGCTGCGGCGGAGTTGACCCGGCCCACCCCGCCCGCCACCACAGTCATGAATTCCGTTCATTGATATGGACACGCCATCAACTCTGCCCTACCTTGACTCTTGGTCTAGACCATGATCCAGCACGGGAACGGAACAGACCGGAGGTGGGCCCATATGCCCGCATTACACACCAGACACACCAGACGCTCCCCCCGCTTCAGGGCGGCCCTGGCGTTCGCAGCGCTCCTCGGGGCCCTGTCGGCGGGGGTCGCGTCCGGGGGGACGGCCACGGCGAAGGAGGCCGCGGCGTCGCCGACGGATGGATGGACGCAGACGTCGTTCACATACTCGATGCACAAGCCGTGGAATCTCGACCTGAGCGAGCGCTACAGCTACAACTCGGGCACGAAGACCCACACCATGTGGGTGAACTCCACCGATGAGCCGCTCGAAGAAGGCAGCGACACCGATCCGCGCACCGAAATGCGGTGGAAGCAGGAGTACTCCTCGGGGAAGCACATGTGGGACGCCGATGTGTATGTGCCTTCGGGTACGAACGGCGCGGACATCATGCAGATCCTGCGGGGCAAGCACCCCAGCGGAACACCGGCCACCGACATCATGCTGCGGGCGTCCAGCGCGAACGGCGGGACGCTCAAGCGCTATACGGACGCCGTCATCAAGACCGGCATCTACAACACCTGGTGGAACCTGAAGGTGGCCCATGACGCGGACACCGGAAAGATCCAGGTCTACGTCGACGACAAGCTGGTGCTGACGGTCGACGACCGGGGACCGGCGACGCGCTACTTCAAGAACGGCGTCTATCACCACGGCAGTGGCCGGGCCGAGGCCCGGTTCCGCGACATCCGCTATTGGGTCAAGTAGAGGAGTGGGACCGTGTCCAGGAAACACCGTGTGATCGCCGGCCTGTCCGCCGCCTGCGGACTGCTGCTCGCGGCGTCGGGCGTCGCGCACGCCGAGGTCGAACCGGGCGGCTGGTCGTCCGAGTCCCCGAGGTTCAAGGTGCAGGAGCGGGGGTGCGGGGAGGTCGACGACCTCACCTTCAAGCTCACCTGCTCCACCGCGAGCGGGGACCAGCGGGCCGAACGGCGCTATGACACCTACACCGGCGGGACCCATCAGTTCGAGGGCTACTTCCGGGTCACCAGCATGGGCGGCACCCGGATCAGCCTGAAGCAGACGTTCAACGACACCGACGGCGACGCCGGTCCGTACTTCATGCTCGCGGTCGAGCGCGGCGGGCGGCTGTACGCCGTGCACGGCGGGGACACCCTGTCCAACGCGGGGACGGTCGGGGCCACGGTGCGCGTCAACACGGTGCACCAGGTGGGCAAGGAGCACCGTACGTACATCAACGGCTCGCTCAAGCACACCGTGGACAGCCCCGGCGGCAGCTTCTACGACAAGTTCGGGGCGTACCGCACCGGCAGCGGCAACGGCCCGGCCACCGTGGTGTGGAACAACGTGAAGTTCTGGCGCAAGTGAGCGGCTCGGTACGCGCCCTGGCGGCGGCGGTTCTCGTCGCCGCCGGGCTTTCCGGAATCAGTGGGTGTGCGGCCTCCACGGAAGCACCGGAAGCCCCCGGGAAGGCCCCGGCCGGGACCGTGCTCACCGTCACCCGGGTCTCCCCCGTCGACGCCGAGCTGCGCTGGCGCGGGAAGGCGCCGGGCGCCGCGGGGCGGATCGTGGAGTTCGCGACCGAGCCCCGGGGCCCCTGGACGATCCTCACCTACGCCCCGCCCGGACAGACCACCTACCGGCACCCGGATCTGATCCCGAAGACCCACTTCTCCTACCGGGTGCGGCCGTACTACGGACCCGCGTCCCGGCCGGTGGACGTCACCCTGCCCAGGGGCGCGTTCACCAAGGCGGAGCAGCGCCAGGAGCACACCTGGGCGCCGCCGCGCACCATCCGGCGGGCGGGGGTGCGCACCAGCCCCGTCCGGCGGCCGTCGGCGACCCCGACCGATCTGCGCGCGACCGTCATGCACGCCAACGGCATCCGGTTCACCTGGACCGACCACGCCGAGGGCGAGCGGGGCTATCTGCTGGAGGACCGGCCCCGGGGCGGCGACTCCTTCCGCCCCGTCGCCCTGCTCGACCCGAATATCAACTCCTTCGGGCTGATCACCCTGCCGAACGAGAAGCGGGCCTCCTACCGGGTCCGGCCGTTCGTCTACGGCGAGCGGTCCAACATCGCCCGGATCACCACCGGCGAGCGGCCCGCCGGGCGCGGCTGAGCGCCACCGCCTCAGTCCCCGGTACTCCCGGTGCTCCCGGTGCCCCGGGTGTCCACCGGGGACGGGGCGAGCACCTCCGGCAGCGGGGCGTGCCGCGCCCCGGCGATGAGGACGTCGAAGCCCCAGGCCAGCCGGTCCTGGGGGGATCCGGAGAGCAGCCGCGTGCCGAGCGCGGCGATATGCGGATGGGTCCGCGGTGAGACGTCCCGCACCACCGTGGCGAGCGCCTGCCAGTCCGCCTCGCTCTGGGCGGTGTCGCCGGGGGCCCGGTGGGCGTGCTCGGCCGCGGTCGCGGTGGCGAACTGCAGCAGCAGATCGACCAGCCACGCGGCCCGGTCGGGCTCGAGGCCGCCCTCGTCCAGCAGCGCCAGCAGCGCCTCCACCAGCTTCAGATAGTGCTTGCCGAAGGGGCGGGCCACCAGGGCGGACTGAGCGAGGCCGGGGTACTCGAACAGCACCGAGGTGTACGAGGTGAGGATCCGCACCAGCCGGTCGCGCCACTCGCCGTCCGCCGTCGCCGGGCTCAGGTCGACCGCGCCGAGGAGTTCGTCCAGGACGGCCGCGTGCAACTCGGCCATGTTGCGGACGTAGACGTAGAGCGAGGCCGGCCCGGTGTCGAGCTCCTTGGCCAGGCGGCGCATCGTCACCCGCTCCAGGCCCTCGGCACGCATGAGGTCGACCGTAGTGGCGATGATGCCTTCCCGGGTCAGGGCCGGTTTCGCCGGACGTTCCCGGCGGCTCCGCGGGGCGGTGGGGTGCGCTGTCATGGCGCTATCGTACCTGTGGACGAACGCGTTCGTCACGAACACGTTTGCAACGAACGCGTTCGCCGTCCTACGCTCCTCCCATCCGCGGCGCACCCTCGCGCCGAACCGGGGAGGCCCAGGGAGGCATCCATCGTCATGTCCACACAACGCCGTCAACGCCGTATCGCCATCGTCGGAGCGGGGCCGGGAGGGCTGACGCTGGCGCGCGTCCTGCACGTCCACGGCATCCCCTCGACCGTCTACGAGCTGGACGCGTCGGCGACCGCACGCGACCAGGGCGGCACGCTGGACCTGGACGAGGAGTCCGGCCAGCGGGCGCTGTCGCACGCCGGGCTGCTCGAGGAGTTCCGGCCGCTGAGCCGCCCGGAGGGCGGGGAGCTGCGTCTGCTCGGCAAGCACGCCGACGTCGCTTTCCACGTCCCGCCGCCGCGGGACGGTGCCCGCAACGAGCGTCCCGAGATCGACCGCAGGGTGCTCAAGGAGCTGCTGCTGGGGTCGCTGCCGGAGGGCACGGTCCGCTGGGGCAGCAAGGTCAAGGCGGTCACCCCCGGCACGGCGGGGCGGCCCGCGCTCAGCCTGGCCGACGGCACGACCGTCACGGCGGATGTGCTGGTCGGCGCGGACGGGGCGTGGTCCCGGGTCCGGCCCCTGCTGTCCGACGCGGATCCGGTCCACACCGGGGTGTCGTTCGTCGACGGCCTCCTGAGCGACGTGGACACCCGGCACCCGGCGGTCGCCGAACTCGTGGGCCGGGGCTCGATGTTCGCCCTCGCGGACGAGAAGGGGCTGTTCGCCCAGCGCAACGGCGGCGGCCGGATCCGCGTCTACATCGCGATCAAGGCGCCGGAGGAGCGGAGCCTTTCCGACCTCATCGACCCGGCGGACCCGGCGGCGGCCAGGAAGCGGCTGCTGGACCTCTTCCCCGACTGGGACGAGGGGCTGCGTGCGCTGATCGCCGACGGCGACGGCCCGCTCGTCCCCCGGCCCATCCACGCCCTGCCCATCGGCCACCGCTGGGACCGGGTGCCCGGCGTCACGCTCCTGGGCGACGCCGCCCATCTGATGTCCCCCTTCGCCGGGGCGGGCGCCAACCTCGCCATGCTCGACGGCGCGGAACTCGCCCTCGCCCTGGCCGCCCACGACGACCTGGAGACGGCCCTGAACGCCTACGAGACAGCCATGTTCCCGCGCGCCGAGGAGGCGGCCAGGCAATCGGCCGGCCACCTCGTCGACTTCTTCCAGCCGGACGCCCTGCGGATCCTGCGGGACGCCTTCGCCACGCTGACCGCCGGAGGTGCGGACCGATGACCACGCCCGACTCCACTGAACTCACCGGGTTCACCGTCGAGCCCTACCCCGGTCTGCCCCTGACGGTGCGGGACGTGGGCGCGGGCCGCCCCGTGCTCGTCCTGCACGGCGGCGGCGGACCCGCCAGCGTGAGCGGCGTGGTGGACCACTTCGCCGCCACCTCCCGGGTGCTGGCGCCGACCCATCCGGGCTGGGAGGACACCCCGCGGCCCGAGTGGTTCGCGAGCGTGGGAGACCTCGTCGAGACGTATCTGGATCTGCTGGACGACCGCGATCTGCGCGATGTCCTGGTCCTCGGCAGCTCCTTCGGCGGCTGGATCGCCGCGGAGATGGCCGTACGCGACCGGGGCCGCCGCATCGGCGGGCTGATCGTCATGGGCGCGTTCGGGCCGCGGATCGAGGGGCACGAGGTGCGATTCCCCACGGGCCCGCCCGGCCCGCCGCCCGGTGCGGGGTCCGGTGCGGGGTCCGGGCCTGGTGAAGGGTCCGGCCCCGGGGATGGCTCCGGCCCCGGCCAGGGTCCCGGCCCCGGCCAGGGTCCCGGGCCCGGCCAGGGTCCCGGCCCCGGGGAGGGCTCGGGCGCACCCGCGCCGCGCCGGGGGCCCTCGCCCGCGGCGCTCCAGGCGCTGGCGGCCTACGCCGGGCCGACGAAGTCCGACCCGAAGCTGCTGCACCGGCTCGCCCGGGTGACCGTGCCCGCCCTCGCGGTGTGGGGCGGGAACGACACCGTCGTCCCGCCCGACTACGGCCGCGCGTACGCCGCCGCCATCCCCGGGGCGCGCTTCGCGCTGATCCCGGGCGCGGGCCACCTCCCCACCCGGGAGGACCCGGAGGCGACGTTCGCCGCGATCGACGCGTTCCTGGCCGCCGCCGGGCGGTAGCCGCCGAACCTCAGCCGCGGCGCCCCAGCTCCTTGCGGAACAGCTCCAGCACATTGCCGCCGAGGATCTTCTCGATGTCCCCCTCCGGAAGGCCCCTTCGGACCAGCGCCTCGGTCACCAGAGGCAGTCCGCGGGGGCCTTCGAGGCCGGGGACCACCAGCCGGGCGTACTCGACGTCCTCGCAGCAGGGCGGGGTGGTGTCCGCGCTGACCTCCTTGATGAAGTCCGGCCCCAGGCCCACCCGGTCCACGCCGATCACCTCGGCGATATGGACGATGTGATCGGCCAGCCGGTCCACCGTGCGGTCGGCCGGATCGGTGGCCAGGAACTCGCCGAGGAAGTTGACGCACACCGTGCCGCCGGTGGCCGCGATCCCGCGCAGCTGCTCGTCGGTGAGGTTGCGATGGTGGTCCAGCAGGGCGCGGGCGGAGGAGTGGGTGGCCATCACGGGGCGGGTGGCCAGCTCCAGCACATGCGCCACGCCGGAGGCGCCGAGATGGGAGACGTCGAAGAGGATGCCCAGGCGCTCCATCTCCTTCAGCGCCCGGACCCCGGCCTCGGTGAGCCGGCTTCCGGTGGCGTCCTCACCGCTGCCGTCGGCCAGTGCGGTACGGCCCCAGTGGGCGAGCGAGGCGACGCGCACCCCGAGGCGGTGGAGGGTCGGGAGCAGCTCGACGTTGGCGTCCAGCCCGGGGGCGCTCTCCAGCGCCAGCACCAGGGCGATCCGGCCGTCGGCGAGCGCGGCGTCGATGTCGTCGCCGTCCAGGCACAGCCGTACCTCGTCGGCGTTGCCCTCGGCGAGGGTGTGGGCGCACTCGATCATCCGGAGCGTCTCGCGCAGCGCGCCTTCGGGGCGGAACTGGTCGTCGATGAAGACCGGGAGCACCTGCAGATCCACCCCGCCCTCGCGCAACTGCGGCAGCCAGCGCTCCCGGAAGTAGCCCGCCCAGCGGTGCGGCGGACGGGCGGTGACGGCGATCAGCAGGTCGTTGTGGGCATCGGCGACGACGGCGCGCTGGTGGAGTGCACGGCTCATACGGACAGCGGTGGCCTTTCGTGAGACCGGGAACCCCGGGGCCGGGGTTGGCGGCGGTCATCGTGGCGTACGGACCGCACGCCGGTCCACGGATTTTCGTCTGGCGGACGGGGATCGGCCCCGCGTGGACGCCGCGCGATGCTTTCCCCTCCCCGCCCCTTCCCGATACTGGGGCTCCGCCCCAGACCCCGGGGCCAGGGGTGGAGCCCCACCTTCCGGCCCCTCCAGGGGGCACCTCCCAGCGGTGGCTGGGGGAGTTTGAGGAGCGGGGGCCGGGGCGGAGCCTCCGGTTTCGGGAAGGAGCGGGGAGGGGAACAGCCCGCCGCAGGCGGCACGATCCACCGGGCATCCCCTGAGACCGCGTGCGGTACGCCGTCAGTTGAGGGCGATCAGCCCGATGGCCAGCGCCGCGCCGAGCAGGCCGACGGTCTGGGGCCGGGTGATCCGCTCCCGCAGGAACGTCAGCGCGAGCAGCACCGGCACCGCCGGATAGAGCGCGGACAGCACCACGGCGACGGACAGCAACTCCTGCCGGGTGGCGAGCAGATAGAGGATGGTGGCCAGGGTGCCGAGCGCGCCCGCCACCGCCGCCACGGCGGCCGCCCGGCGGGGCAGCCGCAAGGAGGCGCCGGTCGCGGGGAACAGCGCCAGGATGACGGCCACCGACACGGCCCGGCTGACCACCACCGGCCACCATCCGGCCGCGGCCGGTATCCGGGCGAGCGCGAAGAAGTGCAGCGCCAGGCCCACTCCGGCGACCAGCGCCAGGACGACGGCCGGGCGCGGCCGGTCGGCGCCCTGACCGTGCCCCGGCCGCGCCCCGTGTGCCTTACGCGGCCCGCTCGGCTCATGCGACTCGCTCGACTCGCTCGACTCCCCGCGCGAGACCAGCCAGAGCGCGGGCAGCCCGAGCGCGATCCCGGTGAGCGCCGGGGGCGAGGGCCGGTCGCCGAGGAGGGCGATCCCCGCCAGCACCGGCAGGCCCACCGCGGTGACATCGCTGACCGGCACCACGACGCTCATCGGCCCCTGGTTCATCGACCAGTAGAGGCACGCCACGCCCACACCGGTGCCGAGCCCCGAGAGCGCGCCCCAGCCCAGGGCCGCGGGCGGGGCGTTGGCGCCCTGGGTGAGCAGCACCGGGACCAGGCTGACCACCGTGCCGCCCGCCTGGGCACAGGCCGCGACCGTCACCCCGTGCCGGTGGCGGGAGACCAGGCCGCTCAGGAAGTGGGTGGTGCCGAAGCAGAGCGCCGAGGCGACGGCCAGCAGCTCACCCATGGTCCGCACGGGCCCCGTCCTCGGCCGCGGACCGGGCGGCGGCCCGGTCCGCGGCCCCGACCGGGCACTCCACGCCGTCCGGGGTACAGGCGGTCCGGTCGCACAGCCGGCACATCCGGTCGGCCGAGCCACTGCCCTGGTAGAGCCCGTCGAGCAGCGTGGCCAGCAGTGCGCCGAGGTCGCGGACCTGCGTCTCGCCGAGGCCGTCCAGCACCCCGGTGAGCCGGGAGGTCCGCGAGGTCAGCAACTGGCCCGCGGTCCGCCGGCCCTTGGCGGTGGGGTGGACCCCGGTCCAGTTGCCGATTCCGCGCCGCCGCTCGACCAGGGCGTCCCGCTCCAGCCCGTCCACCATCCGCACGGCCGCGGACTGGGTCAGCCCCACCCGGCGGCCGAGCTCGGTCACGCTCACCCCGGGGTCGGCGCGGAGCACGATCAGCGCGGCGGCCGCGCTCATGCTCAGTCGGGACGCGGCGGCCGGGGCGCTGAGCAGATCGTCCGTGATCGCCAGCGCCGTGGCCCCCAGCAGATTCGCTACCCGTTCCCTCTCGTCATGCATGAGTCATGCATACCCGGCGGGGCTGATTCCATGCGCCACCCGGCGGGGTGAGAGGATCGGAGCGAGACGGCCCGAAGGAGGAGGCGGGAGATGTCGGTGGAGATCACCTGGTGGGGGCATGCCACCGCGACCGTGCGGGACTCCGGTGTGCGGGTGCTGACCGACCCCCTCTTCGTACGGCGGCTGGCCCATCTGCGGCGCCGCCGGGGAGCCGTACCACCGGCCGCCGCGGCGGTGGCGGACGTGGCGCTGGTCTCGCATCTGCACGCCGACCATCTGCACCTCGGCTCGCTGGCCAAGCTGCTGCCCGGCACCCGGCTGGTGGTGCCGCGCGGGGCCGGGCGGGCGGTACCCGGGCTGCGGCGGGTGGCCGCGGCGCGGGGGCTGCGGGTGACCGAGATGGCGCCGGGGGACGTGTACACGGTCGGCGAGGTGCGGATCCGGGCGGTACCGGCCGCGCACGACGGGCGGCGGCTGCCGTACGGGCCGAGCCGGGTGCCCGCGCTGGGATATGTGCTGAGCGGCGAGTCGACCACGTACTTCGCGGGCGACACCGGGCTGTTCGACGACATGGCGGAGGCGGTGGGCGCCTGCGATGTGGCGCTGCTTCCGGTGGGCGGCTGGGGGCCGTACCTCGGTCCCGGCCATCTCGACGCGGGCCGCGCGGCCCAGGCGCTGGCGCGGCTGGGGGCGCGCTGCGCGGTGCCGGTGCACTACGGGACGTACTGGCCGATCGGGATGGACGCGATCCGTCCGCATGAATTCCACGCCCCGGGCGACGACTTCGTGCGCCACGCCGGGCGGCTGGCCCCCGACGCGGTGGTGCACCGGCTGGTGCACGGCGAGTGCGTGCGGCTGGAGCCCGCCAGGTGATAGGCGATCTGGCGGATCTGGCGCGGAGCGTGCCGTCCGAGTCGACGCAGCAGGCGGTGGGGTACCCCTCGCTGTACCTGCTGGTGGTGTTCGGGTCGCTGGTGCCGGTGGTGCCCACCGGGGCGGTGGTCTCCTCGGCGGCGGTGGTGGCCATCCACCAGACCGCTCCCCCGCTGTCGCTGCTGGTGGTCTTCGGAGTGGCCTCGCTGGCGGCCTTCTCCGGCGATGTGATGCTGTACTGGCTCGGGCGGCGCGGGGTGCGCTCGAAGAACGGCTCGCGGTGGCTGGAGCGGATCCACGACCACGCGGCGCCGGAGCGGCTGGACCAGGCGCGGGCGCGGCTGGACGAGCACGGGGTGGCGGTTCTGGTGCTGTCCCGGCTGGTCCCGGCGGGGCGGATCCCGGTGATGCTGGCCTGCCTGCTGGCACGCTGGCCGCTGCGGAGGTTCGCCCGGGGCGCCGGACCCGCGGCGCTGGCCTGGGCGGTGACGTATCAGCTGATCGGGATCCTGGGCGGCTCGCTCTTCCCCGAGCCCTGGGAGGGCGTGGCGGCGGCCGTGGTCCTGACGGTCGTGCTCGGCACGGCCCCCACGCTGTGGCGCCGCCTGCGCCGCCGTACCGCCCGCGACGCCCGGAGCGAAGCGGCGGGCTGACGCCCCCGCGCCGCCCTGGGCCGGGCCCGAACAGCCCGGCTCGCTCCGGCGGCGCCCCTGCCGCTCCGGCCCGCCCGGCGGGTCTTTCCCCTCCCCGCCCCTTCCCGATACCAAGGGCTCCGCCCCTGGACCCCGGCACCCGGGGCGGAGCCGCATACCGATGCCGCGGGAACGGCGGAGCCCCGACCCGGTGTCTGGTGCGGAGCCCAGTCCGGGGCCTGGGGCGGAGCTCGGTCCGGGGTCTGAGGCAGAGCCCGGTGCGGGGCCCGGGGCGGAGCCTAAGTTTCGGGAAGGGGCGGGGAGGGGAACCAGCCCGCCGCAGGCGGCACGGTCCGTCGAGCGTCGCCTGGGCCCGGCGCCCGGTGTGGCGAGCCGCCGCCGCGGGCCGGGGGCGGCCGGTGCGGGGGCGTCAGGCGTCCAGCCGCAGAACCTCTCGCAGCGCACGCGTCACCGCTGCCTCCGGGTCGGGCACCGAGCGCTCCGCACGCCAGGCGACGAAGCCGTCGGGGCGGACCAGGACCGCTCCGTCGGGGGCGGTGCCGTGGAGTTCGGCCCAGTCCTTGCCCGGTTCGGGGGCGAGTTCATGGTCCGGGCCCTCGCCCACCCGGTAGCAGTCCAGCGGTACGCCGAGGGCGTCGGCGGCGCGGCGGCCCGCCTCGTGCCAGGCGGCGCCGCCCGGCCCGGTGAGCAGCACGCACGTGCGCTCGTACAGATCGAGGGTGGACAGCCGCACCCCGCAGCGGTGCACCCACATATGGGGTGCGCGGCTGCCGGGCTCGGCCGAGACCGCGAAGTGGTCGGGCACCGCGGGCGCGGAGGGGTCGGCGCCCGCGACCGCGCCGCGCACATAGCGGTAGCCCATGGCGACGGCCATGACATTGGACTGCGGGCCCCGGCCCTCGGTGGCCGGTGCCGAGTAGCCGGGGTGGCTGTGCTCGGCCGAACGGGCGGCGGCGCGGGCGCTGGTGGCCTGGGCGACCGGCCGCCGCTCCATGCCGTAGGTCTCCAGCAGCGCGGGACCCGCCCAGCCGCCCAGGACGGCGGCGAGCTTCCACGCCAGGTTATGGGCGTCCTGGATACCGGTGTTGGAGCCGAAGGCGCCGGTGGGCGACATCTCGTGCGCGGAATCCCCGGCGAGGAAGACCCGGCCGTCGGAGTAGTGGTCCGCCACCCGCTCGGCCGCGTGCCAGGGCGCCTTTCCGGTGACCTCGACCTCCAGGTCGGGCATGCCGACGGCGGTGCGGATGTGCTGGGCGCAGCGCTCGTCGTCGAACGCCTCCAGCGGTTCGCCGCGCTCGGGGTGCCAGGGGGCGTGGAAGACCCAACTCTCCTGGTTGTCGACGGGCAGCAGCGCCCCGTCGGCCTCGGGGTTGGTGAGGTAGCAGGCGATGAAGTGGCGGTCCCCGACCGCGTCCGCGAGCCGCTTGGCGCGGAAGGTGATGGACACGTTGTGGAACAGCTCACCGCGTCCGCTCTGCCCGATGCCGAGGGCCTCGCGGACCGGGCTGCGGGGGCCGTCGGCGGCGATGAGGTAGTCCGCGCGAACCGTGGAGCGCCGCTCGGACCTGCGGTCCAGGAGGGTGACGGTGACCCCGTCCGCGTCCTGCTCGAAGGAGAGCAACTCGGTGGAGAACCGCAGGTCGCCACCGAGCCCCTGGGCCGCGCTCAACAGCACCGGCTCCAGGTCGTTCTGGCTGCACAGGCACCATCCGGCAGGGCTGATCCGGGCGGCCTTGCCACCCGGGTCCAGCTCCCGGAAGAGCCAGTTGCCCTCCGTACCGGTGAGGGACGGAGTCTGCAGGATTCCGTGGTTGTCGGCCAGCACGGACGCGGCCTCGCGGATCGCGGACTCCACCCCGGCGGTGCGGAACAGTTCCATCGTCCGGATGTTGTTCCCCCGTCCGCGCGGGTGGTGCGAGGTGCGCGGGTGTTTTTCGACCAGCAGATGACCGATCCCCAGTCGGCCCAGGAACAGTGAGGCGGACAGGCCCACCAGGGAGCCGCCCGCGATGAGGACGGGCACACGCTCAGCATTGTCGGCAAGACGGTTCATTTTGCAGCTATGCCCGGTGTTTCCGGGCCGCTCCGGGGCGCTGACCAGGCGTTCGCTCGGATGGCTCACATATCTCGCGCCATTGGTGGGAGCACTTCACGATCGTCTAACGGGCGGGTGTCCTCGATGCCCGGAAGGACGCGTCCGCGAAATAAGGAGTGAAATATGAGCACCCTGTCCGACATTCCGGAGACCACGGTGGACCAGTCGCCGACGACCGTGGAATCCGCGCTCACCGACACCAGATTGCGCGTCGTGTTGCTGGTGCAGGTCAACAGCGGTGCCGAGCAGCGCTTTCTGCGCGCCTACGATCAGCTGTCCCAGCAGGTGGCCGCGGTACCCGGGCACATCAGCGACCAACTGTGCCAGTCGATCGAGAACCCCTCGCAGTGGCTGATCACCAGCGAATGGGAAAGCGCCCCTCCGTTCCTCGCCTGGGTGGACTCCCCCGCGCACCAGGAGATGGTCAAGCCCTTCCACGGCTGTGTGGAGGACACCCGCTCACTGCGGTTCAGCATCCTGCGGGAGACCCTCACCGCCGGGTCCGCGCCGGTCGATGTCACCACCCGGGGCGTCGACGCCGCGCTGCGGATGGGTGACGGACTGGTCCGGCAGGCGCTCACCTTCACCGTGAAGCCCGGCAGCGAGGACTCCGTCGCCAAGATCCTCGCCGATTACGCCTCGCCCCAGGCCCGGGTCGACGAGACCACCCGGCTCTCCCGCACTTCGGTGTTCATGAGCGGCAACCGGGTGGTGCGGGCCGTGGAGGTCAAGGGCGACCTGACCGCGGCGCTGCGCTTCGTGGCCCGGCAGCCGGAGATCAGGGCCGCCGAGGAGGCCCTCAATCCGTATCTGGAGGAGGACCGGAACCTCGACGACCCCAGCTCGGCACGGGAGTTCTTCGCCCGCGCCTCGCTGCCGGTGGTCCACCACATGACGGCCGGCGGGCCGCGCCCCGCCGAGGGCGTCCACCGGCATGCCCTGCTCTACCCGGTCAAGGCCGGCTGCGGCCCGGCGGTGGCGAGTCTGCTGGCCCGGCAGGACGAGCTGGCGGTGAACAAGGAGATGGCCGGGGACCAGACCGCCAAGACCCTGCTGAGCAGCACCATCTTCCAGCGTGACGACATCGTGGTGCGGCTGGTGGACCTGGCCGTGCCGATGGACCGGAACCCCGCCATGACGGCCGGTGTGAGCGGCCGGCGGGCCGCCGCCGTGCTGGGCCGCCTGCTGGACCTCGGGGCGGACGGTGCGGTGATCGACCTGTCCACGGACGACGGGCAGCGCCGCTTCCTCGCCGACTGCGACATGACCCCGGTCACCGATCGCCAGTCGGCGGACCACTGACGACGTCTCTCCCCTCGCCCCTTTCCACCCCCGTGGCGCGGACCGCGCAACGCTACCTGGAGGAACTCATCATGACCACGCAGTCCCCTCTCGTCGTCGACCTCGCCGCGGTCGCCCCCAACCGCCGGCGCGGTGGCGATGTGCGCGCCATGCTCACACCGCCTCTGGTGGGCGCCACGAGCGGCTTCATGGGGATGGCCATCGTGGGGCCCGGTGAACGGGTCGCCGAGCACTACCACCCGTACTCCGAGGAGTTCGTGTACGTCGTCAGCGGCGACCTGGAGGTGGACCTGGACGGCGAGGCGCATCCGCTCCACCCCGACCAGGCCATCCTGATCCCCATCAACATGCGGCACCGGTTCCGCAACGTGGGGAGCACCGAGGCCCGGATGGTCTTCCACCTCGGGCCCCTGGCGCCGCGCCCCGAGCTCGGTCACGTGGACACGGAGGCCGCCGAACCCGCCGAGGCGACGTCGTGACCCGACGGGTGGTGGTCACCGGGCTCGGTGTCGTCGCCCCCGGGGGTGTGGGCGTCCCGGCGTTCTGGGACATGCTCACCGCGGGCCGTACGGCCACCCGCAACATCACGCTCTTCGACGCGGAGCGGTTCCGCTCCCGGATCGCCGCCGAATGCGACTTCGACCCGCTGGCCCACGGTCTGAGCTTCGAGCAGATCGAACGCTCCGACCGCTATGTGCAGTTCGCGCTGGTGGCGGCCCAGGAGGCGGTACGGGACTCCGGTCTCGACCTCCAGGCGCTCAACCCCTGGCGGATAGGGGTTTCGCTGGGCAGCGCCGTCGCCGCGTCCACCCGTCTTGAGCAGGACTACGTCAAGGTGAGCGACGCCGGTGAGCACTGGGATGTGGACCACCGCAAGGCGGGTCCGCACCTTCAGCACGCGTTCTCGCCGAGCGCGCTGTCCTCCGGGGTGGCGGAGCTGACCGGGGCGCAGGGCCCGGTGCAGTCCGTCTCCACCGGCTGCACCTCCGGTCTGGACGCGATCGGATACGCCTTCCAGGCGATCGAGGAGCGCCGGGCCGATGTGTGCATCGCCGGGGCCGCGGACTCGCCGATCACCCCGCTGACCGTGGCCTGCTTCGACTCGATCAAGGCCACCTCGGCCAACAACGACAACGCGGCCACCGCGTCCCGGCCGTTCGACGCGCACCGGGACGGCTTCGTCCTCGGCGAGGGCTCCGCCGTGCTGGTCCTGGAGGAGCTGGAGCACGCCCGAGCCCGGGGGGCGCGGGTCTACTGCGAGTTCCGGGGGTTCGCCACCTACGGCAACGCCTACCACATGACCGGTCTGACCCGTGAGGGCCTGGAGATGTCCGAGGCGATCGACCACGCGCTCGGCCACGCCCGCGTCAACAGCTCGGACGTCGACTACGTCAACGCGCACGGCTCGGGCACCAAGCAGAACGACCGGCATGAGACGGCGGCCGTGAAGCGGTCCCTGGGCGAGCACGCCTACAAGACCCCCATGAGCTCGATCAAATCCATGGTGGGCCATTCCCTGGGGGCGATCGGCGCCATCGAGGTGGTCGCCTGCGCCAAGGCCCTCGCCCATGGCGTGGTGCCGCCGACGGCCAACTACGAGACCCCCGACCCCGAATGCGACCTCGACTATGTCCCGCGCACCGCCCGCGCCCTCCCGCTGCGTCATGTGCTGTCGGTCGGCAGCGGGTTCGGCGGCTTCCAGTCCGCGGTGGTGCTGAGCCGGGCGGACGGGAGTGCGGCATGACATCGGCGAAGACCACCCGGAACCGGGGCGCGGCCGTCACCGGCCTCGGTGTGATCGCCCCCAGTGGAGTGGGCACCGACGCCTTCTGGAAGGCCACCCGGGAGGGG
Source organism: Streptomyces rugosispiralis (assembly GCF_024505145.1). Taxonomy (GTDB): domain Bacteria; phylum Actinomycetota; class Actinomycetes; order Streptomycetales; family Streptomycetaceae; genus Streptomyces; species Streptomyces rugosispiralis. The sequence goes on along the minus strand of NZ_JANIAA010000029.1, from coordinate 58,851 downwards.
ATCACCTTTCTGGACCGGATCTCCCGGGAGGGCAGTGAGCACTTCCCGGTGCGGATCGGCGGGCAGGTCCGCGGCTTCGATCCGGGTTCGATGATCGAGGAGCGGTTCCTCGTCCAGACCGACCGCTTCACCCACTTCGCGATGGCCTCGGCCGATCTCGCGCTGGACGACGCCAAGCTGCCGGTGGACGACATGTCGCCGTTCGCCGTGGGCGTGGTGACCGCCGCCGGTTCCGGGGGCGGTGAGTTCGGCCAGCGCGAGCTGCAGCAGCTGTACAGCAAGGGGCCGCGCTATGTGGGCCCGTACCAGTCCATCGCGTGGTTCTACGCGGCCAGCACCGGCCAGGTCTCCATCCGGAACGGGTTCAAGGGCCCCTGCGGAGTGGTGGCGAACGACGAGTCCGGCGGCCTGGACGCGCTGGCGCACGCCCGCCGGTCCATCCGGCGGGGGGCGGACGCGGTGGTGGCGGGGGCCTCCGAGGCGTCGCTTGCGCCGTACTCCATCGTCTGCATGCTCGGCTGGGACGAGCTCAGCCGGGCCCGGGACGCGGGCCGGGCCTATCTGCCGTTCACCGAGGACGCCTGCGGATTCGCGCCCGGGGAGGGCGGCGCGATGCTGGTCGTGGAGGAGGAGGGGGCCGCCCGGCGGCGCGGGGTGCGGATCCGGGGCTTCATCGCCGGCTACGGCTCGACCTTCACCGGGCCGTCCCGGTGGGAGCGGTCCCGGGAGGGGCTCGCCCAGGCCATCCGGGTGGCCCTGGAGGACGCGGAGTGCGCGGCGGAGGAGATCGACGTGGTCTTCGCCGACGCGCTCGGGGTGCCCGAGGCGGACCGCGCCGAGGCGCTGGCGATCGCCGACGCCCTCGGGGCGCACGGCACCCGGGTCCCGGTGACCGCGCCGAAGACCGGCTTCGGCCGGGTGCACTGCGCGGCTCCCACGCTGGACGTGGCGGCCGCGCTGCTCGCCATGGAGCACCGGATGGTGCCCCCGACCCCGTACGTCACCGACGTCTGCCATGACCTCGACCTCGTCACCCGCAGCTCCCGCCCCGCCGAGCCGCGGACGGCGCTGGTGCTCAGCAGAGGACTCATGGGTTGCAACGCGGCGCTCGTGCTCCGCGGACCGGAAGGAGATTACTGATGACCAGTCAACTGTCCTACGGGGAACTGGCCACGCTGATGAAGCGGTGCGCCGGGCTCACCGTCGACCCGGACCTGATGCGGACCCGGCCGGACTCCACCTTCGAGGAGTACGGCCTGGACTCGCTCGGTCTGCTCGCCATCGTGGGCGAGCTGGAGAACCGGTACGGCACCCCGATCGAACCGGGGGCCGAGAGCTGCAAGACCCCCGGTGACTTCCTCGATGTCATCAACACCTCACTTACCCCAGGAGCATGAAGATGGCAGGCCACACCGACAACGAGGTCATGATCAAGGCGCCGTTCGACCTCGTCTGGAACATGACCAACGACCTGGAGAACTGGCCGCAGCTGTTCAGCGAGTACGCCTCGGTCGAGGTGCTCCAGCGGACCGGGGACACCACCACCTTCCGCCTGACCATGCACCCCGACGAGGACGGCAAGGTCTGGAGCTGGGTCTCCGAGCGGGAGACGGCCCGCGATGTGCGCACGGTCTGGGCGCGCCGTGTGGAGCCCGGCCCCTTCGCCTACATGAACATCCGCTGGGAGTACGAGGAGGAGTCCGAGGGCACCCGCATGCGCTGGACCCAGGACTTCGAGATGCGGCCCGACGCGCCGGTCGACGACCCCACGATGACGGAGCACATCAACCGCAACTCCCGTATCCAGATGGATCTGATCCGGGACAAGATCGAGCAGCGGGCCCGGGAGACGGTGGGGGCATGACCATGTACCGCACCATGATCGTCGCCAAGATGCAGCGGGACGCGGCACCGCAGGTCGCCAAGATCTTCGCGGAGTCCGACCGCGGCGAACTGCCCAAGCTGATCGGCGTCACCGGCCGCAGCCTCTTCCAGTTCGGCGATGTGTATCTGCATCTGATCGAGGCGGAGCGGCCGCCGTCCACGGAGGTCACCAAGTACTCCAAGCACCCGGAGTTCCGCGACGTCAGCGCCCGTCTCCAGCCGTATATGCAGGCGTACGACCCGGAGACCTGGCGCGAGCCCAAGGACGCCATGGCCCACGAGTTCTACCGCTGGGACCGCGACCACGGCTAGCGGGTCGCGCCGCACGGGGCCGCCGACGGAGTTCATCTCCCGGCGGCCCTTTTCGTATGGCGTCGCGAGCCGGTTATGCACCGGGCCCGAAAATCTCACACTACTGGGCTCATCGGAATGATGTCTGCCGAAAAGGTGAAAGGGCGTCAGTCCATTCGCGCGGCAAATGAGTGATCATTGCGCTTATCTCCACCCAGAGGGCTTACAACCGAGCAGATAGCGGGCCGCGCCGAGTGGCAGGGGGAGCCCTCTTCGCTGACGGTGGACAAGACGCCGATGCGATCCCTTTATCTGGCAAATAGTCAGTATCGCGACGGCGCCGGAAGGAATGGCTCATGCGATCTACTCGCGCACTCTTCACCGGGGCGGCGATTGCCGCCACCCTGACCCTGGGCGCCCCTGCCGCCGCGTTCGCCGCCGACGTCTCGGACCCGGGCGGTCACGGTGGGTACTCGAGCAGCCAGGAGTCCTCCGAGGACGGCTACGGCCAGGGCGGCAGCTCCTGGAAGGACAAGGAAGACCACGGCCGCGAGGAAGGCCGGGAAGAGCACGGCAAGGAAGAAGAGCACGGCAAGGAAGGCAAGGAAGAGGAGCACGGCAAGGAGGAGATGAAGGGCAAGGACGAGGGCGGCGAGCGCGACTGGTCCTCCTCCCACGGCAAGGAAGAGGGCAAGGAGGAGGGCAAGGAAGAGGGCCGGGAGCACGACTTCGGCCGGGAGCACGAGTGGCCCGGTAAGAAGGAGGACCACGACTGGTCCGGTGGCTCCTGGAAGGAGCACGAGAAGGGCGAGAAGCCGCGCGGTGGCGTCCACACCGGTGGTGGCGGCATGGCCACCACGGGCAGTGGCATGGCCGCCGGTTCGGTCCTGCTCCTCGGCGGCCTCGGCGCCGGCGCCTACGCCCTGCGTCGCCGCAAGCCGACCGGCACCGCGATCTGAGTCTGACTCTTCGTATTCCGTGCTGCCGTGGCACCTCCGCCCAGCGGTGGTGCCACGGCAGTTCCACGAGATCTGTGAGAAAAGCGGCCGTGAGAAAGGCGCCTCGAGCTGAGGCGCCCTGAGACAAGGCGCTGTAAGAAAGGCGAACACCCCCATGGGAAAGCCGGCCAAGCAGGGCGCTGCCGATGGCAACACCCGCATTCTCCGCTGGGCCGCCGCGTCGGCCCTCATCGGCGTATTCCTCATCTACAACTCCGTCGACGCCGCCTCTCAGAACACCCCGGCGGCCCGGCCCGCGGTCAGCGCCCCCGCGTCCATCTCCGAACCGGAGAGCGACACCTCCAACGAGGACGCGTACGCGGATTCCCCGGAGTCGACGACCGCCCCCGAGTCCCGTCCGGGGCCCGCGCTGCCGCGCTCTCCCGCCTCCCATCTGGACATCCCCTCGATCGGCGTGAGCGCGCCCTTCACCCCGCTGTCGCTGGACGCCACGGGCGTGCTGGTGCCGCCCCCGGACACCGACCAGAACCTGGTGGGCTGGTACGAGGGCGGCCCCTCGCCCGGTGAGCGCGGCAACGCCATCGTGGCCGGGCATGTGGACACCAAGATCGGCCCGGCGGTGTTCTACGCCCTCGGCCAGCTCAAGCCGAAGAGCAAGGTGGCCATCACCCGTGAGGACGGGATCGTGGCGACCTTCGTGGTCGACAAGGTCAAGACGTTCAAAAAGAACGCCTTCCCGGACGAGCAGGTGTACGGGGACACCCCCAACGCCCAGTTGCGGGTGATCACCTGCGGCGGGGCCTATGACCACACGGCCAAGGACTACACGGCCAATGTGGTGGTGTTCGCACACCTCTCGTCGTACCGGTACAGCTGACGGAGCTTCCCCTCACCAGGGAAGGGGCTCCGCCCCTGGACCCCGGGGGTCCAGGGGCGGAGCCCCTTGCCACGCGGCGGAGCCGCCTGTCTCCGCCTATCGATGCTGGTGGCGGGCCTTGGGCGGGACCGTGGAGTCGAAGGCGTGCAGAGCGCCGTTGACCGGCCGGATGTCGGTCACGTTCAGACCGGCCTCGGTCATCCGCGCCACCATGCTCTCCTCGGTGTGCTTCCGGCCGCCCACATTGAGCAGCAGGAACAGGTCCATCGCCGTGGTGAAGGAGGACAGGCTGTTGTCGACGAGGTTCTCGATGACGACCACCCTGGCGCCGGGGCGCGCCGCCGCGACCACGTTGGCGAGCGTCCGGCGGGTGCTCTCGTCGTTCCATTCCAGGATGTTCTTGATGATGTAGAGGTCGGCCTCGACGGGGACCTCGCGGCGGCAGTCGCCGGGCACGAGCGTGGCCCGCGAGGCCAGCGCCCCGCCGTCCCGCAGCCGCGGATCGGCGTGCGCCACCACCTGCGGCAGGTCCAGCAGCGCGCCGTGCAGCGCCGGGTGCTTCTCCAGCAGGCTGGCCAGCACATGTCCCTGGCCGCCGCCGATGTCCACCACCTCCTTGACCCCGTCGAGGTCGAGGAAGTCGGCGACGTCGGTGGCGGACTGCCGGCTGGAGGTGGTCATCGCGGCGTCGAACACCCGGGCCGACTCGGGCGCGTCCTCATGGAGATAGGCGAAGAAGTCCTTGCCGTAGATCTCGTTGACGACACAGCCGCCGGTGCGCACCGCCCGGTCCAGCAGCGGCCACGCCTCCCAGGTCCATGGCTCGGTGCACCACAGGGCGATGTTCCGCAGGCTGCCCGGGGTGTCCTCGCGCAGCAGCCGGGACATCTCGGTGTGCCGGAAGCGGCCGTCCTCGGTCTCGGCGAAGACCTGACAACAGGCCAGGGAGCGCAGCAGCCGGCGCAGCGGATCGGGCTCGACGTCCACGGCGGCGGCCAGTTCGCCGATGGAGGCGGGCCGGTCGCCCAGCGCGTCGGCGATCCGCAGCCGGACCGCGGCGCGCACCGAGGCCGCCCGTGCGGCGCCGAAGACGATCTCGCGCAGCCGCATGGGCGGCGGGAGCGCGGCCGGTGGGGGCTGTCTGATGGGTTCCACGGTGGTCATGTCGCCGCCTCTCAGCACCGGCCCGTGGGCGCGGACAGCTCACAGACGTTGTCGGTGAAGGTGTTGTCGGGGCCGTTGTCCCGGTCGGCGAGGTCGGCGGGCTTGTTGCCGCTCATCACGTTCCGGCTGATGGCGTTCTTGGCGTTGGGGGCGCCGACGACGCTGGTGTAGAGCACGATCCCGCCGGACATGGGCGAGGTGCCCACGTTGTCGTTCACCTGGTTGCCCGTCACCCGGGTGCCCTCGGTGCCGGTGAGGACGATGCCTGCGCCCTGGATGAAGGGGAGCCGGTCGGTGGCCTCGCAGTAGGCGTTGTTCTCGTAGACGGAGTTGTTGCGGACGCTCAGGTCCCCGGCGCGCGGAGTCGACTCGTCGCCGACGATGAACACCCCGGCGCAGTTGGCGGTGATGGTGTTCCCCTCGACCGAGAGGTCGCGCAGCCTGCGGACCACGACACCGGTCCGGTTGCCGCTGAGCTGGTTTCCGGCCACCAGGGTGCCCTGGGCGTCGGTGGCGCCGCCCTCGGCGTCGATGGTGTTGGCCAGGAAGACGCCGGACTGCTTGTTGCCGCGGGAGACGTTGTCGACGAAGGTGCCGCGGGTGGACATCTCCTGGCCCATGCCCTGCTGGCCGTTGTCCTCGGTGGTGGTGTTCCGCACGGTCATCCGGTCGGTGTTGGAGCCCCAGATGCCGTTCTTGGCGAAGCCGGTGACCTTCAGTGAGCCGATCCGTACATCCGAGACCGGGTCTTCGGCCGTCCCGGTGACGCAGATGCCGTGGCCGGCCTCGCCGCAGGCGTTGGCCGACGGCTCCTCGGCCGGGGAGAGCACGGTGGACTCTCCCGCGCCGACCAGGGTCAGCCGGTCGGTGGAGATCTGGAGGTTCTCCCGGTAGGTGCCGGGCCGGATCTCGATGGTGTCGCCGGGCTCGGCGGCGTCCACGGCGGCCTGGATGGACTCGCCGGGCTGGACCACATGGCGGGTCGCGGCCTCGTCGACGGGGGCGGCGTGGGCTCCGGGGAGCTGGGCGAGTTCGATGACGAGGACGGCCGTGAGGCCGGCGAGGTGGCGAAGTTTAGGTGTGCGCATGAAAAGGAAGTTAGGTGCGCTCTGCACCACTCGCCACTTATGTTCCACTCGTCACTTATGCCCTGAATTACCCCACTTGGCCGCCTTATGGCCCGGCCGCAGGCCGGGGGCCGCGCTCGCGGCGGTGGCCGGGGGCCGCGCTCGCGGCGGAGGCCGGGGGCCGCGCTCGCGGCGGAGGCCGGGGGCCGCGCTCGCGGCGGAGGCCGGGGGCCGCGCTCGCGGCGGAGGCCGGGGGCCGCGCTCGCGGCGGAGGCGGGCCGTCCGGCTCGCGGCGGAGGCCGAGGGTCCGGCTCGCGGCGCCGGGGTCCGGCTCGCGGCGGAGGCCGGGGGCCGGGCTCGCGGCGGAGGCGGGCGGTCAGGACGGCGGCGGTGGCGGGGGGCCGGGCTCGCGGCGCCGGGGGTCCGGGCTCGCGGCGGAGGCCGGGGTCCGGGCTCGCGGCGGAGGCGCGGGGGCCGCGCTCGCGGCGGAGGCGCGGGGGCCGCGCTCGCGGCGGAGGCCGAGGGTCCGGCTCGCAGCGGTGGCGGGCGGTCAGGACGGCGGCGGTGGCGAGGGTCCGGCTCGCGGCGGAGGCCGAGGGTCCGGCTCGCGGCGGAGGCCGGGGGCCGCGCTCGCGGCGGAGGCGGGCGGTCAGGACGGCGGCGGTGGCGAGGGTCCGGCTCGCGGCGGAGGCCGGGGGCCGCGCTCGCGGCGGAGGCGGGCGGTCAGGACGGCGGCGGTGGCGGGGGGCCGCGCTCGCGGCGGAGGCGCGGGTCCGGCTCGCGGCGGAGGCGGGCCGTCCGGCTCGCGGCGGGCGGAGCCGATCGGACCCCGCGCGCTCCCCCACGACCGCGACGCGGCCTATTCGAGCACGCGGGATGCCCCGACCGGCAGATCCCACAGCTCCTCGCGCGGACGCCCGGTGGCCTCCCAGGCCGCGCGGATCCGGCGCAGCGGCTCCAGGGGCGGTTCGGCCGCGAGCAGGAAGGTGGACCAGTGCATGGGCGCCAGCACCCGCGCCCCCAGGTCCAGATGCGCCCGTACGGCCTCCTCCGGATCGGTGTGCACCCCGGTCAGCATCCAGCGCGGCTCGTACGCGCCGATGGGCAGCAGCGCGATATCGATGCCCGGGTAGCGGCGGCCGATCTGCTGGAACCAGTGGCCGTAGCCGGTGTCCCCGGCGAAGTACACCCGCTGTCCGCCGGGCGCGGTGATGACCCATCCGCCCCACAGCGAGCGGCAGGTGTCGGTGAGGGTGCGCTTGCTCCAGTGGTGGGACGGGACGAAGTCGAAGCGGACCGGGCCGTCCTCGCCGGGCAGTTCGGCCGCCTCCCACCAGTCCAGCTCGGTCACCCGGGTGAATCCGCGCACCCGGAACCAGCGGGCGAGCCCGGCGGGCACGAAGACCGGAGTCTCCTTGGGCAGCCGTTTGACCGTGGGCGCGTCCAGGTGGTCGTAGTGGTTGTGGCTGATGACGACCGCGTCCACGGGCGGCAGGTCCTCCCAGCGGACCCCCACCGGAGTGACCCGGGCCGGGGTGCCGAGGATCTTGCGGGCCCAGACCGGGTCGGTGAGCACGGTGAGCCCGCCGATCCGCACCACCCAACTGGCGTGCCCGGCCCAGGTGAGCGCGGTCCGGCCGGGGCCGGTGAGCGGCAGCGGCCCCGGTTCGAAGGGCAGCTCGGGGATGTCGCGGAGCGATTCCACGGGCGGTCTGAGCCGTCCCTCCCGGGCCAGCCGGGCCAGCGCCCGCACCCCCGGCAGCGGGGAGGTGAGCCGGTCGGCGAACGACGGCGGCCAACTGCGGATCTCGCCGGGCGGACGCGGGGCGCCCGGCTCGGTGACGGTGGGTTCGGCGGTCGGGTCGGGGGCGGTCAGGCCGGGGGCGCCCGGACGGGGGCCGGTCGACGCGGGGACGCACGGCTGGGCACCGGTCGGGTCGGGGCCGCCCGGACGGGGGCCGGTCAGCTCGGGGGCGGCTTGCTCGCCGGCGCCCGGCTCAGGGGCGGCCGGGGCCAGCCGGGGCCGGGCGGCGGCGCCGGGCCGGGCGCGGCGGCGCCGCCCGGCCGGTTCCGCGGGCTCCGCCGGTTCCGCCGGTTCCGCCGGTTCCGCCTGCTCGGCGTGGTCCGTCATGGCCTGGCTCCCTTCCGTGTCTGGGCCGTGTCCGGGCCGGCCCTTCGGTGTCGGCGCGCCATCGAGGTCCGGGGCTGGGGTCCGGGGCCGCTCAGGTCACCGGACTGCTTTCGATCAGGTCGCGGAAGGCCGCCTCGAAGGCGCCCAACGCCGTGGCCACATGGGGCAGTTCCAGCGGGTCCGGCGTCCGGAGCGCCCGGAGCCGCGACTCCTCCGCCGCGCCGAGCAGCGGCAGGGTCGCCAGCCGGAGCCGCAGGGTGTGCGGAGGGTCGCCGAAGCGATGGCCCCCGGCCACGCTCCGGCCGATCCGCCGCACCAGCTCGCGCTCCAGCTCCACCGAGTCGGTGATGCCACGGGCCGCGAGCACGCCGCGCAGCTCGTCGAGATCGGCGTAGAGGTGCCGGCCGGTCTGCGGCGGGCGGGCCAGCGCCCCGACGGCGGTCAGCGCGCGGTAGGCGGCCGCGGCCACGGCCCCATGCGCCCGGGCGGCGGCCGCCATCCGGTCCCGGACCGGCTCGGGCTCGTCGAGGGCGTACGCGGCGGCCGCCGCGACGGGCGCGGGCAGCCCGGAGCGTACGGCGGTGAGCAGCGACAGCACCCGGCCGCGCAGCTCCGCCCCGCGCTCGGTGGCCGGGAACCGGGCGATCGCGGCGGGCCAGCCCGCCGGAGCGAAGGCGCCCGCCAGATCGGAGAGCACGATCGCGTTCTCGGGGGACATCTCGGCCGGGCTGAGCAGCACCGTCCCTGGCGGATGGTGGACGGTGTCCCGCCAGGTCTCGTCGCTGACGATCAGCAGCCCCTCGGCCACGGCCACCTCGCACACCTCGTGCAGCAGCTCGGGCGGGGCCACGGTGCCGGTCGGGTCGTCGGCCACCGACAGCAGCAGGACCCGGGGCACCCCGCCCTCGGCGCGGATCCTGCGCACGGTCTCCAGCAGCGCGAACGGGTCGGGCAGCCCACCGCATTCGGCCGGGACTGGCGCGTGGTGGGCGCGCCGGTCCACCAGCCGCACCAGCGGCGCGTACCAGGCGGCGCAGGGGCGGGGCAGCAGCACATCGCCGCCGGGGGCCGAGGCGAGCAGGGCCAGCAGCAGCGGCTCGGCGCCGGGGGCGACCACGACGTGCTCGGGGTCGGTCCACAGCCCGCGCCGCGACCAGTAGCCGCAGGCCGCCGAGCGCAGCCCGGCCGAGCCGCCGACCGGCTCCGGCGCGGTGCGGCCGGCCGCCGCGACGAAGCTGTCGAGCAGCTCCGGGAGGACCGGCAGTCCGCCGTCGTCCCGGTCCGCCGGTGCCGGGGCGGTCCACTGCCGCTGCATTCCGTCCACACCTCCGCCCGTGTCCGGCGGGTCACCGCTCACGTGTGTCCGCTCACCGCCCACGTATGTCCACCTTCGCAGATCCCCGGCGCCGTTTCGCGGAAGGGGCCCGGGGGACCCGGGCGCCATGACAGCGACGCCGGAACAACACGATGTGGTGGCCCTGCTCACCGCGGACCACCGCGCGGTGCGCGACCTCTTCGAGGGGTATCGCGCCGCCACCGACCCCGAGCGGCGACGGCAGCTGGTCGACCGGATGACGGTGGCGGTGGTACGGCACTCCGTGACCGAGGAGGCTCATCTGTACCCCACGGTCCGCAAGGCGCTGCCGAACGGCGACCGGATCGCCGACGAGGAGATCGAGGAGCTGACCGAGGCCGAGCGGATCCTGTCCGACCTGGACGCCGTGGACCCCCGGGACCGGCGGTTCGACCCGCTGGTCCGGGAGCTGATGGACGTGGTGTCCATGCATATCCGCGGCGAGGAGGACCTGGTCTTCCCCGAGCTGCGTGAGCGGCTCACCCCCGAGGAGCGGATGGCGCTGGGTCTGCGGGTCGGCGAGGCGGCGGCCGCGGTGCAAGGGGTGCCCCCGGTCAGCCCGGAAGGTCCCGGTCCCGGCCGGACTCTGGCCGATCGGGTCCGGGAGCTGCTGACCGGCCGAACGCGATGAGGTTCCGCTCCAGGCCGCGGCCTCGGGTGCGCACCACGGTCTCGGCCAGCTCCGCCAGCTTGCGGTTGGTCCGCTGGGAGAGCCGGCGCAGCAGGTCGAACGCCTGGTCCGGGTCGCAGCCCAGGACGTACATGACGATTCCGCAGGCCTGGTCCACCACCGGCCGGCTGCGCAGCGCCGTGTCCAGCTGGTCGACCTGGACCAGGGCGGCGCGGTAGAGCCGGTCCCGGGCCAGGCTCTCGGTGGCCAGGTCGCCGAGCAGCCCGGTGGCGCCCTGGGCGGCCTTCCTCAGCGGCCCCGGGCGCAGCCCGTAGACCGAGATGGTCACGGTGAGCCCGTCGCAGGCGAAGGGGAGGGTGGCGGAGGACCGTACGCCCGCGTCCAGCGCCCGCGCCCGGTAACGCGGCCAGCGGTCGTCGTGGAGCAGATCGTCGGCGCCCGCCGGGCGGCCGGTGTCCAGCGCCGCGAGGATCGGGCCCTCCCCCGCCCGCATCTGGACCGACACCAGCGCGGACAGATCGGGGTGGGTGGCCGCCGTGGTCCGGTCGGCGTCCACGGCGCCGCGGGGCTCCTCGGCGAGCACGGCGGTGGCGGTGGCCCCGCAGCTCTCGGGCGTGCCCGCGGCGGCCTGTTCCGCCAGTTCGGCCAGACCGCGCCCGAGGGAGGGCGCGTCGGTCGGGAAGGCCGCGCGAATGTGCGTACGGTCGGGCATCACCGGTCCTCTCCTTCGCTCCGGTCCGATGTGCTGTCCGGCCCCGCCCTTCCGGGGCCCATTTTTTCGGGTGTCCACGTCCTTGAGTGGAAAACATCACCCATGCGGCCCCACGAGTCCGGGCAGGCTACGGTGTGGCCATGCCAGACGCACAGGAGTTTGGGGCGGAGCTCTCGGACTTCCGCAGACGGGTTGACGAATTGCGGACCGCGCGGGCGCTGCCCTCGCAGGAGCGGCCTTCCCTTTTGGACGCCGCTCTCTTCGAACTCCAGCATGTGGTGGATGTGCTGTGGCCGCGGTACGAGGAGCTGACGGCCGGCTCGTCCCGGGGCCCCGGCGGTGGCCGGGGCGACCCGCAGGAGCAGCAGCTGCTGCGGGCGCTGTTCCAGCGGCTGCCGATCGCCACGGTGCTGCTGGACCGCGACGCCGTGGTGCGGCGCATGAACTTCACCGCCACCCAGTTGTTCCACACCCGGGCCGGATACGCCACCGGCCGCCCGCTCACCGCCACGCTGCGGCGCGACGGGCAGGCGGCGCTGCGCTCGCAGGTCGCCGCGGTCGCGCGCGGTGAGGGCGACCGCAGTCTGACGGTGTGGCTGTCGCAGCCGCCCGTCCACGGTGAGGTGCGGGTGACCCTGGCCGCGCTGCGGCCGCCGGGCGAACCCCATCCGGCGGTGCTGGCGGCGTTCCAGCCCGGGGTGGCCGGCCCGGCGGCGGACGAGCCGGCGGCCGGGGTGCGGGCCCAGGAGTCCCGGCCGGACCTGGGCGAGGTGTCCCGCCATGCCGCGCTGCTGGACCTGGTGGACGACACGGCGGCGGCGCTGCTGAGGGTGGCACCGGCCGGGGGCGGCCCGGAAGCGGTACTGGCCGCGGTCGCGGAGGTGCTGCACGGCCGGTTCGCGGACTGGGTGATCGCCGACCTGCCCTCGAAGGAGGGTCCGGGCAACCCGCGCCGGGTGGTGGCGCTCGGCCCGCGGGACGCGGTGGGCGACCGTATGGCGTCGCCCCTGGCCAAGCAGGATCCGGCCGACTGCCCCCTGGTGGTGGACGCGCTGTACGAGGGGGCCTCCGCGCTTCGGGTGAGCCCGGTCGACGCCGACGCCTTCGGCCTGGACGCGACGGGCGCTCCGGTGCTGGTGCGGGAGGAGGTCACCTCGCTGCTGTGCATACCCCTGCGCACCGACGCGGGCCCGGTCCTGGGGGCGCTCACGCTCTTCCGTACGGGCGGGCGCGGTGCCTTCGAGATGGCGGAGGCGGGCGTGGCGGACCGGATCTCCCGCCATGTCGCCCTGGCCATGACGCACACGGCCGAACGCGCCGCGGCCCCCGGGGCGTGAACCACCCACGGCCCGCGCCCGGACGGCACCGGAACCCGCCCGCGCCCGGACGGCACCGGAACCCGCCCGCGCTCAGAGGGCACCGGAGCCCGCCCGCGCTCAGGTGGCACCGGAGCCCGCCTGCCTGCTCAGCCGGGCGCAGGTTTCGCTGAGCAGGCGGGAGACCTGCATCTGGGAGATGCCGAGCCGGCCGGCGATCCGGCTCCGCGTCTCGTCACAGAAGAACCGCAGGTAGAGGATCTTCCGCTCGCGCTCGGAGAGCCTGCGCAGACATGGCACGTCCGGGGTGGGCGCGTCCGGTGCGCGGGTCAGCTCCTGGACGGCCGCACGGACCTGGATGCGCGGCTCCTGGGCCCGGCGCGGGACGTGCAGGCTCCACATGTGGTCGCGGAAGTGCCGCTTGACCTCCCCGACCACGGTCGGGACGGCGTAGCTCTCGAAGGCCGAGCCGCGGTTCGGGTCATAGCGCCTGACGGCCTTGACCAGGCCGACCATGGCGACCTGCCGCAGATCCTCGGTGGCCTCGCCGCGGTTGCGGAACTGGCCGGCGAGCCGCTCGGCCATGGGCATCCAGGCGCGGACGACGTCCTGGCGCAGGGCCTCCTTCGACGGCCCGTCCGGCAGGGCGGCGATCCGGCGGAACGCGACGGAGGTGTCCGGGGCGTCGTCGTGCGGATGCCTGGGGTGTGCTCGGGGATGTGCTCGTACGGACGTCATACGCCGTACCTCCCTTGAGCTGTCGTCGGTCTCACCACGGAGGCAAAACCGGACGAAAGGGCGATCCGGTGGTCACGCCCCTGGCGGCCGGGCCGCTCCCGTGGCGTGCCTCCGGTCCGAAGCGCACAGGGCGCGTGCCCGTCCCGGGCCGGATCAAACGAGGTTTCCTTCCCCTGGCCCCGGTTACCCGTCGCATCCGCCGGTATCCGCGCTCGAGGAGGGCCCCATGACCGAGTACGGCTACTTCCTGGCCGCCGAAGAACACGGGCCCGCGGACCTTGTCGAGCAGGCCCGGATGGCGGAGCAGGCCGGTTTCAGCCATCTGTGGATCTCGGACCACTACCACCCGTGGAACGACGCCCAGGGCCAGAGTTCCTTCGTCTGGTCGGTGATCGGCGCCCTCGCGCAGGCCACCAGCCTGCCCGTGCAGACCGCGGTGACCTGCCCCACCATCCGTATCCACCCCGCCATCGTGGCCCAGGCCGCGGCGACCAGCGCGGTGCTGCTGGAGGGCCGCTTCCGGCTGGGCGTGGGCAGCGGCGAGGCGCTGAACGAGCATGTGCTGGGCGACCGCTGGCCGCCCGCGCCGATCCGGCTGGAGATGCTGGAGGAGGCCGTGATGGTGATGCGCCAACTGTTCGCGGGGCGCCGCGTCACCCATCATGGCAAGCACTACACGGTGGAGAACGCGCGGCTGTACACGGTGCCCGAGGAGCCGGTGCCCATCGACATCGCGGCCTTCGGATCGGCCGCCGCCGCGCTGGCCGGCCGGGTCGGCGACGGCTTCATCACCATGGTCCCGGACGCGGAGCTGGTGGCGCGGTTCCGGCGCGGCAGCGGCGCCGGGGGCAACAGCAAACCGGCCAGCGGCGGCCTGAAGGTGGCTTACGGCCCGGACCCCGACGAGGCCCTGCGCACCGCCCACCGGCTGTGGCCGACCGAGGGGCTGCCCGGTGAGGTGCTGTCGACACTGACCACCCCGGGCCAGTTCGAACAGGCCGCCCGGCTCGTCACCCCCGAGCGGGTGGCCGGGGAAGTGGTCTGCGGGGATGACGCGGAGGCGCACGTGGCCGCGCTGAACGCGTACGCGGAGGCCGGGTTCGACACCGTCTACGTCAATCAGATCGGCCCCGACCAGCGCGGTTTCTTCGACTTCTACCGCACCAAGGTGCTGCCGCAGGTGGCCGGTTGACCGCGATCGCCGGGACGAGCGATCGCCAGGACGAGCGATCGCCGGGAAGAACGCGATCGCCGAGAGGAGCGATGACCCACCATGACCATGAAAGTGGCCGACTACATCCTCGCCCGACTATCGGAGTGGGGTGTCGAGCATGTGTTCGGCTACCCGGGAGACGGAATCAACGGCCTGCTCGCCGCGTGGGGGCGGGCCGAGAACGAGCCCCGGTTCATCCAGGCCCGGCACGAGGAGATGGCCGCGTTCCAGGCCGTCGGCTACGCCAAGTTCAGCGGCCGCCTCGGCGTCTGCGCGGCCACCTCGGGACCCGGCGCGATCCACCTGCTGAACGGGTTGTACGACGCCAAGCTGGACCACGTCCCGGTGGTGGCGCTGGTCGGCCAGACCCACCGCAGCGCGATGGGCGGCTCGTACCAGCAGGAGGTGGATCTGCACAGCCTCTTCAAGGACGTTGCCTCCGACTTCCTGGAGACGGTCACCGTCCCCGAGCAGCTGCCCAACGTCCTGGACCGGGCCATCCGCACCGCCTACGCCCGCCGCGCCCCCACCGCCGTGATCATCCCGGCGGATGTGCAGGACCTCGACTACTCCGCGCCCACCCATGAGTTCAAGATGGTGCCCTCCAGCCTGGACCGCAGCGGCTGGTCCGCGGTGCCCTCCAACAGCGCGGTGGAGCGGGCCGCGGAGGTGCTGAACGCGGGCGAGCGGGTGGCGATCCTGGTCGGCCAGGGCGCGGCCGGGGCGCGCAAGGAGGTCCAGCGGGCCGCCGAGACCCTCGGCGCCGGGGTCGCCAAGGCGCTGCTCGGCCTGGATGTGCTCAGCGATGAACTGCCCTATGTCACCGGGTCCACCGGACTGCTGGGCACCCGGCCCTCGTACGAGCTGATGCGGGACTGCGACACCCTGCTCACCATCGGCTCCAGCTTTCCGTACAGCCAGTTCCTGCCGGAGTTCGGCAAGGCGCGCGGGGTCCAGATCGATCTCGATCCGCACATGATCGGGATGCGCTATCCGTACGAGGTCAATCTGGTCGGCGACGCGCGCGAGACCCTGCTGCGGCTGCTGCCGCGGCTGGAGCGCAAGGAGGCGCGGGACTGGCAGGAGGAGATCGTCGCGGGCGTACGGCGCTGGCGCGAGGTGATGGGCGCCCGCGCGGAGGTGTCCGCCGACCCGGTCAACCCCGAGTACGTGGCCCACTGCCTGGACCCGCTGCTGCCCTCCGACACCATCGTCACCTGCGACTCCGGCTCCGTCGCCAACTGGTACGCCCGCCACTTGCGGATGCGCGGCGAGATGCGCGGCTCGCTGTCGGGCACGCTGGCCACGATGGGCTGCGGGGTGCCGTACGCCATCGGCGCCAAGTTCGCCCGTCCGGACCGGCCGGCGGTGGCGCTGGTCGGGGACGGCGCGATGCAGATGAACGGCCTGGCGGAGCTGATCACCGTGGCCAAGTACCGCCAGTTGTGGGAGGACCCCCGGCTGGTGATCGCCGTCTGGAACAACCAGGACCTCAACCAGGTCACCTGGGAGATGCGGGCGATGGGCGGGGCGCCGCAGTTCCTGCCCTCACAGACGATCCCCGATGTCTCCTACGCGCGGTTCGCCGAATCGCTCGGTATGACCGGCATCCGGGTGGAGAAGCCCGAGCAGGTCGAGGGGGCGTGGCGGGAGGCGCTGAGCGCGGACGGCCCGGCGGTCGTGGAGTTCCTCACCGACCCGGACGTCCCCCCGATCCCGCCGCACGCCACCTGGGAGCAGATGGAGGCCACGGCCGAGTCGATCATCAAGGGCGACCCGGACCGGGCGGGCATGGTCCGCCAGGGCCTGAAGGCGAAGGTGCAGGAGTTCCTGCCGCACCGGAAGAGGACGTCGGACGAGGACTGAACCGGAAGAGGACGTCGGACGAGGTCTGACGCACCTGATGTTCCCGTTTCGACCCCGTCCGCGCTGGCTACCCGCCGCACCGGACGGATGCGAACCCGGACCGGAAGAGACCGGAAGGACGTGAGCAGCAATGAAGGTCGCCTTTCTCGTCGCCCCGGAAGGCGTGGAACAGGTCGAGCTGACCGACCCCTGGCAGGCGGTCCGGGACGCCGGGGGCACGCCCCGTCTGGTGTCCACCAAACCCGGCCGCATCCAGGCGTTCGACCATCTCGACAAGGCGGACACCTTCGAGGTCGACCAGGTCGTGAAGGACGCGACGGTCGAGGAGTACGACGCCCTGGTGCTGCCCGGCGGGGTGGCCAACCCCGACTTCCTGCGCCTGGACGGCAAGGCCGTCGCCTTCGCCAAGGGCTTCTTCGACGCGGGCAAGCCGGTGGCCGCGATCTGCCACGCCCCCTGGACGCTGGTGGAGGCCGATGTCGTACGCGGCCGCACCCTGACCTCCTGGCCGAGTCTGCGCACCGACATCACCAACGCCGGCGGAACCTGGGTGGACGAGCAGGTCAAGGTCTGCACCGGCGGGCCCAACGCCCTGATCACCAGCCGTAAGCCGGATGATCTCAAGGCGTTCCGCGAGGCGTTCCTGGAGGAGTTCGCGAAGACGACGAAGGGATCGGCACGATGACGGAGGACCGCAAGGAGCGGCAGCGCGACATGTACCGCGCGCCCGACCCCGCCGAGGGGCCGCTGACCACCGACCAGGGCGTGGCCGTCGACCACACCGATGACTCCCTCACCGTGGGCGAACGCGGCCCCACCCTGATGGAGGACTTCCACTTCCGCGAAAAGCTGACCCATTTCGACCATGAGCGCATCCCGGAGCGGGTGGTGCACGCGCGGGGCGCGGGCGCGTACGGCTACTTCGAGCCGTACGAGTCCTGCGCGGAGTTCACCCGCGCCGCCTTCCTCCAGGATCCGTCCGTGCGCACCCCGGTCTTCGTGCGGTTCTCCACCGTGCAGGGGCCCCGGGGCTCGGCGGACACGGTGCGGGACGTACGGGGCTTCGCGACGAAGTTCTACACCTCGGAGGGCAACTACGACCTGGTCGGCAACAACATGCCGGTCTTCTTCATCCAGGACGGGATCAAGTTCCCCGACTTCGTGCACGCGCTCAAGCCGGAGCCGCAGAACGACATCCCGACCGGCGCCTCCGCCCATGACACCCTGTGGGACTTCGTCTCCCTCCAGCCCGAGACCATGCACATGATGATGTGGCTGATGTCGGACCGGGCGATTCCGCGCAGCTACCGGATGATGCAGGGCTTCGGGGTGCACACCTTCCGCTTCGTGGACGCCCAGGGCCACGGCACCTTTGTGAAGTTCCACTGGAAGCCGAAGCTGGGCGTGCACTCGCTGGTGTGGGACGAGGCACAGGAGTGCCAGGGCCGCGATCCGGACTTCAACCGGCGCGATCTGTGGGAGGCGATCGAGGCGGGTCAGTACCCCGAGTACGAGCTGGGGGTGCAGCTGATCCCGGAGGAGGACGAGTTCAACTTCGACGTCGATCTGCTCGACCCCACGAAGATCATTCCGGAGGAGCAGGTGCCGGTGCGGCCGATCGGCCGCATGGTCCTGAACCGCAACCCGGACAACTTCTTCGCGGAGACCGAGCAGGTGGCCTTCCACACCGCGAACGTGGTCCCCGGCATCGACTTCACCAACGACCCGCTGCTGCAGGCCCGCAACTTCTCGTATCTGGACACCCAGCTCATCCGGCTGGGCGGGCCCAACTTCGCGCAGATCCCGGTCAACCAGCCGGTCACCCCGGCCCGTACCAACCAGCGGGACGGCTACCACCAGACCACGCTCCACCGGGGGACGAACTACTCCCCCAACTCGCTCGGCGGCGGCTGCCCGGCGCTCGCGGGGGCGGACGGCTATGCCTTCTCCCACTACGCGGAGCGGGTCGAGGGCCATAAGATCCGCAAGCGGAGCGAGTCCTTCAAGGACTTCTACAGCCAGGCCGCGCTGTTCTGGAACAGCATGAGCGACTGGGAGCGGCGCCATATCGTGGACGCCTTCCGCTTCGAGCTGGGCAAGGTCGGCGCGGTGCAGGTGCGGGAGCGCACGGTCGAACAGCTGGCCCGGGTCGACTACGACCTGGCCTCGCAGGTGGCCCAGGGCATCGGCGTGGCGCTGCCGGAGCCCGGCGCCAACAACCACAAGCCGCAGGCCTCGCCCGCGCTGAGCATCGACAACCTCCAGGGCGACGGCTCGATCCGCACCCGCCAGATCGCGGTACTGGTCATGGACGGCGTGGACACCGGTCAGCTCACCCAGGCCCAGGAGGCGCTCACCGCCCAGGGCGCCATCGTCGAGGCCCTCGCCCCGCACGACGGCAAGGTGCTCGGCGCCGACGGCAACGGCTACGCGGTGGACCGCGCCCTTCCCACGGTCGCCTCCGTCCTCTACGACGCCGTCCTCCTCCCCGGCGGCCCCACCGGCACCCCCGGCCTGGCCTCCGACAGCGAGGCCATGCGCTTCGTCCGCGACGCCTACCGTCACGGCAAGCCCATCGGCGCCCTGGGCTCCGGCGTCGGCATCCTCTCCTCCCTCGACCCGGAGGGCCTCCACATCGCCTCCGGCCACGGCCACGTCTGCACCGACCGCGGCGTCGTCACGGACACCACGACGGGCACGGCCAGCCAGGAATTCACCCAAGCCTTCACCGAAGCCCTGGCCGCCCACCGCCACTGGGACCGGCCCCGGGTCCGCTGCTGAATTCCGCGGGGCGCGGTGGGCCGATATGCGGATGGGGGTGTTGAGCGGACTTTGCCTCCGCTCAACACCCCCACCGCCAATTCAGCCCCTCCGGCGTTTGCGGAGCCAGGCGTTTGCGGAGCCCCCGCTTTCGGGGCTTTCGGGAAGGGGCGGGGTGGGGAATCCGCCTACGCCTCGCGGCCCAGAAGGGCCAGGAGCCGAGCCTGCGCATCCGCCCCCGCCGGAGGCTCAACCGGCGCCGCGAACAGCCCGCTCTCCTCCAAATCCGCCGCGTACGGCGCGACCTCCCGCACCGAGAAGTCCACCAGCGGCTTGGGAATGCGCTCATCCGCCCCGATCGCCCGCGCCAAATCCCACGCATGCACCACCGCGTCAGCCGTCATCTGCGCGCAGTAATGCGTCGCCGGACTCTCCCCGTACGAGAGGCCGACCACCCGGTCGAGCGCCCCCGGCTCGCGGAAGGCGTCCCGCGCCGCGGTCGCCACCACGTCCCACGTGGCGACGGGGTCGTCGCCGAGGAGATCGCCCTCCAGCGCATCGCTCTGGTCGCCGACGCTCGCCCCCTCCCGGACCAGCGGCGGCACCCACATCTGCTCGACCGCGAGATGGTTCACCAGGTCGCGTACGGTCCACTCGGTGCAGGGCGTCGGGTCGTCCCACTGATCGGGCCGGATCGCGTGCACCCGTTCGGTGAAGAGGTCCAGCGCCTCACCGTGCCTGGTCAGCAGCGGATTCTCCGCCATGAGCGATCACCCCGGGTGAGGAGGATGAGGAGGCTGAGGAGGCGCCCCCGGCCCCGGCGTGCCCGGAGGCGTCGGAGGCGCGGCAGGACCACCGGCGGGACCACCGGCAGGACCAGGAGGACCGGCGGGACCACCGGCGGGACCGGCGGGCTCCGAAGGGGCAGCGGGCGCGGAAGGCGTCGAGGGCGCCGACGGCGCGCCGGGCCGTCGCCCCGCCCCCTGCCCCGCCTCGTTCTTCAGCCACCCCGCCACCACCAGCAACAGCGCGAAGACGACCAGCGCCGCCGCCCACCCCGGAAGCGCCAACGCGAACAGCAACACCAGGCACGCCGTCAGCGCACCCCCCGCGTAGAGCGCGGCCGCCGCCGCGCCACCGTAGAGGCGGACCGCGCGCCGCCCGGACTGCTCCCGCAGCTCCCGGCGGACCTCTTCGCGGACGGCTCGTGCGACCGGCTCCGCCAGCTCTCCGGCCGAGGGTATGCCCGCCTTCGGATAGGCCGATTTATCAGTCATGCGCCGCCGGGTACCCGTGCCCCATCCGCGCTAACAGTCCTCGTAAACGACGAGCGGACCACGGGTACGCGGGCACTTCCGCAGGGCGTTTGGACAGAGCACGGCGCCGGACCCGGCCCCTGATGTCCCGCGTCCGGCGCCGCTCCCCACTCCCTACGGGCCGCTCGGCCGATCGACGGGTCCCCCTCCCCCACGAGCCTCAAACCCCGGCTTCGAACCTCACCCCCAATCGTCCCGACGACCTCGTGTCGATGGCGTCGTCATGGGTACGCGTGGGGGACGCGAAATCTGGAGGGAGTACATGCGACTCGGACATCTCCAACCGCTCTACGACCGCCCCGGCCCCTGGGCCAGCGTCTACTTCGACACCTCCCACCCCGACGAGTCCGCGGCCGAGGAGCAGGAACGCGCCGCCCGCGAGGCGAGCCGCCGGCTGGAAGGGCAGGGTGCCGACCAGGCCACCTGCCGTGCGGTGTACGAGAGGCTGGCCGAGCTGCCGCCCGGTGCCGGACCGGCCGGGTGGGCCGTCTTCGCCACGGCCGGTGAGGTGGTGCTCGACACTCCGCTGCCGGCCCCGCCGCCGGTGAGCGAGCCCCCGTGCTGGTCGGCGCTTCCGCATGTGGGACCGCTGCTGGAGCTGACCGGCGAGGACCCGTCCTGCCTGGTGGCGTACATCGACCGCACCGGCGCGGACGTCGAGCTGCGCGACGCGCACGGCGGCGACCGGGTCGGCTCGGTGGAGGGCCGGCAGTGGCCGGTGCACCGGACCGCCACCGCCGACTGGTCGGAGCGCCACTTCCAGCTCAAGACGGAGAACACCTGGGAGCGGAACGCGGCCCTGATCGCCGATGAGCTGGGCGCCTGCCGGCAGGAGACCGGCGCGGATCTGGTGGTGCTGGCCGGGGACCCGCGCGAGCGGCGCGCGGTCCACGAGCGGCTGTCCAAGGAGCTGCGCTCGGCGACGGTGGAGACCTCGCGCGGGGGCCGCGCCCCCGGTTCCGCCCCGCCCGGCAGCCGCGCCGCCCGGCTGCTGGACCAGGAGGTGGACGACGCACGGGCCAGGTACGCCCATGAGCGCGGCGAGGAGGCGCTGGAGCGGTTCCGGGCCGGCCGGATGCCCTCCGGTGGGCGCGTGGAGGCGGCCGAGGGGGTCCCGGCGCTGGTCGACGCGGCGCGTGAGCACCGCATAGGCTCGTTGCTGATACGCCCCGACGGGCCCGATCTGTACCGCGAGGTATGGGTGGGCACCGAACCCGACCAGCTGGCCCTGCGCCGCACCGATGTCCAGTACCTGGGCGACACCCGGCCGTCCCCGGCCCGCGCCGACGACGCGCTGATCCGCTCGGTCGTGGCCACCGGCGCCGAAGCGCTGACGGTGGCACCGGCGGAGGCGGAGCCGAACGGCGACGACATCCCGGTGGGCGGCCTCGGCGCACTGCTGCGCTGGCCGTACGAGGGCGACACGAATTGAACATCCCGGGACATGACCGACCCGGGAGACACACGGACCCGCTGAGGAAGGGGACCGACATGCAGCGAGGCAGCGACCGGCTGAGCGTCCACAAGGACGACGAGATGAAGCACGAGCTCCAGGGGCTGATCCGCTCCGGGCACCCGACCCGTGCCGAGGAGTGGCACGACCCGGAGCCGGCCGCCGACGACGACCCGGAGGTCGCCCTGGGGCCGATCCCGGCGCGGGGGACGACCGGTGAGGCCGAGGCGGTGCGGTTCGAGTTCGCCCGCCGGCTGGGACGTACGTCGTTCCCGGCGGATCGTGAGGGGCTGCTGAGCGTCCTGGAGGACCGGCACGCGCCGGACGGGCTGATCGCGCTGGCCGAGGAACTGCCGACGGACCGGACGTTCCACACCGTGCAGGAGGTGGTCTCGGCGCTGGGGCTGCACCCGAGCACGTAGCCGAGGCCGCACCCGGGCACGTACACGTAGGGGATCGCTCATGGATTGCGGACGGCGGGTATCCGTCGCGCATACCCCCCGCCCCGGCTGGGTACTGCGGGCAGCACATCACCCAGGAAGGGGAGGTGGACAGGTGTCCCAGGACCCACCGCGCGATCCGACGCGCCCCGTGCGGGAGGTCATGACGCGGCCCGCGATCTGGGTGCGGCCCGACGCCTCGCTGGTGGAAGCGGCTCAGCTGATGCGCGCACAGGACATCGGCGATGTGCTGGTCGCCAGCGAAGGGGAGGTGCTCGGCGTCCTCACCGACCGCGACATCACCCTCCGCGCGGTCGCCGAGGGCGTCGACCCTCTCGCCGTCACCTGCCACGCCGTATGCACTCCGGATCCGGTGACGATCGGGCCGGACGAGGAGGTGGCCGAGGCCGCCGCGCTGATGCGACGGCATGCGGTGGGGCGGCTCCCGGTGGTCGAGGCGGGGCGGGCGCTGGGCGTGATCAGCAGGGGCGATGTGACGGGGCCGCCTTGAACTGCCGCGTTTCCCGCATCACATCGCGCCGAAGGGGCGGTGGGGCTCGTTCCCCCACCGCCCCTTCGGCGTCCCGCCCTGTCAGCGTCTCGCACCTTCGCCGCCTCGCCCTCTCGCACCTTCGCCGCCTCGCACCTTCGCCGCCTCGCACCTTCGCCGCCTCGCCCTTTCGCCGCCTCGCCGATTTGCTCGCATGATGAGACGGTTCTTCTCGTGATACGAGATGCCTTCTACGGTGGAGCCACCCGTTCACCGGTCCCGAAGGGGGAAGTTCCGCCATGCCGAAGGACGCCGCCGTCTACACCCACGGCCACCATGAGTCGGTGCTGCGCTCGCACACCTGGCGCACGGCCGCCAACTCCGCCGCGTATCTCACCGGCCATCTGCGGCCCCATATGCGGATCCTCGACATCGGCTGCGGCCCCGGCACCATCACCGCGGACCTGGCGGAACTGGTCCCCCAGGGGCAGGTCACGGGCGTCGACGCGGAGGGCGCCATCCTGGAGCGGGCCCGCGCGGTGGCCGACGAGCGCGGGCTGACCAACGTCTCCTTCGCGGTCGCCGACGTCCACGCGCTGGACCACCCCGACGACTCCTTCTGCGTGGTCCACGCCCACCAGGTGCTCCAGCACGTCGGCGACCCGGTGGGGGCGCTGCGCGAGATGCGCCGGGTGTGCGCGCCGGGCGGCATCGTGGCGGTGCGCGACTCCGACTACGCCGCCATGACCTGGTACCCGTCCGTCCCCGGGCTGGACGGCTGGCTGGACCTCTACCGCCGGGTCGCGCGGGCCAACGGCGGTGAGCCGGACGCCGGACGCCGGCTGCGGTCCTGGGCCCTGGAGGCGGGGTTCACCGACATCACCTCGACCGCCACCGCGTGGTGCTACGCCACCGAGGAGGAGCGGGCGTGGTGGAGCGGTCTGTGGGCGGACCGCACGGTCGCCTCCTCCTACGCCCGGCTCGCGGTGGACGGCGGCCATGCCACGGAGGAGGAGCTGCGGTCGATCGCGGAGGCGTGGCGGACGTGGGGCGAGGCTCCGGACGGTTGGTTCGCCGTCCTGCACGGTGAGATCCTCTGCCGCGTCTGAGCAGTTCAACTAGGCTCGCCCGCATGGATATTCTGGGGACTTCACTCCGCGTGTGCGTCGACGACCTGGACTCGGCGATCACCGTCTACGAAAAGCTGACGGGATCCGAGGCGGTGCGCTTCCAGCGCGGTCCCGTCGCGGTCGCGGCGGTCGGCTGCTTCTTCCTGATGAGCGGACCGGAGTCGGAGATGTCGATTCTCCGCAAGATCACGGCGACGATCGCGGTGCAGGACGTGGACGAGGCGATCGCCGATCTCACGGCGGTCGGCGGGCAGATCGTCGCCGGTCCGCTGCCCGCCCCCGTGGGCCGCACCCTGGTGGCCCGCCACCCCGACGGCTCGATCTTCGAGTACGTCGACCGGAACCCGGCGTGACCCGCCCGTGAACACGCCGTCCGGCAGACCCGTCAGGAGGGCGGTCCCGGATCCGCGACGACCTCCTCGTCGGCGACCTCCTCGTAGAGATCGTCCACGTCCCGGAGCGCATCGCTCTTGATCCGGACCGCCTCCTCCTCGGCGGACAGTCCGCTGGTCGAGCCCTCCTGGGAGTAGACGTCCTGCTCCCGCGGGAGGTCGGGATCCGGTTCGTCGTACAGCAGCCCCGCCGGTTCCGCCACGCCGCCGACCGGCTCCCCCGTCTCCGGCTCCTCGTCGGTCAACCGCTCGTCGAGCGATTCCCGCTCCCGCGTCTCCGCACTCGTGGTGTCCCGGTACATGGCGATCGTCGGCTCGTCCCCGGCCACGGGCAACTGCTCGGGATCCTCGGCCCACTGCTGCTCGGGCGTTCCGTCCTGCAGATCGGGAATCCCCTCGTCCTCCGGGTCCGCCCCGGGATCATGCGGTGTCCTCACGGTACGCGGCTCCTTTCCGCAGATGCGCCATGCCGATGTCCATGCCCGGGTGCCCGTCATGGCGCATCGCCATGCGGTATCCATGCGGATCCGGACCCGCCCTGGCCCCCTGCCCCTGGCCCCCTGGCCCCCGATGGCCCGCCCTGGCCCGCGAGGCGGGCGCACGCCGGTCGGGCCGCTCGCCAAGGTGGGCGCAACCCCGGTATGCCGCCCGCGGGCCGTAGATCCGCTAGGCGGGGCGCATGCGGAATTCGTAGGCGACGGGGAGGGGGTGCTCGGCGTGGGTCCGGGCGCGGTCCTCTTCGGTGAGTGGGTCCTCGGTGCCGGTCGCCAGCCGTTCCACGATCGCGTACCAGGTGTCGCTCAACGCCTCGTCGCCCTCGCGCAGATCGCAGACCTCGAAGCCCTCGTCGAAGACGGCACGGGCGGCCAGGGCGTCGCCCTGGGCCAGCAGGACCTGGGCGCGCAGCAGCCGGAAGCGGCCGCGTGCGCGGATGGCCGGGCGCAGTCCGTCGAGGACCGCTCGTGCGTCGTCGGCGCGGTCGGCCGCGAGCAGCGCCACGATCGCCTCCCGGCCCAGCGCCGCCTCGGCCGTCTCCAGGGCGAGCGGGTCGGCGGCGATGGGCGGTGTGGCCACTGAGACGGCCCCCGCCTCCCGCTGCGCCCCGCCCTGCCCCGTTCCCGCCGTTTCGAGGACCGGGGGCGCCTCGGGCTCCGGGGACGTTTCGGGCTCCGGGCCGGCGGCCGAGGCGAGGAGGAGCCGTACGGCGCGCAGCAGCCGTTCCGCCGCGCGGGCCGGGTGGCCGGCGGCGGTGTCGGCGACGGCCAGGCAGCGCAGCGTCCAGGGCGTCTCCGCGCACCGCAGCGACCGCTCCCAGCTGCGCTCGGCCTGGGCACGGTCGCCCGCGTGCCACTGGGCGACGCCGAGGTGGTACTCGGCGGCGGCGGTCGAGGGCGCCGCTTCGAGGAGGTCGCGCCAGGCTGGCGCGACCACGGATGCGCCGGGGTCGGCCCGGGAGGGGCCCGGCTCCCAGTCGGGCAGGGCGCCGGTGCGCAGCAACCGGCGCCACGGCTCCTGCTCCTCCCCCAGCGTGTCCGGGTCGAACGGCGTTCCGGGCAGCTGGAATCCGCCGCGCTCGATCTCGAGGGCACCCCAGCCGGAGCCGGTCGCGAGGCGTTCCGCCGGTTCCGCGTCGGCGTACGGGCGCCAGGCGGCGTAGGCCGCGTCGACGGCGGCGCGCGGCAGCGCCGCCTCCAGCCGGGTCTCGGTCTCGTGGCGGGCGGCCGCCCAGTCCGCGCCGTGGACGGCCGCCGGGTCGGCGGTCAGCGGACCGTACGCCTCCAGCCAGGCGAACTCCTCCCCCGCCTCCAGCGGGATGTGCTCCAGCTGGGTGCGGGCGAGCCCGGCCTGGATCTCGGCGTAGCCGCCGGTGCCGGGCTCGGTCAGCCACTGCTGCCAGCGCCGTCCGCCGGGGCCCGCGCCCCAGACGAAGAGCTTGCGGCCGCGCAGCAGATCGGTCGAGGTCTGGACGAGTCCGCCGCCGTCGGCGTCGAGCGAGGCGATCCAGCGGCGGGCTCCGTCGGGCACCTCGTAGAAGTAGTCGGCGGGGTAGGCGCCGCGCAGCGGATAGGTGCGGTCGGCGCCGTCCCACTCCGGGACCGGCACCTTGCCGAGGGTGCGGGTGTAGCCGAAGTGCCAGGCGTCGTCGGCGGGGGCGAGGACGCGGGTGTGCTCGTCCTCGGGGACGGCGATGTTGGACCACCAGTAGACGGGGGCCGGGAGGTGGTGGGGGTTGCGGATCCTGACGCCCACGTAGAGGAACGCGGAGTCGGCGGGCAGCCACAGATCCACCTGGAAGGGCAGATCGCGCAGCCGCTCCCACTCCCACAGCCGCACCATCGCGCCCCCGTCGGCGGCGTCGGGGGCAGGGACGCGGGCGGCGTGCAGGGGCGCGCAGGACAGGGTGGTGTGGCCGGTGGCGCCGATGTTCCACTCGATCCCGCCGGAGAACCAGGCGCCGTTGAGGGCGAAGTCGGCGGGCTGGAGCACCGGGTTCCGGTATAGCAGCTCACGTCCGGTCGGCTTGTGGACCAGTGAGTGGACCCGGCCGCCGAGGCCGGGCAGCACGGTGACGCGCAGCTGGTCGTTCTCCAGGACGATGGCGTCGAGCGCGGCGGGGGCGCGGTCGCGGCCGTAGCCGTCGCGCAGCCGCACCGGCAGCACCGACCGCAGCGGCGCGTAGGCGACCTGACGGGCCATGTCGGTGGGGAGGGTGGCCCGGGTGCGGTCGTCCACGCGGTGCACCTCGTCGAGGGGGCGCAGCGCGGGCAGCGGGTTGTCGGGCCCCACGGGGGCGGTGGGAAGGGTCAGGGTGGTACGTCGCACGCTCGTGGCCACGGGCTGCCTCGTTCCGACTGCCTTGGGTCACCTCGGTGCGGCGACCGTCCGGTGACCATGGAACAACGCCGACGGGCCCGCTGAACAGAGCGGCTTCGGGCCGATCATGGTGACCCGTCAGCCGTAACGTGGCCCGGTACCCGGCAGCGTCGTCCGGCCCCCGGCACGGTCCGCCGACACCCCACGCCGTCGTCCGGCCTCCACGCCGCCGTCCGGCCCCACGCCGCTGTCCGGCCCCACGCCGTCGTCCGGCCTCCACGCCGCCGTCCGGCTCCCGCACCCTCGGCCCCGGCGCCCCGCGCCGTCAGGCAGGGTCGTCGGTCCGCTGGTTCAGCATGTCGCTGGTCAAGGCCCAGCGCTCGTGGTCGCGCCAGGCGCCCTCGATGTAGAGGAAGTCGGGGGAGAATCCCTCCAGCCGGAAGCCATGGCGCTTCACAAGACCGATCGACGCCTTGTTGCCCGGCTGGATGTTGACCTCGACGCGGTGCAGCCCCAGCGGCCCGAAGGCATGGCGCAGTACGAGCCCGAGCCCCTCGGACATATAGCCCCGCCCGGCGGCGGGCGGAAAGGCGCCGTAGCCGATCGAGCCGCACTGGAAGGCGCCGCGCACGATGTTGTTGATGTTGATGAACCCGGCCATGTCACCGGTCTCCCGGGCATGGACCAGGAAGCCCTCGCGGTCCTCGCGCTCCAGCTGGGCGATGTAGTACTGAAAGGCCGACTCGGAGGTGGGGAGGGTGAGCCAGGGGCGGTGGAACGGCCTGCTCTCCCGGGCACGCCTGGTGAACTCCGCGGCGTCCTCGCGGCGGGTGTGGCTGATGGCGGCCCGGGTTCCCTCGGCGACATACCGGACGTCAGGCATGCGGCAATGATGTCAGCAGAGCCATGGCCGCCGCATAGCCGGAGGTCCCGGATATGGCCCCGTCCACGGGGATGTCGGTCATCGCCCACGGGCCGACCGGCACGGCGGAGAGCCCGGTGCCGACATAGTTGACCGCCGGGTCCCGGGACAGCCCGGTGCCCAGGCCCTTGAGATAGGCCTCCTTGCGGGTCCAGCAGCGGGCGAAGGCGGCGGGCCGGTCGCCCGGTACCAGCGCGTCCAGTTCGGCGCGCTCCTTGGGGTGCAGGCTCTCGGCGACCCCCTCGACCACCGAGGCGGGCTGGAGCTTCTCCACATCCACGCCGACCGGGGAGCCCGCGAAGGCGAAGAGCACCAGATCACCGGCGTGCGACATATTGAAGTGCAGCGGGGTGCCGGACACCGCGGGGCGGCCGTGCGGCCCGCCGCAGCCGGGGCATGCCTCGCGGGTGAACGGCACCTCGGCCGGGGCCATCCCCAGATAGGCGCCGAGCAGTTCCCGCAGCCCCAGATGGGCCGCCGTATAGCGCTCGCGGTCCTCCGCCCGGAGGAACTTCGAGGCCCGCTCCCGCTCCTCGGCGTCCAGGATCGTGCCGGGCGCGCCCGCGTCCATGGCCGCGGTGTACCGCGAGACGCTGAGCAGCCAGGTCTCCGGCTCGCCGCCCTGCGGCCAGCCATCGGCGACGGCGGTGGGCAGCGGATCACGGCCGACGATGCGCGGGGCCGATGGGGGTGTCAACTCGCTCCTCCAGTGGAGTTCGGAACCACTGACTTCAGCAGCTCCAGGGTAGGCACATCGGATCTGATCAGCCCGAAGGTCTGGATGTACAGCGACAATTCGGCCTCCAGGGCGCGGATCATCGTATCGGCGCGGCGGAAGCCATGGCCCTCGCCCTCGAAGGTGAGATACGCGTGCGGGACGCCGCGCCCGGCGACCGCCTCCAGGAAGCGCTCGCACTGCTCGGGCGGGCAGATGGTGTCGTCCAGCCCCTGGAGCAGTACGAAGGGCGAGCCGACGCGGTCGGCCCGGTGCAGCGGGGAGCGCTCGCGGTAGCGGTCGGCCACCTCATCGAGCCGGCCCACCAGCGATTCGGTGTAGCGCGACTCGAAGTCATGGGTGCCGCCGGTGGCCCAGGAGACCAGGTCGAGAATGGGGTAGCTGACGGTGGCGCAGGCGTAGAGATCCGTGGCGGTGAGGGAGGCCGCCGCCGTCCAGCCACCCGCGCTGCCGCCGCGGATCGCGAGCCGGGCGCGGTCGGCGACGCCCTCGTCGGCGAGCGCCCCGGCGACGGCGGCGCAGTCCTGGACGTCGACCACGCCCCACTGCTCGCGCAGCCGCTCGCGGTAGGCGCGGCCGTAGCCGGTGGAGCCCCCGTAGTTGACCTCGGCGACGCCGATGCCACGCGAGGTGAAGTAGGCGATCTCCAGGTCGAGCACGAGCGGGGCACGCCCGGTGGGCCCGCCGTGGGCCCAGATGACATACGGCGGAAGCTCACCATCCGGTGCGGTGTGGCCGGGATGGTGCGGTGGGTAGAGCTGGGCGTGGATCTCCCGGCCGTCCGGTCCGGTGAAGGTGCGGGCCTCGGGCCGGGGGTAGTACGCCGGGTCCACGGGATCGCTGTGGGCGCTGCCGATGACCCGGGAGCGCCCGGTGCACACATCCAGCTCCACCACCTCATGGCCGCTGTGCGGGCTCGCGGCGACGCCGACCACGCGGGTGCCGTTGACGGCCAGCGTCGGTTCCCATTCGGTCCAGGGGCCCGGCACATCGGCCAGCTCGCCGGTCCGTGGATCGAGGATGCCGAGGGCCGCCGCGCCCCGGCCGTGCAGCACCGCGATCAGACCGCCGGTCAGCGGGGCGAACCAGCGGTGGCCCAGCTTCCACAGCGGCCCGCCGAACTCCTCCTCGCGGGGGCAGAGCTCCACCGGCCGCCCGGCCGGGGCCCGTTCCGGCGCTCCGGCCGTCTCCTCCGGCGGCCGGAGCCGGTGCAGATTCCACCAGCCGGTGCGGTCGGTGGCCGCGAGCAGTGCGCCGTCCTCGGCCCACTCGATCTGGGCGACCGACTCCTCCGGCCCGCCCAGCACCGGCCGGGCGCCGGTGAAGGAGCCGTCCTCCGCGACATCGGCCAGCATCACCTCCGTACCGTCCCAGGGCATCCGGGGGTGGTCCCAGACGATCCAGGCGGCCCGCCGGCCGTCGGGCGAGAGCCGGGGCCCGGTGAGGAAGCGATGGCGGTCGTCGGTCAGCTCGCGCACCGCCGCGCGGTCCTCGGCGGCCGAACCGTCCAGCGGTACGGCGGCGATGACCCGCCGCACCTCCGTCGGACCCGCGCCGGTGAACTCCTCCAGCACACACCACACCTCGCCGCGCTCCGGGCGGAGCACCGGGTCGGCCCAGCGCAGCCCCTCCCCGACCGCCGACAGCGGGGTCAGCGGGCGCGGCGCGGCCCCGGCCGGGGCGTCCGGCTCATGGACGTACAACCGCTGGTCGGCGAAGTGGACGAAGACCACAAGCGGGCCGCCGCTCGCACGGTCCACCGCGGCCCAGGGCATTCCGCCGTACCCCATCACCTTGCCGCGCACGTTCCACGGCGGGGCCAGCACCGGGACCTCGGCGCCGTCGGTACGCCGCCGGATCAGGGCCCGGCGGCCGCCCTCGCCGGGGCGCGGCGCGGTCCACCACACCTCCTCGCCGACCGTGCCGACATACTCCGGATGGCCGTCGTGGGAGGCGACGAGCGCGGCGTCGACCGGGGAGGGCCAGTCGCCGTACGGGGCCGTGACGGCCGTCTGCTGCCGCACCGTGTTTCTCACGCCCTCTGCAGGAAGTGGTCGAGCACGCGGACACCGAAGTGCAGGGCCTCCACCGGCACCCGCTCGTCCACGGCGTGGTAGAGCGCCTGATAGTCGAAGCCCTCGGGCAGGCGCAGCGGCGAGAAGCCGTATCCGGCGATGCCGAGCCGGGAGAACTGCTTGGCGTCGGTGCCGCCCGACATGCAGTACGGCACGGCGCGGGCACCCGGGTCGAAGTGCTCGACGGCGGCGCGCATCGCCCGGTAGGTGGGAGTGTCGATCGGCGCCTCCAGCGGGCGCTCCCGGTGGTGGAACTCCCACTCCACATCCGGTCCGGTGAGCCGGTCGAGGGTGTCGTGGAACTCCTCCTCGCCGCCGGGCAGCATCCGCCCGTCCACATAGGCGGTCGCGCTGCCCGGAATCACATTGACCTTGTAACCGGCCTCGAGCACCGTGGGGTTGGCGCTGTTGCGCACGGTGGGCTCGACCAGGGCGGCGGCGGGGCCCAGCTTGGCCAGCAGGGCGTCGACGTCGAAGTCCGGGGCGTCCACCTCGGCCGGGACGCCCTGGAGCTCGGCCAGTTCGGTGAGCGCGGACTTCACCGTGGGCGTCAGCCGGACCGGCCAGCTGTGCTCACCGATGCGGGCGACGGCGGCGGCCAGCCGGCTGACCGCGTTGTCCCGGTTGACCTTGGAGCCGTGTCCGGCGCGGCCGTGCGCGGTGAGCTTCAGCCAGGCCGTGCCGCGCTCCCCCGCCGCGATGGGGTAGATCCGCAGCCCGGAACCGGCGTGGAAGGTGAAGGCTCCGGACTCGCTGATGCCCTCGGTGCAGCCCTCGAAGAGCCCGGGGTGACGGTCGGCGAGGAAGCCCGCGCCCCAGGCCGCGCTGTCCTCCTCGTCGGCGGTGAAGGCCAGCACGATGTCCCGGCGCGGCCGCACGCCCGTCCGCGCCCAGGCCCGGACGACGGCGAGCACCATCGCGTCCATGTCCTTCATGTCGATGGCGCCCCGGCCCCAGACGACCCCGTCGCGCACCTCCCCGGAGAAGGGGTGCACGGTCCAGTCGGCGGGCTCGGCGGGCACCACGTCCAGATGGCCGTGGACCAGCAGCGCGGGCGCGGAGCGATCGGCGCCCTCGATCCGGGCGACGACATTGGTGCGCCCCGGCGACCGCTCCAGCAGGGTGGGCTCGATCTCCACATCGCCGAGCATCTCCGCCACATACTCGGCGGCCGGGCGCTCCGAACAGTCACCGCCGCCGCGGTTGGTGGTGTCGATCCTGATCAGATCGGAGGTGAACCGCACCACCTCCTCCAGCGCCTGGGCGTCGATCGCCTCGGCGCGGTCCACGTCAGCCATATTGCTCCTCCACCGCGGCCGAGACGACCGTCGTGACGGCCTTGAAGCAGCGGATCCCCTCGTACATGGTCGGTGAGGTGTACGCGACGCGACGCTCGCCGCTGCGCTCCACGCCCGGCACGACGCTCGCCGCCCCCACCAGATGCTCGGCGTCGAATTCCAGCTCCAGCGTGAACGGCCCGCCGCTGACGGGCTCGTGGCGCACCGCCAGCACCGCCGCCTCCCGTGCCGCCTCCCGGATGTCCGCGGCCGTGCGGGCGGGGGTGCGGCACACCGCCGCGTAGCGCGAGACATAGTCCTTGACCGCGACGCACCGGGCCTCGGGCACATAGTCCTTGGCGTCCTCGCAGGTCTTGTCGTCCCCGGTGATCAGCACCACCGGCACCCCGTACTCGGCGACCACCAGCGCGTTGAGCCGGCCCTCGCTCGCCCGCGCGCCGTTCACCCATACCCCGGTGATGGAGTTGGCCAGGTAGGTGTGGGCGAGGACGCCCTCGGTGCCCGCGCCGGTGTGATAGCCGACGAACGCCACCCCGTCCACATCACCGTGCTGCACGCCCTCGACCATGCTCAGGGCCTTGTGCCGCCCGGTGAGCATCTGCGCGCGGTCGTCCAGCTCCTCCAGCAGCAGATTGCGCATGCTCCAATGCGCCTCGTTGATGAGCACCTCGTCCGCACCCCCGTCGAGGAACCCGGCGACGGCCGCGCTCACATCGGAGGTGAACATACGGCGGCAGCGCTCCCACTGCGGGGTGCCGGGCAGCACATCAGCCGGCCAGGTCACACCGGTGGCGCCCTCCATGTCGGCGCTGATGAGGATCTTCATGCCTCGAAACGTTACGCGCCGCGCCCGACCCGAACCACCCCTGTGGATAACTGGTCCAGTCCACCGTCCCCGCCTGCGGCTCGCGTTGTGCGCCCGCCGTGCCTGGACTACGCACGCGAGACCACGAACCAGCGGGCCGGCAACTCGACCCTTGACCCGTCCGGCCACTGCTCCGTTTGAGCCAGCGCCGTCGGGCCGTCGGCCAGTATCTCCAGTCCGGCCTCCGCCAGCGCCTCCGGAACCTCCTTGTCCGCCGCGTCGGCCGGCCGCAGCCCGTGGTCGAGGACCCGGCGCAGCTTCGGCGGCGGACCGCCCGGACCCGCCGCCAGTTTCCCCAGCACGGCCTTGGAGCGGCCCGTCAGCTCCACGACGAACCCCCGCCCGCGTCGCCCCAGCAGCGTGGCCACCGCCTCCGCGACCGGACGCCGGTCGGCGGCATCGCTCTGGTGGATGACGGCCCGCATATACACATTGGCGTCGCCGAGCCGCCGGGCCAGGTCCGCCACCGGGGCCGCGTCCGTCAGGCTCAGCCGCCGGTACTCCGCCGCGCCCGCCGGGTCGGCGCGCCGCGCGTGCTCCACCGCGGCCTGGGACAGATCCACGCCCAGCGCCCGCCCGAAGCGGGCGGCCAGATAGCGGGTCTGGGTGCCGTTGCCGCAGCCCAGGTCGACGATCGGCAGCGAGGTGTCGGCGTGCGGGGCGAGCAGGTCCAGATGCGGGGCGGCGCTCAGCGAGGGGTCCGCGTCCCAGATGGCGTCCCCCGGGGCGTCCGAGGTCTCCCGCCAGTAGCTCTCCCACGCCTGCCGGTAGCGCTCCGAGACGCTCATCGCCGCTCCCCTGGGTGTGCCGACGCCTGATCGGCCGGATGTGCCGACGGCTGCTCGGCCGGATGCGTCGACGCCCGATCGGCCCGATGTGCCAGCGTCTGCTCGAACCACACCGTCTTACCGCGCCCCGTGCGGCTCGTCCCCCACTCGCGCGCCAGTTTGCTGATCACCCTCAGCCCGCGCCCGCTCTCGTCGTCGCGGTCCGCGCTCAGCAGCGCCGGCAGTTCGTGGTCGTCGTCGGTGACCTCGCACAGCAGGGCGTCGGTGCGCACCAGGCGCAGCCGCACATGGTGGGTGTGAGCGTGCCGTATCGCGTTGGTCACCGCCTCGCTCACCAGGAGCTCGGCGGTCTCCACGGCCTCCGGCAGCCCCCACCGCAGCAGCCGCTCGCGGACGAGCCGGCGCGCCCGGCCGACCTCGCTGGGGTCCAGCGCGAGCCGCCACTGGGCGACATCGTCGACCGGTATGCCGTTCAGCCGGGCCATCAGCAGCGCCACGTCGTCCTTACGGCCGCCACGGCCGTCCGAGTCCCGGGAGGCGGCGGCCAGCGCCCGGATGATGGTGTCGCACGCGGCGTCCATGGACGCCGCCGGATGCGCCGCGGACTCGCACAGCGCGGCGATCCCGGCGCCGATGTCCTGGCCCCGCACCTCGACCAGGCCGTCCGTGCAGAGCACCAGCCGGTCGCCGGGCGACACCCGCACCGTCACCGTCTCGAAGGGCACCCCGCCCACCCCGATCGGCGCCCCGGTCGGCAGGTCCAGCAGCTCGCTGCGGCCGTCCCGGGCCCGCACCAGCACGGGCGGGATATGGCCCGCGTTGGAGACCACCAGCTCGGAGCCGACGGGGTCGTAGACGGCGTAGAGACAGGTGGCCAGATAGTGCTCGCCGAGCCGCTGGGCCAGATCGTCGAGGTTGCGCAGCAGCTGGGCGGGCGGCAGATCGAGCGCGGCCATGGTCTGCACGGCGGTGCGCAACTGCCCCATCATCGCCGCCGAGGTGAGCCCGTGCCCCATGACGTCGCCGACCACCAGCGCGGTGCGCGACCCGGACAGCTTGATGGTGTCGAACCAATCCCCGCCGACCCGGCCGAGCCGGGTCCCGGGCAGATAGCGGGTGGCGGTGTCGCAGCCCGCCATGCGCGGCGTCACCTGGGGCAGCATGCTGTCCTGGAGCGTCTCGGCGACGTTCTCCTGATAGGTGTACATCCGGGCGTTGTCGAGCACGAGCCCGGCGCGGGCGGCCAGTTCGGCGCCGGTCGTACGGTCCATGTCGTCGAACGGCTCCCGCCCCGGGCGCCGCAGCAGCACCATGAAGCCCAGCACCACATCGCGCGCCTTGAGCGGCACGATCAGGATCGACCGGCCGTTGATCAGGGGTCTGAGGTCGCGCTTCTCGAACTGCCCGGCGATCCGGTCGCCCACCTCGTCGCTGATGTGCGGGATCAGCACCGGCTCGCCGGTGACCATGCACCGGAAGAACGGGGTGTGCTCGGGGAACGCGATGCTCTCCCCGACCGGCACCGTGTCGTCCCAGCGGCCCGGTTCGTCGTTGTGCTCGACCCAGACGCGGTGCCAGACGGTGGTGACGTCGGGCGGACCGTCGGGGAACCCCTCGCCCGCCAGGACCTGGGCGCGCAGATGGGTCCCGGCGAAGTCCGCGAAGCGCGGGACGGCGGCGCTGGTCACCTCGCGGATGGTGCGGGCGAGATCCAGGGAGGTGCCGATGCGGCCGCTGACCTCGTTGAGGAACTCCAGCCGCTCACGGACCGCCGCGTACTCCAGGTCCACCTCGTCGGGGTCCGGCGAGCGCTCGGGGGCGTGCGCCCGATCCGGTGCGCCGTCCGCCGCGATCGCGCTCCGGCGTACGGCCTCCTGGCGCGCCCGGCGCTCGCGGTAGCGGGGCATCCCCCAGTCCGGCGTCACCGGGACGCGCTCGTGGTGGCTGATCTCCAGGACCGGATAACCCAGTTCCAGCACCTGGGCGACGATCCGGCCGGCCGTGGCCGGGCCCATGTTGGGCAGGATGTCCGGCAGCCGGCCGGCCAGCCGCTCGGCGCCGGGGAACTCGGTGTGCAGCGCGAATCCGGGCCCGATCCGCTCGTCGCGCCCCAGCGCGTCCCCGCCCGCCCCCTTGGTGTCCGCCGCCAGCACCAGCAGCCGCTCCGGCCCGGGGCCCACCAGCGGATACGCCCACCACAGGACGTCCACCCGGCCATGGCCCGGCTCCGCCATACGGGCCCGCCCCGAGGTGGGGTAGTACACGGTGCCGAGCCGCGAGTCGTCGAGCTCCGGACCGCCCGTCACATCGGTGCGCACCTCGGCGCCGCGTAACGCCCCCGAGACCGGCATCAGGTCGACGGCGGGACGGCCGACGGCCTGTTGGCGCGTGGGTCCGAAGAGCCTGCGCGCCCCCGAACTCCAGTGTGTGACCCGCCCCTCGGCATCGATGACGACGACCGCGAGCGGCATCCTCCCGTGGACACCCCTGCGCTGCTCCGGCACCACGGGCGGCTCGCCCGGACCGTCGTCGCAGCGCGACGTGCCGTACTCCATAGGCGGAAGACTCCTTCGCACGCAAGATCTGCGACAGCGCTACCCACGGTACGGCTGTTGCGGGCAGCCGCGGGAGGCAATACCCGAATAGGTGTCATGTGCGGGTACGTGCGAGGGAGTCGCCGCGACGCGCCTCCCGGCGGGGCCTTCCCCTCCCCGCCCCTTCCCGCGACCAGGGGCTCCGCCCCTGCACCCCGGCGGCCCACGAGCCGACCGCCACCACGATCAACTCACCGGCCCGGACGCCCGCACGCATCCGGGCCGCCCGGCCGGAGTCCGGGGCGGAGCCCTGGTGCCGCTCCGCCCCTGGACCCCGGGGGTCGGCGAGCCGACCATCGCCGCCGCGCATACACACCGGCGGGCCGATCGCGGGCGGCACGCCGACGCGGCGGATGGCCGCGCGCACCCGGGTCATCCGGCCGGGGTACTGGGCGGAGCCCCGGTCGGGGGGAAGGGGCGGGGAGGGGAACGGCCCGCCGCAGGCGTTACGGTCCGCCGGACGACCCGCTAGTCCTCAGTCCTCGTAACCCAGTTGGAGATCGCGCTCCGTACGGCCGCCGCCCGCGATCTGGAGGACCGTCGCCACCGGCGGGTAGCCGGCCGCGATGACCGTGTACTCGCCCGCCGACAGGTCGATGAAGCGGAACGCGCCCTCGGGGCCCGTGGTCGCCGTGTCGACCACGTTGCCCGCCGCGTCCAGCAGCGTGACCCTGGCGTCCTCCACCACCCGGCCGCCGGTGGCCCGGACGACCCCGCGCAGGACCGCGCCACCGGCCAGTTCGATGTCCTGCCGGGTCTCGCGGGCGGCCTGGACGGTAATGGGGAGGGCGGCGGGGCGGAACGCGGGGGCGCTGGCGGCGAGGGTGTACTCGCCCGCCACCAACTCGTCCATCACATAGCCCCCTTCGCGGCCGCTGCGGGTGGCCGCGACGACCTCGCCACGCACATCGGTCAGCGTGACCGTCGCCTCCCTTACGGGCGTGCCGTCCGCCGTAAGGACGGCACCGGCGAGCCGGCCCGCGCCGCCGAGCACCACGTCCAGTTCGACCGGCCGGTCCCCGACGGTGACGCTGACCGCCCGCGGCTGGTGGCCGCCGGCCGCCGCGATCAGGACGTACGCCCCGGCGCCGGGCGTGCTCAGCGCGTACCGCCCGTCCTCCCCGGTGGCACCGCGCCCGATCTGACGTCCGCCGACGTCGATGAGGGTCAGGGCCGCCCGTGGGACCGAAGTGCCGTCGTGGTGCTGGACCGTGCCGCAGACCGGGACGCCCGCGGTGGGCGGCGGCGCGGTGGGCGAGGCGGCCGCGGCGTGCCGGGGCCGGGCGCCCGTGCGCGCGGCCGGTACCACGGGGTCGTGCAGATCTTGCGGGTCTTGCTGGACGGCATAGTCGGTGTGGGACACCAGAGGTTTCTCCTTCAGGAGGAAGGCGAGCAGGAAGCCCAGGACGAGCACCGGCACGAGATAGAGGAAGATCCGCGGTATGGCGTGGGCGTACGCCGCGATGTAGCCGTCACGCAGGGCGCCCGGCATGGCGTGCACCATCTGCGGGGTGACCGAGTCGGGGTCGGGCAGACCGGTTCCGTCGCCGCCGCTCCCGTACACCGCCCCGGAGGGCAGGTCGACCTGGAGGCGGTCGGTGAGCCGGTTGGCGAAGAGCGTGCCGAAGACGGCCGCGCCGACGCTGCCGCCGATCTGCCGGAAGTAGTTGTTGGCGCTGGTGGCCGAGCCGAGGTCGGCCACGGGCACGGAGTTCTGCACGGCGAGGACGAGCACCGGCAGGACGAGCCCGATGCCGAACCCGAGGACGCCCATCCACAGGCTGTAGTCCTGGCGGGTGGTGTCCTCCTCCAGCCGGGAGAGCAGCCACATGCCGGCGATGGAGATCAGCCCGCCGACCACGGGGAAGACCTTGTAGCGGCCGGTGGCGCTGATGAGGTGGCCGGAGAGGATGGAGGCCAGCACCATGCCGCCCATCATGGGCACCATCAGCAGCCCCGACTCGGTGGCCGAGACGCCGTCGACCATCTGGAGGAAGGTCGGCAGATAGCTGGCGGCGCCGAAGAGGGCGACGCCGATGACGGCGCCGATCAGCCCGCTGACGCAGAAGACCGAGTCGCGGAACAGCCGCATGGGGATGATCGGTTCGGGGACCACGCACTCCACGACGACGAAGAGGATCGCCGAACCCGCTGCCCCCAGGGCGAGCCCGAGGATGACGCGGGAGCCCCACGCGTACTCCGTGCCGCCCCAACTCGTCAGCAGCACCGCGCAGGTGGAGAACAGGGACAGGAACAGCGCGCCCAGATAGTCGAAGCGGGCCCGCCGCGGCGGTTCCGGCACCTTGAGGACGGCGGCCACGACGGCGAGGGTGAGCAGCCCGAAGGGGACGTTGACGTAGAAGCACCAGCGCCAGGAGGCATGGTCGGTGAAGAACCCGCCGAGCAGCGGCCCGGCCACCGAGGCGAGACCGAACGCGGCACCGATGAGCCCCATATAGCGGCCACGTTCCCGCGGGGGAACAATATCGGCCATGATCGCCTGGACGCCGATCATCAAACCGCCGGCGCCCACGCCCTGTACCGCCCGGAAGGCGATCAGCTCCTCCATCGTGCGTGACCAGCCCGCGAGCGCGGATCCGGCGATGAAGACGACGATCGCGAAGACGAAGACGCTCTTACGGCCGATGAGATCGCCCAGCTTGCCGTAGAGCGGCAGGACGACGGTGACCGCGAGGAGGTAGGAGGTGACGGTCCAGGACATCTTGCCCAGGCCGTGGAGTTCGCCGACCACCTCGGGGAGGGCGGTGGCGACGATGGTCTGGTCGAGCGCCGCGAGCAGCAGCGCGAGCATCAGCCCGAAGAAGACCATCCGCACCCGGGCCGGGCTGAGCGGGACGGGCGCCGGGGCGGCGCCGTCCGCCGGGGGCGGCGCCGCACCCGCCCCGGCGCCGCCGGTTCCGTCGGCCCCGTCGTCGGTGGTGTGGGCGGGAGGGCCCGCCGGTTCGTACCCGCCGTGCTCATGGCTCTCTCGCCGCTTGGGCACGGTGGCGCCGGTGGTCCCGGTGGTGCCGCCCACGTCCTTCTCCCCTCGTCACATCTGCGCCGCCCATTTCTCGCATCACGCGCAACGGGGGGCAAACAGCGACGAATCGCCGACGAGGAGCCGCTGACGGCATTCGCGCCGGTGAGAGTGTGTACGGGGGTATGCGGGACCGCGGAGAAAACCACCCGAACCGGTGAGCGCTACGTTCGGTCCGGGCGACGGGGCCGGGGTCAGGGACGGGGCCGGGGACGGGCCGGGATCAGGGCGCCATGGGCGCCATGGGCGCTATTCGGCCGTCTCGGCGGCGAGCTTGGCCAGCAGTTCGTCGTAGATCCGGGCGAGCCCCTTGGGAGCGAAGGTCCGCTCGAAGAAGCCGCCGATGCCGGTCGCGCCGGTCCAGGTCGAGGTGACCACGACCCGCGACTTCCCCTCACCGGCCGGGGTGACGGTCCAGGTGGTGACCATCGAGGAGTTGCGGTCCTTCTCGATCAACTGGCCGTCGGACGGCTCGGAGACCTCCAGCAGGCAGTCGCGCACCCGCTTGCTGGTGGCCTGGAGCTTCCAGTGCACGACGGTGCCCTCGCCGTCGCCGCCCTCGCGCACCTCGTACTCGCTGAACTGCTGCGGAAGGAGCCGGGGGCGGGTGTCGCGGTAGTCGGCGAGTGCGTCGAACACATCCTCGGGCTTACCCGTGACGATCCGCTCCGTGGTGGCCTCGACCTGCCCCATCGCATTTTCCTTCCGCCCTCGACGTGGCGCCTCCAGCCCATGACGCCCTGACAAGCGCAAGCCAACCACCTCGGGGTCACCGGCCCAAATCCGGGGTTGACGAAAATCAATCAAACATGTGTTCTATTGTGGTAACGAGCGAGACCCGGAGGTGCCTGCGATGCGCTGGGACAACCTGACCCGAGACGACACGGCGGCCACCCCGGCCCTCTTCGCCGCCGACGCGGTGACCACCCGCACCTTCGACACCCCGGAGTTCCGCGGGATCACCTTCCACGAGATCCGGGCGCGCTCGATCATCAACCGGGTGCCCGGGGCCTCCCGGATGCCGTTCGAGTGGACGGTGAATCCGTACCGCGGCTGCAGCCACGCATGCGTCTACTGCTTCGCGCGCAAGACCCACAGCTATCTCGACCTGGACACCGGGATCGGCTTCGACTCCCAGATCGTGGTGAAGACCAACGCCCCGGAGCTGCTCCGCCGCGAGCTGGCCTCCCGCCGCTGGACCGGCGAGCACATCGCCATGGGCACCAACGTCGACTGCTACCAGCGCGCCGAGGGCCGGTACCAGCTCATGCCCGGCATCCTTACGGCGCTCACGGAGCGCGCCAACCCCTTCTCGATCCTCACCAAGGGCACCCTGATCCTGCGCGACCTGGAGCTGCTGCGGCGGGCGTCGCGCGTCACCGACATCGGGGTCTCGGTCTCGGTCGGCTTCACCGACGGCGAGCTGTGGCGCACCGTCGAACCGGGCACGCCCTCGCCCGAGCGGCGCCTGGACGCCATAAGGACGCTGTCCTCCCACGGGATCCCGTGCGGTGTGCTGATGGCCCCGGTGGTCCCCTTCCTCAGTGACTCCCCCGAGCGGCTGCGGGCCACCGTAAGGGCGATCGCGGAGGCGGGGGCCAGCTCCGTGACCCCGCTGGTGCTCCATCTGCGCCCGGGAGCGCGCGAGTGGTTCACCGCCTGGCTCACCCACCACCACCCCCGGCTGCCGCGGCGGTACGACGCGCTCTACGAGGGCGGGTCCTACGCCCCGAAGTGGTACCAGCGGCGGATCACCGGGATGGTGCACGACTTCGCCGCCGAGTACGGCATCGGCCCGTACGCGTCGGGCACCCACCGCAATGTGCCCGACAAAAATGTGCCCGACAAACCGGACGCCCGGACCGAGGAGGAGCCGGACGTCCGGGCCGACCCGCCGCCGGCCCAGCTGTCACTGCTCTGACCGCCACTACCCGGAAAACCGGCCGCCCCCGCTCCCCCCTCACGGCACCCGTGCCTCACCCATCCTCTCCGCCGCGCCGCCCTTGCCCGCCGGCTCCGGCGCGCCCCCGCCCGTGACGGCGCCCTCGCCGGTGATCCGGGCCAGCGCGGCGGCGGCCGCCGCGCTGAGGCGTATGTGCTGGGCGGCGGCGGTAAGGGCGGGGATGGCGCGCTCGTCGCCGATCGCGCCCAGGCCCTCCACGCAAGCGCGGGCGATCGCCCAGTGCCGGTCGCGGGCCGCCAACTGCCGCTCCAGGGCGGCCACCAGGGCCGGTACGGACTCGGGGGCCCGCAGCTCCACCAGCAGCCGGATGGGGTGCAGGGAGTAGGCGGTGCGCAAGGGGTTCGTGGCCAGGGCGGCGGCGGCCCGCGCGGTGCGCGGATCGCCGAGCCGGGCCAGCACCCGGGCGGCGGTCGCACAGCGGGCCGGCTCGCGGTAGTTGAGCAGGAGGACAAGGGTTTCGAAGGCCCGGCGGTCCTTGGCGCTGCCGAGCACGAAGGCGGCCGTCTCGCGGGCCCACAGCGGCTGCTCCGGCGCGACGAGGATGCGGGCCAGCTGTTCACGCGCGGCGGGGGTGCCCTGGCGCACGAGCGCGAGCAGCGAGGCATGGGCCGCGGTTTCCTGGGGGGTTGAGAGCGAGGCCCGTACCCGCTCCGTCAGCGTCCGGAATTCATCGTCCATACGAGGTCTCCCCTCCCCGGTGGGCCGCGTTCCGGCGCGGCCGCACTTTGAGCTCTGGCATCTTGGTTACCCACGAGTTAAGATGGCGACACGAGCAGCACCCCTGCTCCGGCGGCCTGGTGACGCAGCCGCCTTGTGTGACGTCGGTTCGGCGGTTCCAGAACAGCAGTTGAGGCATGGCCCCGGGACAGGGCCTGCCGCGTGTCTCCCACGGGCAGTTTCCTCCGTGCGGCGCCGTCCGTAAGGGAGCGTGCAAGCCCTTCCATCGGGGATTTGTGTCAGCCGCGTCAGCCCCCCGCGCGTGCGTGGCGTGAACGGCAGCAGCGGCATGACACGAACTCCCCTCAGTCGTCACTTCATCCCCACATCCGGGGAACACCCTCTGGAGTCCGCGATGGACCGTCTCCCACACACCGGCGTCAGCACTACGTCCCCCTCTGATCTCTCCCCCTCCCGGGCCCCGCTCACTACTGTCGCCGTCGTCGGGCTCGGCACGATGGGCACCGGCATCGCCGAGATCCTGGCCCGGGCGGGCCGCGAGGTGATCGGCATCGACATCGACGAAGGCGCCTGCCGCCGAGCCGTCACCGCGCTCGAGGTCGCCACCGCCCGCGCCGTGCAGCGCGAGCGGATCAGCGAGCGGGAGCGGACCGGGATCCTCGACCGCTTCCGCGTCTCCACCGATCTGCGCGCCGCCGCCGACGCGGCGCTGGTGATCGAGGTGGTGCCGGAGGACTACGACACCAAGCACCAGGTCTTCGCCGAGCTGGACACCGTGGTCAGCCCCGCCACGGTCCTCGCGACCGGCACCAACGCGCTGTCGGTGACCCGGCTGGCCGCCGAATCCGCCCATCCGGAGCGGGTCCTGGGCCTCCACTTCTTCAACCCGGCGCCCGCGATGAAGCTCGTCGAGATCGTCTCCAGCGTGCTGACCGCCCCCGCGGCCGTCGAGGCGGTCACCGCGCTCGCCCACGACCTGGGCAAGGAGCCGGTGGCGCTCGGCGACCGGCCCGGGTTCGTCGCCGACGGGCTGCTGTTCGGCTATCTCAACCAGGCCGCCGCGATGTACGAGGCCAAGTACGCGGCGCGGGAGGACATCGACGCCGCGATGAAGCTGGGCTGCGGGCTGCCGATGGGCCCGCTGGCCCTGCTCGACCTGATCGGCGTCGACACCGCCCGCACCGTCCTGGAGGCCATGTACGCCGCCTCCGGCGACCGGCTGCACGCGCCCGCGCCCATCCTGGGGCAGCTCGCCCAGGCCGGGCTCACCGGCCGTAAGGCGGGGCGCGGCTTCTACACGTACGAGGCGCCGGGCAGCGCCACCATCGTCCCGGACGCCGCGACGGCCGAGGTGGGGCACTCCACGGAGGGAGCGCGGCCCGTGCGCGCCGTCGGCATCGCCGGCTCGGGCACGATGGCCTCCGGGATCGCCGAGGTCTTCGCCAAGGCGGGCCTGGAGGTGGTGCTGGCCGGCCGGACCCTGGAGAAGGCCACGGCGGCGAAGGCCCGCATAGGGAAATCCCTGAAAAAGTCGGTGTCCAAGGGGCGGATGACCGAGCAGGCCCGGGAGCAGACGCTGGCCCGGATCACCCCGGCCGACGCGCTCGACGCGTTCGCCGACGTGGACCTGGCCGTGGAGGCGGTGGCCGAGGACCTGGTGGTCAAGCAGGAGCTGTTCCGGGTGCTGGACAAGGTCTGCAAACCGGGCGCGGTGCTGGCCACGACCACCTCCTCGCTGCCGGTCGTCGCCTGCGCACGGGTGACCTCGCGGCCGCAGGACGTGGTGGGCCTGCACTTCTTCAACCCGGCGCCCGCGATGAAGCTGGTCGAGGTGGTGCACACCGTGCTGACCGCGGACGATGTGCGCGCGACCGCGCACGCGGTGTGCGCGGCGGTGCGCAAACACCCGGTGGACTGCGGCGACCGGGCGGGCTTCATCGTGAACGCCCTGCTGTTCCCGTACCTCAACAACGCCGTGAAGATGGTCCAGGAGCACTACGCCACCCCGGACGCCATCGACGCCGCGATGAAGCTGGGCGGCGGCTATCCGATGGGCCCCTTCGAGCTGCTCGACGTCGTGG
Organism: Streptomyces rugosispiralis; assembly: GCF_024505145.1. GTDB lineage: Bacteria > Actinomycetota > Actinomycetes > Streptomycetales > Streptomycetaceae > Streptomyces > Streptomyces rugosispiralis. The sequence goes on along the minus strand of NZ_JANIAA010000029.1, from coordinate 14,813 downwards.
GGCTCGATGTGTCGCTGGCCATCGAGCAGGTGCTGCACCGGGAGTTCCGCGAGCCGGGCCTGGCACCGGCGCCGCTGCTGGAGCATCTGGTGGCCGCCGGTTGCCTCGGGCGCAAGACCGGGCGCGGCTTCCGCGAGTATGCCAAAGCCTGAGTACGCCTCCGGGTGGGGCGGACCGTCTGACTCCGGTACCCGGTGGGGCGGGCTGCTGGAGCCATCAGTCGGTCTGCCCCCGCACCGGCACTCACAAGCGTGTTACGTTCCCCACATGTCCCAGCCCGTGAAGGCCACGCGTACGGAGCGTACGAAGCGAACCCCCTCATCCGGTGGCGGTGAGAGCGCGGGAAGCCGCCGCGCCGCGGCCCAGCGTCTGTCCATGCGCCGCAAACTCGCGGCCGCGGCGATGGAGTTGTTCGCGACGCAGGGGTACGAGGCGACGACTGTCGACGAGATCGCGGCCACGGCGGGGGTCGCCCGGCGCACCTTCTTCCGGCACTTCCGCTCCAAGGAAGAGGCGATCTTCCCGGACCACGACGACACGCTGGTGCGGGCGGCGGCGGTGCTGGACGCGGCGCCTCCGCATGAGAACCCCCTGGACACCGTGTGCCGCGGGATCAAGGAGGTCATGCGGATGTACGCGGCCTCGCCCGCCGTCTCCGTGGAGCGCTACCGGCTGACCCGTGAGGTACCGGCCCTGCGGGAGCGGGAGATCGCCTCGGTGGCCCGCTACGAGCGGCTGTTCACCCGCTATCTGCTGGGCCACTTCGACGAGGGCGCCCACCACGACGGCGACGACGATCCGCTGCTGGCCGAGGTCGCCGCGTCGGCCGTGGTCACGGCCCACAACCATGTGCTGCGGCGCTGGCTGCGGGCGGGCGGCCGGGGCGATGTGGAGTCCCAGCTGGACCACGCCTTCGCGATCGTCCGCGAAACGTTCGGGAGCGGCATCGGGGGGCGCCCCGTCGTGGCCGGCGGGCGCCCCGCGGCGACGGTCTCGGCGTCGGAGGAGGACGAGGTGGTGGTGATGGTGGCGCGGACGGACGCGCCGCTGACGGAGGTCATGCGGACGATCAAGGAAGCGCTGCAGCGGTAGCGCTGCGCTTGGGGGTTCGCCGGGTTCGGTGGTTCTGGGCTCGCCCCTCTGGGCTTGGTGACCCCTCGGCTTGGGCTGAGGTCGCCCGCCCACGCGGATGGTTCGGCACCGCCGAGCCGCGCCGTCGGACGTCCCGCCGTCGCGGCGGGGACGAGGGGCGGCACCCGCCCCCGCAAGGCAGGTCCGAGGGGCGGACCCCGCCCCCACAGGCAAGCCCGAGGGGCGGGGTCCGCCCCCCACAGGTGGGCCCCGCCCCGGCCGCGTCTGTGGCGCCCCGCTGCGGGGCGGCACAGACGCGGGCGGCTCAGCCGGTCTTCGTCAGCTTCGCCGCGAAGCCGCCGTTCTTCGGGATGGCCACCTTGAACCGGGAGGCCGCCGTGACCTCCTGGGTCTCGGTGACGACCTTGCCGTCGGGGCCGTCCTTCCAGACCTCGATCCGCCAGCCGCCCCTGCCGAGGAAGCTCAGCGGCTCGTCCAGCGTGCGGGCCTCTCCCGAGGTGATCGCGCCCAGGTACCAGGTGTCGCCCGAGCGGCGGGCCAGGACGGCGCGGTCGCCGGGGTCGCCGTCGACCAGCTTTGTCTCGTCCCACACCGTGGGCACCTGGTTCAGGAACTTCAGCTCCAGCGGCCTGCTCTCGTACGACTCCACGCTGTCGGCGAAGTGCTGCACCCCGGACTCGTAGACGACCGACAGCGCGAGTTCGGCCGCGTCGCTCGTGGGCCGCACCCCCGTGAGGGTCACCGGCGTGAAGTCCATGGGCCCGATGAGGTTCCGGGTGAAGGGCAGGGTCGTGTAGTGCGCCGCCGGGAAGGGCTGGCGGCCCGGCTTGGGGCGGGTGCCCTCGGCGCCCTTGACCGCCTCGGTGCTCATCAGTTGCGGCCAGGTCCGCTCCTGGCCGCGCGGGATCGTGGCGCCGTGGAAGTTCAGCATCAGCTTGTGCCGGGCGCTGTCCTTGAAGACCGCGTCGTACCAGCGCATCCGGTCCTGGCCGTCCGACTCCAGGAAGTCGATCTTCAGCCCGGCGATCCCCCAGGACTTCCACAGCGGGAACAGCCGGTCCCGCTCGCTCTGCGCGTCGATGGTCTGCCAGCGGGCCCACAGCCAGACGCCGACGCCCTTCTCCTTGGCGTACGCGGTCAGCTCGGGCATCCAGGAGTCGCTCCAGCCGGAGTCCACCAGGATGTACTCCCAGCCCTCGCGCGCCGCGAAGTCCACGAACTTCTTCTGGGCGTCCAGGCTGGTCGGGCTCTGCCCGTCCGACCACCAGGACCAGGCCGCCCGGCCCGGTTTGATCCATGAGGTGTCGGCGACCTCGGAGGGAGCGGCCAGATCGGTCGGCAGATCGCTCTCGGTGACGGTGGCGAGGTCACCGATGACCATGGTCCGCCAGGGCGTGGTCAGCCCGGGGCCGCTGACCTCGGCGGGGTCGGGGAGGGTGAGCTTGAAGCGGTCGGTGGCGGAGTCGAGGGTGAGCCGGGAGCCGCCGTAGGAGCTGTTGAGGTCCGCCTCCTCGATCAGCATCCAGCTTGAGCCGATGTGGAAGAGCGACGGATAGCCGTAGTCGCCCGCCTCGGCGTCGGCGACCGTGCCGTGGTCATGGGCGGACTCGTAGTCCTGGCGGCCGTTGTCGTACGGCAGGAGGAAGGAGTCGGCGGACGGCGGGACGGCGTACTCGGTGCTCTCGCCGAGCACCGTGACCGTCCCCTTGTCCGGCAGCACATAGCGGTAGGCCAGCCCGTCGGCGGAGACCCGGACGACCACCTTCAGCGTCCGCCCGTCCTTGCGGAAGGTGAAGGTGGACTCGGAGGCGTCGGAGGTGTGGTGGGTGCGGCGGCCGGTGGTGGTCGTGTAGCTCTCGTGGACCTTGCGGTCGCTGCGCCCCGCGAACCGCAAGCCCTTGCTGAAATCGGTCTCGGCGGTACGGATTCCCAGGCCCGAAGGCCGCAGCACGGTGGTGGCGCCATGGCGTGCGGTCAGCGTCAGCGCGCCCTCGTTGTTCAGCCTCAGCTCCCCGCTGACCTGCCCCTTTCCGGTCAGCCGCCAGTCCTGCGCACGACCGTCCGATGCCGCCGCCCGGAGCGGCACCAGCACGGCGGCCGCGCAGGCGAGGGCGGCCACGGCTCTGGTGACCTTTGATCGTGCCGTATGCATCGTTCCTCCTCGTTCACCGCATCCTCGACACGGCGCTCGATACATCAGAGCAATCGGGTGCCTTGACGCATCATCAGCCCGTTTCTACGCTCCCGTCTAGCCAAATCATCGGAGCAATCTGATCGCTTCGGGGACGGGAGAAGATCGGGATGCCAGTCAGCAGACGCGGGTTCCTGGGCCGGGTGGCGGCGGGTGCGGCCGCGAGCACGGCCGTCGGCACGGTCCTCCCCGAGCAGGAGGCGGCGGCCCAGCCACAGCAGTCGGTGGCCCTCGGCGGCATGCGCACCGACCAGGAGTGGGAGAGCTTCCTCAGCGGCCAGGATCTGCTCTGGAAGCGCTTGCCGAGAACGTGGTACGAGGGGCCCTTCCTCGGCAATGGCCTGCTCGGCTCGATGATCTACCAGGAGCCCGGGGAGAACGCGCTGCGGTTCACGATCCACCACAGCGAGGTGCAGGACCACCGGCCCACCGAGGGCGGCAGCGACTGGGGGGTGGCACGGCTCCCGGTCGGCAATCTGCTGTTGCGCCCGGTCGGCGCCATCACCGGCGTCGATCTGCGGCTGGACCTGTGGAACGCCGAGCTGCGCGGCACGGTCACCACGGACAAGGGGAAGCTGAAGCTCCGCGCGCTGGTGCACAACGACCGCACCATGCTGCTGGCCACCGTCGAGGCGAGCGCGGGCGAGGAGGGGTTCCGCTGGGAGTTCAGGCCCTCACCGGCGGTCAGCCCGCGCATCGTCCGCGAGGATCCGCCGAAGGGCTTCGAGCCCAACCCGGCCCCGGTCAGCCGCACCGAGGACGGGCTCGGCGTCACCGTCCAGTCGCTGGTGGCCGGCGGGCAGACGGTGAGCGCGTACAAGCAGCGCGGCAGCGGCCGGGAGCGCACGTACTACCTGGCCGTGGCGCACTCCTTTCCGGGTACGGACGCGGAGGGCCGGGCGCGGACCACCGTGCGCAAGGCGTCCGCGCTGCCGGTATCCAGCCTGCGGCGCACCCACTACGAGTGGTGGCACCGCTTCTACCGCAAGAGCTTCATCTCGGTGCCCGACGGGATGCTCCAGAGCTTCTACTGGATCCAGCTCTACAAGCTCGCCTGCGCCGCCCGTGAGCACGCCCCGGTCATGGCCACCACCGGCCCGTGGGTGGAGCCGACCCCGTGGCCCGGGGTGTGGTGGAACCTCAACGTCCAGCTGGAGTACTGGCCGGTGCACGGCTCCAACCACCTGGAGCTTGACGCGATTCCGCGCACCCTCGCCGAGAACACCGATGTGCTCATCGGCGGCCTCAAGCCCGAGTACCGCGCCGACTCGGCCGGGCTGCGCCGCTCCACGGACGCGCAGTGCGAGGACAACGGCACGGTGCCGGTGCCGGGCGTCGGGGACTCCCCCGAGGTCGGCGATCTGCCCTGGGCGCTGCACAACGTCTGGCTGTCCTACCGCCACACCATGGACCGGGGTCTGCTGGAGGATGTGCTCTATCCGCTGCTGCGCCGCTCCACCAACTACTATCTGCACTTCCTCACCGAGCAGTCGGACGGCAGGCTGCACCTGCCGAAGACCTTCTCGCCCGAGTACGGCGCGGCCCCGGACTGCAACTACGACCTGGCGCTGCTGCGCTGGTCCTGTCAGACCCTGCTGACCACGGTCGAGTTGCTGGACAAGGACGATCCGCTGGTGCCCAAGTGGCGCGAGGTGCTGGAGAAGCTGGTCGACTATCCGGTGGACGAGAACGGCTTCATGGTCGGCACCGGCGTCCCCTTCGCCAAGTCCCACCGCCACTACTCCCATATGCTCTCGGTCTACCCGCTCTACCTGGTCAACTGGGACCAGAAGGAGCACCGGGACCTGATCGCCCGCTCACTGGAGCACTGGATCAGCTTCGAGGGCGCGCTGCGCGGCTACAGCTTCTCGGGCGCGGCCTCGATCTCGACGCAGATGGGGCGCGGCGATGACGCGCTGAAGTATCTGCGGGAGCTGGTGGCGCGGTTCATCCAGCCCAATACCCACTACTACGAGGCGGGTCCGGTGATCGAGACCCCGCTGTCGGGCGCGCAGGCGATCCACGACATGCTCTGCCAGAGCTGGGGCGGGACCATCCGGTTCTTCCCCGGGGTGCCGGGCGAGTGGCGGGACGTCACGCTGCACGACTTCCGTACCCAGGGCGCGTTCCTGGTCAGCGGGGTGCGTACGGGCGGGAGGACGCGCTGGGTGCGGGTGCGCAGCCTGGCCGGGGAGCCCTGCCGGGTCCGCCACTCGATCGGCGGCCGGGTCGCGGTCTCCGGGGTCGGCGGCCCCGCGCCGAAGTGGCGTGACCTGGGGAACGGCGAGGTCGAGCTGGAGCTGGGCCGGGAGGACGAGGCGGTGATCTACCCGGCGGGCACCCGGCCGGACTTCCGGATCGCCCCGGTGAAGGTCACCACCCCGGCCGACCCCTGGGGCCTGCCGGAGCTGCCGCAGGCGGGCGCGGTCACCCAGGTCGATCTGACCGGGCACTTCGACAACGACGCCATCACCACCGAGATGTACTACGGAGACGGCGACTTCGACGGTACGGGCCGCACCTATCCGATGGCGCAACTGCCGCAGACCGGGCAGACCGAGGACGACGGGATCACCTTCGCGTTCACCAACGGCAGCGAGGGCTCCAACAACAATGTCATCGCCGCGGGTCAGAAGGTCGCGGTCACGGCGGGTGGCTACACCAGGCTGCATGTGCTGGGCGCGGGCGACACCGGCAATGTGTCCGTCCCCGCCGAGGCCGCGTACGCCGACGGCTCCACGGGCAAGTTGACCATCCGGCTGACGGGCTGGATGTCGGGTCCGGCGTACGGGGAGACGGAGGCGGTGCGGACGAGTCAGATCCACACCCGCACCGGCCCGTTGGGCACCAAGGCAGCCATCTTCCACCAGGTGGTGGAGCTGGACCCGGCCAAGGAGCTGTCGGCGATCACCCTGGGCGCCCCCTCGGGCACCGCACGGGCGCATATCTTCGCGCTCTCGCTGGAGAAGGACGACTGACAGCACTCGCACCACCAATACGCATCGCGACGGCCGCCCCGCTTGGGGTGGCCGTCGTTGCTCATGTGTGCACCGGAGATGACAACTGAGGGAAATTGTTGGCACCCAGTGTCTTGCGGGGTGGCACAGCGTGCCATACGGTGATGGTGTCCGGGCGGCCGGCGCACTGCCAACCATCGTGCGTCGGCTGTCCCCGCAAGCCGCTTTGCGCGCCCGGACAACGCCTGCGTCACCAGGCACCCGGCGCCACCCGCGCCGTATGGAGCACCACCTCCGCCGAACCGACGGCACCGCATCAGCATCACCCGTCACGAGCCCAGCGTTCCCTCAAGGCGTCCCCTCATGGACGCTTCGCCGGAGGCACCGATGAACGAGATACTTGACGCGATCCTGGCGTCGGACACCGCACCCGAGGAGTTCGCGGCACTGCGCGTCCCCGAGTCGTATCGCGCGGTGACCGTGCGCAAGGACGAGGCCGAGATGTTCTCCGGCCTCACCACCCGGGAGAAGGACCCCCGCAAGTCATTGCACGTGGACGAGGTGCCGGTGCCCGAGCTGGGTCCCGGAGAGGCGCTCGTCGCCGTGATGGCCAGCTCGGTCAACTACAACTCCGTGTGGACCTCGATCTTCGAGCCGCTGCCGACCTTCGGCTTCCTGGAGCGGTACGGCAAGCTCTCCCCCCTGGCCAAGCGGCACGACCTGCCGTACCACATCATCGGCTCCGACCTCGCGGGCGTCGTGCTGCGCACCGGCCCCGGCGTGCACTCCTGGAAGCCGGGCGCCGAGGTCGTCGCGCACTGCCTGTCGGTCGAGCTGGAGAGCGCCGACGGCCACAACGACACCATGCTCGACCCCGAGCAGCGCATCTGGGGCTTCGAGACCAACTTCGGCGGGCTCGCCGAGATCGCGCTGGTCAAGTCCAACCAGCTGATGCCGAAGCCAACCCATTTGAGCTGGGAGGAGGCGGCCGCCCCGGGCCTGGTCAACTCCACCGCCTACCGGCAACTGGTCTCCCGCAACGGCGCCGGGATGAAGCAGGGCGACAACGTCCTGATCTGGGGCGCGAGCGGCGGGCTCGGCTCGTACGCCACGCAGTTCGCGCTGGTCGGCGGGGCCAACCCGGTCTGTGTGGTCTCCTCGCCGCGGAAGGCCGAGATCTGCCGCCGGATGGGCGCCGAGGCGATCATCGACCGCACCGCCGAGGACTACAAGTTCTGGAAGGACGACGGCACCCAGGACCCGCGCGAGTGGAAGCGGTTCGGCAAGAAGATCCGCGAGCTGACCGGCGGCGAAGACGTGGACATCGTCTTCGAGCACCCGGGCCGGGAGACCTTCGGCGCGTCCGTCTATGTCACCCGTAAGGGCGGCACGATCGTCACCTGCGCCTCGACCTCCGGCTACACCCACGAGTACGACAACCGCTACCTGTGGATGTCGCTGAAGCGGATCGTCGGCTCCCATTTCGCCAACTACCGCGAGGCGTGGGAGGCCAACCGCCTGATCGCCAAGGGCAGGATCCACCCGACGCTGTCCAAGACGTACCGGCTGGAGGACACCGGCCAGGCCACGTACGACGTCCACCACAACCTCCACCAGGGCAAGGTCGGCGTGTTGTGCCTGGCCCCCGAGGAGGGCATGGGCGTGCGCGACCAGGCGAAGCGCGAGCAGCACATCGACGCCATCAATCTGTTCCGTGACGACTCGTCGGAGCGGACCGACAAGCACAGCCGTGACGACTCGTCGGAGCGGACCGACAAGCACAGCCGTGACGACTCGTCGGAGCGGACCGACAAGCACAGCCGTGACGACTCGTCGGAGCGGACCGACAAGCACAGCCGGGGCGCCTGATGAGTGGCACACCCCGCCCCAAGGACCGGCCCTGGCTGATGCGCACCTACGCCGGGCACTCCACCGCCGAGGCGTCCAACGAGCTGTACCGGCGCAACCTGGCCAAGGGCCAGACCGGGCTCTCGGTCGCCTTCGACCTGCCCACCCAGACCGGCTACGACCCGGACCACATCCTCGCCCGCGGGGAGGTGGGCCGGGTCGGGGTCCCGGTCTCGCACCTGGGCGACATGCGGCGGCTGTTCCAGGAGATCCCCCTGGAGCGGATGAACACCTCCATGACGATCAACGCGACGGCGATGTGGCTGCTGGCGCTGTACCAGGTCGTCGCGGAGGAGCACGGCGCCGATATCACCAAGCTCCAGGGGACGACGCAGAACGACATCGTCAAGGAGTACCTGTCGCGGGGGACGCATGTCTTCCCGCCGGGCCCGAGCCTGCGGCTGACCACCGACATGATCGCGTACACGGTCAACCACATCCCCAAGTGGAACCCGATCAACATCTGCAGCTACCACCTGCAGGAGGCCGGGGCCACTCCGGTGCAGGAGATCGCCTTCGCGATGTCCACGGCGGTCGCCGTACTGGACGCGGTGTTCGCCTCCGGCCAGGTTCCCGAGGACCGTAAGGGCGACGTGGTGGCCCGGATCTCCTTCTTCGTGAACGCGGGCGTCCGCTTCATCGAGGAGATGTGCAAGATGCGCGCCTTCGGCCGCATCTGGGACCGGATCACCCGCGAGCGGTACGGCATCGAGAACCCCAAGCACCGCCGGTTCCGCTACGGCGTCCAGGTGAACTCGCTCGGCCTGACCGAGGCCCAGCCGGAGAACAACATCCAGCGCATCGTCCTGGAGATGCTGGCCGTCACCCTCTCCAAGGACGCCCGCGCCCGCGCCGTCCAGCTCCCGGCCTGGAACGAGGCGCTGGGCCTGCCCCGACCCTGGGACCAGCAGTGGTCGCTGCGCATCCAGCAGGTCCTGGCCCATGAGAGCGATCTGCTGGAGTACGACGACATCTTCGAGGGCTCCCATGTGATCGAGGCCAAGGTCGCCACGCTGGTCGAGGAGGCCGAGGCCGAGATCGAGCGGATCCAGGAGATGGGCGGGGCGATGGCCGCCGTCGAGTCCGGCTATCTCAAGGCGCGGCTGGTGGCCTCCCACTCCGAGCGCCGGGCGCGGATCGAGGCGGGCGAGGAGAAGATCGTCGGCGTCAACTGCTACGAGTCCACCGAGTCCAATCCGCTCACCGCCGACCTCGACACCGCGATCATGACGGTGGACCCGGAGAACGAGGCGCGGGTGGTCTCGGCCCTGCACACCTGGCGCGAGCAGCGCGACGAGGGACCCGCCCAGGAGGCCCTCGGTGCCCTCCGTAAGGCCGCCGTGGGGACCGACAACCTGATGGAGGCCACCCTGCGCTGTGCCCGCGCGGGCGTGACCACCGGGGAGTGGGCCTGGGCGCTGCGCGATGTCTTCGGCGAGTACCGCGCCCCCACCGGGGTCGGCGGCGCGCCCCTGGCCGTCGCCACGGAGGCGGGCTCCCTGCTGGCCTCGGTCCGCGAGAAGGTCGGGAAGACCGCGGCCGACCTCGGCGGCGGCAGGCTGCGGCTGCTGGTCGGCAAGCCCGGTCTGGACGGGCACAGCAACGGCGCCGAGCAGATCGCCGTACGGGCCAGGGACGCCGGTTTCGAGGTGGTCTACCAGGGGATCCGGCTCACTCCCGAGCAGATCGTCTCGGCGGCCGTGGCCGAGGACGTGCACTGCGTGGGGCTGTCCATCCTGTCCGGGTCGCATGCCGAGCTGGTGCCCGACGTCCTGGAGCGGATGCGCACCGCGGGCGCCCAGGACATCCCGGTCATCGTCGGCGGGATCATCCCGTCCTCGGACGCGGCCGCCCTGCGCGCGGCGGGCGTCGCCGCCGTTTTCACCCCCAAGGACTTCGGTATCACGGAGATCATCGGCCGTATCGTCGATGAGATCCGCGCCGCGAACACGCTTCCCCCTCTGGAGGTTCTCGTATGACCGCCCCCGACGCCGCCGGCCGCCTGCGTCCGCGCCGCTCGTGCCTCGCCGTCCCCGGTTCCAATCCGCGCTTCCTGGAGAAGGCCCAGGGGCTCCCGGCCGACCAGGTCTTCCTGGATCTGGAGGACGCCTGCGCCCCGCTGGCCAAGGAGGACGCCCGGCACACCATCGTCAAGGCGCTGAACGAGGGCGACTGGACCGGTAAGACCCGGGTGGTGCGGGTGAACGACTGGACCACCCACTGGACGTACCGGGACGTCATCACGGTGGTCGAGGGCGCGGGCCCGAACCTGGACTGCATCATGCTGCCGAAGGTGCAGGACGCCCAGCAGATCGTCGCGCTGGACCTGCTGCTCACCCAGATCGAGAAGACGATGGGCTTCGAGATCGGGCGGATCGGCATCGAGGCGCAGATCGAGAACGCCAAGGGCCTGGTCAACGTGGACGAGATCGCCGGCGCCTCGCCGCGTCTGGAGACCATCGTCTTCGGCCCGGCCGACTTCATGGCGTCCATCAACATGAAGTCGCTGGTCGTGGGCGAGCAGCCGCCCGGCTATCCGGCGGACGCCTACCACTACATCCTGATGCGGATCCTGATGGCGGCCCGGATGCATGACCTCCAGGCGATCGACGGCCCGTACCTGCAGATCCGGAACGTGGACGGCTTCCGCGAGGTGGCCGGGCGCGCGGCCGCCCTCGGCTACGACGGCAAGTGGGTGCTGCACCCCGGCCAGGTGGAGGCGGCCAATGAGGTCTTCTCGCCGTCGCAGGAGGACTACGACCACGCCGAGCTGATCCTGGACGCCTATGACTACTGCACCTCGGTGGAGGGCGGTATGAAGGGCTCGGCGATGCTCGGCGACGAGATGATCGACGAGGCCAGCCGCAAGATGGCCCTGGTTGTCGCGGGCAAGGGCCGCGCCGCCGGGATGAGCCGCACGTCCACCTTCCAGCCCCCGGAGGCGTGAGCCATGCAGTTCGGCCGTACCTATGAGGAGTTCACGGTGGGCGACGTCTACCGGCACTGGCCGGGGAAGACGGTCACCGAGTACGACGACCACCTCTTCTGTCTGCTCACCATGAACCATCACCCGCTGCACATGGACAGCAACTACGCCGAGAAGACGACCGATTTCGGCAAGAACGTGGTGGTCGGCAACTACATCTACTCCCTGCTGCTGGGCATGTCCGTCCCCGATGTCTCCGGAAAGGCCATCGCCAATCTGGAGGTCGAGTCACTGCGGCATGTGGCGCCCACCTTCCACGGCGACACCATCTACGGCGAGACCACGGTCCTGGACAAGACGCCGTCGAAGTCCAAAACCGACCGGGGCATCGTGCATGTGGAGACCAAGGGCTACAAGCAGGACGGCACCCTGGTCTGTGTCTTCCGGCGCAAGGTGATGGTGCCGACCGCCACCTACATCAAGGAGCGGGGCGGAGAACAACCGGGCCGCCCGGAGCTGGGAGGGCAGTGATATGAGCCGCCTCGCACAGACGGAGGGGCTGACCGACATCCAGCGGGAGATTCTCGCCACGGTCAGGGATTTTGTCGACAAGGAGATCCTGCCGGTCGCGACCGAACTGGAACATCGCGATGAATATCCGACGGCGATCGTCGAGGGGCTGAAGGAACTCGGCGTCTTCGGGCTGATGATCCCGGAGGAATACGGCGGCCTGGGTGAGTCGCTGCTCACCTACGCGCTGTGCGTGGAGGAGATCGCCCGCGGCTGGATGAGCGTCTCGGGCATCATCAACACCCACTTCATCGTGGCCTACATGCTCAAGCAGCACGGCACCCAGGAGCAGAAGGAGTATTTCCTTCCCAAGATGGCGCTGGGCGAGATCCGGGGTGCCTTCTCGATGTCGGAGCCGGGGCTGGGCTCGGATGTGTCGGCCATCACCAGCAAGGCCGCGCGGGACGGCGACGAGTACGTCCTGAACGGGCAGAAGATGTGGCTGACCAACGGCGGCAGCTCCACCCTGGTGGCGGTGCTGTGCCGGACCGGCGAGGCCCAGGAGGGGGTCGCGCCGCACAAGGCGATGACCACCTTCCTGGTCGAGAAGGAGCCCGGCTTCGGCGAGGTCCGGCCCGGTCTGACCATCCCCGGCAAGATCGAGAAGATGGGCTACAAGGGGGTCGACACCACCGAGCTCATCATGGACGGACTGCGCATTCCGGCCGATCGGGTGCTCGGCGGGACGCCGAACCGAGGTTTTTACCAAATGATGGACGGAGTCGAGGTCGGCCGGGTGAATGTCGCCGCCCGCGGCTGCGGTGTCGCCCGGCGCGCTTTCGAGCTGGGCGTTGCATACGCACAGCAGCGGCACACCTTCGGTAAGCCGATCGCCCAGCACCAGGCCATCCAGTTCAAACTGGCCGAAATGGGAACAAAGGTCGAGGCGGCGCATGCGATGATGGTCAATGCGGCCCGTAAGAAGGATTCGGGCGCACGCAACGACCTCGAGGCGGGAATGGCGAAGTACCTGGCGTCGGAGTACTGCAAAGAGGTCGTGGAGGACGCCTTCCGCATCCACGGCGGGTACGGCTTCTCCAAGGAATACGAGATCGAGCGGCTCTATCGAGAGGCGCCGATGCTTCTCATCGGCGAAGGAACCGCTGAGATTCAGAAAATGATTATTGGACGGAGGCTCCTGGAGGAATACCGAACCCAAGACTGAACGTCCCTTTTGGGGTGGTATCCGAGAGAAGAAGGTCACACCGCGCCGAGGTCTTCGGTCACTGACAAGCCACCGACGGGCCCTGGCGCTTGCCCAGTTACCGCTCGCAACCGATACCATCCCGTAAAGCCGCCGTCCCCAGTCTTGCGTCGCGGCATCCTCCGCTACGAAGGTCATCCATGCCCCACAGCCAATCCTCTGCACAACGCGGCCGCGTCCGCCTCGCGCGCGGAGCGTCGCCGTGGCTCCTCCCGACCGTCGCCACGGCGGCGGTCAGTCTCGCTCGGTCCCGCCGCTCCGGACGCTGGGCGGCGGTCGCCGTGCCCGCCACCGCGCTCGCGGCGGGCATGCTGTGGTTCTTCCGCGACCCCGAGAGAGAGATCACGCAGGGCCGCGTGATCTCCCCGGCCGACGGTGTGGTGCAGAGCATCATGCCGTGGAAGGACGGGCGCACCCGCGTCGCCATCTTCATGAGCCCGCTCAACGTCCACGTCAACCGCGCTCCGCTGGCCGGTACGGTGACCTCCGTGGAGCACATCCCCGGTGGCTTCGTTCCCGCGTTCAACAAGGAGAGCGAGAACAACGAGCGGGTCGTCTGGCACTTCGACACCGAACTCGGCGACATCGAGATGGTCCAGATCGCCGGTGCCGTCGCCCGGCGTATCGTGCCTTATGTGCCACAGGGCACCAAGGTCGAACAGGGTGAGCGGATCGGTCTCATCCGCTTCGGCTCGCGCGTCGACGTGTACCTCCCCGAGGGTGTCGACATCGCGGTCGAGGTCGGCCAGGCCACCACCGCGGGGGTGACTCGCCTTGACCGTGATTGATCCCGATACGCAGGCCGCCTGGGTCCCCGAAGCCGAGGTGGACGCGGCCGACGTCGACGAGACGGACGACATGCCGCTGTCGACACGACTGTCGATAGCCGACACGCTGACCCTGGGCAACGCCACCTGTGGCTTCCTGGCGGTCTACTTCACCACCACCGGCGTCCTCATCCCGCACCTCACGGGCAGCGAGGACGGCGGGATGACCCGGCACAGCGCCGCCTCCGCGGTGATGCTGATGCTGCTCGCCTCTGTCTTCGACCTCTTCGACGGGCTCGTCGCGCGGAAGCTGCGCAGCTCGGCGATGGGCGCGGAGCTGGACAACCTCTCCGACCTGATCAGCTTCGGGCTGGCCCCCGCGTACTTCGTCCTCGTCTGGGGGATGGTGTCCGACGACGCCTACCAGCGGGTCTCGGTGGTGGGCGCGATCGTGGTGCTGCTGGCGGTGGTGCTGCGGCTTGCCAGATTCTCCTGTGTCACGCTGCGTGACGGCGTCTTCCAGGGCATGCCGAGTCCCTTCGGCGCCCTGACCGTCGTCTCGGTGGTCCTGCTGGGCCTGCCGTTCGTGCCGACGCTGCTCGCGATCGTGGGCGTCGCCTGGCTGATGGTGAGCCGGGTGGAGTACCCCAAGCCGCGCGGCCGCCTCGCCGTGGCCATGCTCGGCTGGATCGTCACCAGCATGGCCCTGCTGGCCGCCTGGGCCTTCGAGGCCCCCGGCGGCGAACTCCTCCTCCAGTCGGCCTGCGCCCTGCAGGTCGTCATGGGCGCGGTGATCCCCCTCTTCGCCACGGCCCGCCGGGTGAACGCGTTCCGCGACAACCGCCGCGAAGCGAGGGCAGCGCAGCTGCCGTAGCGGCCTTCGGCCGCATTTGCCGAATGGGGTGGGCCCGAGCGTTGTGCTCGGGCCCACCCCATTCGGCGTTCCGGGACCGCCCCGGGCACGGGCCCTCCGGCCGGCCCGGGTGGCCCGGGTGGCCCGGGTGACCCGGGTGGGGCCTGCCGGGGGCTTGTTCCCCACCCCGCCCCTTCCCGAATCCGGGGGCAAGCCCCCGGCCCCCCACCGGGGCTCCGCCCCAGACCCCGCAGAGCTGCGCCCCGCCTGCCCTCGCCCCGGCGGGGCGCACCCCCGCCGAGGATCCGGAGCACAGCCCCGGTGGGGGCCGGGGTGCAGCCCCGC